>JACKEQ010000039.1 GCA_020632885.1 Alphaproteobacteria bacterium | reverse complement strand
AGTCCGCGTCGGCATCGGTGTCGGAGTCCGAGTCGGTGTCTGCGTCCGTGTCCGTGTCCGCGTCCTCCGGGCAGTCCTCGTCGGCATCGATCAGGCAGACCAGCCCGTCCGTGTCGGTGTCGGGCCACCCGTCCGGTGCCCCGGTACGGAACGGTCCGACGACATCCGAGAGCGCGTCCCAGCCGGCGTCCACGAAGTCGCAGGACGTCACCACCGGTGGGGCGAAGAAGCCCGTCGTCGGGTTGGTGAGGGTGAAGTTGGCCTGGGAGACGTTGGGCATGAACAGGTCGGAGCTGGAAGACCCTGTGCCGAGAGCCGCCGCGACCAGGGTGAACTGAGTTCCGTGGGCCAGATAGGCGTTGGTGCTCGCCAGCACGTTCGAGGCCACGTCCACGCTCAGGGCGGAGCCGCCCGCCGAGGCCACATCCGCGAACCAGGAGTCGCGGACGATCGTGGTGTCCGGTTCGCGCGCGTAGACACCACCGCCCTTCTGCGCTGCGTTCCCGTGGAAGACGCTGTTGACGATGTGGTGCGTCCCTCCGGTGCCCGAACCCTCGAGGTGGATGGCGCCCCCGTTCGCGTCGGTGTTGTTGCCGCAGAACAGGGTGCGCACCACCTCCACGCTGGCCGCGTCGTTGGCCAGGATCGCGCCGCCGCCGAGGCCGGGTGCTCCCTGTGCCGCGCTGTTGCCGAGGAACACCGAGTCGTGCACTTCGATGGAGCTGGCGGGGCTCAGATAGATCGCACCGCCGTCCTTCGTGGCGGTGGCTCCCTCGATGGAGGTGCGGTCCACGGACAGGGCGCCGGACGCGTACACGGCCCCCCCGTAGGCGGCGAGGCCACCCGAGAGGGTCGAGCCGAGCAGCGTCGTGGGCACCGAGGTGAGGAGGTGGCCCCCCGAACCGTCGCTCGCCGCCACGTTGGAGCTGAGGACCGAGCCCGCCAGCGCGAGGGTCCCCGTCCCCGCGATGGCGATGGCCCCACCGTTCGCGGCGCTGCAGGAGTTGATCTCGCTGGAGACCATGAAGAGGGTGGTGTTCGTGGCCCGGATCGCTCCACCGTCGCCGTTCGACAGGCAGCCCTGGACGACCGACCCCACCACGGAGAGCGCGGCGTCGGTGGCCAGGATGCAGCCTCCGCCCCCTGTACCGCCCGTCACCGGCGATCCCACGACGGAGACACCGTCCAGCGCGAGCGACCCGACCGTCACGACGAGGGCCCGCCCGCCACTGGTGTTCGCCTGGACCGTGAGGTCGCGCAGCGTCAGGTCGCCGCCGTTCGCCACGGTCAGCACGGGCGTTCCGGCGAGCTCGGAGGTGAGCGACGCCGTGCCGACGGCCTCGATCGTCAGGAGGTTCGCGATGGACGTGTTCACCGGCACGACGAGATCGAGGTCACCCACGATGCGGATGGTGTCGCCGGACTGGCGGCCGTCCAGCGCGTCGACCAGCTCCTGCTGCGACAGGACACTCCAGGTGAGCGCGTGTGCGGGGGATATCGAAAGGAAGAACGTCATCTCGTCTCGGGCCGAGCATATCCGGTGATGTGCAGCGCGGTGTTGCCCCGCTCTCTCATACACCCCCGCCCCCATAGGGGACGTCATGGAAGACCTGCTCGCCGCACGCTCGCAGATGGCCCTGTCGCTCGGGTTCCACATGATCTTCGCGACGCTCGGCATGGGGCTCCCGCTCTTCATGGTCCTCGCGGAGGCGCTCTGGCTGCGCACCGGCGACGCCGTGTGGCTCCAGCTCGCGAAGGCGTGGTCGAAGGGCGCCGCCATCCTCTTCGCCGTCGGAGCCGTCTCCGGCACCGTGCTCTCCTTCGAGCTCGGGCTCCTCTGGCCCCGCTTCATGGAGCTCGCCGGGCCCGTCATCGGGCTGCCGTTCTCCCTCGAGGGCTTCGCGTTCTTCTTCGAGGCCATCTTCCTCGGCGTGTACCTGTACGGCTGGGAGAACGTCTCCCGGCGGGCGCACCTCCTGGCCGGCGTGGGCGTGCTCGTGTCCGGGATGCTCTCCGGGATGTTCGTGGTCACGGTGAACGCGTGGATGAACACCCCTGCGGGCTTCGACCTCGGTCCCGACGGCTCGGTGGTGGCCATCCGGCCCGTCGAGGCCATGCTGAACCCGAGCGCCTTCGGTCAGGCCCTGCACATGGCGGTGGCTGCACCGCTCGCCACCGCGTTCGCCGTCCTCGGCGTGCACGCATGGCGGATGCGGCAGGACCCCACCTCGGCCTTCCACCGGCGGGCGCTCGGGCTGGCGCTCGGGGTCGCGACCCTCTGCGCGCTCGCCCAGCCGCTCACCGGGCACGTCGTGGGGGATCAGGTGGCCCACACGCAGCCCGTGAAGCTGGCCGCGATGGAGGGCCTCTGGGAGACCCACCCACACGGGGCGCCCTTCGTGGTGGGCGGCTGGCCCGACGAGGACGCGGAGGTCACCGGGTGGGGCGTGGAGATCCCCTACCTGCTCTCGGTCCTGGCCTACGGCGACCCCACCCATGCCGTGATGGGCCTGAAGGAGGTCCCGCGGGCCGACCGGCCGCCGGTGCTCGTCACGCACCTCGCCTACCAGACGATGCTCGCGAGCATGGGCATCATGGCCGGCCTCGTGGCCGTCGCCGGCGTGCTGGTGGCCCGTGCACGACGGGTGCCCGACGCACCGTGGTTCCTGACCCTCTGCGTGCTGGCCTCACCCTGGGGCATCGTCGGTGTCGAAGCGGGCTGGACGGCCACTGAGGTCGGTCGGCAGCCCTGGGTGATCGGCGGGGTGATGCGCACGTCGGAGGCGGTGACGCCGATGCCGGGGCTGGCGGGTCCGTTCCTCGCGTTCACGCTGCTCTACGCGGTCCTCGGGGTCGTCACGACGCTCCTGCTCGTCCGCCAGTTCGAGGTGCACAGCCCGCGTCCGGAGGTCCGCCATGTGGGGGCCTGACGCCGTCGCGGCCGTGCTGTTCGTGGCGCTGTGCGTGTACGTGCTCACCGGGGGCGCGGACTTCGGGGGCGGGGTGCTCGACCTGCTCGCGTCGGGGCCGCGCCGATCGGCCCAGCGGCGCGTCATCGCGCGGGCCATCGGGCCCATCTGGGAGGCCAACCACGTCTGGCTGATCCTCGTCATCGTGCTCCTGTTCACCTGCTTCCCCAAGGGCTTCGCGCTGATCGGGACCGCGCTGCACTGGCCGCTCACCCTGCTCCTCATCGGTGTCGTGCTGCGCGGGACGGCGTTCGTCTTCCGCACGTACGACAGCCGTCGCGAGGACATACAGGCCCGCTGGTCGTGGGTGTTCTCGCTGGCGAGCGTGTTCGCGCCCGTGATGCTGGGCGTGAGCACGGGGGCGGTCGCGTCCGGGGCGCTCACGGTGGACGCCGCGGGCGTGTACACGGGGGGCTGGGTGGAGCCGTGGCTGGCGCCGTTCCCGCTGGCCACGGGCGCCTTCACCCTCGCGTTGTTCACCCTGCTCGCCGCGGTCTACCTGCTCGTCGACACCGAGGACGCCGAGCTGCGCGAGGACTTCCGCACGCGGGCCCTGCAGGCCGCAGGCGCGGTGTTCGTGACGGCCTGGATGGCGTACTTCGCCGCACTGCGCGGCGCGCCGCTCCTGGCGGCCGGCCTGCTCGGCTCGCCGCTCGCGCTCGTCATGCAGGGGCTCACCGCGCTGCTCGGGGTGGCGCTCGTCGGCGCCATCGCGCGTCGTCGCTACCGGATCGCCCGCGGGCTGGCGGTCGTCCAGGTGGTCGCCCTGCTCGCGGGCTGGGGCGCCAACCAGTGGCCCTGGCTCGTGGTGGGCACGCTCACCGTCGAGCAGGCCGCCGCGCCGGAGGGCGTGCTCTGGGGCACCCTCGCCGTGCTGGGCACGGGGGCCCCGGCGTTGATCGCGGCGTACGTGTGGATGATCCGGGTCTTCCGTCGCCAGAAGCTCTCGGGGGCTCCCGGCGTCCCGCACTGACGGGCTTCAGCGCGGGCAGTCCGGGACCTGGATGCCCAGCCTGGAGGCCCCGATGTCGATCGTGACCCAGGTGGACGGGCCCACCGCGCTCACCAGGATGGCCGCGAGCGCGTAGTTGTGCGACCGACCTCCCTTGCGGTCCGGGCCCTTCTCGTCCTCGAGCAGGAGGAGCGGGGCCTCGAGGGTGAGCGACTCGCCGGGCGCCAGCGACTTCGCGGTGGCCTTCCGGCGCTGGGAGCCGGGCTTGCCGTAGCAGCCCTCGTAGTGGGCCTGCAGCGCCACGTCCTCCAGGGTCACCCCGAGGGTGTTGCGGAACACGAGCTTCGTGCCGTCCTTCGAGGGCTCGGCCACCAGACCCTCGAACGGCTTCGCGCCGAACGCCTTGAACGCGGGCAGGTCGGGCTCGTCACCCCGGCGGTAGCGCATCCGGTCCACCGACTCCACCATGTCGCTCCGCATCTGTGGGATGGGGCAGTTGTCCGGGGAGAGGCCGTCGGGGATGGGCTCCGTGACGGGACGCTCGGTGGTGCGGGCCCCCGAGAGCTCCATGATCTGGCCCTTGTGGTCCGCCACCAACGCGTCGTCCACCACGAGGTCCACCCAGCCGGCCTGCCAGTGCTGCGCGTGGAACTCGATGTCCCAGGCGCCCGGCTTGCACGCCTTGGTGCCGTGGCGCTCGATCACGCCGACCAGGGTGTGGGGGGGAGGGGGCGTGGCGCCCGCGGAGAGGGCGTAGAGGAAGCCGAGCATGGGAGACCGTCCTGTTTCCGGGGAGCATACTCCCCAACCCGCGTGCGGTGCGGCTCACTCCCCGACGCGGGCGATCCGTCCCACGAGCGCGACGGCGACGGCGTAGGCGACGATGGCGACGCCGAACGCCGCGCTGAACCCGACCAGCCGGCTGATCCAGATGGTCGCGAGCGACGCGACGACGCTGGTCCACCCGTTGAAGGCCCATGCCCACGGGACGATCGTGGCGGCCTGGGGCCGGAGGACCCGCAGGAACAGGGGGAAGGGCATGCCCATCAGCGTGCCGAGCGGGGCCAGGCAGAGCCCCGTGAGCCCGACCCGAACGGGCATCGGCAGCCCGAGCGCCACGGCGTT
This sequence comes from Alphaproteobacteria bacterium, assembly GCA_020632885.1. Classification (GTDB taxonomy): domain Bacteria; phylum Myxococcota_A; class UBA796; order UBA796; genus JACKEQ01. Next base: position 38,421 of record JACKEQ010000039.1, on the reverse strand, counting down.
CAGCAGCGCCGGGACGGCGGTGGCCTGCACGATCCCGAGCACGACGACCGCCGCGAGGACCTGGCGCAGCCTGCCCTGCAGGGTGCTCTCCGGGAACGTGCCGGCCAGCATGCTCCCGAGCCCCGAGAACACGAGCATCGTGAAGATCACGGCGGTGACGGCGTAGACGGGGTGCCCGACGAAGAGGACGAGCTCGTGGACCAGGACGGTCTCGACGCCCAGGTAGCCGTACCCGAGGCAGCTCACGTACGCGAGGGCCCAGACGGCCCCGGACACCCCGAGCCCGCGCGAGCCCCGCAGCAGGAGCGGGACGAGCACGAGGAGGGAGCCCGAGACGACCACGAACACGGTCTGGAGCATGAGCACGAGGTACAGCGCGTCGATCGTGCGGATCGGGACCTGGTGGCCCTGGATCCGGCTCCACATGCGGCCCGCGGACTCCGCGAAGCGCTCGGGGGACTCGAAGAACGGCCGGTCGTCGGTGAGCACCGGGCCCACCTGGAAGAGGTTCTTCGCCTGGACCGCGTTCGGGGAGCAGGGGTTGTTGATGACGGTCTCGGGCGGACGCCAGGTCCCGAGCACACCGACGATGTTGGCGCACTCCTTCGGGGTGAACGGGCGCTTCTTCACGAGCATGAAGATGTTGGCGCCCCCGATGTAGAAGATGTGGCGCTCGGGCTCGGTGACCCCGCGCTCCATCAGGGCCGCCGCTGCGGCGCGCGCGAACGGGCGCGTCTGGGTGTGGGCGGAGAACGACAGGGTCCCGTGCTCGGAGAGCTTGTCGAAGTAGGTGTGGAAGGCCTCCTTGGTCTCGAGGAGGTTCGGCGACCACGTGTTGGCCATCAGGCCCGCCGCGCTGTGCAGGTTCGCGTGCACCATCTGGATGATCTGGTAGGGCTCGCGCGCATGGAGGATGGCCGCCCGTCCGTCGGACCAGACGCGATGGGTGTCGCCCACGACGTAGGGGTTCACGTCGCTGTCGGGCCAGCGTCTCGCGACGACCTCGCCGATCTCGGACGCGATGTCGATGGCGTCGATGCCCGTGTGCCCCAGCGCCTGGGCCACCGCGACCTCCGGACCCGCCGACGCGGCGAGGATGGCGATCCGGGAGCCCGGAGGGTGCATGTGGTAGACGAAGGACCGTGCGGCCTCGTGGCTCTTGGCCTCCCGGCGCTCCTCGGTGGTGATGATCTCCGAGGCGCTCGAGTTGTCGAGCAGCATGTAGATCCCGCGCTGGTCCTCGTGGACCGCGAGGCGGGTGAGGGGCGTCCACTTCGTGTAGGTGACGTTCTCCTCGGAGTAGCCGGCCGCATAGCGGACGGGGAACGCGGTGGTGCCGGCCGATCCGAGGGCGGAGCCCAGCAGACCCACGACCACGGCGGCCCCGCCGGCACCCCGGAGCACGTTCTCGCGCGCGAGCACGACCGCCGAGAGCCCACACACGGCGAGCACCATCCAGGCGAGGTCGGGGGCCGGGATGGCGTAGAGCAGCGGGATGAAGGCGAGGGCACCCGCACCGCCGCCGATGAGGTCTGCCCCGTACACGAGCCCGATGTCGTCCTTGCGGCGCTGGAAGGTGCCCGCGAACGCCAGACCGACCACCGCGAAGGGCAGCGCCAGGACCGGCAACAGGGCCGAGAACCACCAGGGGTCCAGCAGCTCCCAGAGCTGGCTGCTGCGCTCGCCGTAGGTGGTCGGGGCCTCGTCGAACTGGCGGGTGAGCGGGAAGGTGACCGCGGCCAGCACGGCCAGCACGGTCGTCGAGCCCTGGAGGAGCGACAGCCAGGCCAGCCGTCGCTCGAGGCCCTCCTCGGGCACGAGGTCCGGCCAGAGCTGCTGGAGCATCGCGCCCACGCTGATCCCGAGCAGGGCGAGCGCCAGCGCCAGGTGGGCGTAGCTCGCGAAGAGCACGACCCCGAACAGGCGCGTGAGCCCGAGCTCGAAGAGCACGAGCCCGGCGCTCAGGAGGAACATGGAGGCGGCGACGCGATGGCGGGAGGTCATGGGCGCGGAGGCTACCCGCTCGGTCCCCGAGCCGCCACAATCGGGCGGGCTCGACCCTGCGCGTCAGATGCGATCCATCAGCCCCTTCATGCTCTGGCTGGACGCGGTGACGGCCACGGTGGCCTCGTACGTCGAGCGGAGCTCGGCGAGGCTCTGGAACGTCTCGATGGGGTCCGCGGCGAGCTTGGCGTCGATGGCGGTCTGCAGGTTCACCCGCATCGTCTCGGTGAGCTCGAGGGTGTCGAGGGCCGCACGGTGCTGGGCGCCGAGGTCCACGCGCTGGCGGATCAGGCCGTTCATGCCGTCGTCGATGGACGTCAGGGTGGCCTGGACGGCCGCGCCGTCGCCGGTGTCGAGGGCCGCCGCGAGGTCCGAGAGCGCCTGCAGGGACGCCCCGAAGGTCGCCGAGCCGTCCGCACCGATGGTCACCTCGTCGCTGGCGGAGAGCAGGGTGCCCGGCACGTCGCTCGACCCGCTGTAGACGCCCGTGGGGTCGAAGGGGCGGGAGTCGTAGGCGGTGCCCGCGAAGATGTACCGCCCGGCCGACTCGGTGTTGGCCTCCTTGAGGAGCCCGTCGAACATGCCGCGCACGTCGCCGGCCGCCTGCATGCGGTCCTCGTCGCTCATGGTGCCGGTCGACATCCGGAGGGCGAGGGCGCGGGCCTCGCGCATGATGCGCGTGCCTTCGTTCAGCGCGCTGTCGGAGGCCGAGAGGAGCTCCACGGCCTTCTTGGCGTTGCTCTCCCAGGTGCTCTGGTCGTCGAGCTGCTCGCCGAGGCGGTGGACCGCGGTCCACACGGCGGGCGCGTCGCTGATGCGCTCGTTCGCGAGGCCCGTGGTGGCCGCGTGCTCGGAGCGGGAGATGCGCCCGCGGAGGTTGGAGAGCTCCTGCATGATGCGCGTGCGGGAGCGGGACAGGGGGCCGGAGCGGATGGGCATGCTCATCACACCATCTCCATCAGGGTGTTCAACAGCTGGTCGTTCACCTGGACCACCTTGGCGGACGCCTGGTAGGCCGTCTGGAACATCATGAGGTTGGCGGCCTCCTCGTCGAGGTCGACCCCCGCGAGGTTCGCCTGGAGCTGGTCGAGGTCGTCCAGCACCATGCCCGCCGTGTCGGCGTCGGCCCGGGCGGTGGCCACGTGCGTCGCGACCTCGCGGGTCAGGCCCGACAGGGCCTCGGCAGCGCTCTTCCCGCCCACGAGCCCGGCGTCCTCGACCGCCGAGAGGGCAGGCAGGTTGCCACCGTCACCGGCGAGGGCCGTGGCGTCGGACGCGAAGGCGAGGAGGTCGGGGTCGGCGTCGATGGCCTCGGAGAAGCGCAGCGTGCCGGCCGGGTCGGCCGCGTCGTACGTGAAGAGGTCGCCGCCGGCGGCCCCGTTGCGGTCGAACCCACCCGCGTGGGCGGCGTTCATGGCGTCGGCGAAGGCCTGGGCCGTCTGGGAGAGGGTCTCCCGGAGGTCGGTGGTGATCTGCCAGGCGTCCACGAGCCCGCCGAGCTCACCGTCCGCGTCGACCACCACGGAGCCCCTGCCCGCGTCGATGGCCACCTGCATGTCGTCGGTCAGCGAGACCGTGCGGGCGTTGGCCCCCGAGACGATGGCGTGGCCCTGGACCAGCAGGTTCGCGGTGCCGTCGGGCTCGAGGTCGGCGGTGGCGCCGATGATGGACCCCGCCTCCTTCAGGATGCGGTCGCGCTCGTCGAGGAGGTCGGCCGGCCCGTCCTGGGCGATGATGTCGCGGTTCACGGCGGCCAGCTTGGTGCTGATCGCGTTCAGGCGGTCCACCTTGCCCTCCATCTCGGTCTCCTGACCCTGGAGGGTGCGATCGAAGCCCTCGGAGGTGGCCCGGAAGGCGCGCCCGAGGTTCTTGGCGCGCGCCGTCACCACCCGGCGGTTCGAGCTGTCGGACGGGTCCTGCGTGGCCTGCTGGAGGCTGTCGAAGAACGCGGTGAGGGCGCTGTGCGGCCCGCTCACCTGGGTCTCGTCGAGCAGGGGCTCGAGCGGTGCCAGGCCCCCTTCGGTCGCCATGGCCCGGGCGTAGTCGCCCTCTCCGGCGACCTGCTGCTGCATCACGAGGTCGGACCCCATGCGCTTGAACCCGGTGACGCTCACCCCGCGGCCGGCCATGCCGACGCCGACGCTCGTGGGGATGGAGGTGGACTGCTGGACCGACCGCCGCTGGTAGCCCGGCGTGGTCGAGTTCACGACGTTGTGCGACGTCGCGGACAGGGCGGCGTTCGCCGCCGTCAGGCCGCTGGCGCCGATCTGGATGTTGCGCAGGACGGACATGATCTTCAGCCTCTCAGGATTCCGGTGGGCGCGTAGAGCGCGGGCTTCGGGGGGCCATCGAGGGGGCGCAGGGCGTGGGTGACGAGCCGCGAGACGCGCGCCAGGCGCTTCTCGAGGGCCCGGAGGTCGTCGAGGGCGGCGTGGAGCGCGGTCCGGGCGTCCGGTTCCAGGGTGGGGGCCTGGCGGAGCTCGAGCTGCAGCTCGAAGACGATGTCGGCGCGGCGCTGGTCGTGCAGGCGGAGGTCGTGTGCCTGGAGGGCCAGTGCCGCGTCGAGGGCGTCGCGGGTGGCGTCCGTGAGCTGCTGGACCAGGGCCAGCAGCGGGGGCGCGCTCACAGATCCGCCAGCAACGCGTCCATCGCAGCGTCCATGTCGACCGACTGCTCGAAGGTGCCGTCGGCGAGGGACGCCTTGACCTCCTCGACGACGTCGGAGCGGAAGTCGGGCCCCGCCGCGGCCGCGTCCCGGGCCTTCTGCACGAAGGCGGTGGAGGACGAGAACGTGACGGTGTCCTGGGGTGGGGACGAGTCGGTGGACGCCCGCTCGGGGCGTGGCTTGGGAGCCTCGACCGGCTGAACGGGCGGAGTGCGCGAGACCTTCATGGGGAACCTCCGGGGTCGCTCACTCTATCGACGCACCTCGCCGACCACTTGAGCCGCAAAGCCGGGCAGGTGATCGTGGGGATCCACGGCCTCGCCGCCGCGCCGGGCCTCGAAGTGGAGGTGGGGGCCGGTGGAGCGGCCGGTGGAGCCCACGGTACCCACGGCCGCCCCCGCCGTCACGGCAGCGCCGGCCTCCACGTCGATCCGCTGGAGGTGCGCGTAGCGGGTCTCGAGGCCTCCGCCGTGATCGACCACGACGAGGTTCCCGTAGCCGCCGCTGGATCCCGCGAACGTCACCACGCCGGCGCGTGCGCTGCGCACGGACGTCCCACGCGGGGCGGCCAGGTCGACGCCCTTGTGGGCGCGATGGGCTCCCGTGAGCGGATCGAGACGCATGCCGAACCCCGAGGTCTCCCGGACGTCGTCGGCGGTGCCCTGGGGGGCCGGACCGTGCGCCCGACCGATGAGACCCGCTGCCGGACCGTGATCCACGAGGCGATCGGCCAGCGCGTCCTGGAAGAGGCTCGCGAGGGGGGCGGCGCCCGCCATGGGGGATCCCTCGTCGAACAGGGTCTCCGTGAGCTCCTTGACCACCCAGCGCGCGAGCTCGCGGTCGAAGGCCTTCTCGGGCGTCATGCCCTCGGGCTCCTTCGCGGCCGCGGGCATCAGCAGCTTCGCGTCGACGGGATCGATCATCGGGCCTCCATCAGTTCGTCACGACCTCGGCGTGGAGCGCCCCGCTGCTGCGGATCGCGTCGAGGATCTGGATGAGGTCCCGCGGCTTCACGCCCAGATCGTTGAGGGCGGCCACGAGATCCCCGATGGCCACGCCCTCCACGAGGGTGAGCCGCCCGCTGGCCTCCTCCGCCTGGATGTAGGTGTTGGCCTGCACGGCCGTGGTGCCGTTCGACCACGGGGACGGCTGGGAGACCGCGTTGCGGCGCCGGACCTCGATGGTGAGGCCACCGTGGGCGATCGCCACGGGTGCGATCTTCACGTCGGCGCCCATGACCACGGTGCCCGTGCGCTCGTTGACCACCACACGTGCGGGCGCGTCCACCTCGAGCTCCACGGACTCGACCTTCGCGGCGAACTCGGGGAACCGGTCCTTGTACTCGGCAGGCAGCGTGAGCTGGATCGTCGTGGCGCTCGTGGGCTTGGCGACGTCGGACCCGAAGTCGGTGTCGATCGCCTCCGCCAGCCGGGCGGCGGTCGTGAAGTCCGGGGACCGGAGCACGAAGTCGATCGAGGAGATCGCGCTGTAGTCGATGGACGGGGCTCCCACCTCCACGATGGCACCGCTCGCGATCCTGCCGACCGTGGGGGTGTTCTTCCGGGCGAGGTTGAGCCCTGCGGCGGCCGCGTAGCCCCCGACGACCAGGGCACCCTCGGCGGTCGCGTGAACCGCACCGTCGGTCCCGAAGAGCGGGGTCATCAGGAGCACGCCGCCCTCGAGGGAGCTCGCGTCGCCGGTGCTGGCGACGATCACGTCCACCTTCGATCCGGAGCGCGCGTCGGCCGGCAGGGTGGCCGTGACCATCACGAGGGCCGCGTTGCGGGTGACGATCTCGTCCTGGCGCAGCGAGAGCCCGTGGCCCTGCAGACGGTTGGCGAGGGCGCGGATCGAGGCCTCGTTCCGCGAGGAGTCGCCCGTACGACGCAACCCCACCACGAGGCCGGCACCCGTGAGGGTGTTCTCGCGGACGCCGTGGAAGGCGCCCAGATCCTTGGCCCTCGCCGCGAGGGCGGCAGTGGGCGCGAACAGCAGGGTGAGGGCGAGCAGGGTCTTCATCGTAGCTCCCGCGCGTCCATCGGACGTCAGGCCGTCCGCTTGAGTGGGATCCCCGGCGGATCGGGCCGCAGGAAAATTCGTGGGGGGGTGCTCACAGCGTTCGCGGGGTGGTCCGAAAAGGCATCCGTGGCCAGGACAGCATGCCGGCCCGCTCACGAAACAGGAGCTCAAAATGGCACTCACCGTCAACACCAACACCACCGCCCTCAGCAGCATGACCTCCCTGAACCGCACGAACCGTGCGTTCCAGGGCTCCCTGGGCCGCATCAGCAGCGGCTCCCGCGTGAACAAGGCGGCCGACGACGCCGCGGGCCTCGCGGTCGCCGAGAACCTGCGCGCCGAGAACCGGTCGGTGCAGGCGGCCAAGCGGAACACGCAGGACGGCATCAGCGTGATCCAGACGGCGGAGGGCGCCACCGCGGAGGTCGCGGACATCCTGAAGCGGATGCGCGAGCTCGCGGTCCAGAGCTCCAGCGAGACCCTCAACGACGACGAGCGCGCCTACATCGACGACGAGTACCAGCAGCTCCGCGACGAGACGGATCGCATCGCGAACGTCACGTCCTTCAACGGCACCGCGCTCACGGACGGTGTGGACACGGACATGGATGTCCAGGTCGGCGTGAACGACTCGACGGACGACCGCATCACGATCACCTTCGGTGACCTCACCACGGCCACCCTCGGTGTCGACGCGCTGGACCTCTCCCTGGCGACCAAGGCGCAGACCGCCATCACCGCCATCGACTCCGCCATCGATACGGTCTCCGGCTACCGTTCGTCCTACGGCTCGGTGCAGAACCGGCTCGAGTCCGCCATGCGCAACCTCGAGACCTACAGCGAGAACCTCTCGGTCGCCGAGTCCGGGATCCGCGACGCCGACTTCGCGTTCGAGGCCGCCGAGATGGCCAAGTTCAACGTGATGCAGCAGGCCGGGATCGCGGCCCTCGGTCAGGCCAACCAGATCAACTCGGGCGCCGTCCGCCTCATCGGCTGACGCACCCCGGAGCGCCTCGGGCGAGCCCTCTCGCCCGGGACCTCCGCGCGAATGGGGCCGGTCGGAACCGCCGAGGGGGGCGGTGGGGGAACGACCGGAATCCCGAACCTCTCTCCCCCAGCTCCGCCATCCCTTCGGGGGTGGCGGGGCACCCTCTCCTCTGCTCTGTGCCCGCCTGTTCTGCCCCCCCTGAACCCTGTCCCCACCCATTGGAGGGACCATGCCCGCAGTCGACGGCGTGGTGTCGGGCTTCGACACCTCCGGCCTCATCAAGTCCATCACGGAAGCCGCGCTGCAGCCCGCCGTCACCATGCGGAAGCGCAAGACCGGCCTCGAGGACAAGGTCGCCAAGATCACCGAGCTCTCCAGCCTGCTGCAGAAGGTCGCCGACGCGGCCGGCGCGCTCGGGACCGAGAAGGGCCTCGCCTCGCTGAAGGCCACCTCCTCGAGCGACCTCGTCCGGGTCTCCGTGGACGACGAGGTGGCCAACCCGGGGACCTACTCCATCATCGTGGATCGTCAGGCGACGGCCGACACGGAGCGCTCCAACACCTTCGCCTCGGGCGGCCTCGGCGAGCTCTCCCACGGGACCTTGAAGATCACCTACGGTGGGACGACCCACGACATCGTCATCGACGGCACCAACGACGGCCTGGAGGCCGTGGCGAACCAGATCAGCGAGATCGACGGACTCCAGGCGGTGGCCTACGACCAGGGGACCGGCACCAAGCCCTGGCGTCTCATGATCTCCGGCGAGACCGGTGTCGACAACGCCATCACCTTCGACACGAGCGGCCTCGCGGGGCCCGCATCGAAGAAGCTCGCCTTCACGCAGACCACGGCCGCCCAGAACGCGCGGATCCGCGTGAACAACGTGGCCATCGAGTCCGCCTCGGACACCTTCACGAGCCTTCCCGGCATCACCATCCAGCTCGACGGGAAGCCCACCGGCACCCAGACGATCGGCGTCCAGAAGGACTTCGACTCCATGGTGGAGAAGGTGAAGGCCTTCGTGGACGCCTACAACGAGGTCCAGTCCTTCACCGACAAGCAGAGCGTCTACAACGCAGAAGCAGGCATCAAAGGTCCATTCTCTGGCGAGTCGAGCGTGCGGCGTGTCACCGACTCCCTCGCGAACATGGTCACCGCCCAGTACAGCACGGGCAGCGAGCTCGACGCCCTCTCGCAGATCGGCGTGAAGACGCTCCGCGACGGCAAGCTCGAGCTCGACGAGAGCGCGCTGCGCGAGGCGCTCACCGAGCGCTACGACGACGTCGAGAAGATGCTGACCTCCGAGACCGGCCCGCTGGCGGAGATGCAGTCACGCATCGAGGACGTCTTCGTCGAGCCGGAGACCGGGACCCTCGGGTCCCGCAAGGGCTCGCTCGAGGGCTCCATCAAGGATCTGGAGGACGCCATCGGCCGCCAGGAGGACTACGTCGACCAGTACACCGAGCGGCTCCGCGCCAAGTTCTCGGCCATGGAGGCCATCATGGGCCAGGCCCAGAACACCGCTGGCTTCCTCGGGGCCATGTTGGCCGGTGGCCAGTCCTCGTCGCAGTGACCCCCGACTTCCCAGGAGATCGTTCCATGAACGCCATCGCCCGCTACCGCTCCAACCAGGTGCGCCAGGCCAGCAACGTCGAGATCGTGCAGATGCTCTTCGCGGAGGCCGTGTCGCGCCTGGAGAAGGCCGCGGCCCTCCCCCCGGGGAAGGCCGATCGCATCCGGCATCTCCACCACGTCCGCGAGATCTACCTCGAGCTCCAGGGCGCTCTCGATCCCGAGGCGGCACCCGACTTCGTCGCCCTCGTCGGACCGCTCTATTCGTGGGTGATCACCCAGCTCATCCGCGCTGGCGTGGGGGAGGGGGCCGACGTCGCCCTCGCCCATGCGCTCCACGTCACCTCCAACCTCGCCGAGGGCTGGTACCAGGTCGGCAAGTCCGAAGAGCGGAGCGCGTCGTGAGCCAGGCCACCACCCTCCTGCGGGACGTGCTCGACACGATCCGTACGGGCAACGTGCCCGACCCCGACGCCCTCGTGGCCGTCGAGGCTCAGATCCAGGCCGCCGGGCCGGACCTCTCGCGGGCCGAGCTGCACGAGCTCCTCGGCCTCGTGAACGAGGTGCAGGAGGCCCTGGTGCAGGAGAAGCAGGTCGTCCAGGCCGAGCTGGACCGGCTCTCCGTCGAGAAACGGGCCATCCGGGGTTACGCGAACCTCCGGTCACACCGGCACTCCCAGCGAGTGAACCGGAAGACCTGAGGGGCGCAGCCCACCCCACCACCGCCGACGGGTCGCGCGGTTGATCCCCCGACGATCCTGGGGCACGATCCGGGGACCCTCCCGGCTCTGAAGGGCCACCGTGAGCGCACCGCACGATCCACCGCCACCCGCAGGCCTCGACGCGATCTCGCGGGAGGGGCGGACCGCGCTCGCCACCCTCACCGGCTACGTCGAGATCCTCGAGGAGGAGCTCGCCGACCGCGGCATCGCGATGGACGACGAGCTCGGCCACATGAGCGGTGCCCTCGACCAGCTCATGCACGCCATCTCGCGGCTCGAGGAGCTGGCCACCCGCGCGGGACGCGAGGCCACCGTGGACGTCCTCACGGGGCTCCCGAACCGCCGGCACCTCTTCGAGGTCGGGCAGGGCTGGATGGTCGACGGAGACCCCCTCTGCGCCATCCTGCTGGACCTCGACGACTTCAAGTGGATCAACGACGAGCTCGGTCACCACGCCGGAGACGCCGTGCTCGTCGAGCTGGCCCGCCGGTTGCGCAGTGCCCTGCGGGTCGACGACCTCGTGTGCCGGCTCGCGGGCGACGAGTTCGTCGTGCTGCTGCCGGGGAGCACCGAGGAGGTCGGCGAGCAGGTCGGCGATCGCATCCGGGTCGCCGTCGAGTCCGAGCCGTTCCCGATCGACGAGGACGGCGTCGCGCTCGCGGTGTCGCTGGGCATCGCGGCACGCACGGCCGATCACGAGGGCCTCGACGACCTGCTGCGCACGGCCGACCGCGCGATGTACGCCGACAAGAAGGCCCGCTACGACCAGCGCAGCGTGCGCCGGCTGCGCCGCGAGCTCGCCTCCGCGTCGAGGGGCTGAGCGGGCAGGCGCACCAACGCGACGGGAATCGGTCGCGGGGCCAAGGGTCGACGGCGATCACGCATCGTGCGTTCGGAGGCCGTCTGACGACGGTTGGTGGGTGGAGGGTAGTGCACGGGGGTACCACGCGCGTGGTAGCGTCGCCGCTGCCCCCCCGACACGAGGTGCACATGCACGTCCTCTTCCTGATGCTCGCTCCCTCTGCCTCCGCCCAGGAGGTCGCCGTCGAGTCCGCGTGCGGTGACGCGACCCTCGACTTCTCCACCCTCGTCCATGTGGCACGGTCCGTGACCGACGACGGCGAGGAGTTCGTGTTCAGCCCCGAGGCGACCGTCGCGGTGCTCCTGCGGCCCAGTTCAGCACGTTCAATGCCGATCGGCACGTCGGGCCCGCAGGGCTATGCCATCGGCTCCTCGGGCGGTGTGTACACGTTCCTGGAGTGGTTCCGAGGCTCCGGTACGCCGGAGCTCGTCGACCCGCCGGACTCCTTCGAGCACGGCGCTTCACCACGGCCGTGCTGCGCACGGCGGACCGCGCGATGTACGCCGACAAGAAGGCCCGCTACGACCAGCGGAGCGTGCGCCGGCTGCGCCGCGAGCTGGCCTCCGCCTCGAGGGGCTGAGCGGGCGGCCGCACCAACGCGGCCGGAATCGGTCGCGAGGCCAGGGCACACGTGAGATCACCTATCGAGCGTTCGGACGCCGTCTGACGACGGGCCTTGGGTGGAGGGGAGTGCACGGGAGGCCCACGCGCGTGGGAGGTTCGCCGCTGATGTGTTCCCGTTCCTGGAGTGGTACAACGAGGTTCCGGGCACGCCGGAGCTCGTCGATCCGCCGGACTCCTTCGAGCACGAGCGCTTCAGCACGGCGGTGCTCTCGAACGGCGTGATCCAGTGCCCGGTGACGAAGTCCTACGACACCTACGTGCTCGACCTGCGCCAGGCGGCCGACGATGCCTTCGGCGGCGGGGCCAAGCACTTCAAGGACCCCGTCCTGTCGCGCCGCCTGCGCGTGGCTGCCGACTGGTTCTGAGCCGTCGCTGTCAGTCGCGACCGCGGTCCACGATGCTGGGCGGGCGGTCGCCGTTCGAGCGGGCGCGCAACCAGGCGAGCTCGAGGCGCCGGTAGAGGCGCACGAGGGCGACGGGCGGCTCTTCGCCGACCCGTCCCGTGTCGAACTGGAAGGCCACCTCGTTCGCGTCGACCCGCACCACGTTCGCGGGCACCATGACGCACTCGTCGCCGAGCTCGAGGGTCATCGAGGTGCGCTGGCCCACGTAGACGCCCGAGTGCACCAGGAACACGCGGACCCCCGAGAGCGACAGGTCGATCGGGGCCGCCGGCACGGTCTGTCCGGAGATCTGCAGGGTGACCCGCAGGTCGTCGTCGATCTCCTGGAGGTTGCGGGCGTCCACCCGGAACCCCATCCGCTTGCGGGGCTGCGTGATGCGAGCGAGCACTCGCTCCAGCATGTCGAGCTGGTGGGGAGCGAGGGTCGTGCGCGTCTCGGGGTACCCGATGCGCTCGACCTCGAGCATCCCGTTCTCGTCGCGGATCTTCACGCACCCAATCGTCACGGCCATGGTCTCTCGCTCCCTGGGAAACGGGTCGGCCGCAGCGTCCGGGACTTGAGCGCTACTGGTTGTCACCCACGCGGACCCAGCCCGTGACGTCGCAGGACGCGTCGGCCACGTCGGGTCCGGTGAGGGTGACCGTCGCGGAAGGCCCGCTGGCATCGACCCGGAAGGCCACCTCGGTGTCTCGGTAGTCGAGCAGGAGGATCGGCGGGACGATCGCGGTGGTGCACGCGCGCATCAGCATGTCCGTGCCGCCGCCGAAGAAGGCCACCGGCACGTTCGCCAGGTTCCCCGCACTCTCCTCACGGAAGCCCTCCTCCGGGTAGTCCTGGAAGAAGATGTCCATCGTGGTGCGGGCCATCACGGTGAGGTCGCCGTCCTTCGGCTCGTCGGGATCGAGCGTGCAGCCGCAGATGTTGCCCTCCGGCAGCGGGCTCGTGACGAGGTCGAGGTCCGTGTCGAGCACCTGGATCGTGCGGATCGCGACGTTGATCGTCTCGCCGCAGGCCTCGGCGGTCCACCGGCCGTCCAGCTCGCGGTAGGCGTCGATGCGGTCCTGCAGGCCCTCCGGCCAGTCGGGAGCGGCGACCTGCTGGAGGGTCTGGGTGGTCTCGTCGGCCACGCAGTCCACGTCCGGCGGCGTGTCCGTGGGCTCTCCGCCCTTGCAGGCCGCGGCGCCGAGCGCGATCAGGATGGCAGTGCGCATGGGTGTCCTCCGGCGCGCAGCATAGCCCGTGCGACCGCGCGCCGACACGATACGTGGGCGCCGCAAGGAGAGTCCGATGTTCGACGTGCTGTCTCGTGGCTTCAAGAGCGCCCGGCTCAAGCTCCAGGGGAAGGCGGAGCTCAACGAGGAGAACCTCGGCCCGGCGCTGCGCGAGGTCCGGGCCTCCCTCATCCAGGCCGACGTGGAGCTGAAGGTCGCGAAGGCCTTCCTCGACCGGGTGAAGGAGCGCTGCCTCGGCGAGGAGGTCAAGCTCACCGCCAAGGCCGCCGGGATGACCGTCAGCCCCCAGGATCACTTCATCAAGGCCTGCTACGACGAGCTGGTCGAGCTCATGGGCCCGGTGGACACCACCCTCGACCTCGACGGCAGCCCCGCCATCATCATGATGGTGGGCCTCCAGGGTGCGGGCAAGACCACCACGGCCGGCAAGCTCGCCAAGATGCTCGCGAGCGAGGGCAGGAAGCCCCTGCTCGTCGCCGCCGACATCTACCGGCCCGCCGCCGTCGATCAGCTCGTGGTGCTCGGCCGCCGCATCGGCGTGCCCGTGTTCAACGTGCCCGGCATGAAGCCCGTCGACCTCGCGAAGATGGGGGTGAGCCAGGCCCGGAACACCGGCCGCGACGTCGTGATCATCGACACCGCCGGCCGTCTCGCCATCGACGAGAAGATGATGGCCGAGGTCGCGGACATCAAGGCCGCGGTGAAGCCGGCGAACATCCTGTTCACCGTCGACGCCATGATCGGCCAGGACGCCGTGAAGACCGCCCGGTCCTTCGACGAGAAGCTCGACTTCACGGGCTTCATCCTCACCAAGCTCGACGGTGACGCCCGCGGTGGCGCCGCCCTCTCCATCAAGGAGGTCACCGGCAAGCCCGTGAAGTTCCTCGGGCAGGGCGAGGACCTCGACAAGCTCGAGGTCTTCCGGCCGGAGGGCCTCGCGCAGCGGATCCTGGGCTTCGGCGACGTCGTCGGGCTCATGCAGGACTTCGAGAAGCACGTCGATCAGGAGTCCGCGGAGAAGGACGCGGAGAAGATGCTCCGCGGCGACTTCACGTACGACGACTTCGTGAAGCAGATGAAGACCCTCCGCCGCATGGGTCCCATCCGCGAGATCATGGGCAAGATGCCGATCATCTCCGGCATGCTCGACCAGATCCCCGAGGAGGCCCTGGACGACCGTGAGCTCGACCGCACGCTCGCCATCATGAACAGCATGACGCGCCAGGAGCGGAGCTTCCCGGACCTCATGTCCGATCCGGGCCGCCAGCGTCGGGTCGCCAAGGGCTGTGGTCGCTCCGTCGACGACATCGTCGAGCTCCACCAGCGCTTCTCGCAGGCCCGCCAGATGATGGGTGGGCTGGGCCAGATGCTCGGCAACCCCCAGCAGATCCTGGCGCTCCAGAAGCAGCTCGCCGCCATGCAGCAGTCCGGGCAGGGCTTCCCCGGGATGCCCCCGATGGGCGGGTTCCCCGGCATGGGCGGGCCCCAGAAGCCCGAGCTCACCGCCGAGGAGAAGATCGCCAAGCGGGCCGCGCGCAAGGCCGCCCAGAAGGACCGCAAGGGCCGGAAGTAGGCCCTGCGCGTAGCCGCCCGGGCGCCCAACCACCTCGGCGACGGCGTGATGGCGCTGCCGGCGCTCCGCGCGCTCGCCCGGCGCGGGCCCCTCGTGGTGCACGCGCCCACCGGGCTCCATCCGCTCTACGACGGCTTCGACGTGCGGCCGGTGGGTCGCATCCGGGCCGACGTGGCCGTGCTCTTCGCGCCCTCGCTGCGGGCCGCCCTCGAGGCGCGGGGGGTGCGGTCGGTCGTGGGCACCCCCACCGACCACCGGGGCTTCCTGCTCACCAAGCGTGTGCCCGAGCAGCCCTCCCGGCCCACGACCTACGCGCTGCTGGCGTCGGCGGTGGGGGCCGTGGTGGAGGGGGAGCCCACGTTCGCCCCGCGTGGGCGGGCCTGGGACGTGCCCGCGGGTCACCTGGCCGTGCTCCCGATGGCAGGCTCGGCGAACCGGCGCTGGGCGGGCTTCACCCAGCTCGCCGACCGCTGGCCCGGTCCCGTCGTGTTCTACGGAGGCCCGGGGGAGGAACGTCCCGTCGCCGCGGTCGCCGGGAGACACCGCACCTGCGTGGGACCCGGTCTGGCGGACCTCGCGGCGACCCTGCAGCGCGCGGCGGTCGTGGTGGCCAACGACAACGGGCTGGCGCACTTCGCGCGGGCCGTCGGGCGTCCGGTGGTGGTCGTGCACACCAGCACCACGGCGGCGCGCACGGGTCCGGCGGGTGCCGTGGCCGTCGAGGGGCCCCCGCTCATCTGCCGTCCCTGCTACCGGAACACCTGCAGCGAGGCGCTCGGGTGCATGGACGTGCCTTTGGACGCCGTGCTGTCCGCCCTGGAGCAGGTGTGCTGACGCTCTACCGGCCCGGCCGGCTCGGGGACGTCGTGCTGCTCGGTGCGGTGACCGCCAGCCTCGGGGCCTGCAGGGTGGCGACCGACGCGCGGTACCACGACGTCGCCGCCCGACTCGTCGGGGTCGCGGAGGTGGTGGAGCCCCGGGAGGCCCACCGGGCCGGGCTCGTCGACCTCCAGGGGAGCTTGTCGAGCTTCGTGCGGTTCCTCGGGGTGCCGAGGGTCCACAAGCGCTCGGTGCGCCGGCGGCTCGGGCTCGGACGCGGGGGCTTCCTCCGTTCCTCGGTGGCTTCGCTGTACGCCGAGGCCGTCGGCGTTCCCGTCGCGCCGCTGCCGTGGATCCGGCTGCCCGAGGTCCCGCGCGACACCCTCGTCCTCGTGCCTGGAGCCGCCTGGGAGCCCAAGCGGGCCCCGCACGACGTGCTCCTGGCGGCGGGACGGGCGTGGGACGGACCTGTCACCGTGCTCGGCGGACCCGGTGAAGAGCGGCTCTGCGGGGAGGTCGGGGAGGCGCTGTGCGCGGAGGTCGTCGTGGAGCGCGGGTACGCGCGGACCTTCGAAGTGCTCGCGCGCGCAGCGGTGACCGTCTCGGGCGACACGGGCCTGATGCACCTCGCCGGGGCGAGCGGCTCACGGGTCGTGGCGGTGTTCGGGCCCACCTCGCCGCGGGACGGGTTCTTCGTGTACCCGGGGACCCCGGTGGAGCGGGCGCTGCCGTGCCGTCCGTGTGCGCTGCATCGGGTCGAGCGCTGCCACCTCGGGCGTCAGGCGTGCACGGAGGGCCTCGTGGAGGCCGTGGTGCGCGGCGTCCTTCAGTCGTCCGTGTCGGGCTCGGAGAGGTAGCCGAGCGCCTCCAGCCGGTCGCGTACGGCGTCGTCGCCGCGTCCCCGGTCGTCGACGGCCACGCGCTCCACGGCGGCGGCGAAGGGCATCAGGGAGCCCGGGGTGGGCTCGGGGACGGTCTCCGTGTCGGTGAGGTCGACGGTGACGGTGCGACCCGCGCGGCAGATCCACTTCCGGGAGCCTTCCCAGGTCGCGACGGTGCTGTGGGTGCAGACGTCGCCGGGTGGGACCGACGGGGAGCTCAGGCGGGCGGCGCGGAGGGGCAGGACGGGAGCCGTGCCGTCGCGGACGAGGTGGTGCACGGCCGCCTGGGCCAGGGGGTCGGGCAGGGTGGGGCGACCGCCCACGGAGTCAACGTAGACGGTGGGCACGGCGAGCAGGGGCTCGTGGAGGTCGTGCCCGCCGTGCTTGAAGCGACCGTGCTCCCCGAGGAGCTCGCCGTGGTCCGACGTCACCACCAGCCGCCAGGGACGCTGCCGCCAGCCGCCCGCGTCGAGGGTCGCGAGGACACGCCCGAGGTTCCGGTCGGCCTCGAAGACGGCGTAGTCGTAGCGGTCGTGGACCTTGCGGACCATGGAGTCCAGCCGGTCGCGCTTCCGGGCACCGGCGTCGTTCCAGGGTGGGCTCCAGGGGCGTCGGGCGCGGGGGACCCAGCCCACGCTCGCCGGGACCGCGGGGTAGGGGTCGTGGGCGTCGATGACGTTCACCACCAGGAACAGCGGCTTCGCGGGGTCCAGGCGCGCCAGGGTCTCCCGGACCTCCTGGTCGAGCCGTTCCAGCCGCCAGTCCGAGAGCTCCGAGACGTGTGCGACGTCGAACCCGCGGGTGAGCCCGGACTCGGGCACCAGGAGGCCGTTGGCGCTGACGAGCACGGTCTGGAAGCCCTGCTCGCGGAAGTGCTCCGCGAGGGTCGGCACGCCGTCGACCATCGGGCGGAGGCCTTCGCGGCGGGGGCCGAGCGTCCCGCCTGCGCCGGCACCGTGCTCGGGGACCTCCAGGCCGGTGAAGAGGGTGGCGTGGGTGGGCTGGGTCCAGTTGCCGACGGCCTTGGTGTCGCACGCGTGCACGCCATCCTGCGCGAGGGCCGCCAGGACGGGCGTGGTGGGGCGGTCGTGGCCGCAGAGGCTCGTGCGGTCGGCCCGGACGGTGTCGAGCACCACGAGCACCACGGTCTCCGGCGGGCCTTCGAGCGGGACCGGCGCGCGCGAGCAGCCCGGCAGGAGGGAGAGGAGCACCATGCGTCAAGCTACCATGGCGGCACGCCGTGCATACCTTCCGGGCAGAGAGGTGCTCCATGATCGTCGCCTGTCCCCACTGCGGCCAGAAGAACCGTCTGAACCCCGCGAAGCTGCCCGAGGGCGGCACCTGCGGGAAGTGCCACGGCACCCTCGGTGCGCCGTCCCACGCCATGGAGGTCGACCCGGCGACCTTCGACCGTGTGGTCGGCCAGAGCCCATTGCCCGTGCTGGTCGACTTCTGGGCGCCCTGGTGCGGTCCCTGCCGCATGGCGGCCCCGGAGGTCGAGCGGGCGGCCGGGCAGCTCGCAGGTCGCGCCATCGTGCTCAAGGTGAACACCGAGGCCCACCCCGAGATCGCCCAGCGCTTCCAGATCCGCGGCATCCCGTACTTCGCGGTCTTCCGCGGCGGTCGGCGCGTGGGCGAGCAGACCGGCCTCGTCGACGCCAGCCGGCTCGTGGGGCTCGTCGCCAGCGCATGACCTGGGTCGTGCTCACCGACGACCTGCCGCCCGCACCGGGCGGTGTGGCCACCTGGACCGACTGGGCCACCCGGGCGCTCGCCACCCGCGGGCCCGTCCGGGTGTACTGCCGTGACCGTCCGGGGCTCGTGGCCGCGGAGGGCATCGAGATCCGGCCCGTGCGCGCGAGGTCCTTCGCACGCCGGGGACCCCTGGCCCTCGCCATGGCGGCCGCCTCCGACATCCGGAGCGCGGAAGGGGTGCTGTGCACCACGTGGCCGGTGGCCCGGTTCGTGAGCCGTTTGGCCCCCGTGCACGTCGTCGGGCACGGCTCGGACCTCGTGCGGCCCGCCGATCCCCGGGCCCTGGCGCGCGTCTGGGCACGCTGTCGCGGCTGGACCGTCTCCGCCCACCTGCAGCGGGTCGCGCAGGGCAGGGGACTGCAGGCGGACGTGCTGCCCGTCCCGGTCCCCGCGACCACCCGCCACGACCTCGGCGACCGCTGGCTGTTCGTGGGCCGCGCCGTGCACGGGAAGGGCGGCGAGCGCTTCGTGCGCTGGTGTGCGGAGGCCGGGGTGACCGGGGAGGTCGTGGGCGACGGGCCGGCCCTGGCCGTCTGGCGCGCGGAGGCCGCGCGGCACGGGGCGGACGTGGTGTTCACGGGGGCCCTCGACCGTGCCGGGGTGGACGCGGCCTACCGCCGCGCGCGGGCCGTGTTCCTGCCCTCCCACCGCACCCTCTCGGAGGGCCTGGGCCTCACGCTGATGGAGGCGCGGGCACGAGGGATCCCCGTCGTGGGCACGCCGTCCGGGGGCATCCCGGAGGCGCTCGGCGACGAGGGGCTGCTCGTGTCGCCGAAGTCCCACGGGGCGGACATCGCGAGCCGGCTGGAGGGTGCCTCTCGTCCGGCATCCCCCGGAGGTCCCGAAGCCTTCCTGGAGCGCCTGCTACGGTGAATCCAGGGCACGAGGGCTCTCGACGTGCTCACCACGCCCTCTCCATGCCGCCCAGCCCGACGAGCACCGCCCGTAGCTCCGGCGCTGCGGTGAATCCGTACTTCTCCAACCGATCCCGCAGCGTGTCGTTCATCGTGATGGTGCCCAGACCCGGGATGACCAGGGGCCTGTCGTCGAGCGCCCTGGCAGCGTGGACGCAGAGCCTGGCCACGAACGTCCGCGAGTCCTCGGGCGAGAGACCGGGCAAGGAGATGGGACGCTCACGGCCCGGGTCCATGCCGAAGAGGGCGGCCCGCAGGCCAGGTCCCTGACGGAACATCACCGAGTGGTAGTGGCGGGGGGCCCGGAAGGTCCCGAAGTCGCCGAGACGGAACTCCCGGCGCGCCAGGAGGTCCTGCGTGATCATCGCCGCGATGCCGCTGGCGACCCGCTCCGGCTCGTCGGTCAGCCCTTCCAGCGCGCTCAGGAACGCACGCGACTCGGGCGGGGCGCGGAAGGTGTCGGAGACGGGGTCGTAGACCAGGACGCCGGAGCGGAGGCGGCCGAGGTGCCTCTCGAGGACCTCGTGGAGAGGACCGGCCGGCGTTCTCGTCCCCCCCTCCCACCACACCAGCGTCCCATCCGGGTCGAACGCCCACGATCCGAGGTCACTGGTCGCGAAGGGGCATGGCTGGCTGCCACGGAGGGCGGTCTTCGTGTGCCTGCAGACGGCTTCGGGAGGCAGGAGCGCGACGGTCGCGAGCTCGTGGGGATCGGGGAGCAGACCCGGGATGTCGCTGCCCACGACCCCGTAGACATCGATCAGCGGCTCGGGCACGCCGTGGTTGCGGAGCTCGTCCAGCGCTGCGGCGGACGCGGGCCCCGGGTGCGGGCAGCCGACCGTCTCCAGCAACCAGTCCACGAGGACCTTCAGGCTGTTCATCGCGTGGGGTCCGTTCGCAGTCCCTGCGCCAGGAGCCCCTCCACGACGGCCGGATCGGGGTGGATGCCCGCGAAGGCCAGCGGCTCCAGGATGTCCTGGCGCACCGCACGGCGTGCCGTGGCCGCGTAGGTCTCGGCGTCCGCCCAGCCCAGCGCGTACACGTCCGCGATGGCGAACCCCTCCGTGGTCACGCCGTCCACCACGCGGCTGGTCAGCGTCGTCCAGAAGGGCGCCAGCGTGCGCAGGGTGTCGAGGGCGATGCCCGCCAACCGCGCGCGCTCGGCGTCGTCGAGCAGGCCGGCGACCCACTCCAGGTAGTAGCGGCCGAACAGGGCGTGGGGGACCTCGTCCTTCACGATCTGCCGCAGCACACCCTTGGTGAGCGGATGACCCGCCGTGCGCTCGCAGGCCGCGAGCACGGGCACGCTGAAGGCCTCGGACACGCAACACAGCCGTACGACGTGCTCGTTGGCCCGCTGGAGCGGCGTGAGGGCGGGGTCGTCGGGCACCACCATCGCCGTGAAGTCGACCTGCCTGCCGTCCGAGCCGCCGAGCTCCATGGCCAGCCGGGAGGTGAGCTCGGCGTGCAGGACCTCGTCGACCAGGAAGTCCGAGGCCATGCCGATGAGGTCGAGGGGCACGTGGGCCTCGAGCAAGGCCCGCAGCATCACCGTGAACCCTGCAGCCGTGCAGTACTCGTTCCACGCGGCCTCGGTCCACGACACGCGCGCCCGCTCCACGAGCACCGGCGGGTACGCGCTGGGGTCCAGGGTGCCCCAGGGCAGGTCGTCGATTCCGGGCCTCTTCGACCGGAACGCCCGTGCCGTCGGGCCTCCCAGCCAGTCGAGCTCGAAGGGCTCCATCACGGCTCCCGGAGCACCATGCGCGCGACGTCGCCGGGCATCGAGTCGACCGTGGCGCTCCGCCCCCCCGCCTCCACCATGAGCCGGTAGGTGGGTGGCAGACCCCCCTTGGGCGCCACCACCGCCACCTCTGCGGGCAACCGGGGCACCGTGACCGTGGCGCGCAGCTCGCGCTTCGTCTCCCCGTCGAAGAGCAGTCGGATGAGCAGTGTGCGGAGGACCTCCTCGTCCGGGCCCTCCACATCGAGCCGCGCGGCCTGTTGCGGCGGGGGATCCTGGTAGTGGTGGGACCCCTTGGTGTTCGCGTAGATCGGTCGCTCCGGGCCCTTCTCGAGCTCGACCTCTTCCGGCTCCCAGAGCGCGAGCGTCGCCTCGACCTGCGGCATGTACCGCGTGGGCCGCAGCGTCACGGTCTCGCCGACCACGACGGGCTGCCGGGCGTAGAGGTCCTCGCGGGACGGGTAGGGGGTCTCCTGGTCGTCGTAGGGGATGACGAGCTCGACATCCACCACCCGCGGCACCTCGATGCGGTGGTCGAAGGTCCATCGGGTCCTGGAGACACGCTCGGGACGGGGGTTGAGGATCACAGAGCTCTGGCGGAGCAGCTCGCCGGCGGCGTTCCGCACGTAGATCATCGGGGTGCCCTTCTGGAGGGTGTAGTCCTCCGGGACCTCGACCAGCACGGTCATCTCGCGCGTGGGTGCGAGCTCGACGGGCTCCGGGGCGGGCGGGGTGCTGGCCTCGACCTCCGCGATGCCCGTCTCGCCGGGCCCGGCACACCCGAGGATGGCGGAGCCCACCATCGCGCGGAGCAGGGGGGTGGACGTGCGGCGCTTCATGCGGACCTCGGGGTGAGACGGACGGACACGCCGCCATCGGCGACCACGACGCCCTCGATGGACGCGCCGTCGCGGAGCGCCGCGATCAGGGCCTCTCCGTTGGCCACCCAGCCGGGGCCCTCGATGGCGGCGGGCGGAGGCCACGGGACGTCGCCGAGGGGCCGCTCGAGCAGGAGCTTGCAGTCGCCGTCGTGCGCGATGACGCCGACCACCGCGAACCCGTGCTGCAGGTCGAGGAGGAGCATGGGCCGGAACGCGTGGAAGGTGTTGGTGGTGACGGCGCGGTGGCCGGCGGCCTCGGCCCAGGCGTGCTGCTCGCGCATCAGCGCGCTGGCGATGCCCTGGCGCCTGTGGGACGGGGCGACCATGCCGTGGTGGCTGTGATGCTCGCGGGGCCGGGCGGTGGCGCCCCACTTGAGCCCCACGAGCTCGTCGTCGTCCCAGGCGAGCCAGACGGTCGATCCCGGACGCTGCTCGAGGAAGTCGACCTTCTCGCTGCCGCGATCCCAGAAGCACGCCACGTTCAGGGCCTCGACGGCCTCGCGGACCGCGGGCGACAGGGGGAGCTCTCCGCGCTCGATCCTCACGGCCATGGGGCAGCGTCCTTCGTGGGCTCCGCCGTGTCAAGGCGGGGCGCGCGGGCTATCCGCGAGCGATGCGCGTGTTCGTGCTCTACCGACCCCGGTGGCCGTCGCTGCGGGCCCAGGCGCTCCAGGTGTTCCAGAGCGCACACGCCCTGGCGCGCCTCGGGGTGGACGTCACGGTGGCCTACCACCCCGGCGACGGCGACCCGTACGCGTGGTTCGGGAGCACGCCCGTCGACGGGCTCCACCTCGTCCCCCTGCCGAGCGGGGGGACCGCCGCGTCGCTCGCCTTCCGTGTGCACGTGGCGCGCTGGGCCCGCCGTCCCGGAGTGTTCCTCGCCCGCGAGAAGAAGCTCGCGGACCGTGTGCTCCGCGCCTTCCCGCGCCATCCCGTGGTGCTCGAGGCCCATGAGGTCGACAGCCTGCAGGGTCGCGACACCCTGGCCCTCGAGCGGCGCGTGCTGGCCGGTGTGCGCGCGCTCCTCTGCAACTGCGAGGGCGTGCGGTCGGGCCTCGCCTGGATGCACGACCTCCCGCCCGTCGTGCGCGTCGTGCACAACGCGGGACCGCCGCCCCTCCGTCTCGCGCGTGGCCAGGGGACCGTGTACGCCGGGAGCCTGCTCGCCGAGAAGGACCTCGAGACGCTCGCGCGCGCCGCGCCCGATCTCGGCGGGGTCACCCTGCTCGGCGACCACGAGCCCGCGCGGCTAGCCGGCCTCCAGGACCTCGCCAGGGGCGCCCTCGACGTGCGGGGAGGGGTGTCGCCGGCCGTGCTCCTGCCGACCCTCGCGCAGTTCGAGGTGGGCCTGCTGCCGCTCGGGACGGGCTGGTTCGGCCGCGAGCTCACGAGCCCCCTGAAGGCGTTCAGCTACCGGTCGGCCGGGTTGCCCGTCGTGGGGGCCGACACCCCGGCGCTGCATCGGGCGCTCGGGGCTGCCTTCGTGCCGTATGCGCCCCACGACCCCGCGGACCTCGTCCGGGCCGTCCAGGAGGCCCGCGAGCGCTGGGACGACCTGCGGCGGGCACCCGTGCGCACGTGGTCCGATCGGGCGTCCGAGGTCCTCGAGGTGCTGGAGTCTGTCGCGTGAGGGTCGCGTACGTGCTCCGGTACTACCCGACGCTCTCGGAGACCTTCGTGACGCGCGAGATCCACGGGCTCCTCGCGCGGGGCGTGGAGGTCGTCGTGGTCTCGATGGGCACGCGGGCGGACGCCGTCCTGGCGACCGATCTGCCCGACGTCCCCGTGCTCGCCTGTCCGCGCCGGTTCCGTCTCGCGCGCCTCCTGCGCCGTCTGCCCCGCGTCGACCGCTTCCACGCGCACTTCGACGGGGAGGCGTCCGCCCTCGCCATGGAGCTCGCGGCCGCCCGGGAGGTCCCGTTCTCCGTGACCGTGCACGCCGTCGACCTGTTCGTGCCGCGCCCGGGAATCGCGCGACGCCTGCGTGCGGCCCGGCCCGTCGTGACGGTGTGTGCGCACCACCGGGACTGGATCGCCCGGGAGTACGGGGTGGTCGCGGAGGTCGTGCGCTCCACCGTCGATCTCCCCGAGCGCACGGCCGACCCGTCCCGCCAGCCTCCGCACGTCGTCGCCGTCGCCCGGGACGTCCCCAAGAAGGACCTCGCGCGCCTGCGCCGCGCCGCGGTGGGCGTGCGTCTCACCGAGGCGAGCGACCTCCCGCACCCGGACGTGCTGGATCTGCTCCGGTCGGCCCAGCTCTTCGCGCTTCCGTGCCGCGTCGCCCCGAGCGGTGACCGCGACGGGGTGCCCGTGGCGATGCTGGAGGCCATGGCCATGGGTCTGCCCGTCGTCACGCGCCCGGTGGCGGGAATCCCGGAGCTCGTGGACAGCGGTGTGGGGTGGATCGCACACGACTTCGAGCGGGCGCTGCGGGAGGCGCTGGAGGACCCGGTTGAGCGCGCCCGTCGGGGTTCCCGGGCCCGCGAGCGGATCGCGACGTCCTGGAGTGGGCCCAGTCCGACCGGGTCTCTGCTCGAGGTGTGGGGTAGGGTCAGGCTGTGACGGAACCCCTCGAGATCTACCTCGACCAGCTCGCGCGCACGGGCGACCATGCGACGGCGGTGATCCGCACGGCCGAGTCCCTGGCGAGCGAGCCGTGGTCGGTCATCCAGGTCGCTGGACTGCTGGCGCGGTGTCGGCCCGTGGTGGCGGACCGGGAGATCGGTCTGACGCGCACCCTCGAGGTCACCGGGGCCAGCGGGGAGCGCGCGGTGGTCGTGGTGGAGGCGGGTCAGCGGTACCCCGCGCTCACGCATGCTGCCCGGCGGGGCAGGGCGGTCGCCGATCCGCCGGTGCATCTGGCGCGGCGGGTGGTGCGGTCGGCGATGGCGGCCGTGGAGGGCCCGCTGCTCACGGCCCTCGATCTGGCCTGTGGCAGCGGGGCGTTCCTGCTGGCGGCCGTGGAGGCCGGCATCCCGGAGGTCTACGGCACCGACCTCGACCCGCTGGCCCTCGAGGTCGCCGCCATCGCGGTCCCGGAGGCGCGTCTGCTCCAGGAGGACCCCTTGAAGCACGGTCCTTGGGTGGACCTCGTGGTGGGTGCCTCGCCGTTCTTCGTGCCCGATCGCATCGACGCCCGGTACCGTTGGGAGCTGCAGCGCCGGTACCCCTGGCTGGGCGGGCGATTCGACGTGGTCACCCCCCACGCGGCCGCCGCGGTCGAGCGCACGCGGCCCGGTGGTGCGGCGGGTCTGCTCATCCCGACCTCGGTGCTGGTGAAGCCCCACGCGGCCCCGGTGCGCCGTCGGTGGCTCGAGCGTCATCGGTTCGTGGAGCTCGCCGGCCCTCACCCCGTACCGGGCGGCGATCAGGCGATGGTCGTGGTGCTGGGGGTCGATCAGGAGCCCGGTCCGTTGCCGGTGTTCGGGCTCGCGCCCTCCGAGCTGCTGGGTCTCGACAGCGCGCCGCTGGACCCCGACCTCATGCCGGGGGACATCGAGCTCGTGCGGCGGATCCGGGCGCGGAGCGTGCCTCTCGGCTCGGTGGCGACGGTGGACAGCGGCATCGTGCTCCAGGGGCCGGAGGGCGGCAGCCGGGAGCGCATCGTGTTCGAGGAGCCCGGTGCGGAGCGGGTGCCGTTGGCGGACGCGCACCAGTTCTTCACGGGCCAGAGCAGCTGGTTGGACTACGAGCCCACGCGGATGCACAAGAGCAGGCCGCGGGAGGCGTTCGAGACGCCCAAGGTCGTCATCCAGCGGCTCCGCGGCATGGCGCCGATCCGCGCGGGTCTCGACTTCGACGGGATCTTCCTCGATCACACCTGTACGTTCGTGTTGCCGCGGGAGCTTCCGGTCGGGCGGATCCTGGAGCTCGTGCGGAGCCCCTGGCTCGACGCGGTCACCCGGGTGGAGCACGGCGACCGGTTCGACCTCTATCCGCGGGAGGTCGAGCGCTTCCCGGTGCCGCGGGCGCTCCTCGAGACGCCCGATCTGTCGCTGAAGGCCGCCTGGGATCTGACGGACGGCGAGTGCCGGCGGCTCGAGGCGCTGGCCCGTCGCTGACGCCAACTCATCCCCGCCACAGACCACGACACGCTCGGGCGCCCATAGGGCGCAGCCACGCCGCGGCCTCGGCCGTGCGCCCGCCCCGCCGCCTCCCCACGTCCCGCCCCAGTTGCGCACGGCCGTGGCACGCCAGAGGCCGGACCGAGCGAAGCTCGGCCGGGCTCAGCGTAGCGGCGGGGCGGGGGGAGGCGGAGGGGGGCCCCAAGGTCCCCCTGAGCTGAGCTACGGCTCGCGGTCGTACGTCCAGGAGAACGACACGTTCATCCCGCCGCAGCGGTTGTTGTCCTCCGCGCGCAGCGTGCCGGCCGGCTCGTGGTGGATGTCGATCACACAGCCGTCCGCCTCCATCCGCATGTGGTCCGGCCCCACGCGCGTCAGCGCACCGGACGCCTCGCCCGTGTGGACCCTGTCGCCACCGCCATGCCAGGTCGCCTCGCCGTCCCGCAGGGCCAGCCCGTCGCCCTCCTTCACGATCCGGAAGCTCGCCTCGCCTCCCGACCACGCGCCGATCCAGGACTCCAGGCGCGCCGGGTCCGCCCGGAAGGCGTCCGTCTCCGTGAAGTCCACCCCGAGCGACTTCCGGCACGCCAGCGTCGCCAGGGGCTTGTCCGCGCCCTTCCGCACCACCACCGAGAGGTCGAACTGGTCTTCTGTCCGCTCGCTCACGATGGCGTAGCGGTGACCGTCGTTCCACGCGCTCGCCACGTGCCGCTCGGCGTCTTCGCCCAGCCGCTGGCGCGCCACGTCGATGGGGATGCCGCCCTTCGCCGGCAGCTCGAGCTCCACCGCGCCGGGCTTGCCGAACCGGTACACCAGGGCGTCTCCCTGGCACAGGGCCGCCTGCTTGCCCTTCGTGACCTCGCAGGCCAGGCGGACGCGCTCGCCGGCGAGGCAGAGACCGGTGGTGGAGGTGGGGTCGGCGAGGGCGGGGAGGACGAAGAACACGGGGGCCTTCCTTGACAGCGGGATCGGGACCTATAGAACGCGCGGGCGGAGGATCCCATGCTCCAGTTGGCCCTGTCGATCGCGATGGCGATCGCCCCCATGCCCGACCTTCCCCTCGAGGCCCAGCGCGAGGCCGCGCCCACCGAGGCGCCCGCGCAGCTCCAGCCCCTCGAGCTCGAGCCGACCTTCTGCCTCGAGGCGCGCTGCGCGCAGGTCTGATCAGATCACGACCACCGCCTCCTCGCCGTCGCCGAAGAGCGTGCGCGCAGCCCGGACGTGCAGCGCCATGAGGAACATCGTCCCGATGATCGGGATGTAGGCCGCCAGCATGGACGTGGCGAAGTAGAGCAGCCCGAACATCCCGTGGAAGCCGGGGTTGGCCATCACGTGCGCCACGCTCGTGCGCGCCGCGTGCACGGGACCCATGCGGTGGAGCACGACCAGCGAGCTCGCGAACCCGAGCAGCACGATGGCCACGAGGCCCGGCAGGTAGCAGAGCAGCATTCCGACAGCGAACAGGGTGCCCACGAGCAGCGTGACGCCGACGACCGACGGCAGGTCGAGGAACGCGTCGCTGAAGCAGGCCGTGAAGTCCAGCTTCCGTCCGCCGCGCTGGTGCTCGGCCACACGCCGGACGAGGCTCGCCTGGGTGGGCGCGAGCACGGCGCCGATGAACACGGCCACGAACACCATCGCCGCGAGCATCACGGCCCAGGTGCCCAGGTAGGTGAGCATGAACACCAGGCCGGCCGCGTCGTCGCCGAGCACCTCGCCGGTGACCGCCGCGGCTGCGATGCCCACGAAGATCCCGCCGAACATCGTGCCGAACATCACGAAGTAGAGGAAGAAGATCAGCACGAACACGAGCGGGACGACGATGACCATCTGGCCGACGCCCGCGAGGAGGTAGGGCACCACGTCGTCGAGCAGCTCCTCGAGGGTGCTCTTGAAGAGCTCGATGGGGTCGGGGACGACCCCGCCGGGAAGGGGTTCGCGGACGACTTTGGACAAGGGACCTCCGTGCGCACTCTACCGCACCGCCACCGGCCGGGGGGCCCCGACCGCACCTGCCCCTCGCTCAGGCCGGCGCGACCACCGCGGCGCAGAGAGCCTCGTCGCCCCTGCGGATCCGGAACACCAGCCCGTCCCCCGAGCGCCGCCAGTCCACCGCCAGACGGTCGCCGGCCAGCGCCTCGTTGCGGTAGTCGATGACCGCCCGGTTCGTCAGCCCTCCGAGACCCTCCAGCTTGCGGACGTCGTCGCAGAAGTGCAGCCAGCTGCTCGCATTGACGTGCTCGAACACGTCGCAGTCCGACGGCCGCACCACGAGCTCCCGGCTCCCTTCCGCCTCGAAGGTGTAGTCCGGCTCCAGGTCCAGCCCCCGGGGCGCGAAGAGCTGCCGGGGTGCCGCGATGAAGCTCGGCGAGGCGTCCGCCTCCGCGGGCCCGGGGTGGGGCAGCTCGCCGAACGGCCCGTCCTGGGCGGCCTGCAGACGCCCGAGCTCGCGAGCCGTGTCCGGCAGGCGCGCCAGGCGCCGGTTGGGCCCGAGCCACACGCCCGTCACCCGCGCATGGCCGACCGGCCGACCGTCCACCGAGAGCCGGTGGCGCACGACGATCTGGCTCCGCCCGACCGTCTCGATGGTCCCCGTGATGTGCAGCGCATCCCCGAACCGCGGACGCTCCACGAGCTCCAGCACCTGGCGTCGCACCACGAAGAAGTACCCGTCGTGCAGGCCGTCCTGGAGACCCCAGGCAGGGTCGGTCATCCACTCCCACCGGAGCTGCTCGAGGAAGCTGAACACCACCGGCAGCGGGGTCGTGCGGCTGGCGTCCACCTCGTAGCCCCGGATGACGTTCGTGCGCGCGAAGTCCCCGATCACGACCGCGCCCCCGAGAGCAGCTCGCGCGCGGCCTGGTGCACGCCCGGCGTGAGGTCCGCACCCCCCATCATCCGGGCGAGCTCCAGGTGGCGCTCGTCGTCGGTGAGCGCCCGGATCGACGTGCGCGTGCGCCCGTCCACGACCTCCTTGTGCACGACGAGGTGGTGGTCGGCCCACGCGGCGATGACCGCCTGGTGCGTGATGCAGACGACCTGGTGGTGCCTCGCGACCTCGTGCAGCTTGCGGCCGATGGCCTCCGCGACCGCACCGCCGACCCCCGTGTCGACCTCGTCGAACACGTAGGTGCTCACCGGCCCCAGGCCGGCCAGGACCTGCTTGAGGGCGAGCAACGCCCGCGAGAGCTCGCCGCCGCTCGCGACCTGCGAGAGGGGCCGGGGCTCCTCGCCCGGGTTGGGCGCGATGAGGAACTCCGCCCGGTCGATGCCCGTGGACCCGAGCCGGCTCCCGCCCACCGCGAGGTCCGCTTCGCCGGCCGGGACCGCACCCACGCTCACCGCGATGCGCGCGGCACCCATGCCGAGGGACGCGAGCTCCTCGGTGACCGCGGCCGCCAGCCGGTCCGCGTGGGCCTTCCGAGCCGCCGAGACCTCGCGCGCGAGCGCGCTGGCCGCCTCCAGCGCCTTCCGGGCCGACGTGGCCAGGGCGCTCTCGGTGCCCTCGGCGTCCTCGATCTCGGCGAGCTGGGCCTCGACGGCGTCCCGGTGGGCGAGGGCGGCCTCGAGGGTGCCGTGCCGCCGCACGAGCCGCGAGAGCACGCGCTCCCGCTCGGTGAGCTCGGCGATCCGGTGGGGATCGGGGTCGAGCCGCGACGCGTGCACCATGAGGTCGCCCGCGATGTCTTCGACCTCCACCACGGCACTCTCGAGCCTCTCGAGGAGCGGCGCCAGCCGCGGGTCGCGCGTGCAGGCCTGCTGGAGCGCGGTGGTGGCGCGGGCCAGCATGGACACCGCGCTGCGATCGCCCTCGTGGATGGCGGTGGCCGCGCTGACCGTCGCGGCCTGGAGGGCCTCGGCGTGGGTGAGCACGTCGAGCTCCTCGAGCACCGCGTCGAGCTCGCCCGCCTTGGGTGCCACACGGTCGATCTCGGCGAGCTGGAAGCGGAAGAGGTCGGCCTTCTCGAGCCGCTCGGCGAGGGTGGACCGGAAGGTGGCCAGCGTGCGGGACGCCTCACGCGCAGCCTCGACGGCGGTGGCCAGCCGCGCGAGCAGGTCCTCGTGGCCGGCGAATCTGTCGAGCCACGCCAGGTGCGACGCGGGGTCGGTGAGCGTGTGGTGCTCGTGCTGGCTGCTGATGTCCAGCCAGCCGCGCGCGTGCTCCTGGAGCGCCTGCACCGTGCACATCTCCCCGTCCAGGTAGGCCCGCGAGCGACCCGCACGGCTCACGACGCGCCGCACGACCCGCGTGGCGTCGCCCTCCTCGACGAGGGCCTCCACGACGGCCCGCTCGGCTCCCGTGCGCAGCAGGTGCGGCGCTCCCCGGGCTCCGCGGAGGAGCTCGAGGGACTTCACCAGCATCGACTTCCCGGCGCCGGTCTCGCCCGTGATGACGTTCAGGCCGGGAGCGAGCTCGAGCTCGAGCTCCTCCACGACCGCGAGGCTCTGGATGCGGAGGACGCGGATCATGCGACGAAGTAGGACCGGAGGACGTCGGTGATGGCGGTCTGGCTGACCACGGGCTCCCGGCCGAGGAAGCGCTGGCGGGCCTCGACCTGGCGGAGGATGTCGCGCGGGTGGCACGCGCGCATCGGGGTGCCGCTGTCCGCGAACCACGCGAGGATGCCGTCCTCCACGCCGTCCTCGAACTTCAGCTTCAGCCGCCGGGCCTCGAGGGTGAGGAGCTCGGCGAACGTGTCTGGATCGGGGTCGTCGACGGCCAGCTTGTACGGGATGCGCCGCAGGAACGCCTCGTCCGCGAGGTCCTTGGGATCGAGGTTGGTGCTGAACACGACGAACGGGTCGAACGGCACCACGAGCGGCGTGCCGTCCGGCAGGGTGAGGTGGTCCACACCGCGGTCCAGCGGGACGATCCAGCGGTTGAGCAGCGTGGCGGGCGGCATGACCTGGCGTCCGAGGTCGTCGATGACGAGCGTTCCTCCGGCAGCCTTGAGCTGCAGCGGGGCCTCCGCGAGCCCGAGGTGCTCGTTGAGGGTGAGCTCCAGCATCTCCATGCGCAGCTCGCCCCCCGCGATCACAGTGGGCCGCTCGCAGCACACCCAGCGGGGGTCGTGCGGCGGGACCTCGCCCTTCCACGGCGTGTGCACCTTGGCGTCGAAGACTCGCACGAGCTGCCCGTCGACCAAGAGCAGGCGCGGCACGAACACGTAGCCGTCGAAGGCGCCGGTGATGCGCTCGGCGATGGACGTCTTCCCGTTGCCCGGCTGGCCGTAGAGGAACAGCGTGCGGCCCGTGGCGAGCGCCATGCCGAGGCGCCGGACCAGGTCGCGGGGCAGCTCGAGGTCGTGCACGGCGCGCAGGATGTCCGCGGGGCCCACCGAGCGCCCGCGAAGCGTCTGGGCCTCGACGGCCTGGAGCCAGGCCTCCCAGGGGACGGGGGCCGCATGGGACCATCCGGATCGGCGCCGGAGGAGGTCGGCGCGCCCCATGCCCTCCTCGGTGAGCACGTGGGTGTAGTCGCCCGCCACGAGCCCGGCGCCGCGGTGCACCACGAGCTTGCGGATCTTGAGCTCCGACAGCGCGTCCATCACGACCTGGAGCGGCATGGCGAGCCGCTGGGCCAGGGCGGTCGCCGAGGCCCCCTCGACCTCGTAGAGCGCCTTGAGGAGCAGCCCGTCGAGCAGGGCGGGCGGGACGCCGGTGTCGGCGAGGGTGCGCGGGATCGGCGGGCAGAAGTCGGACATGGGTGCTGTCTACCCCGACGTGGGCGGGCCTGCCGGTCACCGGGCCAGTCGATGGAAAGGAAGCCACCGCCGGAAGCGGATACCTTCACGTCGTTCCGTGGAGGAGTCATGATCCGTTCCCTCATCGCGCTGCTTCTGCTCGCCCCCTCGCTCGCACTGGCCGCGCCCACCGTGTCCAAGAAGCAGCTGGAGGTCGTGCCTGCCGCGTCCCTCGAGTCGCTCCAGCCCAAGGTGGTCGAGATCACCGATCTCGAGGCCCGCCTTTCCGCCGCCGAGACCGCGCTGGCCGCAGCCAAGGCCGAGCGCGAGGCCCAGAAGCAGGACGTCAGCGGCGCCAAGGCCGGCACCGGCGACGCCAAGGCCGCCGCGGCCGACACCAAGGCCCAGGGCAAGGCCAAGGTCGACAACGCGAAGGGCGACGTCGACTCGGCCAAGCAGGCCGTGCGCGACGAGGAGTCCAAGCTCAAGACCATGAAGTCGGACTACAAGAACAAGATGGCCGAGCTCAAGCAGGGCCTCAAGGAGCAGTCCAACGTCGTGAAGCTGGCCAAGCAGGACGTGAAGGCCGCCCAGAACGACATGAAGGCCGTGAAGTCCGGCGCGGCCGAGGAGAACGACAAGGCCGCCGCCGACGTCACCGCCGCGAAGGAGGCCGTGAAGTCCGAGAAGGCCGATGTGGACGCCGCGAAGGACACGATGGCCCTCAAGTCGATGGAGATCGACGTCCTGAAGGCCGAGGCCGCCATGAAGAAGGCGGAGGTCGAGCACGCCCGCGCCCTGATGGTGGCGAACAACGGCGGCGAGATCGACACCGCGCCCTTCGTGAAGGAGAAGGACGACACCACCGCGCGCCATGCCCAGCTCCTCGAGGCCCTGAAGAAGGCGAAGATGGACGCGGGCGCCACCGACGGCATGTGACGGCATGCTCCCGCGCACCGCTGCCGAGCTGGCGGAGTGGGCGGGAGGCACGCTCCGCGGCGACCCCCACGTCCGTGGGGAGCGCCTCGTGACCGACACCCGGGGCGGACTGCGCCCCGGGGATGTCTTCGTCGGCCTGGAGGGCCCGCACTTCGACGGCAACCGCTTCGCGTCCTACGCCCTCGAGCAGGGCGCGAGCGTCGTGATCACCACGGCCGACCTCCAGCCCCGCGCGGGCGCGGCGGTGGTGCACGTGGATCGCGGACTGGACGCCCTCCGGTCGCTCGCGGGGGCCGCGAGGCGACGCCTGGCGGGCACGGTGGTCGCGATCACCGGCTCCAACGGCAAGACCCTCGTGAAGGACCTCCTGGCGACCGCGCTGGCCGGGAGGTCCGTCTGGGCCTCCCCGATGTCCTGGAACAGCGCCGTGGGGGTGCCGCTGGCCCTCGTGCACGCCGATCCCACCGCGTCCATCGTGCTCCTCGAGTGCGGGGTGAGCGAGGCCGGCGAGATGGCCCGGCACGCCGACATCGTGCGGCCCGACGTCGGTGTGTTCGTGAACGTGGGTGACGCGCACATCGAGGGCTTCGGGTCGCGCGCGACCATCGCCCACGAGAAGGCCCTGCTGTTCGCGTCCGCCGACCGCGTGTTCGTGCCGGCCGATCAGGCCCTGGCGCGCGAGGCCCTCGGCGACCGGGCCGTCCCCGTGCCCACCCACGGCGAGGTGCTCGAGGTCGATCGCCAGCTCGCTCTGGCCGTCGCGGAGGCCCTCGGCGCCGACCCCGGCGAGGCCCGCCGGGCGCTGGAGGGCTGGCGTCCGCCGTCCATGCGGCTCGAGATCAGCACGACCCCGCGTGGCGTCGTGCTCGTCAACGACGCCTACACCTCGGACCCCGAGAGCGTCGTGGGGGCCCTCGCCGTCCTCCAGCGCGAGCGCACGCCGGGCCGCTCCTGGGCCGTGCTCGGTGGGCTGGCGGAGCAGGGGAACAACCTGATGGCCGCGACGGATCGGGTCGCGCGGGCCCTGGTCCAGCACCGGATCGACGGGGTGGTGGGCATCGGCCCCGGTGGCGCGCGGCTCGCCGAGGCGGCCCGTGCGCACGGGGTGCCCACCGTGGAGGTCCTGGACGACGTCGAGGAGGCCTCCGTGCGGCTCGCGGAGCTCGTGGGCCCGGGTGACCGCGTCCTGCTCAAGGGCCGCCGTCCGGACCGTCTGGAGCGGCTGGCCGCGGTGTTCTTCGATGCGCTGGCGCCCGCCGTGCTCACCGTGGACCTCGATCAGCTCGTGGAGAACGTGCGCGCCATCCAGGCCCTGGTGGCGCCCGCGGAGCTCATGCCCGTCGTGAAGGCGAGCGCCTATGGCATCGAGCCCGTCCGGGTGGCCCTGGCGCTCCAGCACGCGGGGGTCTCGCACTTCGCGGTGGCCTACCCCGACGAGGGCGTGCAGCTCCGCCGTCACGGGGTGGTGCGTCCGGTCCTCGTGCAGAACGTCGTGCCCACCGAGGTCGAGAAGCTCGTCGCCCACGGGCTCTCCGCGCAGGTCAGCGCCGTCGACCAGCTCGACGCCCTCTCCGCCGAGGCCGAGCGTCAGAAGCGGTCCGTGCGGGTGCACCTGAAGGTCGACAGCGGCATGGGGCGTGCGGGCTGCAACCCGGAGGACGCGCCGCTCCTCGCCGAGCGGGTGCGCCACGACCCCTGGCTCGTGTGGGACGGCCTGATGACGCACTTCGCGGCCGCCGACGACCCCGCCTCGGACGCGTTCACCCGCGAGCAGATCGCCACCTTCGACGCCGTGCTGGCCGCACTCCCCGAGCGCCCGCGCTGGGTGCACGCCTCGAACAGCGCAGGGATCGCCCGCTTCCCCGAGGCCACCTACACGATGGTGCGCTCGGGCATCGCGCTGTGGGGCTACTCGGAGGCCGGCGGGCGCGTGCACACGCGGCCCGTGCTGCGGCTGACGACCCGTGTGGTCTCGGTGAAGGACGTGCCCGCACACCATCCCGTGGGCTACGGTAGGACCTGGGAGACGGGTGAGCGCTCGCGGCGCATCGCGGTGGTCGCCCTCGGGTACGCCGACGGCTACCCGTGGAGCCTGTCCAACCGGGGCGAGATGGCCATCGGCGGCGCCCGGTGTCCGGTGGTGGGGAGGGTGTGCATGGACGTGACGATGCTCGACGTGACCGGGGTCCCGGACGTCCACCCCGGCACCGAGGTCGTGGTGTACGGCCCCGGACCCGGTGAGCCGGACCTCGTGCGCTGCGCGGCCCTCGCGGGCACCATCCCCTACGAGCTGCTCACGCGGCTGTCCCCGCGCGTCCGCCGCGTGTTCGAGTCGAGCCTGTGATCGCGCTGGTGCTGGCGGGATGTGGCGTGGGTGCCCCCGTGACCGAGGCGGCCCTGCCGGAGCCCGCGCGGTGTCCGACCGCGGGGGAGTGGAAGGTCACCGGCCGTCTCGAGGACAGCGCCATCGACGAGGCGAGCGGCATCGCCGTCAGCCGTCGCCACGAGGGGCTGCGCTGGGTGCACAACGACTCGGGTGGCGATCCGCGGATCTACGCGGTGGGCGCGGACGGGAAGGACCGTGGCCACGTCGACGTGAAGGGCGCGGAGGCCGTGGACTGGGAGGACATCGCCCTCCTCCCGGGCGAGGCGTCGGACAGCCTGGTGGTGGGCGACATCGGCGACAACGCGGAAGCCCGGCCCTTCGTCGTGCTCTACCGTGTGCCCGAGCCGCGTCCGGGCCTCGACACGTCCGTCCAGGCGGAGCGGATGCTCGTCCGCTACCCCGACCATCCGCACAACGCCGAGGCCCTCGTGGTCGACCGGCGCGGCGAGCTCTACATCGTGAGCAAGGAGAAGCACGCTCCGAGCACCCTGTTCGCGCTCGGTCCCTTCCAGGCGGGCGAGGTCACCGCGCGCGCCGTGGCATCGCGGGCCTTCGAGGGCGGCGGGCGTGGGGGCGAGAAGGTCACGGGCGGCGACATCAGCCCGGACGGTCGCTG
Organism: Alphaproteobacteria bacterium; assembly: GCA_020632885.1. Lineage (GTDB taxonomy): Bacteria > Myxococcota_A > UBA796 > UBA796 > JACKEQ01. The sequence goes on along the minus strand of JACKEQ010000039.1, from coordinate 3,073 downwards.
GCTCGCGCTCCGCACCTACCCCTGGATCTGGCTCTTTCCTGTGCAGGCCGAGCTGCCGGGCGCACTGCTCGGCGACCCCTGCGTGATCGTGCCGCCGGTGGAGGAGCAGGGCGAGTCCATCGGCTTCACGGCCAACGGGCTCGTCATCGTCTCCGAGGGTCGGGGGTCGCCCCTCCAGGAGCTCCAGCTCCAGTGATCAGGCCGCGAGGAGGCTGATCCCGAGCAGCAGCTCGCGCGGCTGGATGGCCTCGTTCCACGGCACGCCCTCGTGGGGCGTCCAGGGACCGGTGCCGAGGACGGCGGCCTCCAGGGCCCGGGGGCGCTCCCGCCCGTAGGCGTAGACCAGGTCCGGCTCGTCGGCGTGCAGGGCCCTCGCGAGCAGCCCGGCGTCCAACAGGCCCGTGTTCAGGGCGTTCCCGCCAGCGGCGAAGGTGGTGTGGGCGGCGTCCCCGGCGAGGAGCACGCGCCCCCTTCGGAACGTGTGGGCGAGCCGGCTCTGGAGCACGAAGGCGCGGTGCCCGGTGGCGTCGGGCAGGGGGGCCGTGCGCGCTGGACCGACGATGTGCTGCCTCCAGTCGCCGCGCACGACGCTCGCGGCCGGGGCCCCCTCGGGCAACCCGAAGAGCACGCGGAAGCTGTCGTGCATCCGCATCACGAGCGTCCACGCGGCGCCTTCGTGGAAGTAGGCGCAGTCCGCCCCGTGGGGCAGGTGGTCTGCGAGGGACGGGCCCGCGGAGAACGAGCCGTACGCGTGCGTGGCCCCGGTGTCCACGGGGATGCCGGCGAGCGTGCGCACCGTGCTCCCTACGCCGTCCGAGCCCACCAGCCACGAGCCGTAGAGGCGCGTGCGGTCGTCCAGGGTCACCGCCACGCGGTCGTCGATGGTCTCGAAGCCGACAGCGCGGCGGTCCCAGTAGACCGTTCCGGGCGGCAGGTGCTCGAGCAGCACGGCACACAGCTCCCACTGGCTGACGTGGAGCCGGTAGGGGTGGGTGGTGGCGTCGATGAGGAGCCCGTAGTCCGCGATGCGCACGGGCCGGTCGCCGTCGTACCAGCGCACCCGATCCACGCGGTGGGCGCGGCTCTGCAGGCGCTCGAGCACGCCGAGCGCGTCCAGGAGCTCGAGGACGGCGGGCTGGAGCGTGGTGGCCCGGAGGTCCTTCGGCAGATCCGGACGTTGCTCGAGCACGACCACGGGGATCCCGCGGACGTGAAGCGCGAGGGCCAGGGTGAGACCGACGGGGCCGGCCCCGACGATGATCACGGGGCCTTGCAGCGGGGGCATGGGGGGACTCCGTGGCTGGAGGATCCCTCAGGCTCCGGTGTCAGAGGTCACACGTCGGGATGCCGTTCCGGAAGGGGACGACCTGCGTGCCATATCGGACCGTGAGGCCCTCGGTGTCCGGCAGGGTCGGGAGCCTGCACTCGGCGCGCGCGCGCCCGCAGTCGTCCGTGCACTCGTCGCCGTCGGTCTCGTAGCGGACCGTGGCCGTGACCACGAGCTCGTCTCCCACGAGCTCCCCGCTGCAGGTGGCCTCGAGCAACGTGTCGCACGAGCTCGACAGGCACACCCCGAAGTCCACGATGAGCTCGCCGTCCGTGGTGTCGCGGCAGAAGAGGCCCACGTCCTCGAGCTCGGTGAGCGTGGGGCCACCGCAGGCCAGCAGGCCCAGCAGCCCGAGCATCAGTCGGCCCGGAAGGCGGTGACGCAGTGGAAGCGCCGGGACTCCCCGACCGTACGGTAGTGCAGGATCACCCGCATCTCCGGGTTCGCCAGGCAGTCGCGGAGCAGCGCGAGCTGCTGCAGCACCACCGTGTAGCCCTCGTCGAGGTAGTTGAAGTAGGTGTGCAGCGAGCCGTCCAGGTGCTGCACGCTGATCCAGATCTGGTCGCGCTGCCCGATGCCCTCGATCGCGATGCGATCCACGCGGCTCGGGGGACTGATGTCGAGCTCGGCCTTGCTGGGGTTCTCCGCCATCTCCTACCTCCTGTGTGCCGGTTGGGTAACGGGATAGGGGGCGGGTCGCCCCTGGAGGACGCCCTGGCGGCCCATCGACTGCCCCCTGCACCCCCGAGCCCGTGGCGTGCCCTCGACCACGCGACCCTCGTGGGGACCTACCAGGGCGCGCTGGACGAGGTGCGTTGGGGCTACGAGGGCGGTTGGCTCCGCTCGCAGGTGCGCCGGGCCGTGTATCGTCGGCGATGGTTCGAGATCGTGCTGGTCACCCGCGATCGTGTCCTGGTGCTCTGCCTTCGTGACGAGGGCACCTCGGGTGCCCTCTGGCTCGCCACGGACGGCGTGGAGGAGCACCTCATGGCCCGTCCGCTGCGGTCGCTCGTGGTGGGTGCGTTCGCGGGGGAGGGCTGCGAGGCGCTCGTGCGCGTGCCCGACGGGCGCTGCTCGCTCCGCCGCGAGCCGGGCGACAGCGCCTGGACGCTGGAGCTCGCCACCGAGGTGGTGGAGGGGACCCTGCGGCTCGAGACGGTCGGGGGACCCGCGCCGGTCACGATCATCGGCGAGCGCGCGCACCGTCGGCCGTCGCTGACGTCCCATTGGACCTGCCTGTGCACGACCGGCCGTCTGCGGATCGACGGCGTGGAGGTCGACCTGGACGGGGCTCTCGCGAGCCTCGAGTACACCAACGCCTTCCACGAGGGCCTCCCGACCTGGCGCACCGTGCTCGGGACGGGCAGGACGGACGGTGGGGCGCCCTTCGCGCTGGCGGTGGGCTCGGGCGAGCGGAACGCCGGGCAGCACGAGGCTGCCGTGTGGCTCGACGGGGAGGTCGGGGCATCGGAGCCCGTGGGCATCTGGCGACGCGAAGGGTCCTGGAGGCTCGAGGGGTCGGGGTGGGACGTGCGCTTCACCGCCGTCGACGTGACCCGAGAGCCCGTGCGTCGGCCCTTCGGCACCACCGGGGTGTCGCGTTGGGTCGGGACCTTCGAGGGCCTCGTGCCGGGCCCGACGGGCCTCCTGGACGTCACCGGCGCGCGCGGGATCTGCGCGCTGCACGGTTCCGTTTGACGGTCAACACGTCCTGGCCCGCGCATGGCGGGGAAACGAGTACACTTC
>JACKEQ010000038.1 GCA_020632885.1 Alphaproteobacteria bacterium | reverse complement strand
CGCTGGGCACGGGCACGACGCAGGTCGCTTCACGGCGAGCGCTGGGCGCCATGCTCACCCGGCTGCGCGCACCGGACCGACGCGCGTCAGGGGATCGGCGAGCAGCCCTGGCCCGGGTAGCACAGCGCGACGTTCTCGAAGCCGTCGTTGGTGGCCCGCACCTGCCAGACGGCGATGGGGTTCGACGTCTCGCCGGAGGACGGATCGAACTGGAGCTCGCCCGACGCACCCCGCACGTCGATGGGGTCGCCGTTCGCGAACGCCGCCTGGACGTCCTCCCAGGTCTCCGAGCGGATGTCCGTGGCGGGCCCCGCCGTGACGTGCCGCAGCCCCTTCGCGATGCCGAGGCCCGTGATGCCGCCCTCCTGCGAGCGCGCCCAGGCCGCACCGTACAGCGACAGCCAGGCGGCGTCGTAGGAGAAGGCGTTGTAGCCGTCCTCGTTGGCGTCCTGGCCGTACTCCTGGCTGTACGCCAGATAGAAGCGGGTCTCCACGTCCGAGGTCGCCGGATCCGGGATGGGCGAGGTGCCCCGCACGCGGGTGAAGGTGCCCTGGGCGACGCTGGCACCCTGCAGGACGCTCTGGGCGCGCGCGGTGTCCGACAGGAAGATGGCGACGGTGTCGTACGCCGCCACGACGGCCGCGCCGTTCAGGAAGCTCGAGACGTCGCCACCTTCGCTCGAGATGAACACGACCTCCTGCAGCCCCGCGACCGCCGCCACGTCAGCGATGGCGCCCGTGAGCTGGTTGCTGTTCTCGAAGGTGAACATCCGATCGCCCGGGATGCCCATCGACACCTGCAGGAGGCTCGCGAGCCCGTCGCCGTACGCGCCGACCTGGCTGATCACGGCGACGTTGGTGTTCCCCCGACCCTGGATGTCCGCCACGATCGCGGCCGCCTGGTCGGCGTCCGGAGGCGCGGTGCGCCAGAAGAGGCCCGGCTCGTCGTCGGTGGAGACCTCGCCGTCGATCGTGACCAGCGCGTTGCTCGTGGCGCTCGGGGAGATCACGAACAGCCCGCTGGCCTCCGCCGTGCCCCACACGTCGAGCACGAGCTGGCTCGCGGCCGGACCGAGCACCCCCTGCACCCCGACGTCGTCCGCGAGCCAGCCCAGCGCGGTGTCCGCGGCCACGCCGGAGGGGTCGTTGTCGTAGTCGGTGAGCTCCTGGTAGTCGCAGCTGACGAGCCCCACCTCGAGGCCGTCGAGCCCCCCCTCGGTGTTGGCCTGCTGGAACGCGAGCTCGATGGACTGCAGGTTGTCGATGTCGGACTCGTGGTCGAACAGCGTGCCGAACACCACGACGTCCGCGTGCTCCTCGGGCCGCGTGAAGAGGTCGGTGGGGTACGTGCGCGTGCACCGATCCGGCACGTCGAGGGCCTCGCAGTAGCCCTCCGAACCACACTGCATCGCGAACCCGAACGCGTCGCGGCACTCCGCACTCGTGGTGCAGGGGGACTGCGGGATGTTGCCGAGCGAACAGCCCGAGGCCACGGCCAGCACGAGGAAGCTAGAACGCACCGGTCACCCCCAGCGACGCGTGACCACCCGTGAGGTCCACCGTGGGCAACACGACATGGTCGGAGGCCTTGGGCCGCGAGACGAGCAGGAACGCCCCGAGACCGGTGACCGCGATTCCCGACACCAACCCGACGTCGGCGAGCAGGGCGGCGCGCTTCTGGCGGGCGAACGCGTCGGCCGCCGTGTCGAGGCAGGGCCCGCCGGGCGCGCAGACGGCGGGGTCCTTCAGGGCCTTGCGGGCGGAGACCGCACCGAGGCCCTCCACGACCCCGAACCCCACCAGACCCGCGCCCACCGCGGTGATCGCGATGGGCAGCACGGGCGGCCCCCGACGGTTCTTCGCGGCTTCGGCCTCCAGGCGCGCAGCCTCGGCCTTCCGGCGCTCCTCCTCGAGCAGACGCTCCGCGGCCAGGCGCTCGGCCTCGGCCTTTCGCTCCTCCTCGTCCATCTCGCGCACGCGGTCCTGCATGCTGCGGATCCGCGCGTCCAGGGCCTCTCCCTCCTCGGCCCTGGCGAGCGGCCGGTAGCCCTCGAGGGCCTCGAGGGCCTCGCGGATCAGCCCGCTGCGCTCGTAGGCGTTGGCGAGGTTGAACAGGAGCACCGGCCGTGGGTCGAGCTCGTAGGCCTCCTTCCAGGCCACGATGGCCGACTCGTAGCGACCCTGGTTGTAGAGCTCCTTGCCGTTCTGGAAGAGCTCCTTGGCGCGGTCGTTCGCGTGGGCTGTTCCGGTGAGCAGCAGGGCCAGCAGGGCGGTCAACCATCCTCCCAGGGGTCACGGATCTCGGTCATGTTCGGGCTCCCGGGCTCCTCGCCACGGTCCGGCACGATCTCCGGAGCCCCCGGCGAGCGCGTGGGGACGACGCGCGGCGCCGTGGCTGGCACGACCTTCCCCGCCTTCGCCTTCATGGGCACCTTGAGCTCGTCGACCGTGCCGTCGACCAGGACGTCGCGCGCTTCGTGCCCCTCGAGCTGCAGCGTGAGACCGATCTCCTCGCCTGGCGCCACCTTCACCACGAGCGGGGTGACCCCGAGCAGACGACCGCCCCGCAGGACCTCCGCACCCTCGGGGGTGGACTCGAGCCGGACCTCGCGATCCTCGGGACGCGTGGGCTCCACGGGAGCCGGCACGCTGACCACCGGCGCGGGCTGGGGAGCCGCAGGTGTGCCGGGCGACATCGCGAACATCCCGATGGCCACGAGCATCACGAGGGCCACGAGCACCAGCGCGCCCCCGGCCACCACGAGCCCACCGACACCGACACCGACGGCCGCACCCGCCGTGAGCGTGCGGCTGGCGTTGATGGACGAGGCGTTCAGCGTCGGCGAGCTGGGGATGTCGCGGACGTTCTGCACCTCCACCACGGAAGGCTCGCTGGGGACGAGCGCCGGCGGGATGTTGGTGTCCTCCTGGCCGGGCACCAGCCCCGCCTGGAGGTCCAGCATGCCGTCAGGGCCCAGCTTCCACTCCACGGGCTCGGCGAGCTCGCCGCGGATCTCCTGGGCGCAGATCTTCAGGGCCCGGGAGAGCTCGCGCATCGTGGCGATGCGGTGCTCCGGGCGCTTCTCGATGCAGCGGCGCACGACCCACTCGAGCGAGAACGGGATGCCGTGACCCGGCAGGATCTCGTCGAAGGAGGGCACCGTCCCGGTGACCTGCTGCATCATGATGGTGGCCACGCTGCCCTTCTTGAACGGCACGCGGCCCGTGAGCGCCACGTACATCACGAGGCCCATGGCGTAGATGTCGCTCCGGCGGTCGACGGGGTCGCCCTCCACCTGCTCGGGCGACATGTAGAGAGGGGACCCGAGTGCCTGGCCGGTCTGCGACAGGTTCACGTCGCTGTCGAGGTCCTTCACGAGCCCGAAGTCGAGGACCTTGGCGACCTCCAGGTCGTCGCCGTGCCGCGTGAGGAACACGTTCCCCGGCTTGAGGTCGCGGTGCACGATGCCCCGCTCGTGGGCCTCGTGGAGCGCGCCACACACCTGGCGGGCGATCTGGATGAGGCGCAAGGGGGCGAGCGGGGCCTCCTTCTTCACGAGCGAGTGGAGGCTCTCGCCCTCCAGGAGCTCCATGGTGAGGAAGTACACACCCTCGTCGGACCGCCCGTAGTCGAAGATCCGCACGGTGTTCGGGTGCGTGAGCTTGCTCGCGACGCTGGCCTCGTTGAAGAAGCGCTCGCGGAACTCGCCCCGGGGGTCGAGGAGATCGAGGGTCTTGAGCGCCACCATGCGCCCGAGGGGCTGCTGCTCGGCGCGGTAGACCTTGCCCATCCCGCCACGATCGATGAGCTCCAGCACCAGGTAGCGCCCGGCGAGGGTCTTCCCGAGGAGTGGATCCGGCTCGTTCAGGGACTGGGGAGTGTTGGTCATCGACACGCTGGGAGGTACGTGAGCATGGCCCGAAACGGGGCCCGTTGTCCACCCCACCGGCGTCCGTGGCGTATGCTCGCGGAATGCTCGCCGCCCTCGCCGTCCTGTCCTCCGCGTACGCCAGCGATGGCGTGCGCGAGCTCTCCCTCGAAGACGTCGTGGCGCAGGCCGACGTGATCGCCGTGGTGGAGGCCGCCACTCCATGCGTCACCCGCCAGGAGCTCACCCTCCGGCTGCCGACCGACCCCCCGCGCGACTGGGCGTGGCAGGAGGCCGTCGACCACTACACGGTGAAGCGGGTCGTGCACGCAGCCGTCCCCGCGCCGAGCGGCGAGATCTCCACCCTGGGGCCCGACGCGCACAGGCACTTCGAGCGGTCCATGCGGTACGAGGTGGACGGCTCCAGCCGCGGCATCCTCCACGAGACCTACGGCGGCTCGCTGGATCTCACCCAGCCCCTCGACGGGCGCACGCTGGTGGTGTTCCTCGGTCGGCCCGCTCCACCGCCCGCCGAGGACGCGGGTCCGTGGGAGAAGGCCTTCGCGGGACTGCTCGCGCAGGACGACGTGGCCGTGGTGCCGGAGGTGGAGCGCATCCTCGAGGCCCGGACGCCGCGCCAGCAGCGCCGGAGGGAGCCGGTCAGAGGACGATGACGCCGCCCTCGCGGGCCACGAGGGTGCCCGGCCGCGCGGTGTCCGCCCGCGAGGCGATCTTGTCCATGAACGCGTCGTCGTGCGAGGGGTCGTGGTGGAAGATCACGAGCTGCTTCACGCCCGCGGCGTCCGCGATCCGGAGCCCCTCCTCCCACGTGGAGTGCCCCCACCCGACGTGGCTCGGGAACTCCTCGTCCGTGTAGGTGCAGTCGTAGATCATGACGTCCGCGCCCTGCACGAGGTCGATGATCGTCTGGTCCGGGCTGCCAGGGACGTGCTCGGTGTCGGTGATGTAGCAGACCGACTTCCCGCTGGCCTCGAGCCGGTAGCCCGTGGCGCCGTTCGGGTGGTTGAGGGGGGCCGTGCGCACGACCACACCCTCGCGGGGCTGCAGGACGTCGCCCGCCTTGAAGTCGCTCCAGACGAGCGCGGCGCTGAAGATCTCCGGAGGGACCGGGAACAGCGGCGCGGCCATGAAGCTGCGGAGCACGTTCTGCAGATCCATGTCCGACAGGTGGCCGCTCCACATCACGAACCGGTTCTTCGGGCCGAAGAACGGGCCGAAGAACGGCACGCCCGCGATGTGGTCCATGTGGGTGTGGGTGAAGAAGATGTCCGCGTCGAGCGGCGCCTGGCCGGCGAGCGAGATCCCGAGCCCGCGCAGACCCGTTCCGCCGTCGAAGACGAACAGCTGCTCACCGACGCGCACCTCGACGCACGACGTGTTGCCCCCGTAGCGAGCGCAACGTTCCCCCGGCACGGCGACGGAGCCGCGCACACCCCAGAATCGGACAGTCACTTCCATGGCGCGCGAGCATACCCCAGATCCGGTTTTCAGGAATGCCCCGTGCACTCCCAGCCGACACACGTGTGTCGTCAGCGGAGATCGGAGCCGCGCAGATCGGACGCGAGGGTGGCGGCGCGCGAGGACAGATCGGCCTGGATCGCGGCGAACGCGGGTTCGTCGGCCAGGTTGTGGAACTGCTCGGGATCCTCGTCCATCGCGTACAGCTCGGCACCCCGGCCGGCGCCGTAGTCGATCCACGCCCATCCCTCCGACCGGAGCAGGTTGGTGCTGCCTCCGTGGGACGTGACCAGCAGCTCGTCCCGCACGCTCACGCCGGGATCGCGCAGGACACCGCGCAGGCTCTCGCCCTGGAGCGCTCCTGGCGCGTCCACGCCGAACAGATCGAGGGCCGTCGGGAACAGGTCGAGAAGCGAGACGAGCCCCGACCGCTCGCCCACGACCACACCCGGCCCGCGGACCACGAGCGGGACCCTGACCGACTCCTCGTGGACCCCGAGCTTCTGCCAGAACCCGTGCTCGTCGAGGTGGTAGCCGTGGTCGGAGGTCAGGATCACGAGCGTGTCTCCCGCGTGCCCGGACGTCTCGAGGGCGTCCAGGATCCGTCCGACCTGCGCGTCCATGAAGGCCACGGAGGCGTGGTAGCCCACGAGCGCCTCCCGCTGCTGCGCCGCCGACATCCGGCCGTTCTCGACGTTGACGTGGTTGATGCCGCGCGATGGGAGATCCGCCCAGTCGTCCGCCGGCCAGGTCGGCAGGACCATGGCATCGGCGTCGAAAGCCTGGAACCAGGGGCTCGGTGCGACGAACGGCACGTGGGGCCGCACGAGCCCCACCGCCAGGAAGAACGGGTCGTCGCCCATGGTACCGAGCATGGCGATGGCCGCGAGGGCCGCCTGCCCGTCAGCCTGATCGTCGTCGTCGCCGTCCGCCCGGATCACCGACATCGTGGTCCCTCCCCCGTCGATCGGCACGCTCCCGTCGGGGTTCCCGTGCACACGGACGCCCACGCCAGGCGAGAGGTGCTCCGGACCCGGCGTGTTCACGCGCTGGTCCCAGCTCTCGGGGTCGTCGGTCCCGTCCGCGCCCGCCACGATGTCGCCAGGTACACCCATGTGGAACACCTTGCTCACCCGGGCGGTGCGGAAGCCGGCCTCGCGGAAGGCCTGGGGCCACGTACGCCCGTCCGGGCCGATGCGCTCGCGACCGCTCTCGTAGCCGTACGCCCCGCTGCCGTGCGGGTGGTAGCCCGTGAGCATGGCCGCGCGCGCGGGCCCGCAGACCGGGTACGGCGTGTACGCCCGCGTGAACCGGGCCCCTTCGTCCGCCAGCGCGTCGATGTGGGGCGTGCGGGCCACGGGGCTGCCGTAGGCTCCCAGGGCATGGGCGGCGAGGTCGTCCACGACGATCAGCAACAGGTTGCGCGGCGCCGGCACCAGATCGGCCCGCACGGCGTCCAGGCGCCCGCTCGGGAGCTCCCCCGACACACAGCCGAGGAGCACGCTGATCACTCCCGCTCGAGCTCCTGGACGAACCGCGCATCGGCCAGCGCGATCCCGGCCGGGCTGCCGTGTGTGGGCAGGAGGACGGGGAGCTCGGAAGCCGTTCCTGCATCGGCCCGGAGCTTGGCGGCCAGGGGGCAACCCTCCACCCCCGCCCGCCGCGAGGCGAGCTCGACGATCCGGGCCCGCTCCGCACCACCAGCGCGACGGGCGACCGCCCAGGCAGCCCGGGCCTCGGGCTCCCAGACCACGGTGTCCACCCAGCCGTCCAGCGCGGCTCCCTCGGCCATGACGTCTGCGTCGCAGAGCAGCTCCACGGCCGTGGTGTGGTCCTGGTAGGGCGAGATGTCGCCGCCATACACCGTCCAGGCCGTCAGTGCCGACACCACGGTCCACGAGGGAGCCGAGCTCACCGGGATGGCGCCGCCCTCTCCGCCGGGCGAAGCGGGCGCCTCCAGCGACGCGGGTGCGCGTGCCCGATCTGTCGTGGGAGGCGAGACCCGCGCCACACGGCGGGCCCGGCGCGCCTCACGCTCTCCGGACGGACCGTCGGACCCCGAGCCCACGAACAGCACCACGAGCGCGAGGAGGACCGCCGAGATCGCCACCAGCCACCGACCACGACCCATCCTCACCTCCCACCTCCAGAGGAACACGGGACGCGCGGCGCGAAGGTCGGTTTCCTGCAAAGTTCAGCGGCTGCCGATCCCGCGCACGTCCTCCAGGAGCCTCCGATAGGACGCGAGGAGCTCGGGGTCGATGTCCACCACCCCGCACCCGTCCTCCCCCTCGCGGTGCTGGCAGTCGCGGTACCTGCAGACGCCCTGCGGGAGGCCCGGGAACCACGTGCGCACGGTGTCCACCGTGAGCCCCCCGGGCGTGAAGGTGCGGATGCCCGGCGAGTCGAGCAGCTCGCCGCCCCCCGGGAGCGGGAAGAGCCGCGAGCCGGTCGTGGTATGCTGGCCGGTGCCCCAGTACTCGGACAGCTCACCGATCGCGCCCACGTCGACACCCGGCAGCAGGGCGCCGATCAGGCTGGTCTTGCCGACACCCGAGTGACCCACGAGAGCCCACGGCCCGGCGTCGTGCTGCGCCGCGTGGGCGCGGATGGCATCCAGGCCGAAGCGCAGGAGGGCCGACGCACGGATGACGTCGATGCCGTGGGCCTCGCGGAGGGCCAGGGCCGCTTCCACGTCGGGAGGCACGCCCTGATCGCACTTGTTCACGACGACGCACACCCGGAGCCCCTGGGCCGCGGCGGCCACCGCATAGCGGTCCACGAGACCCGCGCGGAACGGGGGTTCCTGGGGAGCCACCACCACGAAGAGCCCCTCGAGGTTGGCCGCCAGCACCTGCTCACGCCCGTTGTGCCCGACCCGCACGAGGCTCGTGCGCCGACGCGCGACCGAGACGAGCTTGCCCCCACCTCCCTTCGCGTCCACGAAGGTGACCTCGTCGCCCACGACCGCCCGCTGCCCGGAGAGGAAGCACACCACGTCCTCCCCGTCCGACCGCACGTTCACGCGGCGTCCGCGGTTCTCCAGCACCCGTCCGACCCGGGGTCCTCCCACACCGTCCTCCGATGGCCCCCTCTACCGCGATACCCTCTGGTATGCGCCGCGACCCGCTCGAGATCGACGCCACCTGGAAGCCCGGCACGTGGGATCCGTCCTTCACCCTGCAGGACATCCAGTCGATCCGGCTGATCCTCATGGGTGGGAGCGTGGTGGACTGGAACCGCCTGGAGCTCACGGACGAGGACCAGGTGGACGCGTTCCTCCGCCTGCACCACCTCGACATGACGCGCCGCGATCACCAGGCCCGGCTCCGCTTCCTGTTCAACGAGTCGGTCTCCTACCTGGAGGAGCACCTCAAGCTCCACTTCCCCATGGAGATCCGCACGCCGGACGACGTGCGGCACATCTTCCTCTGGGCGTCGGAGTTCGGCGGGTTCCGGCGTCGCCAGATCCTCTCGTGCGTCATCCTCAAGCTGATGCACGTCATCCAGCACCTGGCGGCGGCAGACCTCCGCCACCGCACGCCCATCTCCGAGGCCGAGCTGCTGGACCTCGCGCACCAGCGCGTGCTCCGGGCCGCCCGCGCGATGCGGGAGGACGGCGTGCCCATCGCGAGCTTCTCGGGCAACCGGAAGTCGCGCAGCAGCGTGATCACGAAGCTCCTCGCCAAGAAGGAGAACGTCGCCGCCACGGTGTTCGACAAGCTCCGCTACCGGTGCATCGTCGAGCGGCCGGAGCACGTCGCGCCCACGCTGGCGTGGATCACCCGCAACCTCTTCCCGTTCAACTACGTCATCCCGGGGCAGTCCCACAACAACCTGCTCGAGCCGGAGAGCCTGCTGCGCGGCCTCGACGAGGCCACCCGCGCCCGCCTCCGGCTGACCCGCGACGACGAGTCGGAGGAGACGCGCAACGAGTTCAGCGGCAAGAGCTACCGGGTCATCAACTTCATCATGGACTACCCGGTGCCGCTGCCCGAGGGGCGCCACACCTTCGACGTCGAGCTCGGCCACACGGTGTTCGTGAACGTCGAGTTCCAGATCGTCGACGAGGAGACCGCGCGCAACAACGAGGTCGGCGAGAACGCCCACAACCTCTACAAGCTCCGCCAGCAGCGCGTGGTGGCCCAGCGGCTGAAGCGGGGCCTGCGCACCCGCGGCTGACCCTCAGGCGGGGTGGCCGTCGCAACGCCACCCGTCGAGGGTGTCGATGTCGCGGAGCGAGCGGATGCCGGAGACGTCGAACACCGCACACCGACAGACGTACGTGCTGAACTCGGCGCCGGACGCGGCCGTGGTCAGGAACCTGCACGCTGAGGGGTCGTCCACCGCCGCCCACACCTCGCCGATCTCGTCCTCCGTCGTGGGCCAGCGGTCGATGCGGTACCCCGTGATCCGCCGGACCCGTCGGCCGCAGTGACGGCACTTCAGCCGCGAGCAGCCCACCCGGGTGGTCCCGGCCTCCCAGGCCACACGACGGTCGGTGGGCACCACACCCCCGGCGCCCACGAGGAGCCCCAGCTCGTCACACGTGCGCTTCCCGGACACCCTCAGCTCGCGAACTGGCGCTCGACGAGCCGCCGGTAGAGGCCGGCCTTCGTGACCAGCTCGTCGTGGGAGCCCCGCTCGACCACACGGCCCCCCTCCAGCACGACCACCTCGTCGGCGTCGCGCACGGTGGACAGGCGGTGGGCGATGATGAGCGTCGTGCGGCCCTCCATGAGGCGGTCGAGCGCTTCCTGCACGAGGTGCTCGCTCTCGGAGTCCAGCGCGCTGGTCGCCTCGTCGAGGATGAGGATGGCGGGGTCCTCGAGGATGGCGCGCGCGATGGCGATGCGCTGCTTCTGACCGCCCGAGAGACGCACCCCGCGCTCGCCCACCATGGTGTCGAGGCCTTCCGGGAAGGTCTCGATGAAGGACAGCGCGTTCGCCGCGGTCGCGGCGGCCCGGACCTCCGCATCGCCGGCCTCGGGCCGGCCGTAGCGGATGTTGTCGCGGATGGACGTCGCGAACAGGATGGGCTCCTGGCTGACGACACCGATGTGACGGCGCAGGGACGAGCCATCGAGCTCCGCGATGTCGCGGCCGTCCACGAGCACCCGGCCGCTCACCGGCGCGTAGAAGCGGGTGAGCAGCTGGGCCACCGTCGACTTCCCGCTACCCGATGGCCCCACCAGGGCCACCGCCCGACCGGGCGCGACGGCCAGATCGAAGCCGTCGAGCACCACCACGTCCGGACGGCTCGGGTAGACGAACCCCACGCCGTCGAACCGCACGTCGCCCGAGACGCGGTCGATCTCCTCGCCCCCGTGCTCGAAGGCGCTCACGGTGTCGAGGAGGTGGAAGACCCGCTGGCTCGCGCCGCTCGCGCGCATGAAGTCGCCGAACAGGTTCGCCAGCGCGCTCGTCGAGAAGGCCACCATCAGCGTGTAGAGCAGGAAGGCGGTGAGCTCGCCCGAGGACATCCGCCCGTCGAGCACCAGCCGCCCGCCGTACCAGACCACCGCCGCGATGCTGCCGTAGCCCGCGAATCCGATGAACCCGTTGAACACGCCCATCGCGAGGGCCCGCTTGGCAGCGAGCGCGTAGGAGCGGTCCACGGCCTCCCGGTAGCGCGCGACCTCGCCCTTCTCGCGGGCGAACGCACGCACGGTCCGCACGCCGGAGAACGTCTCCTCGGCCACGGTCGTGGCGTCGGCGAGCGCGTCCTGCACGTCCTTGCTCCAGCGCCGGATGAGCCGGCCGTAGAGCGAGGCGGCGATGGCCACCACGGGCACGATGGAGAGCGCGAGGGCCGCCAGCCGCGGCGACGTGTAGACCAGCATCGCCACGCCGCCCAGCACGGATGCACCGAACCGGAGCGCCATGCTGATGTTCACCGTCACGGTGTTCTGCAGGACCGTCGTGTCGCTCGCCAGCCGGTTCGTGAGCTCGCCCGTCCGCGACTGGTCGAAGAAGCTGATCTCCTGGCCCAGGATGGCCTCGTAGAGATCGGTCCGCAGACGCGCGACGATCCGCTCACCGGCGATGGTGAACAACCAGGCCCGGACGGCCCCGAAGACGCTCGCCACCGCGAACAGGCAGAGCATGCCGAGCGCCATCTGGTCGAACGTCAGCACCCCCACCCACGGCAGAGGACGCGGCTCTCCGCCGATGCTGTCGACCATCCAGGCGACGGCCTGCGGGTAGACCAGCGTGAGCCCGCTGCTGATCACGAGCGCACCCGTGGCGACGGACAGGACCCCGATCTCGGGGCGGGCGAGGGCCAGGATCCGCCGGTAGGAGACGGGCTCCCCGGCGGGCTGGACGGACTTCTCGGAGACGCGTTCGGCCATGACCGCCGAAGGTACGCACGCCTTCCGGAACGACCACCGGCCACCCTTGTCTTCTCTGGCGACGTGTGGAGATTCCCGTGACTGGAGGTCGATTGTCGCGGGTGTTCGTCCTGGTCGCGGTGCTCACCACGGTGCTCGTCGGAGGTGCGCTCGCCGCAGCCTCGGCGACGTACCTCACCCTGGAGGGCCAGTCGTTGCAGATGGTCGCCGGGGCCATCGGGGTCTGCGGGGCGCTCGTCGTCCCGTTCGCCGTGGGGCTCGGGATCGTGCAGAGCTTCGAGTCACGCGGACGCTCCGTGCACCGGGCGAGCGTGGTGGCCACCACCGTGCTGGCGCTCCACGGTGCGACCGTAGGCGCCCTGACCCTGGCCGTCCCGCAGCCCCAGCTCACGCTCGTGCGCGGGATGGACCTCCTGCTCGCTCCGTCCCAGGCCGAGCAGGTCGAGGAGGTCGAGGTCGTGGAGACCCCCGGCCCCCTCCCCGGCACCACCGCGGAGGTCGCGGCCGCCCAGAAGCGCCTGGCTGCCGTGCTGGCCGGCCACGACGCGGAGGGCTGGGAGGGCCTCACGAACGCGTCCGCGGCCGCCGTGGGCGTCGTGTGGATGCGGCACCTCGAGGCCTCCTGGCCGGAGCTCGGCAAGGACGTGCCGCCCGAGCTGTACGCCGCCGTGTACGAAGGCCTCACGCCCCGTCCGGGCCTCTGGGACGATCCCGCCGCCGTGGAGACCACGATCGTCCCGCGCGGGCGGGCGTTCCTCGTCGCCGTGGGCACGCTCGCGGACCACCTCTCCACCCGGAAGGGTGCGGGTCCCCTCACCTGGCCGCTGCTCCCGGAGGCGCTCGTCGCCGAGGAGGCCCGGCGCGCGAACCCCGCCTGGACCGCCACGTACACGCGGGTGGAGCGCGATCGCATGGAGGTCGCGATCGCGGGGAGCACCGTGACGCTCCGCAAGGAGGCGGGCGACTGGCGTATGGATCTCGGTCCGTACGGGGAAGTCGCCAGCTCCCGGCCGGACCCACGGCTCATGTGGCTCGCGCTCCGTCCCTGACCGCGTATACTCCCCCACCCTGGAGCCGAGGTGAGGATGGGAGTCGAGGAGGAGCGCGCGCGTGAGCTGAAGGGCGCCGCCGGGCTGAAGCAGATCAAGAAGGGCTTCTGCTTCCAGCCCGTGCACGACGAGCTGTTCGCGCTGGGTTGGCCGCACATCCGGATGCTCTCCGACGTGAGCGTGGAGCCCTACAAGCTCGCGCTGTACCACCTGATGCAGACGGACTTCGACCTGAAGCTGACGTGGCCGCGAAGCCTGGCTCTCGCGCTCGTGCGCGCCTGGGGCATCGGTCGGCTGTACGACATCGCTCCGGGCAAGCGCGAGATCCGGGAGGAGGTCAAGGAGGCCCTCTGGAACCTCGAGCCCATGGGCGAGAAGGAGGTCACGAGCCTCATCCACACGCGGATGGACACCACGCCGCTCTGGGTGGGCGACCGCGCCACCGAGAGCTTCGCGCTCCTCGCCGAGGCCCTCACGGGCCCCGAGGTGATCGCCCGGGCCATCGTCACGGCGCTCGAGGGCATGCAGCCCGAGGAGCTCGTCGACATGAAGCCCATGCCGGCGCTGCTCACCTACC
This sequence comes from Alphaproteobacteria bacterium, assembly GCA_020632885.1. Lineage (GTDB taxonomy): Bacteria > Myxococcota_A > UBA796 > UBA796 > JACKEQ01. The sequence goes on along the minus strand of JACKEQ010000038.1, from coordinate 34,280 downwards.
AGCTCGGCTACTTCCTGCTCCGCATGCCCGCCGAGCAGGGCGACGCGCTCCGCGAGCGCGCGCGCCACGTGCTGCACCACACGGCAGACCTCGCGCCCGGCAGCGGCACGCGCCTGCCGCAGACCCCGTGCCACGCACGGTCCCTGATGCTCGTCCTCCAGGGTGCGGACGCCGCCCACGCGACGACCGATCATGACCTGCGTTGGTACACCCACGTGAACGATCCCGTGCCGATCCGCATGCGGGCCTCGATCAACCGGGGCTTCACGCTGCCGGACGCCAGGCTCGTCTGGATCGGCGGTCCCCGCATCCTCGAGGCGCGGTTCGGCGGCTGGTACAAGAAGCTCGGTTCCACCGACCAGAAGTGGTTCATGGAGCAGATGGCGCCCGTGAAGGCGGTGGAGGTCATCCCCATCATGCTGGCCCTCGCCGCCGAGTCCACCGTGCGTCCGCAGGCCCGCAGCTGGCTGCTGAAGCACCGCGACTTCGCGATGCCGGTGGTCGAGCGCCTCGCGAGCGTCAGCAACCCGCACGCCGCAGACGCCAAGAAGTTCCTGGCTTCTCTCGACGAGTAGGGCTCGGCTGCAAGGTCCGCGCGTCGCCTGGCGCGCGGCTTGCACTGGATGAGGGGCACGGAGGTCCACCATGGACTGGCGCCAGCTCATCATCGATCACCCCGCGCTCGCGATGGCGACCGTGCTGCCCCTCTTCCTCTTCGCCGCGGCGGTGAAGATCGGCATCACGCTCTCCACCGGCTGGGACGCTCCCGTGGACGACGACGAGACGAAGGAAGACGCCGGGCCCGACGCCCGGATCGCCTCCTGAGGCCTCCGTCCCCCACCCACCATCGGAGTGATCCATGTTCCGGCTCGCCCTGCTCGGGCTCCTCGTCGTGCCCAGCGCCGCCCTCGCCAAGAAGCCCGCCGCTGCCACCCTGAACCCCGACGACCCCTCCACCCTCCAGGTGCGTGAGGATGTGAAGGTCGTCTTCCACGTCAGCCACGACGCCTGGAAGAAGGGGACCCCGAAGACCCTCTGGTACCTCGACCGTCTCGTGCACACGGCCTACCCCGAGAAGCTCGGGGTCCCGAGCAGCGCGCTGGACTTCAAGATCGTCGCCCACGACGCGCCCGTGTACTGGTTCCTGAACGACGCCGGCTGGAAGGCGTCGGCGCACAAGGGCCCCGCGGTCGTCCAGGACCAGAATCCCTACAAGGAGATGATCGCCGGCCTCATCGAGGCGGGCGTGGACGTGGAGGTGTGCGCGGTGACCATGAAGTCCCAGGGCTACACCGAGGACATGCTGCTCCCGGGTGTGAAGGTCACGCCTGCCGGGCTGCCCCGGGTCATCGATCTCCAGCTCATGGGCTACCAGCACCTCGAGCTGGACTGACGGGCCACCGGAGCCTCCGGACCTCACCGAACCGCGGGAGGTCGCCGAGGGCGGCCTCCTCCACCTCGCCCCGCCAGGCCAGCAGCACGCGGTCCGTCGCGTCGAGGACCCCGAACGGGGCCGTGTCCACCGCGAGGATCCCGGTCTGCCAGCCCCAGTGCAGCACGTCGCCGGCCTCCGCGGGCAGGTCGTCCGCGGGCTCGAGGAACGACCAGAGCCCGTGCGGCGAGACGTACGGGACCTCCTCGCCCATCCGGCGACGCCCGTAGATCACGACCGCCACGCAGTCCGCGGCCTCCCGCAGATCCGTCTGGTGACCGCGGTCCAGGCGGGCCGGGGTGAGCACGAACGGCACACCGAGAAGCTCGCTGGCATAGCCGACGTACGTGTCGGCGGGCCGCACGACCACCATGTGCGGCACGGCGTCGTCGGGCGGCTTCGGACCGTCCGTCGCGAGCAACGGGTGCGTCCCGACCGTCCAGGCACGCCGCAGCCGACGTCCGGCGCCCACGCGCTCCCAGCGGTACGGCAGCAGCTCCGCGCACCCGAGCGGCGGCCCCCCGCACGCCCGCGTGTTGTCGTAGTCCCCCGGTGGTGTCGTCCGCTCCCACCAGACCGCGCGCTCCGGCGCCTCGAGGGTGACCCGCGTCTCCGCGAGGACCTCGGTGGGCCCGTCCACCGCGAGGACGGTCAGAATGTCTCCGGCCAGAAGAGGAGCTCGCTGATGCAGGTGTCGGCCCACTTCCCGCCGTCCACCACGCCCGTCAGCTCCACGCGCACGCAGGCCTCGACTTGCTCCTGCATCCACGGCTTCGTGACGACCTCCGCCATGGCCGTGGGCATCGTATCGTCCTTGAACGAGCCGCCGAACCGGTGCGTGACGAGCCCCGCCTTCCAGTCGTCGGCCACCGCGACCGCCACCGTGTCGGACGTCTTCCCGTCGCACGTGCTCACCTTCAGCTCGCGCACGCGGCCGTTGCCCGCCCAGGCGGACGCCGACTTCGCGTAGCCGGGGATGACGGCCATCGCGAGCGGACCGGGCCCCATGCGCACGTACACCGGCAGGTCCTCGATGTGGGTGGGCGGAGCGAACCGGATCTCGAGCCACGAGCCCTTCCCGCTGCCCTCCACACCCTCGCACCACGCGGTGGAGGGGTCCGCGTCGAACACGTTGGCGGCGTCGTACCGGTTGCCGCCCTGGGCGGCGAGGGTGCTGCTTGCCCGCGCCGACACGGGCTTCATCCAGAACCCGCGCTTCGCCATGCCGAGCACGATGGCCTGCCGGTCCATGTCGGCCACGGCGAGGTGCACGTGGAGGGGTTGCGCTGCCGCCAGATCGACCTTCTCGCGGTGGAGCACCCAGCGGCCCTCCCGGCGCTCGAAGCCCGCCGTCTTCGGCTGCACGCGGTCGCCGAGCGCGCCGGGGTCCAACACCACGTCCAGCGTGTCCACCGTGCCCTTCCAGGACCCCGCGGGCGCGAGCATCCACACCCAGTCCCGGTCCGCCACCCCGGCGTGCAGGTCCTTGCTCGTGGACCAGGACTCGTGGAAGGGCTCCTCCACGACGTCCAGGACGAGGGTGCTCGCACCGCTCGGCACCGCGAGGGACGCGACGCACACGCGCTCCGCCACGGGGTCGAACATCTCGTACGTGTCGGCGAACAGCGGGATCGCCTTCGGCAGGGGCTCGAGGGCGCAGGCCACCGCCTTCCCGTCCAGCGTGAGGGTCGGCGTGGGCGGCTTCTCGCCCAGGAGGGGCACGGCGTAGCGCACGGTCTCGGGCGCGCCGTCGTTCACGAGCCGGTAGGTCGCGGTGGCGTGCACCCGGTCGAAGTCCACGCCGAAGCGCACCTCCAGCCGCTCGCTGGCGAGCCGTGTGCGCACCGTGCCGTCCGGACGGGCGTCCCCCACGGGGGTCGGTTGGGTCCACGCGTCGGGTCCGCCGTTCGCGAGGGCCGCGCCGAGCAGCGCGATCACTTGCGCTCCCCGGCGGTCCAGAGCGCCTTCACCCGCTCCTGCACGGCCTCGGCGGTGACCTGCTCGGGAGGCAGCGCGGGCCCGAGGGTGATGGTGACCGGCGACCGGAAGCCCCGCGGGAACGAGCTGCCCGGGGCCCGCGAGAACACGCTGCCCCAGAGCCCGTTGATGGCGAACGGCACCACGGGCGCGGGATCGCGCTCGACGATCTCCTCGATGCCCTTGCGGAACGGGTACATCTCGCCCGTGTCGGTGATCCGGCCCTCCGGGAAGATGCCGACCACCCAGTCGCCCTGGAGCTCGAGGGAGATCTGGTCCATCGCGCGCTCCAGGAGGGCGGGGTCCTCCTTGCGACCCACGATGGGGATGACCTTCGCCTGCTTCGCGAGCCAGCCCACGAAGCCCTTCGCGAAGCCCGCGTACATCACGAAGCGGATGGGGCGCTGCACGGCCCCCATGACGACGAGCCAGTCCACGAACGACACGTGGTTCCCGGCCATCACCGCGCGCGTGTCGCGGGGCAGGTGCTCGATGCCCACGAGCTTCACGTCGTAGAGCACGTTGGAGAGCATCCAGGCCATGAAGCGCAGGAGGAACTCGGGCACCACCGTGTAGACGTAGACCGCGACGAGCACGTTGAACACGGCCAGCACGGCGAAGATCTGGGTGACGGAGAGCTGGGTGAGCAGCGCGACCAGCGCGAGGTTCGCCACCACCATGAAGGCGCTGTTGATGATGTTGTTGCCCGCGATGACCCGGCTGCGCTCGCTGTCCTCGGACCGCTGCTGGATCATCGTGTAGAGCGGGACGATGTAGAGGCCGCCGCTGGCCGCGATGCCGAGCAGGGCGAGCAGGATCACCCAGCCCATCGGGCGCGAGAGGAAGCCGACGAGCGAGAGCAGGGCGTCGGGATCGACGGCCCAGGGCTGGCCCACGACGAAGAGCACGAGCGTGAAGAAGCTCATGCCGAACGACCCGATGGGCACGAGCCCGAGCTCCAGACGGTGCCTGCTGAAGCGCTCGCAGAGCATGCTGCCCACGCCGATGCCCACCGAGAACACCGCCAGGAACAGGGTGGCGATGGTCTCGTCGCCGCCGAGCACATCCTTGGTGTACTTGGGGAACAGCGAGAGGAAGCTCGCGCCGAAGCCCCAGAACCACGTGATCCCCAGGATCGACAGCCACACCGGCCGCTTCTGCATGGTGATGCGGATGATCTGCCAGGTCGGGCGGAACGGGTCGAGCTGGAGCTCGAGGGACGGGTCGGTGGGCTCGCACTCGGGCACCCGACCGGCCACCGCGCGTCCGAGGATGGCGATGATCACCACCCCCACCGCGACGATCCACAGGCCCACCGGGGCCTCGCCCCAGTAGAGGTTCACGAGCACGCCGCCGAAGATCGTGCCGCCCAGGATGGCGAGGTAGGTCGCGGTCTCCACGAGCGCGTTGCCGCCGACGAGGTCCTCCTCGTCGAGCAGCTGCGGGAGGATGCCGTACTTCACGGGGCCGAAGAAGGTGGACTGCGTGCCCATCAGGAAGAGCACGAGCAGCAGGAGCTCCACCTGGGCGAACACCAGGGCGAACCCGCCGAGCAGCATGATGAAGATCTCGGCGAGCTTGATCTTCCGGATGAGGTCGGACTTCTCGTACTTGTCGGCGAGCTGGCCGCCGAGGGCCGAGAACAGGAAGAACGGCAGGATGAACACCGCACCCGCGAGGGGCGCGAAAGCGTCCTTCCCGAGCCCGAAGACCACGGCGGCGTCGTCCGGGAGCGCGCCCGCGATCTTGAAGACCACGAGGATGACGAGCGCGTTCTTGAAGAAGTTGTCGTTGAACGCGCCCGAGAACTGCGTCCAGAACATCGGGCCGAAGCGGCGGTGGGTCACCAGCGAGCTGCTCAAGGGGTCTCCTGTGTGGGACCTCGCCCACCGCGGGACTCTAGCGGACGCGGCCTGCGTGCCCAATTACACGCGCTGCAGCTGGAGCCCCGGATGCAGTTCGAAGCCGACCGACACCTGACCCTGCACGCGGAGGACCGGCCCGCCGGGCGGAGCCTGCGAACGGAGGGTCTCGCGGCCTTCGGGCGCAAGGAGCTCGCCATGGACGGCATTCCCGAGCTCTACCACCAGGTCGCACCCGGCCTGATGAAGGTCGCGGCCACCCTGGCCAGCTGCACTTCCGTCCCCGATGGTGGCGTCCTCCGCCACCTCACGCCGGCCGGGATGATCGCCATCCGGCTCGTGGACGATGGCCCGGATCTCCAGCGCGCCGTGGACCTGGCCGACGACCGCGACGCGTGCCCCGACATCGCTCTCGCCACCTACGCGTCCTGGTTCTCCGCCATCATCGCCGAGAGCGAGCCCGTCCACGCGGTGACCTTCCTGCGTGCCGTGCTCGAGCGGCAGCCGCAGATCCCCCACCCGCCCCCTCCGGTCCGCTTCCTCTACAACTGGAACGGCGCCACCACGGCCCTGACGCTCGCGCAGCTCGACCCCGAGCACGCCGACGCCTGGCTCGCCGAGATGGAGGCGCGCTCCGCCGAGGTCGTCTCGCGCACGCTGGGCGACCCGAACGCCGTGCTGGCCGCCCTCGATCCGTCCTCCATCCAGTCGAGCGCAGCCCTCGTGGCGGCTGCCTGGGCCACCTGCATCGACCCCATCGGCACCGACGATCACGTGCTCGTGACCTCGCCGCTGGCGAAGGCGCGCAACGGGATGATCGCCTTCGACCGCGCGGTCGTCCCGATGGAGCTGTTCTCCATCCTCCTCGATCGCTCCACGCTCGAGCTGCTCTACGCATCCGAGACGCACGCGCTCGTCGCCCACGCCGTCTCCACGTGGGGACCGCTGGGCACCTGGCTGCGCACGAAGCACGTGGTGGACGCCTTCCCGGAGCACCGGGAGAAGGTCGTCTCCAGCGTCCCCTGGACGCCGGGCACCCGCCTCGCCGCGCTCTTGCTCGGCGACATCGTCCTCCGCGTCGGACGTGGTGCGTCCTTCGCGTCCCTCCCGACCCTCTGGGGGCTCTGACCATGGACCCACGGCACGAATACCTCGACCACGCCGGCCTCACCGCGGTCCTGCAGCGCTGGGCGGCCGACCATCCGGACCTCGTGCGGCTGACGTCGCTCGCCACCACGCCGGAGGGCCGGGAGCTCTGGCTGCTCACCCTCGGGCCCGAGCCCGACCGGGTGCGCCCGTCCATGCTCGTGGACGGGAACATGCACGCCGCCGAGCTCGCCGGGTCGAGCGTGTGCCTCGGGTTCGCCCACGACGTCCTGCGCGTCCACCTCGGGGAGGATGTGCACGGTCTGTCTCCCGCGTTGCTCCGCGCCGTCCGCGAGTGCCTGGTGTACGTCGTGCCCCGGATGTCCCCCGACGGTGCGGAGTCGGTCCTGAAGACCGGGCGCTACGTCCGCAGCGCCCCACGCGACCACCGCCACGCGAAGCACCACGCCCACTGGATCAACCAGGACCTCGACGGAGACGGCCTGGCCTTCGTGATGCGCGTCCAGGACCCCACCGGCGAGCTCGTCGAGTCCACCGAGGTGCCGGGACTCCTCGTGGGCCGCACCCTCGACGACGACGGGCCGTTCTACAAGGTCTACCCCGAAGGCATCATCGCGAGCTTCGACGGCTTCGACGTCCCGAGCCCGGACTTCCTCTCGGACACCCAGACCGACTTCAACCGGAACTTCCCGTTCGGCTGGGCCCCTCCGCACGTCCAGGTCGGCGCGGGGGCCTTCCCGGCGAGCGAGCCGGAGGTCGCAGCCATGGTGCGCTTCACCACGGCGCACCCCGAGATCTTCTGCTGGGTGAACTACCACTGCTTCGGCGGCGTGGTGATCCGGCCCCTGGGCGACCAGCCGGACAGCAAGCTGCCCCCCGGCGACCTCGCCCTCCTGCGCCTCGTGGAGCAGTGGGCCACCGACTTCACGGGCTATCCCACCGTCCCCGGCGTGGAGTTCGTGTACGCGCCGGACACCCCGCTGCACGGCGACCTCGTGGACTACGCCTGGCACCAGCGCGGCGCCCTGTCGTGGGTCGTGGAGCTCTGGGACCTGTTCGAGGAGGTGGGGCTCCCGAAGGCCGACCGGTTCGTCGACCGCTACACGCGCCTCGAGCGCGCCGAGCTGGAGGCCCTGGCCCGCTGGGACGCCGAGCACAACGAGGGGCGCATCCTGCGCCCGTGGACCCCCTTCCGGCACCCTCAGCTCGGTGACGTGGAGATCGGCGGCCTCGATCCGCGGGTGGGCCTCTGGAATCCCCCACCCGACCGGCTCCCCGGCGTGGTCGACGCCCAGAGCCGCATGCTCCTGCACGCCGCCGCCCTGACGCCCCGCCTGCAGCTCGACGTGGACGCCCGGCTCGACGGCGACCACCTCCACCTCACGCTCGTGGTCGAGAACCACGGCTACCTCTCCACCCGGTTCATCGAGAGCGCCGCGGGCCTGGAGCACAACGAGCCGCTCACGGCCACCGTGATCACGGACGGTGAGGTGCTCGGGCCGCGCCGCGTGACCGTGGGGCACCTGGACGGATGGGGCCGCGGCCGCTGGGACGGGTCGAACGCGTTGTACTTCCAGCGCACGCGCGGCTCGACGGGCCGGCGCACCGTCTGCTTCGACCTGCGCGGGGCCTCCGAGTGGCGGGTGACGGTCGGGAGCTGCCGGGTCGGCTGGTGGTCCTTCGAGGGCTGACGCCGTGATGACCCAGACCGCGCTGCTGGTGACCGTCGGGGGCGTGTTGCTCCTGGCGCCCTGGGTGGAGGCCCTGGCGCGACGCGCGCACCTGCCGCGCGTGAGCCTGCTGTTGCTCCTCGGGCTCGTGCTGGGACCGATGGTGCTGGACGTGCTGCCGGCCGATCGGGGGGCCTGGTACCCGTTCGTCTCGGAGGTGGCGCTCGCGATGGTGGGGTTCCTGCTCGGGGGGGAGCTCACCCTCGAGAACCTCCGGAAGCGCGGGCGTCCCGTGGTGATCGTCTCGCTGCTGGACTCCGGGGTCACCTGGTTCGTGATGAGCGCCGGGCTGTACCTCCTGGGGGCGCAGCCCGCCGTGGCCCTCGTGCTCGCCACGGCCGCCACCGCCACCGACCCGGCCGCCGTGGACGCAGTCGCCCGGGACCTCGGCTCGGACGGCCCGAACACCGGCCTGCTGCGCGGGGTGGTCGCGGTGGACGACATCTGGGGGCTCCTGCTCTTCGGGCTGCTCCTGGCGGTGCTCGGGCCGCTCCAGGGCGACGGTGTGGACAGCGCCGCCCTGCTGGTCGCGGCCCGCGAGATCGGCGGGGCCATCGCGCTGGGAGGCCTGCTCGGGCTCGCTGCGGCCGTGCTCACCGGCCGTCTCAACCCCGGAGAGCCCACGCGGCTCGAGGCGCTCGGGTTCGTCGCGCTCTCCTGTGGGCTCGCGACGGGGCTGGGTGTGTCGTACCTCCTCGCCGCGGTCACGATGGGTGCGGTGGTCGCGAACTTCGCGGCCCACCACGAGGTCCCCTTCCGCGAGATGGAGTCCCTCGAGGCGCCGTTCCTGGTGCTCTTCTTCGTGCTCTCCGGCGCGGTCGCCAGCCCGGGGACGGACCCCGCCATCTGGCGGCTCGTCATGGGCTATGTCGTGCTGCGGATTGTCGGGCGGCTCGTCGGGGCGGGCCTCGGTGTGCTCATCGCGAACAGACGGCTCGGCGGGGCCGCGCAGCTCAGCCCTCGCGCGGGCATCGCGCTGCTGCCCCAGGCGGGCGTGGCGCTCGGCATGACGCTGGTCGCGGCCGAGCGGGTGCCGTCCGTCGCGGCGACCGTCGTGCCGGTGGTGGTGCTCTGCACCCTGGTGTTCGAGATGGCCGGGCCGGTCGGGACGCGGGTGTTCCTGCAGAACACCGAGGGTCGCGGGGACACCCCGGAGTCGCTATGACACGCGCGGGAGGTGCGCCGTGATCGACGCGAGCGAGCCCCTGCACGGCACGGTGGTGGGGATCCGGGGCACCGTCGTGGACGTCCGCTTCACCGATCGTCTGCCCCCGGTGAACGCCCTCGTGCGCCTCGGTGACGCGCCCGGGATCCGGGCCTCCGTGCGGGGCCACGTGTCCGGGGAGGTCGCCCGCACGCTCACCGTCGAGCCCACGCGCGGTCTCCGGCTCGGCGCACCGGCACTCGGCGACCCCACACCCGTGACGGTGCCCGTCGGCGAAGGCCTGCTGGGCCGGATGGTGGACCTGTTCGGAGCGCCCCTGGACGGCCGGGGACCCGTCGACGCCACCGCCGCCCGGCCGCTCCATCGCGACCCGCCTCCCGCCCACGAGCGCCGGCCGTGGTCCCACGTCTACGGCACCGGCATCAAGGTGGTCGACCTGTTCTGCCCGTTCCTCCATGGCGGTCGTGCCGCGGTGTTCGGCGGTGCCGGTGTCGGGAAGACCGTGCTGCTCGCGGAGTTCATCCACAGCGCCGTGGCGCAGCTCTCGGGTGTGGCGGTGTTCGCCGGCATCGGCGAGCGTTCCCGCGAGGGCCTGGAGCTCTGGCAGGAGATCGAGCGCCGCGGTGTGCTCGACCACACGGCGCTGGTGTTCGGGCAGATGAAGGAGCCACCCGGAGCCCGCCAGCTCGTGGGGCTCTCGGCCCTCACCATCGCCGAGCACTTCCGCGACGAGCTCGGCCGCTCCGTGCTCCTCGTGGTCGACAACCTCTACCGGCACGTCCAGGCGGGCATGGAGGTCTCGGGTCTCCTCGGGCGCATGCCGTCCCGCGTGGGCTACCAGCCCACCCTCGCCGCGGACATCGCGGAGGTCCAGGAGCGCATCACGTCCACCGTGCACGGCGACATGATGTCCGTGCAGGCGGTCTACGTGCCCGCAGACGACTTCGGGGACCCGGCCGTGGTGCACACCTTCTGGCACATGGACAGCACCCTGATGCTCTCGCGGGACATCGCGGCCGAGGGCCTCTACCCCGCCGTCGACCCGCTCCGGTCGAGCAGCAAGGCCCTGGACCCCGGGGTGGTCGGTGCCCGCCACGCCGCCGTCGTGGAGCACGCCCGCGAGGTCCTCGGGCGCTACGAGGAGCTCCGCGACATCCTCTCCATGCTCGGTGCGGACGAGCTCTCCGAGCAGGACCGGCGCACGGTCGGTCGCGCCATGCGCCTGCGGGCCTACTTCACCCAGCCCTTCTTCGTGACCGAGGCGTTCATCGGACGTCCCGGCCGCTCGGTGCCCGTGGAGACCACCATCGCGGACGTGGAGGCCATCCTGGCCGGGCGCTGCGACGCCGTCCCGGTGGAGCGCCTGCACCAGCTCGGGGCCCTCGCGGAGCTCGACCCATCCCTGGGAGGTACCGATGCGTGAGCTCGTCCTCCGGGTGCGCACGCCCTCGCGCGTGGTGTTCGACGGCGCGATCGCCGGCCTGCGCGCGCCCACCCCGACGGGCCAGGTGGGCGTCCGTCCCGGCGCCGAGGCCTTCGTGGCGCTGCTGACCCCGGGTCTCGTCGTGATCGCGACGGCGGAGGGCCGGACGTTCGCGGGGACCGCCGGCGGGGTGCTGAGCCACGACGGGGCGGTGACCACGCTCTTCTCGCCCTTCGCGGCCACCGGCAGCCCCGAGGAGGTGCTCGCCGCCCTCGACCGGGCCCGCTCGGAGGCCGGCGAGCTGGCGGCCCTCAGGCAGCTCACGGAGCTCGAGCAGCGCATCACGGTCGAGGTGCGTACCGGGCCCCTGGGGGCAGGACGATGACGACCGAGGAGGAGCGCCGTCGCGCGGCGGCCGAGCGCACCCGGGGCGACCTCGAGCGCCTCGAGAGCCGCCCGTCCGACGAGGGGTTCTGGCGGGCCCTGAAGGTGCTCGGGAGCTTCGGGTGGCCCATCGCGCTGATGAGCCTGCTCGGGGTCGCGGCGGGACGGGCGATCGGCGGTCCGCGCTGGGCGACGGCGACCCTCATCGCCGTCGGCGCCGGCATCGGGCTCGCGGCAGCCCTGTCGGGTGTCGGGAGGCGCGGATGAGCGAGGATCTGTTCGGCTCGCCGGTGCTCGCGCAGGTCGTGGGGGTCCCCGTGACGGCCGGCATGGTCGGGAGCGCGGTGGTCACCGTGGCCGTGCTCGCCCTCGCGGGCTGGCTGGGTCGGGCGGCGGTGCACCGGCCCACGAGCGCACCGGCGGCCGCAGCACGCCTGCTGGTGGGCTTCCTGCAGGGCGTGGCCCGCGACGGCGCCGGTCGGGACGTGCCCGCGCTCACCGTGTTCGGCGGCACGCTGTTCGTGTTCGTCGCGGGGAGCGCGCTCTACGGGCAGCTCCCCGGCGTGCGCGCCCCCACGGCGGACCTCGCGGTCGCTTCGGCCCTCGCGCTGGTGGTGTTCGTCGCCGTGCCGGTCGCGGGCGTGTGGGTCCGGGGGCCGATCGGCTACCTGCGCCACTACCTCGAGGGGGGCGTGTTGCTCGCGCCCATCGAGGTGATCTCGGAGCTCTCGCGCACCCTGGCGCTCGCCCTGCGCCTGTTCGGGAACATGATGTCCGGCCACCTCGTGGTCGGGCTCCTGGTGAGCCTCGTGGGCCTGCTGGTCCCCGTGCCCCTCATGGCGCTCGACCTCGCGATCGGGCTCATCCAGGCCTACATCTTCACCATCCTGGCGTGCGTCTACGTGGGCGCCGCCATCCAGGTCGAGGAGACCGCATGAACGACCAGACCGTCATCGCCGTCGCGTCCATCCTGGGCGCCGCGCTCGTGATGGGCTTCGGGGCCTTCGGTGCCGCGCTCGGCGAGAGCCGGCTCGGCTCGGCCGCCATGGACGCCATCGCCCGGCAGCCCGACGAGTCCGCGAACCTCGCGCGCAACATGCTCGTGGCCCTCGCCATGATCGAGTCCACCGCGATCTTCGCGCTGGTCATCGCGCTCGTGCTCCTGTTCGCCAACCCGTTCGTGGGCTGACCGTGTCCCCCGTGCTCTCCGAGGTCCTGTTCGAGGTCGTCAACCTCGCGGTGCTCGCGGCGGGCCTGTGGTGGCTGCTGTTCCGGCCCGTCACCCGCGCCCTCGCCGACGAGGTCCGCGAGCGCGAGCAGGCCGCGTCCACGCTGGCCGCCGACCGCACCGAGCTCGACGCCGGCCAGGCGGACCTGACAGCCCGCCGCAGCGCGCTGGATGCGGAGATCGCCTCGGGGTCCCACGCCATCCTGGACGCCGCCCACGCGCAGGCCCGGGAGATCGTGGAGGCCGCCCACGCGGAGGTCCAGGCGAGCCGGGAGGCCTGGGACGACGAGCAGAGGCGCCGGATGGAGTCCGCGGGGACCGAGGCGGCCGCGCGGGTGGCCGAGGTCACCGCAGAGGCCGTGCGCGAGCTGCTCACCCGGGCTTCCGGGCCGGACCTCGACCTCGCCCTGGTGCGCGCGACCCTCGGCGAGCTCCCCGAGACCGTGGAGGGGCCGGTGTGGGTGGAGCTGGCGCGCGAGCCGGGGCCGGAGGTCCGGGCAGCGCTGGAGGCCCGCCTGCCCGCGGGCTTCGAGGTCCGGGTCCGTCGCGACCTCGCAGCGGGCGTGCGGATCGGCACGCCGGCGGGGCTGGTGGACGGCAGCGCTTCGGGCATGGCCCACGCCGCGGCGGAGCAGCTCGGGAGCCGGGTTGGCTGACGGCGCGCTGCGGCCTCTGGTGGGCGGGTTCGTCGCCCACGTCGCGGACGGCGTGGCCGGTGTGGTCGGGCTCCCCACGCTCGCGAGCGAGGAGCTCGTGCGGTTCGAGAGCGGTGCGGTGGGTCTGGCCCTCGAGCTCGCCGGCGGGAAGGCGGGCATCGCGCTGCTCACCCACTCCGACAGCGTGCGGGCCCGCGACCGCGTCACGCCGCTCGGCAGGGTGCCGGAGATCCCGACCGGTGACGGCCTGTTCGGCAGGGTGGTCGACCCGCTGGGAGGCGCGCTGGACGGGCTCCCCGACCCTCTCGGTCCGCGGAGGTCCGTGTTCGGTCGGCCCCCGCGCATCCTGGAGCGCGTGCCCGTCGAGCGGCCGTTGCACACCGGGATCACCGCCCTCGACTGTGCCGTGCCCATCGGGCTCGGGCAGCGCCAGCTCGTGGTCGGCGACCACAACACCGGCCGCACGTCGCTCGCCCTCGACATCATCGCGGCACAGCGGGACGTCTGCTGCGTGCTCGTGCACGTCGGTGGGCCGATGTCCCGCACCCTGGCGGCCCGCGATGCCCTCGCCCAGGCGGGCTGTCTGCGGAACACCGCCATCGTCGCAGGGCCCGCACACACCCCGGCGGGCATGCAGTTCCTCGCACCCGCTGCGGGCATGGCGGTGGCGGAGGCCTTCCGGGACGCCGGCCGGGACGTGCTCGTGGTGTTCGACGACCTCACCAAGCACGCCGACACCTGGCGTCAGCTGGCCCTCCTCCTCGGACGTCCACCCGGCCGGGAGGCCTTCCCGGGCGACATCTTCTACCTGCACGCCGAGCTCCTCGAGCGCGCCGCGCCGCTCGCGAGCGGTGGGTCCATCACGGCCCTGCCGCTCGTCGAGACCACGGACGGCGAGCTGTCGTCGTACATCCCCACCAACCTCATCTCGATCACGGACGGGCAGGTCGTCCTGGACGCCGCCCGCTTCGACCGCAACGAGCGGCCCGCCATCGACATCGGCCGCAGCGTGTCCCGGATCGGCGGGGCGGCCCAGCTCCCCGTCGTGCGGTCCGTCTCCCGGGACGTGCGCATCGTGCTCGCGCGTGCAGACGCCCTCGAGGGTCTCACGCGCGTCGGGCTGGACGTCGACGCGGACACGGCCCGGGCGCTCCACCGCGGGCGTGCGCTGCGCCAGCTCCTCCGGCAGGACCGGCTGTCCCCCCGGGACATCGCCCAGCACGTGCTCGCGCTGGTCGCGGTGGCCGAGGGTGCCCTCGACGACGTGGAGCCCACCGAGGCCCCCCACAGGGTCTTCCCGGCGGTGGCCTCCTGGCGGCTCCGGGAGCCCACCGACGCGGCGGCGCTCACGGCAGGCGAGGAGCCTGCGGAGGGCTGGAAGGCCCGCTGGCTCGCGGTCCTGGGGGCGGGGTGAGCGAGGTCGCCCGGCTGCAGCGGAGGCTCGCGAGCCTGGGCACGCTGTCGGAGGCCGTGGGAGCGATGTCGTCGCTGTCGGCCCACCACCTGCGCGGGGCTCGGGAGGCCCTGCCCGCCGCCCGGGACTACGTGGCGGGCCTCGAGGACGCCCTGGCCCGGGCCGGTGTCGTGCCGCCGGTGTCCACGGGTGCAGGCACGCTGTTGCTGGTGGTCGGGAGCCAGCTCGGGTTGTGCGGCGGGTACAACGGGCGGGTCGCGGAGGCCGCCGTGGCGCGGCGGTCGGGCACGCCGGGACGGACGGTGGCGGTGGGACGGCGGGTCCGCGGCGGGCTCCTGCGGCGTGGGCTCGTGCCGGACGTTTTCGTGGACGGCGTGACGAGCCTGGAGGGCGTCCCGGGCCTGGCGCTGGAGCTCGCGACCCTGGCGCTGGAGGCCTGGGGTCGCGGGGAGGTCGCCACCGTCGAGCTCGTGGGGGCGAGGTTCCACGGCATCGGGGCGGACGTGGCGGAGGCGCGGGCCGTGCTGCCGCTCGTGCTGCCGGGTCACCTGCCGGCGCGGACCGTCCGCTACACCGCGCTGGACGCGCTCGCGGCGGATGGTGCGCGCGAGCTGCTGTACGTCGGGCTGGTCGAGGCGCTCACCGAGGCCTTGGTGTGCGAGCACGCCGCGCGGCTGCTGGCGACACGGTCGGCGGGCGACTGGCTCGACGACAGGGTGCGCTCCCTGCGGCGCCGTCTGGCGCGGGCCCGGCAGGAACAGAGCACCCAGGAGACCCTGGAGGTCGTGGCCGCATCCAGGGCGGGATCGCGGTGAGCCCGTGTCAGCCGGCGTCTTCGGTGAAGACCAGGTCGAGGGCCTCTCCCGACACACCCACCATGGCGTCTCCAGCCGACCCGTCCGCCGTCAGGTAGAGCTCGCCCTCGAAGGACAGGCTCACCGTGGACGCGTCGTGATCGAGCGCGTCCAGCCGGAGCGTCCCCTCAGCAAACGTCCCCGCGGCGCTCGAGGTGGACGCCGCGAACACCTCGCCCCCGGCGAGGCCTCCGAAGGCGATGGCGTTGGAGTCCACGACACTGTCGCCCCACTGGCCCAGCGCGAAGAAGTCGCCCGTGGCGAGCCCGTCGGAGTGGGAGACGAACAGGTCCAGGCTGGAGGTGTCGCCGTCGGCGTGGACCTCGAGCACGTCCACACCCTCGGGCAACCGGCGCAGGGTCACGTCATCGGGCTCGAGGAGGAACACCTCGCCCAGCGCCTCCACCCGGATGCTCGCGGGCTCCGGTGTCGGGACGGGGAGGTCGGAGGGGTCGGGCACCGGGAGCCCGAGACAGGCGACGAGGAACGGAAGCAGCATCCCAGCTGCCTATTCCGTCGACGTCTGCCCCACCAGCGGCCACCGCGACGCTACGGACCGACCACGAGCCAACATCTGCGTTCGCGAGAGGCCACCGACGGCGGCAGGGTCGCGCACATCGAGACGAAGTCCTGGAGTGTCCAGTCGGGATGGGCCTCCACGGCCAGCGGCGTGCGGGTGTCCACCCCTCGTAGACGGTGGGCGAGCGGCGCGCCGAGCGCGAAGGGACCCTCGCCGTCCACGGTCGCACCACCCGCGGCGGCACGCACGGTCACCGCGCTCGAAGGCACCCCCATCTCGAACGGGAGCGCACGCCGTCCGTCGTCCACGCCGATCGGCATCTGGTAGAGGTCGCCGTTGCCCATGCGGCTGCAACAACTCCCCGCACCGCAGCAGGAGAGCGGTGTCGAGGCCGAGAGGCCGACGTGGAACTCCGCGGGCGGCAGCGGCAGCGCACCCGGCCTGCCCTCCAGGTCCACCCAGCGCGGGAGATCGTCAGGCAGGCCCAGGCCCATCGCCCACCAGCCCACGACGGGCACGACGAGAGGCACCAGGCCGGGCACCACCAGGGTCGCCCACCCTCCCGGCCGGCCGAGCACGGCGAGGGCGCCCAACGTGAGCCCACCCCACCCCAGGAGCCATCGGAGGGAGGGGATCTCGAAGCCCCCTCCGTAGGGCCAGAGGACGTACCACGACACGACCGGGACCAGGACCTCGGCCAGCGCGAACGTCGCGCCAGCGAGCACCAGCCCGGAGAGGGCCGGAAGGGCAGCGTGGACGCGTGGTCCATTCCGAAGCCGCCGCAGGAAGGCGGTCGCCGCCAACACGAACCAGCCGATGCCGAGCGACCGCACCTCCGGCTCGACCCAGAGCAGGGCCAGGCTCGAGCCCAGGACCGCCCACCCAGGCCAGGATCGCCCGTGTGGCAGGGGCTCTCCGGGGATCAACACCCGCGCGACGAGCAGCGCGACGGCCGTGGTCCAGGTCAGCTCCGCGGCCACTCCAGCCCAGACTGCCGCCACCTCCGAGGGCCGCTCCACCACGTTTGCGAACCAGCCGCCACGGCCCCCGGTGGCGACGATCCAGGGGATCGGCAGACCGCCGAGCGGCGCGAGCCCCCACCAGGGACCCACGCGCCGTGGACGCCGGACGATGTCCGCTCCCATGGCGCCGAGCGGGGCGAGAATCAACACGACGAGCCACGCGAGCTTCAGCTCGGGTGAGCCCACTGCGTCAGTCCTTGAGACCCTTGTACGTGAACTCGACCCACAGCGGCTCGTCCAGCGCGAGGAGCTTCTCGAAGCTCCAGGGCTGCCCGTCGAGCGGCAGGGTCACCTGCACGGGCGCCGCGCCCTCGCCGAGCCCGCCACCGCTGGCCTGCACGCCGGCCGACTGGCGGACCGGAGCGTTCTGGTAGTCGAGCTGAAGCGCGGTCTCCGCACGGACCGGGCGGGACAGGTACTCCGCGTACCGCAGGCTGCCGTCGAAGGACTTCTCCTTCACCTTGGCGTCCTCGGGCACGTAGACCGTCCACGCCACGTAGGTCGTGGGGGCGTCCGCCGTGGGCAGCGTGCCGCGGAAGGTGCCCTTGCCGCCGGCGTCCGGGCCCGCGCCGTTCTCGACGTAGACGACCTCCACGTCGAAGGCCGCCAGCGCGCCGCCGGACGCCTGGGACCGGACCAGCGGCACCAGGAGGCGACCCTCGGACTGGGCCGGCTGCACGGCCCGGCCCGCGACGTTCGCGCTCCAGAGCTCGGCACCCTCGGGCAGCTTCAGGCGTAGGAACTGGCGCCGGTTGTTGCGGACCTGGTAGCGCACGCTCGTCAGCCGCCGGCCGTCGATCGTGAACATCGTGGTGGCCTCGGCCTGATCGAGCAGGGTGACCAGGACGTCCACCTCCTCGTGCTCCTGGACCACCAGGGGGATCACGGCGTCCTGCCCGAGGTACTTGTACCCGAGCAACACGGGCGTGTCGGTGACGCCGAGGATGCTC
Organism: Alphaproteobacteria bacterium; assembly: GCA_020632885.1. GTDB lineage: Bacteria > Myxococcota_A > UBA796 > UBA796 > JACKEQ01. The sequence continues at coordinate 16,556 of JACKEQ010000038.1, read as the reverse complement.
GCCGGGAGGGTGCGCACGTCCACGGCGGCCGCGCCCTTCGCGTCCTGACCCCGGATCTCCAGGGCCCCGCGGGCCTGCACGCCGAGCCAGCCCTTGGAGCGCTCGACCCCGAGGGGCTCGACGATGGGTGCCTGCACACCCGTGCCGTCCAGCACGCGCTCCATGTCGATCGTGAGCGCGTAGGTGCCCTTGGCCTCGTAGTTGAGCAGCGCCTCGAGCACACCCGAGTCGTCGAGCTTCCAGTCGCGCACGCCGTTCCCGCGCACGTCGAGCACCTTCATGCCCGCGGGGATGCGGACCTTCATGGTGTCCACACCCGCGAACAGGATGGTCTGGTTCACGATGGCCGTGGCGGTGAGCAGGCCGTCCCCGATGCCCACCAGCGTGTGGACCTCGCTGTACACGCGCGGCTCGATGGCGGCGGCGTCGGGGCCCTCCTGGGCCTCGGGCTTGAGCGAGCGCTGCCAGCTCACGGCCAGCGACCCGGTCGCCGGCAGCGTGGCCTCCACGACCCGCACGCCCGCGCGGGTGCTGTCCTTCTTGAGCTTCGCGTTGGCCACCGTGAAGTCCAGCGCGTCCTCCGCGGCCACCTCGAGCTTCACGGTCGTGGCGCCGGACGGCTGCAGCGGGAACGAGAAGCCGGAGCTGCCGCGCTGCGTGGTGACGCTCGTGGCCAGCACGACGTCCACGTCGAAGCGCCCCTGGCGGTCGGTGACCAGCGTGTAGGCGCCGTTCTCGAGGACCAGCGGGGCGTCGGCACCGCCGATCTTCGCGCTCTGCACGGCGACGGATGCGTCCAGGAGCGGGACCCGCGCCCACCCGGGCTTCAGCACCTCCACGGTGAACTTCGCGTTGAACGTGGCGGCGATGGGCTCGTCGCCGTCGAACACGACCTTGCCGTCGTAGGCCGCCGCCGAGAGCGCGAACTCCCGGGGGGCCTTCTCGGGCTTGTCGGGACGGTTCTTCGTGGCCTCGTAGAGCTTGAGGAACTCGGAGAGCGTGAGGGTCACGCGCTCGGGCGGGTCCTGGGCCCACGCCATCGGAGAGAGCAGCAGAAGGGCCAGGGAGAACAGTCTCATCGGGTTCCTCGCTTCGCCTTCGCGCGCACGACCACCTCGGCCGGTACGCCCGCAGGCAGGATCAGGTGTTGGTAGCGGACGACCTCGCCGAACGTCGGGATGACGACGTCCTGGTCGGTGGCGGTGACCTGCAGCGCGTCGAAGGTGTCGGAGGCGGCGACGACGGGCTCGGGTGCCGGCTCGGGCAATCCCCCCGCGACGAATTGCGCCGGCGGCGGTGGGGGCGGCGGGGGCGGTGGTTGCGCCACCATGGGCGGAGAGGGCGGCGGGGCGGACTTCTTGGCGCCGAACGCGATGCCGCCACCACCCCGCCCCGAGCCAGAGGCGCCGAGCCCTGTCGCCGAGAGACCGATGGCGTCCAGGCCCTCCTCCTCGTCGGCCAGATTGATCTCCACGAATCCGCTGGCCACGCCGGCCTCCTGGAGCTGCTTCACGACGGCCTCCTGGGCGGCCCTTCGCGACTCCGCCTCGCTGCGGGCGGCCTCCTCGGCAGCCCGACGTGCGGCGGCCTCGGCGGCCAGCCGTGCCTCGGAGACGGGGCGCTCCTCGCTCTCGCGGGTGGCTCGCTCGACCTCGGCGCGCTCGAAGGCCATGCGCTCGGCCTCGGCGCGCACGGCAGCGGCCTTCGCGGCCTCCTCGGCCTTCCGGTACGCCTCGGACTCCTCGCGCTTCCGGCGCTCCTCTGCGGCGCGCATCTCCTCCTCGCGGACGACGTCCATCGGGGAGCGGGTGACCCGCTCGAGGGCCAGCGTGCCCTGGGGCTCCACGAGGTCGCCCGTCACGTCCACACCCTCGAAGTCGATCTCCGTCCGCTCCTTGTAGACCTGGTTGTCCGCCTTGTTCTTGGCCTTGAACTCGCGGGCCTTCGAGAGCTTTCCGGACACCGACGCGTTCCAGCTCGACTGCTCGCGCGACTCGTCCTGCTCGAGCATCTCGAGCTTCTGGCCGATCTGGAGGGCCTCCTGGTAGACCGCCTCGGCGCGGTCGTAGTCACCGGCGTCCAGCGCCTTGTCGGCGGCCTCCTCGAGCTCCTTCTGCTTGCGGTCGTCGTCCACGGCCCGCGCGCGCGCCTGGTCCTTCACCCGGCGCGCCAGGGCCTCGCTCTCGCCGGTCTTCGCGTCGTTCAGCACGACGTCGAGGTTGGACTGCAGCCGCCCGATGTTCTCGTTGCTGGCACCGAGATCCCGCAGGGTGTCCAGCGCCGACTGGGCCTCGTCGAAGTCGTTCGACATCCAGGCCTGCAGCGCGTCCTGGTACAGGGAGTCCGCGCGGGCGATGTTCGCGTCGCCCGACTTGAAGCCGTAGGTGATGCCCTCGCCCTCCGAGAACGCGTCCACGACGTACCGTTCGCCGTCCTCCAGCTCGCTCGACCACCCCTGCGGCAGGGCGAGCTCCACCCGGCTCACGGCCACCGGAGCGTCGACCACGGGGAAGGCCACCGGCCGCTCCTCCTTCCGATCGAACACCTCGCCATCCCCGAGGATCACGAGCTGCACCGGGAAGTCGAGCAGGCCCTGGACGGTCTCCACGGACTTCAGCAGCGGGACGAGGAGGACGTCGCCCTCCCGCGCCACCCGCGCCGGCTCGCCGCCCACGCGCGCCGACAGCAGCCGCTGGCCCGGCGGGAGCGTGACGCGCAGGAAGTCGCCACGGTCGTTCCGCACGGTGTAGTGCACGCGGTACAGCAGGCGCCCGTCCCGCGAGAGCGCGGCGTTCACGGCAGCCACGTCGACCAGCGTGGCGGGACCGCTCACAGGCTGGAAGCGCAGCAGCGACAGGCTCGCGGTGCGGGGCGTCGCTCCCACCCAGGCGCTCGTGGGCGTTCCCTCGACGAGCCCACGCCCGACGTCCGGGAGCTCGGCGGACGCCACGCCTGTCCAGCCGTCCATCGCAGGCACGATCTCGCGGTCGCCCGTGCGGGCGAGCTGCATGGACCGCTCGACCCGGTACGTGCCCTGGGGCGTGACGGTGGGCACGGCGAAGGACGCCACGTCGTCGTCCGGCAGCGGCTCCGACCAGCGGGCATCGAGCTCCACGAGCACGTCCTCGCGGCGCTTCAGGGCCACGATCACCTGGCGCCCCGAGCGCGTCACACCCTCCACGAGCGGTCCCGTGACCTCGAGGTCGCGCGCGGCGCCGTCCAGCTCGAACACAACCTGGTCGAAGGCGCCCTTCGCGATGCGGTACTGCAGCCGGGCCGAGAGCCGGACGTCCGCGTCGCCCACGGTCACCCCGAGACCGACACGGCCCACGACCTGCTCGCCCGTGCGCGCCTCCGGGGCGCTCTGGGACGTGGTGAGCACGAGGGATCGCTCGCCCGTCCAGAAGCGGTCGCCCACCCGCGCTACCGCCTGCTCGCCGTTCACGAGCTTCACCACGGCGTCCTTCGACCGGACGGTCACCGTGCCAACGGGCGCGGCGAGCAGCTCGAAGGGCACACCCACGCGGCTGTTCCCGGCGAGGGTCGCCGCGACCCGCACGACGGCATCGCGCTCGAGGCGCGCCACGAGCACGGTGGTGCCGTTCACCACGCGCAGAGGCTGGGGCTTCCCGTCGACCGTCACCCGCTCCACCCGCCACTCCGGACCCACGAGCGGCAGCTCGATCCAGCCGGGCCGCGGCACCTCCACGCTCCACGATCCGTCGAGGGAGAGCTCCTCCGGGCCCACGTCGATCGTGAGCGCGCGGCGCGCGACCCACGGATCCGGCGGCTCGGCCGGGGGCTCCTCGTGCTCGGCGCGCAGCGCGAGGTAGAGGTCGCGCGGGATCACCACCGTGGACCCGTGGGGTCCGCTGGGGTCGGCCGCGAGGGCCGTCAGGATGGTGAGCACGCCGATCATGCGCTCCTCAACGCCGCGGGAGGCCGAGAGCTTACAGCCCTCTGGTGGACGGGGGACGTGGACCCGCTAATGGGACCCAGATTTCCGGAGGAACAGGACATGGACGTCGCGAAGTGGTTCCAGGAACCGGGCACCCTCCCGGCCCGCACCCCCAACGCCATCGTGGGCGCGATGAAGGGCAGCGACATCCTGCGCATCGCGGCCGAGATCGGCGAGCGCAAGGCCGCCGGCCACGAGGTCATGAACCTCACGATCGGCGACTTCGACCCCAAGATCTTCCCGATCCCCGAGGTCCTCCGCGATGCCATCTCCACCGCGCTCGCCGAGGGGCACACGAACTACCCGCCCGCCATCGGCGTCCCCGAGCTCCGGTCGGCGATCCGCTCGTTCTACGCGGACCGCCTGGGCATCGCGTACCCCGAGGGCTCCGTGCAGATCGGCGCCGGCGCGCGCCCCCCGATCTACGCGGCGTTCCGCGCGCTCATCGAGCCCGGCGATCTGGTCGTCTACCCCATCCCCTCCTGGAACGTCCGGTTCTACGTCGACATGAACCTCGGCCGGCACGCCGTGATCCAGACCGGCCCCGAGACCGGCTTCATGCCGACGGCCGATCAGATCGCCCCGCACCTGCGCGAGGCCCGGATCCTGCTCCTGAACAGCCCGCTCAACCCCGCAGGCACGGTGATCAGCGACGACCTCCTGCGCGAGATCAGCGAGGCCGTCGTGGCGGAGAACCAGCGCCGCGAGACCACCGGCGAGCGCGCGCTCTACCTCGTGTTCGACCAGGTCTACTGGCAGCTCACCTTCGGCGTGGAGCACAAGAGCCCGGTCTCCCTCGTGCCCGAGATGGCGCGCTACACCATCCACATCGATGCGATCTCGAAGTGCTGGGCCGGCACCGGCCTCCGGGTGGGCTGGGCCGTCCTGCCGCCCTGGCTGCGCGGGAACGTGCAGCCGCTCGTGGGTCACATGGGCGCCTGGGCCGGTCGTGCCGAGCAGATCGCCACCGCGCGTCTCCTCGCCCAGCCGTCCCTCGTCGACCCCTGGATGGACGGCTTCAAGGGCCGCGTCCAGGGCCTCCTCGGCGCGCTCGCCGACGGCTTCGACAGCATGGCGGCCGAGGGCCTGCCCGTGCGCTGCCTCGCTCCGCAGGGCGCCATCTACCTGTCGGTGCACTTCGATCTCATCGGGCGCAACGGGATCACCACCGACGAGCAGCTCCGCGCCTTCCTCCTCGAGGAGGCCGGTGTGGGCATCGTCCCGTTCACCGCGTTCGGGCTCCCCGACGGCACCGGCTGGGTGCGGTTCAGCGTGGGCACCGCCACGCCGGAGTCCGTCGCGAAGGCCGTCACCAACATCCGGGCCGCGCTCAAGCGTCTCTGACGCTCTGGAATCACGGCGGGGCGTCGGGGGTCCCCCAGGGACCCCTGCACGACCCACCCGAACATGGCAGTATGCGCGCATGATCTCCGCCCTCACCGTCGTCGTCCTCTCCGCCCAGGCCGCTCCTCCGGACTTCAAGGAGCTCACCACGGGCAACGACTGCACCGTCTACAGGGGCCCCGCGCTGGCGGACGGCACGATCCCCGTCCAGGCCGAGTGCGTCTGGCCGGACGTGTCGACGGCCAAGCTCCACGCGGCCCTCTCGGACTGGGCGGGCCACGCGAAGGTACACGACACCGTGCTCACCAGCGTGGTGAAGCAGACCGAGGGCAGCCGGTCGCTCGTCTACCAGGAGCACAAGCTCTCCGGGGTGAGCAACCGGGAGGTCGAGATCTGGATGGAGAAGAAGGCCGTGGACGGGGGTTTCGAGTACTCCTGGAAGAACACGGCCCCCGTGACCCCCAAGAAGGGCAACGTGGCCACCACCCTCCACGAGGGCTTCTGGCGCGTCACGGATGCCCCCGGAGGCGGCGCCAACGTCGTCTACCGCCTCGCCTACAATCCCGGCGGCAGCGTGCCCGGCTTCATCGTGCGCTGGTTCCAGGGCTCCGGAACCGTGACCACCACGGAAGAGCTGCGGGCCGTCGGCCGCTGATTCCCCCAGGAGACATCCGATGATCCAGCGCAGGCTCGCGCGCTTCGCCCTGCTCGCCGCCCTCGGCCTCACCGCGATGCCGGCCCTCGCCGGCAAGGTCGAGAAGGCCGAGAAGATGCTGACGAAGTACGCCGGCACGGACCACGTCGCCCTCGCGAAGGCGTACGACGCGGCGAACCAGGCCAAGGTCGACCCCAAGTCCCGCGACGCGGCGTTCACCTGGGTGGTGCTCGCGGAGGTCCTGAAGGCCTACGCGCTCGACCCCGACGCCGAGTCCCCCGCTCCCGACGCCACCGTGGCGGCCCTCGACGCGTACGACGCCGCCATCGGCAAGGACGCCGACAAGGCCTACAGCGAGCGCATCCTGGAGGGCGTGGTGGCGCTGGAGGGCCGCAAGCGCGGCGCCGCCACCGAGGCCTACGAGGCGAAGGCCTACGAGGAGGCCTGGCCGCACCTCGAGGCCGTCATGAAGGCCCACGCGCTCCTCCGCCAGATCGGCACGGTGGACGCCTCCCACGAGGCCTCCGCCCTCAAGCTCGCCATCCTGACGGCGGTGAAGCGCAACGACCTCAAGGTCGCCCGGAACCTGCACGGTGAGCTCGCCCAGGCCCACAAGGTGCCCACGGCGATCAGCCTCTCGCTGGCGACGGCCATCGCGGAGGTCGAGGGCGACGAGCCCGCCCTGGCCTTCCTCGTTCCGCTCTCCGACGCCAACCCGGACGACGCGGACGTCATGGCGGCGCGCATCGAGCACCTGCTCGCCCTCGGGAAGACCGAGGACGTCGTCGGGCTGCTCACCCAGCACGAGGGGAGCGTGGGCAAGGCGCTGGCCATCACGCTCGTGCACGCGCGCGCCTGGGACCGCGTGCAGGACCTCGCGAAGGCCGCCGATGCCTATGCGAAGGCGCTGGAGCTGGGTCCGGAGGACCAGGAGGTGCTCCGGGGCTACGCCGACGTCGAGCTGCGGCGTGCCGCGGCCTTCGACCTCGCGGCCGGGGCCACCCGCAAGTACAAGGAGCGCAAGCAGCACCAGGCGGACCGCGACAAGGCGCGGAACCACGCCATCGAGCTGCTGCAGACGAGCCGCAGGGTCGACCCCGACCACCTGCCCACCCTCGAGCTGCTGCTCGATCAGTACGAGGCCGTGAAGTACGACGACAAGGAGGAGGTCCAGGCCCTGGAGGCCCGGATCGACGAGCTCAAGTCGAAGGGGTGACGGACGTCGGTCGACGGACGTCGCGGGGATTCCGGCGATAATCCACCTTCGTCCGTTGGCCCGCAGGATGCATCGGGATGGGGCACGCACCCCAGGAGAACCCGATGACCTACGACATCGCCGACGAGCCCACCGTCCTCTTCACGTCCTTCGGGTTCCTGCCCGAGGAGGCCGTCGTCTTCGACGAGCCCGTGCCCGCGCGGGCCTCCGTGGACCTCACCACGACCGCCGCACTGCTCGCGGCGGTCGTCGCTCTCGCCATGCCCGTGATGGCCGGCACCTTCTCGCTGTTCTTCGCGTTCGGGTCGGCCCTCGCCATGGCGTTGTGAGCGGCCCTCAGGGGCACGCGGAGAAGTCGGGGGCCGTCGAGAACGTCGAGCCGTCGGCGACCACGCGTACCGGCGAGTCGAACACGAACGACGATGGGTGCTGGTCCCACACGGTCCGCAGCCCGCCCGCGATCGAGCTCCCGAGCAGCGCCGCATCGGAGACGAACACGGAGACCCCGTTCCAGGATGTCGTCCGCGTGTCGTCGACCACGACCGACCCCTGCGTCGCGAGCACGGTGAAGCGGCCGGGCGTGTCGTCCAGGTGCGTCACGAGACCCGGGCAGAGCGCGAACACCTCACCCGGTCGGACCCGGCGAAGGCTACCGCCCGCGGGGGTCACGACTGTGTTCGACAGCGCCTCGACGGCCACGGCCTCGCTGGCGTCCACGACCACCGGCACCCCGTCGATGGGGGCGGAGGGGTCGAACACCCGCCAGTCTGCGAGCCCGCCGCCGAACCATGCATCGAGCGCCTCCGAGGCGCGCCCGGACGCGTCGCACGTCCCCTGCACCCCGACGAACACGCCACGGGCGCCCTGGACGCGGATCCAGCGGCCTGCGAGGAACCCGCCGTCGTCCCGGTCCGCCACGAACCGGCCGGAGCCGGTGTACCGCGCGAAGAACACCCCGAGCTCCGAGCCGCCCGCAGAGCCCTCGAACGCACGGAAGGGCGTGAGCACCCCGGACACGTCGGGACCGGTCTCGCTGCCTCCTGCGAAGGCGCGCGTGCTCGCGCTGTACGCACCGCCCACCGACCCCTGGACGTCGGGGCTCGCCAGGCAACCGCCGGCCACGAGGGCCCCCAGGAGGCCCTGGACCTCGGACAGCACGTTGGCGGGGTCCAGGCGGGCGTTCGACGCACCGTCCACCACCACGTCGGACCCGAAGGCGAGGTTGGCGTCGTCCACCCGGGCCATGACGGTGTCACACACGGCGTCTCCCGGTGCGCAGGTCAGGGCGTGGGCGGTGGAGAACGGGATCACGAACAGCATGGGGCCTCCTGGGTCTGCCGGGTCGGTACCCCGGAGACCGCAGGAGGCCCCGATGTTCTAAGCGCCGGGGGGCTTAGAAGCCGCCCATGCCGCCCATGCCGCCCATGCCGCCCATGTCGCCACCGGCAGCCGGCTTCTTCTCGGGGATCTCCGCCACCATCGCCTCGGTGGTGAGCAGGAGGCCGGAGACCGACGCCGCGTTCTGGAGCGCGGAGCGGGTGACCTTGGTGGGGTCCATGACGCCCATCTGAACGAGGTCGCCGTACTCACCGGAGCGGGCGTTGTAGCCGAAGTTGCCGTCGCCGGCCGCCACCTTGGCCACGATCACCGCGGGCTCGAGGCCAGCGTTGGTCGCGATCATGCGGAGGGGCTCCTCGCAGGCGCGACGGATGATGTCGACGCCGAACTTCTGCTCGCCGGTCACGGTGAGGGTGTCGAGCACCTGGCTCGCGCGGAGCAGAGCGACACCGCCACCGGGGAGGATGCCCTCCTCGACGGCCGCCTGCGTGGCGTGCAGGGCGTCCTCGACGCGCGCCTTCTTCTCCTTCATCTCGATCTCGGTGGCCGCACCGACCTTGATGATGGCGACACCGCCGGAGAGCTTGGCGAGGCGCTCCTGGAGCTTCTCGCGGTCGTAGTCCGACGTGGTCTCGGCGATCTGGTTCTTGATCTGGCCGATGCGCGCCTGGACGTCGTCCTCGCTGCCCGCGCCGTCGATGATCAGCGTGGTGTCCTTGCCGATCACCACCTTGGCCGCCTGGCCGAGGTCGTCGAGGGTGACGTTCTCGAGCTTCATGCCGAGCTCCTCGGCGATCATCTTGCCGCCGGTGAGGGCGGCGATGTCCTGGAGCATCTGCTTGCGGCGGTCGCCGAAGCCCGGAGCCTTCACGGCGCAGGCGCTGATCATCTTGCGGATGTTGTTCACCACGAGCGCGGCCAGGGCCTCACCCTCGGTGTCCTCGGCGATGACGAGCAGCGGGCGGTTGACCTCGCGGATCCGCTCGAGGAGCTTCATGAGATCCCGCATCGCGGTGATCTTCTTCTCGTGGATGAGGATGTAGGGGTTCTCGAGGACGACCTCCATCCGCTCGTGATCGGTCACGAAGTACGGCGAGAGGTAGCCGCGATCGAACTGCATGCCCTCGACCACCTCGGACGTCGTCTCGAGGCCCTTGTTCTCCTCGATGGTGATGACGCCTTCCTTGCCGACCTGGTCCATCGCGTCCGCGATGCGCTTGCCGATCTCGGTGTCGCCGTTGGCCGAGATGGTGCCGACCTGCGCGATCTCCGCGCTGTCGCTCACCGGGCGGGACATCTCGTGGAGACGCGCCACGATGGCCGTGGTGGCGGCGTCGATGCCGCGCTTGAGGTCCATCGGGCTGTGGCCCGCGGCGACGAGCTTGGAGCCCGTGCGGAAGATGGACTGCGCGAGCACGGTGGCCGTCGTGGTGCCGTCACCAGCGACGTCGGAGGTCTTGCTGGCGACCTCCTTCACCATCTGCGCGCCCATGTTCTCGAACTTGTCGGCGAGCTCGACCTCCTTGGCGACCGTGACGCCGTCCTTGGTGACCACGGGGGCCCCCCAGGACTTCTCGATCACGACGTTGCGGCCCTTCGGACCGAGCGTGACCTTCACGGCGTTGGCGAGCGTGTCGACACCGGCGAGGATCCGGTCCTTGGCGTCCGTGTCGAAGATGATTTCCTTGGCACCCATGAGTTCCTCCGGAAGTTCGGGTGTTGAGTGGGATGGATCCGCGGGGGATCAGGCTTCGATGATCCCGAGGACCTCGTCCTCGCGGAGCACCAGGCGCTCGTCGCCGTCGATCTTGATCTCGTTGCCGGCGTAGCGGCTGAACAGCACGCGGTCGCCGACCTTCACGACCAGCGGGCGGACATCGCCGTCGTCGCCGAGCCGACCCTGGCCGACGGCGATCACCTCGCCCTCGCTCGGCTTCTCGGAGGCGCTCTCCGGGAGGAAGAGGCCACCCCTGGACTTGGTGGGGCTCTCGACGCGCTTCACGAGGATGCGGTCGTACAGCGGGCGAATCTCCATGGGAACACTCCTTGCGGCTGCCGGTTTCCGGCTGGTACGATGGATTCGATGACCCGGGCGACGCGAGCGGCGAACGGGGGGCCTCTGGCACCCCACCGGGGAGGGCGCATGAGTAGGCACCCCCCTCCGTCACGTCAAGGGCGCGCGCTCCGTGTCGATGAGACGACCGTCCCCGGAGACGATCAGGAGGCGAGATGACCGGTCCGCTGGCCACTTCCGACAACCTCTTCGACTTCTTCCACGATCGCGTGCAGATGGCCCATCGCGAGGTGGCCGCCGACTTCCACGGCGACACCGTGCTCTACCTGGCCCGCCTCCTCGCCGAGCGCGCCCGCACCGACATCCCACGCACCGACGCCGACACGCTGGCCGAGCTGCACGGGGCCGCCGCGCACGCGCCGCCCGGACGTCAGGCCTCCGCCTACCGGGAGCTCGGCGACCGCGCGCTGTACCTGCTCGGGTTCTTCCGCGAGCACCTCGATCGCGCGCGTCGTCCCGTGGGCCCCGCGTACTACGCCGACATGGGTGCCGCGGCGTACCTCCGCTGCGATCAGGTCCTCAAGCGCTGGTTCGCGGACGCCTTCGGGCCCGTGTTCGTCGAGCTGTCCCGGCACTTCTCCACGAGCGTCGAGCTGCTGGCGGCCGTGCGTCGCCAGGCGGGTCCGGACGATCTCGCCATGGCCTACGAGCGCTGGCTGCTCACCGCCGACGCCGTGCCCTCCGACGACGCCCCGCGCGGCATCATCGTCCTCGGCGAGGGCTGACGGCCCGTCTTGACAGGTGCCCTCCGCGCCCATACGCACCACCGTTGTCCCCACCTGGAGGATCGATGGCGCGCATCACCGTGGAAGACTGCCTGGAGCGGGTGGAGAACCGATTCTCCCTCGTGCTCGTCGCAGCCGAGCGGACCAAGCAGCTCGTGAAGGGCCGCGAGCCCCTCATCGTCAACAACGACGAGAACAAGGAGGTCGTGACCGCCCTGCGCGAGATCGCGGCCGGCAAGTTCCAGATCGACGAGTCCGCCGTCATGGCCGACGACCGCTGGAAGCCCATGGATCGCCAGACTGCCCCGATGCTCGACGACGAGCTCCCCCCGGAGGCCTGAAATGTCCGACAAGCTCTTCGACGTCCGTCTCCAGAAGCACCACATCCGCCGGCAGGTGCTCACTCCCGAGCAGGTCCAGGCGCACCTCGACACCCTCGAGGACGTCGCCGCCATGGGCGAGCCGACGAACACCCGCTTCCAGACCCTCGGTCTCGACGATCGGCCCCGCGTGTCCGACGACGACGAGGAAGACGACGACTGACCACGCCCAGCGTGCAGTCCCGGGGAGCCCATGTGGCTCCCCTTTTTTTTTCGGCGGCCGGAATCCACGGGGTCACCGGCGTGTCAGGATCGCGTCAGGCTGCGACCGACCCGGTCCGGACGGGTCAACGGACGTCACGAGGCGTCGCGTTCCGGTCGCGGGTCGAAGGCGATGGGCACCGCGCCGTCTGTGGGGTGTCGATCAACGACGGCCCAACCACGGGGGATCTCCATGCACGCACTCCGCATCGTCTCGACCACCGTTCCCGAGGACGAGGAGATCAAGTCCATCGCCCGGAAGGATCGGCGCGCCGCAGCGGACCTGGTGGTGCGCAAGTACCGCGACCGGCTGTTCCACCACGCCTCGTACATCCTCAAGGACTACAACCTCGCCCTCGACGTCACCCAGGACGTCTTCATCAAGGCCATGCGCGAGGAGCGGTTCTTCGACGACGAGTTCAAGATGAAGGCGTGGCTCTTCAGGGTCACGAGCAACCTCTGCTTCAACATCCGGCGCGACAAGAAGCGGCGGGCGGCGATCCTCGAGACCGTCCAGACCCCCACCTCCTCCGCGGCCGACCAGGTGGACCTCGTGTTCACCAACGAGGCCCAGGAGTCCATCCTCGCGGCGCTCGACCGCCTCTCCGAGAACCACCGGAAGATCCTGATGCTCCGCTACTACAGCGACCTCTCGTACGCCGAGATCGCGGAGGCGCTCGACATCAAGCTCGGCACCGTGATGAGCCGCCTGTCGCGCGCGAAGTCGCAGCTCGTGGACGTCCTGGACGACGTCAGGGAGATCGAGGCATGAACGTCGACTGTACCTGGGTGGCCGACCGTCTGGTGGCGCTCCACGATGCGGAGCTCTCGCCCAGCGAGACCCACTTCGTGCTCGAGCACCTGGAGGGGTGCGAGGCCTGTGCCGCTCTCGAGGCCGCCCTGCTCGAGGCCACGCCGGAGCCCTGTCTGGTCGTGCCCCCGGAGATCCAGGCGCGCCTGGAGGCCGCCGTGGACGAGGCCATCGCGCGCACCCTCGCGGAGCCCCCGCCCGCCCGCGCCCCACTCGCGACCCCCTGGACCCGCTGGCTCCGCAGGGATCGCTCGCTGTCCAACGCCGCCGCGCTGGCCTACGGGTTCGTGCTCGCCGCCTGCCTCGGCTGGGGCCTCTCGAACTGGATGTCCCTCCACGAGCTGGAGGCCGAGGTGGCCCGCACGGAGCTCCTTGTACCCGCCGACCCGCAGACCTCCCTCGCGCCGGATCAGTACCGCCCCGCCTCGTTCTCCGAGGACGAGAGCCCGGAACCCTGGCGTTGAACCTCGGGGCGCTCCACGGGCCTTGACCGACGGGCCTCCCAGACAGTAGCGTGACCCGTCCCAGACACCCGCAGGAAGGACGTGAGCTCGCCAGCGAAGAAAAGCGTCGCCACCAAGCAACTGCTGCGCCAGGTCGCCGCGCGGTCCACTGGACGGCTCGCCGTCGACACGGTGGACGGTGCGCTCGAGGTGTACCTGATGAACGGCGACATCATCGGCGCCGTCAGCGGGCAGGACGATCAGGCGTTGCTCCGGCGCGTCCGCCTCGCGGATGCCGTGTCTCCAGAGAAGCTCGCGTCGCTCACCCGCCTCGCGTCTAGCGGCCAGGCCCTGTTCGGCCCCCTGATCGACATGGTGCCCACCGAGGTCATCGAGCCCGCCCTGGCCGACCGGTTCCGCGAGAACCTCGTCCGCTGGGTCGCACAGTCCGAAGAGCCCACCTTCGATGCCCTCCCCGGCGTCTTCGTCGACAACATGCAGATGGGCCACAACACCGTCCAGCTCATCGAGTCGAGCTGCAAGCTGGCCGATCAGGCACGGTCCTACCCGGTGGACACCGAGATCGTGCGCGGAGACGGGAAGACTCTCGACTCCATCGAGCTCGCCGTGCTGGAGCTGACGTCCAACCGGCCCATCCCTGTGGGCACGTTGCTGCCGGACCTCCCGGCAGAGCCCTGGACCGCGCGGGCCGCGGTCGCGCGGATGCTGGACAACGGGCTCCTCCTGGAGACCGGCGTGGAGCTGCAGGAGCTCATGACCGACGAGGTCGAGCTCCTCACGACCGACCGGCGCATCGAGCCCTCCGACGAGGAGGACGACGACGAGCCCACGGTGCGCGCCGTCAACGAGCTCCTCGACCTCGACGACGACTTCACGCCCCAGGCTCCCGCTCCCCCGCCGGAGCCCACACCGCCCCCGCCACCCGGCGAGGAGGGCATGGTCTCTCCCGGGGAGGACCTCTCCAACTGGCTGCACACGGGCGACCTCGACGAAGAGGACATGGCGTTCTTCGAGGACCACGAGGACGATCGCGGCGGTGGATCCGGCGGGTTCACGACCGAGCAGCACAACCTCGACAAGATCGACGTCACGGACCACGCCGAGAGCCCGGACGATCTCCTGGAGGCCGACGAGGCTCCCAGCACCCGCTTCGCCGCCCCGGTCCTCGAAGAGGACGCCGCGGTGCAGAAGATCGCGGTGGGCAACGACGTCCTCTCCAAGGTCGCCAAGGCGTTCGACAGCGTCGAGGGAGCCGGTCGCGGGCAGGCCGTCGTGCAGCTCCTCGTGGACGGCAGCCCGTCCAAGTACTCCGTGGTCTTCCACGGTCTGAGCGTCACGAGCGAGGGGGAGCTGCTGGTCGATCAGGTGCTCGACAACCTCTCGGTGCGCCCCGCCAGCGAGCACCGTCACCTGCTCCACAGCGCGATGAACGACATCATCGAGCGCTCGCTGAGCTCCGCCTCCGACGAGCTCCCCGACGACGCCTTCGACGACCTGTACGAGAGCGTCGCCGGCTACCGTCAGCGGCTCGGGATCTGAGCCCCATGTTCCTCCTGGGCATCGCGCTGGCCGCGGAGCCCGTCACGGCGCCCCCGCCTGCCGTGCTCGACGCCGTCGCCCGCACCCGGGGGGCTCCGCTGGCCGAGCGCATCGACGCCATCAGCGGCTCTCTGCTGGGCGCGGACTACGTGCTCGACCCTCTGGGCGAAGGGAGCGGCATCGATCCCGATCCCACCGTGCGCTACGACGCGTTCGACTGCCTCACCTACGTCGAGGAGGTGCTGGCGCTCTCCCTGGCCCCCGACGTCGACCAGGCCGCCGCGATCCGCATGGCTCTGCGCTACGAAGGCGAGGTGGACTACGCCCACCGCAAGCACTTCATGGAGCTGCAGTGGATCCCGGACGCGGTGCGCGACGGCTGGCTGGTCGACACCACCGGTGCCTACGGCCGGCCCGTGAAGCACCTCGAGCGGAAGGTCGACGCCGCCACCTGGAAGGCCTGGAGCGGCCGGGCGAAGTTCGCCCTCACCGACGACCAGCTCCCCATGGGCACGATGGCCCTGGACGTCCTCTCGCTCGACGACGCCATCGCCCTCGCGCCCGAGCTCCGGCCCGGCACCCTCCTGCTCACCGTGCGCGCCGACCGTTCGTGGAAGCCCATCTGGATCTCCCACGTCGGCATCGTCGTGCCCGGCGAGAAGCCCACGGTGCGTCACGCCACCAAGATGGGCGAGGGCCTCGTGCGCGACCACGGGCTCGTCTGGTACCTCGAGCACCTCAAGACCTACGACAAGTGGCCCGCCGTCGGGGTCGCCCTGCTCGAACCGGTGGAACGCCGCTGACACGGTGCGGCGTGCGTGCTACCCTCACGTCGATGTGGTGCCGCCTCCCGTTCTTCGTCCTGCTCTCGGCCTGTGGCTCGGGTCTGTCGGACTTCAACAACCTCCCGCCGCCCGATCTGGACGCGGATGCGGACGTCGACACCGACACGGACGCCGACAGCGACACCGACACGGATGCGGACGGCCCGAACACCGCTCCCGTCGCGATAGCCGTCGACGACTTCGTGGCCCAGGCCGGCCAGGTCATCGCGCTGGTGGCGGAGGCCAGCTACGACCCCGATGGCGACGAGCTCACGTATGCGTGGGAGATGACCGAGCACCCGGCCGGCTGGTCGGCGAGCATCGTCAACCCGAACCGCGCCAGGGCCGAGTTCTTCGCGGACACTCCGGGCACCTACACCGCCAGCGTCGAGGTGGACGACGGTGAGCTGTACGGCACGGACTCCGTGACCATCTACGTCGAGCAGCCCAACGAGGTGCCCGTCGCCAACGCGGGCTCGGACGTGTACGGCCAGGTCGGTCAGCGCGTCTACCTCGATGGCACGGGCTCCTACGACCCCGAGACCGACGCCCTCGACTACGAGTGGATGATCGTGGACGCGCCCGTCAGCAGCTCCGCGCAGCTCTCGGCCACCACCATCGCGCAGCCCAACATCACCCCCGACGTCGCCGGTGTGTTCGTCATCGAGCTCATCGTCGAGGACTCGAACGGCAACGTGTCCTTCCCGGACACCGTGCGCATCGTCGCCGAAGAGGCCTCGAGCGGCGGAGGAGGCGGGCTGGGCGGGCTGTTCGGTGGGTGCCTGAGCTGCAACGCGAGCGACATGGCCGTCGGCGACGCCGCCGCCGCCCCGTTCCTCCTCACCCTCCCCCTGCTCTTCGTCCTGGTCCGCCGTCGCGAGGGCTGGCGCTGAAGCGGGGGCCACGGAGCCCTGATGCGCTACGACACCATCGTCATCGGGGCCGGCATCGCCGGCCTCACCGCCGCCGCTCGCCTGGCGCGCGAGGGCCGCTCGGTCGTCGTGCTGGAGGCCCGAGACCGCGTCGG
>JACKEQ010000037.1 GCA_020632885.1 Alphaproteobacteria bacterium | reverse complement strand
GCACGACGGTGAGGGCGCCGAACGCGAGCCCCGAGCCCACCATCCAGGTCTCGGGAGCGACGTCGAGCCGGTGGCCCACGACCAGCCAGAGCGTCCAGAGGGTGTTGGTGGTGCCCTCCACGGGCGGCTCACCGGCGTTGTAGACGAGCCCGTTCCCCGCGGCTGCCTGGGCCGCGTAGCGGGCGGAGATCCACGCGTCGTCCACGGTGGTCCAGAGGCTCGGCCACGCACGCCACACGTACACGCCCACCGCGGCGAGGAGTCCGGCCGCCCGCGCCCACCCGCTCAAGACGGACCGGTGCGCGGCAGCCAGGTGGCGAACCCGAACGCCAGCGAGGCCGCGAACACGCCGTAGAGCTCGGTGTGAACCTGGAACGGCCCCATGGCACCGACGGGCACGAGCAGCACGAAGAACGCGAGGGGCAGGAGGGCGCCCGGCAGCACCGGCCACCGACCGTGCGCCCCTAGCCCGACGGCCAGGAACAGCGTCCAGAGCGCGAGGAACACGGGCCCCTCCCCCACCCGGCGGTACGCGGCCTCCAGGAGGGGCTGCACGCCCACCACCCCAACGATGGCGGCGGGGATGCCCAGGAACGGGAAGACCACGGCCCGCCAGCCGGCCGTCCCGAAGCGGGCGGTGAGCGCGACCTGGGCGCCCACGAAGCTCGCCACCAGCACCAGCCAGCCACTGAAGTTGTCGTAGCTCACGCCGAAGAAGCCGGGGTCGGGCCGCTTCCAGTGCCACCAGCCGCGCGCCTCGGCGATGGGGTCCAGCATGAGGTCGAGCCCGGTCGCCATGCACGCAGCCACGAACGGCACGCCCCAGCGGCGGATGGGCAGGCGCTCCGCTGCCTCGAGGGACCACGCGAGGATGAAGCCCCACCCGGCCGCGACCCACAGCGGGGCGCCGTGGAGCATCAGGGTGAACTCGCCGTAGGCGTACCCCTGCGCGAACGTGAGGAAGTAGAGCTCCACGAGCAGGCCGAACGACGAGGCGGCGAGCACGGTGGCCCCGCGGTGCACGTCCCCCCGGAAGCCCGTGACGACGGCGAGCCCGAAGAGCCCGAACACGAACCCCTCGACCCAGATGGTGTCCACCTCACCCCCCGCCGGGAGACTACCCCGCCGGCCTCACAACCCGCAGCCCACGTCGGTGCGCACGAGCCGTCCGTCCGGGCAGTTGGTCCACACCGCATCCGAGCTGAGCGGGCCCTTCAGGGTGCTCGCGATGACGATGGTGGCGGGCGGGGACTTCGCGAAGGCGTCCAGGTCGCGCTGGAGGGCCGCGACACCCCAGAGGTACGTGCGCTCGATGGCGGCGAGGGCGGACTCGGGGTCTCGGGTGCGGCGGTAGTCCACGGCGACGGCCTTCAGGGCCTCCGCCCCGTTCTGGGTGGACATCAACACGGTCGTCAGCGCCCACGCCTGGATGTACCGCGTGGAGACCGTCTCCCCGGGCAGGTCCTTGAACGGAGCGTCGCCGAGGACCATCGTCTCCACGGACCCTCCGCCCTCCCGCACGAGGACGGCACGGTTGCGCGGTGACGTGGAGACGATGAGGTCGCGCCCTTCGGCCCTCGATGTCTCGATGGCCACCGCCAGCCCCTCGTTGAGCCAGTTGGGTGCGGGCCGCCCGTAGGACACGAGGAAGTGGCTGGTCTCGTGGAGCCAGGCGCGAACCAGCTCAGGCTCGGCGACCGCTCGGAACACCGCCTCGTTCGTCTTGTCACGACCACCCCGGAACCACCCGCCCACCCAGGGTTGGAGCCCCACGGCCTCGGCAGCCTTCCGAAAGCGCTCGGGGTCGCCGTGCAGGGTCATCTTCAGCCGCAGCGTGCGCGGGTAGTCGATGCCGAGGCGATGGCTGTACAGCTCGCTGACCTGCCAGAGCATGTACTCCAGGCGGATCCGGGTCCCGCGGTCCAGGGTGGCGCCGTCGAGGGTCTCGACGTCGATGGAGATGGGACCGGCGAGGCACCAGGAGAGGGCGGCGAGGAGCATGCCGCCGCACGTACCCACCAGCCGACGCCCGGCAAGGCCGGCACGCACCATTCGATGGTAGGATCGCCCTCGAGCCGGGAGGTCGGGGTGCTCGTCATGGCCATCGCCGCGTGTGTCGGTTCGTGGACCCTGGAAGACGGGGTGTACGCAGTCAGTGGTCAGAACGCGCAGCAGAGGAGCGGCGACTTCTTCCCCGTCGTCAGCCTCCGAGACGCGCGATGGACGATCGAGGACCAGGGTGATGGCATGTGGTCCCTCCAGGCCTACGCTCCGGACGGGACCTGGGTCTGGGGGCGGAGGGCTGTCCTGCCGGAGGAGGACGGCGCGTTCCGCCTCGAGCTGGATCAGGCGCCGTCATGCGGTGAGCTACCCGGCTGGCACGAGATCGACATCGTGCCGCTGGGCCCCGAGCGCTTCGAAGGTCGCTGGGATCTGTTCGAGCAGCCGTCTCTGTGCGACGACGCAGGCTGCATCTGCACCGGCGATGTGCCGGCGGTCACCTGGGCCCTCGACCTCATCGGCACCCGGTCCTCCGACCTGCCGTGAGTGGCACCTCACTGGGCTACCATCACCGAGGAACGAGGAGACCTCTGATGCTCGTCGCCCTCCTGGCGCTCGCCTGCCGTCCCCCGGACCCCGGTCAGGCCCCCCACGTCGTGCCCATCCCCCACGGTCCAGAGCCCACGTTCGTGGAGCTGCGCCCCGGCGAGCGGGCGAGCTTCACCTGGACGCTCGAGTGGCCCGGAGACACCGTTCCCGAGGGCCAGTTCGTCGTGGGGAGCATCGACGGGCAGCAGGACGACGGTTCGACCTACTCCACCAACTGGGTCGTGACCGGCCGCGTGATGGAGGTCGCCTACACCGCGCCACGGGACCTCGGCCTGGAGAGCTTCGGTACGGTCCTCTCGATCCGTCAGGAGGCGGACGAGGTCTGGAGCGTGGCGGTGCCGCTGGTCGAGGCGGAGGTGGACGTGCGGGGCGGACCCGTCGACCGCATCGTCACGTGGGACGACCAGGTGGCGTTGGCCGTCGGGGAGATCCGTCCGTTCCAGCCCTGTCCGCTGGCCGTACGTGCGCAGACGTTCCCGGCACCGGGCGACCCCCGCGGGGAGTGGCCGTGGAGCGAAGAGCCCGTCCGCTACGCGACGTCCGACCCCACGGTCGCCTCGGTCGACGACGACGGCGTGCTGCGCGGGATCGCCGCGGGCACCACGTCCCTCGTGCTCCGCGCCGGAGACGTCGAGCGGCAGGTGTCCGTCACGGTCACCGATGCGGCCATGGGGCCTCCGCCCCTCGGCTCGCACCCGATCGCCGACACCGTGCCAGCCGGTGAGCGGAACCGTACCGACCAGGCGGACGGCCTCCGGCGCGCGCGTGTGGCCTTCGGACCCGACGGGTCGATCGCCACGGTGGTACGCCTGGAGCCCGGGCTGGTCCAGGGAGCCACCGACCTGTTCGTCAGCCTTCGTCCCCCGCTCGTCCTCGCACGGTGGACCGGCACGGGCTGGGGCTACGAGCTCCTGGGCACCCCCACCGAGCAGCTCGTGCACGCGGGTGTGGCCATCGACGCGCTGGGGGACACCTGGGTCGTCACGCGCAGCCTGCGCTCGAACGCGCTGGAGGTGTGGTGGCGTCCTGCCGGCACGGCGGTGGGCGGCTGGACCCGTCGAGCCCTGCCGGTGGGCCTGGGTCCCCTCGACGGGCCCGGCGACCCCGGGACCTGGAGCAAGGCCGAGCAGACCGACCGCTACTGGCCGATCAGCATCACCGACCGGCCAGGCGGTGGGCTCTGGGTGGCCTGGGCGACGACCGACGACTTCGAGGTCGGTCCCACGCGTCGCTGTCCGCGCGTGGTCCGTGCCGCGTCCGTCGGTCCGGAGACGCTGGCCGTGGAGATCGTCGAACGCACGTGGCTCGTGGACGGCACGACGTCTCGGAACTCCTGCGAGGAGCTCATGGAGCGGGAGGGCGGCGAGCCCCAGGACGTGGGCCTGGGGATCGGAGCAGCCGTGGGATCCTGGCCGGCCGTCCTCTTCGAGGACCGCGTGCTCACCCGCTCGGGAGCCGGATGGACGGCCAGCGACGACGCCTCCGGTCTGCTCGCGACGACCTGGGACCTCCCTCCTGGGGCTGGCTGGGACATCGGGCCCGCGGTCGACGACGACCCGGCGACCGGGAATCCCATCGTGCTCGGCCGTCCACCCCTGGGCTGGACGACCACGGGCTCCCAGACGGCGAGCCTCGACGAAGTGGGCTTCGAGGCCGGCGACGACGCAGGCACCTGGATCGCCCTGCGACGGGAGCGCGTGGAGCCCGGGGGCGACGAGGTCACCGGCGCGAGGATGCTCAGACCCGACGGGTTCTACCAGCAGCACGACCAGATCCACGTGCTCGACGACGGCACGCGATTCCTGCGCTCACAGGGTGAGCTCTGGCGCTTCGCCCCGGATGCCCCACCGGCCCAGGAGGCGAGCCCGGTCGCCGTGAACGCGGACGTCCGCACCTGGGTGGACGGCGACCGGCTCGGGATGGTCGGCATGGCCTACGGGCCCACGATCCGGTGGTGGGACGGCGGGTTCACCGACGGCGGTGTGCTGGCGGGCACCGAGCGCGTCGTCGACGTGGCGGAGGCGCCCGGCAGCGGCGGCCTGCTCCTGGTGCAGGGGCCCGACTTCGAGAACCGGATCGTGCGGTTGGAGCACGACGGGAGCCAGACCTCGGTGCCCCTGCCGACCGGCTTCGGGGTGTACCCGCCCTATGACGGGCTGGCGGGCCTGTTCGACGGAGGCGTGGCGGTCGTGCACGGGGTCCAGCTCACTGCACGGCGGACCGCCCGTTACGACGCCGCTGGCGCGCTGGTCGCGGAGGGCACGGTGCTCGGCGACCTCGGCGCGGACCGCATGGTGGCCGCTCCCACGGGAGCCACCTTCGCACCTCCGGGGTTCGCGGTCTTCGACCAGCCGGACACCCAGCGGCTGTGGACCAGCGCAGACGGGGTCACCTGGACGTCGATCGCCCCTCCGCCAGGGCGGTGGTCAGGGCGGGTACTCCTCGATTTGACCACCGACGGCGAGCTCGTGTGGGCCGGAATCCGTGACCACGGCTTCCTCGGGCACCAGGTGGCCCTGGTCACCTCCACGGACGCCGGGATCTCGTGGTCGGAGCCGGCATGGGTCCGTGAGGGCGGCAGCGCGCGCCAGCAGCTCGTGTCCCTCGATCTGGACGGAAGCGAGGCCCTCCTCGTGATCTACGACCACGGCGACACCGCACTCGTGCCCGGCTCCACCTACGCCACCGACACGGAGCCGCGGGGCGAGCTCTGGATCCGGGCCTCCCTGCCCTGATGCGTCAGGGCCTGGACCACACCACCGTCACCTGGCTCCCGTCCGGGTGAGCGACCACGATCTCGTCCACGCCGTCACCGTTCAGGTCACCAGTCGCGACGTCGCCAGCGCCCAGGAGCGGCACGTGCGCGGCGAGCTCGCCGTTGCCGTACAGCTCGCGACCCAGCATGACCCCCACGCCGTCCGCATCGGTGATCGCGACGTCCTGGTCGCCCAGTCCGTCCAGTGCGCCGACGGCGATGGACCGGCCTCCCGGGAAGGCGTGGTCACCCCGACGGTAGTTGCCGTCGCCCGCCTCGACGACCACACGGGCCTCGAGCAGCACCACCAGATCGTCGTTCGCGAGGGGAGCCACGTCCAGAGCCCCCGAATCGGTGCTCTCCTCGTAGGCAACGACCGGAGCTCCAGGCTCCCAGAGCCAGCCTGTCAGCTCGCCCTCCGATCCCGCCCACACCACCACATCCGGTCGGAGGAGGCCCTGGTGCGTGGGCCAGTGGTGTAGCGACCCACCCGAGGCGACCGACGCGAAGTGGGCTCCGGACTCGAACGACCCATCGGGGAGGGCGGGGCCGGCCTGGACGACCCTGTTCCCGCTCATCCGCAGGATCTCTCCGGGCACGGCCACGAACACGTCGCCCACCCGCCCGGCCTGCTCCGGAGGTGGGAACAAGGCCACAGCGGCAGATGCCAACCCCGGCACGTCGTAGACCGTGGGTGGCGACCAGCCCGCACCGGCGGAGAGCACCACGGAGACGGCCTGATCATCGACGGAAGCCACGAGGAGGTCCGGCCTCCCCACCGCATCCAGCGCCACGACCTGGACGGACCGGGGACGCACACCCACCTCGACGTCCGTCCGTACGAACGCCTCCCCGCCCACGTTGGTGAGGACCGTGACGAAGGTCTCACCCGCGTTCGCCGTCACGATGTCCAGGGAGCCGTCGCCATCGACGTCCGTCACCACCACCTCCACGGGCGTGGCGCCCACGGTGAGCGGCACGCTCGGGTCGAGGCACACCTCCCCCGGCGTCGCCAGGCCATTGCCGCACGCGACGAGATGGCAGGTGGCATCGCACGTGGGGTCGAGAGACGGCTCGCATGCCTCCCAGGGCGCCAGGACGCCGTCACCACAGACATGCCAGGTGCAGGAGTCCGAGCACCACGCACCGAACATGGGATCAGCGACCTCACAGCGCTCCAGAGGGGACCAGATCCCGTCTCCGCACACGTCCGCGCGCGGACAAGCGAGGACGAGCAGGATGGACGGCATCACCCCGAGCAAAGGGACCTCCGAGACCCGATGTACCACGGATCAGGGTTCCCGGGGCCCCCCGGGGGGTGGTACCGTTTGCGCGTGACTCTCCTCGTGCTCATCGGCTGCAGTCCATTCTCACGCTACGAGCAGCTCTACCAGATCGGGGGCGCAGGTGCGGTGGAGGGCCAGGGCACCGTCGTCGGTGTGGCGGCGGCGCCACGGGGTCTGTTCCTGGCGGAGAGCCGGTCCACCGACGTGCCCCTGAGCCTCACGACCCTGGCTGCCACCACGCCTGTCGTCCTCACCCGCACCGCGGCGGTCACGCTCGATATCGACGCCCGCGTGGTCGCCTCCGACGCGAGCTGGGTCGTAGCGGGTGGACCACTGGGAGGGATCGCCGTGACGACCGCGATCCCGGAGGCCCCGGAGCTGCTGTTCGAGGGTGCCATCGCCCAGGCCCCCATCCTCGAGGTCGCCGTGGTGGACGGGGTGGCCTGGGCCATCTCGGAGGGCCCGCAGCCCGGGACGGGTCAGCTCCACAGGCTCGACCTCCAGATCCTGGCCCAGGACCCCTCGGATGCCGCCGCCGCGTACACCTGGGTCGACCTCCCGGGCCCGCCACGTGCCCTCGCGGTGGGTGGAGGGACGGTCTGGACCCTGCCGGACGATGCGGGCAGGGCCCCCATGGTGACGGGTTTCGGTGCGGCGACGCTGGACCCCAGGGGCACGACGACCTGGGACCCCGTGGGCAACGGCGACATCCTGGGTGCCCTCTACCTGGACGGCCGGGTGTTCGTGGGGACGCCGACCCACCTCCACGTGCTCGATGTGTCGGCGCCCTTCGACCCGCGCTGGACCGGGATCCTCGAGGACGCGGGAGGGGCGCCCGAGAGCCTGACCGAGGGCACGATCTGGGTGCGCCAGCCGGAGGAAGGTGGCATCCGGCTCGTGGACCCCGACCGACTGCGGGCTCGGGGGACCTTCGAGGGCGTCTGCCCCGACCGGTTCCTCGACCTGCTGGTGCTCGGGAGGACGTTCTACGCCGCCTGTGGTGAGGGTGGCCTGCGCGTCTTCGCCGAGCACCGGGACTGGGAACAGACGCCCGAGCCTCCCTGACCTCCGGAACGGTCGAGCCCTGGCACGACGCCTGCACAGCACGTTTCGCCGGAGGACAGGAAGCATGAGTCGAATCCGTTGGTTCAGCGATCTCTCCATGGACGACATCGGTCAGGTGGGCGGAAAGAACGCCTCCCTGGGCGAGCTGGTGCAGGGCCTCGTGCCGCTGGGCGTCCGTGTGCCGGACGGGTTCGCCACGACGGCCGACGCCTACCGCGAGCTCCTCGCGGAGAACGGCCTGGACGCGGTGGTCCGCGACCACCTCGGCGACCTCGACCTGGACGACGTGACCCGGCTGCAGCGCGCCGGTGCGGCCGTGCGGGCGGCGTTCCTGGAGGCCCGCCTGCCCGAGCGTCTGGCCAGCGAGCTCCTCGAGGCCTACGACCGGCTGGTCGCGGGCGGGGCCACCGAGGTCGCGGTGCGATCCAGCGCGACGGCGGAGGACCTGCCGGACGCGAGCTTCGCCGGCCAGCAGGAGACCTTCCTGGCCGTCAGCGGGCACGATGCCCTCCTGGACCGCGTGCGTCGATGCTTCGCGAGCCTGTTCACCGACCGGGCCATCTCCTACAGGGCGGAGCGCGGTTTCGACCAGCTCGCGGTGGCGCTGTCGGTGGGCGTGCAGCGCATGGTGCGCTCCGACCTCGGCGCGGCGGGCGTGATGTTCACCATCGACACCGAGTCCGGCGCCCCCGATGTGGTGCTGGTCACCGGGGCCTGGGGCCTCGGGGAGTCGGTCGTGCAGGGCACCGTGGGGCCCGACGAGATGGTGGTGTTCAAGCCCACCCTCGCCACCGGGAAGCGACCGATCCTCCGGCACACCCTGGGCGCCAAGGAGACGCGCATGGTGTACGCGGAGGGCGGCGTGCGCACGGAGGACGTGCCGCTGGCCGACCGGCGGCGCTTCGTGCTGGACGACGACCAGGTGCTCGACCTCGCGCGCATGGGCGTGGCCATCGAGGCCCACTACTCCGCGCGCCACGGCACCTGGACCCCCATGGACATCGAGTGGGCCCTCGACGGCCGCACGGGTGAGCTGTTCATCGTGCAGGCCCGGCCCGAGACGGTGCGCTCGCGGGAGTCGCGCACGAGCGTGGACCGCTGGGTGGAGGACGGCCACGGGAAGGTCCTCGCCACCGGACGCGCGGTCGGGGCGTCCATCGCCACCGGGACCTGCAGGCTCATCACGTCCACAGCCGAGCTCCACCGCTTCCAGGACGGTGAGATCCCGGTCGCCAGCCGCACGGACCCCGACTGGGAGCCCGTCATGCGGCGGTCGGCCGCCATCGTCACCGACCACGGCGGGCGGACCTGCCACGCGGCCATCGTGGCCAGAGAGCTCGGCGTGCCCGCCGTGGTCGGCGCGGACGGCGCCACCTCCACCCTCACGGACGGCGCGCTGGTGACGGTGTCGTGCGCCCACGGCGCGGAGGGCCGGGTGTACGAGGGAGCCGTCCCCTTCCACGTCGAGCACACGGACCTCGGCACGCTGGAGCGCCCGCACACGAAGGTCATGATGAACGTCGGCACACCCTCGGAGGCCCTCGGGCTCGCCCGCCTGCCCTGCGACGGCGTCGGCCTGGCGCGCCAGGAGTTCATCGTCTCCGCGGACGTCGGCGTGCACCCGGGCGCCCTGCTCGCGTTCGACAGCCTCGACCCCGAGCTGCGCGAGCGCGTGGAGGCCGTCACCGCGGGCTGGGTCGACAAGCCCTCCTTCTACGTCGACCGGCTCGCGGAGGGCGTCGCCCAGATCGCCGCCGCGTTCTGGCCGCGACCGGTCACCGTGCGGCTCTCGGACTTCAAGACCAACGAGTACCGCCGGCTGCTCGGGGGCGAGGCGTACGAGCCCCACGAGGAGAACCCGATGATCGGCTGGCGCGGCGCGTCCCGCTATGCCGACCCCGCCTTCGCCGCGGCCTTCGCCCTGGAGTGCCGGGCGCTCCGGCGGGTCCGAAGCGACATGGGGCTCACGAACGTCCGCCTGATGGTCCCGTTCTGCCGGACCCTCGACGAAGGCCGCAAGGTGCTCGACCTGCTCGCGAGCCACGGGCTCGTCCAGGGCGAGGACGGCCTCGAGGTGTGGGTGATGTGCGAGATCCCCAGCAACGCCCTGCTGGCCGAGCAGTTCGCGACCCTGTTCGACGGGCTGTCCATCGGCTCCAACGACCTCACCCAGCTCACCCTGGGCGTGGACCGCGACAACGAGCAGCTCGCGTCGCTCTTCGACGAGAACGACGCGGCGGTGAAGGCGATGATCCGCGTGGCCATCGAGGGGTGCCATCGGGCCGGCAAGCCGATCGGCATCTGCGGCCAGGCGCCGAGCGACCACCCCGGCTTCGCCGCGTGGCTCGTAGAGCAGGGCATCGACAGCCTCTCGGTCACCCCCGATGTCGTGCTCGCGGTGACCGAGCGGGTGCTCGCCCTCGAACGCCGCTGACTACCGGGCCATCCAGGCGGCTCCCGCCTCGCGGAGGGCCGCCCGGACGGTCTCCTCGACGGCAGCGATCTGCTGGATGGTGCGCCCGAACCGCGCCTCGTGGTCGGCGACCGTCGCCGTGTCCGCCCACTCGGAGATCTGCCGGTAGTAGAGGATCTGGCGGGAGTCTTCCGGCAGGGCGTCGATCGCCGCCGTGAGGGCTCGCAGGTAGCTCGCGCGGTCGGCGTCCGTCGCGTCCGGCAGGACGTCGGCGAAGGGCGCGAAGGAACGTCCCTCGAAGCCCAGCAGGAACCCGGCCCGCATGAGCAGGTAGCCCTCGATCTCCTCGGTGGAGACGGGCTGGTCGCGCAGATCGTCACGCCGATCCGGCACGGCCTCCTTCCGGGCCTCGGCGATGCGCACGGAGAGCGACGGGATGGGCGGCCCGACGGTGGCGTCCTGCCCGAGGAATCCCCGCCACGCGGCCTCGAGCTCCGCGCGCAGCGCGGCGGCCACGGGCTCCGGGGGACCCACGAGCTGGGACGGCGAGACCTCGTCGACCTCCGAGCAGTCGACCGTCAGCCGCGTGACCGAAGCCAGTCGCACGGCGAGAGGGCTCGGGGTGCTCGGTTCGTCAGGAGCGTCGTCGAACCAGAACGACTCCCCGTCCCGGACACGCGTGAAGCGGAGGTCGGTGTCGCCCAGCCCGAGGTGCTCCGCGAGCTCCTCGTCCACGAGAGGCACGGTCTCCGGCAGATCGTCGCAGTGCCTCTCGGTGTGCAGGACCACGAGGCGACCGGCGGTGTCGGTCGCGACGACGGTGGTACCCATGCTCATCGGCCCTCCACGGTGGTGCGTCGACCCTATCCCGTCGCGCTCAAGTCCTCTGTGCCCGATCCCGAAGAGGACGGGAGAGGAGGCCCGATGGCCGCAGGTGTCGGACACAGCACCCAACAGATGTCGCGGGAGGCAGGCCGCGAGGCTGCGACGGTAGCGCTCGAGGCCGCCAGGGCACGCCATGGGGGCGACCTGCCGCCGCTCACCCTGGTGGTCGTGTACGCGACCGTCCTCCACGACCAGGCGCACGTCCTCGACGGTGTCCGTAGCGTGCTCGGCGAGGAGGCCCCGCTGGTGGGCTGCTCGACCCAGGGGATCTCCGTCCGGTGCGGCGTGCACGAGGTCGACCGCGTGGTGGGTTGCGCCGTGCTCGCGGAGCCGGGGATCCAGGCGAAGCCCGTTCGCGTGGAGGGCCTCGGAGCCGACTCGCGGGCGGCCGGGCGGGCGGTGGCCGCGGCCCTGGGCGGCCCATCCGACCTGCCCGTGCTCCTCTGGTACGACGCGCTGACCGTCAACTCCACCGAGCTGTTGCACGGTCTTGCCGAGGGCGGGGTGCGCTGGGCCATCGGAGGGGCGGCCGGGCAGCCGTTCGGCCAGGTCCACAAGACCTTCCAGTACCTCGGTGGAAGCGTGTCGGAGGACTCGGTGGTGGCCCTCGCGCTCTCCGGGGACGTCGAGATGCTCTACGATCAGACGCACGGTGCCGAGCCCCTCGGGCTGGAGCTCGAGGTGACGGCCTCCACCCAGAACGTCCTGGGCGAGGTCGACGGCATGCCGGCTCTCGACTTCCTCATCGACCAGCTCGGTATCGGCGACGACGAGCTGAACATCGAGAGCGCGTCGGTCTGGGCGATCGGCGTGCAGCCCGAGGCTCCGGCAGACGGCGACGAACGCGGGCGCCTCTACGAGGGGCCGCTCACCCGTGCGTTCTTCGGCTGGGACCTGGAGCAGCGAACCCTCTCGATGCAGGCGGAGATCCCCGTCGGCACGCGCATCCAGCTCTGCCACCGCTCCCACGAGGCCGTGCTCCAGGGTGCCGTGGACATGGCGCGGCGCCTGAACGCACGTGTGAAGGGTGAGCCGCTCCTGGCGCTCGGCTTCGAGTGTGCGGCCCGCCCCCGTCCGTTCCTCGGCGACGACGGAGCCCAGGAGGAGATCTGCACCATGCAGGCCGAGCTGGTGGAGATGCCGTGGCTCGGGTTCTATGCCTGGGGCGAGATCGCGCCGGCGGGTGCGAGGACCGAGTCCCACAACTACACCTTCCCGTTGGTGCTCCTGACACGCCCGAGCCCCGGTTCCTGACCGTGGACCGCGCGACGCTGAAGAAGCTCCAGCTCCTGGTGAAGCGGGAGCACGAGATCCTGAAGCTTCGCGGACGCCTCCGGGCCCACGGCACCTGGATGCAGCGGGTGGAGCGCATCACCGGCGCGATGGCGACGGCACCGACGGTCGAGTCCGCCATCGGGACGCTCGCGACCGAGCTCCTCTGCGAGTCCCCCTACGAGATCGCGTGGGTGCACAGCCGCACCGGCTACCAGGACCTGTTCGGTGGCAGCCTGACGGACGCCGAGCTGGAGGAGGTCGAGCGCACCTCGCAGCGGTGGTGGGACCCGGCGGCCAGCGTGCAGGTGGTGGACATCCCGCCCCACGCGCCCTCCGGGAGGATGTGGCTGCTCGGGGGCAACGTGCTCTCGGAGCACGGCGTGGAGGCGGTGGTCGTGGTCGGTCGGACCTCCAGGACGGCGGGGTACTACGTCCCGCCCTGGGACGGGGACGTCACCCACCTCGGCCACCTCCTCCACACCGCGAGGCACGTGCTCTCGGCGGTGGCCCAGCGCGTCGGGCTCAACGATCAGGTCCTCGAGGCCACGAAGCGCCTGCGGGTCGCGCTGGACGAGGCGAACCAGGCGAACCGCGCGAAGAGCGTGTTCCTGGCGAACATGAGCCACGAGCTGCGCACGCCCCTGAACGCCATCATCGGGTACGCCGAGCTGGTGGCGGGCGACGCGGAGGACCAGGGGCTCACGGACATGATGGAGGACCTCGGCAGGATCCGGACGGCCGGACACCTCCTGCTCGGGCTGATCTCGGACATCCTCGACCTGTCGAAGATCGAGGCGGGCCGCGTGGAGGTGGAGCTCTCGGACTTCGACCTGCGGACCGTGATCGACTCGGTGGCGACGACCCTGCGGCCGCTCGTGGAGGAGCGCGGGAACACCCTGGAGCTCGACCTGGACCCCACCGTCGGTCAGGTGCACCTCGACGAGCGGAAGGTGCGCCAGGTGCTCACGAACCTGCTCGGCAACGCGTCGAAGTTCACGACGGAAGGCAGCATCCGCGTCCGGTCACGGGCCTGCGAGGACGACGTCTGCATCGAGGTGAGCGACACGGGCGTCGGGATGCCGGAGGACGTGCTGGACCGGATCTTCGACCCGTTCTACCAGGTCCGGCAGAGCGACCAGGGTGCGGGGCCCGGCGGGACGGGGCTCGGGTTGGCCATCAGCCACAGGTTCTGCCGGATGCTGGGAGGCGACCTGACCGTGCAGAGCGCGCTGGGTCGCGGGTCGACCTTCGTGGTGCGCGTGCCGTCCGGGCGGGGCTAGCGCGCGGGCTCCATCGCGCCGTCCACCACCTGGTACACGGCCGTCCGGAAGTCCACGAACGTCCAGGTCCGCCCACACCTGCACCTGCGACGCCGCGGGTCCTCCGTGGCTTCCAGGTCCACCCAGCGCGCCGGGCACTTCTTCCCGCACGCCACCGGCCCGTCACCGAGCAGCGCGCGCACCGAGAGGCCCACGCGCTCGGCCGCATGGCGCAGCGCGACCGCGTCCACCGGCTCCCCCGCCTGGCGCCGGCCATCCAGCAGCAGCCACGTGGCCACCGCGCCATGGCCGCGCTCGTGCAGCCAGTCCGCCACCACCGCCCGCCGCTCGGGGGTCGGGTCGGCGAGGAGCTCGTCCCACATGGCCCCCGCGACCGCCAGCTCCCCGAGCCCCATGCGACCCTGCCGGTGCCGGACGCCCGCGGGCGCGGGGTCGATCTGGGGGTCGAGCAGCTCCCAGCGCCGCCCGTCGTGCCGGAACGTCATGTCGGCCCGCCCGAACCCGTGGAAGGTGATGCGGTCGTCGGGCTCGGGGACGTACGGGAAGTCGAACACGTCGCCCCGCTCGAGACCGTCGAGCAGGAACAGCGCCTGGATCTCCTCGTCCTCCGTGCGCGGCAGCACCATCCCCCGCGCCGGCGAGAACATCCCGTCGATCGGGGCCGCGCGCCACAGCGTCCAGTCCACGGGCCCGTCGGGAGCGCACGTGCAGAGCTTGAAGCCTTCCGAGACGTCACACATGGGGGGATTGTAGTTCAGTACACGCAGATCCACGCGGGGGGCGGCGCGTACCAGGTGCCCGGCGCGTAGCGGTAGACCTCACAGGGCCGTGACGCCCAGCGGGGATGGGACGGATCGGCATCGAGCAGCACGGCGGGCGCGCCGTAGACCAGGGCGGGATCGACCAGCCCGGTCCCGGGTAGGAGGTCGCCGACCGAGAGCGCCCGGGTGAGGGCGTCGAGGCTCGCGGCCCGCCCGTCCAGGAGGGGTTGGAGCCCCTCCCGGTGGTGCTGCGTGGCGGTCCCGGGGCCCGTGAGGCGCCAGTACCACGGCTGCTGCCAGGTCCATCCCGGCGCGTCCGCCACGAGCGTGCCCGGCCAGGACATGGCGGCCCACGAGGGCGACGCGGGGTCGAACGGGCCGTTCACGTCGAGGCCCACGCCGTTCGCCCACCAGACGAACCCGTGCGCGTCGAGCCCCCGGGCGACCTCCCGCCGCACGGGCTGGCCGTTGGGGGCCCCGGGGATCGGCACGCTGCCGACCAGACCCGCGGTGACCGTGTACACGTCGGTCCCCGCGACCAGCCGACCGTCGTCGAGCCGCGCGTGCGGCCCGCAGAACGCGCAGACCTCGGTGACCCCGGCGGGCACCGTGCCGAGATCCAGGTGCACGACCCGGTGGTACGGCGCCGAGGCCGTGGAGAACACCGCCTCCGAGCCGTCCGCAGCGAGGTCGACGCCCGTGAGCCCGCCCGGGTGGGGCCCGTGCTCCACCAGCACGCCACCCGTCGTCTCCCGCACCCGGATGCGCGTGCCGTCGGCGGACTGCTCGACCACCCGGGAGCCGTCCGGGGTGACCAACAGGAACGTCCAGGTGCGGGGGCCCTGCTCGTCCACGAGCACCGCGGGCGGGCTCGTGGCGAGGTCGTGCACCCGCAGGAGGTCCGGACCGTCCTGGACCAGGAGGTCGCCCACCAGGCGGGCCTCCGCGGGGAGCACGCCCAGCACCACACTCTCGGGGGACCCGGTGCCGTCGTACAGCGTGCCGTCCTCGAGCAGGAAGCGGCCGTCGGGCAGGAGACGCGGGGCCGCTGCAGACGGCAGATCCACCACGGTGCGCGCGATGCCACCGGGGTCGCGGGCGATGGACGTCCACCCGGCGGCCTCCCGCACCAGCAGACCCGGGATCGACGCGTCCACGACGACCTCCGGCGGGTCGTCCAGGGCATCGAGGGCCCAGCCGCGGGCCAGATCGAAGCCCTGGAGCGCGAACGGGTCGAACAGGCCGGGCTCCGAGAGCATCGTGGCACCCACGACGGGCGGCCCGCCGTCACCGAGCTCGCAGGCGTCCAGCTCCACCGTGTACGCCGTGGTCTCGTCCACCCGCCACACGCCGTCCACGCGCACGACCGGTGTGCCATCGGGGCCGCGCGCGGTCAGGCAGGCCTCGGGCAGCGGCATGCCGAACGCGTCGGGGAGGGAGACCGCGAAGCCGTCGGCCAGCACGGTCCCCCCGGTGAAGGGGGTGAGCGGGAGGGCCGTCGGCTCGGGGGCCCCGAGGGTGGCGAACCAGCGCCCCCGCGCGTCGTGGTTCGGCTCGCGGCCGACCGTCCAGGCGCCCGAGCCCGACCGCTGGGTGGCCGCGACGATGGTGCGGGGGAGACACCAGTCGCCGTAGGGGTCGGAGGCGTCGCAGTCGGCCCCGAGCAGCAGCTCCGCCGGCAGGGCGTCGGCGAGGCGCACGTGACCGCCGTCCGCCGTGATCCACGCGAGCGGGCCGTTCTCGTCGAGGAGCGGAAGCCGGTCGTCGGTGGGGTCGTCGAAGAGACCGGCGTCGGCCTCGGTGGCCGGGAGCTCACCCACGATGACGGGCCCTCCGTCGTCCACGTGCACCAGCAGCGTGAAGTCGCGGAGCACGGAGTCGGCGGTGAGCAGCACGGCGCCACGCTCCAGGTCGCCGCCCACGGTGGACCCGAAGGCCACGGGGGTCTCGAGGTCGATGCAGCCCACGTCCGAGAGCGTGTCCGCCACGAGGTCCCACCGGCCCGTGCACACCTGGCCCCAGGGCAGCCAGACCGTGCGGGCCACGCTCCCCTCGACGGGCCCGAGGTTCCACGGGACCTCGCGGACCCCGTCCACGGCGAACGGAGGCCGGGTGCGCTCCACGACCTGCCCGTCATACTCGGTGAGCAGGACGGGCCCGTCGGTCCGGGTGTGCACGACCCGCTCGCGCTCGACGGCCCGGATGCGCGCCAGCCCGTCGGGCTCGCTGTACGTCCGCACCGTCCACCCCTCGCCGTCGTCGAAGAACAGCTGGTCGTCGATGAGGAAGGCGAGGCCGGTCGACGGCAGGAACTGCAGGTCGCCCGCCCGGGCCGCGAACCCGTCGCGGTCCGCGAAGGGCAGCGGCGGGGGTGCGAAGGCCGAGGGCTCGGCGTCGGGGGTCGCGCGCAGCGACAGGGACAGGCCGGCCTCCGGCACGTCGCGCAGATCCGCGTCCCAGCCGGCCCCCTCCCAGGCGAGCGTCCAGAGCCCACGACCGTCGGCGTGGGTGACCACCGTCGTCGGGATGGCCGGGAAGGCCTCGTGCACGATGGCCGGTGACCCCCGGTCCACCGGGGATGCCGGGATGCCCAGAGCCTCGGGGTAGATGGCGTACACCGCGTCGGGGTTCTCGCGGTCGCCGCAGGCCAGGAGGAGCGCCAGGATCATCGGAAGTCCTCGCAGAACACCGTGGCGTCCGTGAGCCGCGACGCCTCGTAGCCGGGCTCGGCGAGGGCCAGCCCGTGCAGCCACATCGGCACCCAGCGGGCGAAGCGCACGTCCTCGTCGTTGGGGACCGGGGGCCCGTAGGACACGACGATCCGCGTGGGCATCTCGGTGAGCGGCGGGTCCGAGAGACGCGTGAAGCCCATGGCCGCGCGCCGCACGTGGTCCTCCGGGCCGATCGGGAGCTCGGTGGTGAGCGACCGCGCGTCCTCCTCCTCGCCGAGCGTCCACTCCACGCGGGTGAAGTCGCCCGGCCGGAGGGAGCAGGCCACCGCGGTGACCTCCTCGAAGAGCCCGCCGCGCTCGCCGCCGAAGGCGATGCTCTCGATGCCGTCGGGATCGGGGCTCTTCCCGCAGCCGAGCAGGCTAGCGGCAGCCAGGAGCACCATCGGGCGCCTCCATCGCGTTGTCGCGCCAGTCGAGGTCCACACAGGGCAGCTCCGAGACGAACGACGCGAGCGCCGGGTTCTCGACCACCTCCACCACGTCGGCGGCGGTGAGGCCCAGGGAGACGTCGCGCAGGTCGGCGTTCCCGAGGATCGAGAGCCGTGCCAGCGCGCCTGGCTGGGGCACGTCCAGGCGCTCGAGCCCCGTGGTGTCGCTGACCTGCAGGGAAACCGGCAGCACGGGCGTGGAGAACGCGGCGGGCGCACGTCCGGAGACGCCGAGGGCCCCGACGCTCACGAGCGACGGCAGGTCCAGGGGTGCGGTGAGGCCGTCCAGCAGGAGACCACCGGGGATCTCGAGGGAGCCGAGGTCCACCGAGGTCGGACCGTCGGCCCGGATCTCCATGCGGGACTCCGACAGGAAGCCGTCGTCGGGCTCCTCGTACCAGCCGCGGCCCACCGTGCGCAGGACGGGCGCCGCGAAGCGCCCGGAGAGGCCCCCGACCACGAGGTCACCGCGGGACGGCCCGCTCCCGACGCGCTCGAGGGCGGGCAGGTCCAGCACCGCGACGTCCTCGACGATCATGCGACCCGTGACCTCCTCGAGGCCCGGCAGCACGAGCTCGTCGCGGTAGCCCGCCATCACCAGCAGCTCACCGTCGACCACCCGACACCGCTCGATGCCGCGCAGCTCGGTGGGGTCCTGGGCCACGAAGGACCCGCACACGTCCGAGCACCCCGCCAGCGCACCCGCCACCAGGAGGAGCCGCACGTCAGCGGCCATTGTCGTCCACCCCCGCCCAGCCGGCGGACGCGGTGTCGAAGAGCACGGTGGCCTCGGCACGGAAGCGCCGCCCGCCGCGGTGCACCGCACCCACGTCGGTGAGACGTCCGTCCGTCACGAGGTCGGCGAACCCGTCCCCGTCGAGGTCGCCCACCGTTCCGAGGTAGCGCTGGTACACGTCGGGAGCCCGCAGCTGCCAGGCCTCGTAGGGGTAGAGCGTGGGGTGCACCTCGGCCCGCAGGCGCTCTTCGGACAGCTCCTTCGGCGGCCGGCCGAGGGCCCAGTCGAGCTTCCAGTCGCCGATGGCGGCACCCGGGATCTCGCTGTTCACGGTGCCCCAGCGCACGTAGTCGACCCAGCCGTCGCCATCGAGGTCCGCGATGGGGAACGAGGCCTCGCCGGCGGACCAGATCTTGTCGAGGCCGCGGGAGCTCGTGGGGATGCCGCCCTCGTCACCCAGGTGCCACGCGTTCCCCAGGCCGTCGAACAGGCCCATGAAGTCCATGAGCCCGTCTGCGTCGACGTCCACGGGGCGCACGGGCGCCATCGGGAAGCGCTCGGGGTCGGAGCTGGTCCACCCGGAGGCCACGAGGTCGCCGGCGTCGCCGAGGAACAGCTCCCCATCGACGAGCACGTCGTCGCAGCCGTCTCCGTCCACGTCGCCCACCGGCTTCAGGACGCCCGCCAGGCGCCGGGGTGTGCCGTCGATGCCGCCCTCGTCGGACCGGTAGAGCCAGGCGTCCTCCGGCTCCTGGCCCACGAGCTGGTACGAGTACACCAGCAGCTCCGCGCGCCCGTCGCAGGTGAGGTCGCCGACCCACAGCACGTCGAAGCCCTCGCCGCTCACGAACCCGGGCACCTGGACCTGTACGGAGGGCTGGAGCCCGCCGGAGCTCCCGAACCGCACGAGCGCCCCGCGATCCGGACCGTCGAACATGCCCGAGGCGATGTCGGTGGTGCCGTCGCCGTCGAGGTCGCCGACCGCCCGGGGGTGGGTCATCACCTCCTCCTCCTCGACGTCCGGCCGGATGAACGGGAGCGTGAAGGAGCTGTTGGCGGTCCCGTCGGCCTCGAAGAAGTCGGGCGAGCCGTAGTAGACGACGAGCCGGTTGGTCTCCCCGTCTCCATCGGCGCCGACGAGGTCGGCGAGGCCGTCCCCGTTCACGTCGACGTCGATGCCGGGGTCGTTGGTGTGCACCACGTGCGAGCAGGCGAGCAGGAGGGCGAGCATACGGGGTCGTAACGTACGAGACCGTGGGCGCCTCCGCCTTGAAAGACCCTGAAAGCCCGATGGGAGCGGGCTGGGATAGGCTCGACGCAGGAGGTGGCGTGAGAACGACGGTGGTTTCCTGGACCTTCCTGCTCATCGCGACGGGATGCAAGGGTCGTGGCCCTGCATCGGCTGGTGTGGAGATCGTGGTCGAGGGGTCCGGCGATCCCAACGGGAGCCCCCTGCAGCCTCTCACCCCAGGCATGACCTGGACGGACGGCGACGTGGTGGTCAGGGTCGGCGAGACCTTCCGGATGGACGGTCGCGACCTCGTGCGCGTCGCGAGCAGCGCCCTCGGGGCCACCTCCGAGACCTGGCTCCACCGGGATGCCGATGGCCTCTGGCTCGACGGGAGCGCCGCAGACGGCCTCCTCGACACGCCCGTCCTGCTGGTCCCGGAGCCCGTCCGGGCCGGGATGCAGTGGGAGCAGCGGTTCCGGCTCGAGGGCGACGAGGTCGAGGTGACCGGGTGGATCGAGCGCGACCGGGACGACCCGGACCTCTGGTGGGTGAACCGCCAGCAGGACGACCGCCCCCCGACCCGCACGCCCTACCGGGAGGGGCTCGGGCCCCACACGCCGCTGTTCGTCCCCTTCGATCCTCCTGTCGCTCCGGTGCTCACCGAGGAGCCCGCGTCGCTCGCCGCGAGCGACCTGGGCGAGTGGGTGTTCGTGGAGGCGGTGGCGCTGATCGAGGACGGTCTGGGTCGGGGGAGCATGCACGTCACGGAGGTCCTCCGCGACCCGAACGGCCTCGTCGGAGACACCGAGACGACGCGTCTGGTCGGTGCGGAGGCCCTGCCCGGTGGGTTCCCCGCGGTGTCGGGCATCGTCGGGGAGGCCGTGGGCCGGTCGCCCACGATCGACGACGGCTACCGGGTCGAGGAGCCGCCCTGGGGTGCGGACGCAGACGTGTTCCTGCGGACGGAAGCCGGCTGGCGCCTGCACGAGCTGGTCGTGCCCACCCCGAGCCGGATCCGGTCACCCGGCGAGCCGGGTAGGCTGTACGACGCCCATCCCGACGGCACCGTGGACGCCCTCGCCGTGGAGGGCTCCGGCGTGGTGCGGAGGCGCCTCGGGCGGGTGGAGCTCGGGGAGGGCGTGCACCTGCGGTCCGCGTGGGTCCGGCCCAATGGTGTGCTGCAGGCCGTCACGGCCGACGCGAGCGGCCCGCTCACCGGCGGCGCCTTCCGGCTCGAGGTCGACGGTCTGCCCGGAGGCGACGTGGTCCCAGCGATCCCGTACGTCCGCGCGACCCGCTGGGACGGGGATGTCGAGGTGTGCTGGACCGGGGAGGGCCAGGGATCGGACTGGACGCTCGACGGGGTCGCGCCGGCGGCCGTGGTCGCCACCCAGCCCGGGTGCGCGCTGCTCGTGCGCGACTGGACGACGACCACGCCCGGGGAGCTCGGGTACGAGGGGGGCGAGGTCACCGGGACGGTCGAGGGCATCGGGCCGTTCCGGGTGGCGGTGCTCGATCGGCAGGTGTTCCCGCCGCTCGGGGTGGGTCCGTGGCGCGCCCAGCCCGACGGGACCGTGGTGGACGTGGACGCCCAGGCCATCGTGCGTCCCGGGGGCCGCTACGGGGGCCACGTCCGCTGGCCGGAGGGTTGCGTGCCCGACGCCGTCGAGGGCTGCTGGTCCGTGAGCAACGCGGTCGGCGGGGTCTCGGTGGTCCACCACGGTCCTGGCGGGAGCACCGATCTGGGCATCGTGACGCCGGGGAACACGAGCCCCTACGTCGTGCCGGTCGGCGGGCTGCTGCTCCCCGTGAGCGGCGGGCAGCACGCGTGGGTGCGGGCGGACGGGACGCAGCAGACGTTGGACTGGCCGGTGGACGCGATGCCGTCGACCTTCGATGGCACCACGGTCTGTCGCCAGCCTGCCGACGCGGACCTCGTGTGCCAGGACGTCGGCACGGGCGAGGTGCTGTACACGATGCCGCTCGGGACGATGAACGTGCTGGGCGCCCACCCGCTGTCCGACGGGACGCTGTTCGTGTGGGCATCCGGGGGACCGCCCGTCACCCTCGATCGCACGACGTGGACGCTCACCGACGACGTCGTGACGGGCTCCCTGGGCCAGTGTGTGTTCGGGGGCGAGCTGGCCGACGGCACGATCTGGGCGTGGCGGATCCACCCGCAGCTGGGCAATGCCGACCGCCAGATCCTCCGGGTGCACCAGGGTCGCGTGGAGCTCGCTTCGGCCCCGATGAGCCTGGACGACCGCGAGGACCTCCTGAACGGCACCACCTGCGCCGTGTTCGCGGACGACGACCTCGTCTACTGGAGCCAGATCCAGTCCAGCCCGACCCGCCGGGCGTCCGTCGTGCGCTTCGCGTGGGAGACGCTGGACTGGCAGCCGCTCTGACGAGATAGGGAGGGTGGCCTGAGGAGGACACCATGGCCGACCTGTTCCACGACAAGGCGGAGGGCTGGGACAGCCGTCCGGTGCCGCAGCAGATCTCGGAGGGCGTGTTCGGCGCGCTGGACGCCGCGATGGACTGGTCGCCGGACGAGGTGGTGATGGACTTCGGCGCGGGCACCGGGCTGCTCGCGGGCCGGGTGGCGCCGCACGTGGGTCGGATCGTGGCGGTCGACGTGTCGCCCGCGATGCTGGAACGGTTGGCGGCCAAGCCGGAGCTGGCGGGCAAGGTGGACATCCGCTGCCAGGACCTGCTGGAGGCCCCGCTGGACCTGCAGGTGGACGCGGTGGTGAGCGCGATGGCGGCCCACCACGTCGAGGACACGGCGGGCCTGATGCGGGCGCTGTTCACCCACCTGAAGCCGGGGGGTCGGCTCGCGCTGGCCGATCTGGACGCCGAGGACGGCACCTTCCACCCGCCGGAGGCCGAAGGGGTCTTCCACGCGGGCTTCGAGCGGGATGCCCTCGCGGCGCACGCGGCGGCCGCGGGGTTCGTGGACATCGCGTTCGTGACGGCCTGCGAGGTCGGGCGGGACGATCCGCGCTACCCGATCTTCCTGCTCACCGCCCAGCGCCCGTGACCGCGCTCCTCACCGTCGCGCTCGCCCCGGGGCTCGGCACTACCGTGCGGGTCCGCCTCCCCCGCCCCCGGTGAGGGTCAGACGCCCAGCAGGCGCCCGAGCGCGGGGACATCCTGAGCGTGGAGGTCCGCTCCGGTGACGTCGCCGTAGCCCCAGCCCACCCCGATGCTCGGGATGCCGGCCCGTCGCGCCACCGCCACGTCGACGTCGGAGTCCCCGATGTAGACGGCCTGATCGCGGGTGCAGCCGGCCAGGTCGAGCACGTGCAGCAACCCGGCAGGGTCGGGCTTCCGGGTGGGCAGGGTGTCGCCGCCGACGACCGCCAAGAACCGCTCGCGCCACCCCAGACGATCGAGCACCGCGAAGGCCGGGCCCTCGGGCTTGTTCGTGATCACCGCGAGCTGCCGGTCCGCGAGGGCGTCGAGGAGCTCGGGGATGCCGTCGAAAGCGGGTGTGTCCAGAGGACCCAGGCAGAGCTCGACGTACCGCGGGTAGGGATCTTTCGCGAAGGGTCCGCCAGTGAGGCGCGCAGCACCGTCGAGAAGCTGGGGTGCCCCGTGCCCGAGGAGACCCTGGACCTCGCCGGCCGTGAGCGGGCGGCGCCCGTGCTCCGCGAGCAGGGCGTTGGTGGCCTGCACGAGCCCAGGGATGGAGTGCACGAGGGTGCCATCGAGGTCGAAGAGGACGAGCTGCATGGGCCCCGGTAACCCCACGGGACCCGCCCGGTACGGACGTGGACGGCGACCGGCTACCGGATCGTCATCGCTGACGGGACACGCTGCACCGAGGGAGCGCGGGCTACCTCGACCAGAGAGCGGATCGCGGCGGCGACGCGCTCGACGTGGGCCGGATCGTCGCCCAGCGCCGGAGACGTCCACGGCCCGTCCGTCGTCTCCACCACGATCCGGAGCCTCCCACGATCAAGGACCCGCACCTCCGTGATGTCGGCACGGTCCACGAACCAGTCCCCGAGGTGCACACCGCCGGGACGGACCACCACCCGGACCGGGATCACGTGCGGAGCGACGGCCCGCCACGTCACCCAGCCGACCGCCGGAGCGCCCATGAGCGTCACCACCGCCACGGCGACGCGCGCCGGCCCGTCGAAGGAGGCGATGGTGACCACCGCCTGCAGCAGGGACACCAGGACGACCAGCAGCAGGACATTCACCAGGAGCCCAGCACCGTCGGATCCCATGGGCCGAAGCTCGAAGGTGTCCTCGAACGGGTGGAGCTCGTCTTCCGGTCGCACCGGGCGATCCTACCTCTTCGGCGCATGGCAGTTTCTGCCACATCCGTGTGGCAGTTTCTGCCAATCCGCCATAGGGAGCCTGCATGACCCCCTCCCTCCCGGACTTCCCCGCCCCCTCCGCGCGCGACCAGGCGGTGCTCGACGCGTCGCGCACGGTCGTGCAGCTCTTCCTGCGCGAGCGCTCCGTCGACTTCTCGGTCAAGGAGCTCGCCGGGCACACAGGGCTCTCCGAGCGCACGTTCTACAGGTACTTCCCGCGCAAGGAGGACGCGATCCGCCCGTTCGTCGCAGCGGCCATCGCCCACGTGGTCGCCGCCGTGCGCACCGCCCCCGCCGATCTGCCGCCCGCGGAGGCCTTCCGGCACGCGCTGGCCGGTCTCCTGGACATGGGGCGCTCCGTGGACGTCGAGACCTTCCTCACCCTCGTGAACGGCACGGACCGCCTGCGCGCGGTGTGGCTCCAGGTGCTCACAGACGCCGAGGAGGCGTTCGCGGGCGTCGTGGCCGAGCGGCTCGATCTGCCCGCGGACTCCGTGCACGCCCGGTTCGCGGGGGCCGTCGTGGTGAGCGCGTCGCGGCTGGCGATCCAGCCGACCTCCATTGCGTCACGCCCGCCCAGCGAGGTGTTCGCGGCGTGCATGGCGCTCGTGGGCCCCGCTCTCCTCTCCAGGAAGGAGTGACCATGCGACCTCCCGGTCCCAGCACCCTCGGCTTCGTGAAGGGCCTCGCCACCCGCGGCTTCCTCGCCACGGTCGGCGACGCCTGGCGCGAGCACGGCGACGTGTTCGAGGTGAGGCTCGGCAGCCGCCGGATGCTCTTCGCGATGCACCCGGACGCGGTGAAGCACGTGAACGTCACGAACCGCGAGGGCTACGACAAGCTCGCCAGCTACGACACCGTGCGGGAGTTCCTCACGGGCCAGGGGCTCGTCGCGAGCACCGGTGACGTCTGGCGTCGCCAGCGCCGGCTGATGGCCCCGTTCTTCACCCCTGCGGCCGTGGGCGCCTATGCAGACGTGATGATCCGCGATGCCGTCGAGCTCGCCGACCGGTGGGACGGGATGGACGGGCAGACGGTGGAGATCGCGGAGGAGATGACCCGCGTGACGGCGGCCATCATCCTGCGCTCGATGTTCAGCACCGAGCAGCTGGAGTCCATCCACCGCATGAAGGACGCGGTGGAGACGATGATCGCGTTCGCCAACCGCCGGCTCACGCTGCCCCCGCTGCCGATGTGGGTCCCCACCCCGATGCACCGCCGCTACAAGGCAGCCCGCGCGTACGTGCACCACGAGATCACGACCCTCATCGGCGAGCGGCGTGCCGTCCCCGAGAGCGACTGGCCCGACGACTTCCTCTCGCGGCTGATGCGCGCCCGCGATCCCGAGACGGGGGAGCCGATGTCCGAGGAGCTGCTCCGCGACGAGTCGATCACCATCTTCTTCGCGGGCCACGAGACCACCGCGCGCACGATGACCTTCGCCTGGTACGCGCTCGCCGCGAACCCGTCCGTCGCAGAGCGCCTGCACGAGGAGCTCGACCGCGAGCTCGGCGGGCGCACGCCCACGGTGGAGGACCTCTTCAGGCTCCCGTACACGCTGCAGACCGTGAAGGAGGTCCTCCGGATGTACCCGGCCGCCCCGTTCTACATGCGGGACGCCATCGGAGCCGACCGCATCGGCGACTTCGACGTGGAGCCCGGCGTGGGCGTGATGCTCTCGCCCTACTACACCCACCGCCATCCGGACTTCTGGGAGGCCCCCGACACCTTCGACCCGGATCGCTGGACCCCGGAGCGCGAGAAGGCCAGGCACAAGCACGCCTACCACCCGTTCGCCGCGGGGCCGCGCATCTGCATCGGGAACAACTTCTCCCTCCTCGAGAGCCACCTGCTGCTCGCGGTGCTGGCACAGCGCTTCGCGCCCGGGCTGCCCGAGGGGTACGCGCCCAGGTGGGAGATGCACGGGGTGCTGGGCATCACGAACGGGCTGCCGATGGTGCTGCGGAAGCGCTGAGGGGCTGGCCCGAACCTTGCTGAGGAGCACGGCAGGGAGGAACTCCACATGCACCTCGTCTTCGCGCTCGCCGCCTGCACCGTCCAGCCCGCCCAGGCAGGCCCCACAACGCACCCCGCGCCGACCTGGAAGGTCCAGGCCCACATGGACCACCACTTCGACATGGCCTCTGACGCCCTGTTCGCCGTGATGGACGGCGACGTGGAGGCCGCGAAGGCCAAGGGCGCGGAGCTCTCG
The DNA here is from genome assembly GCA_020632885.1 of Alphaproteobacteria bacterium. GTDB lineage: Bacteria > Myxococcota_A > UBA796 > UBA796 > JACKEQ01. The sequence continues at coordinate 23,797 of JACKEQ010000037.1, read as the reverse complement.
ACCCACAAGCCCCTGGCGGACGTGCCCGAGAGCTGGATGATCCAGCTCGTCGAGATGCAGTCGGCGTCCAAGGAGCTCGCGAAGTCCACCGATCTGGCGGACGCGTCGCACGACGTGGTGGCACTCGGTGCGACCTGCCGCGCCTGCCATGCGGCCAGCAAGGGGCCCGTGATGGACGCGAAGAACCTGGCGAAGATCAGCCTCGGTGAGGGCGCGATGGCCCGCCACCAGTGGGGCACCTTCCTGCTCTGGCTCGGCTACATGGGCGCGAACGAGGACGTCTGGAAGCTCGGCACGGACACGATCGGCCATGCCGACGGGTCGCTTCCGCCGCTGCCCGAGGGCGTGAAGGCCCTGGAGGAGAAGGCCCACCGCCTCGCGGGGAACGCCGGGAAGGCCACGACGACGGCCGAGAAGGCGGCCGTCCTGTCGGACCTGCTCACGACGTGTGCGACCTGCCACAGCCAGATCGGCGTGAAGGTACGCTGACGCACATCAGCGGGAGACGTGCGCGTCGAGCCAGTCCACGATCGCGCGGAGCGTGACGAGGTCGGCGCGCTCCGACTCCGGGATGTCCACGCCGTACACCTCGAACAGCGAGGTGGCGAGCTGGTGGAGGTCCATGGAGTCGATGTCGAGCTGCTGCCGGAGGTCCTCGTCGGGGTCGATGGCGTCGGCCTCGAACTCGGGTGCGAGGTCGACGAGCAGCTCCCGGACGCGGGCTTCCATCTCGGTTCGTGTCATGCCAGGGACTCCGGGTTCGTGAGGAGGTTCGCGACGGCCGAGAGGTACAGGCCGCCGGTGTGACCGTCGTGGGCGCGGTGGTCGCCGGCCAGGGTCACGCGGACCACCGAGCGCGGCAGGATGGCGCCGTCCACGATCCAGGGGCGCTCGACGACCCGCCCGAAGCCGACGATGGCGACCTGAGGCGGGTAGATGACGCCCTGGATGTCGGAGACGCCGCGGTCGCCCATGGACGTCGTGGTGAGCGTGGCGTCCGTCATCTCGGAGCCCCGGAGCCGCCCGCGACGCGCGCGACGCACGAGGTCGTCGAGAGCCGCCATGAGCCCGCCCAGATCGAGCCGATCGGCGTCCCGGACGGCCGGGGCGACGAGCCCACCGCCGCGCAGGGAGATGGCGACGCCGAGGTGCACGGCCTCCGAGACCTCGAGCCGACCGTCCTTCCAGAACCCGTTCACCTGCGGCACCTCGCGCACGGCCCGCGCGGCGGCCGCCAGGAACAGCACCGCCGGGAGCACCCGCTGTGGCGGGGGAACGGCGGCGTTCCGGCGCTCGAGCCAGGCGAGCGTGGGGGTCAGGTCGACCTCGGTGCCGAGGTAGTAGTGCGGGATCTCCCGCTTGGATCGCTCCATCGCACGCGCGACCGCCCGGCGCATGGCGTCGGCGTCCGTGCCTGCGGCGACCGGCTTCGTCCGGGCCTGGGGGACGTCGGCGCCCACGATCGCCCCGCCGGGCCCCGTGCCGACGACGCCTGTGAGGTCGACCCCGCGCTCCGCGGCCAGGTGCCGCGCCCAGGGGCTCGCACGCCCGCTGTGCGGCGGGACGGCGACGACCGGGGTGGGTGCGGGCTCCGGGGAGGGCTCCGCGGGTGGCGCGTCCGCGGCGGGTGGTGCGGACGGCGCAGGATCGGCGGTGGCCGACGCGCCAGAGAGTCGCGCGAGCACCGTCCCGACGGGGACGTCGGAGCCCTCCGGCACGACGAGCTCCGCCACGGTCCCCGGGGTCCAGATCTCCACCTCGATGGCCCCCTTGTCGGTCTCCACCACCGCCACGAGGTCCCCGCGATCGACGTGCTGGCCCACCGTCACGAGCCACTCCACGAGCACTCCGCGCTCCATGTCGGCCCCGAGGCTCGGCATGACGAACTCGAACACGTCACCCACGGCCGACCGCCTGGAGCGCCGCCTCGACGATCTGCGGGGTGCGCGGGATGGATGCCTGCTCGAGGTGCTGCGGGTACGGGATGGGCACCTCGACACCCGCCACGCGCCGCACGGGCGCGTCCAGCGTCCAGAAGCCGTCCTCCGCGATGCGCGCCGACACCTCCGCCGAGAACCCCCAGCTCTTCCAGCCCTCGTCCACGACGACCGCGCGGTGGGTGCGGGCCACGCTCGCGAGCACCGTGTCCCAGTCGAGCGGACGGAGCACCCGCAGGTCGATCACCTCGGCCGAGACGCCCCGCTCGGCGAGGGCCGTCGCGGCGTCCAGGGTGCGCTGCAGGCACCCGCCGTGGGTGATGAGCGTCACGTCGGTGCCCTCCCGCGCGATGCGCGCGGTGGACAGGTCGACCTTCGGCGGTGGGTCGGGCATCTCGCCCTTGCTGTTGTAGAGCCCCGAGTGCTCGAAGATCACGACCGGATCGGGGTCCTCGAGAGCCGCCAGCAGCATGCCGCGGGCGTCCACGACGGTCGCGGGGCTCACGACCTTCAGCCCGGGCACGTGGGCGTAGAAGCCCTCCCAGGAGTGGCTGTGCTGGGCGGCGAGCTGCTTGCCCGCACCGGTCGACATCCGGATGACCACCGGCACGGACACCTGGCCGCCCGACATGTGGCGGAGGGTGGCCGCGTTGTTCACGATCTGGTCGAGGGCCAGGAGGCTGAAGTTCACCGTCATGATCTCGACGATGGGCCGCATGCCCACGAGCGCCGCGCCGATGCCGGCCCCCGTGAACCCGCTCTCGGACAGCGGCGTGTCGCGGATCCGGTCCTCCCCGAACTCCTCGAGCAGCCCCATCGAGCACGCGTAGGAGCCACCGTAGCGCCCGACGTCCTCACCCATCAGGAACACGCGCGGGTCGTTCGTCATCGCCTCGCGCAGCGCCATGCGCACGGCCTCGCGGTAGGTCACCTCGCTCATCGGCCCGCCTCCGTGTACACGTCCTTCGTCAGCTCCTCGACGGGCTCCCAGGTGCCGGCCTCCGCGAAGGCCACGGCAGCAGCGAGCTCCTCCTGCACCTTCGCCTCGACCCGTTCGAGGTCCTGGGCCCCGAGCACGCCGGCGTCCACCATGCGCGCCAGGAAGGTGGCGATGGGGTCGCGCTTCTTCCAGAGCTCCACCTCGTCCCGGTCGCGGTAGAGCTCCGCGTCGAACATGGAGTGGGCGCGGAACCGGTAGGTCTTCAGCTCCACGAAGGCCGGGGACCCCGTGGCCCGCACGGCGTCCACGATGTGCCGGAAGTCACGCTCGACGGCGAGCACGTCCATCCCGTCGATCGAGACGGCCGGCATGCCGTAGCTGGCGGCCTTCGCGGTGAGGGACGTCTGGGACTCGGACCGCTCGAGGGCCGTGCCCATCGCGTACCCGTTGTTCTCGCAGGCGAAGACCACCGGGAGCTTCCAGAGGGCCGCGAGGTTCATGGACTCGTGGAACTCGCCCTCCGCGACGGCACCCTCCCCGAAGAACACGGTGGTGACGCGCTCCCGGCCGGCCATGCGGTCGCCGAGCGCCATCCCGACCGCCAGGGGCAGATGCCCGGCCACGATGGCGTTGCCGCCGTACAGGCGGTGCGCGGCGTCGAAGAGGTGCATCGACCCACCGCGGCCCCGCGAGCACCCCTCCTGCTTGCCGAACATCTCGGCCATCACGCGGTCCATCGGGACCCCGCGGATCAGCGCATGCCCGTGCTCCCGGTAGGTGCAGAGCAGCGCGTCGTCCGGGGTCAGGGCGCGCAGGGCGCCCGTCGCGACGGCCTCCTCGCCGATGTAGAGGTGCAGGAACCCGCGGATCCGGCCGGCCGAGTAGAGCTCGGCGCACCGCTCCTCGAAGCGTCTGACGCGCAGCATCTGGGTGAGCAGGTGGAGCGCGTGGCCGCGCCCCGGGAGCGGTGGGGTCATCCGTGGCCTCCGGTCAGGGGTTCTCGAGGGTGGAGGTGTCGCCCTCGGGCAGCCCGAGCTCGCGGGCCTTCAGGAGCCTCCGCATCACCTTCCCGCTGCGGGTGTGGGGGAGGTGGTCGACGAAGGTGATCTCCCGCGGTGCCACCGCGGGCCCGAGCCGCTTCCGCGCATGGGCGCGGATGGAGCGCTCGACCCCGGCGTCCCCCTCGACTCCCGGTCGGAGCACGAGGAACGCCTTCACGATGGAGCCGGCGATGGGGTCCGGCTTGCCGATGACGGCGGCCTCCGCGACGTCGGGGTGCTCGACGAGCGCGCTCTCGACCTCGAAGGGGCCGATGAGGTGCCCCGCGCTCTTGAACACGTCGTCGGCGCGCCCGACGAACCAGAAGAACCCGTCCGCGTCGCGCCGGGCGAGGTCGCCCGACAGGTACCACCCATCCGCGAAGGACTTCCCGTACCGCTCGGGATTGTCGAGGTACATGCGGAACATGGAAGGCCAGCCGGCACGGAGGGCCAGCTCGCCCTCCACGTCCGGGGTGTCGATCGGGCGCACGCCCCCCTCCGTCCGCTCGACGACGGCCGCGACGACGCCGGGCACCGGGCGTCCCATGGACCCCGGCCGCACGGGCGCGCCGGGCAGGTTGGCGATCATGATGGCGCCGGTCTCGGACTGCCACCAGGTGTCGTGGAACGGCGTGCCGAGGAGGGTCTCGCCGAACGCGACGCCGTCGGGGGCCAGGGGCTCGCCGACCGAGCAGGCATGCCGCACCGAGGAGAGGTCGTGCTCGCCGAGCTGGTCGGGCGTGAGCTTCATGAGCATGCGGATGGCGGTGGGGGCGGTGTACCAGACCGCCACGCGCTGCTCTTCGAGGATGCGCAGCCACCTCGGCCCGTCGAAGTCGGCCTCGTCCACGACGAGCGTCGCTCCGAGGGCGAGCGGGGCGACGATGCCGTAGCTGGTCCCCGTCACCCAGCCGGGGTCGGCCGTGCACCAGAACACGTCGCCAGCGTGGAGATCGAGCACCCAGCGGCCCGTCATCCGGTGGGCGAGCACGGCGGCGTGGACGTGCACCGCACCCTTCGGACGGCCCGTGGTGCCGCTCGTGAAGTGCAGGAGCGCCATCTCCTCGGGGTCCATGGGCACCGTGGGCGCGGGCGTCGCGGTCTCCATGAGGGGCGCCAGGGGGATGCACCCCTCCGCAGTGCCCTCTCCGACCAGGAGGACGTGCTCGAGGTCGGGCAGCTCCGCGCGGACGGGGGCGACCTTGCGCTCGTAGAGCTGGGCGGTGGTGACGAGCACCCTGCCCTTCCCGGGACCCACGCGGCTGCGGACCGGCTCGGGCCCGAAGGCGCTGAAGAGGGGGCAGAACACGCTTCCGTTGCGCAGGGCGCCGAGCGCCGCCACGTAGAGGTCGGGGACCCGCCCGAGGAGCGTGAACACCCGGTCGCCCCGGCCCACCCCGAGGTCGCGGAGCACGCCGGCGAAGCGGCCCGCGAGGTCGTCGAGATCGGCGAAGGTGAGGTCGCGGGTCGAGCCGTCCCGGCCGAGCCAACGGATGGCGAGGTCCTGGCCCCTCCCCTCCTCGACGTGGTGCCCGACGGCCTCGTGGAAGATGTTGATGCGCTCCCCGTCGAGGGGGTGCAGCTCGGCGCTCCGAGCGTCCTCCCACGCGAAGGTCGTGCGCAGACCGTCCCCGTCCATCCTTCCTCCCACACCGACGAAGCCGCAGGTGTGCACGGGTCGTGCCACCGACGGGCCGGGGTTTCCTCGCCCGAACATGGTGGAAGGCGCACAATCCGGTGTGCGGTATGCCCCGGAGGCAAGTCCGGCCGGGTCGGATACCCTTGGCCCTGGAGGTTCCATGCCGCTCCCGCCGCTCCGCCGCGCCCCGCTGCTCACCCTGCTGGGGCTCGCGTCCACCGCGGGCGCCCAGGTCGCCGACACCGACGGGAACGGTGTGCCGGACACCGAGGACCGCTGTCCGGACGAGAAGGAGGACCTGAACGGCTACAACGACGGCGATGGCTGCGCGGACCAGCGGGTCCTCGAGCTCCTGACCCCCAAGCCCACCACGCCGAACGAGACGCCGAGCCTCCTGATCCCGAAGCCGGTACCCGGGCCGAAGCCGGTGGCACCCAAACCCCGGGCGCCGCTCGTCGTGCCGACGCCGCAGGACACCCTCACCTGCACGGGCGAGGTCACGCGGTTCGACTCGCTGCTGGGCGCCCGGTTCCGCTGCGACGGCGAGTCCACGAGCTGGTACGTCGTGGAGGGCGTGGGCATGGACTTCCCGAAGGGCTTCCAGCTCGGCACGCGCGGCACCATCGTGCTGAAGCGCCACGGCGTGGACAAGACCCTGCTCGTGTCGCTGCGCACCCCGGACGGCAGGGTCCTCGAGCCCCAGCCCGAGGCGTCGGACGACGGGTGCTTCATCACCACCGCAGTCGCACGACGGCAGGGGCTGCCCGACGATTGCCGGGAGCTCCGGGTCCTGCGGGCCTTCCGCGACACGGCGCTGGGGCGCGAGCACCCCGACGTGCAGGCCTACTACGCGGCCGCACCGGCCATCGTGGCCGCCGTGGAGGCCCGCCCCGACGCGGACGCCGTGTGGGAGGCCGTACGCACGGGCTATCTGGAGCCCCTCGTCGCCTGGATCGAGGCAGGTCGGCTCCCCGAGGCCCACGCGGGCTACCGTCAGCTCGTCGCGGATCTCTCCGCCGTCGGGGTCAGCCGGTGAGCGTGGCGCGCCGGGACGCCGGCGTCTCGCCGGTCCACTGCCGGAAGGCGCGGAAGAACGAGGTCTGCTCCTCGTAGCCGCAGAGGTAGGCCACCTCCGCCAGCGTGAGGTTCGGGTCGGCGAGATAGCGCTCGGCCAGCCCTCTGCGGGTCTGCTCGAGGAGGCCGGCGTAGGTCACGCCGTGCTCGGTGAGCCGCCGCTGGAGGGTGCGCGGGCTCATGGCGAGGTGGCGCGCCACCCGGTCGGCGGTGGGACGACCTGTGGCGAGGGCCTGCTGGATGCCCACCCGCACGCGATGCAGGAGCTCCGGCTCGCTCGAGTCGACGAGGGCCGCCCGGTCCAGGCGCGCCCGGAAGTACCCGGCGAGCTCCGCGTCCGCCGACTGCACCGGCATCCCGAGCACTCGGACGTCGAGGACGAGCGCGGTGTGGTCGGCCCCGACCTCGACGGGTGCCTGGAGATAGCCCTCGAACGCCGACCGCAGGGCGGGGCGCAGGGAGGGGCTCCGGGTGCGCATCCCCACCGCCGCGACGGGTTGGGCTGTCGCGAGCCGGAGGAGCTGGAGCGCGACCAGCGCCGTGTACTCCGAGACGAGCAGCAGACCCGGCCGGGGCTCGCCCCAGCGCTCCTCGCGGAACACCAGGAGACCCTCCTCCACCAGCGGGACGTAGCGCGCCGTCTGGTTGGTCAGGTGCTGGAAGCCACCTTTCGGACGACCCTGGACGGACGCACCCGCACGCGTGTCGAGGGACCGGCGGATGCACCGCTGCAGGCCGGGCCGACGCTGTTCGGCCACATCCTCCGGCACTGGGACGCGCTGGTGGCCGGGGAGACCCGGGAGATCCGCTTCGTCGTGCTCGAGCGACGTCGCGCCTTCCGCTTCGGGGTCCGACTGGTGGAGAGCCCTGCCGGCACGACCGCGTTCGAGATGACCCCGGCGAGTCCGCTCGTGGCGCTGGGCGTCCCCCGGGGTCGCATCGTGTTCGACCAGGACCGTCGGGTCGTCCGCTACGAGGGGCTCGTGCCTCCCCTGGAGGGCGTGGGTGGCAGGCTGCGACGGCTGGATGCCAGCGTCACCTACGAGCACACGGCTGGCCCGTACCGCTGAGGGACGACGGACGTCGGTCGGAGGGGCGACGACCGTCGGGCACCCGACACACACGATCCCGCTCGAACGCCCATCATCGGAGGGCATCCCGCTTGCTTGGTGGTGTGCGGGAGGTCGAGATGTCCGACGCACACGACAGGAAGAAGCGCTTCATGGAGCTCCGTTCGCGGGTCCACATGCTCTGGAGCCGGCTCACGGTGGCCCTCGTGGACGACGTGCCCGTCGACGTGGGGTTCGCTCTCGCGGACGACGTGCTGAACGACCTGGACGCGCTGTTCCTCGAGTGCCTGGACGCAGCACATCGGGGCTGCCCGTCGATCTGCCTGGACCGGGCCACCCAGCTCGTCCGGATGAAGCGTCACGTCCATGGCCTGGTGGACCGCTACATCCGCGAGATCACCGGCGGTCTGGCCATCGTGTCGCGCGAGCGCCTGTCGCGCACGGACGTCGCGGACAGCCGGGCGCTCCTGGAGCACGCCCGGATGCGGCACCGCGAGGCCCTGGCGAGCTGACCGGCGATCAGGGGTAGTGGGCCCCCGCGTCCACTGCACCCGTGTCGAGCACCCCGTCCGTCCGTGTGGTGCGCTCCATCCAGGTCCCGTCCGTCCACGCCGTGCTCCCCGCATCCACACAGGCGCTGGTGAAGGCATCGCCGGTCGCGGTGTGCCGCAGGAACAGGTCGTCGCCGACCCCGACGAACGGGTCCGAGAGCTCCGAGGTGCTGTCGTCCAGCCACGTGTTCCCGCTGCCCCATCCACTCGGATCGAAGCTCACGCAGCTGTCGTCCACCGTGATCGTGGCGGACGTCCCGTCGGCGACCCTGGGCGGCAGGTCCTCGTACCACGCGACGTTCCGGAGGCTCACGGAAGCGGTCCCGTTGGCGAACACGGGGTTGCCGTTGCCGGCGGTGTCGTCCTCCGTCGTGTTCGCGTAGAACGTCGTGTCGACCACCTCCACGGAACCGACGGAGCTGGTGGCGTACACCACGCCCGCCCGCGTCCCCCCGATGACGTCGTTGGACGTGACGACGCAGTCCCGCATCGTGGAGCCCGCCCCCACGAACCGCACTGCGGCGCCCTGACGGGCCTGGTTGTCGAGGAACAGGACGTCCTCGAGGTGAGCGGCGCCGAACACCTCGAGCGTGGCGTAGCGGTCGGTGAGGTTGTCGACGAACCGGAGGTTGCGCAGGGTCATCTCCATGGGACCTCCGACCTTCATGGCGCTGCCATAGCCCAGGTCGTCGGTCTCCTCGCTGTACCCCCCGCGCAGCGTGAACCCGTCGAGGACCGTGTCGTCGGCACCGAACACGAGCCGGAGACCGTTGTCGGTGCGCGTGGAGATGTCGCCGTAGACGTCGTCGCCGAGGACGTCGCCATCGATGATCGTCTTGGCGAAGCGGCCCGCGCGGCTCCGCAGGAGGGTCTCGTTCCCGCGGAAGCCGCCGTAGACGTCCACGCCGGCGGCCATGGTCATCACCCGGCCCGCCTCACCCGCGGCAGTCGACGCGTAGCGGCCTTCCGCCACCCAGACGACGTCCCCGCTCGCGGCCGCGTCCACGGCGGCCTGGAGGGTCGGGTAGGCGTCGTCCCAGCTCGTGCCGTCCGCGACCCCGGCCGCGTCGTCGTCGACGTACCAGACCCTGGGCCCACAGGTGCCGTCCTCGTCGACGTCGGGCAGCGACACGCACAGGAGCAGGTCGTTCCCGAGCCAGTCGTTGAACGCCTCGGGTGCCGTGGCGGCACCGTCGCACGTGGCCTCGAGGCCGAAGAACACCCCGTTGCTGCCGGCGACGCGCTGCCAGTGGCCGACGACGAAGCCGTCCTCGCGGTCCGCGATGACGCGACGGTTGGCGCGGGCGTGACCGTAGACCTCGCCGATGCCGCCGGAGTCGTCGCCGGAGAACGAGCCCTCGATGGTGTTGCGGTCGATCGTGCCCGCGTGGGAGCCGCTCGTGCTGTCGAGGTGCCGCCACGTCCCCGTCCACGTCGACGCGCCGAAAGCGGCCACGTTCAGGCCATCGAAGGTCGGGGTCGTCGTGCATCCGTTGGCGTTCGCCAGGTCGCGTAGCTCGGAGAGCCTGTCGTACCAGGTGGAGGGACGGAGGCGGGCCTTCGCCCCGTCGTGCACGACGGTGCTCCCGTACAGGCTGTTGACGTCGTCGGTGCCGGTGGACACGGCCTCGCAGAGATCGGTGTCCGGGTAGGTGGTGGTGTCGGCGCAGTCGAGCGCGAGGGCGACGTTGAACAGCAGCATGGAGACTCCTCGAGCCAGAGCCTACGTGTCCCCTGTGTTCGATCGTGTGCAGGGACTGCACGCACCCGGCGACAGAGGTGGGGGACAGGAGACGAAGCCGGACGCTCCGGGAGCACGCCCGCATGCGGCACTGCGAGGCCCTGGCGAGCTGAGGTGGCTGCAAGCACCCGTAAGCGGCGTCGAGATCTCCTCGCCATAGGGTGCAGCCACAGCCGAGGAGCCAATGATGTTCACCTTTCTCGCTCTCTTCTCCGCGCATGGTACGGAGCCGCTGGGCTGCACCTCGGCTCGGGCCGGATCGGTCGTGGGACTGGCGAGCCTGGGAGGTGCCGCCGTCGGAACGACCATCGTGCTCACGTCCGAGGACCACCGCGTCCGCAACGCCGCGGGCGCCGGGGTCGCGCTCGCCTTCCCGGGCTTCCTGGGGGCCGGGGTCGCGATGACGAAGGGGGCCCGGCACTGCTCCGCCCGGGACGCGAGGCTCGCGAGGCTCGGGGTCTGGAGCTACCTCGGGCTCGCCGCGGCCCCGGTGATGCTCGCGAGCCTCGCGGTGGTCGGGGCCGAGTGGGTCACGGACTCTCCGTCGAGCGCCCATCATGCCCCGTCCGGGCTGACCGTGTCCTCACCGCTGATTACCCTGCGAACGGCGTGCTCCCGGCGGTAGGGACACCCCGGGACCCACATGAGTGACTGGAAAGCCCTCTCCGAAGCCCTCGTGCACGTGATCCGGCGCGCGCTGCCGGAGGCCCGTGAGGAGGTCAAGTGGAAGGCCCCGAGCTTCGCCGTGGACGGGCGCCACCTCATCACCCTGATGCGCCCGAAGAACGGCGGAGCGCGGGTGGTCTTCCACCGCGGCGTGGACGCGTCGGACACGAAGACGGGGCAGCGACTGCTGCCGGACGCCGACCGCCTGGTGTGGGCCACCGACCAGCGGGCCCACGTGGCGTTCGGCACCGTTGCCGAGGTCGAGGAAGCGGCCGGATGGCTCGAGGCGCTCTGCAGGGACTGGGTCGCCGCGCTGTGCCCCGCGGAGACGCCTCAGGGCTGAGGGGCGACCCTTCGGAGCACCTCGTCGATCAGGACGAGGGGCTTCCGCACGCGGGTGACGGCCCCGTCGACCTCCTGGTCCTCCCACGCCATGGCCTCGTAGTACTCGAGCTTGCGCTGGAACGCGTCGATGCCGTCGAAGTACCGGTCGATGCGCTCCGTCATGGCGCTGCGGGCGTCGTCGTCCCCCACCCCGAACATCCGCACGAGCACGGGACGCAGGGCCGTCCCGGGGAACACCTGGCAGCCGTGGAACCGCCCGGCGTGGTTCCCGCGGGGGCTCAGGTGCGAGCGGATCAGCTCGGCCAGCGCGTCCAGACGGGGGTCGTCGGCGTCCGTGAGCGTGTGCTCGAAGGGCTCGCAGGGCAGCTCGGCGCCGGTGGACCGGGCGTGGGCGACGCGGGTCGCGTCCCGGCAGGCGTCGCAGATCAGGCGACTGCGCACGTTGACCGCGTCGTAGACGGCCTGGATGCGCGCCAGTCCCTCGTCCCCCGATGGGAGCGCGTCCACCCGATGCTCCCGGACGCACAGGGCGCAGAGGTCGATCGGGAGCACGGGGAGCACGACGGGGACGACGTAGACCCCGTTCGCGTGGGCCTCCGCGAGGTGCTCGCACACCTCGGTGCACGCGTGGGTCCCGTGGGTCGGGCAGTCCGTGATGGGCATCAGGGGTGGTAGGCGCGCAGGGCGTCCACGCCGAGCGGTGCGCTGTGACCGAAGGCGAGCCGGGTGACGCTCGGCGGGAGCCGACCGGGGAGCGCCTTCAGGCCCGCGTCGACGAGCGCCGTGTCGTCGGAGAAGATCCCCACGGCACCGTGGAGGCTCCCGTCTGCATGGCTGTTCGCGCTGTCGCCGAGGAAGACGACGTCGCCGACGACGATCGCTGCGCTCCCGACCGTGTGACCGGGCAGATGGAGCACGGTCACCTCCACGCCGTCGACCGTGACGGTGGCGCCGTCTTCCAGCGGGTGGGTCACGGTGACGCTGCCGTCGTTCGCGCTCAGCCCCCCGACCATGCTGGTGGGCCGCTCTGCACCCGACACGATGGGCGCTTCGGCGGCGATGGCGTACACGGGGGCGGCGAGGTGGGCCGCGGCCGCGATGTGGTCGCCGTGGCCGTGGGTCAGGAAGATGGCCCGGACGTCTGCCCGCGTGCGCCCCATCCTGGCCAGCCCGGCGTCGAGGGCGGCGCCCCCGGGGTCGATGCCGGCGTCGACGAGCACGACGCCCGTGTCGGAGGGGATGGCGTAGATCGCCACGAACCCGTCGACGATGGTGGTGGCCGGCCCCACGGTGGCCCCGTCGACCAGCGGCGCGTTCTGCCCGAAGATCTGGTACCACGCCACACCCGCCACGACCGCGAGGGCGACCACGGCCGCCAACCCGATCCGCACGAACATCGAGATCCACCTGCGCATGCCGCCTCCTTCGTCCCGAGAGCCCTATCCGGGCGGCAGCACGTAGCTCGTGCGCAGCTCGTACTCCCCGCCTGGCCAGCTCCAGCCGCGGGCCGCCTCGCAGACGGGCTCGTGCGGCTCGCCCTGGACCCAGCACTCCACCGTGGCCGCCCCGCCCTGCCGGGTGACCTCGAGGGTCAGGCTGCCGGACACGCCACCCAGCGCGGGCTCGAGGGCCTTCAGGAGCGCGTCGTGGTCGAGCTCGCCCTTGGGACGGTGGAGGGTCCAGCCCCGGTGCACGGGACTCCCGCCCAGCGTCGGCTGGCTTGCGGTCGGATCCACGGCCGCGAGGGTGGGTGTGCCGCCCAGGATGGCGTCCGCGACGGGCGTTCCGCTCACGAGCGCCCACTCGTGCATCCCGCGCGTCAGCGCATCGTCCTTCCCGCCGCCGAAGCCCCGGAGCCGGGTGGTCCACGTGCGTCCGTCGTGCTCGAGGTCCACCACCCCGCGGAGGGTGGCGTTCCCGAGGGTCTGCTCCACCGGCAGGATCCGCCCCGAGATCCGCACGGTGACCTCGCCGATCCGCGCAGCGTCGGCGAGCCGCTCGCAGGGACGCTCGGCTCCCTCGGCGAGCTTGCAGAACGCGTCGATCGCCGCCAGGGTCGTGGCCGCGTCCGGCGCTGGGACCGGCGGGGCGGATGGGGGGCTCGAGCACGCGAGCAGGGCGAACGGCAGCATGGCACCTCCGGCTCCGGAGGGTACTCCAGGTGAGGTACCCTGACGCCACCCCGGAGGCCCGATGTCCCTGATCCTCCTGCTCGCGTTGGCCTGCAAGGACGCCCCTCCCGCGAACGATGCGGACGCAGACACCGACGCGGACGCGGACACCGACGCGGACGCAGACACGGATGCGGATGCGGATGCGGATGCGGATGCCGACACGGATGCAGATGCCGACACGGACGCAGACACCGACACGGACGCGGATGCCGACACCGACACCGACACCGACGCCGACACCGACACCGACGTAGACACCGACACCGACGCCGACGCCGACACCGACGCCGACGCAGACACCGACACCGACACCGATGCGGACACGGACACCGATGCGGACACGGACACCGACACGGGGCCCGACGTCGCTTTGGTGCTCGACACCCTCGGGGTCGCCGACGCCGCTGCGGGCTGCGACCTCGACGGGGACGGCTCGATCGACCACAGCCTCCCCTTGGGTGCGCTGCGATCCCACCTGTCGGACACCCTGGCCGCCGAGGTCCAGAGCAGCAGCGTCACCCTCCTGCTCGTCTTCTCGGGCCTCGACACGCCCTACACCGGAACCGACCCGTCCCTGGCGGTGGGGTGGGTCCTCGGCCACGACGCCGGCAGCGGCACGTTCTGGGTCGACCCCGGCTGGGTCGACGTCGGTGGGGCGCCCTCCACCTCCTTCGCCAGCGCGCTCGACACGGACGGGCTCACCGGCGACACCCCGACGCTCACCGTGCCGGTCTCGTTCCCGTTGACGCTGGCGGACGCGCGCCTGGAGGGGCAGGCCACCCCGGGTGCCAGTGGACCCGCGGCACTGGACGCGCTGCTCTGCGGGGGCGTGCGGGCCGCCCACGCCGACCTGCTCCCGATCGCGGTCACCACCGACCCACCCTGCGACGGAGGCGCACCGGCCGGGCTCCTCGACCTCTTCGTGGGTGGCGGGACCGCGCTGGCCGACCTCGGTGGGACGCTGACGCCCTTCGTGGTCACACCGTCCGCACCGGACCGCGATCTGGACGGTGACGGGCTGGAGACGTTCGAGGTCACGAGCGCAGGCCCGCCGGGCTGTCAGCCGGTGGTGACGGGGTGTACCGATGGTGACGGCACGCCCATCCCGGGTCGGGGTTGTGCGACCGACCCGCGGATGGCGGACGGGTACAGCACGGCCCTGACGCTCCACGCGGTGCCAGCGACCCTCGTGCCCGCTCCGTGATGGGCGACCGCGGCCCGCGGCTTTGCGGACCCCGGGCCCGTGTCATGGTAGACGCCTCGCTCCACGAGTAGGTTCTGGCAGCATCGGGAGATCCACAATGCCGTACAGGTTCCTGTTCGTCTCCAACGAGGGGCTCTCCCTCGACCTCGCCTGGCGACTGCACCTCGAGGGGCACGAGGTGAAGCTGCACGTCGTGAAGGACGTCCAGGCCGACGTGGGAGACGGCTTCGTGGAGAAGGTCGACGCCTGGGAGCCCCACGTCGACGCGGCCGACGTGGTCGTGATCGACGACACCCTGGGCTTCGGGACCCTGGCCGACCAGCTCCGGGCCCGCGGCAAGCACGTGCTCGGCGGCACGGGCTACACCGACCGCCTCGAGGACGACCGCGACGTCGGCCAGAAGGAGCTGGAGGCGCTCGGGGTGCCCACCCTGGGGTCCTGGGCCTTCGACGACTTCGACGAGGCCATCGCCTTCGTGGGGGCGAACCCCGCTCGCTACGTGTTCAAGCCGGCCGGGGAAGACCCCACGATCAAGAAGCTCCTCACCATCGGGCGCAGCGAGGACGGGCGCGACATCGCCATGGTGCTCGCCGCCTACCGCGACACCTGGGGCGACCGGGTGGGCCCCTTCCAGCTCCAGGCCCACTGCACCGGCGTGGAGGTCGGCCTCACGGCGTTCTTCGACGGACGGCGCTTCCTCGAGCCGGTGTGCGTCGACTTCGAGTACAAGCGGCTGTTCCCGGGCGACCTCGGGCCCATGACCGGCCACATGGGCATGGCCCTGTACTGGTCGGCCCCCAACCGCCTCTTCCGGGAGACGCTCGGACGGCTGGCGCCCCGCCTCGCGCAGGCCGGCTACGTCGGCTCCATCGACGTGAACTGCATCGCCACCGCCGACGCCGTCTACCCCCTCGAGTTCACCAGCCGCTTCGGCTTCCCCACCCTGCTCATCCAGCTCGAGGGCATGCGGGGGCCGCTGGGCGACTTCTTCGTGGGTCTGGCCCGCGGCGACGCACCGCCGCTGCAGGTGCAGCGCGGCTACTACGTCGGTGTCAACGTGCGCGTGCCGCCGTTCCCCTACAACGACAGCGGCCTGTTCGAGAGCTTCGCGAGGAACCGCCGCGTGATGTTCCGAACGGACGACCGCGCCGGCGTGCACGTCCAGGACCTCAAGCAGATCGACGGACAGTGGGTCCTCGCGGGCATGGACGCCTGCCCCCTCCTCGTCGTGGGCACGGGCGACACGATGACCGAGGCCCGCCAGCAGGCGATGCGCCGCATCGACAACGTGATGCTGCCGAACATGTACTACCGCTCCGACCTCGGCGAGCGCTGGTCGAACGACGTGGACCGCCTGGTGGCCTGGGGCTGGCTGGGCGCCTGAGCGGCCCCCTACAGCCCCACGAGCCCCCTGCCCAGCACCTCCGCGATGGCGCGCAGCTCGCCGACCATGGACGTGAAACGCTCGGGCGGGAGGGCCTGCTGGCCGTCCGAGAGCGCCTCGGCCGGGTTGGGGTGGGTCTCCACGATGACCCCGTCGGCACCGGCCGCGATGGAGGCCCGGGCCGCAGGCACCACGAGGTCCCGGACGCCCGTCGCGTGGCTGGGGTCGCCGATGACCGGGAGGTGCGACAGCCGCTTCACGAGCGCGATCGACCCCACGTCCAGCACGTTGCGCGTGGCGTCGTCGAACCCGCGGATCCCGCGCTCGCACAGCATCACGTGCGGGTTCCCCTCGGCCAGGATGTACTCCGCCGCGAGCAACCACTCCTTCACCGTCGCCGACATGCCCCGCTTCAGCATCACGGGGCGTCCCAGCCGGCCGACCTCGCGGAGCAGCGCGTAGTTCTGCATGTTGCGGGCACCGATCTGGACGATGTCCGCGAAGTCCGCGACGACACGGGCGCCCTCCGGATCCATGGCCTCCGTGACGACCGCGAGACCGAACCGATCCCGGGCCTTCGCGAGGAGCTCGAGCCCCTCCACGCCGAGCCCCTGGAACGCGTACGGCGACGTGCGCGGCTTGAACGCACCTCCGCGCAGGACCGTGGCGCCCGCCCCCGCCACGACCTCGGCGGCCGCGAAGAGCTGCTGCTCGGACTCCACGGCGCACGGCCCGCCCATCACGACGACCTGGCGGCCCCCGATGCGCGTGCCGTTCGCGAGCTCGATGACGGTGTCCTCCCGCCGCCACTCACGGCTGACCTGCTTGTACGGCGCGCTGACGGACAGGGTCTGGCGGACGCCGGGCAGCCCCGCGAAGCGGGCCGGATCCACGGGGCGTTCGTTGCCCACGATGCCGATGGCGGTGCGCTCGGCCCCCGGCATCGGACGGGCATCGAGACCCAGCGAGCGGATGGCGGAGCAGACCCTCTCGATCTGCGGTTCGGTGGCGTCGTGCTCCATGACGATGAGCATCAGGGGGTCCTCCGGGTGGCGGCGTGAAGCTCCCGGGCGTGGTGGACCATGGCGGCCTCCATCGCGTCCGGGTCGCCGAGGTGGTGTTCGATGTGCCGGACGAGCGCGCTGCCGACGATGACCCCGTCTGCACCGGCCTCGAGGGCGGACCGCACGTTGGCGGGGGTGGAGATGCCGAACCCGACCAGCAGCGGCAGGTCGATCGCCGCGCGCATGCGCTCCAGGGCGGGCCCGAGGGACGGGACGACCTCCGAGTGCTGGCCCGTCACCCCGACACGCGCGAGCGCGTACACGTAGCCCTCGCAGACCGCGGCGATGCGCTCCAGACGGGCCGGCGTGGACAGCTCGCTCGCGAGGTAGATCGTGGAGACCCCGTGCGCGCGGGCTGCAGCGAGCACCTCGTCGCTGTGCTCGGGCGGCAGGTCGGCGACGAGCACGGCGTCCACACCGACCTCCCCGCATCGGGCGTAGAAGGCCTCGACCCCGTGCTGGAGCACGAGGTTGAAGTACACGAGCAACGAGATCGGGACGTCCACGGTCTCCCGCAGGCGACCGATCCAGGCGAGCGCGCTCGTGGTGGTGGTGCCCGCAGCGAGGGACCGCTGATCGGCCGCCTGCACGACGGGTCCGTCGGCGGGGGGGTCGGAGAACGGCAGGCCCAGCTCGAGGGCGTCCGCCCCCGCCTGGACGAGCCCGCGTGCGAGCCGCAGCGACGTGTCGGGGTCGGGGTCGCCGATGACGAGGAACGGCACGAACACCCCGTGCCCTTCGGCCTTCCGGGCGGCCGCCAGGGCTTCGAACCGCGAGGTCATCGGGCCTCCAGGGCGGCCATGGCGTGGGCGAGGTCCTTGTCGCCGCGGCCAGAGAGGTTGATCACCAGGATGGAGTCGGGGTCCAGCTCGCCGGCCAGCTTCAGGGCCCCCGCGATGGCGTGGCTGGACTCCAGCGCCGGGAGGATGCCCTCCTCGCGACACAGCCAGGCGAAGGCGTCGAGGGCCTCGTCGTCGGTCGCGCTGATGTAGGTCGCCCGCCCGCTCTCGAGCAGGTGCGCATGCTCGGGACCCACGCCCGGGTAGTCGAGCCCGGCCGAGATGCTGTGCGCTTCCCGCACCTGCCCGACGTCGTCCTGGAGCAGGTAGGACAGCGACCCGTGCACGCAGCCGGGTCGTCCAGCGCCGAGGGTGGCGCCGTGGGCCCCCGAATCGAGCCCGTGTCCACCGGGCTCCACGCCGATCAACCGCACGTCGGGCTCGCCCAGGAAGCGCGCGAACGCGCCGATCGCGTTGCTGCCCCCGCCGACGCACGCGACCACCACGTCCGGACCGCGGCCGTGCGCGCGCTCGAGCTGCTCGGCGATCTCCTCGCCGATGACGCGCTGGAAGTCCTTCACGAGCGCGGGGTACGGGTGGGGCCCGGCGGCCGTGCCGAAGACGTAGAAGGTGTCCCGCACGTGCTCGGTCCAGTACCGGAGCGCCTCGTTGATGGCGTCCTTCAGGCTCGCCGAGCCGTCCGACACGGGCACGACCTCCGCGCCGAACAGCCGCATCCGGGCGACGTTGGGCGCCTGCCGCGCGACGTCGGTGGCGCCCATGAACACCTTCACGTCGAGCCCCAGCAAGGCGCCGATCATCGCGGTCGCGACGCCGTGCTGGCCGGCCCCCGTCTCCGCGATGAGGCGCGTCCGGCCCATGCGCTTCGCCAGCAGCCCCTGACCGAGCGTGTTGTTCGTCTTGTGCGCGCCGCCGTGCAGGAGGTCCTCCCGCTTGAGGTACACGTGGCAGCCGATGGCGCCGGACAGGGCCGGCGACCGGTAGAGCGGGGTCGGACGCCCCGCGTAGTCGTGCAGGAGCCCGTCCAGCTCGGCCCGGAAGGCCGGATCCTCGCGCGCGTCGAGCCACGCGGCCTCGAGCTCCTCCAGCGCGGGCAGCAGGGGCTCCGCGACGTAGAACCCCCCGAACCGGCCGAAGCGACCGTCTCCGATCATCGTGTCCCCTCCTGTCTCGCGGCGCGCACGAACGCGCCCACCCGCTGCGGGTCGATGGTGCCGTCCCGCTCCACGCCGGACGCCACGTCCACGCCGGCAGGCTGCACATGCGCGATGGCCTGCTGGACGTTCTCGGGGGTCAGACCCCCGGCGAGCCACACGGGACGCCCGGCCAGCTCGGCTCCCACACCCTCCCAGGCCCACGGGGTGCCGCTGCCCGGACGGGGCCCGTCGAGCAGGAAGGCCGCCACGTGCGGGCTCTCGAACGTCGCCAGATCCCGCGCATCGCCCGGGAGCGCCCGGATGACGTCGACCCCCTCCAGGTCCCGGAGGAACGGGCAGGTCCCGTGGATCTGCGCGATCCGCAGGCCCGTGTGCTCCAGCACCTCCCGGACGAACGCGAGCGTCGGGTCGGCGAACACCGCCACGCCGGACCCCTCGGGGAGCAGGCCGGCCAACGAGCGCGCCTGGGCGGGCTCCAGCCGACGTCGGGAGCCTGGGGCGAAGTTGAGCCCCACCCGGTCGACGCCGGCAGCCAGGCACGCCTCGACGTCCACGGGCCCACGCACGCCACAGACCTTCACGAGCACGTCGACCTCCCGAGCCCGAGGGCCCGAATGGCCGCCGAGGGGTCCTCGCTGCGCATGAGGGCGGTCCCCACGAGCACGGCATCGGCGACCGGTCGCACCGCCTCGACGGACGCGGCGTCGACCAGCCCGCTCTCGGCGACCCGGATGCGCCCTTCGACCCGGGCCAGACGGGCGATGGCGGCCGGCAGATCGATGGCGAGGGTGGCGAGATCCCGGCTGTTCACCCCGACGACCCGGGCGTCCGTGGCCAGGACCTCGTCCAGCTCGGCGTCGTCGTGGGCCTCGACGAGCGCCTCCATGCCGAGATCCCGCACCAGCTCGAGGAGCTCCGCGAGCCGGTCCGGCGGGAGGATGGACGCCATGAGCAGCACGGCGTCGGCCCCGGCCGCGTGGGCCTGGCAGACCTGGCTCCCGTGCACGAAGAACCCCTTGGCGAGCACCGGACAGGGCACGCGCTCCCGGATCGCCCGCAGCAGCTCGAAGCTCCCCCCGAACGACGGACCGTCCACGAGCACGCTCACGGCGGCCGCGTGGGGGGCATAGGCTGCCGCGACCGCGTCCGGGTCGACCCGACGGAGGTCGCCGGCACTCGGGGACCGCGGCTTCACCTCGGCGATGAGAGACAGCCCGGGGGCCTCCAGCGCACCGGCGAAGTCGCGGAGCACGAGGTGGTCGGGACGCTCGTCGAGGACCGCACAGACGTCGAGCTCGCGCACGGTGCGGGCGACGATCGCGCCCAGCACGCCGGGTGGATGGCGGACGTGGAGGCTCATGCGGACACCCCGGCAGCGGCCCGGTAGGCCTCGAAGCGCTCCCGCGCCGCCCCGGACGCGACCGCCTCCCGCGCGAGCCGCAGCCCGTCGGACAGGGTGTCGGCCACCCCGGCGACCTCGAGCGCCGCGGCGGCGTTCAGCACGACGAGATCGGTGTGAGGACCGGGCTCGCCGCCGAGCACACGGTGGAAGATCGCCACGTTGGTCGGGACGTCTCCGCCCCGGAAGGACTCCGGGGGCGACCGCAGGAGGCCGAGATCGACCGCGTCCACGGTGCCCTCCACGACCCGCCCTCCCGAGAGCCGCCAGGTGCGGGTGCGCGCGGCCAGCGACAGCTCGTCGAGACCGTCCTCGCCGTGCACCACGAGCACCCGGTCGCTGCCGAGCACGCCCAGGGTCTCCGCGAGCAGCGGCGCGAGGGCGGGGTCGCTCACACCGAGGAGCTGCCGGCCGGCGCCCGCCGGGTTGCAGAGCGGACCGAGCAGGTTGAAGACGGTCCGGAAGCCGAGCCGACGGCGCACGGCGCCCACGTGACGGAAGGACGGGTGGTACGCGGGGGCGAACAGGAAGGCCAGCCCGACCTCGTCGAGCAGCCGGGCCGCCTCGTCGGGACCCACCGCGACCCGGACGCCCACGGCCTCGAGCAGGTCGCTGGAGCCGCACTTCCCGCTGCTGGACCGGTTGCCGTGCTTGGCGACCCGTCCCCCGCACGCCGCGACCACGAACGCCGCCAGGGTCGAGGTGTTCGCGGTGTCGAGGCCGGAGCCACCCGTCCCGCAGGTGTCCACCAGGGGGCCCTCCGCCTCGACGCGCACCATGTGGCCCCGGATGGCCCGCGCGAACGCTGCGAGCGTCGCGGCGGTGGGCGGGACGTGGTGGAAGGCCGTGAGCACCGCGGCGAGCACGACCTCGTCGACCTCTCCGCGCATCACGGCGTCCATGGACGAACGTGCCGCCTCGGGCGTGGGCTGGGTGCTGTCGAGGAGGGCTTCGAGCACGGGCTTCACGACGGCCTCCCAGAGCGGAGGAAGGCGGCGACGAGCCCGTGACCGTCGGGGGTTCCGATGGACTCCGGGTGGAACTGGATGCCGTGGAGCGGTCGGGTCCGGTGGCTGACCGCCATCACGAGCCCGTCCTGGGTCTCCGCGGTGATCTCCAGCACGTCGGGCACCGTCGCCCGGTCGATCACGAGCGAGTGGTACCGCATCACCGGCAGCGGGTCGGGCAGGCCGGCGAACAGGCCCCGACCGCCGTGACGGACCCGGTCCACCTTGCCGTGCACGATGGACGGAGCGCGCACGACGGACGCTCCGAGCTTCCACCCGATGCCCTGGTGGCCGAGACAGACGCCGAGGATCGGCGTGTCGACGAGCTCGTCGATCAGCACGCCGCAGATCCCGAAGTCCCGGTCGACCTCCGGGCGGCCCGGCCCCGGCGAGAGCACGACGTGGGTGGGTGCCATGCGCCGGACGTCCCCGAGGTCGACGGCGTCGTTCCGCACGACCTCCACCTCCGCACCGAGCTCCCAGAGCTGCTGGACGAGGTTGTGGGTGAACGAGTCGTAGTTGTCCACGACCAGCACGTCGGTCATGCCGCACCTCCGAGGGACCCGGTGCGCTGGAGCGCGAGCTGGAGGGCGCGCAGGCAGGACAGGGCCTTGCGGCGGCACTCGAGGTGCTCGGAGGTCGGATCGGAGTCGTGCACCACACCCGCACCCGCCTGCACGTGGACCCCGTTCGCGTCGACGACCAGGGTGCGGATGGCGATGCAGGTGTCCAGACTGCCGTCGAAGCCGAAGTAGCCGACCGCCCCCGCGTACGGCCCGCGCCGGTCGGGCTCCAAGGTGGCGAGCAGCTCGGCAGCCCGGATCTTCGGGGCCCCGGAGACGGTGCCGGCCGGGAAGCAGGCCCGTAGGACGTCGAACGCGTCGAGCCCCTCGCGCAGCCGGGCCCGGACGTCGGTGACGATGTGCATGACGTGGGCGTACCGCTCGATGTGCTCGGGGTCCTCCACGCGGACCGTGCCGCGCGCGGCCACCCGACCGAGGTCGTTGCGACCGAGGTCCACGAGCATGCGGTGCTCGGCGAGCTCCTTCTCGTCGGCCAGGAGCTCCGCGGCAAGCGCCTCGTCCTCGGCGGGGGTCTCCCCTCTCGGCCGGGTGCCCGCGATGGGACGCACCAGCAGCTCGTCGTCCTCCAGGCGGACCAGGACCTCCGGCGAGGCGCCCACCAGCGAGCGCTCGTCGAGGCGCAGGAGGAACATGTAGGGCGACGGGTTCACCGCGCGGAGGGCCCGGTAGAGCACCAGCGGGTCCACCTCGACCGGCACGGACAGGCGCTGGCTCGGCACGACCTGGAACACCTCGCCCGCCTCGATGGCCTGCTTCGCGACACGGACGGCGTGCTCCATGTCCTCCTGGGTCCGGTTGCTGCGGATGGGGAGGGACGCTTCGATGGCCCCGGGCGCCTCGGTCGGCAGGAGCCAGGGAGCCTCGGGGACCCCATGCGGAAGGGACAGCCGGCCGATCATGGCGTGCAGGCGGTCGAGCGCGCGGTCGTACGCCAGCGCCCGGTCGCCTGCGAGCGGGGCGTGCACGATCAGGACGACCTGCCGCTTCACGTGGTCGTACGCCGCGATGGCGTCGGCCACCAGCATCTCGCCCATCGGCGCGCCGAGCCCCGGTGCATCGGGCAGCGGGACCGACGGCTCGAACGCGCTGACGCAGTCGAACCCCAGCCAGCCCACCGCGCCGCCCGAGAAGCGCGGGAGGTCGTCGGGTGCCCAGACCGTGCGGCGGGACAGGACGTCCTTCAGGACCTCCAGCGGGTCGTGGCCCGGGCGGTCTTCGAGCTCGACCCCGTCGTCGCGGAGGTGGGTGACCGAGGCGCGTCCGGCGTCGAACCGCAGGTGGCTGCGCACGTCGGCGCCCACGAAGCTGAAGCGCCCCATGCGCTCGCCCCCGACGACGCTCTCGAGCAGGAAGGTGCGCGGACGGCCGGCGGCGAGGGCCCGGTACAGCGTGATGGGCGTGTGGCTGTCGGCCAGGAGGCGCACGGCGAGGGCCACGTGCGTGGCGGGACCCTCGTACGCGAGCACCGAGGCGCGGGCGGGCGTGGCGATCATGCGCGGGGGTCTCCGAGGCCCAGGGCGGCGAGCCGGTCGAAGGCCAGGTCGAAGCCTCCTTCGCCGTAGCGGAGCTGGCGGGCGCCGCGGCTCACGGTGGTCACCGAGCAGCCGACCTCGTCGCGCACGGCCCGCTGGGGGTGCCCGCCCGCGAGGAGCTTCACGATGGTCCAGCGCTCGGCGAGCGCCTCGACCTCGGAGGGCGTGAGCAGGTCGCCGAGGACGCGGGCGAGCTCGGCGGGCCGATCGAGGTCGCACAGGACGGCGAGGAGGTCTTCGGGCAGGGAGGGGACACTGGGCATGGGTCTGTCTCGTTGTATTACTCTACTAATACAGCGGGTCAGCCCTGTCCAGGGAGGTCGGCTCGGGGACCCTCACGCCCGCAGGCGGTCCTCCGCCTCGCCCAGCACCTTCATGGCCCAGTCCAGCACGTCCCCCGCGGGCGGAACGGCGATCGATGCGCCCTCCTGCCGCAGCCCCACGGACAGGTCGGGCCCCTCGACGTGCACGAACGTGTCGTACGGACCG
>JACKEQ010000036.1 GCA_020632885.1 Alphaproteobacteria bacterium | reverse complement strand
GCGCGGGCCTTGCCCCCTCTTGACGCTCACCACGCCCTGGCTCGAAGTGTCCAGGTTTCCCCGTTGTTCGAGGGCCAGGACGTGTTGACCGTCAATCGGGATCTCGGTGCGGGCGCCACGACCGCCGTGATGCTCGTCCCCCAGGTGATGGCGTATGCGCTGCTGGCCGGGATCGACCCCATCCACGCGCTCTACGCGTCCACCCTGCCCCTCGTGGCGTACGCGCTGGTCGGGTCCTCCGTGCACCTCGCCGTGGGCCCGGCCGCCCTGGACTCCATCCTGGTGGGCTCCGCGCTGGTCGCCGTGGGCAGCCCCGAGGGGCGGGAGGCCAGCGATGCTGCGGTGCTCGCCCTGCTCACGGGGGGGATCCTGCTCGTGGGGGGCGTGCTGCGGCTCGGGCGGCTCGCACGGTTCCTCACACCCGACGTGCTCGCGGGGTTCACCACGGCCGCAGCGTTCCTCATCGCGCTCTCCCAGGCGCCCCTGTTCGTCGGCGTGGCCCTGCCGAAGACCGGCAGCACGATCTCCCGCACGCTGCAGCTCCTCGGGTCGCTGCCGGACGCCCGGCCCGCTGCGGTCGGCGTGGGGGGGCTCACGGTGGTCGCGCTGCTCGCCCTCAAGGCGCGTGCGCCGCGGCTGCCGCGGTACCTTCTCGTGGTGCTGCTGGGCATCGCGCTGGTCGCGGCGGGTGTGGACGTCCCGGTGATCGGGGACGTGCCCGCCGGCCTCCCGGGCCTGGAGGTCCCCACCTCGCCCGTGTGGCTGGGCCTGTTGCCGTGGGCCGCCGTGCTCGCGCTCGTGGCCACCGTGGAGGTGCTGTCGATCGGCACGAGCCTCGCGGACCCGGACGCGCCGATCGAGCCGGACCGGGAGGTGTTCGGCACGGGTCTCGCGAACGTCGCGGCGGGCCTGGTGGGCGGGATGAACGTGGCGGCGGGGTTCTCCCGCTCGGCGGTGCACGCGGAGGCCGGCGCGACCACCCGGCTCGCGCTGGTGGTGTGTGCGGCGGTCGTGGCGGCGGTGCTCGCAGGGCTCACGGGGCCGCTGGCGATGCTCCCGAAGACCACGCTCGCCGCGATCATCCTGGCCTCCCTCGGCAGCTTCGTGAAGCTCGGCCAGGCGCGTGCCCTCTGGGACACCGACCGGTCCCGGTTCGCCGTGCTGGTCGCGACGGCGGGGGGCACCCTGGTCCTCGGCATCGTGCCCGGTCTGGTGGTGGGCATGGTGGGGGGATGGTGGGTGGGCCGGCGAGCGGGCTAGTACCTCTGCCCCGAAGTGACTCGGGGGATACCGTCGCTCCAGGTGCGTGCCGGGCGCGTCCGGGGTTCTCGAGGGATGCCGAGCGCATCCGAGAGGTTCTCGGGCGTGTCCGGTGCGTGCCTGGGGCGGTGGAATTCCCCGAGGCACGAGAGGGCAGAGGTACTAGAATGGCCGGATGCTCCTCGCCATCGCGATCGCCGGCGCCACCGAGATCCACGTGCCCGGCGACCAGCCCACGCTCGCGGCCGCGGTGTCCGCCGCGGCGGGCGTCCCGGGTCCCGAGATCGTCCTGGCGCCGGGCACCCATGACGTCACGGGCACCGTGCTCTGGTTCGGCCCGGGCCTCCTGCGCATCCGCTCGGCGGACGTGGCCACTCCCGCCGAGCTGATGTGCAGCCTGACCTGCCTGGAGGCGAGCAGCGGCGGGACCCTCGCGCTCGAGGACCTCGTCGTGCGTGGCGGGGCGCCCGCCGTGCGCGTGATCGGGGCCCTCTCCGCGGTGCGCACGCGGTTCGAGGGGGCCACCGACCGCGCCATCGACGCGCTCGCGACCCAGAGCTCCGTGTCGCTCCAGTCGTGTGACTTCGTCGGCAACGCGTCCAACGGCGACGGGGGGGCCGTGCGCGCCTACGGCATGCTCGACGTCGCGGAGTGCACGTTCAGCGTGAACAACGCGCGGGGTGGGGGGGCCGTGGCCCTCTCCGGCGGCTCGGCCGCCGCGACCATCACGGGCTCCTCGTTCGACGGCAACGGGTCCGATCAGGCCCAGGGCGGCGGCGCGATCCTGGCGCCATCGGGTGTCCTCCACGTCGATTCGTCGGTGTTCGTCCGCAACACCCACACCTACGCGAGCGGCGCCGGGAACGGCGGGGGCGCCATCCGCAGCGGCGGAGCGGCGCTCACCGTCGAGGGCTCGCTGTTCTGCGGGAACACCACGAACCGCACGGGCGGCGCCATCCACACCGACAACGGCAGCGTCTCGGTGGAGGGGTCCCTGTTCGTCCGCAACGGCCGCGACGACCTCGGGCAGACCGTGACGTACCGGGCGTCCGCCGTCGCCGTGAACAGCCCGAACGCTGCCGGGGAGCTCCGGCACAACACCTTCGTCGAGAACGCGGCCATCGAGGGCAGCGCACTGCACCTCTCGGCCGGGAGCGCGCACACGGCGGTCGCCGACAACCTGTTCGTCGACAACGTCGCGGGGGCGCTCTACCTCGACCGTCAGCCCGCCCTGCCGGTGGTGAACGCGTACTACCAGAACGGGGCGAACGAGACCCTCACCAACAGCGTCTCCACCTCTCCGTTCTTCGACACCCCGGCACCCGTGACGGTGGGCGACTGCGACGCCGGCGTGCTCCGGCTGCGGGGGAGTGCCGTGGTGGGCACCGCCACGGACGGGTCGACGTTCGGTGCGGTCCAGGACCTCGACGGGGACGGGTGGTTCCCGCCCCAGGACTGCGACGACGCCGACCCGACGGTGGCGCCCGGTGCCCCCGAGGTCTGCGGGGACGGGCTGGACCAGGACTGCGACGGGCAGGACAACGCGGCGGTCACGGCCTTCCTGGACGGGGATGGCGACGGCTACGGCGACCTGGCCTTCGAGGTCTGCCCGGGTGCGCTCGGGTACGCGGAGCAGGGGGGCGACTGCGACGACAGCCGTGCCGACCGCTTCCCGGGTGCCCCGGAGACCTGCGACGGCACGGACCACTCGTGCTCCGGCGACGAGTCGGACGCGAGCGACGCGCTGCCGTGGTTCGTGGACGCCGACGGGGACGGGCACGGCGGCGGGCCGAGCCTCGGCATGGCGTGCACCCTGCCCGAGGGGGCCTCCGCGGTCGGCGACGACTGTGACGACGACGACCCCGATCGCCACCCGGGCGCCCACGAGGTCTGTGACGGCGTGGACGACGACTGCGACGGGGTGGCGGACGACGGCGTTCAGGTCGACGTCTGGCTCGACGGCGACGGGGACGGCTTCGGGCGCGGCGCGCCCAGCCCGGGGTGCCCGTACGAAGGGGCGCTCGAGGGGGGCGACTGCGACGACGCGGACGTCACCACGTTCCCGGGAGCCCCTGAGCGGTGCGACGGCGCAGACAACGACTGCGACGGGAGCGCGGAGGAGACCACGGGCTTCCTGGACGGTGACGGGGATGGCCACGGTGCGCCCGGCGCCCTCGTGGACGACTGCAGCGGGGTCCCGGACGGCCTGGACTGCGACGACAGCGATGCCGACGTGCACCCCGGGGCCGCGGAGATCGCGGCGGACGGCATCGATCAGGACTGCGACGGGGAGGACGACCCCGGCCCGTCCCTCGGGCTCGTGTGCGCCACGGGCCCGGCGGCACCCGGATGGCTGGTGCTCCCCGTGCTCTTCGCGATCAGCCGCAGTCGGCGAGTGCCATCCAGTAGTCGTACACGGCGTAGTGCTCGCCCACGTTGGCCAGCCGGCTGATCTGCTTGCCGTAGGGGGCCAGGGCGCCGAACGTCTCGGGTGACAGCCTTATCGTCGCCGCGACCCTCCCCGCGGCGGCCTTCAGCATGCTCTCGCGACCGCACCAGATCGCGGCCGCCACGAGGTCGTCGAAGTCGAACACGACGTCCTCCAGCTCGCGGTCCTCGGTGTCCTGACCGAGCACGGCCTCCACCCCGTCCACCAGGGGCTCCACGTCCACGCCCTGGAACAGCTCGTCCAGCAGGGGCTTGCCCAGGCCGTCCCGCCAGGCCCGCGCGTCCGCGAGATCCGCGTCCGTGGCTCCGAGACGGTGCGCCAGACCCGCGCACGTGGCGATCTCCAGCGCGTCGCTGACGTCCACCGCGGGTTCGCCGAGCAGCTCCTCGAGCTGTTCGAGGAGGACCTCGCGCTCGCCCTTCTCCATCATCGCCTCCCGAGCAGCGCGCGCAGATCCGGGAGACCCGGGGCGTTCGCGCAGCCGTTGGTCCTTCCGCCGCCGTACGCGCCGATCTCTGGCTCCACGTCGTCGGACGGGTCGAGCGGGTCGAGACCCGCGGTGATCTCCTCGCCGTCCGGCACTCCACCGCCGTCCGTGTCGGCCGTCAGCGGGTCCGTGCCCCAGCCGCCGATCTCCTCGCCGTCCAGGAGCCCGTCGTCGTCGGAGTCCGGGTCGGCGGGATCGGTGCCGGTCTGGCGGAGCTCGGTCCAGTCGTCGAGGTTGTCGTTGTCGCCGTCCTCGTCGAGGGGATCGAACCCGAGGGCCACCTCGACGGCGTCCGAGAGGCGGTCGTCGTCGGTGTCGATGTCGAACGGGTCGGTGCCCAGCCGGAGCTCCCGGAGGTCGTCCAGGCCGTCTCCGTCGGAGTCCAGGGACGCGAGGTCGTCGTCGGGGTCGGTGGGATCGTGCCCGCCGAACCACTCGACCCCGTCCGCCACGCCGCCGCCGTCCGTGTCGGAGAGCAGCGGGCTCGACCCGATCTGCACCTCCAGCCCGTCGTTCAGGCCGTCCCCGTCGGTGTCCCGGACGAACGGGTCGCTGCCGAGGGCCAGCTCCAGGGCCGTGGCGAGGTCGTCGCGGTCGGGGTCGTCGGTCCGGCGCGGGAGGCGCGGCTGGGGGTCCGAGCCACCGTCCCGCAGGCCGTCCCCGTCGCTGTCCCAGCGGGACGGGGAGGTGAGGGTGACCCACACCTCCTGGCCGTCGGGGAGGGTGTCGTAGTCGGAGTCGTTCCACGAGGGGCTCGTGCCCCGGGCGCGCTCCTCGCCGTCCAGGAGCCCATCGCCGTCGCTGTCCGCGCGGGTCGCCATCAGCCCCCAGAGGGCCTCCGTGCCGTCGTCCATGCCGTCGCCGTCGGTGTCGCGCAGGCGGGGATCGGGATCGTCGGGGTCGGCGAGCCCGTCGCCGTCCGTGTCGGCCAGGGTGGGGTCGGTGCCCGCCGCCAGCTCGGCGAAGTCGGGGGTGCCGTCGTTGTCGGTGTCGTAGCCACCCAGACCGAGCAGGGTGGCCAGGGCGTCGGAGACCCCGTCGCTGTCGAGATCCTGGAAGGGCGGTGTGCTCGCGGGGTCGAGGGGGTCGGTGAGGGCCGCGAGCTCCTCGCCGTCGGCCGCGCCGTCACCGTCCGTGTCGAACAGCAGGGGGTCCGTGCCGGCCGCGCGCTCCGCCTCGTCGTCGAGGGCGTCGAAGTCGCTGTCCACGAGGCGTGGGTGGGACACGCCCGCCTCGTGGAGGTCGCCGATCCCGTCGCCGTCCGTGTCGGGCAGGAGGGGGTCCGAGCCCACCGCGGCGACCTCCAGGCCGTCCGGGAGCCCGTCGTCGTCGGAGTCGTCGTCCACGGGGTCCGTGCCGAGCCAGGCCTCCAGGGAGTCCGAGAGGCCGTCTCCGTCACTGTCCGCCCGCCAGGGGTCGGTGCCCGCGGCGAGCTCGACGCCGTCCGGGCGCCCGTCGGCATCGGTGTCCGCGAGCCAGGGGAGGGTGCCGGGCTCCTCGCCGTCCCAGAGGCCGTCGAAGTCGCTGTCCGGGAGGTCCGGCCGGGTGCGCAGCCCGACCTCCTGGCGGTCGGCGAGGCCGTCTCCGTCGATGTCTCCATCGCCCATGCCCGCGGGGAGCACCGCGCCGTCGAGCTGTGCGGCGAGGCCGTCGGGGATGCCGTCGAGATCGGTGTCGCCGTGGTGGGGGTCGGTGCCCGCGGCCACCTCGGCACCGTCGGGCTCGCCGTCCCGGTCGGTGTCGGGGCGCCTGGGGTCGGTGCCCATCGCGAGCTCGACGTCGTCGTCCAGCCCGTCCAGGTCGGAGTCCGCCGCGTCGGGGCGCAGGCCCACGGCCACCTCGGCGCCGTCGGGGATTCCGTCGCCGTCGGAGTCTGCGAGTGTGGGGTCCGTCCTGTACAGGCGGGCCTCGATGGCGTCCGGGAGGCCGTCTGCATCGGCGTCGTCGAGGGGCCCGGCGAGCGCGGGCCCGGCGGCGAGCAGGGCGAGGAGGAGGTGCGGCATCACGGAGGCTCCGGTGGCGGGCACGTTGTATACCCGACCCTCAGGCCAGCTTGCAGGCCACCAGGCCGTCCTTGCCCGTGATCCTGTCGATCTCGCCGAGCACTGCCGGGCCCACGGCGACGACGGTGCGCGTGGGCACGCCCTTGAACTCCGTGCGACCGGCGTCCGTGATGATGGCGGTGGGCAACCCGCTCGCCTGGGCCTCGCGGTGGATCGTGAGGAGCTCGTCCTCGGTCTCCACGGAGAGCACCACCTTCGCGAAGCTCCCGCGGCTCCAGTGCTCCATCGGCCCGTCGAGGGGGATGTCGAGGCGCCCGGCCCGCACGGGGTCGCGGCGGAAGAACACCGCCATCGAGCCGTGGGCGCACTGGGCTGCGATCTTGCCCTTCCGCATCTGGAGCTCGCGCCGGTACACGAGGACCTGCTTGGTGCTCGAGGGCAGGTAGAGGTGCTCGGTGCCGCCCTCGTGGCGCTCGAGGAGGCCTTCCTCGACGCGCTCGTAGCGGGTGCGACCGGCGGGAGTGCCGCCCCCTTCGCGCTCCAGCACCAGCGCGCCGTGCTCCCGGCGTGCCACGACGGTGCTGTCCCCCATGCCGACGCGCGAGCCGTCCAGGGGCAGGACGGTGTCGGAGACGAGCTGCTGACCCTGGATCGTCATGCGCAGGTAGAGGCGCACGGCGTCACCGCGGTCGAGCAGGCAGAGGGCCGCGTGGGCCGGGAGGTCCGCGTTGGGGGGGTGCTCCCAGACCCCGAACACCTCACTCACGCTTCATCACCGTGTTGGGCCCGAAGGGCTCCAGGGGGTTCGCCGGACCGCGGCGCTGGACCGTGATGGCCTGGATGTACGGGCTCGGTGCGGCCTGGATGGCGAGCGCGGAGGATGGCGTGAGCGTGCCCTCGCAGAGGGTCTCCACCCTGGTGACCACGCCCACCCGGGTGTTGAGCTGCCAGCGCGAGAAGCCCTTCATGGCCCACAGGTTGACGCCGTTGGCGGAGCGACCGTCGGCGTCGGTGTCGACGGCGGGCCCGCGGACGCCCTCGTACGCGGTCTCGATGGTGACGAGGTCGCCCTTCTGCTCGGTGAGCTTGCTGATGACATCGGCCCCGCCCACCGTGCCGACGCTGGAGGGCACCGAGAGGAGGCGGGGGACCTTCGCGGGCCAGCCGCCCTCGACGGGTTCGCCGTTCTTGGGCAGCGACACCTCGAGGCCAGCCACGGCTCGCTCGACGAACATGCGCATGGACACGACCATCTCGCGCGACCGGTCGTTCTGGTGGTCGCGCTTCACGTCCTCGAGCTCGATGTCGGTGATGTGGCCGGACCCGTGGACGGTGAGGTTCACGCTGGCGCCGACGAGGCGGTCGTCCCACTCGTCGAGGATGCCCTGCAGGTCGCCGATGTCGCTCTGGGCGTTCGGGACGGCCTCGATGCGAAGCTGGTCGATCTGGCAGCTCACGAGGAAGGTCTTCTTGCTCTCGGGGCCCTTGCCGGTGCAGAGCAGGTCCCACTCGGACGTCCAGCCGATGGCGCGTCGCTCCTCGTTGGTCTCGGAACGCATCCAGAAGACCTCCGAGAGCTCGACCTTGTTCACGATGTGGTAGCGGTGCTGGACACCTTCGTCCCAGCTCCAGGCGATGTCGCCGGCGAGGGCGGCGGTGGTGAGCAGCAGCATGTCGACCTCCGGGGGTTCTCCCTATGCCGATGGTGCGCGCTCCGCGAAGGGTGTGAATGCGGTCAGGTGGTGCGACGGTCGATCGCTGCCGCCACCCGGTGGCCCGCCACCGTCACCGCGAGCACGCTCTGGCCCGGGAACACGCTGTCGCCCACGAGCCACAGGTCGCGGGTGTGCTCGACCGGCCACAGGTCCAGGTAGCCCCGTAGACCCGCGACGCGCGGCACCCCTCCCACGAGCCCGTCCTCCCGGCCCGTGAAGCGCTCGAAGGTGCGCGGGGAAGCCGTCATGACGTGCCCGATGCGCAGCTCCGGCGCGTTCTGCCCGACGTTCGCGCGCATCCGGGCCTGCACCTGCGCGACCCGGTCGGGCAGGCCCTCGCCCAGACGGATGTGGGTCGACACGGTCGCCGTCCGTGGGCCCGGTCGGTCGCCCGCACCGACCGACACCAGGACCAGGTTCCCCTCCACCAGCGGGAGGGACGGATCCAGCACGCACTGCAGGTGGTGCGCCCCGCCCGCCCCGTCGACCCGGAGGTAGAGCATCGCCGCACCCCAGCCCTCGCGGACCGCCTGCACACGACGTCCGGACGGCTCGATCCCCCGCAGCCGATCGACGTCCTGGGGCAGCAGGCCGGCCACGACCGTCCGGGCCCGAGCGTCGAACCGGCGGGTCTGCACGCGCCAGCCGTCGGTGACCCGCTCCAGAGCTCTCACGCGATTGGCGAGCACGACCTCGCCTCCGCGCGCCCGGATGGCCTGGACCATCGCGTCCGCCAGCCGCCCGATGCCCCCGCCCACGTGGGCCGTCCCGCGGAAGAAGTAATCCACGGCGGCCATCGCGACGGGCGCCTCGGCCCGGTCCGCGGAGGTCTGCACGGTGATCTGGCACACGGCATCCAGCCAGAGGCGCAGAGGCTCGAAGCCGGCCAGACCGTGGGCCGCGAGCCGCGCCGTCAGCGGACGTCCCACCCCGCGCACCAGGGGCAGCAGGTCCGGCAGGCTGCGGACATGGTGCAGGAGCGCGGGCAGCGTGAAGG
Organism: Alphaproteobacteria bacterium; assembly: GCA_020632885.1. Classification (GTDB taxonomy): domain Bacteria; phylum Myxococcota_A; class UBA796; order UBA796; genus JACKEQ01. The sequence goes on along the minus strand of JACKEQ010000036.1, from coordinate 44,394 downwards.
GCGGTAGCCGTTCGGGGCGTGAGAACAGCGCCCAGAGCACGTCCGCCGTCGATCGGACCTCCTCGAAGAACGCCCGTACCGACGGGCCTGGAGCCCCGGGGAGGGACGCCATGGTCTCCACGAAGGTGTGCCGGTCGGCCGGGACCTCCACGCGGAGGCCCGGGGACCGGAAGCCCGCGACCGGGTCGAGCGGCACGATGTCGACGTCCAGCCGGAAGCGCCGGACGAGGTGCCGCATCCAGCCTCCCTCGTCGAACCCGGCGAACATGGTGGCCCCGGCCTCGTACCAGGCGCCGTCGCGCTGGAACGTCGACGCGCAGCCCCCGGCGTAGGCGAGCTTCTCGCAGACGCAGACGGACCGACCCTGCTCGGCCAGGTGCAGCGCGGCGGACAGCCCGCCGAACCCGGCCCCGGCGACGAGCACGTCGAAGGAGCGGTGCGTCATGGCGTCGCCCTAACGCGGGTCAGTCGAAGGGTGCCGTGTGCACCACGAGCAGGGCCGCGACCTCCGGCGGGCTGTCCGCGACGATGGCGCGGACCTCCCGATAGAACCGGCGCTGCGCGTCCTTCACGCGCTCCAGGTCGTCCCGGCCCACCGCGAAGACGTTGAAGGAGAACAGGTCGCCCGGCTCGCCCCGCGCGACCCGCTCGGCGCTCACGGCCGCCCAGTGTGCCCGGATGCCCCGGATGTCCTCCGGCGTGGCCACCAGCTCGACCGTCGCCGGGGGTGCGGGCACCAACCAGCGGCCCTCGACCAGCGCCGCCCCCGCGTCCACCAGCACCTCCACGAGGTCCGCTGCGTCCGCGGGGGGCAGGCCCAGGGCCCGCGACATCTCGCCCGCCGCGTCCCGTCGCTGGACCCGACCCCGGGTGTCCAGCCACGCCCGCGCCGCGATGGACCAGGGGTGGGAGAAGGCCAGCCGCGCGAGGGCGAAGCGCACGCGTGCCTCGTGGGCCAGGGACGGCACGTCCCCGATGGGCACCAGCGCCCCCACCAGCTCGGGCACACGGCCGGTCATGGCGTCCACCAGCGCCAGCACCTCGGGCAGACGCCCGCGCACCCTGCCCGAGACGAGGCGTCCGACCTGCTGCCGGGAGAGCCCCGAGCGCCGCGCGAGCTCCGCCTGGTTCGTGCTGCCCTGGAGCTCCTGGAGCCACGCGGAGATGTCCTCGGGGTCCCAGGCGCTAGCGCTGGCGGCGTGGAAGGTGGCGAGGGCGGCAGGCACGTCGATGCCGACCCGCTCGGCGGCCCGCATGGTCTCGGCGAACGTGGGGAAGCGATGCCCGCCCTCCCACTTGGCCGCGACGTTGCCGCGGTAGCCGAGGCGACGGCTGAAGGCGACCTGGGATCGGGGGCCCCGCAGGGCCCGGAGGAGCTCGCGTGCGGCCTGGTCCATGGGCACGACTATCCCGTTTCCGGACATGAGCACCCGATCTCGGCGTACGGTTTCGGCACACCCGGGTGGTGGGTCGGCCGGGGTTCGCCTATCGTCGGAGCATGCGAGACCTCATGCTGCCCACCCTCTGCCTGCTCGCCGTCCTCGGCTGCGAGCCCACCACACCGTCCGGCAGCCCGTCGCCGACGGACGACACGGGCGACGCGCCCCGCGCGGCGGGCGTGCAGGTGGGCTCGGAGGGCATCCTGGACAGCGGCTGCGACACCGAGATCGTCGAGGAGCGCGCGGTGTACCCGGACCTCGCGTTCAGCGGGGCGGACGTGCTGGAGCGGCTGGCCTTCCCGTCGGTCACGCTCGACGGCGCGACCCCGGGCACCCTGACGGTCGCGGCGCAGCGCTGGACCCACGTGCGCGAGGGGGCCTGTCCGGCCAGCCTGGTGGGGCAGGTCACGGCGGAGCTCGACGTGTCCCCCGTCCTGGCGGGCTCGTTCGCGGGGTACCTGTCGGTGGGGACCGACGGTGACGTGCAGATCGCGCTGGCCGCGGCGGAGTGGACGGGCGACGCGACGCCGCGGACGTTCGACCCGGGAGCGGACGTGCGCGTCCGGCTCGACGGTGCGGTGACCCGGGATCTGGCGGCCACGCTCGCGTTCGAGGGGTGTGTCGGGGACGACTGCTCCCTCGAGGGCGTAGGCGCCCTGACATCGCCCTGAATTGGCGAAGTGTCCGGTCCGATGTAGTCTGGCTGGACCCGAACCCGGAGACGCCATGATCCTCGGCATCCTTCTCGCCGCCTGCACCATCCCCGTGTCCACCAGCCTCCGTAGCGAGGTCGGCATGGGCATGGACCTCGACCAGTCCTGCGAGGGCACGGGCACCCGCGACGACGACGGGAACGTCTCCACGTTCACGCTCACCCTGGAGGGCGACGTCTGCCGGGTGGACGTCACCTGGACGGGCACGCTGGCCTCCCAGGAGGACCTCGATGCCGAGCTGGATCGCGCCCTCGACGGCCGTCCGGTGGACCGCGAGAACATCACGGTCACGGCTGCCACGCTGACCCTCGACCGCATCGCGGTGGTGGACGATGCCGGTGCGCCGGTGTCGCTGCCGACCATCCCGGAGTGGGCGATGGACCTCGAGGTGGGCGGCGACACGCTCTACTCCGCCACGGGCGTCGACCTGCAGGTGCTCCTCCCGGCGCCGGTCACCCTCCCGCTGGGCACGGGCCAGATCGCGGTCATCAACGCGGCCGTCCAGGGCACGGGCTCCCTCGACGGCACGGGTGCGGCCATGCTGCGGCTCCCGGTGAGCTCGCTCCCCGCGACGTCCACGCCGATGACCATCGAGCTCGAGGGCGACATGGCGCTGGACGCCGAGGTCGGCCTGTAGCACCCGTCACCCGGCGGGTGCGATCTTCGACACCAGCCAGGCCAGCTCCTCCGCCTTGTCCTGGAGGAAGCCGTACCGGCCGGACTGCCCCTGGTGACCCGCGCCCATGTGGGTCTTCAGCAGCACCTCGCCGCCCGTGGCGGTGGCCCGGAGCTTCGCGACCCACTTGGTGGGCTCCCAGTACTGCACGCGAGGGTCGTTCAGGCCGCTGATCACGAGCAGGTCCGGGTAGTCCACGGCCGCCACGTTGTCGTAGGGGCTGTAGGCCAGCATGGCGTCGAAGTAGAGGCGGTCGTTCGGGTCGCCCCACTCGTGGTACTCGCCGGTCGTGAGCGGCAGGCTCGCGTCCAGCATGGTGCTCACGACGTCCACGAAGGGCACGGCCGCGACCACCGCGGTGCAGAGGTCCGGTGCGCGGTTCATCACCGCTCCCACGAGCATGCCGCCGGCACTCCCGCCCATGATGCCGAGCTTCCCGGGCCGGGTGATCCCCGCCTGCACCAGGTGGCGTCCGGCGGCGATGAAGTCGTCGAAGGTCGCCATCTTCGTGAGGAACTTGGCCGCCTCGTACCACCGCCGTCCGTGGTACCCGCCGCCCCGCACGTGGGCGATGGCCACCACGACCCCGCGCTCCGTCAGGCTCGTCCACACCGTACGGAACACGGGCTCGATGGTGAGCCCGTAGGACCCGTAGCCGTAGAGCATGCAGGGCGCGTCCTGCGGGAGGTCGGGGCCGCCCTTCCACACGAGCGAGATCGGGACGTCCGTGCCGTCGTCGGCCGTCGCGTGGATGCGGGCCGAGCTGAAGGCCGCGGGGTCGTACCCGGGCACCGGGGTCCGCTCGAGGAGCGTGGAGCTGCCGGAGTCGACGTCGAACCGGTAGATCGAGCGTGGCGCCACCATGGAGCTGTACGTGTAGTGGAACCAGTGACCGTCGTAGACGGGGCTGCGCGCCATGCCCGCCACGTACGAGGTCTCCGCCATGGCGACCTCCGACCGGCCCCCCGTTGTGCGCTCGTGCACGACGAGGTGGATGTTCCCGTCCCGACGCTCCTCGACCACCACGAAGTCCCGGAAGGCGTGGACCCCCTCCAGGCTCGCGTCGCGGCGCGTCTCCTGCCAGAGCGTCCAGTCCGCCCGGGGCGCCGTCTCGAGGGGGGTGCGATAGATCCGGAGCTCCGGCGTGCGACGGTCGGGGTCGTCGCCGTCGTTGGTGGTGATCCAGACGCCCTCGTGGTCGACCTCCACCTTGTAGATGAGCCCCTCTGTGCGCGGATGCACACAGCGCAGCCCGGCACCCGGGTCGTCACCATCGAGCAGCCAGCGCTCGGAGGTCTCCGAGGACGCGCTGTTCACGACCAGGAAGCGGCCAGGTCGGGTACGGCGGATCCAGACGTAGAAGCGGCCGTCGGGGTCCTCGTAGAGGATGGGGTCGTCGGTGGCCTCGCCGCCGGGCACGGAGCGCGCGCGCACCCGCCACGGCCGCTGGGTGCTGTCGATCTCGTGCCAGTAGATCGTGTTGCTGTCGTTGCCCCAGGTGAAGCTCGCGCTCACGCCGTGCACCCGGTCGAGCTCCTCGCCTGTCGCGATGTCCAGCACGACCAGCGTGTGGATCTCGTCGCCCGTGGTGTCGAACGTGTACGCGATCCGCGTGTGGTCCGGGCTCGTCTCGAGGTCGCCGAGGCTGAAGAAGTCGAAGCCCTCGGCGAGCGCGTTCTCGTCGAGCAGCACGGTCTCCTCGCCGCCCTCCAGGGGCTCCCGGCAGTGGATCGTGTAGGCCTGCCCCTCGACCGTCCGCGTGTAGTAGCGCCACGTGCCGTCGGGGACCTTCACGGACGTCCAGGTCTCCTGGATCCGGCCGAGCATCTCGGCGTACAGGGCTTCCCGGAGGGGCTCGAGGGGGGCCAGGGCCTCGGAGGTGTACGCGTTCTCGGCCTCGATGTAGGCGAGGGTGGCGGGGTCCTCCCGGTCCTTCAGCCAGTGCCAGGGGTCCGGGCGCTCGACGCCGTGGTCGGTGTGGACGTGGGGGCGGGTGGGCGCGACCGGCGGCTGCATCGGGTCTCCTTCGCGTGGGAGACGGACCCTACCGCACGGGGGCGCGTCAGTAGGGACGCTGACCGCTGAAGTTGCCCGCGGGGTCGTACACGCACATCCAGATCTCGCCTCGACCCCCGCTGCACTGCCGCTTGGCGCACCCCACGCGCTCGGTGGTGGACCACACGAGCTGGGTGTAGTGCCCGCACATCTGGTCGGGCGCGCAGGAGTTGGTGGCGTAGTCGTAGTCCACGACCTCGCTCTCCCAGGAGGAGACCACCTCGAGGCTGTCGGCGGTGGCGCTCGTCCAGTAGAGGTTCTCGCCGTAGGGGGAGCTGTAGTCGTGGCGCAGGTTGCAGCCCTCGCCGTCGAGGCCCTCGATCCAGGCGGCGGCCACCTCGGCGAGGTCGCTGTCGTAGGCGAGGGGAGGCACGTCCACACCGTCGCGCACGTCGTTGTGCGCCGCGAGCACCCCGGAGACGCCGGGAGCCTCGGAGTCGGTGGCCGGTGCCGTCGGCACGGGGTCGACCGCGGTGGGCTCGGGCTGGGGCTCGCACGCGATCGCGAAGAGCAGGGTCCACGTGGCGCGCATGATCACCTCCGACTTCGCAGGTAACGGCTGACGGGGTAGCGTAGCGCGATGTTTTGCTGGGTCCTGACGGCCGCCCTCGCCGCCGAGCCGCCTCCTCCCGATTGGTCCGTGGTCCACGGCGGCTTCATCGGCACGCGCCTGAACCCCCTGGGGCTCGGCTACAACGGTCGCCTCACGGTGCGGCGGTCTCTGGAGCCCGAGGACGCCGGCGTGCTCCGGCGCGGGACCCTGTTCGAATTCGGGCTGGACGGAGGCACCTCGCCGACCTTCGGCACCCTCGGACCCATGCTGCGGATCAAGCCCCTCGCGGTGCTCGAGACCTCGGTGTCGCTCGAGGCCACGAAGTACTACGGCGTGCTCGGGGCGGTGATGCCGTTCGACGCGGTGGACGTGGACTACTCGGACCCCGCGATCAAGGTCCGGAAGCGGGCGGGCGACAACGTGGCGGCCTTCGGCGCGCGGCTGACGGTCACCAACACGCTCCAGGCCCAGGTGGGCCGCGTGGCGGTGCGGAACATCACGACCGCGGCGTGGTGGAAGCTCGGTGTCGACGCGGTGGGGTTCTACGAGGCCGGGCGCGACCTGCTGCAACCGAACGGCGGCTGGGTGGTCGTGGACGACGTGGACGTCCTGGTGCTCGAGGGGCCCTGGATCGCCGGTGTGCGCACGACCTATGCGGACGCCCTGTTCGGCACGGGCGGGACGGGCGACCAGCCCACCTGGCGTGCCGGGCCCCTCGTGGCGCTCAAGGGCGCGGATCGGCGTGACGCGAGGTCCATCCAGCACGTCACGGCGTTCATGTTGGTACAGTGGCACCTCGCACATCCGTGGCGCGCGGGCACCACGAGCTCCCAGGCCCTCCCGTTGTTCGCCCTCGCGGTGGCCTGGGACGGCGAGCTCTGGAGGACGGGACGATGAGGTGGCTGAGGTGGGCGCTCTGGCTGGTCGTCTTGGTCGGGCTGCTCCTGGCTGCGATCGGCGGGTACGTCTGGTTCGTCAGCGAGAGCATGCTGACCGCCACGCACGACGTCCCGGCGGCGCGGATCCCGAGCCCGTGGCCCATGAAGATCCTGGATGCGGACCCCCTCGGCATCGGGAAGTCCATCGCGCGCTCGAACGCCCGCAAGCGCGGCGAGGCCCTCTCGGTGCGGCTGGGCTGTCGGGAGTGCCACGGCCAGGACCTCGGTGGGAAGGTCGTGATGGACGTCGGCCCCGTGATGCGGCTCGCGGCCCCGAACCTCACCCACGGGCACGGTGGGCTGCCGGAGGGCTACGGCATCGTGGACTTCGAGCGCATGGTGCGCCACGGCGTCCGGCGTGACGGCGGCACGGCGCTGATGTCGTCCATCGACTACCAGGCCCTGTCGGACCGGGAGGTGAGCGACCTCTACGTGGTCGTCGAGGACCTCGACCCCGTGGATCGCGACGTCGGCCCGTCGTCCTGGGGGCCCGTGATGCGCGCGCTCTACGCGTTCGGTCAGGTGCCTGCGCTGTCGGCGCACCGCATCGACCCCGACCGCAAGGACCTCGAGACCCCGCCGCCCCACCGGCCCGACGCGCGCTTCGGCGAGCACCTCGCGCAGACCTGCGTGGGCTGCCACAACCCGCACTTCTCGGGGGGACGCGTGCTCGATGGCGACCCCGACTGGCCGCCCGCGGCCAACCTCACCCCCGCGCCCGACGGCCTCGGGGGCTGGACGAAGGAGCAGTTCGTGACCCTGATGCGCACGGGGATCCGACCCGATGGACGTGCCGTGGACCCCGTGGCGATGCCCTGGAAGGCCGTGGGCACCGCGGACGACGTGGAGCTCGAGGCCATCTGGGTCTACCTCCGGTCCCTGTCTCCCCGGGGGACGGGGGAATGATGTCGCTGCTCGCGCTGGCCGCGTTCGCCATGCCTGCGCCCGTCGTCGATGTGTTCGAGGTGCTCGCGGAGGGGGCCGTCGACCCGGAGGTCCTGCACGAGGGCGAGCCCGTCCTGCGCCTGACCGCCGACGTCCCGAAGGGCTCGGCCCTGCTGTTCCGCAACGACCCTGTCGCTGGCATGCGGGAGGTCCGGTTCCGCGCCTGGCTTCGGCCTTCCGACGGGATGTCCGCGTGGGTCTGGGTGCGGGTGGACGGGGCCGACGAGCCGCTGTCGTTCCGCGGCTCGAAGCGCGTGAAGGCCGGGCGCGAGGGATTCGTGGAGGTCCGCGCCCGCGTGAAGGGTGACGCCACGGCCCTCGGGTACGGCGTGAGCGCGGAGGGGAAGGGCACCCTGGACGTCGATGCGCTCGAGCTCGAGGTCGACGGGCGGGTGCTGCCGTTCCCCGTACCGCCGCCCCCGGTCGAGGCTCCTGGCGTCACCATCGCTCCGCCCGACGCCGCCATGGTGGCGCGGCTCGCCCGCCTGGGACGCGTGTGGGGCTTCGTGAAGATGCACCACCCGGCCTTCGCGGACGGCTCGCGAGACCCGGACACCTGGCTCTTCGGGTTCCTCCAGGCCTACGTGGACGCTGCCGACGATGCGGCGGCGGACGCGGTCGTGCTCACGGCCGTCCAGGAGCTGGGGCTGCCGCCGTCGTGCCCGGGATGCTCGGTCCCCGAGGGTGCGCGGCAGATGGCGGATCTCCGGTGGATGGAGGCCCTCCCACAGGAGCTCCGGGAGGCGCTGGAGGCCGTGCGCGCGGGTCGTCCGGAGGCCCGGAGGTTCGTGGGGGCCGTGGTCCCCGGGATCGGGAACCCGTCGTACAGCACGGAGCGCCCCTGGGAGGTCGAGCTCGACCCGGGGCTTCGGCTCCTGGCGTTGTTCCGCTTCTGGAACGTGATCGAGTGGACCTCGCCGTACCGCGATCTGGTGGAGGGCGACTGGCACGAGGTGCTGGAGGCCCACGTGGCCCCGTTCGTGACGGCGGAGACCGACGAGGCCTACGCGGAGGCCCTCGCGCGCCTCGCGTGGCACGTGAACGACAGCCACACCGGGGCGCCGTGGAGCCGGATGCTGGCGCCGCGCGGGAAGTGCACCCTCGATGCGGAGGTGCGCTTCGTGGAGGGTCGGCCCGTGGTGACCGCCTCGGGCGACTCCCAGCTCGCCATCGGTGACGTGCTGGAGGCCTTCGACGGCGAGTCGGTGGCCGATCGGGTGGCCGCCATGCTGCCGTACACGCCGGCGTCCAACGAGGGCTCGCGGATGCGCAACGTCGGCAGGCGGCTCGGGCGGGGCGACTGCGGGCCCGTGACGGTGACGACGCACCGTGGCGAGGTGACCACCGAGCGCGTCGAGAAGCCCGATCCACCCCAGCCGGACCGCGGCTTCCGCGAGCTCACGGAGGGTGTGGGGTACGTGTCCATCGACCGGATGCAGACGTCCGAGGTGGACGCCTACCTCGAGCGGGACGTGCTGATCATCGACGCGCGCGGCTACCCGGAGGACTTCACGGTGTTCTCGTTCGGACGGCGGCTGGTCTCCGAGCCCACGCCCTTCGTGCGGTTCTGGTCGGTGGACCCCGCGAACCCGGGGTTCCAGGTCCCTGGGGAGGAGCTCTCGCTCGAGCCCACGAAGGAGGGGTCCTACCGCGGACGGGTGGTCGTGCTGTTGGACGACCGCGGCCAGAGCAGCACCGAGTACCACGCGATGGCCTTCGCCGCGGGGCCCCGGACGACGTTCGTGGGCACGCCGACGGCGGGCGCGGACGGCAACGTGTCCCGGTTCGCGCTCCCAGGTGGGCGCGGGGCCTACATCAGCGGGATCGGGGTGTTCTGGCCGGACGGACGGCCCACGCAGCGGGTCGGCATCCAGCCGGACATCGAGGTGGCCCCGACCCTCGAGGGCATCCGGTCCGGGCGGGACGAGGTGCTCGAGGCCGCCCTCGCCCTCGTGCTCCCGGAGCTGTCCGAGGCCGAGCGCATCGAGATCGCGCGCCCGAAGCGCTAAGGGACTGTCGGGAGGTCCCCGCTGGAAGACCGCACGAAGACCCTGCTGACCGGGCTGTTCGTCATGGGTTGCCTCGCCCTGGCCGTGGCGGGCGTGGGCTTCGCCGTGGGCGCGCGCGAGCTCGCCGGCCTGGGGGCACGGGTGACGGACCTCGTGGACCCGCCCACCCACGTCGGGCCCGACCGGGCGGCCGTCCTGCGGGGCGTGCGCGAGCTGGCGCGGCTGGAGTCGGCGGCGCTGGAGCTCGAGCAGGCCGTGGCGGGCCAGCGGGGCACGGACGGCACGTGGTTGTGGGTGGGCGAGCGCATCCTGTTCGTCGCGCGGGGTGAGGTCACGGCGGGCGTCGATCTGGGCGCGCTGGCCGAGGACGGCGTCCGGGTCGACCCCGACGGCACCGTGCACGTGCGGCTGCCGGACACGGAGATCTGGCGGGTGGACCTCGACGAGGAGGCGAGCTTCGTCGCGAGGCGGGAGCGTGGGTGGTTCGGCATCCCGGACGCGGATCTGGAGACCCAGGCCCGACGGGAGGCCGTGCGCGCCCTGCGTCAGGCCGCGGAGGACCAGGGGATCCGCGACACGGCGAGGAGGTCCGCCGAGACCTCCGTGCGCGAGCTGCTCGTCGCGGCGGGAGCGCCTGCCGTGGTGTTCGAGTGATCACCACGCACAGCGCGCGGCGACCTCCGCGGGGTCCGTGAGGGGCGAGGAGCAGCGCCCGTCGGCGCAGAGGAAGGCGGCGGGTCCGTCGGGGTAGACGGTGCCGTCCGCGCCGGGCTTCCCGTCGGCGAGGCGCTCCACGGTCGCGGTGGGCGGCAGGCCGCGGGTCGCCGCGAAGAGCGCGTCCGCATCGGGTCCGCCGACCACCACGACGTGGGGCGGGGACGCCGAGCGCTCGCTGTCTGCCGAGAGCACCGCGCCCACGTGCCACCCGCGACCCGCCAGCCGGCCCGCCGTGCCGTGGCCCAGCGCGAGGTCGGCGAGCTCGCGGTGGCGGTCGTCTCCGGTGGCCCGGAACACCCGCAGGGCCAGGCGCCCGAGGTCGATGTCGTCGTCGGGCACCGCCACGGGTGCGGGGGCATCGGGGCGCGGCGGACCGCCCACGAAGCCCGAGGGCCCGGCGAGAGTGCGCACGTCGTCGAGGAGGGCCGTGGTGGCGTCCAGCCAGGCGCGGTCCCCGGTGGCGGAGAACAGGGCCATGAAGCCCCGGCCCGCGCCCAGGGCGTCCGCGAGGTACGGCGTCCCGGGCTGTCTCAGCCACGCTCCTGCCCTGAGGGCGCGCTCCAGGGCCACGGGGTCGCCGGACGCCCTCCAGAGGGCCACCAGGGCGTCGACGGCGAGGCCCGTGGGTCCGGCGTAGACGGACGGGTCCACGCGGGGGACCCCGAGGGCCCGGCGCCCCGCGTCGTCGAGGGCGAAGTACGCCGAGGCGTGCTCGCCCTGCACGACGTCCGCGTCCTGGCTGGTCCGGAAGCCGCCCGAGGGGTCGTCGAGCCAGGTCGTGACGTGCAGGAGGATCTGGCGGGCGGTCGCCAGGTCCTCCGGACGTCCCCAGCGCTGGTGGGCGAGAGCGTAGACCCTCCCGATCTCGGCGTCGAACACCAGGAGCTTCTCGAAGTGCGGGTGCTCCCAGTCGCCGTGGGTGGAGTACTGGTAGACCCCGCCCCACACGGGGTCCACGAGCGCCCTCCCCGCATCGAGGGCCTGCCGGGCGCGCTCCTGGGCCTCCGGGTCGCCGTGGAGCACGCCGTGCTCGACGTTCCGCCAGGCCACGAAGCGATGGCCGCCCTGCCCCCACGCCCGGTCGGCGGGGTCCCAGGTGTCCGCCAGCCGGGCCTCCAGGGCCTCCCGGTCGTCGGGGGCCAGCAGGTGGGGCTCCCGTGGTGGTGGCGGCGCGGGGGCGCGGGACCGCCGGGCCTGCTGGAGGAGCGCGAGCAGGGCGTCGGGGTCGTGGTAGCCCGAGCCGATCGCGCGGTCGGAGAGATCCTCGGGGTCGAGCACGACGATGGCGGGCCAGCCGTGCTCCCGGTAGCGCCCGGCCAGGTCGGGTCGGGCGTCCTGGTCGACCCGGACGGGGACGAAGTGCCTCCGGACGGCCTTCTCGACCCCGGGGTCCTGCCAGGTGGTGGCGTCCATCACGTGGCACCAGTGGCACCAGACGGCCTCGAGGTCCAGGAGGAGCAGCCTGCGCTCCTTGCGGGCCTCCGCGACGGTGGCGGCGTCGAGCGGACGCCATTCGAGTCCGGCGAGGGCAGCGGCGATCAGAAGCATGCTGGGGCTACGCGGGTGGAGCGGACCCGGATCAGGGCCTCTTGCCCAGCAGGTGGTGGATCGGGCGTCTATGGTCGCCGTCGAGAGGTCCGAACCATGCTCTTCTTCCTGTCCTCCCTCGCCTCCGCGGGCTCCGATCCCGAGATCCGGGAGCACCTGCTCCACGTCGTGTCCACGCTGCGCGCCGAGACCCCCTCCGACCTGCCCGTGGACGTGCGTGTGCGTCGGCTGGCGGCGCTCGAGGCGCTCGAGAGCTACGCGTGGGCGGGAGACTTCCCCGACAGCCGTGGCGGCCCGGAGCGCGTGCGCGCGGTCCATCCCCCCCGCGCCTTCTGGTCGGGCATCGACGCTGCGCGCGCGCCTCGGTTCGTCGACCCCTCAGGCACGCACTGCGCCGTCGGGTACCTCATGGGTATCGACAGCCCCGGGCTCGTCGAGCGCATCGACGCGGCCCACGAGTGGGACTGGATCCCCGAGATGGACGACCCCGCCGTGGTCTCCGCTGTCGGGGCCTGGGCTGGCGAGCACGGCTTCACGGTCGACGAGCTGGCGTGGATCCAGCCCGGCTACGCCGTCGAGGTCGCGACCTGCCCGGTAGGCGGCGAGCAGGTCACCTCCTATGAGAGCTGCGGCCTCCTCATGACGAGGGGCGAACCGTGCAACACGACCTGTGGCGGCGACATCCACTACCTCTTCGAGGTCCAGAACACCGGCGCGGAGCCCGTCACGTACCGGGTGTTCCATGTCGCCGCCGGGGTGGAGCGGGAGGTCACGCTGGCACCGGGCGAGGTGGAGGATCTGTCGTTCGTCGTGGCGCCCGACCAGGGCGGGTTCGTCGGGGTCGACGTGGACGGTTGTATCGCCGGCGTCGCGTACGGAGGCGAACTGCCCCCCATCGAGGCGACCTGCGAGCAGCCGCCCGATCCCGTGGTGACCCCCGAGGCCGGCTGCAGCACGGCCGGCGGTGCCCGGTGGACCCTCGGCGCCTGGATCTCCCGGCGCTGACGAGCCTCAGCGCACCCAGGTGACCGTGAACCCGCCGTCCTCGGTGGTGATCGTGACCGCGCCGCGCTCACCGGTGGCGCTCACCATGCCCTCCGTCTCCACGACGGTCCAGCCGTCGGCGGCGAGGGCCTTCGCGTAGTGAGCGGTGATCGCGGTGGCGGGCTCGCTGCTCGAGTACGTGAGGCTGGTCGTGGTGACGCCGCCGTTGGTGCTGGTGTTCACGCCGGTCATGCTCGCGGTCTCGGGGGCGAGCACGGGGGGCGTGAAGAGGTCGCCGAGGCCCGCACAAGCGAGCAGGATGCCGACCATGACGAAGGAGAGGAGCCGGGAGAGGGTTCGCATGCCACCTGTTATCCCGGGAACCGGAAGACATGGCGCGGGGGTGCGTGCGGGGCGGTGGCGAAGTCCACCTGGAAGCCGTCGGGTGTGGGGCGGAGCACGGCGGTCACCTGGACCTGGCGGAGCTTCGAGCACAGCACGTCCAGGGCGCCGTCGGGCGCGCGGGAGATCTCGACCTCCCAGACGTCGAGGGGGGAGAGCGGGTCGTAGCCCGGAGCGACCGGCGCCGTCTGCAGGAACCGTCGCAAGGGCCTCTGCACCGTCCAGGGGTCGGCCCCGGGGAGGAGCGCCTGCAGGGCATTCCGCACGGCCCGTGCGGCCTCCAGGTGCTCCGGAGACGGCTCCACGTGGGGCAGGGGCGGCGGGAGGAGCCCGATGCCCGGCACGAACCACGTCGGAGGACGCTCCTGGGTGTCGAGGGTGCCAGGGAGGCCCTCGAGCCAGCTCGTGACGTCGGCGGTCACCCAGGTCCGCGTGCCGAGATCCTCACGCAGCAGGCCGATCTTCCCCTGATACGCCAGCAGCGTGAAGACGCGGTCGCCGTCCTCCGCCTGGAGCAGCGGGAGGTGGCTGTCCGCTGGATGCGACGCGTCGCTCGCCTCGATGCCAGCGAGGATCAACGTGCGCCGGAGGTCCGCATCGCCCTCGACCCGTTGCAGCCAGCGCGCGACCTCTGCGGTCGGAGCCTCCAGGGATGCCAGCCCTTCGCGAAGGGTCGTGAGGCGGTCCGGCCACGGGCGGAGCTCGGTGGCGATGTCGCCGGGCTGCCAGCCGAGGCGGGCCCGCAGGTCGTCGATCGCCCAGGCGCCCGCGGACCCGAGTCGGGTGAAGAGCCGCTCCATACGTAGAGGATCCTCGAGTGCCTGGATCTCCCGCGGTAGGAGCGCGGGGCCGGTGTGGGCGTCGAGGAACCAGGCCGCTGGATGCGTCGGCACCTCTTCACCGTCGAGGAGCCGTAGGAACGCCGCCACGTCGTCCGCCACCCAGGTCACCGTGTCCGTGTCGGCGTCCCAGCGCAGGACCGGGTGCCGCGGGTCGGGCGGGTGCACACCGATGAGCCAGAGGTCGCGTCCCCGGCGTCCGAGGACCCGGAGGCTGCGGTCCACCGTGACGGGAGCCCGGAGACCGTGCTCGGTGGCCTCGAGGCCTCGGGCCGCGAGGTCCTCGCGGGCGGGCCCGTCGTGCTCGAGGCGCCCGAGGAGGTCGTCCAGGGCGGGCTCGATGGGGTGTCCGGCGGCTTCGATGGCCGCCCGGAGGCCGCGGTCGCGCGGTCGGGGTGCGGCGGGCTCGATGCGCTCGAGCTGCACCGGATCGGTCGACCCGACCCCGAGCAGGTCGAGGGGCTGGGCGGGCTCGCGTCGCAGGGGCACGAGGCCATGACCCACGACGTGCAGCCAGGGCATGCCGTCCCAGAGCCAGACGCTGAGCACGGGACCGGGCGCCCGCCAGATCGAGCGGGAGGAGGCGATCCACTGGAGGGTGTCGCCCTGCCAGGCGACGTGGCTCTCGCCGTCGGTTGCGAGACCGGGCCACGCCTCCCCCTCCAGGGCCAGCGAGGTCCGTCCGGATGTGCCTCCGAGCTCCAGCGCCATCCGACCATCGGGCCAGCGCGTGGACGCCACCCACGCGCGGAGGGTGCCCGCGATCGTGTCGACGTGGCCATCGAGGACGACGTCGAGGGCGCCGCTCACACGGGTGCGCTGGGCGTCGAGGTGCTCGCAGAGGACGATCCGCCCGTCCAGCACCTCGGGCCAGGCGTCCTCCACCCGGGTCTCCGAGACCGGCTCGCCACCGGGCCCCCAGACGCGGAGGAGGCTGGCGTCGTCGCCCAGGAGGCCGATCTCGTCGCCCACGACCGCGTACGCGATGTCGCCCTGCTCGAGGGCCACGGCCCCCGTGTCGGCGTGCAGGACGCGGCACGCGAGGGCGTGGCGGACGACGACCCAGCGCGCGGAGCTCGCCCAGACCGTCCCGGGGGCCCACCAGCGCACGCCCTCGGTGTCCCGGGCCTCGACGTGGTCCCCGCGCATCCGGAGGAGGAGGGGACCGGCGAGCTGCGCGCCACCCCAGTCGGCGGTCTCGGACCACAGCACGCGTCCGCCGGCGAGGTCGATGGCCCACCAGCGGTCGTCCTCGCGGATCCACGCGACGCCCTCGTGCACGCCGATGACCTGGGCGTGGGTGAAGGGGAGATACCCGTCACCCATGGCCCGACTCACTGGCCACCCGAGAAGGTGTAGCGCCATCGCAAGCCCTCTCCGGCGAGCTGTGTGAACACCACCTGCAGCTCGGGTCGGAGGCCGACGGCCACGTCGACCGTGATCTGCAGGTGGTCGGTCGTCGCGAGCTCCGCCGCGAAGCGCACCCAGGCTCCGCGGGCGACGTCGTGACCGGTCCTCCGTGCCTCGCCGGGACGAAGCCCTGTGACCGCGTGGGGAGAGAGCGGGTCGTCGCCGGCCTCGAGAGGTACCGTCTGGAGGAAGCGCAGCACGGGGCCGGCGAGCGTCTCGGCGGGGTCCCGCGGTCCGAGCGAGCGAGCTGCGTCCTGGAGGGCCGCGGAGGCCTGGCGATGCGCAGGGGAGGGCTCCGTGGCGGGTCGCGGCGCGGGGATCGGTCCGAGACCCGGGTACCAGGCGACGCAACCTGTGGGCAGGGGGTCGCTGGTGCCCAACGTCTCCGGGAGCCCCTCCAGCCACGTCCCGGCATCGGCCCACCGCGTCCAACCGTCCTCCCAGTGGACCACGCACAGGCGCCCGTCGTGGGGCGCCAGCGACACGAACGCACCTCCGACGTCCAGGCTCAGGAGGGGCAGCCAGCGCGGGTCCGGCTCCAAGACCTGCTCGAGCTGGACGCCCGCAAGGACGAGTCTGCGGCGCAGATCGGCGTCACCCTCGACGCGGTCGAGCCAGCGCCGCACGGCGTCCGTGGAGACATCGAGCGCATCGAGGGCGCCCCGCAGCGACGCGATGCGCGACGACCAGGGGATCAGCGCTGCGCGGTGGGGCTCCCCCTCGGTCCAGCCGAGCACGGCGTGGAGGTCCGCCACCAGCCACCCGTCCCCTGATCGAACGAAGGCCCGCTCCATACGTAGAGGATCGTCCATGGCGAGGATCTCCCGCGTGTCGAGCTCCGGGCCCGTGTGGGCCGCCAGGAACCATGCTGCGGGATGGCAGGCGACCTCATCGCCATCGAGGAGGCGCAGGAAATCCCCGAAGTCGTCGGCGACCCAGGAGACCGTCTCGGTCAGCGCGTCCCAGCGGAGAACGGGATGGCGCGGATCGGGCGGGTAGACGCCGAGCAGGTAGAGATCGGAGCCCAGGCGGCCGAGGGCATGGAGACAGGGATCCCCCACGACGTTGGGGACCCCTCCCGTGTCGGTGGCCTCGAAGCGCACAGCAGGCAGCTCGTCGTGCCAGGGACCGTCCGTGCCCAGCCGGGCGAGATACTCGGCCAGCGCGGGCTCGATCGGGTGGCCCGCAGCGTCGATCGCCTGCGCGAGGCCGCGGTCGCGGATGCGCGGCGGCAGGGGGCTCGCCTGGGTACACAGGAGCGGTGTTGTGTGGCCTACACCGAGCAGATCGAGGGGCGGGACGGCCTCGGCGCAGAGCGGGCCGAGCCCCAGGCCCTCGACCTGCACCCACGGCAAGCCGTCCCAGAGGTGGACAAGCTGCAGCCGTCCCGGCGTGGACCACGTGGAGCAGGTCGTGGCGCACCAGAGGAGCTCGCGGCCGGCCCAGCCCACCAGGCTCCCGCCGTCCGCTACCGCACTCCAGGGCATAGGGTGTTCCTGACGGCGGGCTCGGGGACCTCCCACCTCCAGGACGTGCCGTCCGTCCGTAAGGACCGAACAGGTCATCCACCCGTGGTCCGTGCCGACGACATGGTAGACGCTGCCGTCGAGCTCGAGCTCGAGTGCGCCGCGGATCCGGGTCCTGTGGCCGGGCAGGGACTCGAGGACCACGATGCGTCCCTGGCACGTCGATGTGAGGTAGGCGTCCTCTCCGAGCTCGCGCTCCCAGAGCGGACACCCGTCGCGGTCCCACGCCCGCACGACGTCCGCGTCCTCGTCGTGCTGGCCGATCTCGTCCCCCACGATCAGGAAGCCTCCCGCGGGGATGTCGAAGACGGGCTCGCCCGTGGTCGTGTCGTACGCACGCTGCACCCCGTCCGCCTCGACGACGACCCAACGGTCCGACGCGCCCTGACCCCGCCCCGCCTTCATCCAGCGCACGCCGTAGACGTCGCGGACTTCGACCACCCGGCCATGCCAGCGCACCAGCACGGAACCCGCGTACAGGACCGCCTGCCAGTCGGCGACCTCGGACCAGAGCACGCGACCCGCTGCGAGATCCACGGCCCACCAGTGGTCCTCACGGCGGATCCAGGCCACGCCCTCGTGTAGCCCTACGACCCATGCGCCACCGAGGGGCAGATACCATCTCTCGCTGGAGATGCTCACACTGAGGGATCTCTCATCGGATCCGGGGGCCAGATCGCGCCGACGTCCAGCGGGACCGCTTCGAACGGCGGCAGCCTCGCGTCGGTCGCGTCCGTGGCTCCGCCGGCCTGCCTCCAGGCGTCGTCCACCCGCTCGAAGACCTCGATGTACCTCGCGATGGGGTCGACGATCCAGGCCCATGGCACACCGGCCCGACCGTAGATCTCCAGCTTCACGAGCCGGTCGTACGCCTCGGTGGACGGGCTCGCGACCTCACAGACCCAGTCCGGCCGGGTGGCGAACCAGGAGGTGGTGGGCAGCGCCGGGAGCGTCGTACGCCTCCAGCCAGCGAGGTCTGGCACCAGCACGTCGTCGCCGAGGTGGACCTCCGGTTCGTCGAGGATCCACCAGCCCCCCGGCCCGCCGCGGCCCCGCGCGAAGGGCGGAAGCAGATCGGCGCCCAGGGACGAGGACACCCAGGCATGCGCCGGTGCGGGCCGCGGGCTGACGCGCAGCTCACCGGCCACGAGCTCACCGACCTGGTGGTCCGGGACCGCGAGGAGGTCGGCGTAGGTGGCGATCCGGCGAGCTTCCATCGCGCAGATCCTAACCCGCGGAGGCCGCTCGCAGGGCGTGGCCGGTCGGGGTGTCGAGGGTCGCGACGTGCTCAGGGGAGCCCTCGCCCACGAGCTGGCCCCCCGCCGCGCCACCCTCCGGTCCGAGGTCGATGAGCCAGTCCGCAGCGCGCAGCATGTCGATGTGGTGCTCGATCGTGATGACGGTATGCCCACTCTCGACGAGTCGGTCGAGCACCTCGACGAGCTTCGCGACGTCCGAGAGGTGCAGGCCGGTCGTGGGCTCGTCGAGCACGTACACGCAGTGGCCCTTGCGGCTCGTGAGCTCGCTGGCGAGCTTCACCCGCTGGGCCTCACCCCCGGACAGCGTGTTGGCGGGCTGGCCGAGCGTGACGTAGCCGAGGCCGACATCGACGAGGGCGTCGAGCTGGCGCTTGATGCGACGCTGGTTCGCGAAGAGCTCGGCCGCCTCGTCGATCCGCATGCCCAGCACGTCCGCGATGGTCTTCCCGCGGAACCGGACCTCCAGCGTCTCACGCCCGAACCTCCGGCCATGGCACGCCTCACAGGTGACCCAGACGTCCGGCAGGAAGTGCATCTCCACGAGGATCGACCCACGCCCCTCGCACACCGTGCACCTGCCGCCCGACGGGCTGTTCCAGGAGAACCGCGTGGGCGTCCAGCCCCGCTCGCGGGACCCGGGCAGCTCGGCGAACAGGCTGCGCAGGGGGTCGAGGATCTTGCAGTAGGTGGCTGGTGTGGACCGCGGGTTCGTGCCGATGGGCGACTGGTCGATGACCACCACGCGGTCGATGGCCTCCCCGAGCACGAGGGTGTCGTGGCGGGCCGCGAAGGCGTTCACGCCGATGGCGGACTGGAGGGCGGGGGCGAAGGTGTCCATGATCAACGTGGACTTCCCGGAGCCCGAGACCCCGCTGACCCCCACCCAGACGCCCGTGGGCACCCGGACCTCCCCGACCTTCAGGTTGTGGGCGGACGCGCCGGTGAGCGTGATCCACGAGCGCGGCTCCCGACCGCGGACACGCGCCGGCATCGTGCGTGCCCCCGAGAGCCACTGGCCCGTGCCCGACGCGGGGTTCGCGCGGATCTCCGCCGGCGTGCCCGTGGCCACGACCTCCCCGCCGTGCACGCCCGCCGCGGGCCCCATGTCCACGACCCGGTCGGCCCGGGCGATGGTCTCGGGGTCGTGCTCGACGACCAGCACGGTGTTCCCGAGGTCGCGCAGGCCCACGAGGGTGTCGAGCAGGCGGTCGGTGTCGCGCGGATGCAGGCCGATCGTGGGCTCGTCGAGCACGTACGTGACGCCCACGAGGCCGGAGCCGAGCTGGCTGGCGAGCCGGATCCGCTGGGCCTCGCCGCCCGAGAGGGTCTCGGCGGACCGGTCGAGGGTGAGGTAGGCGAGCCCGACGTCCACCAGGAAGCGCAGGCGCCGCTGGAGCTCGAGCAGCGGGCGCTCGGCGATGGTGGCGGCAGCCCCGGTGAGCGCGAGGCCCCGCACCGTGCCGTGCGCACCCCCGACCGTCTGCCCGAGGAAGCGATGGATGGGCTGTCCGGCGAAGGTGACGGCGAGGAGCTCGCGCCGCAGGCGCCCCCCGCGGCAGGCGGGACAGGTGTCCTCGGCGACGAGGTGCTCCAGGCGTGCGGCGTGCCGCTCGAGCAGCGACCGGAGGCCCGGCCACGTGCGCTCCTCCTCGATGCGGCGCTGGATCTTGCCCCAGCTGGCCGACCACGCGAGCTTCAACGGCGCGTCGACCCCGTCGAGGAGCGCGGCCCACACGGGCTCGTCGTACTGCTGCACGGGCGTGTGCTCGGTGAGCCCGAAGAGCTCGAGCACGGCCACGACGAGGGCCTGGTTGCGCTCGGACCGCCCGAGGCCGCTGGCGACCTTGGGGTCGAGCGCGTCCCACACGCCCTTGCGGCGGTCGCCCGGGAACAGCCGGTCGGCGACGATCTGCCGGGTGCGGCCGAGGCCGTCGCACACCGGGCAGGCCCCGAGCTGGCTGTTGAACGAGAAGTGGCGCGGGGTCAGGGGGGCCGCGTGCACCGTGCCGTGATCGGGGCAGCGGGGGAGGGCCGCGAAGGGCGTCCGGCTGCCGTCACGTCCGATGAACACGGCCTCTCCGCGCCCGAGGTCGTAGGCGCGCTCGAAGGCCTCGGCGACCCGCGGGACCCCCGTGCTGGCGGGGTCGAAGCGGTCGACCACGAGGAGGGCTCCGTCCTTCAGGAGCGCGTCGGCGGCCGGGTCGTCGAGGGGCACCTGCTCCGGCGGGGTGCCCGGTCGCAGCAGGCGCTGCCAGCCCTCGCCGAGCAGACCCTTCCGGTAGGGAGCCGGCTTCTTCGCGGGCTCGAGGCGCGCGCACATCCAGCCGGCACCAGGCTCCCCGGCGGCGAGCGCCAGGGCGGCCTGCGACGGCGGGTGGGCCTGGATCTCCAGCCCGCAGTCGGGACAATGGGGGATCCCGACGCGCGCGTAGAGCAACCGGAGCACGTCGTGGATCTCGGTGACCGTGGCCACGGTGGAGCGGGGGTTCCGGCTCGCCCGGCTCTGGTCGATGGCGATGGCCGGCTGCAGGCCCTCGATGCTCGTGAGGGGCGCACGGTCGATGCGCCCGAGGAAGCGGCGGGCATACGTGGACAACGACTCGACGTAGCGCCGCTGGCCCTCGGCGAACACGGTGTCGAAGGCGAGACTCGTCTTCCCGGAGCCGCTCGGACCCGTGATGACCGTGAACGTGTCGTGGGGGACGGAGAGGTCGACGCCCTTGAGGTTGTGACGCCGGGCACCGCGGACCTCGAGGGAGCCCGGCTTCGCGGGGCCCGGCTCGTAGACGGGGGCTCCCTCGGCGGCGAGCACGGGTGCCGCCTCGACGAGCACCTCCCGCAGCGTGCGTCCGGTGGGGGTGTCGAGGGCCGCGAGCTCCTCGGGGGTGCCCTCGCCCACGATGCTGCCGCCACCCTTGCCGCCCTCGGGACCGAGGTCGATCAGGTGGTCGGCGACCTTGATGACGTCGGTGTGGTGCTCCACGACGAGCACGGTGTTCCCGGCGTCCACGAGCTCCTGGAGGGCCGTGATCAGGCGCGCGACGTCCTCGAAGTGCAGGCCCGTGGTGGGCTCGTCGAGCAGGTAGAGCGTGTTGCCGGTGCCCGGCCGGTGGAGCTCGGTGGCCAGCTTGACCCGCTGGGCCTCCCCGCCGGACAGGGTGGTGCTCGGCTGGCCGAGGGCGACGTAGCCGAGCCCGACGCGGTCCATGGTCTCGAGGATCCGGTGGAGCTTCGGCTGGTTCGCGAACAGCCCGACGGCCTCCTCCACGGGCATCTCGAGGATGTCGTGGATGGTGTGGCCCTTCCAGGTCGCCTCGAGGGTCTCGGCGTTGTAGCGCTTCCCACCGCACACCTCGCAGGGCACCTCCACGCTCGGGAGGAACTGCATCTCGACGGTGGTGACGCCCGCCCCCTGGCACGCCTCGCAGCGCCCGCCCGGCACGTTGAAGCTGAAGCGGCCCTTCTTCCAGCCGCGCTCGCGGGCGAGGGGCGTGCTCGCGAAGAGGTCGCGGATGGTGTCGAAGACGCCGGTGTACGTGGCCGGGTTGCTGCGCGGGGTGCGCCCGATGGGCGTCTGGCTGATGCGGATGAGCTTGTCGAGCTGGGTGCCGCCGGTGAGCCGGTCGCAGCCCACGGGGGGGCGCCCGTTCAGGCGGTTCGCGAAGCTGGGCTCGAGCACGCCGAACACCAGGCTGGACTTGCCCGAGCCGCTCACCCCTGTGACGACGACGAGCCGCCCGACGGGGAAGCGGACGTCCACCTCGCCGAGGTTGTTCAGGCGGGCCCCCTGGACCCTCAGGGCGCTCCGGGACCGCCCCCGACGGCGGGGGAGGGGGATGGTGCGCTCGCCGCGCAGCCAGGCGGAGGTGATGCCGTCGGCGCGCGCGACCTCCGCGGGAGGGCCGGACGCGACGAGGTGCCCGCCCTCCCGACCCGCACCGGGCCCGATGTCCACGAGCCAGTCGGCCGCCAGCATCGTCTCGGCGTCGTGCTCCACGACGAGCACGGAGTTCCCGCGGTCGCGCAGGCGCTGCATGGCGCCGAGCAGCCTCCGGTTGTCGCGCGGGTGGAGGCCGATGGACGGCTCGTCGAGGATGTAGGTGACACCCTGGAGCGCGCTCCCGACCTGGCTGGCGAGCCGGATGCGCTGGGACTCCCCGCCGGACAGGGTGTTCGCGGCGCGGTCGAGCCCCAGGTAGCCGAGCCCGACCTCCACGAGGAACCCCAGCCGCTCGCGGATCTCGTCGATGAGCGCCTGGCCGATCTCGCGCTCGGCGCCCTCCAGCACGACCTCGGCGAACCAGCGGTCGGCGTCCTCCACGGTGAGGTGCGTGAGGTGCGCGACGTGCTCGCCGCGGAAGGTGACCGCGAGGCTGGCGCGGGACAGCCGCATGCCCTGGCAGTCCGGGCAGGTCGTGCGGGACCGGAGCTCGCCGAGGCTCGGCAGCTTCGTCCAGCGCCAGACGTTCTCGACGAGGCCCATCAGGCCGGCCCAGGGGCGCGTGCGCTTCTCGACGGACCCGCCGGAGCGGGGGATCTCGACGGTGTACGTGACGTCGGTGGCGCCGTGGATCAGGCGGTCGAGGGCGTCGGGACGCCAGGCCTCGAGGGGCTTGCGGAGGTCGCCGCCGAGCTTCTTCACCACCTGCTTCAGGGCGGCCTCGTCGAAGTTCGCGAAGGGGACCTTCCCGTCCTCGTTGAACGCCTTGTAGGCGCCGGGCAGGCGCTCGCCGAGGTCGACGACCCGGTCGACCTCGAAGGTCTCGAGGGCCCCGAGGCCGCTGCAGGTGGGGCAGGCACCCTGGGGCGCGTTGAACGAGAACAGCCGGGGCTCGAGCTCCGGCACGCTCTCCTCGGGGTGATGTGGACAGGCGCGGTCCAGGGCGAACACGAGCTCCTCGCCCTCGCGGGGGACGATGTGCACGACGCCACCCGCCAGCCGCACGGCGGTCTCCAGGGCCTCTGCGAGCCGCGCGCGGTCGCCGCCGATGCGGAGCCGGTCGACCACGACCTCGATGGTGTGCTTCTCGTAGCGGGCGAGCTCGGGGGGCTCGGCCAGCTCGACGATCTCGCCGTCGACGCGGGCCCGCACCCAGCCGTCCGTGCGGAGCTGCTCGAGCTCCTTGCGGTACTCGCCCTTTCGCTCGCGCACGACGGGGGCCAGCACGGACACGGCCACGTCGGCGAGCTGGCCCTCCAGGTGGTCCACGACCTGGTCGACGGCGAGCCGGCTCACCTCGGTGCCGCAGATCGGGCAGTGGGGCGTGCCGAGCCGGGCCATGAGCAGCCGGATGTGGTCGTAGATCTCGGTGATCGTGCCGACGGTGGACCGCGGGTTGCGGTTGACGGTCTTCTGGTCGATGGAGATCGTCGGGGACACGCCGTCCACGGACTCCACGAGCGGCCGCTCCATGCGCCCGAGGAACTGCCGCGCGTAGGCGGACAGCGACTCCATGAAGCGCCGCTGGCCCTCCTGGTGGATGGTGTCGTAGACGAGGGACGACTTGCCGGAGCCGCTGACCCCCGTGAACACGACGAGCGCGTTGCGCGGCACGTCCACGTCGATGTTCCGGAGGTTGTGCTCCCGCGCGCCGCGGATGGAGATGCTCTGGGGCTCGGCCATGGCGGACCCTAACGACGCGGTCGTGGTGCTGCACGGATGTTCAGATGCCGTCGGGCGACGTGAGCGCGCTGCCGCCCTGCGTTAGCCGCGCGGATGGACGCACGACGGCAGCAGCTCGCAGGCCTCCTGCTCCTCGTCGCCAGCCTGGCGCTCCTCCTGGGACGCGCGGTGGCGACGGGCTGGTGGCCGCTCGTGGCGGGCGGGCTCGTCGTGAGCGCCGACCACGTGCTGTACCTCCTGGAGTACGCGGTGCTCGGGGGGCTCGTGATGCTCGGCGCGGTGCTCGCGAGCACCGGACGGGACGCCCGGCCCGTGCTCGAGCGCCTCGGTAGGGGCTCGGACGCCGCATGGATGGCCTGCGGGGCCCTCGCGGTGGTGGGGGTGACGCTGGTCCTCGACCGCGTCGTGGCCCTCGGTGTCCCGCTCGTGGACGACGAGGACACCTACCGCTTCGCCGCGGAGATCCTGGCGTCTGGACGGCTGGCGGCCGTCTCCCCACCCGAGCCGCTCTTCTTCGACCGGCAGTTCATGGTGAACGACGGCGCCTGGTTCACCCAGTACTTCCTCGGGTTCCCGGCCCTCCTGGCCCCCTGGGCGCGCCTCGGGCTCGAGAGCGTGGTCAACCCGCTCCTGGCGGCGGCCTGCGTGCCCCTGTGGTTCCTCGTCGCGCGTCGGACGGTGGAGGCGCCGTGGGCGCGCCTGGCCATCCTGCTCGCGGCGACCTCGCCCGCGTGGCTCATCGCGAGCAGCACGCTCACCAGCCACACCTCCACGACCCTCTTCCTCAGTGCGGCCCTGTGGGCGGGCCTCCGCGCGGGGGACGAGGACGGCGACACCGCCCACGACGTGCTCTTCTTCGCGGCCTACTGCGCGGCGTTCTGGATCCGTCCGACCTCGACGCTCGGCGCCGGGGTCGGGCTCCTGCCGCTCTGGGCCTGGGGGGTGTGGCGCACGGGCCGGCTCGGCGGGAACCTCGTGGCCGCGGGCGCCGTGGTGGCGGCCGGTGCCGGGCTGTTCCTCGCCGTGAGCCACGTGCTCTACGGGAGCGTGACGGGGTCGGGCTACGGCCGGTACATCGCGTACGCGCTGTCGAACCACGGACGGTTCTCCACCTACGACGACCGCACCCAGACGTTCGTGTTCTCGCTCGAGCACGCCCGGACCATGGCGGCCGCCTCGTTCCTCCGCATCGACGAGGCCTTCTTCGGGTGGCCGGTGGGGCTCGTGTTCCTGCCGTTCGCCCGGCGGTCGGCGGCCGTGTGGGGCTGGCTGGTGGGTGGGGTGCTCGTGCACGCCTTCGTGATGGACGTGGGTGTGGAGACCCTCGGGCCTCTCCACCACCTCGAGCTCTTCACGCCCGTCCTGCTGCTGACCGTGGACGGCGCGGAGCGTCTCGCGAAGACGCGGCTGCCCACGGTGCTCGCGATCATCGGGTCCGGCGCGGCGCTGGCCCTGCTCGTGAGCTGGCCGGTGCGGACGGCCGTGCTGGCGCGCTCGGCGCGGTCGCTGGCGCCGCTCTTCGAGCTCACCCGGCCCCTGGACGACGCCCTCGTGTTCGCCCCGTGGCCGATCTACTGCAACGAGCGCTTCCAGCCCACGGTGAACCTGACCCTCGCGCGGCCTGCCAACCGTCCGTCCCTCGACGGGCGCGTGGTGTGGGCCAACCACCTCTCGGTGGAGGCCGACCGGCGGCTCTGGCGCACCCACTTCCCGGAGCGGCGGGCCTTCGTGTTCACCTGGAGCGATCCCGTGAGGTGCGAGGCGCGGCTGCTGGATCTGGCAGGGGACGTCGGGAGTCTCGGGGACGGCTCGGTGGGGGGGGACGGGTACCTGGAGCCGGCCTACCGCTGAGAGGCTGGCGCGTGGGGCCACCGTGCTATCGTCGCGCGGTGCAGGAACTCGACATCGTCATCGTCGGCGCCGGTCCGGCAGGGCTCACCGCGAGCTATCTCGCCACCGCGCGCGGTCTGTCCGTCGGGGTGATCGAGCAGTCCCATGCAGTCGGTGGCATCAGCCGCACGGTCGACTACCAGGGATATCTGTTCGACATCGGCGGCCATCGCTTCTTCTCCAAGTCCGCGGAGGTGGTGGCGCTCTGGCGCGAGCTCCTCCCGGACGACCTCCTCGAGCGGCCACGGCTCTCGCGGATCTACTACGACGGCCGGTTCTTCCCGTACCCGCTGGAGGCGTTCGCCACCCTCCGCAACCTGGGTCCGGTGACGAGCGCGCTGTGCGTGGCGTCGTACGTGAAGCGGAGGGTGCGTCCGCACCCGGACCCCCAGACGCTGCACGAGTGGGTCGCGAACCGCTTCGGAGAGCGTCTGTACCGCACGTTCTTCAAGACCTACACGGAGAAGGTCTGGGGCATCGGCTGCGACGAGATCTCCGCGGACTGGGCGGCCCAGCGCATCAAGGGCCTGAGCTTCACGTCCGCGGCGCGCAGCGCGGTGTCCAAGACCCTCCAGCAGCGCTTCGGGCGGCAGCGCGGGTCCAACGACATCAAGAGCCTCATCGAGGTCTTCCTGTACCCGCGGCGCGGGCCGGGCCAGATGTGGGAGGCCGCTGCCGAGAAGACGCGCCAGCAGGGCGGTGCGGTGCACTTCGGGCACACCCTGTCGGGGCTCGCGTGGGACGGCGAGCGCTGGACGCTGACGGCCACGACGGACGCCGGTGAGGAGGTCCGCTTCCGGGCGAAGCACGTGATCTCGAGCGCACCGCTCACCGAGGTCGTGCGGTCTCTCGATGGGGCCACCGAGCGCCTGAAGCAGGCCGCGAACGGCCTGCGCTACCGGGACTTCCTCACGGTCGCCCTGGTCATCGACCGCCCGGACCCCTTCCCGGACAACTGGATCTACATCCACGACCCCGCCGTGAAGGTCGGGCGGATCCAGAACTTCCGGGCCTGGTCGGAGGAGATGGTCCCGCGGGCCGATCGCTCCTGCCTCGGGCTCGAGTACTTCTGCTTCGAGGGCGACGGCCTCTGGACGTCGTCGGACGAGGACCTCATCGCCCTGGGTCGGGAAGAGCTCGCCAGGATCGGGCTCGCGCAGGCCTCGGACGTCTCGGACGGCACGGTGGTGCGCCAGAAGAAGGCCTACCCGGTGTACGACGCCGACTACAAGCGGCACGTCGACGTCATCCGCGAGGAGCTCGGGCGCTACCCCGGGCTCCACCTGGTCGGCCGCAACGGCATGCACAAGTACAACAACCAGGACCACGCGATGATGACCGCGATGCTCACGGTCGAGAACATCGTGGCCGGCGAGCTGCGGTACGACATCTGGGGCGTCAACGAGGACGCCGAGTACCACGAGGCGGGGCGCGCAGAGGCCCTGTCGAGCGTGCGGGACGCGCCCCAGAAGGTCGAGAGGCGGCCGTGAGCTTCGTGAAGGGCGGCAACCGCCTGAAGCACTGGGTGCAGAAGGCCGCCATGCTGCTCGAGCTCCCGCTGGGGTACGCGGCGGACCACCCCTACACGGGCCTGAAGCATCGGGCCCACGAGGCCACGCTCGACTTCATCGAGCGGCAGATGCCCGACGCCATCGCCTTCGACACGCCCCACGAGCTTCTCCTCTGGGCCATCGGCCAGATCCCCGCCGAGGGCCTCGTGGCGGAGTTCGGGGTGAGCGAAGGGGGCTCGCTGCGCGTGCTGGCCGAGCGCCTGGCGCCCCGCGTGGTGCACGGCTTCGACTCGTTCGAGGGGCTCCCCGAGGCCTGGGCGGGCAACCAGATGGCCGCCGGTACCTTCGATCGTGGCGGGCGCCTCCCGCGCGTCCCCGACAACGCGCGTCTCCACCCGGGCTGGTTCGATCGCACCCTCGGTCCCTTCCTGGAAGCCCAGTCGGGCCCCGCGGCCTTCCTGCACCTCGACGCCGATCTCTACAGCTCCACGCACGCGGTGCTGCGCGCCCTCGAGGGACGCATCGTGCCCGGCACGCTGCTGCTGTTCGACGAGTACTTCAACTACCCGCACTGGCAGCACCACGAGCACCGGGCCTTCGAGGAGCTCCGGGCCCGCGTGGACCTCGGGTTCACCTACCTCGCGTACTCCACTCAGCAGGTCCTGGTGCGCGCGGAGACCACGGTGTCCACGACGTAGAGCGGACGCCCCTTCACCTCGAGGTAGATCCGGCCCACGTACTCGCCGATGATCCCGAGACAGATGAGCTGGGCGCTGCCGATGAGCGCGACCACGGCGACGAGGGACGTCCACCCCTGGATGACCCGGCCCACGAGCAGCTTCATGCACACGGCGTAGCCGAAGTACCCGAGTGCTGCGGCGGCCATCACGAACCCCAGGGAGGTGGCCAGGCGGAGGGGCACGACGCTGAACCCGACCATGCCGTCCGTGGCGAACGCGATCATCTTGCCCAGGGGGTACTTCGTGGACCCCGCGAACCTCGGGTCGCGCCGGTAGGGCACGCCGATCTGGCGGAACCCGAGCCAGGCGACCATGCCGCGCACGTACCGCGCGCGCTCGGGCATGCGGCGGAGCGCGTCCACCGCGCGGCGGCTGAGCAGCCGGAAGTCGCCCGTGTCCACGGGGATGTCGACCCGCGTGAGCTGCCGGAGCACCCGGTAGAACAGCGCCGCCGTGGTGCGCTTGAACGCGGTGTCCTCGGTGCGCTCGACCCGCACGCCGTACACGACGTCGTACCCCTCGCGCCAGTGGTCGAGCATCTGGAGCACGACCTCGGGGGGATCCTGGAGGTCGGCGTCCATCACGACCACCGCATCCCCCGTGGCCTGCTCCATGCCTGCCGTGATGGCGAGCTGGTGGCCGAAGTTCCGCGACAGGCGCACGAGGGTCAGGCGGGGCTCGGACGCCGCGAGACCGGTGAGCAGGGACCAGGTGGCGTCCGTGCTGCCGTCGTCGACGAGCACGACCTCCCAGGAGCACCCGCTCGACTCGAGCACGGGGACGAGCCGGCTCGCCAGCTCGGGCAGCACCTCGGCCTCGTTGTAGACCGGAACGACGACGCTGACCTCGGGCATGCGCACGGGTAACCCGCTGGAGCGCTCAGCTCCCGAGGCGCTGGAAGACCGGTCGAGGAGGGCGATTCGACGTAGATCGGATAGAGCCTCGGCCACACTGGATTCGAAGAGGGAGGCCGGCATGGCGACGATCATCAGGGGCGGTACGGTGGTGACGGCCGAGCGCGAGTGGAAGGCGGACGTGCTCGTGGACGGCGAGAAGGTCGTCGCGGTGGGCGAGGGCCTCGATGCCAACGGCGCCACCGTGATCGACGCCTCCGGTTGCTACGTCATGCCGGGCGGCATCGACCCCCACACGCACATGGAGCTGCCCTTCATGGGCACCACGGCCAGCGAGGACTTCTTCACCGGCACCTCCGCCGCGGCGGCCGGCGGCACGACGATGAGCATCGACTTCGTCATCCCCAACCCCCAGCAGCCCCTCCTCGAGGCCTACCGCACCTGGCGCGGCTGGGCCGAGAAGGCCGCGTGCGACTACAGCTTCCACGTCGCGGTCACCTGGTGGGACGACAGCGTGCACGCCGACATGGGCACGCTGACGCGCGAGCACGGCGTCAACAGCTTCAAGCACTTCATGGCCTACAAGGGCGCCATCATGTGCGACGACGAGGTCCTGGTGAACAGCTTCACCCGGGCCCGCGAGCTCGGCGCGCTGTGCACGGTGCACGCCGAGAACGGCGAGCTCGTCTTCCGCCTCCAGCAGGAGATCTTCGAGAAGGGCATCCGCGGTCCCGAGGGCCATCCGCTGTCCCGCCCGCCCGAGGTGGAGGGCGAGGCCGCCAACCGCGCCATCCGCATCGCCGAGGTGCTCGGCGTGCCGCTCTACCTCGTGCACACGAGCTGCATCGACGCGCTGGAGGCCGTCACCCGCGCCCGTCTCGAGGGCCAGCGCGTGTTCGCCGAGGTGCTCGCGCAGCACCTCGTCATCGACGACTCCATCTACCGTCACCCGGACTGGAACACGGCCGCCCACTACGTGATGAGCCCGCCGTTCCGCCCGAAGGAGCACCAGGAGGCGCTGTGGCGCGGCCTGCAGGCGGGCATGCTCCAGACCACGGCCACCGACCACTGCTGCTTCTGCACGCCCCAGAAGCAGGCGGGTCTCGACGACTTCCGGAAGATCCCGAACGGCACGGCCGGCATCGAGGACCGGATGAGCGTGCTCTGGCACCACGGCGTGCGCACCGGCCGCCTCACGCGCACCGAGTTCGTGAAGGTGACGTCCACCAACACGGCGCAGATCTTCAACATCCACCCGCGCAAGGGCACCATCGCGGTGGGCTCGGACGCGGACATCGTGGTCTGGGACCCCGAGGGGCACCGCACGATCAGCGCCAAGACCCACCACCAGAACATCGACTTCAACATCTTCGAGGGCATGGAGGTGCAGGGCATCGCGCGCACCACGCTCTCCCGGGGTCGGGTGGTCTGGCACGACGGCGACATGCGGACGGAGCGGGGCACCGGCCGCTACGTCGACCGCCCGTGCTTCGCGCCCTACTGGCACAACCAGATGCTCCGCAACCACCTCGCCGAGCCCACGGCCGTGAAGCGCGAGCGGCCGGCCGGCGCCTGATGCGGGCCGTCCTGGCGGTCCTCCTGCTCGGAGCGTGCGGGAAGGCCTCGGACAGCGTGGTGGAGGAGCCCGATCCCCTCTGGGACTGCGGCGTGCTGGGCTCCCTCGCGGACCCGCCCACCGACGGGTTCGACCCGACCACGCTGCCGGACGACGTCGAGGCCATCGACCTCGGGGTGGTCTCGACCTCCTGTGGTCTCGCGGAGCCGGTGCCCTTCGACGTGCCTGGCGACGCCACCTCGGTGACCCTGCTCCTGTTCGGTCATCCGGGCACGCTCACGGTCCCGGCGCTCGTGGTGGACCCCGAAGGCCAGCGGCTGGCGGGCATCGATCCCCGTGCGGGCTCCAGCCTGACGTCCGGGGTGCTCGTCTCCCCGCTGGAGGAGGCGAACCCGGGCTTCCCGCGGGCGCACCGGGCCTCCATGGTGGTCCCCAACAACGACGGCGTGCGGCTGATCCCCGGGCGCTGGGCGCTCCAGGTGGGCTCCATCGCGCAGCTCGTGCGCGGGCAGTCCCTCGTGGCGGAGGGCCTCACGTCCGCCGTGCACGCCTGGGTCCTCGTGCGCAGGGGGGAGCTCCACGAGGGTTCCCTCGACCTGGCGCTGCACCTGTCGGGCTCGGCGGGCCTCACGTCCGCGGGCGCTCCGCACGATCCGGACGTCCAGGGCGCGCTGGACGCGCTCGAGACCGCCTTCGGGCCCGTGGGCGTGCACATCGGTGAGGTCACCTACCACGACCTCCCCGACGGATGGGACGGCTCGCTGTACCTGGACCTGCCGACCTGCGCGACGTCTCCGGAGCTCGATGCGCTGCTCGCGGCTCCCGTGGAGGTGCAGCCCGGCGCGCTCAACGTGTTCTTCGTGCACGACCTCGCCTGCGACGTGTTCGGCACCAACCTGCTCGAGGGGGCGGCCGGCCTGTCCAACGGCCTGCCGGGCACGCCCTTCACCGGGCACGACGGGGTGGTGGTGTCCACACGCTGGATGACCGACGCCCCGGACATCTGGGCGAAGGTGCTGGCCCACGAGGCCGGGCACTACCTCGGCCTGTTCCACACCTCCGAGCAGGTCCCCGGGCGCCACGACCCGCTGGCGGACACGCCGGAGGGCCCGTCCGACAACCTCATGTACTGGTACGCTGCGGAGGCCCCGGACGGGTTCCTGCTCACCCCCGAGCAGGGCCGCGTGATCCGGCGTCACCCCCTCGTGCGCCCCCTGGAGTCCCCGTGAACAAGCTCCCCCTCGTGTTCCTCCTCGCCTGTGGCGGCCACACGAGCCCGGTCGAACACTCGGGCGACTGTGACGAGGACGTCGTGCACCTCTGGCGCGTGCACGCCTACGCCGACGGGCTGTACACGGTGCGCGTCGACACCGTCGCGGACGCCACGGCCTTCGACCCCGACGCCATCCTCTACGCGGTCGACAGCTGGTCGGGGAACCCGGACGACGTCCTGGCGACGGACGTGCTCGGGTACGGCGACGACGACTTCGCGTGCACCTTCCCACCCCCCGAGTACGAGTGTCCCCAGATGCTCGCGAGCGTGGAGGGCGCCACGCAGGACCTCCTCGTGGTGGTGGGGATCCTCGGGAGCTGCGCGGGCGCCGAGGTGGAGTACGAGCTCACCGTGGAGCTCGACAGCCAGCCCGTGAAGGTGGAGCTCGTCGGAGAAGCCGCTGCTTCGCGCTTCGTCGCGGACTGAGGTCGGGCGGTCGGAGAGGGGGGTTGACGCCACGGAGGTGGGTGCCCACCCTTCAGACGTCCGGGGCCCGAGTGGACCGGACGCCCGAAAATCAGGTTGGTGAGCCGCTCTTCGGAGGGTTTGCCGCGCGCAGAGCGTTTGCTCGAGGAGAGACCATGCGTACCTACGACCTCACCCCGCTGTTCCGCACCTCCGTCGGCTTCGACCGGATGTCCCGCCTGATGGACTCCGCCATGCAGCTCGAGTCCACCACGACGGGGTACCCGCCGTACAACATCGTGAAGCACGGCGACAACCGCTACCGCATCACCCTCGCGGTCGCGGGCTTCGCGGAGAGCGACCTCCACATCGAGACCCACGAGGGTCGGCTGAAGGTGACGGGCGAGACCCGGGCTCAGGACGAGGGTGTGGAGTTCCTGCACCGTGGCATCGCAGGGCGCCGCTTCGAGCGCACCTTCCAGCTCGCCGACCACATCCACGTGGCGGGCGCGGAGCTCGAGAACGGCCTCCTGCACGTCGAGCTCGAGCGGGTCGTGCCCGAAGAGCTCAAGCCGCGTCGCATCCCGATCGGCTCTTCCACCGTCGAGGCCGAGCTGATCGCGAAGTAGCGGGCCTCCGTCCGAACCGGGCCGGGTCGACGGGCTGCCGTCGGCCCGGCCCGCGTGCGTCGTGGTACCGTCTCCCGGAGGAGGTGGAGTTGCGAGAGGCACTGGGAGCGGCGCTGGGCGGGGGACTGGTGTGGACGACGCTGGCCTGCGGTGGAGCTGGCGGGCTCGTGGGCGGTGGGAGCGAAGGCGCACAGTCGCTCTGCAAGCACCTCCAGCAGGAGACCGAGTGCCCCTGCGTGTCGCTGGGGGCCGGTTCCCGGGCGACCATCGATGGCATCGAGGTGCAGGTGGACGTCGTGAAGACCTGGGAGGGCCTCTCGAGCCTGCCGGAGATCACGAACCTCGACGAGCGGAACCTCATGAAGAAGGTCGGCAACCACGCGCTCGTGCTGGAGCTCACCTACACGAACACCAAGCCGGTGAAGTCGGGCGTGGACTTCTCCGCCTACATCATGGACGGCGACGGCGAGGGGCGGGTGGTGCAACCCTACAACTCGAAGGTGTACTCGAAGGGCAAGGAGGGCTGGATCGACCTCTGGGACGACGACGACATCGGGCCGAACAAGACCCGGAAGGCCGCCTTCGTGTACGCCGTGCCGAAGTCGGCGGTGGAGGGCTCGAAGCTCGTGCTCCGCAAGAACGTGAAGCGCCCGGACCCGAAGGACCCACGCGGCCGCATGAAGTACTTCGCCGAAGAGCTCTTCGTGCTCGACCTCGGCCCGCCGACCTGAAGGAGGCGCTTCAGTACGGCAGGAGCGGCACGCGCACGAGGGGCTGGGTGGCCCGCAGGATGACCTCGCGGTTGCGGTGGCCGGACGCCGAGAGGATGACCGTCCACTCCTCGCCGTTCGGGATCTCCACCTCGAGCGGCGTGCGTCCGAGGGCGGCGTTGTCCTTGAACACGGTGGCGCCCTCGGGGGTCGAGAGCACCTTCACCTCGAACGAGCTGGCCGGTGCCGCGACAGGGACCGTCGTGGCGGGCTCCACGGTGGGCTCGCGCCAGGCCCGCCAGGCCAGGGCACCTGTCACCCCGATGATCCCGGCGAGGAGTGCCGTGACGAGCACACCGCTCCCGGCGCCCACGAGCAGCATGGTCGCGGGCCGGGTGCTCATGGAGGGCCCGCCGGCGTCCAGGTCCACGACACTGGTCTGGAGGATGCCCGTGTCGAGCTGCGACTCGAGGATCAGCCCGCTCGGCACCACCAGACGTCCGTCGCTCGTGATCTCCAGGCGCTGCGGCGGGACGCTGCCGCGCATGACCATCTGGCAGATCTCCAGGGCCTTGGTGAGCTCGTCCATGCTCGCGAACCGACGGTCCGGGTTCTTCTGCAGGCAGGTGGTGACGACCCACTCCAGGCCCGGCGGGACCTCGAGGCCCGGCGCGGCGACGGCGAAGGGCTCGGGCGCCTGGGTGCAGTGGGCGACGAGGGTGGCGGACGGGTGCTCGTTCTTGAACGGCGGCGTGCCGACCAGCATGCGGTAGAGGATGAGGCCGGCGTTGTAGATGTCCGAGCGGGGGCTGACCATCTCGCCCTTCACCTGCTCGGGGCTGATGTACGTCGGGCTCCCGAGGAAGGTGCCGGTCTTCGTGGTGAGGCCGTCTCCCGCGATCTTCTTGGCGAGCCCGAAGTCGAGGACCTTCACGAACAGCCCGCGCTGCTGGCGCTCGACGACGAAGAGGTTGCCCGGCTTGAGGTCGCGGTGCACCACGCCGTGGTTGTGGGCGTCCTGGACGGCGGAGCAGACGTCGCGCATGACCTCCAGGGCCAGCCGCGGCGACAGACGGCCCTCGCGCTTGAGCATCGTGGCCAGCGCCTCGCCCTTGAGGAGCTCCATGACGATGAAGCAGATGCCGTCGTCGGTGACGCCGTAGTCGAACACCCGCACCACGTTGGGGTGCGAGATGTTGGCGCAGATGGCGGCCTCGTTGAAGAACCGCTCGCGGAACGAGTCGTCCTCGTCGACGGTGAGGATCTTGATGGCCACCTCGCGGCCCAGGGGGTGCTGGATGCCGCGGAACACCACGCCCATGCCACCCTTGGCGAGATACGCCTGGATCTCGAACTTGTCGTCGAGCCGCCGCCCGATGAGGTGCTCGAAGCCCACCGAACCTCCCGCGCGTCCTTATCGCCCGATGCAGACGGTCACCACGTATGTCCGCAGGCAATGCCGCTCTGTCACAGAAGCCGACCGTCCTCGACGGGGCCATGGGCACCACCCTCCAGCGCCTGGGGCTCCCGGCCGGGGTGCCGGGGTCGGCGTGGAACCTGGAGCGTCCCGAGGCTGTCGCGGCTGTGCACCGGGCCTTCGTGGACGCGGGTGCCGAGGCGATCTGCACGAACACGCTGTGCTGCCTGCCCGGGCGTCCCGGATGGCGGGAGGAGCTCGAGGCGGGCGTGGCTCTCGCTGCGGGTGCGGGGGTGCCGGTGTGGCTGTCGCTCGGACCGGGCGCGGGCCATGCGGAGGCCGTCCGGGCGGCGGGATGTGACGCCGTGGTGCTGGAGACCTTCGTGGACCCGTGGGCCGGGCTGGAGGCCGCGCGAGCTGTCCGCGCGGTGCACCCGGGGCCGGTGGTGCTCTCGGTCGTACCGCTCGACGGCACCGTCCCGGCGGGGGTCGCGGAGGAGGCCGTGCGTCTGGGGCTCACGGGGATCGGCGTGAACTGTGTGCCCGCGAGCCAGGCCGCCCGCGCTCTCGAGGGTCTCGAGCTGCCGCTCTGGGTGAAGCCGAGCGGCGCCACGGCTGCCGAGCTGGTCGCCCTGGCGTCCAGAGCGCGCTGGATCGGCGGCTGTTGTGGCACGGGTCCCGAGGTGATCGCGGAGCTCGCGGCGACCCTCAGCGCCGGGCGGGGATCCGGATCCAGCCCGCGCTGACCGGGGCGGTCGCGCATCCGCCCTGGAGCTCGGCGTGCGGAGGCACCGCGTCCGTGTCGGCATCCGCGTCCGTGTCGGCATCCGCGTCGGTGTCGGCATCCGCGTCGGTGTCGGCATCCGCGTCGGCATCTGCGTCGCTGTCTGCGTCTGCGTCGCTGTCGGCATCTGCATCGCTGTCTGCGTCTGCGTCTGCGTCGCTGTCTGCATCGCTGTCTGCATCCGCGTCGCTGTCTGCATCCGCGTCGCTGTCTGCGTCTGCGTCGCTGTCGGCATCGGTGTCGGCGTCCGCCTCACAGGCGACGTCGAGGGTGTACGCGCTCTCGGCCTCCTGCCACCCGTCCACGACGACCGTGTACACCGTACCTGCCGTGGCCGCGAAGGTCAGGGTCTCGTCCGCGGTGTTGGAGCTCGTGGAGCTCGCGAGACAGGTGGAGCTCTCGCACCCGTCGTCGTCCATGACGAACAGGTCGAGGTCCGCGGTGAGGCCGGTGATGCCCACGGTGACGTCGCCGCTGGTGGTCGGGACGAACCGGTACGCGCGCTCGGGACCGGTGTACGTGAACGTCGTGCAGCCGTAGCTCCCGAGCACGTCCGTGCTGCCGGTGCCCCCGTTGGCGTCCGCGAGCACCTGCCCGCAGGCCAGCGTGTCCGAGTTGTCGCAGACGGGCGGGGGACCACAGGTGATCTCCGGTGTGCCGCCGTACACGCCCTGGTCGACCCACGCGGAGGGCACCAGGTTGCAGGAGCCCTCGAACGGATCGACGGCAACGTTGGCCACCCGGACCTCGAAGTGCAGGTGGGGGCCCGTGGAGTTGCCGCTCGAGCCGACCTCCCCGAGCTGCTGGCCGCACGTGACGGTGTCTCCAGCGCTCACGAGCACCGAGCCGAGCTTGAGGTGCCCGTAGTAGGTGCGCCGGCCGTCCGCGTGGTCGATGGACACGTAGTTGCCGAAGCCCCCGCCACCCGCGCACGACCCGGTGGTACACCGATCGAACTCGCCGTCGTGGGCGGTGACGACGACACCGTCCGCCGCCGCCCGGACCTCGCGCCCGGCGTCCATACCGGTGAACCCGCCCACGCCGAAGTCCGAGCCGCGGTGGCCGGCGTACGAGTCGTTGGAGCAGTTCCAGTCCTGCACGCCGCCATGGTCGTAGTAGGCCGTGGGGTAGAAGTGCTGGCGGTGCGCCTGGGACGTCGGGAACGCGTAGTCCTGCGCGAACGCGGTGAGGGCGAGGATCAGCGCCATCGCACGGACCTCGGCACCCCGTCGGCGGGCGTCCACTCGAGCGTGTCACCACGGAAGGTCGGGGGCTCCAGCGGTGGGGGAACGAAGCCCTCGGGCAGACCGCCCTTGCGTCGCACGAGCCCGACGTTCGTGAGCTGCTCCGGAGGTTCGGAGAGGTCGACAGGCACGACCCACACGCTCGCCCAGCCGGCCCCGCTCACGAAGGCCGCGTGGGTGCCGTCCGGGGAGAGGGCCACGCGGTCCGGGCTCTGTTCGAGACCGAGCAGGCGGGGCGTGGCGGACCCGTCGATCACCGCGAGGTCCGTGGTGACGGGCTCTTCGACGACCACGGCCGCCACGACGCGGTCGTCCACCTGCGCGACCTCGCCGATCACGCCGGTCAGCACGGGCTGGTCGTCCCGCGTGAGCACCCCGTCCGCCAGGGCCCAGCGGTGGCGTGCGGTGAATCGCTGGCGCACGTCCGGCACACCGTCCATCTCGGCCCCGCCGATCTCCGGCGCGGGCGAGGGTGAGCAGGCGAGGGCGAGGGCCACGAGCATCAGGGCTCCAGGATCCGGCTGTCGAACCCGTAACGGTTGTTGCGGCAGGTGGCCCCGAAGGTGGGCCAGTGGAGCACGCGAAGCACGACGTCGACGGGATCGGGACCGGGGTTCGTCCAGGTGGCGTGCTCGTCGTCGGTGACCGTTGCGCCCTGGGCCAGCACGGTGCCGTCCGCCGCGAGGAGCTCGATGTCGAGGTCGCCGGCGGCCTGGAGGAAGATCGCGTCCGCCTCCACGGTGGCGCCCGCGGACACGCTGCCGAGGGCCCAGTGGTCGTCGCTGCCGTCGCGGACCTGGCGATCGGTGCCGGTGGTCGCTGGCCAGGCGGTGGCCACGGTGTCGTTGGGCTCGTCGGGGTCGTCGCTCGCGCAACCCACGACGAGGGGCGACAGGCCGTAGGCGAGGCAGGCCTGGGAGGTGACGGCGAGGTCCCACACGACCTCGGTGGTGGCCGGGTTGTGGCCGCGCACGGCCCCGCCATCGGGGTCGAAGGCGAGGCGGAGGCCGCTCGTGTCGGTGAGCTCCAGGGACGGGTCGCCGAACACACCGTCGGAGAGCAGGCTGACGGTGACCGCGCTCTCGGGGGGCACGGTGACCTGGAAGTGATCGGGGTCGCCGACGGTGGCCGAGAGTGCGGTGAGCTCCGCGAGGGGCGGGCCGCTGCCGGGCGTGTCGTTGGGCTCGGCGGGGTCGGGGTCCACGCAGGTGGGGAGGGCGACCTGCGCGTGTGTGAGGGCGTAGGTGACGCAGGTGGCCGAGCGGACGCGCACGCGGCCCTCGAAGGCCTGGGTGGGGTCGGGATGGGTCCAGGCGATCCTGGTGGTGCCGTCGGACCCGTCGTCATTGGCGAGCAGCACCGTGCCCGCGCTGTCGAGGAGCTCGAGCACGGGCTGACCGAAGACACCGTCGGTGGTGAGGGTGACCTGGATCTGGGCGCCCGGGGCGAGCTGGACGACGAACAGGTCGTCGTCGTCGCCGTCCGCGTTGAGCCCGGACGTCGTGCCCAGCGCGAGGGGAGGGGCGGTGGCCGCGGTCCCGTTGGGTTCCGTGGCGTCGTCGGGACAGCCGGGGTTGACGAGCACCTCGGGCAGGAGGTCGTAGGTGACGCAGTCGGTGGCCTCGACGCGCACCTCGACCGACGTGAGCTCGCCGGGGTTCACCCAGCCCAGCGGGTACACGGGCCCGAGGTTGTCGGCGGCGAGCACGTTTCCGTCGCTGTCGAGGAGGGTGACGCGCAGGTCGCCGACGGTCGTGGCCTCTTCCGTGATCGTGACCCTGACGGCGTCGTCGGGGCCCACGGGCAGCGTGTACGTGTCGGGGTTCGCGGGATGGGCGTTGAGACTGGTGAGGGGCCCGACGAGCGGGATGGGGTCCGGCTGCTCGACAGCGTCGGGAGGACAGTCGGGCAGGGGGTCGTGCTCGACGGCGACGTCGTACATCGAGCACGGCGGGGGGAACCAGTCCCAGAGGTGCACGTGGAGCGTGGCCTGGACGGGGCTGTCGCGGAAGTTGGCCCAGGACAGGGTCTCGTCGTCGAACCCGGTGGCCGCCGAACCCACGAGCTGGCCCTCGACGTAGAGGTCGAGGTCGATGTCGCCGAGGGCCACGGGATGCAGGGCCGTGAGGGTCACCCGCTCCCACGGGCCCACGTCCACGGTCCAGAAGTCGTCGTCGTCGCGGCCGACGGCGAGGTCCACGGCGGGATCGGGCAGCGGCAGGGGTCCGTCGAGGGTGTCGTTGTCTTCGAACGGATCCTCGCTGCAGGCAGGCTGGATAGGCGCGGTGTCGGTGTCCGCGTCGGTGTCGCTGTCGGTGTCCGCGTCGGTGTCGCTGTCGGTGTCCGCGTCGGTGTCCGCGTCGTGTCGGTGTCCGCGTCGGTGTCCGCGTCCGCCTCGGTGGGGACGGGAGTTGGCGGACCCTTGCATCCGGTCATCGCGATCAGGAGGGCGAGGCGGGCGAACGAACGGGGATGGCGCACGGACCCTCCGGGACCTGCCCATCCTACCCCGGCGTCAGGGCGTGGTGATGACGGAGGTGTAGGAGTATCCGTTGTTCCCGCAGAAATCCGGGGACCAGAAGTGGACCCGGGCGACGACGTACTCGAGGGTCGTGGACGCGTTCGTCCAACTGATGACCTCCTGGTCGGTGATGCCGTTCCCCCCGACCGCGGACAGCGGGCTGCCGCTGCTGTTGTACAGGTCCAGGTCGATGTCGCCGAGCTCGAAGACGTGGTCGAGCGTCATGGTGACGGTCTCTCCGGGCTGGACCTCCCCGAGGTACCAGAGGTCCTCGTTGGTCGGGGAGACGCGGAGGCCCGACAGGGTCGGCTGTGGGAAGTAGGGCGGCGGGGGCCCCCCTTGGAAGAAGGCCTCGTGGATCTCCATCGTGTCGTTCTCGTCGCAGCCGCGGACATCCGCGATGATCCGGTACTCGAAACACTGATCGGAGACGACCTCGACCGTGTAGGTGGTGGCGACGTCCGAGTACCTCTCGACCTGGTAGGTGAGTCCAATCAGATCCTGGGTGAGCAAGGTCCCCTGATCGTCGTAGAGGCGCAGCCCGATCTGCTGTCCGGAGTAGTCGCCAGTCATCCAGAACCGGAGCCGTGAGCTGGGCAGCATCGAGAACGACATGAGGTCGGGGTCGTCCACCTGGACGTTCAGCCCCGTGATGTCGACCGGTCCGACACCGAGGGCGTTCGGCGGATGGGGCGGATCGTTCTCTTCGAGGGCGTCGTCCACGAGACAGTCCGGCAGCGTGTCGGTGTCGGCGTCCGCATCGGTGTCGGCGTCCGTGTCGGCGTCCGTGTCGGTGTCGGTGTCCGCATCGGTGTCGGTGTCCGCATCGGCGTCCGTATCGGTGTCCGTGTCCGTATCGGTATCGGTGTCCGTGTCGGTGTCGGTGTCGGTGTCGGTGTCCGTATCGGTGTCGGTGTCGGGTGTCGGTGTCCGTATCGGCATCGGTGTCGGCGTCCGAATCGGAGTCGGTGTCGGTGTCCGCATCGGCGTCAGCGTCCGAATCGGTGTCAGCGTCCGAAATCGGCGTCTGCGTCGGTGTCGGTGTCGGTCTCACCGGAAGTGGGCGTGGGGATCGTGGGGCAGCCGGTGAGGCAGAGCAGAGCGAGCAGCGGACGCATGGGGACCCTCCGATGAAGAAGAGCCCACGCTACCACCGCGGTCGCACCTACACGACCCACCTGCGGCGCCCTCGCCCGTCAGCGAGGGTCAAGGCGCGGTCGACACGCTGAAGTCGTAGGTGTTGTTCAGGCATGTCGAGAAACCGAAGTGGAAGATGTGCGCGAGCACGTCCACCGAAGCCCCCGTGGTGTTCGTCCACTGCACGACCTCCTGGTCCGTGACACCCGCACCGCCGGTCAGGCCTGGCAGGTCGAACCCGTTGAGGTCCTCGAGGTCGGCATCGATGTCGCCGAGCGCGTGGCGGAAGTCGACGGTGAGCGTGACGGTCTGGCCGGCAGGGACCGTACCGAGCCGGAAGTAGTCGTCATCACCGTCGTGCACGCGGAGCCCCGTGCCCGAGCGCTTGATGGTGGGCCAGGGTGCGGCTGCGGTGTCGTTGTCCTCGAAGGCATCGTCGGCGTCGCAGTCCACGACGTCCCAGAGGATGTCGTACTCGAAGCAGGTGTCCGAGAGCACCTCGACGGTCCAGGTGGCGTCCGCACCCGTCTGGTTCGCGCTGCTCACGGTGTAGGCGGGCCCGAAGCCGTCGGTGGCGAGCGTGGAGCCCAGCTCGTCGTACAGGGTCAGATCGACGAGCTGCCCGGAAGTCGGGGCCGGTCATGCCGAAGCGCAGCCGCTGGTTGTCGCCGACCTGGAACGACATGTAGTCGGGGTCGGTGCTGTCGACGCTGAGGCCGGTGAGCGCAGCGGGTCCGACACCCAGGGAGCGCGCCGTGCCGATGGAGTCGTTGTCCTCGAGCACGTCGTCGAGCGAGCAGTCGGGCCCGGCGACGAGGGTGATGTCGAGGTCGTAGTCCAGACACGTGTCCGAGCTCGTGCAGGAGGAGCGGCAGGGGTCGTCGTGCCCTGGTTCCAGTACGCGACCTCCGCGGGGTCCCAGGTGTCGGTGGCGATCACGGTGGTCCCATCGACGAGGTCGACCGTGACGGAGCCGAACGGCCCCTGGACGTCCGCGGCCACCTGGATCAGGGTGTTCGCTGGCAGGTTGAGCGAGAACCAGTCGAGGTCGGTCAGCGACACGTTGAGGTCAGGGGTACGTGCCGGCCGCGACAGGCGTGGCGTTGCCGGCGGTGTCGTTGTCCTCGTAGGCGTCGTCCACGCAGGTCGGAGCGGGCGTGACGAGGAAGCCGAGGTCGTAGTCGAGGCAGTCGTCCCCGACGACCTCCACGATGAAGTCGCCAGCCACGCCCGTCGTGTTGAGGCCGGAGACGTCGTAGAGCGGCGAGAAGGAGTCGGCGTCGAGCGCGTTGCCCGCCGGGTCGTAGAGCGTGACCTGGAGCCCGCTGATGGCG
The DNA here is from genome assembly GCA_020632885.1 of Alphaproteobacteria bacterium. Lineage (GTDB taxonomy): Bacteria > Myxococcota_A > UBA796 > UBA796 > JACKEQ01. The sequence goes on along the minus strand of JACKEQ010000036.1, from coordinate 2,733 downwards.
GTGGCCAGGACGGCGACCACGTCGACGGCGTCACCGCTCTCGAGGTGGACGGAGAAGAAGTCCCGGTCGGACGGATTGACCACGAGGCCGGTGAGGTTCGTGGTGAGGGGCGCGGCGGTGAGGGCCGTGTCGTTGTCCTCGAAGCTGTCGTCCACGCAGGGCGTGAGAGGTCCCCGGGCGAGCGCGACGTCGTAGAACGCGCAGGGCTCGGCGGCGGGGGGCAGGAAGGCCCAGAGGAAGACCCTGAGCGTGACGACCTGGGTGGTGCTCCCGTAGTTGCCGTACACCACGGTCTCGTTGGACGTGCCGGTGGCGCCGGAGGCCACGAGGTTCCCGTTCGGGTCGAAGAGATCGATGTCGATGTCACCGAAGGCGACGTCGTGCAGGACGTCGATGTTGAGCTCCTGGCCGGGAGCCACAGAGATCTGCCAGAAGTCCTCGTCCGTGTTCCCCGACGGTCAGGCCCGTGGAGTTGGTCGGGAGCGGCAGGGCGGTACCGGCGGTGTCGTTGTCCCTCGTAGGGGTCGGGCATCGAGAGGCACGCGAGGCCGGTGTCGGTGTCGGCGTCGGTGTCCGCGTCGGTGTCTGCGTCTGCGTCTGCGTCGGCATCGGCATCGGCATCGGCGTCGGCGTCGGCGTCTGCGTCGGTGTCGGCGTCCGCATCGGTGTCCGCGTCGGCGTCGGCGTCGGTGTCCGCGTCGGCGTCTGCATCGGTGTCCGCGTCTGCATCGGTGTCCGCGTCTGCGTCGGTGTCCGCGTCTGCGTCTGCGTCTGCATCGGTGTCCGCGTCTGCGTCGGCATCGGTGTCCGCGTCGCTGTCTGCGTCTGCGTCTGCGTCGCTGTCGGCATCAGCATCGGCGTCGGTGTCGGCATCAGCATCGCTGTCGGCATCAGCATCGCTGTCAGCATCGGCATCGGCATCGGCATCCGTATCGCTATCTGCGTCGGTGTCGCTGTCGGCGTCCGTATCGGCATCCGCGTCACTGTCGGCGTCCGTGTCGGCGTCGGTGTCGCTGTCGGCATCCGTGTCGGTGTCGGTGTCGGACTCCTCGATCGGGCGCGTGTTGTAGTTCAGGCAGCCGGACAGGCCGAGGAGGGCGAGGGACAGGGTCACGGGGGTCTCCAGCGTCGACTCGATGTCGTAGCCGGATCCGGGGAGATGCGCGACCTCCCGGTCAGGGCGTGAGGGTCGTGCTGAAGTCGTACCCGTTGTTCAGACAGCTCCCGGGCGGGCCGTAGACGAAGACGTGGGCGAGCACGGACACCGGCCCGGGGCTTGGGTTGGTCCACACGACCGTCTCGCCGTCTCCGCTGGACGCGCCGCCCGTGGCCCCGGGGAGATCGAGGCCGTTCACGTCCTCGAGGTCCGCGTCGATGTCGCCGAGGGCGTTCAGGAAGCTCAGGCTCAGGGTGACGGTGGCGCCCGGAGGGACCGGGCCGAGGTCGTAGTAGTCGTCGTCGCCCTCGCGCACGCGGAGCCCCGTACCGCTGGTCGCGGCGTGGGGGTTCAGGTGGGTGTCGTTCTCCTCGTCGCCGTCGTCCGACGCGCAGTCGAGGACGTCGACCTCGAGCGCGTACTCGAGGCACCCGTGGGCCTGGACGCGGGCTGTGGAGGTGACGTCCGCACCGGTCGCGTTGACGTGCCTCGCCCGGTAGACCGTGGGACCGCCATTGGCGACCGCGATCGGGGTGTTGGCGTTGGGGTCCGCGTCCGAGAACAGGTGGACGAGGGGCTCCCCGAACAGCCCGTCCGTCGTGAGCTTCGCGTCGACCCGGTGTCCGTCGGGGACGAGGACGCTGTAGTGGTCGGTGTCGCTCGCGCTCACGCGTTGTCCCGTGACGGGGTTCGGGAGGGTCGAGAGGTCGGTGGCTGTCGCCAGGGTGTCGTTGGGTGCGACGGCGTCGGCGCTGTCGGGCACTCCGCACTCGGGCTCGGGGATGGAGGTGAGCGCGAGGTCGTAGTCGACGCAGTACTCCCCGGTGTACACGAACACGACCCGATCGACGGGGGCGGACGTCCGGTTCCAGGTGGCGAGACGGGGCGCGGGGCCGACGTCGACCCCGAAGCCCACGTTGCCCGCCGGAGCCACGAAGCTGAGCTCCACGTCCCCGGAGACACCGTCCGTGTCGACCGCCGCGTCGACCCGTGTGTGGGGAGGGAGGGTCACGAGGTAGTAGTCGATGTCCGCCGACGCCACCGTGAGCCCGGTGTAGGTGCCGAGGCCCAGCGGCCACGCATCTCCGAGCTCGTCGGCGTCCTCGAACGCATCGGGCTCGCAGCGGCCTGGCGGCGTCCACCAGAGGTCGAGCTCGTACTCCAGGCAGTCGTCGCCGAGGACGGCCAGGGTGAAGTCGCCGCCCACCGTGTCGAACCAGGCGAGCGCGTAGTCCGGACCGTCCGTGTCGGCGGCGATCTGGTTGCCCAGCGGGTCGTAGAGGCGGACGTCCAGGGCGCCCGTCGCCGAGAGGAGGGCCGCGGTCACCGAGAGCTCGGTGTCGGGCTCGATGGACACGGCGAAGTAGTCGGGGTCTGCCGGGCTCACGGTGAGGTCGGGGATGGGGCCCCCCAACGTCATGGCCGCGGCTGTGCTGTCGTTGTCCTCCATGCTGTCGTCCGGGCAGTCGGTGTCTGCGTCGGTGTCGGTGTCTGCATCCGTGTCGGCGTCGGTGTCTGCATCCGTGTCGGCGTCGGTGTCGGTGTCCGCGTCGGTGTCGGCGTCGGTGTCCGCGTCC
>JACKEQ010000035.1 GCA_020632885.1 Alphaproteobacteria bacterium | reverse complement strand
TCTCATGATGCGTCTGCGGCCGCGTGGTGGCATCGCGAGCTGCCTGACGATCGACAGCGACTGGGCCATCCGAGGCGGCAAGGAGCAGTTCGCCGACTGGACGAGCAACACGGACGCCTTCGGGTTCAACGCCGGCGATGCGATGCGGCTCTGAGGTCGCCGGGGCCCACCACCGCCTCACCTCGTCCACGCCCTACCCGGTAGGTCCCGCTCCAGCCTCGCACCGCGATCACAGTCCGGCGACAACGTCCGAACGTCGCGCTACCCTCGGGCATGCTCCTGCTGTTCGCCGCCCATGCCGCTTGCCCCACCGACGCCCAGCACCAGGCCCGCGTCCAGATCGACCAGGCCTTCGCGGCGCTCGGTGAGCTCGACCGCCCGGCCTTCGAGACCTCCGAGTCCGAGCTCCGCGCCACCATCCCGTGCTTCGATCGCCCGATCGAGCGCACGCTCGCGGCCTCTGTGCACCAGGTCACCGGCATCCGGGCCTTCGGCGACGAACGCCTCGCCGCGGCACAGGCGAGCTTCGCGGCCGCGCGCGTCGCGGTCCCCGGCATCGGGCTCCCCGACGGTCTCGTACCGCCCGGAGCCCCGCTCCACGACGCGTACGCCGCCATCGACGTCGAGCACCTGCAGCTCGTCCAGGCCGCCACACCCGCGCGCGCATCGCTCTACATCGACGGCGAGCGCACCCTCCGGTACGCGCCTTCCCTCCCGCACGTCGTGCAGGTCGTCACCAGCGACACCACCACGTCCGTGTGGATCCCCGCCGGCGGCGAGCTCCCGCCGTACGCCACCCGCAAGAGCCCCGCAGCCGCCGTCCTCCTCGGGCTCTCTGCGGTCTGCCTCGGCGCGGCCGGCGGCTCACAGGTCCTCGGGGTGAGCCTCGAGAACCGGTGGAAGCGTGACGCCGACTTCCGGGTCACCCACGACGACACGTGGGTGAACGACCGCCTGGACACGTACAACGCCGTGAGCATCGGCACCCTCGCCGCCGGGATCGCGTCGGCGGGCGTGGGCGTCGCCCTGGCGTTTTAGTACCTCTGCCCTCTCGTGTCTCGGGGGATTCCACCGCCCCAGGCGCGCACCGGACACGTCCGAGAACCTCTCGGATGCGCCCGGCATCCCTCGAGAACCCCGGACGCGCCCGGCACGCACCTGGAGCGACGGCATCCCCCGAACCACTTCGGGGCAGAGGTACTAGACCAGGCCCTCGAGCGGCTCCGGCGACCGGAAGCCCGCCATCACGGGCCTCCCGTCCACCTCGATCACCGGCCGCTTCACGAGCATCGGGTCGTCCGCGAACCGTTCCGTCCAGGTCGCGTCGTCCCAGTCCGCCTTGTCGTCCGGCAGCGCGCGGTAGGCCTGGCCGCTCGTGTTCTTCAGCGCCCTGGCCCCCAGCGCGTCCACCCAGCGCTCGACGTGCTCGCGACCCACCGGCGACTCCCGGAAGTCCACGAACGTGTGCGACACCCCGCGACCCTCCAGCCACGCGCGAGCCTTCTTCACCGTCCCGCAGCTCGGGATTCCATAGACCGTGACCAACCCGCACCTCTTGGTTAGACGCGCACCCGCGCGGCCCGGAGATAACGGGTCCGCTGGGGAGGGGCAGATGGCGACTCTGGTGATGATCATGGCCGGTGGGAAGGGCAGCCGGCTCGGTCCCCTCACGACCCACCGCGCGAAGCCGGCCATGCCGTTCGGCGGGCGCTACCGGATCATCGACTTCGTGCTGTCGAACTTCGTGAACTCCGGCTACCGCAACATCTACGTGCTCACCCAGTACATGGCGAGCAGCCTGATCAAGCACCTCAACCGGAACTGGCACCTCTCGAGCGTGGGCGACTTCATCGAGGAGGTCCCCGCCCAGATGCGCACCGGCGAGAACTGGTACCTCGGCACGGCCGACTCCGTGTACCAGAACATCAACCTCATCCGCGACGCCCGGTCCGAGCTGGTCGCCATCTTCGGCGGCGACCACATCTACAAGTTCGACGTCCGCCAGATGGAGGACTTCCACCGCGCCCAGGCCGCCGACCTCACGATCGCCGCCTTCCCGGTGCCCCGGGAGGAGGCCCACCAGTTCGGCGTCATCCAGATCGACGAGACCGGCCGCATCACGGGGTTCCAGGAGAAGCCCGCGAACCCGGCGACGATCCCGGGTCGGCCCGACATGTGCCTCGTGAGCATGGGCAACTACATCTTCAACTCCCGGCTCCTCGTGGACGCCCTGATCCGCGACGCCCGCGACCCGAATTCCCAGCGCGACTTCGGGAAGAACGTCATCCCGGCGCTCCTCGCGGACGGGATGAAGCTCATGGTCTACGACTTCACGAAGAACCGGATCCCCGGTGAGGCCGACGGCTCCATGCCGTACTGGCGCGACGTCGGGACCATCGAGTCGTACTTCAAGGCCAACATGGAGCTCCGGAGCGCGCTGCCCACGCTGAACCTCTACAACCGGCAGTGGCGGGTGCGCACGGCCCAGCGCGACTACCCGCCCGCCCGCTTCGTGCGCCACGAGTTCGGTCGGCCGGTCGACGTCGTGGACTCCCTGGTCTGCGAGGGCAGCATCGTGCAGAGCGCCGCGCTCCACGAGGCCGTGCTCGGCTACGACTGCTTCGTGCACGCCAACGCGCACATCGTGGACTCCATCCTCCTGTCCGGCTGCGACGTCGGCGAGGACGTGCGGCTGAAGGGCGTGCTCTGCGACAAGAACTGCGCGTTCGAGAAGGGCGCGCGCGCCGGCGTCGACCCCGAGGAGGACCGCGAGCGCTTCCCGTTCATCACCGAGAACGGGATCATCGTGCTCCCCAAGGGCACCCGGGTCCCCAAGAGCGGGCCCATCGAGATCGCCTACGACATCGGACCCCTCCTCGAGAAGGACTCCGCCACCCGCGATGCCATGGCGGCGTTCGCCGGGCGGTACACTCTCTCGCACCACAACCGGCACAGCTACCGTTCGCGCGGGCCGCGTTCGGAGCGCACGCCGCTCCACAAGAGCATCCCGAGCAGCACATGAAGGTCCTCGTCGGCATCGATCTCAACGTCTCGGGTCACGACTGGCTCCTCGAGCGCGCCACGCACCTCGCCGGGAGCCTCGGTGGCACGGTGGACCTCGTGTTCATCGCCCAGCAGAAGACGAGCGAGCACCAGGCCAAGCTGCAGGGCATGTTGAGCCTGCTCATCCCGGAGCCCCTCCAGGGCGTCGCGCGCATCGAGACCGGCGACCCCGCGGACGTCCTGATCGAGCTCTCCAACACCTACGACGTCATGGTCATCGGGCCCCGCGAGCCCGCCGCCATCCAGCGCTTCCTGCTCGGTCCGATGGCCGTCCGGATCCTGCGCAAGTCCGTGTGCCCCATCCTCGTGCCGCGCGCCGAGCGTCCCCTGCCCGAGCAGCCGAGGATGCTCGTCGGGCTCGACATCCAGGGGCCGGCCATCGACCAGATCCTCACCTTCGCGACCGCCTGGGCAGGCAAGCTCGGCGGGGTGCTCGATGGCGTGTTCGCCGTGCCGGGCAACCTCCCGCCCATCCGCAACAAGGAGGTCCGGGAGGTCGCCCTGCGCGAGTTCCTCGCGACCCAGGAGCCCGAGCGACGCGCGCTCGCGGAGGTCCTCAAGCGCATCCCGGAGGGCCACCGCGGGGCCGCGCACATCGAGGTGGGCGAGCCGGAGGACGTGCTGGTGAAGATGTCGTCGTCCTACGACCTCGTGCTCGTGGGCAACCGGGGTCGCACGGGGCTCACGAGGCTCCTCATGGGCAACGTCGCCAACCACGTCGTGCGCACGGCGGGCTGCGACGTCCTCGTCCTCCCCACCGCGGCGTTGGTCCCGGAGTAGCGCGCCGGGCGTCGCACCGTGTACCCTCCGGAGCCACCCCCGGAGAGACGCCCTTGGCCGAGACCCCCGAGCTCCGCTGGATCCGCGCGCCCCTGCAGGAGCGCTCCGAGCGCACGCTCGACGCGATCCTCGACGCCGCCGAGCGCATGCTCGAGAAGGGACCCATCCAGAACGCCAGCGTGGCGGCCATCGCCAGGGAGGCCGGCTCCTCGGTGGGCGCGTTCTACCACCGCTTCCCCGACAAGCAGGCCCTCACCCGCACACTCTACGAGCGCTTCCGGAACGAGTCCCTCGCCACCATCGAGGGCAACTTCGGTCCCGAGCGCTGGCGCGGCCACACGCTCCGCGAGGTGCTGACGGCCCTGGTGGACTTCACGGCCCGCGACTACCTCGCCCGGCCCGGCCTCCGCCGGTTCGCGATGCATCTCATCGAGTCCGATCCGGACGTCCGCGCCCTCGCACAGGACCTGTCCTCCGCGACCGTCTCCGCCCTCGCGCGCCTCCTCGAGCGGCGCCGGGAGGAGCTCGCCCACCCGGACCCCGCGCTGGCCGCAGAGTTCCTGCATCGCGTGCTCTTCGCCACGCTCGACCAGATCGCGATGTTCCACGGCGAGCCGCCGACGGGCAAGGAGCTCTCGGAGGACGAGCTCATCGGCGAGCTCACGCGCGCCATCACGGCCTACCTCGGGGTATCGTAGGCCCTTCCAGGAGGCCCCTGTTGGCCGAGACCCTCCCGCTGCTCGACATCCTCTGCGCCGACAAGTCCGGTGCGCGCATGGCCCTCGAAGCGGCCGGCTGCGTGGTGGAGCCCGGCCTGCAGCTCGCCATCGAGCACCCGATGATCGGCACGATCCACCGGATGTTCGGCGTGGTGCAGAACCTCGCGGACAACGGCGACGACGCCACCGACCGTCTCACCTCCGGGCGCCTCGGGGCCGCACAGGCCCAGTACCGCCAGATCGGCGGCATGCCGGACGCCGAGGTGCTCGACGGAGGACGACGGCTGGGCGAGCGCATGCTGCGCCTCCTGGAGGACCCCGACAACGAGCGGGCCGCCCTCAAGCTCCTCGACGGCCAGCTCAAGTACATGCCGGCGAACAAGACCCTCGCGGGCCTCGTGCGCAAGTCCATCGGTCTGCGCGGTGCCCACATCCCCTGGAGCTTCCAGGCGCTGAACCTCGGGCTGTCCATGAAGGTGCAGAAGCACTGCGCAGGCTACGGGTTCGTCGTCTTCTACAGCGAGGACGCGCGGTTCGACAACGAGAGCCCGCCCAACGTCAAGGTCGGGCGGGTGTTCACCACACCCTTCGGGGTGGCCGGCTTCGGCACCTGGCAGGAGCCCATCCGCCAGGACATCCTCGACGAGGACGTCGGCCTCATCCTCGAGGCCAACTGGCTCGGGGCTCCCTGAGCGTCAGGTGCCGGGCGCCGGGAACCGCACGGGGCTGACGCCGGCGAGGTGCTGCATGAGGCGCACCACCTGGCAGGAGTACCCGAACTCGTTGTCGTACCAGACGTAGACCACGGCGTTCCGGCCGTTCACGAGGGTCGCGAAGCTGTCGACGATGCCGGCATGCGCGTTGCCGACGAGGTCGCTGCTCACGATCTCCGGGCTGGTCGTGATGTCGATCTGCGTGTGGAGCGGCGAGTCCAGGCTCACCTTCCGGAAGTGCTCGTTCACCTCCTCCACGGACGTCTCGCGGCCGAGCGTCAGGTTCATGATGGCGAGCGAGACGTTCGGCGTGGGCACGCGGATGGCGTTGCCCGTGAGCTTGCCGGCGAGCTGCGGGAGGGCGAGGGCCGCCGCGGTGGCCGCACCGGTGCTCGTGATGACCATGTTCAGCGGCGCGCCGCGGCCCCGACGGTCCTTCTTGTGGAAGTTGTCGATCAGGTTCTGGTCGTTCGTGTACGCGTGCACGGTCTCGAGGTGGCCGTGCTCGATGCCGAACGCCTCGTCCAGGGTCGCGAGGGCCGGCACGATGGCGTTGGTGGTGCAGGACGCCGCGGAGACGAGCTTGTCGTCGGGCCCGAGCGTGTGGTGGTTCACGCCGAACACGATGTTGGGCACGCCCTTGCCGGGGGCCGTGAGGATGACGCGGCCCGCACCCGGACACTCGAGGTGCTTGCCCATGCCGGCGGCGTCACGCCACTTGCCGGTGTTGTCGATGATGACGGCGTTCTGGATGCCGTGGGCGGTGTAGTCCAGCTCGTTCGGCTCGTTGGCGTAGAGGATCTGGACGTAGTTGCCGTTCAGGATGAGCGCCTCGCGCTCGGCGTCCACGCGCACCGTGCCCTCGAAGGGGCCGTGCACGCTGTCGCGCTCGAAGAGGCTGGCGCGGCGCTCGAGCAGCTCGGCCTTGCCCGGACGGAGCACGATGGCCCGGAGGCGGTACTTGTCGCCGCCACCGGTCTTGCTGATCAGCAGGCGGGCGACGAGACGGCCGATGCGACCGAACCCGTAGAGCACGACGTCCTGGGGGGCGGACGGCATGGGCACCTTGTCGCGGGAGACCGCAGCGAGCTGCTCGCGGGCCCAGGCGGACAGGTCCGTGGAGCCGCTGGCCCGGAAGCGGAGCGCGAGCTTGCCGAGGTCCACGCGCACGCGACCGAGCTCCATGCGCTCCATGACCCGCGCGAGCTCCAGGCTCTCCACCAGGCGGATCGGCTGACCGGCCTTGGCCGAGGCCTGGTCGTGGATCTGCAGGGCGGTGACGGGCGCCTTGCCCACCAGGGAGACCCCGAAGACCTCGGTGACGACGGCCTGACGGCGGTACAGCGAGCCCACGATGGGGACGAGGGCCTCGGCGAGGGCCTCGCGCTCCTGCCACTGGACGAGCTGCTGGGATGCGAAATCGGTCATGACGGACACCTCCAGGCGCGCCGTCTACCAGGCCCCCCGGCAGCCCGCCACGTCAGGCGGCGACTTCGCGGATCCGGCCCGACTCGCGGAGCAGGCGGAGCGCATCGCGCTCGAGCTGCCGGACGCGCTCGCGGGACAGCGAGATCCGGCGACCCACCTCGGAGAGCGTGCGCTGGGGCTTGCCGTCCAGGCCGTAGCGCTGCTCGATGACGATGCGGTGACGCTCCGGCAGGACGTCCGTGAGACCGCGCAGCATGCGCGCGAGCTCCTGCTCGTGGACGAGCAGCTCGTCGGCCCCGTCGGCGTCCTCGTCAGCGAGGAAGTGACCCACCTGACGCGCCTTGCGACCGTCCTCCACCGGCTCCTCGAGCGACACCGTGGTGCCTCGCGAGAGCAGGAACTGCACGCGCTCCTCCTCGAGCCCGACCTCCTCGGCCAGCATGTTGGTGGTGTACTCGATGCCCTGCGTGTCGAGGCCCTTCATGGCCTTGCGCAGGTTGCGGAGCTGCTCGACCGCACAGCCCGGCAGGCGCACGGGACGACCGGTGTGGTCGATCGCGCGGGTCATCTGCGCGCGCACCCACCACTTGGCGTAGGTGCTGAAGCGGATGTTGCGGTCCGGCTCGAAGCGACGGGCGGCGTTGAGGAGGCCGATGTAGCCCTCCTGCACGAGGTCCGGCTCCGCGAGGAACGGACCGGCGAGCTTGCGGGCCTCGCCGTGGGCGATGCGACGCCCGCTCATCGCGAGGGTCCACGAGAGGTCCTCCGCCTCCTTCCATGCCATCTTGGCCGCACGGGCCGACTCGCGGAGCGAGGGGTCCTCCTTCGCGGCCTCCCACGCGGCCTCGACGGCGCGCTCGAGGCGCTGGACCTTGCCGGCGCGAGTTCGCTCCTTGCGGCGCGGCGACTCGTCCAGGATGTCGTCGGCCACGGCCATCCCCTGCAAGGCAGCCTCCGTACGCGCCTCCGCATCGAGGATCCGCCGAGCCAGATCGACTTCTTCTTCAGCGGTGAGCTTCGCCATGGTGGCCTCCGGATGGTGCGGACATGGTGTCCGGGACGCGATCAATGTTCACCCTTTGAACAACCTGAACAAGGGGTCGGAACATTTCGTGACATTGCGGGACGAAGCCCGCGACAGATTGCGACCAGAGCACGTTGAAAGCGTCGTTTTGGGGCCGCCCGGGCCCCGCGCACGCCAGGGGGTGCCAATCCGTACGTGGACATCCTCTTTGCTCAAGAGTTGTTCAAACTGCTGCGCACGCACGGAGACACCCTCCACATGTCCGTACGGGACACCCCCCTCCGTGTTGCGTCACGGTTTGTCAGTGCTCCGGGGCCCCGCGCACGGCAGCGAAGAAGCCCGTGAGGAGGCCGTGATCCAGATGACCGTCCACCCGCACGCCCGTGCACAGATCCACCCCGAAGGGTCGGACCGTGGCGATGGCCACCGCGACGTTCGAGGGCTTGAGCCCCCCGGCGAGCCAGACCGGCACGGGTGACTCGCGCACGATGCGCGCGGAGACGTCCCAGTCGTGGGTGCGCCCGGTGCCGCCGAGCTCCAGGAAGTCCGCACCGGGCCGCCCGCTGTCCAGGAGCAGCGCGTGGGCCTCCCGCCCGGCGGTCGCCGCGTACGCCTCGGCTCCGTCGAAGCCCGCGTGCACGACCGCGACCACACGGGCGTCCGTGCGCTCCCGGACCTCGCGGAGCACCGAGGGATCGACGTGATCGCAGATCTGCACGACGTCCACGCCGGTGGCCCGGACGTGCTCGACGATGCCGGCGGCGTCCTTGCGTGGAGTGAGCAGGAACCGCGACACCCCGGGCGGCGTCAGGCCCGCGAGCTCCCGGATGAGCGCGTCGTCCACCACACCCGGACCGCTCGGCATCGTGGACACCAGGCCCACCGCCGATGCACCCGCGGCCACGGCCATGCGCAGCTCCTCGCGGGAGCTGATGCAACAGACCTTCACCCGGATCATCGCCCACCTCCGCGGGCCACGTACCGCACCCGTCCGCGGACGGCCGGCCCGTGCGGTACTCTCCCCGGCGATGGAGAACGTGATCCACGTAGGGCCCTTCGACCTCCACGAGCTGATCGGGAAGGGCGGCATGGGAGAGGTCTGGCAGGGCGTGCACCGCGAGCAGGCGGTCCCGGTCGCCGTGAAGGTGATCACCGCCGAGGCCGCCCGTCAGCCCCGCTACCTCGAGGCCTTCCGCAACGAGGTCACCGCCGTCGCGCGCCTCGACCACCCCGGCATCGTCTGGGTGCTCGACTACGGCACCATCTCGCCCACGGCGGAGGAGGAGTCCAAGGGCAGCCTCGTGGCCGGGAGCCCCTACCTCACCATGGAGTTCGCGAGCGGCGGCACGCTCCACGGGGTGATGAAGGAGCTCGACTGGCCGGCCGTGAAGCGCGTGCTGCTCGAGCTCCTCGATGCCCTCGCCCACGCCCATGCCCGCGGGGTCATCCACCGCGACCTCAAGCCCGGGAACGTGCTCCTCGCGCGGGTGGGCGACGTCCGCCCCGGCCTGAAGCTCACGGACTTCGGCATCGCACGGGCGATGGACTTCAAGCCCGAGGAGACCGGCAGCAAGCCGCTCGGCACCCTCCACTACATGGCGCCCGAGCAGGTGAAGGCCGAGTGGCGCCAGCAGGGGCCGTGGACCGACCTGTATGCGGTGGGCTGCATGGCCTACCGCCTGATCTCGGGGCGGCTGCCGTTCAAGGGCATGCGCACGGCGGCCCTGATGCACGCCCAGATCCACAAGAGCCCACCGGCGATGACGCCGCGGTTCGACATGCCGGACGAGGTCCTCGACTGGGTGGCCACGCTGATGGCCAAGGACCCCCAGCGGCGCTTCCGACGCGCGGCGGACGCCGCCCACGCGCTGCTCACGATGGACGACCCCTACGCCGAGAACATCGACATCACCTCGCTCGCCGCGCAGTTCGACAGCGGCACGCGGCTCCCCGTCGAGGTGACGGCGATGGTGCAGGGCTTCGCGCCCACGGCGCTGGCCAACGAGGACATGTCCCGCGACGAGGACCTCACGGCCTCCCGGCTCGCCCGCCTCCGCCAGCCCCAGCCGCGGTCGTGGCGGCGCCCAATCCCCACGCGTCCCTCCCCGGCCCTCCACGGCGCCGGGCTCGGCCTCTGGGGCATCCGCACGGTCCCCCTGGTGGGACGCGAGGCCGAGCGCGACGTCCTCTGGAACGCCCTGCGTGAGGCGCGCCGGCGCGGCGTGCCGCGGGTCGACATCGTGCGCGGCCCGACGGGCACCGGGAAGACCCGCGTGGTCGAGTGGATCGGGCAGCGGGCCGACGAGGTGGGCTGCGCCATCGTGCTCGACGGCGTCTGCAACAAGAACGGGCCCATGGGGCAGGGCCTGCGCGACATGTTCTCGCGCGCGCTCCGCACCGCCCACCTCGCGGACGAGGACCTCGCGGACCACGTCCAGGAGGTCCTCGAGAGCGTCGGCCTGGCGGACCACGACGGCCTGCGCGACGCCGCATGCGCGCTCGTGTCCCCCGACGCCACCTTCGCGGGTGTGCGCCTCGAGGACACCGAGCGCTTCGAGACCGCCTGGGTCCTGCTGCGCCGCATGGCCCAGGAGCGGCCCCTCTACCTCTGGCTCGACAACGCCCACTACGATCCGGACGCCCTCGCCTTCGCCCGCTGGTTCGCGAGCCGCGCCACGCCCGACGAGCCCATGCCGGCGGTGCTCACCCTGGTCGTGCGCGACGAGGACCTCGCGGAGTCCCCCGAGGCCGCCGAGGAGGTCGCGTCCCTCATCGGCATGCCCGAGACCCTGGTCATCGAGCTCGAGAACCTCAAGAAGAGCCACCGCAGCACGCTCGTGCGGGGCCTCCTCGGTCTTCAGCCCGTGCTGGCGGCCCAGGTGGAGCAGCGCACCGGCGGCAACCCGCTCTTCACGATCCAGCTCGTGACGGACTGGGTGACGTCCAACATGGTCGTCGTGGGGCCGGACGGCTTCACCCTCCGGGACCCCGAGCAGGCCACCCTCCCCCGCTCCCTCGACGAGGTGTGGCGCGAGCGCATGGCGCGCATGGTGGACGGGCTCCCGGGCGCGGACCGCCTGCTGGAGATCGCCGCGGTGCTCGGCGAGCGGGTCGATCTCATCGAGTGGTCCCAGGTCAGCGACGATCCAGAGGGCAAGGCGGCCAGCCAGGGCCACATGTACTTCAAGCCGGAGTCCGCCCGGGCCCGCCACGTGCTCCAGACCCGCCTGCTCGACGCGCAGCTCGCCGAGGAGACCGACGACGGCTGGCGCTTCGTGCACGGCATGTTCCGCGAGACCGTCCTCGACGCGTCCCGCCGGGCCGGGCGTCTCCGCGATCTCCACCGCGCGGTGGCCCGGATGCTCGAGCTGCGGGACGAGCCCGACGTCGAGCGCCATGCCGTCCACCTCGTGCAGGCCGGCGAGACGGAGGGCGCGATCCCCATGCTCCTCCAGGCCGTGGGGCGCCGGACGCGCACCAGCCTGCCGGCGGCCCTCGAGCTGGTCGGGCGCACGGAGGCCGCGCTGCAGGCCAGCCGTCTCCCCCTCTCCCACCGGCTGTGGGGCGAGGTGGCCGCGGCGCGCTGCGAGCTCTTCGTGCGGCTCGGGCGTCACCGTCTCGCCCAGGAGCGCGTCGGCACCCTCGTGGAGGCCGCGCGCCGCCACGACTGGAAGGACATCCACTTCCTCGCACGCCTGCTGCGCATGGAGCTCGCGGTGGAGATCGAGGAGCCGTCCGCCCTCGACGAGGCCCTGGCGCTCCAGGCCACGATCGGGCCCCACACACCGGTCGAGCTCTCCGTCCGGGTGTGGCGCGCCATCTGCCACCTGAACATCCGCCGCGGCCAGCTCGACAAGGCCCTCGACGCGGCTTCTGCCGTGGTCTCCCACACCGCCGACCTCCCCGAGCCCCTGCAGGCGGCGGGATGGTCGCTCATGGGGGCCGTGTGCCTCGCCAGGGGCGAGATCGACGAGGCTCTCGCGCTGTTCGCCCACTGCGTCCGCGTCTACCGGCAGGACGACAGCCACGCCCTCGAGCTCGGGCGATCGCTGCTCGCGCTGGGCAACGCCTACCAGGAACGGGGATCCCTCACGCGCGCCCAGGGCTCCCTCCGGGAGGCCAGCCGGATCTTCCGTCGGCTCGGAAGCGGAGAGGCGGTGCACTGCCTCATGGGCCTCGGTGAGCTCGCCCTCACCCGCGAGAGCTACCAGGACGCCGTCCTCGTGTGGACCCTCGCCGAGCGCGCGAGCGCCCAGAACCGCTCGCTGTCCGTGCGCCTCCGCTGCCACTGCGGTCTGGCCGCGAGCACGGCCGGCCTCAAGGACTGGACGAACTGCGCGCGCCACCTCGCCGACGGCGAGCGCACCAGCCAGTCCACGCGGCTCGCGGCAGACCTCCACAGCGGGCCGATGCTCCTCGAGGCGGCCTCGCTGCTCGAGCGGCGCAAGCGGTACGATCTGGCTATGCGCGCACTCCGCCTCGCGCGGCGCCTGCTCCAGGCTTCAGGAAGGGCCAATGTGGTCGACGAGATCGACCGTCGCCTGGAGAGGTTGAGCGAGCGGTCCGGGTCCGCTTGATCTTCTCCTCCCGGGCCCGCACAATCCACGCGGAGAATCCCCCATGCCGATCCTGTCCCTGCTGTTCGTGCTCGCCGGTCCGTCTGCCCAGGCGTTCGAGTGTGCCGAGCCTGTGCAGCCCAAGGCCCTCGACCAGGCGCTGACCAGCGCGGAGACGGCCTTCGCGGATCTCGACGACGTCGGGTTCCGCGACAAGGTCAACGAGATCGCCGGCATCCTCCTGCCGTGCGTGTCGCGCGCCCTGCCGCGCCCCATCGTGGCCCGCTACCACCGGGTGATGGCGCTCCATCTCTTCACGATCGGCGACGAGGGGGGTGCGCTCTCCGCCCTCGATGCCGCGAAGCTGGCAGACCCCGAGTACGTCTTCGACGACGCCCTCCTGCCCGCGAACCACCCGCTGCGCGAGCACTACGCCAACGCCGCACCCGACGAGGCCATGCGCAAGGTGCCGGAGCCCCGTACGGGGAGCATCGCGTTCGACGGCGTGGTGGAGCGCGAGCGCAGCAAGACGCTCCCGGCCCTCGTGCAGCTGTTCGACGAGCAGGGGATCTCGCAGTCCACGAGCTACCTCGCACCGCGCGAGCAGCTCCCGCCCTACCGCGCGATCCCGCGTCAGCGCACCACCCTGATCCTCGGTAGCGCCGGCGCGTTCCTCGTGTCCGGCACGATGTACGGCCTGGCCTGGGCCCAGCGCGGGAACCTGATCGCGTCGGCTCAGAACCCGGACACGTCGAAGGACATCCTCGACGGCAAGCGCAACCGCACCAACGCGCTCGTCCTGGGCAGTGCTGCGTTCTTCGGGGTCAGCGTGGGCGCCGGGGTGGGTGCAGCGATCATCGGGGAGCGTTGATTCCGTGGAGGATCTCGAGCCCGGTGCGCTGATCGACGACCGGTACATCGTCGAGGCCGAGATCGGTCGCGGCGGCATGGCGGTGGTGTACCGCGTCCGCCACGCCCAGCTCGGCACGCTGGCGGCCCTCAAGCTGCTGACGATGCCCGCCACGTCCGTCCAGAAGCGGCTGATGCACGAGGGTCGTGTCCAGGCCGCCCTGCAGCACCCGAACATCGTCTCGGTCAGCGATGTCGTGGTGCACGAGAACGCGCCGGGGCTCGTGATGGAGTACGTGCGCGGCCCGTCCCTCGACGACTTCCTGGTCAAGCGGAAGCCCACGGTCGAGCAGGCGGACGAGCTCGCCGACGGCATCCTCAAGGGCGTCGCGGCGGCCCATGCCCACGGGCTCATCCATCGCGACCTCAAGCCCGCGAACATCATGCTCGCGATCACGGACACCGGCCTGATCCCGAAGGTCACCGACTTCGGGCTCGTGAAGGTGCTCCAGGGCGACATGTCCAACAGCAAGACGCGCAGCGGCGTCGCGATGGGCACCCCGTCCTACATGGCGCCCGAGCAGATCTCGGACGCCAAGAACGTCGACGTACGGGCAGACATCTTCTCGCTCGGCGCCATCCTCTACGAGCTCGTCTCGTCGGTCCGCACCTTCGACCACGAGGACATGTTCCAGGTCTTCTCGGCCATCATGTCCGGCGAGTTCCGCCCGATCCGCGAGCTCGTCCCCGAGATCCCCGACCGCATGGTGGCCGCCATCGAGGGCGCGCTGATCCCGGACCGCGACCAGCGCATCCCGGACGTCCTCCGTCTGCTCGCGGTCTGGCGTGGCGAGGAGACCGCCGACGGCACGCGGCTCAAGGACACCTCGGGCGCCTCTCCGTGGAACAAGGAGTTCCTCGACGAGATCAGCACGCTGGGCGCGGGTGGCGAGTCCACCGCGGAGTCCCTGCGCAGGAGCCTCCAGGGAGACCTCCCCACGCAGTCACCGCGGAAGGTGCAGGAGGAGGTCAAGCGCCGCGAGAACGAGACCGGCGAGACGTTCTACCCGGCCGAGGGCGACACGGGCGGCAGGCGCGTCTCCGACGACAAGACCCAGCACACCATGGCCCCGATCCCCGGATCGGAGGCCACCCTGCCGGCCTCCCAGCAGCGCCTGCCGCCACGCCCGCAGGGCCAGGAGGCGGCTGCGGTGGCACCGGTCGTGGCCGCGGAGCCCGCGGAGCCCGCGCCTCCCGCGCGCAGCTCGATGGCCCTCGCACCCCTCGCGGCCGTCGGGGGCCTGCTCCTGGTCGGGTTGCTCGCGGGCGCCACGGTGGGCGGTGCCTTCATGATGGGCGCCTTCGACGGGCCGGCGGTGCCGGACCCCGTGCCCGCCGTGCCGGAGCCGGTCGTCCCGGATCCCGAGCCCGTGGCACCGGATCCCGAGCCCGTGGCACCCGCCCCCGAGCCGGTCCCGGAGGCCCCGAAGCCCACTGCACCCGTGCCGGCCCCGGTGGCGCCGGTCCCCGCGCCTGTCGCGCCCACGCCCGTGCCGGAGCCCGCTCCCGTCGCGCCGGTGCCGGTCGCTCCCGAGCCTGCTCCCGTCGCTCCGGAGCCCGCACCCGTCGCACCCGCGCCCGAGCCGGTGGCCGAGGTCAAGCCGCCCTTCGTGAGCGTGAGCGACGGCGGCGTCACCGTGCGCTTCCTCAACGCCCACGGCACGCCGGTCGTGCCCGAGAAGCTCACGGCCGGGACGTGGAAGGTCGTCGCGATCTACGACGCGCTCGCCACGCCCACCGACGTCGGCGAGCTCGTGTTGAAGGACGGCGACATCGTTCAGGTCCGGTGCAACAAGGCCAACCAGATCTGCAAGATCATCCGCCGATGAGCCTCGAGGCCCAGCGCGGCAGGTAGCGTGCGAGCCCACGGGCGTGGGCGGGCTCCGGTGTCTTCCCGCTGGCCAGGCTGTCGAAGCGCTCCATCCAGGACGCGCCTTCCGCCTGCGCGCCGGTCTCGGCACACACGTCGTCCGCCGCGGCCGCGACGGCCACCGCCATCGCTCGCGCGTCGGTGTAGCGGTCCGCGGGCTCGAGCGAGGTCGCCCGGCGGATGACCGACGCCACCCGGCCGTCCAGCGTGCTCGGGATGGCGGACGAGCCGTCGTCCTCCCAGAGGCGGCTCGGAGGGGTGCCCACGGTCATGGTGTAGAGGGTGGCCGCCACGCCGTAGAGGTCGGCGGTCTCGAGCACCCCGTGCGCGTCGTCCTCCTGCTCGGGCGCCCGGTAGCCGCGCGTGCCCATGAGCTCCCCCGGGAGGGTCTCCACGGGCACGGTGCCCTCGGGGTGCCGCGCGATGCCGAAGTCCGCGAGGAGCGCCCGCCCGTCGCGCGCCAGGAGCACGTTCTCGGGCTTCACGTCCCGATGGACGAGCCCGGCCTCGTGGGCGGCCGCCAGCGCCTGCAGGACCTCGAAGGTGATGCGGAGGGCGTCCAGCACGGGAAGCGGGCCGTCGCGCTTCACCACCTGAGCCACCGAGGCGTCCGCGAGCTCCATCGCGAACCAGTAGTAGCCGCCGTGCTTCCCGGCCTCGTACACCCGCGGGATGTTCGGGTGCTTCAGGCGGCTCATCACGCGCGCTTCGCCGAGGAACCGCGTGGCGACCGCCCTGCGCGGCCCGAGCGGGATCTCCAGCAGCTTCACTGCGCAGACGGCGTCCCGCTGGGTGTCGATGGCGCGGTAGACCTCGGCCACCCCGCCCGCACCGATGCGGCCCTGCAGGACGTACCGGCCCTCCCCGACCGACTCGGGGAGCGACTGGAACAGGTCCGGGATCGCTGTCTCCACGTGACCACCCTAGCAGAACGCCCGCCGACGAGCGTGGCGTCGCGCTCACACTCCTCGGTCAGATCTCCTGCATGTAGAGCGTGAACGCACCCTGTGCAGGAGCGGCCTGCCCGGACGGCCACTTCCCGGCCACCCGCACGAGGACCTCCTCGAGGGCCGCGAGGTCCGCCCGGACCGTCAGCCGGTCGCCGACGAGCTCGTCCGAGCACTGCAGTGAGGTGTCGAGCGTGCAGGGCATGTGGACGGAGAGCACGGCGTCGAACTCCGGGAGGAGCTGGAACTCCCACGTGCCACTGCTGACGGGCGTGAACCGGAGGTAGGTCGCGGCGCCGGCGGGCTCCGCCCCGCACCCACGGGACTCCCAGGACGGGCGGCCGGTGGTGTCGCCCGTGGTGGCGGTGTTGGTCCCCAGATCCACCTGCACGAGCGGCGTGGCGTCGAGCTTCCACTCGCCCGACACCCCCATCGTGGTGGCGTCCACGACGAGCAGCACGGGCCCCTCGTCCAGGTCCACGATCGCGGGCCCCTGGGCGGCACAGAACAGTGCGTCACCCGTGCAGGCGTCCTGGCCGTACACGAGCACGGGGTAGTCGGACGCCTCGGCGTCCAGCACCCAGCATCCCCCATTCCGCACGTCCCAACCGAGGGCGATCTCCTGACCGGACCCGGACGCACAGAAGGCCGGTGGCTCCAGCGACGCCGGCTGGGTGGACAGGAAGCCCCCCGCAGACCCGTCGAAGAGCTCCTGCACGCAAACACCGAGCCCGAGGTCGTTGGGCGGCGGTTCGTCCGTGGGGAGCCCGGCCTGCTCGACCTCGTAGCGCTTCAGGGCCCACTCGTCGCCGTCCAGCCAGCACCCGGTGGACAGGGTGGCGAGGGCGATCAGGAGGCGCGTTCGCCGTTCACGCAACGCTGGCCCCGACCTCGATCCCCAGGTCCTCGCCCCACCAGGCCAGGAGCGCCCAGGCCGCTGCCTCGCCGAGCGTATCGCCCACGAAGCCCTGGATGTCGTCCTCGCCGTCGTGGATGGCGACGATCCAGCCGTCCGCCTCCCGCACCACGTCCGTCAGCGCGCCCTCCTCGTCGAGCAGGGTGAGCAGGACGCCCGCCGTGCCGGCGTCCGCGAGGTTGATCCCGCTCTGGTGGCCGGGCACCTCCACCGCCGGGTGCTTCCACTGGTCGAGCACCAGCCGGGCACCGTAGCGATCGAGCATGCCGTCGCGCCACTTGAAGTTGGGGTGGGAGGTGAGCCAGGTGGAGGGGTCGCGTCGGTCCATGAGCCGATTCTACGCGCGGCGCGATCGCCTGTCGCGGGCGCCCGCAGGACGGATGCGAGCGCGCCGCTTCCAAGCACGTTACCCGTGATGGCCGGAGGTGGGATGCTGACGCTGGTGCTCGCGCTGACGACCGGTGCCCTCGCAGGGGGCGCCACGGAGCGCCTCCCGGAGGCTCCCGGCCTGCTCGACCGCTGGGACGCCGACCGCTCCTGGGGCACCCCGCTCATCGTCGACACCCTGCTGCACGCCACGCGCCGCATGGCGTGGGAGAACCCGCACCTCGATCCCGTCACCGTGGGCGACCTCAGCGTGCGCGGCGGCGGCCCGATGTTCGGGCACAGCACGCACGACGAGGGCATCGACGCCGATCTCGGGCTCTTCGTGCGCGGAGGGCGCCAGCCGGACGGCTTCACCGACGTCACGGCGGACGATCTGGACGCCGAGGCCACCTGGAAGCTCATCGCCACCCTGCTCGACACCGAGAACGTGCAGTTCATCCTGCTCGACCAGGGCCACATCGACCGCATCCGGGGTTGGCTCGCCTCCACCGGCTACCCGCAGGAGGCGATCGACGCCGTGTTCGTGCCCACGGGCACGCGGCTCACGTGGGACCGTCGCGGGGTCGTGCGGCACGCGCCCAACCACCGCAGTCACCTGCACGTCCGGGTCACCCCTCCCCCTCCGGCCGTCCCGCTGAATTGATCACTCCGGCCGCCGAAGGCGGCCTGCGCGGCCCGCTTTGCGCGGGCCTTGCCTCCTCTCGACGCTCACCACGCCCTGACTCGAAGTGTACTCGTTTCCCCGCCATCCGCGGGCCAGGACGTGTCGACCGTCAAACGGAACTGACCTTCCAGGCCGCCGGAAGGCGCACCGGGGTGCCCTTCGCCACGTAGCGCACCGCGTTCCCGGTCCGTTCCGGCTCGGCGACCTGGCCTCCGCGCACCCAGATCCAGCGGTGCGTGCCCTGGGGCAGCGCGCGCACGGCCTCCACGAGCCCCGTCGACCGATCCCGCGGCCGTGCGTGCCCCTCCGGGTGGAGCTCGAGCTCCAGCCCGTCTGCGCTGTTCCACTCCGCCCGCCAGCCCCCCGTGACCGCCGCCAGGTGCGGGACCCGCGCGCGCAGGGGCAGCCACCGGGCGAGGTCGTCCGCCTCCCCCACCGCGAGCCGCTCCAGGCCGAACGTCTCGAGGGCGCGTGTCGCGAGGGCCACGTCGCCGCCGAACGGCATGGACAGCTCGCGCAGCCGCGGGAACCTGCCCATCAGGAGCTCCAGCGGCACCTGGCGGTCCACGCGGAGGACCTCGAGGGTCGGCGGGAGCACCCGCACCTCGGCCTCCAGGTGGACCCACGCGGACCGCAGGCCCACGAGCTGCGCCAGGACCGTGGGCTCCGCACGCCGCCAGGAGCCCCACACCTCGCGGACGAGGGCAGCGTCGGGCTCCACGCGGATGCCCGGACGTCCCACGGGCCCGAGGACGACCCGGTGGGCGAAGCCGCGCGCGAACACGGGAGGATCGGCCAGGACGTCCTGCAGGCCCGCCGCCCACTCCCGCCAGTGGGTCCGCACGAGCATCGTCGCGCGCACGCGCTGATCGACGTCCAGGCGCGGGAGGCACTGCAGGCGGATCAGCTCGCCCCGCGGGTCGCCACGCTCCAGGAGGGCGTCCGCGAGCACCAGGCGCGGGCCGTCGTCGTCGGGTGCCGCGACGACCGCCGCCAGGAGGTCAGGCGGAAGGCGCGTGGACATCGGGCTCGAGCGGGCGGATGCCCACCGACTCGAACAGCCGCATGTCCTCCGCGTACTCCGGGTTGCCCGTGGTCAGCAGCTTCTCGCCGAAGAAGATGCTGTTGGCGCCCGCCATCACGCAGAGGAGCTGGGCCTCCTCGCTCATCTGGAGGCGGCCCGCGGAGAGCCGGACCATGGACGTGGGCATGAGGATGCGGGCGGTGGCGATCACGCGGACCATCTCGGTGGTGGAGACGCGCTCCTGGCCCTCGAGGGGTGTGCCGTCCACCGCGACGAGCGCGTTGATCGGCACGGACTCCGGATGCGGCGTCATGCTCGCGAGCACCTGGAGCATGCTGCAGCGATCGTCGATGGACTCGCCCATCCCGAGGATCCCGCCGCAGCAGACCTGGATCCCCGCGTCACGGACGCTCTGGAGGGTCTTCAGACGATCTCCGTAGCCCCGCGTGCTGATGATCTCCGCGTAGTGCTCGGGCGATGTGTCGAGGTTGTGGTTGTAGGCCGTGAGCCCCGCGTCCGCGAGCTGGCGCGCCTGGGTGTCGCTCAGCATGCCGAGCGTGCAGCACGCCTCCATGCCGAGCGCCTTCACGCCGCGCACCATGTCGAGCACCCGGTCGAACTGCGGGCCGTCCTTCACCTCGCGCCAGGCGGCCCCCATGCAGAACCGCGTCGCGCCGGCCTCACGGGCCTCACGTGCGGCGGAGAGCACCTCGCCCACGTCCATCAGGCCCTGGTACTTCACCTCGGTCCGATGGCGCGCGGCCTGCGGGCAGTACTTGCAGTCCTCGGGGCAGCCGCCGGTCTTGATCGAGAGCAGCGAGCAGAGCTGGACCTTGTTGTCGCCGAAGTGCTCGCGGTGGACGGTGGCCGCCCGGTACACGAGGTCGAGCAGCGGCATGTCGTGGATCGCGCGGATCGCGTCCAGGGTCCAGTCGTGGCGGGTCATCTTCCGTGCCTCCTCGCTCGGGAGGCCCGGCTAACCCGCTCGCGCGCGCGTCGGCGGACCTGCGGCCGGCTCGTCCTCCGCGACGTCGTCCCAGCCGAGCCCGGTGGCAGCGAGCACACCGACAGCGACCGTGACGAGCATCGTGGCCCCGAGCTGGAGCATGAAGCGCTGGCCCACCGCGGATCCCCAGCCGACCAGGGTGGCCATCACGAACACCGAGATCCACTGGACGATCACCGCCCCGGCGACCGCCCGCGCGAAGCTGGCGTCGAAGGAGATCGCCCGCGTGCCGAGGCGGGCGCGCGCCACGTCGGCGTGGGCGACGCTCCAGCCTCCCAGGCAGGCCACCAGGAGCCCGAGACCGAGCACACCCAGCCCCACCCCGACGGTGGTTCCCACCGATGCCCGCTCCTCCGCGAGCGCGACGACCACCAGGGCCGACGCCGGGGCCGCGAGCATGCCGAACACGACGGACCCCATCAGCCACTGCGGGAACGCCCCGAACATCGCCTTCCGGGGCACCGGCACGCGACGGCGGAAGGTCCAGCGGGTCCACGCGAGCAGGCCGCCCCCGGCAGCCACCGCCACCCACGCCACCAGCCCGAGCAGCGCGGACTGCAGGAAGTCGTCCGCCCGGCTCCCGCTGGAGCGCAGGGCTGCCCCGAGGGCCACCGGCGACCACCCGAGCATCGGGAGCCAGTGGGCCATGAGCACGCCGCCCGTGGCGTACCCGAGCCACAGCGCGCTGCCCGCCAGGCGACGCCGCACGATCCAGCGTTCCCGGGTGACCGCGCTCGCCGCGAGCGCCAGCACCAGCGGGCCCCCGATCATCCCGCCGAGCACCGCCCAGGCGATCAGGACCTCGGGCTTCCGGACCTGCTCGAGGATCAGCGCCACACCGGGTGCTGTCATCAGGACCGCGTAGGCCCCCGCCGCCCACGCGATCGCCGCGCCGGGACGGGCCCATCGCGGCATGCCGAAAGTCGGATCGCCCCCTCGCTCCATGTCGCCTCCGGGACCCCAACGGCGTCCGCCAGACGAGCTTACATCAGGGTGGCGGGCCGCTCCTACGCGGCGATCACCAAGAGAATGCTTGACACGGGGTCCGGCATGGCTAAAGGTCCGTCCATCTCCTGGAGGGTAACTTGGACGCGCCTGCTCCCTACAAGACCGCCGCGATCTGCAACCTGGTCAGCGGTGCTTTCAACATTCTGGTGGGCCTCTCCCTGTTCTGGCTCTGCTACCCGCTGGTCTCCATCGGCATCGGTGCCTGGCAGATCATGGTCGGCATGAAGATGAACAGCGGTGAGAAGGACGCCAACGCGAAGAACAGCCTCATCGCTGGCGCTGTGGGCGGGCTCATCACGTTCAACTTCCTGAGCCTTCTGGTGGCCGGTTTCGGCTTCATGCAGATGGGCCAGGACGAGGTCGTGGGCTGGCTCGAGGGCTGATCGCCCTCAGGTCTCCCCCAACACGTCGCCGGGATCCGTAAGGGTTCCGGCGTTCCTGCGTTCAGGAACCGCGATGTGCGGCCGATGTCTCTCCCAGGGCCTCCGGGTCCGGGGGAATTGACAATCGCCGACACGCGTCCGGGCAGTCGAGCCCGGTAAGGTGAACCCAGGGCGTGGTGGAGTGGACATGTCGGAGCTGGCCGAGGCGCACAGGGTACGCACACGGACGATCGAGAGTCGTCCGCTGTACGACGACCTGGACTTCGACGAGCCCCTCATCCACACGTACACGCAGACCACCCAGCCCCGTCAGGTGCCCGCGAAGGCCCTGGCGAGCGCGGTGATCACGTGGCTCGCTGCCGTGTACGGGCTCTGCTACATCGTGCTCCCGCTCGTCGCGTCCGCCCTCGGGCTCCACGCGATGTTCCTGGGCAACCTCGTGCTCAACACGATCACGTTCGTCCCCGTGGCCCTGCTCACGGCCACGATGGTGGCCGCGATCAAGCCCGACGTCGTGCTCAGCAAGCGTGCGCCGCGCGATCCCGTGCTGGCGGCCACCTTCGGCTCGCTGGCCGTCTGGTTCGGAGCCCACGAGCTGTTCTCCGCCCTCGCGCCGATCACGGCCATGCCGATCGGCGAGGCCCTGTCGTTCACCGCCATGAACGCCGTCGAGTCCTCCCTGATCGGGATGATGCTCGCCAGCTTCGCGCGCACGCCGCTCAAGGCGCTGGCCCTCGGGGCCGCCTTCCAGACCCTGCTGGTCACGATCTTCCTGGGCTGGCTGCTCTGACCCGACGGCCGGTCAGCCGGCCAGCTCGTCCCTCAGCGCGCGCAGGTCGTCGGCCTCGCGAGCGTCCGGCCACGCGGCCAGGTAGGCGTCCAGGCCCGCGATCGCCTCGTCGCGGCGGCCCTGGTGCACCCGCATGAGCGCGAGGTCGCGCTGCTCCCCCTGCAGGTGGGGAGACACGGCCAGGATCCGCGCAGACGCCCGGATCGCGCCGTCGATGTCGTCCTCCCGGAGGTAGGCGCCCTTCAGGTTGTTGTCGAGCCGGATCCGGATGTGCTCCTCGCCCACCGGCTGGAGCGCCGACTCCAGCTCGTCGGCCCGCACCCGGCGACGCCGCAGGCGGGCGAGCTGATCGTGCAGCCGATCGACGTCGAGCACGCGGCCCTGGTGGTAGGGGTCGAGGAAGAAGCGCGGCTCCGCGCGGCGCGGGCTCACGAGGAAGTGCCCGGGGAAGCCCACGCCGTCGAGCTCCACGCCGCAGCGGCGTCCGACCTCCATGTACACGAGGCAGAGCACGATCGGCAGGCCGCGCTTCCGGGCGAGCACCTGGTCGAGCAGGCTGGCCGAGGGGTGCCCGTAGTCGTCGGTGGCGGGACCGAACCCGCAGCTGTCGAACAGGTGCAGGTTGATGCGGGCGACGGCCTGGTGGATCGGGCAGGTCGGAGGCATCCGGACGCCGCGGGCCAGCCGGTCGAGCTCGGTGACGAGAGCGTCCTCGTCCACCTGCTCCCCGCGCGCCGCGGCCTCTTCGACCGCGATGCGGGCGAGCACCCGGTCCAGTCCGACCGGCGCGGACATCAGGCCACGTGGCGCTGGATCAGGTCCGCCAGACCGGGCATCGCGGCCGCCGTGTGCTGCTTCGCCTGCGGGCGCAGGCCCGAGTAGATCTTCTTCATCACGTTGTTCTCGGCGCCCTGGGCCTTCTCGTCGGTGACGGCCAGGAGCGACTCCGCGATGGTGTCCGCGTTGCGCGTGAAGTACCCGCGCGGGTCACCGGACTCGGCGGCCTTGGCGTAGTGGGGGTCGACCGCCGGAGCGAAGTGCGGGAGGAGCTTGGAGACCGCCGCCTTCACGATGCCGGGCTGGATCTTGGTGAACGCCTTGAACCCCGCCTTGATCGCCGCGCCGCGGAGGCCGGACTTGCTGGCCACCTCCGACTCGATCAGCGTCACGGTGTCGGCGATCACGGCCTTCCGACGCGTGGGGTCCTCGAGCACACTCACGAGACTCTGGGGCATGGTCACCTCCGGTCGCACCCTCTAACGGTCACCTCCGCTCCATGCCCGGGCACCAGGGGCGCGACGCCTTCCCGCCGAGGTCGTTCATCCACTTCCCGAGGTGGTTCTTCGCGTAGCAGGACAGTCCGGGCGTGCGCAGCGCGGCCTCGACGCACGCGTAGCTCTGCTCGTGGTCGCGGTCGTTCTGGTGCTTGGCGATGTCGACGCCGGGGGTGGCCTCGGCGATCGAGTCCTTCACGTAGAGCTTCATCATCGGGCCGATCAGCTCGCAGAGCGTCTTCGCGGCCCGGTCGTCGGGGCTCGCACCCAGCGCGTCCATGGCGGCCGTGCGCACCGCGGGGTCCTGCTCGTCGTCGAGGAGCCGGCGCTTCAGGCAGTCGATGGCCCCCCGCTCGCGGCTCCCGTGGAAGGCACGGGCGGCCCCGGCGCGCATCGTGGCGTCGGTGTCCTCCATCAGCACCTTGCACACGGCCCGCTGGGAGCCCCGCTCGTCCGCGCCCACGAGCATGCCGAGGGCCGCGGCGCGCACCTCCACCGACGGGTCCTCGTCCAGCAGCCGCTTGGCCCGCGTGGCGATCTCGTCGTCCCGACGGCCCGTGAGCGCTTCGGCGGCGGCCGTGCGCAGCGCGGGGTCCTCGTGATCGAGGATGCCCATGAGCGTGCTCTTCGTGCCCGTGCCGAGGCGGAGGGCGCGGGTCGCGGCGAGCCGCAGGTCCATGGGTCCGTCCGCCGCCGCGATGGCACCGAGCGCCTCGTAGCCCTTTGGCGCGTCGAGGTTGCCGATGGCCGTCGCCACGGCGGGGCGGTCCGGGACCTCGGCGTCCTCGAGGGCCTTCGCCGCACACAGCGCCAGATCGTCGCGCTGGGAGCGCACCAGGCCCTTCATCACCGCGGGGTCCATGCGGTGCTCCTCCGGCCGGTACACGGCGGCGCACAGGCAGCGGGACGCCGTGGGGTTCGTCGTGAGCTTCACGAGCTCCTGGGTCGTGTAGGTGCGCAGGCTGTCGTCCTGCCGGTTGTCGAGGGCCACACAGGCGCTCGCGATGGCGCCGCGCACCAGGTACGCGTCGACCTCGGACGCCTCGTGCACGAACCGCGGGGCCACCTCGCACCCCAGGAGCATCGTCAGGAACAGCATCGTCTGAAAGCCCTCCGCCAGCGCGCGGATAGCGCGTCGGATACCGGGAGTCGATGCTCGCCCTGTTGCTCCTCGCCTGCACCCCCGACCCTCCGCCCGAGCCGGAGGTCCGCACGGTGGAGGTGGTGCGCGGCGACACCCTCGGAGAGCTCGCCAAGGCCAACGGCGTCACCGTCGCCGACCTGAAGCGGTGGAACGGGCTCACCTCCGACCTCATCGAGGTCGGCCAGGTGCTGCGCATCGAGGGCGGCGAGGCGCCCGTCGCTTCGGCGGGCCCGCGCCCCCGGCGTCCCAGGACGGCCTCGGGCACCTCCCAGGGGGACGACACGCCCGAGGACGAGCCCGGCGGCCCGACCGTGCCCCGCCTGAAGAAGCCCCGGCCCAAGAAGTGCCTCGCGGGCCCCACCGACGTCGAGGGCGACCAGGGCTTCGCCATCGCCCAGGGGCTCACCCACGAGGGCACGTCCGCCGCGATGAACGCGTTCCTGCCGAACGTCGGCTCGTGCCTCGTCGACCTCCCGCCCCCGTCGGGCCCGCTGAACCTCGAGATCGCGGTCGGCTGCGACGGGGTCGTCGACAGCGTGACGGTGCGCGGCGGGCACGACTGGAGCGCCGCCCATGCGGACTGCCTGGTCGAGGCGCTGCAGTTCGCGGAGTTCCCCGCGCACGCCCGGCCCGACGGTGACTCCTTCGTCTACCCCCTGCGCCTCCAGTAGCTCAGGGGGTCTCGCGCAGGGCGGTGCGCAGCACGACCGGGAAGGAGAACGTGCCCCCGGAGGACGTCCGGAGCGTGCAGCTCGTGGCGACATCCTCCGTGGAGTCCTTGGCGCGGACGACGAGGATGGGGCCCGGCTCGATCTTGCAGTGGATGCCCGTGGCCTCGGTGTTGCCCTGCTGGATGCCGACGTCCTTGCGCGGCGGGTCGCCCCGGAACTCCGAGGACTCGCCGCGCGCACGGGCCAGCACGAGGCTGCCGTCGCCCACGAACATGGTCTTGAGGACCTCGTCGTACAGGTCCACCTTCGCCTTCACCACACCGAGCTCGCTGGCGCACTGGATGGCCTCCGGGACGACGCCCGGCCAGGTGGCCTTGCGCACCCAGACCTCCACGAAGTCGCCCTTGCCGATGCACTCGAAGCCTGCGGAGTCGGACGTCCACTGCACGCTGCCCGCCTCCTTCTTCTTGATGAGCGCGTGGAACTCCTCGCGGTGATCGCTCGGCGTGAGCGGCATCCGCAGGACCTTGTACGGGCCCGCCCAGGCGGTGCCCCCGAGCAGCAGACCCAGCGCGACCAGGATCCTCATGCGTCCTCCAGGTGGGGTGCCTAACCGACCCCTCCGGCCCGCACGCTCTTCCGGGGAGATACGTGCATCGGATGTCCTCCGTCGACGCGTGGCTCGACGATCGTGTCCGCCCGCCCAAGACCCTCGCCCGCCCCATCCTCGTGCTCTGCCGCACCGACGCCACCCTGGCCACCGTGCGCTCGTGGGCCGCGAGGCGCCGTGGGCTCACGGGCTTCGACGTCGCCACCCCGCGTATGCTCGCCGCCCAGCTCGGTGGCCCGCGGCTCGACGCGCCCCCGGAGAGCGACGACACCCTGCCGGACGTCCCGTTCGCCCGCCGACTCCGCGACCGCCCCGGCCTCGTGGCCCTCGCCAGGCAGCGCACCCAGGAGCTCCGCCGCACCCGCGCCGCCGATCCCGCCGTCCGGGCCCCCGCGTGGCTCGCCCAGCTCGCCGACACGACCTGGGCCGTCGACACCCCAGAGGAGATCCGGCTGCTCGAGCTCGCCCGGGCCCACGGACCCCACCTCACCGCGTCGCTGGGCTGGTCGCGCGTGGTGGCCATCGGGTTCGACGTGCCGCTGGACCCCTGGACCCGCGCCGTCACCGAGGCTCTCACGCAGCAGCCCGCGGCCCCCGTGCCCGCCGCCACCCGGATGCCCGACCGCGCCCTCGTGCTCGCCGACCCTGTCGCGGAGGCCCGCCAGGCCGCCCTCCTCGCGTCCGGGAGCCCGAACGGCGCGCTGATCCTGGTCCAGCACGCCGCCACCGCCGCCCGTGTCCATCGGGCCCTCCTGCGCAACGGGGTGCCCAGCGCCTGGCGCGGGGCCTCGCGCCTCGAGCGCCACGGGCTGGCGTCCGTCATCCGCCGCTGCGTGCCGTGGTTCGCGGGCTCGGCGAACCCCAACATCCGCGCCACCGATCTCCACGAGGTGCTGCGGCACCCCCTGATCGCCCGCCGTCTCCCACCGCCGGCCGAGACCTGGCTCACCGAGCAGCTCACCGCCCTCGGCGACCCCCACCCCGAGCGTACCTGGCTCTCCCCGCGCGACCTCACCCGGGCCATCAAGCGCTGCCGCCACCTGGACGCGCCGCTCTCCCGCTGGACCGAAGAGGCGAAGGCCCTGATGGAGCGCGACGACGAGCCCCGCACGCCCGCTCGGATGGCGCGGTTCCTGGCCCGGCTCGGCGTGCTCGAGGCGTCCATCCGCGGCGTGGAGTTCCGGGAGATCTTCGGCACCGACGCACCCGAGGAGGAGGCCGACTGGGGCGAGTTCGACGCCCTGATCACGAGCCTCATCGGCGACCAGGACCCCGACCTCCCGCCTCCCCTCGCCCCCTCCGGCACCCTGGGCGCCCTCCGCAGGTTCCTGCTCGCCTGCAAGGTGCGCACGCGGGACGACCCCGGTGCGCTGCGCATCCTCGGCGCCCTCCGCAACGGAGCCGACCGACCCGCCACCCGCACCGACGTCCTGCAGGTGCTCGTGGGCTCCGTGGCGCGCGCCGAGTGCGCCCAGGGCGTGGAGATCGTGGCCTACGAGGACTACGACGGCCGGCCCTGCGACGTGCTCGTGCTCTGCGACGTGCACGACCAGGGGGTCGCCGCCCGGCCCCGCCCGGACCCCCTGCTCTCCGACGTACACCTCACGGCCCTCGGGCAGCTCGACGCGCGCGCCCGGGTGCGCTTCCGCCTCGAGCAGCTCCAGACCGCGTGTGCGCGGGCCGGGTCGTCCACCGCGCTCGTCTGCCAGCACGACACCATGGGCCGCGCCGTCGTCCCACCCGTGCAGCTCGACCTCCGCCTGGAGCCCGCGGGTCTCGCCCCCTACGGACTCGACGCCGACCTGCCCGAGGTCCGCGCCCTCTCGCGGCTCCAGGTCGCCGGCCCCGGTCCCGCGCCCACCCAGGACGCGCTGGGACGCCTCGCCATCCAGGCCACCGCGGAGTGGTACCGCGCCGGTCGGGGGCCCGTGGGCAGCCCGCCCCTCGCGACCTCCATCCCCGGCCGCGACACGCTGGCGCACCTCCTCGCGTCCAGGGTGAGCCCGCCCGCCTGGATCGAGCCCCTGCTCGGGGTCGACGCCGACGTGCCGCAGGCGCACCTCGAGCCCGCCGAGCGCAGCGTCACGCGGTTCTTCGAGCCCCTGGCCCACTGCATGTACCAGGCCTTCGTGCGGAACGTGCTACGGGTCGACGAGCCCGACACGCTCTCGGCCGAGCTGGACGCCCGGGAGATCGGTCAGGCCGTGCACGACGCCCTGGAGGGTGCCGTGGCGGCGGGCGGCTGGAACCATGCCGGCGACCAGGACGCCATGGTCGCGCGCTTCCTGGAGGCCCTCGCGCAGAGCAACGGCGGCGCCTTCGACGCGGCCCGGTCGAGCTTCGGGGCGCTCTCCCCCGCCCGCCTGGCGGCCACCCGGGGCCTCGAGGCCCGCTGGAGCACGCACTGGGCGGCATGGGCGCGCAGCCGCACCCTCGCGGCGTCCTCCGGGTTCGACCCCGAGCCCCTGAAGCTCGCCCTCGACTACCACGTGGCCATGGACCGCGCGGAGACGGCGCTACGGCGGGCCGGGGAGGCCGCGGGGCTCGTCCCCCTGGGCCAGTGGGGTCCGCGCAACTGGCTCCGCGACATCCTCCGCGGCCAGCCGGACCCCGGCATGCCCACGTCCTCGCTGCTGGTCGGGCAGCTCCCGGGTGCGTGGGAGCGCGTGGCGCGCGACTTCCTGACGACGTCGGCCTTCGAGAGGCTGAAGGCCGCGGTCCAGGAGCTCGTGCGCCTCGAGAACGCCCTGACCCAGCCCCTCCTCGCAGCGGTCGCCGAGCTCCGCTTCGGGTCCGACAGCGTCGAGGTCCCGCTCTTCGGCCCGGACGGCGCCGAGCAGGTCCAGATCGGCCCCATCACCCTGAAGCTCGGCGACCACGAGGTCCCCGCGAGAGGCGCCATCGACCGCGTCCTCGTCGTCGGTGTGCCCCACGAGCCCCTCCTGCGCGTCGGCGACTACAAGTCCGGCGCCAACGCACCGCTCGTGCGCGATGGGCTCAAGCAGCTCCTGGACCTCCAGAAGCCCCAGCTCGTCGTGTACGCCCTCGTGCTGCGCCAGGCCGTCCGGGAGGGCCTCCTGGGCGGGGTGTTCGCGGGGGCCAGCGTGGCGACGGTCGGGTGGGACCACCTGCGCGCCACCCAGGAGGTCGCGGGGCGCCTCCAGATGCTCCCGGCCCGCGACCGCTACCTGCTCGACGACCAGACCCTCGACCTGCTCGGTCGGGCGCTCGGGTCCCTCGTGAAGCGCGCAGAGGCCGGCTCCTGGCCGCTCTCGCCCCGCGGCGACACCTGCCCGAAGCTGAAGTCCTACGCCCACGACCACTGCCCCTACGCGTCCGCCTGCCGGTTCCGCGCCCTGCCCGGGGAGGCCCGCCGATGACGCTGAAGGTGATCCGGGCGGCCGCCGGCTGCGGGAAGACCACCGCCCTCGCGACCGCCTACCTGGAGCTCGTGTCCACGGGCGTCCCGGTCGACCGCATCATCGCCATCACCTTCACCCGCCGCGCCGCGGCCGAGCTCGTCGAGCGGGTAGGCCTGGCGCTTCGGGCGGCCACGGGAGACGTCCACGCCCGCGAGCGCCTCGGGCACGCCCGCGACGCCTACCTGGCCGCCGCTCCGTCCGACCGCGAGATCGCCCGCGACGCCCTCGCCGATCTCGGCAGCGCGCCCATCGGGACCACCGACCACTTCGTGAACCTGCTGCTCGCGGAGTACGCCCTCGACGCCGAGATCGAGCTCCCCGACGGGCGCGTGCTCCCGCTGGACGTCGGGCTGGTACCGGTGCCCGACCTCTCCGCGCACCTCGACGCCGCCGCGCGCCGCATCCTCGATCCGCCCGACAGCGAGCCCCCGCCGGAGGTCGAGACCCTCGCGCGTTACTTCTCGCTCGGCGAGATCCTCCAGCTCGTCTGCAGCACGTCCGGGCTGGACGGCATGCGCGGGCTGCCGTGCTCGAAGGTCCTGAAGCACCTCGCCGTCCAGGTGGCCCGCCTCCTCGAGCCCCTCGACCTCCAGCAGCTCCTCGAGGTCCCGGCCGACACCCTCGACGCCTGGCGCGGCCAGGTCGAGCTCGTCACGCTGCCGGGTGCGGAGTGGACCCTCGACCCCGTGACCCGCTGGCTGGCCTCGGGCGGCGCTCCGCCGGACGCGCCGCTGCAGCTCGTGAGCTGGGCCCGGAAGATCGACGGGCGACGGAAGGCCGGGCGGGCCCTCAAGAACGCCTTCCGCGACGCCAGCCTCGACTTCGGCATCACGGACGTGCGGGTGGACCACGTGCTCGCGGCCCTGCGCCATCCCTACGAGGACCCAACACACCTCCGCCTCGCGGACGAGCTCCGGGCGGCCGTGGAGTCCCTCCGGGTCCGGGTGACCAGCGACGCCGTCGAGTCCGCCGCGCTCCAGGGTGAGCTGCCGCACACCCACCTCACCCGCGCCGCGACCCGCCTCGCCCGCAAGCCCGTGCTCACCGGGCGCTTCGGGGCCCTCCTGGTGGACGAGGTCCAGGACGCCGACCCCGATCAGCTCGCGCTCTACGAGGCCCTCGCCGCCCAGCCGGACATGCAGAGCGTGTTCGTGGGCGACGGACGCCAGAGCATCTACCTGTTCCGGGGGGGCGAGCCTGCCGGCCTCGCCAGGCTCTCCGAGCGGGGCACCGAGAGCGAGCCGCGCCTGGTGAACTACCGGAGCACGCCTGGCCTCGTGTCCGCCCATCGGGCCCTGTTCGCCGCCCTCGACGACCCCATGCGGCGCCAGTTCTTCGCGCCGCTCGAGGCCCTCGACCAGCTCCAGCACGAGCCCGCCCTCGCCGGCAACGCGCTGTCCCCCGACCACCACGCCGACCCCCGGCCCGTCTGGGTGGTGAAGGCGAACCGCGAGCAGTCGTTCCGGCTCGACGACCACGTGCTCGTCGCGTTCTGGGAGCGACTGCGGGACGCCTGGCGCGAGCCCGGCCACGCGCACGACAGCGCGGCGGTGCTCTGCCCGACCTGGGGCAAGGCGCTGCACGCGGCGTCCCTGCTCCGGAAGCTCGCGGCCGACGAGGAGGCCGCGTGGGTCGAGGGTGGCGACACCTGGCTCGCGGCGGGCGTCGGGGCGGACGTGGGCCTCTGGCTGCGCGCGCTGCTCGACCCCTCCGACGACGTCGCGTGGCTCGCCGTCTGGAAGCACCCGTCCATCGGGCTCACCGACGGAGGGCTGGCGCGCATCCGGGCGGGCGTGGGGGTCGAGGGGGCGGACGGTCCCGTGGGCCTCGGGCGTCTCCACGCGCTGGGCGGGCTCGTCGAGCCCCACCGGCAGGCCGACATCGAGGCCCTGGCGCGGGCGACCCCCGCCCTGCAGCGGGCGCTCGAGCGCATCGGGCGTGACGACACCGCCGAGGTCCTCGACGAGCTGTTCCACGCGCTCCACTGGCGGCTCGTGGTGGGTGCCGGACCCCAGGGTGGCGACGAGCTCGCGCGGCTCGAGGTGCTGCTCGACTGGATCGGGGAGCAGGACGCAGCGGGGGCGAGCGTGGACACGCTGGCCCAGATGCTCTCGGCGGACAAGCGGGTGGACGTGCCGCGGGTGCGGCTGGAGCGGCGCGCGCGGACCATCACGTGCACGACGGTCTTCCAGGCCAAGGGGCTCGCGTGGGACCACGTGGCCGTGCTCGCCCCGGGTCGTGGCGGGCGGCTCCAGGTCGACCCCGAAGACACGTGGGTGGACTTCGGCGACGGCCAGGAGCGTCTCATCGGGCTCACCTTCGACCCCGAGGGCGGCCTGATGCCCTTCCACGACCCCCTGCGGCGCCTGGCTCACACCATCCACAAGGCGCGGTTCGCCGAGGAGGGGGCGCGGCTCGCGTACGTCGCGGTCACCCGGGCGCGGCGGAGCGTCACGCTGGGCGTGCCCGAGCGCGTGAAGCCCGACGACTCGCGGATGGCCGACGCGCAGAAGCTCGTCGCGACGGCCTGGTCGCGCATGGACCACCCGGAGATCGCGCTGGTCCCGGCTCCCCCGTTGCCGGCCACCGTGGAGCTGCCGACGCACCAGGTGTTCCCCGCGGGCGACGGGCTCCCGGAGATCACCCCGCGCCCGCGGGTCCTCCACGAGATCGCGCCGTCCGCGGCGGCCGCCCGCTACAGCCGGGAGCAGCGCGACGCCCTCGCCGAGCACGTGCGCACGCGGGTCGTCTTCCAGCGCGGGTTCCAGCCGGGCGGCCAGGACGTCCCGCCGCCCTGGGCGACACGTCCGTCCTTCACGCCGGCGGACTGGGGCACGCTGGCCCACGGGTGGTTCGCGGCCTGGGGCTTCCGCGGCGAGCCGAGCGACACGGCCGTGCGGGGCTATCTGGAGCACGAGTGGGGTGCGGACGACCCGGACGTGCGCCTGTGGTTGCAGGCCGTCAGCCGTGGCATGCAGGGGCGGCGGGGGTCGCTGTGGGAGCTCGTCACGGACCCCGCGTCGCGGCTGTTCTTCGAGTACCCGCTGCTCGGCATCGGCGGGGCGGACGACGACCTGCTGCTCACGGGTCGCGTGGACCTGCTGGTGGCCCGGAAGGAAGGCCTGATCGTGGTGGACTTCAAGGCCGGCGAGAAGTCCCCGACGTCGCTCGACGACCTCGTGGAGGGCGCGAGCCTGCGCACGTACGGCCCGCAGCTCGACAGCTACCGGGGCGCCCTCGAGCGGCTGGGGCACCGGGTGCTGCAGACCTCGCTGTGGTTCGTGCGCACGGGGGCCCAGGTCAGCTGGTGATCCACGCTGTTGACGAGAGCCCTGCCTCATGTCACACTCTGCAGTGACTCGGTCACCTGATCGAGCGACGTCAGGAGGAATGGTGCGAATCTCGCGTGTACACAGTCGACCTGCGGCACTGGCCGTGCTCGGTCTTGTCATTTCGGGGGGGGGTAAGCTCGAATTCTCACGCCATGTCCTGGCCTGAGAAGACGTGGCATACCCAGATCAACGAGGCTGACGCATCGTTCGAGGGTAAGGTCACCAAGGTGGAGGCGACAACAGAAGACACGACATCAAAGGGCGGCGTGCCGGTGACCCACGTCACTGTCACCGTGGTCGAGCAATATTCTGGCGCAACGCTTCCTTCCAGCTTCATCATCGTCTTTCCGGGCGGGCGGTTCTCCGAGGAGGTGGTGTACAGCTACCCTGACTTCCCAGAGCCCGAGGTCGGTGACGGCTTCATCGCCGTGGTGGACCACATCCAGGGCGACTTCTTCGGGCTCTACAACGGACCCAGTTCCTTGATCGTGGACGTGCAGGCAAGCGCGATGACCGCAAGTGGGGACGTCATGGTCGACTTCGGCTGCGATCAGAGCCACCTCATCGCGGTAGCGCCTTCCACACTACCGTTTCAGCGCGTGATCGAGGCT
Organism: Alphaproteobacteria bacterium; assembly: GCA_020632885.1. Lineage (GTDB taxonomy): Bacteria > Myxococcota_A > UBA796 > UBA796 > JACKEQ01. Next base: position 20,781 of record JACKEQ010000035.1, on the reverse strand, counting down.
GAGGACACGTCCGACGTGGGGATTCTGAGGCGCGTGGAACCCGAGAATGCGAGGCGAATCTACACCGACACTCCCCGGGCACACTCACTTCCATGGCCGGCCACTCGAGCCGCAGCGCGGACTTGTGGTGTACCCGCAGCACAGCCGGCCATTCCTGGTGGCCCCAACGCATCGGTGGAGAGTGCCCCATGATCGTTCTCACCCTTTCGACCGCGTTCGGCTGGCGCTTCGCCTCCAACGCATACGAATCGACCTACCGCTCCCTGGTGGGCCGCAACTATCGCATCGATACCGAGTACACATCAGCGGAACGTGCGCAGGTGGCACTGGGCGCCTCCATGTGGGACTCTGGGCCCGGTCGGCGCGTCCGAGGTGCCAACTTCCGATTCACGCGAGGAACCGACGTGTCGGTCTCGGTGTCGTGCAACGGACGGAACGAGGTCCGCTTGTACAACAAGACCCAGATGGGGATGCGAGGGGCGGCCAACTCCCTCGGGATCATGACCTACTGTCATCCAGTGGGCGTCCTCTTCACCAGCCAACTCGCCGCAGTGTCGGCTGGTACCCTGAACATCGACATCGGACTCGCTCAGTCCATCGACTGGTGCCTCGGCTCCACCCACAACGCGTGCATCGGTGTGGGCTACTCGATGGCACAGGTGGCGATGCACGAGTTCGGCCACTTCGCGGGGTTCAACCACGAGAACAACTTGATCAGCGTAATGCGGGCGAACTATGGCGGGAACTGGGACATCGGTGGACAGGCATGGATCGCCGAGAACGACGCCGCCGGGCTCCAGGCCCAGTACGCCGATTCGTCCACCGGGGTCGACCTCGGTGTGAAGGCGTTCACGCTCGCCGATGGGCCCACCTGGCGCACGGGTCTGCGGGTCTGGGACCTGGGTAACGCCTCTTGGTCGGCCAACTCGGATCCGCCATCTGCAGTGAACGCCACCATGATCGGCACCGGATCGGTGGCAGCGCCTATGCGGTGGTACGTGACCTCCAATACATGTACGTCGACCCCGCAGTGGACCGTAGGAACGCGAACACCGACGATGTCCACCAATGTACCCTACGCTGTCGACCCATCGGGCGGATACGACTTCTCCGCGGTTCCACCAGGATTCTACCGCCTGTGTGTTCGTATCGATCCGAACAACGCCATCAGCGAGACGGACGAGTCCAACAACGTCGAAGGTAGCGAGTTCGGCTTCATCCTGGTGCAGCCATGAATCGATGTCGGTTCCTGCTGCTGGCTGCTCTGACGGCCTGTGGGAAGGGTACACAAGGTCCAAGCGACTACCCGCCCGAGCCCGAACTCACGGGCGTTCTCTCAATCGACGGCGCCCGATTGGACGACGTCGAAGCAAGTATCAGCCTCTGGTCGGGACCCGACTGTGAGACTGCGTACTACTTTGCAGTGGGTCCCCGCCCGGGAGCACTCGAACCCGCCGTGACGGCGGCCATGTTGCTCCACCCTTTTGGCGTCCTAGCGCCCGAGCCCGTTCCCTTTGGGTGGTCAGGCGGGGCGGCCCCCGACGACCAGCGGCTCTGGGGTCGGGTCGATACCTCGACGCTGGGTACAGCGCTCGCTCCAACCGCAACGTTCACCGACATCGTCATCTGCGCCTTCGGAAACGACGACGACTGCACCTGGTCGGAGATCGAGTCGATCGAGATCGCCGTCACCGTAGACAGGCTGCCGTCGGAGCGCACCGACGGCAGGCCTCATCCCAGCCTGGCTTCCGCTTCCACCGGACGCCCCCTCTGCACCTGGAGAGACGTCCCATCCACCATCCCTCCAGTCTACGCGGCCACGGACTGACGGAGCACTGCAGCCATGAAGCTATGTCGATTGCTGCTGGTGGCCCTGACGGCCTGCGGAAAGGGCACCCAGGGTCCGAGCGACTACCCGCCCGAGCGCGAATTCACGGGTGTCCTCTCCATCGACGGCACCCGGTTCGACGACGTCGAAGCGGGTATGAGCCTCTGGTCGGGATCCGACTGTGAGACTGCATACTACTTTGTCGTGGGTCCGCACCCGGGAGCAGAGGCCCCCCCGGTTGCTGCGGCCATGTTGCTCGACCCAGCCGGCGTGCTCGCCCCCGAACCGATTCCCCTCGGCAGCTTCCTGAGCGGACCTGGCCTCACGGATGGACAGCGCCTATGGGGTCGGGTCGATACCTCGACGCTGGGCACAGAGCTGGCTCCAACCGCAACGTTCACCGAAATCGTCATCTGCGCCTTCGGAAACGACGACGACTGCACCTGGTCGGAGATCGAGTCGATCGAGATCGCCGTCACCGTAGACAGGCTGCCGTCGGAGCGCACCGACGGCAGGCCTCATCCCACCCTGGCTTCCGCTTCCACCGGACGCCCCCTCTGCACCTGGAGAGACGTCCCATCCACGATCCCTCCAGTCTACGCGGCCACGGACTGACGGAGCCCTGCGGCTATGAAGCTGTGTCGATGGCTGCTGCTCGCTGCGTTGACGACACGAACGAGTGAGGCGACCCACGTAACAAGGACGCTGTGACCTTCGGCGACCCGAAGGGGCGCGGTACGTGCCTCCACTGGAGGTCGACCATGAGCGAACCCTTCCGTCCTGGGCGACTCGGCGCCGGTGAGCGACCGTGATCGGGCTCATCTCGTTGGCGGCCGCCTTCCCGCTGGACATCCCGCGCGACGAGCACCTCGCGGAGCTCCGCGCGTGCGACGACGGTGACGCAGACGCGTGCATGCGCCTCGCCAACGCCAGCGGGCGGGCCTTCGTGGCGTCGATCGCGGCCCACGCGCGAGGGACGGCCAGCTTCGACCTGCAGCGGAACGCGGAGATGTCCATGTTCGTGCAGGCCGCCTGCGCCGCAGGTTCCCTGGAGGCCTGCCACCTCGCGGACGACCCGGCAGGCGCCTGCAGGCTGAAGGACCCCGAGGGATGCACCGAGCTCCTCGGCGACGGTCCCGCTGTGGCGCTCTTCACGTGCGTCGGGCCGTGCGACACCCCCCTGCTGGGCCCCTTCCACAGCGGGCACATCCAGGACGGCCTGGTCGCGTCCTCGCCCAGCACGATGATGGGTCCGGCGGGCCAGCATTGGGGGCGGCAGGACGCCGAAGGCCGCTTCCTCTGCTGGACGACGGCCGCGTGCTCCTCCGCGAGGAGCGCAGCAAGCCCGGCGCAGAATGGGAGCGCCCGGTCCGCTACACCTGGTTCGGTCCGCAGGGAGTGGAGGTCACGGAGGTCCACCTCGCGAGCGTCCCCACCTGGCGAGCTGCGCGCCCCTCCGACGGGACGGAGCTGGTCGTGCTCGAGGGCGATGTGTTCCTCGTCGACCCGGCTTCCGGGGATGTTCGCCGCATCCTCGAGGGGTCGGCGCTCTCCGTCACGTGGTCGGCTGGCGGAGGCGCGGTGGTCACGCAGGACTCCATCCTCTATCTGGACGGAGCTGGCGGGGTCCTCGAGACGGTCGACCGCGACGGCGCGACCGTGGCCTGGGGCGCCGGTGACCTGCGGCCGGTGTTCGCGAATCGCACCGTGACGTTGGGCGGCGAGGTGCTCTGCCGACCCGACGGCTACCGGGGATTCGCAGTCGACCCGAACGGACGGTGGGCCGCCTGTCTGGACAAAGGCTTCTTGCGGGTGTTCGACGGAAGCGGGTCCCTGATCGCGAACATGCAGGTGGGATTCGCTCAGTTCCCGCAGCCCATCGAGGCCCACAGCTGGGGTCTGGCCTGGCGCGACATCAGGCTGCTCACAGCACCTGCCCCCGACGTGCCTCCGAGCCGCTGGGAGCCTCCCCTACCCCCGACTCTCGCCCCGGGCCGACGATCCGTGTCCGCGCGCCTGTCGGACGGGTCCAGCGGAGTGACCGTGTACGCGGTGCCCGGAGGCGACCCGCTCACCTGGCAGCGTGCTCCCGAGGCGCTCCACGTGCGCGAGGCCGCCACCGATGCGAGCGGAACGGTGCGCTTCGACGGCCTCGCAGCCGGCGTGTGGGAGCTCTGGGTGGACGGCCGGCGTGTGACCACCCTGCGCGAGGGCGACACGGAGATCGACGTGGACCGCCCGAAGCAGATCACGCGCCGCGGCGAGAACACGGACCTGAGTGGCGGAGTCGTCGTCAGCTCGTCCCTGGGGAGCGTGGTCGAGGCCAGCATCGGAAGCGATGGCGCCTGGGAGATCCAGACCCGGGCATCCACGCGACTCCGATCGTGCGCCCCTGGCCGGCCCCCGACCATTCCCGGCGTGCGGAACCCCAAGCCCGGGGCGGCCGAACGGGCGACGCTCGTCCTCGAGAGGGGGGACGGAACACCGATTCCCCATGTCTACCTGGCGCCCTACGGCCTCACCGATGCGAAGGGCCGGCTCGACGTGCGCTGTTTCGTTGGCGAGCCTACGCTCGACGTCCACGGTGTGTCCGCGGTCCTGCAGCCGTTCGAGGGAGAGCTGCGTCGGTACGTCCTCCGCACCAGCCCTCTGTCGCCCGTCGATCTCCGGGCGAAGTGCAAGGTGCCGGGAGACCCCGCATGCGCGCAGCCCGCCACCACGGTCCGGGTGGTGGACGCGACCGGCTACCCGGCGGCCGGCGCAGTCGTGTGGTTCGAGCAGGAGGGCCACGTGAAGTCCGAGTCCTACCGGGCGTCCATGCTGGGCGAGATCCAGTTGCACGACGACCCACCTGGGCGTCGCCCCATGGGGAGCACGGCCCTGGAGGACGGCGTCGTCGTGAGGCGCACGCCCAGCGAGCGCATGCTGGCTCGCCCCGAGGGCCAGCGATGCGACAGTGGTGTGCGCGTGCAGTCCGACGACGACAGGCACTACGTCGACACGCCCCCCATCGACGAGGTGCTCTGTCCCCCCGGGCCCGTCGAGCCCCGTACGGACCGGTGGTGGGAGGACATCGACCTGCCGAAGGCCCTTCAGGGCGAGTGGGTAGCGGTCACGGCCAACACCGACACCCTCCTCGCGGGCCGCCAGATCGCCGCCGAGAAGCTCACGGACGTGACGCCCAGCCGACTGCCCGCGGCCATCGCGGCCCTGGGGTTGGAGCCCGCCGTCGCCGCTCACGCCCACGGGTGGGGCCTGAAGCAATACCGTCGGCAGGGCGACGATGGATTCGAGCTGCCGACCCCCCACGCCGAGGAGCTCATCCTCACGCGCCGAATCGCGAAGACAGCCGCCAGCCCCGCCCGCCACCAGCCCCTCGCTGCCGTGCTGCAGATGGACGAGGGTGCGCTGGGCCCACTCTGGCTCGCGGACCCCGACACCCTCGTGTGGTTCGGGGGACCGCAACAGGTCTGGTTCGAGTTTCCGTCGGTACAGGAGCAGTGGACCGTCTTCCAGCGTCGCCGACCGGACGATCGGCGCGAGTAACAAGGATTCTGTGACCTTCCTGGCCACCACGCGACCGGGTACCACCGTCGCATCCAGGAGGCCCCGATGTCCAACCCCCTCGTCGACATCATGCTCGAGTCCGCCCAGCCCGGCCTGTTCCCGAAGGATGTCCTCGACCTCTGGGAGAACGAAGGTCCCACCGAGGCACGGAAGGAGCTCGTCTACCACACCTACAACGGCGACCCCGACCTCCGCGTCGAGCGCAAGCGCTGGCTGCAGGCCGAGTGGCTCTGGGCGACCCCCGTGAGCGGCTCCGCCCCCGACCGGACCCTGCTCGGGACAGGGCTCGCGTTCCGGGGTGGCCGCTCGCCCGGTCCAGACGACGCGACCGAGATCGGCAACCGCTGGCTCTCCGTGCTCGGCCTGCCCGTCTACCCCACCGGTCGCTACTGGGTCTCGAAGGACCCCGCCCGCACGCTCCATGGCCGGCTCCCGGTGGACCGCGCGCTCTACCTCGTGGGGGCCGCGCTCCCGACCATGGCCGTGCTCTGGGGCATCCTGCTGCTCCTCCCCGACATGGCGCGGTTCGCCCTGGACAGCGCCGAGCCAGGCGAGCTCCACATCGTCAACGGCTACGACCGCCGCCTCGTCGTCGACGTCGCGGGGAAGACCGTCGAGGTCGGCCCGTCGGAATGGACCGCGGTCCGCACGGACCACCCGGGCGCCTTCACGGTGACGGTGAAGCCCCGCAACAGCGACGAGGTCCTGGACTCCCTGAACATCGACGTGGGCGGCGCCTGGGACAGCTCGATCACCGTCTTCAACCCCGGCGGCCGGGCCGTGCTCGCGCGGGGTTGGGTGGCCTGGGGCGACTACACCGGCGTGCTGCCCGACCCCGTGCTCCACGTCGGCCGGCTCATGGAGATCGAGAAGGCCCGCTACACGTTCGAGGAGCCGCCGACCTCCCGGCTCGTGGACGAGGACGGCGAGGCGGCGAGCCAGCTCCTGATCGCGTGGCCCGGCGCGAGCCTCGAGGAGCGCCTGGCCGGAGTCTTCGCGAAGGGGACCCTGCAAGACTCCATGACCTACGAGGCCTTCGTTGCCGATGCCCGCGAGCCGATGGCCGCGTCCACGCCGTAATGACGCCTACCGCGTGAGGTGCGTGCCGCCGCGCCTGCGGTCTCCGGCACCGTCCACGTCACCGCCCTGCACGCCCGCCAGGTTCACACCACCGAAGAACATGCTCTTGTGATCGAAGCGGTCGTGGCTCGGCAGCGCGCCCGCGATGGCGTCCGCGGTGCCGTCCGGGAGCCCGATCTCCTCGAACCACACGTGCTCCCCCTCGACGTGCATGCGCGGCGCGTTGGCCGCCTCGTCCAGCGTGCGCCCGTGGCCGATGCGCGCGAGCACGGCCAGGAACACCGCGCTCCGGATGCGGTTCGCCCCACCCGAGCCCGCCACGAGCACCGGCGCGCCGTCCGCGTCGGTGACCACGGTGGGGGTCATCATGGTCGTCATCCGCGACCCCGCGGGCTGCTTGTGGAAGCCACCCGGGTTGATGTCCTCCTCGCCGAGGAAGTTGTTCACGTGCACGCCGTACGCGTCCACGGCGTAGCCGCAGCCCTCGCCGTTGGACATCGTGAACCCGGCGGCCGTGCCCTCGTGGTCGATGACCGAGATGTGCGTGGTCTCGCCGATGGAGCGCTCTTCCCTGGCGACCTCGGCCTCCCAGCGCTCCAGGGCCGGGCTGTCGAGCAGCAGACCCTCCACGCCCGGCTCGAGGATGCGCGCGTCGAAGCCGGACCCCCGCGCCACGCCCACCGCCCGGAGCACCCGTGCGGTGCGGGCCGCCCAGGCCGGCGACATCCACGGCAGGTCGCAGATCCCCTCGCGGTCCGCGAGCATCAGCGCCAGCGTGACCAGCGCCCCACCCGAGGCCGGCGGGGACGGCGTGAGCACCGTGTGCCCGCGGAACGGACGCGCCAGCGGCGCCCGCGTGGTGACCATCGGCTGCTCGAAGTCCCGGTGCGTGAGACGACCGCCCTGACCGGGCCCGAAGTCGTGCACGAGCGCGTCGGTCCACGGACCCTTCAGGAAGGCCATGCCCTCCTCGGCGAGCTCCGCGAAGAACCTCGCCAGACCGGTGTTCCGCACGATGTCGCCCGGGCCCGGCACGTGCCCGTCGACGTGGTGGAGGGCGGCCACGGAAGGCGTCGCGGACAGGATGGGGTCGAGCATCTGGTAGATGCGCTGGACGTGGGTGGAGAGCTCGAAGCCGTCGCGGGCATGCTCGAGGGCCGGCTGCACGACCTCCGCGAGCGGCAGACGCCCGTGGCGCGCCTGGGTCTCCACGAGCCCGAACACACACGTGGGCACGGCCGCCGAGCCCTTGCCGATGTGGAACGGCTGGGACGTCGGGCCGTAGTCGACCGTCACGACGTGGAAGTCGAGGTCGAACGGGTTCACCGGAGGCAGCCCGAGGCCCGGGACCCGCGTGAAGAAGTCGACCAGCTCGTAGCCCCGGGACGCGTTGCCGTGGATCATCAGACCCGCGCCCGCCGCGCTCCCGAGGGGCGCTTCGGCCACCCAGCTCGCGAACGCCGCGGCCACCACGGCGTCGATGGCGTTGCCGCCCGCCTCGAGGATCCGCGAACCCGCCGCGACCGTCTTCCGGTCGCCACCGCTCACCACTCCGCGCACGTCAGACCCCCGCCCGCCGAGCGGCCGCGTCCTCGCGGTCCTTCTGGCGCATCTTCACGTGATCCAGGTCGTCGCGCGGGATGCTCGCGATGAGCGACCGCGTGTAGTCCTGGGTGGGATTCTCGTAGATGGCCTCCGAGGGCCCCATCTCCACGATGTTCCCGGCGCGCATCACGCACATCACGTCGCTCATGAACTTCACCACCGAGAGGTCGTGGCTGATGAAGATGTACGTGAGGCCACGGCGCTCCTGGAGCTCCTTGAGCAGGTTGAGGACCTGCGCCTGCACCGACACGTCCAGCGCGCTCACGGACTCGTCGCAGATGACGAACGACGGCTCGACCGCGAGGGTGCGCGCGATGCAGATCCGCTGGCGCTGACCGCCGGAGAACTCGTGGGGGTAGCGCTGGGCGTACTTCGCGGGGAGGCCGACCTCCTCGAGGAGCTGGTGCACCCGCTGGCGCCGGTCCGCCGCGCTGGTCCCGATCCCGTGCACCACCATGGGCTCCATGATGGCGGACTCCACGGTGAGCCGCGGGTTCAGCGAGCTGTAGGGGTCCTGGAAGATGATCTGGAGCTCCCGACGGATCGGCAGGAGCTCGGCGTGCGAGAGCTTGCACAGGTCGACCTTCGGGCCCTTCTCGGGCTGGAAGAGCGCCTGGCCGGCCGTGGGCTCGATGAGCCGGAGGAGCGCACGCCCCGTGGTGGTCTTGCCGCAGCCGGACTCCCCGACGAGCCCGAGGGTCTGCCCGCGCCAGACGTCGAAGCTCACGCCGTCGACCGCCTTCACCCACTTCGTGGCCTTCCCGAACATGTTCTTCTGGAGCGGGAAGTGCACCTTGAGGTCGCGCACCGAGAGCACGGGCTCGCCCTCGCCCTCCGGCATCTTGTCGCGACCGGTGGTCATGAGCTGCTCGACGCGCGCCTCGGAGAGCTCGAGCTCCTTCATCTTCACCTCGCCGTCCTCCACCCACGTCTCCATGAAGTCCGACACGGTGGGGAGCAGCTTGTAGGTGGTGTCGAGGCGCGGACGGCACGCGAGGAGCCCGCGCGTGTAGGGGTGCTGGGGGTTCGCGAAGACGTCGACGACGTCGCCGTACTCCACGAGCCGCCCGCGGAACATGACGGCCACCTTGTCGGCGATCTCGGCGATGACCGCGAGGTCGTGGGTGATGAAGAGGATGGACATCCCCCGGGCGTCGCGGAGCTTGCGGAGGAGATCGAGGATCTGGGCCTGGATGGTGACGTCGAGCGCCGTGGTGGGCTCGTCCGCGATCAGGAGCTTCGGGTTGCAGGCGAGCGCCATGGCGATCATCACGCGCTGCTTCTGACCGCCGGACATCTCGTGGGGGTAGCTGTGCACACGGTTCGTGGGGTCCGGGATGCCGACCTCCTCGAACAGCGCGATCGTGCGCTTCATGGCCTCCGCACGGGACACTCCCTCGTGGCGCAGGATGGCCTCCGCGACCTGCGCGCCCACCGTGAACACGGGGTTGAGCGAGGTCATCGGCTCCTGGAAGATCATCGCGATGTCGCGGCCGCGCACATCGGTCATCTCGCGGCTCGAGAGCTTCGTGAGGTCGCGCCCGAGGAAGCTGATGGCGTTCGCCTCGACCTCCGAGGTCTCGGGCGGCAGCAGGCGCATGAGGGTGAGCGAGGTGACGGACTTCCCGGACCCGGACTCCCCGACCACACCGAGGGTCTGCCCTTCCGCGAGCTCCATGGACACGTCGTCCACGGCCTTCACGATGCCCTGATCGGTGTGGAAGTAGGTCTTCAGACCGTCGATCTTCAACAGCGCCTGGCTCAAGCCACCCTCCTGCGAGGCGCCGTTCTACCACGGGCCGGCCCCCCTCCTCCCCAAGACGTCGGGCTATGCTCGATCCATGCTGTGGCTCCTCGAGGACGTCTTCGCGCACGACACCCTGGCCGACGCCGCGCGTCGCGCGGGCCACGTGGTCCGGGCCTGGGACGACGCGTGGTGGACGGAGGGGCTGCCCTCCCTGCTGGGTCCCCTGCTCTTCCGGGGCAGCCTGGAGAACGCCGACCGGCTGGCCCGGCGTGCGGTCTACTCGCCCGGCGCCTATTGCCACACCGAGGCCTTCGCGTGCTCGGCCTGGTACGGAGCCGTGCCGGACGTCCTGATCCAGCGGAATGCGCGCTTCACGACCGCACAGTCGCTGGTGCACCACCCGCCCGTCGATCTCGGCGAGCGGGTGTTCGTGCGGCCGGACAGCCCGCTGAAGCCCTTCGCCGGCCGGGTCGTCGAGGTCCGCGGGCTCACCCTGGCCGCCCTCGACCACGGCTTCTACTACGACGACGAGGAGCTGCCCGTGGTGGTCGCGCCGGTCCGCTCCCTCGGCCGGGAGTGGCGCTACGTCGTCGTGGGTGGGCGGGTGGTCGCGGGGTCCGCCTACGATCCGTCCACCCGCGCGGCCCTCCCCGACACGCCGGGCGGCGAGCCCTGGCAGCTCGCGGCGTCCATCGCATCCCGTCTGCCCGACCCCGACCCCGCGTACGTGCTCGATCTGGCCGAAGCGGACGGTGAGCTCGGGCTCCTGGAGCTCAACCCCTTCAGCGGGGCCGATCTGTATGCGTGCGACCGCGACGTCGTCGTGCGCGAGGTCGCCGCCGTGGCCCGGGAGGTCCTCACACGCGGCGTGTGAGAGCTCTTGCACCACACCCCCTCCCGGGGGAGTCCGAAAATTTTCCAGGGATCGGGAGAATCCCGGGCACAGCCCTGGACCAGGATCACGGACCTTCGTGGCGATCCGTCGACCGCTCCCCAGGTGGCAGGGACGTGACATCGCGCCTCAATTGTCACAACTGTGACCGAGCACCCAACATAAGCGCAGCGCCCAATCACCCAGGATGTTGCGATGAAGGTCTGGAACGGCTCGTCCACCCTGTCTGCCCGCCCCGCGGGTGTGGCCCTCCCCGAGCCCGGCCCCGCCGGCCGGACCCTCGTGCTCGCCTTCGGCAGCCCCGAGGGCGAAGGGCTGGAAGAAGCCGTGGGACATGTCGTCGCGACGTACCCCGACGCCGTCGTCGTCGGCTGCTCGACCAGCGGCGAGATCTCCGGGACGGCCGTGCACGACGACTCCCTCGCGATCTCCGTGGCCAGCTTCGACGCCACCGAGGTCCGCAAGAGTGTCGTGGAGGTCGAGGACCCCGCGCACAGCGCGCAGGCGGGCGCCGCGCTCGGGCGGGCCCTCGCCGGACCGGGGCTCCGGGCGGTGTTCGTGCTCTCCGACGGGCTCGGCGTGAACGGGAGCGAGCTCGTGCGCGGGCTCAACGGCGCCCTCCCGGACGGCGTCGTGGTCACCGGGGGCCTCGCGGGGGACGGCACGCGGTTCGAGAAGACCTGGGTGCTCGCGGACGGGGTGATGCGCTCGAAGGTCGTCGTCGGCGTCGGGCTGTACGGCGACCGCCTCCAGGTCGGTCACGGCTCGAAGGGCGGCTGGGACGCCTTCGGGCCCGAGCGGATCATCACGCGGTCCGCGGGCAACGTGCTCTTCGAGCTGGACGGCAAGCCCGCCCTCGACCTCTACAAGCAGTACCTCGGCGCCAAGGCCGCCGAGCTGCCGTCCTCCGGCCTGCTCTTCCCGCTCGCCCTGCGCGACCCGAACGACCGCGAGAAGGTCCTCGTCCGCACGCTCCTCGCGGTGGACGAGGAGGCGCGGTCCATGACCTTCGCGGGCGACCTGCCCGAGGGGCACACCGTGCAGCTCATGAAGGCGGACTTCGACCGGCTCGTCGAGGGCGCCTCCCAGGCCGCCTCCATCGCGGACCGTCGGGCGGACGGCGACTGCCTCGTCGTGGCCGTGAGCTGCGTCGGGCGACGGCTCGTGCTCGGCGAGCGCCTCGAGGAGGAGCTGGAGGCCATCCAGGACGTCGTGGACACCGAGAACATCGTGGGCTTCTACAGCTACGGCGAGCTGTCCCCCTTCGGCCAGGGGAGCTGCGACCTGCACAACCAGACCATGACGCTCACGGTCTTCTCCGAGGGCGAGGTCGCGGCGGAGCAGAAGCCCGCGCGCGGCGGCATGGAGCTCGCCCGCCTGCAGATGGACGTGAAGCGCGGCACCTGGGACGCCCGCATCCCCACGCACCTCGACAGCCCCCACACCCTGGTCACCGTGTTCGCGGACGCCCGCCTGGCCCCGGACGCCGACGCGCTGAAGCGCGTCCAGCGCGCCTTCCCGACGTCCCACGTGCTCGGCTGCTCCGGGGCGGGCGAGATCCACGGGACCACCGTGCGGGACGGGTCCGTCTCCATGTCGGTCGCCCGGTTCGCGAAGACCAGGCTGCGGTCGGCCTCCGCGGTGGTCTCGGGCCCGGAGGAGAGCCACGCCATCGGGGCCCGCATCGCGAGCGAGCTCGTCGGGGACGGCCTCCGCGCCATCTTCGTGCTCTCCGATGGGCTGAACATGAACGGCAGCGAGCTCGTGCGCGGCATCAACGGGGTCGTCGGTCCCGATGTCGTCGTCACGGGCGGCCTGGCGGGCGACGGCACGCGGTTCGAGAAGACCTGGGTGCTCGCCGGTAAGCAGGCCGGACCCAACCTGGTCGGCGCGGTCGGGCTGTACGGCGACCACGTGGTCGTGCAGCACGGCTCGCTGGGCGGCTGGGACGCCTTCGGGCCCGTGCGGACGGTCACCCGCGCGAAGGACAACGTGCTCTTCGAGCTCGACGGGAAGCCCGCCCTCGACCTCTACAAGCAGTACCTCGGCGAGAAGGCCGCCGAGCTCCCGGCCTCCGGGCTCCTCTTCCCCCTCGCGCTCACCTCGCCCGACAACCCCGGGAAGGTCCTGGTCCGCACGCTCCTCGCGGTGGACGAGGCCACCCGCTCCATGACGTTCGCCGGCGACCTGCCCGAGGGCCACCGCGTCCAGCTCATGAAGGCCGACTTCGACCGGCTCGTCGCGGGAGCCCGTGGCGCCGCGTCCGCCGCGACCTTCGACCCCGATCTGCTCGACGGCAGCGCGTCGCTGGCCATCGCCGTGAGCTGCGTCGGCCGGCGCCTCGTGCTCGGCGAGCAGATCGAGGAGGAGGTGGAGGCCATCGAGGAGGCCCTGCCCTTCGTCGACCACATCACGGGCTTCTACAGCTACGGCGAGCTCTCGCCGTCGGTGGAGTCCCCGAGCTGCGACCTGCACAACCAGACGATGACGCTCACCACCTTCGGCGAGAGCGTCGAGCCCCTCGCGCGCGGCATGGAGGTCGTGAGGTCCCGCCAGTCCCTCGACGACGGGAGCTGGTCGACCCCGCTCCCGACCCGTCTGGACGGGCCCCAGACGCTGGTCGTGGTCTTCGGGAGCCCCGACGTCGCCGACGATCCGGCGTCGGCCACCGCCATCGCGGCGGCCTTCCCGCGGTCCGTGGTCGTCGGGTGCTCGACCGCCGGCGAGATCCACCAGACCCAGGTGGACGACCGGTCGCTCTCCGTCGCCGTCACGCGCTTCCAGCACACCCGCCTGCGCGTGGCCTCCACACCCGTCAGCGCGGCTTCGGCGTCCTACGGGGCCGGCCAGAAGGTCGCCCGTGAGCTCGCGGCCCCCGACCTCTGCGCCGTGTTCGTGCTCTCGGACGGCCTCGGCGTGAACGGCAGCGAGCTCGTGCGCGGCCTGAACGCCACCCTCGGCGACGACGTCGTCGTCACGGGCGGTCTCGCGGGCGACGGCACCCGCTTCGAGCGCACCTGGGTGCTCGCGGACGGGACCGTGGAGCCCAACCGCATCGTCGCGGTCGGCCTGTACGGCGACCACCTCGAGGTCCACCACGGCTCGATGGGCGGCTGGGACCAGTTCGGGCCGGTGCGGACCATCACGCGGTCCGACGGAAACGTGCTCTACGAGCTCGACGACAAGCCCGCGCTGGCGCTCTACAAGCAGTACCTGGGCGACAAGGCCGCCGAGCTCCCGTCCTCCGGCCTGCTCTTCCCGCTGGCCCTCCGGAAGCCCGGTGAGGACAAGGTGCTCGTCCGCACCCTGCTCGCCGTCGACGAGGCCGCCCAGTCCATGACCTTCGCCGGCGACCTGCCCGTCGGGCACACCGTGCAGCTCATGAAGGCGGACTTCGACCGGCTCGTGGACGGTGCAGCCGAGGCGGCCGACCGCTCGAAGCCCAGCGTGGGCGGGCCCTGCCTGACCCTCGCCATCTCCTGCGTCGGGCGGCGGCTCGTGCTCGGCGAGCGCATCGAGGAGGAGGTCGAGGCCGTCCAGGAGCACCTCGGCGACCGCGCCGAGATCGTCGGGTTCTACAGCTACGGCGAGCTCTCGCCGGCCATCGGCTCCGAGACGTGCGACCTGCACAACCAGACGATGACGCTCACGACCTTCTCGGAGAGCCCGGTCCCCCTGCCCCGCCGGCGCGTCCCGCGCGGCATGACGCTGGAGACGGTGACCTGGCGCGATGGGCGCTGGTCGGGCCGCTCCCCGTCGAGCTCGACGGTCCGCAGACCCTCGTGATGGCCTTCGGTCCCACGGCCGTCATGGACGACCCCACGCCCGTCCAGGCCCTGCGCGAGGCCTTCCCGCGGGCCCGGATCATCGGGTGCTCCACGTCCGGCGAGATCCACGAGACCACCGTGAGCGACGACGTGCTCACCGTGTCGGTGGCGCGCTTCCAGCACACGGCGCTGCGGTCCGCGACGGTCGCGGTGCCCGAGGCCGGACGGAGCTTCCACCAGGGCCGGGCGCTCGCCGCTCAGCTCGCCCAGGACGACCTGCGCGCGCTCTTCGTGCTCTCCGACGGGCTGACGGTGAACGGCAGCGAGCTGGTGCGCGGCATCAACCAGGTCGTCGGGGACGGCGTGGTGGTCACCGGCGGCCTGGCGGGCGACGGCACCCGGTTCGAGCGCACCTGGGTCGCGGACGCCGAGGGTGTGGCGGGTGGGCGCGTGACGGCCGTGGGCTTCTACGGCGACCGCATCCAGCTCCAGCACGGCTCCCTGGGCGGCTGGGACGCCTTCGGTCCCGAGCGCACCGTGACGCGCGCCTCGGCGAACGTGCTCTTCGAGCTCGACGGCAAGCCCGCCCTCGACCTGTACAAGACGTACCTCGGCGACAAGGCCGGTGAGCTGCCCGCCTCCGGGCTGCTCTTCCCGCTCGCGCTCCGCACGGCCGACGCGCCCGGCAAGACCCTGGTGCGCACCCTCCTCGCCGTCGACGAGGACGCGCGCTCCATGACCTTCGCCGGCGACCTGCCCGAGGGTGGCACGGTCCAGCTCATGAAGGCGGACTTCGACCGGCTGGTGGACGGGGCCCGCGATGCGGCCGCCGCCACCGGGTTCGGAGCGGCCTCCGCAGCGCCGGGGTCCCACGCGCTGGCCGTCGCCGTCAGCTGCGTCGGGCGGCGCCTCGTGCTCGGCGAGCGCACCGAGGAGGAGCTCGAGGCCGTGCGTCGCACGCTCCCGGAGGTCCAGCACATCGCGGGCTTCTTCAGCTATGGCGAGCTGTCGCCCGCCGCGGGCTCGGCGTCCTGCGACCTGCACAACCAGACCATGACGCTCACGGTGTTCTCCGAGGCCGCGGAGGACCTCCCGGCCCGCGTGGTGGCCGCGAAGCCCGCCCCCACCGACGACTTCGCGGGCAAGCCCCTCTTCCAGCTCCCGGACGAGGCGGGCACCCCCACCGTGCTCCAGCGCCGTCACACGCCCCCGACCACCGCGGGTCCCGTGCTCCCGGAGCCCGAGCCTCCCACCGCCTCCGGGCAGGACTTCGGCTTCGACTTCGGCTTCGATGCCTTCGACGGCACGGGGTCCATGGAGCCCGCGGCGCCACCACCGGGCCGCGAGGAGCCCCGCAAGCCCGCCGCCGAGACGCCCCGGCCGGCCGCCGCGGCCCCCCGCAAGCGCACGACCCTCAAGCGCGTCCACCAGCCGCGCGCCAACCTGCTCACGGACATCCGGCGTGGCGGGGAGTACCAGATCCTCACGCTCGCGGGCCGCATGTCCGAGGGCTTCGAGGGCGCGGAGCTCGGCAGGAAGCTCGTGGGCAAGGTGGTCGTCGACCTCCACGGCGTGGAGCGGGTCACGTCCTTCGGCGTGCGCGGGTGGCTCGACATGCTGCGCGAGATGGACGTCGACGCGCTGTACTTCGTGCGTTGCTCCGAGGCGATCGTCAACCAGCTCGGCATGATCCGGAACTTCTGCGGGCCCGGGAAGGTGGTGAGCTTCTTCGCGCCCTACGCGTGCCCCGCGTGCGGCCTGGAGTTCAACGCGCTCTACGACGCCATCGGGGACCGGAAGGCCATCGACGCGCACAACCCGTTCGACGTCGAGTGCCCCGCGTGCTCCCGCGCCGGCGTGTTCGACGACGACCCGTGGTCGTACTTCGCCATGAACGCCGAGCTCGCGGAGTCCGTGGACCCCGCCCTGGCCGAGGCCCTCACCCGGCTGACCCCCATGGGCGACGCGTCCGACCCCGTGCAGAAGGAGATCGAGGGCCAGGAGACCGTCATCCGCATCAACGCCCGCCTCGACGAGAACCTCCGGCTGCGCCGGGTCCTCGACGGGCTCGAGGGCCGCGTGGTGTTCGACATGACGGGCGTGCAGGGCTCCAGCCCGGCCGGCGTGCGGGGCTTCGCCTCCGCCCTCCAGCGCCTCGACCCCGGCATCTCGGAGGTCGTGCTGGCGGGTTGTCCGGAGGCCCTGCTGGAGCTCCTGATGCGCGAGCCGCTGCAGGCCCGGATGCGCATCGCGTCCGTGATGGTGACGGGCATCTGCCCGGACAACCGCACCTCCCGGCAGGTGTTCGTGGACCTCGAGGCCCACGCCGACGAGATCCTGGCGGGCCAGACGCCCCGCCTGCGGTGCGAGTGGTGCACCTCACCCGTGGACATCCAGAGCGTGCTCCCGCTCCTGGCGCGGTGCCTGAGCCGCGACACGGCCGGCCACACGGTCTCCCCGGACCCCGTGCCCGTGGAGGTGGACGCCGCTCCGGTCGCACCGGCCCCCGTCCTGCCGCCGCCTCCGGCACCCTCGGTGTCCCCGTGGACCGTGATGCTCGGCGGCATCGCCGGTGCCGCGCTGCTCTCGACCGGCGTGCTCGCCACGCTCCTGGCGGTGACGGCCTTCGCCCCCGACGGCCCGCCGCCGACCGCCGAGCCCGTGGCCGCCGTGCTCCAGCCTCCCACGCCGGCCCCCGCTCAGCAGCTCGGCTGGGAGGGCGGAGCGAGCCTGCCGCCCGGATGGACCGAGCAGCCGTTCGCGCTGACGGCGACCGAGGCCGCCGTCGTGGGCTCGGGCTCGGGCGCGACCGTGGAGGAGGCCGCGGAGGCGGCCCGGATCGCGGCCCACACCGCACTGGTCGAGCGCCTGCAGGACGCGCTGAAGGGCTCCCTGCCCTACGAGCTCCTCCAGGGCGCCGGACCCGCCGCGGGTGACCCGAAGGCCATCGTGGCCGCGTTCCTCGAGCAGAACGCCGACGTGGGCACGCCGACCCGCAAGGACACGGCCATCCGCCACGACGCGGACGGGAAGACGGTCGTGGCCCGCTACACCCTGCCTCGTGAGGCCTGGGACGCGGTCGTCGAGCGCTACCGGGCGGTCGAGTCGTTCCGGGGCATGGACGTGGCGCGGGTGTTCCCCACGCTCCGTCCGCGCCTCGGGGACGACGCGTCCCTCGTGGTGGTCCGCACGAGCCGCTGGCTGCGCGAGGTGAACCCCGGGGACGTCGTGCTCGCCGTGGACGGGCGGGGCGTGTAGAGCCTCACAGACTTCCGCGAGAAGGCCGAGGACGCCTGGCGCCGCGTGCCCGAGGGCCGCTCCGTGAACGTGGAGGTCGCCGCGAACGGGCTCCGTCGCGAGGTCGGGTTCCGCAAGCCGGAGGCCGCGGCCCCGTGAGCGACGCAGGGCTCCAGTCCCGCTACACCATCCTGCATCGCCTCGCGGCGGGCGGGATGGCGGAGGTCTACGTCGGCGAGATGGCGGCGACCTCGGGCGTGCGCAAGCAGGTCGTGATCAAGCGCATCCTGCCGGACCTCGCGAAGGATCGCGCCTTCGTGCGCATGTTCCTGGACGAGGCGCGCGTCGCCGCCACCCTGCAGCACCCGAACATCGTCCAGACCCACGACGTGGTCGAGGGCACCGACGGGTACTTCATCGCCATGGAGTACCTGGTGGGCGCGGACGTGCGCTCCGTGGGGCGGGCACTCTCCAGGCGCAAGGAGCGCTTCCCCGTCGACATCGCCATCCAGATCCTGGTCGGGGTGCTCGCGGGCCTCCACTACGCCCACCAGCGCGTCGATCACGTTGGACGCCCCCTCGAGATCGTCCACCGCGACGTCTCCCCCCACAACACCTTCGTGACGTACGACGGTGCCGTGAAGCTCCTGGACTTCGGGGTGGCGAAGGCCGCGAGCAACGTCACCCGCAACGACGACGGCACCATCAAGGGCAAGGTGCGCTACCTCTCGCCCGAGCACTGCCTGGGCGCGCCCCTCGACCGTCGTGCGGACCTCTACTCCGCGGGCGGGATGCTCTACGAGATGCTCACCCACGCGCGCGTCCACCACGGGGAGAACCCGTACGCCACGATGCGGATGATCGTGAACGACCCCGTCGTGCACCCCTGCCGCATCCGCCCCGACCTGCCCGAGGAGCTCGGCGCCATCCTCATGAAGGCGCTGGAGAAGAAGCGGAGCCGGCGGTACGCGACGGCCCTCGAGATGCAGCAGGCGCTGGAGTCCTACTGCAGCTCGGCGGGCATCTTCCTCTCGCCCATCCGCCTCGGCGCCTGGCTCACGGACCTCCTGCCCCCCGCGGACCGACCCCTGGGAGCGCCCGCACCAGCACCGGCACCCGCGGCCGCACCCCTCGAGGACACCGAGCACGCGGCCCTCTCCCGGCAGGGGAAGGCCACCGTGGTGAAGCTGAAGGGCAAGATCGGCGAGCGCTTCGATGGTCCCGCCATCGGCGAGCAGCTCGCAGGGGTCGTGGTCTTCGACCTCGAGGCCGTCACCCAGATGACGAGCTTCGGCATCCGCGGGTGGCTCGAGATGCTCCGCGCGAGCCGGGCCACCGAGCTGTACTTCGTGCGCTGCCCCGAGGCGTTCCTCAACCAGGCGTCCATGGTCCGGAAGATGCTCGGCGGGGGCCGGATCGTCTCGTTCTACCTCCCGTTCGTCTGCCCGTCCGACCAGCGTGAGATCAAGCTCAAGGTGAACGGCGACACCGCCCGTCGGCTCCTGGAGCAGGGCATCGTGCCGGACGCGACCTGCCCGGCCGACGGGGCCCACCGGCCGCGGCTCGACGACGACCTGGCGCTCTACCAGGCCTTCCGGGACGACTTCGTCGCCCAGCCGCCCCGCGACGTCGCCAAGCTCGACGAGGACGGCGAGGACGCGGGACCCGAGGTGGTGAAGGAGATCGACGAGCACGGCGTGCGCGTGAGGGTCTCGCGGGACCTCGATGCCACCACCCCCTGGCGTCGCATGCTGGACGGCCTGGAGGGCCATGTGACCCTCGATCTGCACGGGTCCGTCGCGGTGGACGCCGCGGGCGTGCCGAAGCTCGTGTCGGGGCTCGAGCGCGTGGCCGAGGACCTGCGGTCCCTCCGCGTGCGGGAGGCCCCGCTGGAGGTCTGGCGGGAGATCCATGCCTCCCCGCACCTCCGTCCCCTCGCGACCCTCGTGTCGCTCCAGGTGCTCGGGAGCTGCGAGGAGCCCATGTGCTCCGCGTTCGGCGTCGAGCGCCTCGGCGTCGCGCTGGCCCCCGAGAAGCGCCAGCGGAAGTTCGAGATGTCGCCGTGCCGCGCGTGCCACGCGGAGCTCTCCCCGTCCCCCGGCCAGCTCCTCGCGGTGCCCGGGTTCTCGGCCGCCGCCACGCCCGCCCCGGCCCCCGCGCGCCGGGAGGCCGTCCCCGCCGTCACGAACAGCACCGCACCCACCCCGAAGCCCGCCGTGGAGCTCGTCGAGCGCCCCGAGCCCTCCGGGTGCCTCCCGTCCTGGTTCCACCGCTCGGAGACCCCGTGAGCCGCCGTCCCACCCTGCTCGTCGTCGACGCCAACCGACCGTCGGCGACCACCGTCGCGCGCGTCATGGCGTCCGCCTCGGGAGGAGCCCACACGGTCGTCGCCGGTGACCTCGCCGAGGCGCGCCAGCAGCTCGAGGACACGCCCGTCCTCATCGCCGTGGACGAGCGCGAGCTCGAGCCCGTGCTCGCGTGGTCCCTCGCAGAGGCCCCGGCCGCGCGGGTGATCTGCTGGACCCAGGACACCACCGAGGTCGCGCTCAGCGCGGCCCAGCGGGACCCCCGCATCGACGCGGTGCTCGGGTGGCCGTCCTTCCGCTCCAGCCCCAGGCTGTCCGAGGTGGCCTACGCGACGCGGCGCGCCATGGGCAACGGACGCGGCGGTGCGGCCCTCAAGGAGCTCCTGCTCTGGGGGGCGTCCGTCGCGAGCTGGCAGCCCCGGACGACCGTCCAGCTCGGGTCCGTCTGCGAGGGGGTGCTCGCGCTGGGCGAGCGGCTCGGGCTGTCCACGCGGGTCGCCACCCGGGCGAGCGACGCCACGCACGAGCTGCTCATGAACGCCATGTACGACGCGCCTGCCGCGGGCGGTCGTCCGCTGTTCGCCCACGACCGCAAGGCCAGCATCACCCTCACCCCCGAGCAGGCCCCGACCATCACCTACGGGTGCGACGGCGTGCTGCTCGGCGTGCAGGTCACCGACCCCTTCGGCAGGCTCGACCGCCGCACGACGCTCGCGTCCATCCTGCGCGGCGTGGCGGCCGCGAGCACGACC
>JACKEQ010000034.1 GCA_020632885.1 Alphaproteobacteria bacterium | reverse complement strand
GGAGCCCCCGCCGGCCCCGATCGCGGACGTCCTGGATCCCGGTCCCACCGAGGTGATCGAGCGTCGGACCACGGCCACCGTGGTGTTCAGCGACGACGACGAGGCCCAGTTCGAGCTCGGGCGTCCCCTGCACATCGTGCAGTCCGGGTGGACCGTGAAGGGCGACGTGGTGTGCGGGAACCACACCGACGCCGACCTGATCGTGCCCGAGAACCGCATCGTGCCGGACCAGACCTTCCAGGTCCGCAGCTACTTCTCCATGAAGGTGCGCGGTCGCCGGGGTCACCTCGACGTGCTGGCGCCCTCCGAGCTGCTGATCGACGAGGCCGACCCCACCCAGGACCGCTACGAGAACCTCGCGGACATCACCATCGACGTGGTCCGGCGCGACGAGCAGGGCGAAGAGGACTTCGTCGTGCGCCTGATCGTCACCGAAGACCGCTCGCTGCCCGATCCGCGCGCCCGCTTCGTGGCCCTCGACTTCGAGGACCCCCTGGCGGCCGCCCTCGTCACGCGAGGCATCGGCCTCGACCAGTCCCGCGAGCTCACCCTCGGCGGCATCCACATGTCGCTGCTCTGGGACGGCGAGCACCTCACCATCACGGACTACCTCGACACGTACGCTCTGCCGGACGGCTTCGCGCCGTTCTTCGTGCAGACCGGCAACCAGCGCTTCGTGACGGCCCCCGAGAACGGCGAGCCCATCCGGCTGGCCCCCGGTGACCGGTTCGTCGTGGGCACCTCGGTGTACCTGGTGAAGGGGATCTGAACGTGGCCTACACCATCGGCGTCGTGTGCTCGCTGGGGGTCGGACCCAACCGGGGCGGCCGCTCGCGCAACGAGGACAACTACCTCGTCTGCCAGGACGGCAAGGTGCAGTACCTCGACGGCGAGCGGGAGGTCCGGCAGCTCGGTGGTGGCGAGGGCGTGCTCGTCGCCGTGGCCGATGGCATGGGTGGCCACGAGGACGGCCACATCGCGTCCACGACCGCCACCCGCGTGGTCGCCAAGCTCTACAAGCCGGGTGTCCCGCGCGACCCCGCGAAGGCGCTCCTGAAGTACATCCAGGACGCCCACCAGCGGCTCTACTGGAAGGCCCGCGACCGCGGACCCGTCACGATGGGCACGACCCTCTCGGTCTGCTGGCTGCTCGACGGCACCTGCGCGTGGGCCCAGGTGGGCGACTCCCGCATCTACCTGTTCCGGCAGGGCCAGCTCCGGCGGCTCTCGGCCGACCAGACCATGAACGAGTACGCCCGGCGCGACGGTCGTCCCGAGCGTCCCGACGGCGAGACCCTCGCCCAGAGCTTCATCTTCGGGTCCCGCGGCATCGGCGACAACACCCGGCTCCGCCTGGAGCCCGGCCGGGACGCCGACCAGGTCTCCCTCCAGAAGGGCGACCGTATCGTGCTCTGCAGCGACGGTCTCTCGGGCAGTGTCGACGACGCGTCCATCGCGGACGTGCTCCGCAACACCCCCGAGCCCCAGGCGGCCGCCGTGGCCATGATGGAGCGTGCGGTGGCCCGCGGGAGCACCGACAACATCACCGTGCTCGTCGTGCGTGTGGACGAGGTCCCCCTGCTCGGAGAGAGCGTGGAGGCGTGGGACGACGAAGGCGACGAGACCGTCACCTTCTGAGCGCTACGCCATGGCGGTCGACCCCACCAGGACGTCCGCCGTGCCCGCCAGCCCCAGGAGCACGTCGAGGGGCCAGGCGCCGGGCTCGGGCACCACGAGGTCCGCGCCCCTCACGAGCCTCCGGACAGCGGCCCCGGCCTTCGCGCGCGGCAGGTAGACGATGGTGGCGTCGGGGTGGACCACGCGGACCCCGAGCGTCGCGGCGTCGCCCTCCAGCGCGTGTACCTCGAGCTCGGCGCGCCCGAAGGGCACCGAGGCGCCCGGGGCCAGCGCGTCGACCGCCACGTCGCGGTCCCAGGCCTGGTGGGCCAGCTCGCCGACCAGCGCGGCCCGGTCGTCCGCGAGGGGCACCCAGAGCTCGAGGGCCTCGCGGTCCACGAGCATCCCGAGGAGGCCGGCCACCCGGTCGATCCGCCCCGAGGTCACGAGCACACCGTGCACCGGCCGGTCCAGCGGGCCGCCCGCAGGTGCGTCGAGGGCCAGCCCGCGCCCGTCGAGCCCGAGCCACACCCGACCGTCCACCAGCTCGGCCTGCACGGCTCCCCGCCGCCAGGCCGCTGCGAGGCTCACGGGTCCGGGCTCGCCACGGCGTCGGTGGGCACGCCGCGCACCACGAACTGCTCGGAGGTCTGCAGGCCCTGGTCGTCCTCTGCCACGACCAGGATGCGGTTGGCCCCCGGCTCGAGGAGCATGTCGGCGTTCAGGGTGACCTGGCCCGGCGCGCCGGCGGCCCACGCGACCTTCTCGCCGTTCTGGTACACGACCACGTGGTCGAGGGTGCCCTCGTCGCGCACGGCGATCGGGAAGCTCATCTTCATGGCGGGGTAGCTGGCCGGGTGCGCGAGGGCCTCGACCCGCGGCGCACGGAGGGCGACGGGGGTGCCGTCCAGCGGCAGGTCGAGCGGCCAGAGCGCCAGCCGGCCCAGCGCGGGCGACTCCACCTCCAGGCGGAGCGGGAGGACCTCGCTGGCCTCGGGCCCGACGGCCACCTGGAGCGCGAAGCGGTGCTGGCCCTTCGCGGGCAGGAGGGGCACGCGCGAGGCCTGGTCGACGAGCTCGACGTCCACGTCACCCGGCCAGGCGAAGTGCACCTCCACGCCCTCCAGGGGCCAGGACGAGAGGTTCTGCAGGTCGACCACGGCGCGGCGGTCGCGGCCCTCGCCCTCGAGCGTGAGCCGTGCGGAGAGCTCGGGGAGGTCGCGGCTGCGCGCCTTCAGCACCGTGGTGCCCGCGGAGATGGCGCCGTAGCCGTGGGCCCGGACCGCGAGGCTCACCTCGTCCTCGCGGGGCTTGATGCCCGGCCGGAGCGGTACGCGCACCTGCCCGGAGAGCGTGGATCCGGGCTCCAGGCGACCGATGGGGATGGAGAGGCCGTCCCAGCCGGAGAAGGCGGAGCTGACCTCGATGGACGCCTGGTGGAGCGGGGCGGTCTCCGAGCGGTTCGTGGCTTCGCCGGTGAGCACGAGCACGTCGGGGGTGTCGGGGTCCACCTCGACCTTCAGGCGCGCGTCCACGCGGGGCGGGCGCGCGTCCGGGGCGGGCCCCTCGGACCAGTCGATGCCCTGGGCGGCGAACGCCTCCACCAGGGCGGCCTGCTGCTCGGTGGCGAGCTCGGCGGCGCGGGCCTTCAGGGAGGCGAGCAGCGCGGGCCGGCCAGGGCCTTCGGCGGCGAGGACGGCACGCCGGGCGAGCTCCTGGGCGAGGTCGACCTCGGGCACGTCCTGCTTCCGCCAGCCCCAGCCCTCGCGGACCCACGGGAGGATGGCCTCGCGCGGGAGCCCACCGGGGTCCCAGCCCTGGTAGTGCACGCCGTAGCTGTCGAGGGTGATGCTGCCGACGACGGCGTCCGGGAGGAGCCCGCCGTCCGCGATGCGCCGCTCGTTCTCGAGGATGTACTGGGCCACCGTGAGCTTCAGCCGCACGTCCTCGCCGAGCGGGTAGATCTTCTGGACGGTGCCCTTGCCGTAGGTCCGGGTGCCCACGAGCACGGCGCGGTCGAGCTCCAGGAGGGCACCCGCCAGGATCTCGGCGCCGCTGGCGGTGCGATCGTCCACCAGGATCGCGACGGGCACGTCGGGCACGTGGCCCCCGGGCTCGGCGTCCATGCGGGCCTGGAGGTTGCGGACCTGGCCGCCGTCGTGGCCCGCGGTGCGCAGGAGCATGCCGGCGTCCACGAACTCGTCCACCGTACGCGCGCTCTCCTTCATGGAGCCGCCGGTGTTCTGCCGCAGGTCGACGACCAGCCCGTGGGCCAGAGCCCCCTGGGCCTCCATCCGCGCCAGCTCGGCCACGAGGTTCTCGACGGTGCGCTGGGACATGTGGCTGATCCGGACGACCGCCACGTCGCCCTCCAGCACCTCGGACTCCACGTTGGGCACGACGATCTCGGCCCGGGAGACCTTCAGCTCCACGGGGGAGCCGGCCCGGAGCACGGCCAGCACGACCTCGGAGCCCTCCTTGCCGCGCAGGAGCCGGGTGGCCTCGCGGGTGGGCATGTTGGTGGTGGAGCGCCCGTCGATGCGGGTGATCACGTCGCCCACCTGCACGCCCGCCAGGGCTGCCGGGCCACCCTCGTCCACGCGGTAGATCCGGAGCTGGTCGTCGAGGATGTGGATGCCGATCCCGATGCCCACGAGCGTGCCCTTCAGGCGCACGTCGAAGCGGTCCAGCCCGTCTCCCGAGAGCACCCGGGAGTAGCGATCGAGCCCGCGTGTGAGGCCCTGCAGCGCCACGAGCCGGACGTCGGTGTCGCCGAGCGGGTGGCCCGCGTGGGTCACGAGGTCCTCGAGGGCGAGGAGGGCGGCCGGCAGGGTATCGAGGTTGGCCACGGACACGCTGCCGATGAGCGTGCCGTCGCCGTGCTCGAGGTTCACCGCGGGACCCTGGCTCTTCACGCGCAGCCAGTGGAGCTCGTCGGCCAGACCCTCCGCAGCGGATCGGAGGAGCACGTTGGCGTCGAGCTGCTCGGGGTACAGGTACAGCCCGTCGACGAGGTCGATGGCGCGCTCGTAGGCGCGGTCCGAGAGGCCGCTGGCGCCCGCGAGACCGATGAGCAGGAGGGGGAGCATCGTCTAGAGCCTAACACCGGCGGGTGCCGGGACCGTCCGGCCTACGACCCGTCGAGCAGCAGGGGCGGGAGCAGGCCCTGCTTGTCGCCCACGATCACGAGGATGGCCACGAGGCCGTAGAGCGCGCCGTTGAGCAGGAACGGCCAGTCCGAGAACACCAGCTCGTCGGGCGCGTCGCCGCCCCCGCGGTCCACCAGGTAGATGTACCGGAACACCCCGTAGAGCACGAACGGGATGGTGAGCACCATCCAGGAGTTCCCGCCCTGCACGGTGTAGAGCGCGTAGCAGATCACCACGCTCGCGGTGACGATGGCCTGGAGCTCCACGAGCATCTCGCGGCTGTAGTGCTCGAGGTTGCGGCGCGTGCCGCCCGCCCCGAGCTTCAGGAGCTCGCCGCGCCGCTTGTTGAACCCGAGGAACAGCGCCAGGAACGCCGCACACAGGAACAGCCAGGGGCTCACGCGCAGCTCGAGGGCCACGGCGCCCGCGATCACCCGCCAGACGTAGCAGGCCGCGAGGAGCATCACGTCGAGGATGACGCGGTGCTTGAAGTAGAAGCTGTAGGACAGCGTGGTGGCCAGGTAGGTGAACGCGATCACCAGGAACATCGGCGACAGCCACCAGCCGAGGGCCACCCCGCCGACGACCGCGGCCGCGAACAGCGCGAACGCCGCGGGGATGGGGAGATCGCCGCTCGCGATGGGCCGGAAGCGCTTCTTGGGGTGCTGCCGATCCGCCTCGCGGTCGAGGTAGTCGTTCAGGATGTAGCCCGCGCTCGCGAGCAGGCTGAAGGACAGGATCGCCACCACCACGCGGAGGATCGCGGACGGATCCAGGAACTCGCCCGAGAACACGAGGGCGGGCACGAGGAAGACCTGCTTGGCCCACTGCTTGAGCCTGAGCTGCTTCAGGGCGGCGAGGGGCAGGGGGGTGGGCTGCCGCGCTCCCGCGGGCTCCTCGACCATCACTTCTCCTTGGGGGTCTCGGCCGGCTTGGGCACGCTGATGATGAACACCTTGACCTCTCCCGGCGCCATCCGCAGCGGGATCGACCACGCGTAGTCCTCCGTGCGGACCTCGAGGCTCTTGGGCTCGTTCGCGGGGATCGTGAAGTTCTGGGGTGCCTTCTCGCCGTCCAGCCAGACGTCGACCTCGTTCTGGGACAGGATGCGCACCACCGGCTGGGTCGAGGGGCCGGCGCCCACACCGAGCAGGTAGGTGGTGCCGCTGCCGAACACGCTCCCGATGGCCATCCCGGCGATCAGGCAGACGATCGAGAGCACGACGCCGAGCCACCCGATCAGCGCTGGCCGCGCGGCGATCTCGATGGGCGGGGGGCGCTCGGGCTCGAAGATGGGCGGGGCGGCGTGGGGCGGGCGGGTCTGGCCCACGGTGGGGGCGGGGAGCCCCATGCCCATGCCCATCGAGGAGTCGCCCATGGACGGGTAGTGCGAGGCCTCGGGCGGTGGGCCGAGCGCCTCGAGCTCCTCGGGGGTGAACGGCGACTCGCGGATGACGGTGGCCATCTCCTCGGGCTCGTACGCGGGCGTGCCGACCTTGGTGGGGTCGAGCGACTCGGAATCCACGAGGGGATTGCTGCGGACGGCGGTGGGCTCGAGGTCCTCGATCTGGGGGCTCGTGGCCGTGGCGGTCGGGGTGGCGGCGTCCACGTCCAGGGGACCGGTCGGGGGATCCCAGGTCTCGCCGACCCGCTCGGTGGCGTCGGAGGGCCGGCGCGGCCCGAGGGGCTCGCTGCGGAGCATGCCACCCGTCGGGGTGCCCGGGCTGCGCGGGCGCTTCTTCTGGGACTCCGGGAACAGGCCCTTCACGTACGACGCGAGCGTGGCGTGCGTGAAGATGAAGCCCGCGTCGTGGAAGAAGCGGTCGAGGGCCTCCTTGAAGGCCGTGGCCGACGGGTAGCGACGGTCGCGGTCCACCTGGAGCGCCCGGTCCACGATGGTCTGCAGCGCGAAAGGCACCTCGGGGTTCCGCGTGGACACCGCGGTGTACTTGCCGGTGCGCACGCGCTCCACGGTGTCGATCTCGCTCTCGGCGCGGAACGGGTGCACGCCCGTGAGCATCTCGTAGAGAACGACGCCCACGCTGAAGAGGTCCGAGCGCTGGTCGAGGTCCTTCCTGCCCTCCGCCTGCTCGGGGCTCATGTAGTCGAACCGGCCCTTCACGATCCCGGACACCGTCTCCATCATCTTCAGGCTGGCGCGGGCGATGCCGAAGTCGGTGAGCTTCACCTCGCCCTGGAAGCTCATGAGCACGTTGGGCGGGCTGATGTCGCGGTGGATGATGTTGAGCGGCACCGCCTTCCCGCCGCGCATCACCTGGCGCTGGTGTGCGTACTCGAGGCCCTTGAGCAGCTCGATGGCGATGAACACCGCGTGGGGCACGGGCAGACAGAGGCCCTTGCGGCTCGCGCGCCGGAGGATGGCGCCCAGATCGCGGCCGTCCACGTACTCCATCGCGATGTACCAGATGCCGTCGACCTGCCCGAGGTCGAGGATCTGGACGATGTTCGCGTGGGACAGCAGCCCCGCGACCTTGGCCTCGTCCACCAGCATCGCGATGTAGTCGGAGTGCTGCGACAGGTTCGGGAGGATGCGCTTGATCGCGAAGGTGCGCTGGAAGCCGCCGATGCCCTCCAGCTTGGCCTTGTAGATCTCGGCCGTTCCCCCCGTAGCGATGCGCTCGAGGATCTGGTACTTGCCGAAGGTCTGGATGGCGTCGTTCGCCACGGGATTCCGACGTCAGGAGGTCGCCGAAGAGTAGATGACCCGGACACGTGGCACAACGCGCTTGGCGGTCCCTTGAGCGACGACGCCCGACTTCCGGCCCCGGAGCCCGTCCCCTGGCGCGGTCTGGTGGTGACGGCAGCGGTGTTGCTGCTGTGTCTCGTCGTCCAGGTCTTCGCGCATCCGCTCGCTGCCCGCATCGCCGAGGTGCTGGACGCGGTCGAGCTGTGGTGGCTCGCGAACGGCGGTGGGCTCTTCGGATAGAGTGAGGGCATGGAAGCCCTCACCCCCCAGCTCGTCGTCACGCTCGTCGGGTGCGCGATCGCCGTGGTCACGGACCTCCGCACGGGCAAGATCTTCAACAACCTCACGCTGCCGATGATGGCGCTGGGGCTCGCGATCAACGCGTCGATCGGGGCCTGGTGGATCGGGGTGTACGGGCTGCTGGCGGCCACCGCGGTGCACTACACGCTCTGGCGGCTCGGGGTGCAGAAGGGCGGCGACGCCAAGCTCCTGATGGGCGTCGGGGCGCTGATGGGGTGGAGCTTCATGCTCGAGGCGAGCGCGTACTACGCGGTGCTCTACCTGCCGGTCGGGCTCACCGTGCTCTGGCTGCGCGGCAAGCTCCCGCAGCTCGTGCAGTGGCTGAAGTTCACGGCGGATCGCGCGCGCGGTCTACCCGTCGTGGAGCCCGCGGAGCCCACCATCCTGATCACGGGTCCCATCATCGGTACCGCAGCGCTCCTCGCCGCCGTCCTTTGATCGGCCTCGCGCTGGCCGCCTGGGGAGGCGAAGGACCGTCCCGTGCCGAGAAGGACCAGGACCAGATGATCTGGTCCGGCGTGCTCGTGCCCCTGTTCGGCGCGAACACCCAGGACGGCTTCGGTCTCGGGTTCGGCGGCGAGGTGTTCACGCGTCCGCGCTGGCAGATGGAGGGCTACAAGCTCAAGATCACCACCACCCTGTGGGTGACCACCAACCTCGGGTACACGTCGGACTGGTTCCAGGTCGATCGTCGCGGAGACACCGACTGGCTCGGGCGCGCGGGCTTTCGGGGGTGGTCCAACCACGCCTTCGTGGGGGTCGGTGGAGACCGCGTGGAGCTCGTCCAGAGCCCGCGCGAGGTCGGCAACGTGGTGTACGGCCCGTTCGCGTTCCTCGGGATCAGCCGTCCCGTGACGTTCCACGACTCCCTGTTCGCGCAGGCGAACTACAAGACGTACTTCGTGGAGGCCGGTCCGGACGGCTTCCTGGCGCTCCTCCGTCCTCACGGGGTCGACGGCGGCACGTACGTGGACTTCACGCTCGGCGTGGAGCACGACACCACCGATCGCTGGCCGATGCCCCACCGGGGCGTGCGCGCCGAGACGAGCGCGCGGGTCGGCATCTCCGCGATGCGCGGCGATCACCTCTCGGGCCTGGTGGGCGCGAACGCGGAGGCCATCGGCTGGTACCCGGTGGGCTCGCACCTGGTGGTCGCGGGGCGGTTCGTGGTCGACAAGACCGTCGGGCGCAGGCCGTTCTTCGAGACCGACACGGGCGGTGGGCGCTGGCGGGACGAGCTCGGGAGCGAGCAGGCCTTCTCGGGCTATGGGCGCACGCGGACCCGGGGCGACGGCATGGTCGCCGGGATGGTCGAGGTGCGACCGTACTTCTTCCGCACCAACCACAGCTTCCTGGACCTCGAGTTCCACGGATCGGTGTTCGCCGAGCAGGGCTGGCTCACGCAGGGATGGGACGCCGGACCGCCCTTGCCCACCGTGGGTTTCGCGCCCGAGGTGCTCTTCCAGGGGGCGATCCAGTGCCGTCCCTTCCTGGCCTGGGGCTGGAGGCGCGAGCCGGGCGCGGTCCGCCGCGAGCCGGTGTCGCAGTTCGGGATCAGCTTCGTCGACCCGCTTTGAGGTCCCCTCGTATAGACTGCCCGCGGAGGTCGTCCTTGCGGCTCGCTGCCCGCTTCACCCTGCTGCTCGTGCCGGTGCTGTTCGCCGGCTGCTTCTATGCGACGAAGGGACAGTACGACCGGGCGTGGGACGCCGACGGCGACACCTGGCCCCTGGACGAGGACTGCGCGCCGCTCGACCCGCGGATCTACCCCGGCGCCCCGGACCTGCGTGGCGACGGCTGCGATGCCGACTGCGGCGTGGAGCTCGACTCGGACGGCGACGACTGGCCGGACGACGCCGACTGCGACCCGTACGACGACACCATCTACCCGTGCGCGCCCGACGCTCCGGGCGACGGGATCGACCAGGACTGCGACAACCTGGACGGCCCCCGGCTGGACGCGTGTCCTCCGGGCGACGAGGGCGCCCCGGACCTCGGGCCCTCCTGCGCGAACCCCTCGATGGCTCCCGGATGACCCTGCTGCTCACGATCCTCGCTCCGGCGTTCGGCCAGGAGCAGATGTGCGACGCCATCTACACCGTGTCCGACCTGCGCGGCGCGATCCGCGAGGCCGCCGGCCTGGTGGAGGCCGGGCGGGGCGACCGCGCGAGCGACGTGCTCGGGCGCACCCGCGATGTGTTGCACTGCATGAACGAGCTCGTGCCCACCGAGGATCTCGTGGCCTTCGCGGAGACGCGGGCCATCGCGAGCTTCCTCGTGCAGGAGGCGGACGACGCGGTGCGCTGGGGCCGTCTGGTCGAGGTGCTCGAGCCCGAGCACACCTGGCCGGAGACGGCGGGCGGGGTGCAGATGCTCCTCGAGGACGCCGACGACGTGCGCATGAGCACGGCGGACGGGAAGGGCTTCCTCGTCGAGAAGGGCGGCAGCGTGTTCCTGGACGGGAAGTTCCTGCCCGAGCCGTCCGCCTGGGCGGGCATGCCGCACCTGGTGCAGGTCTTCAACGGCAAGGGCCACCTGCTGAAGGGCCACTGGCAGGACGGAGGCGCGTTCCCGGAGGAGCTCCTCGGGCCCGCGGGCGCCCTGTCGGAGCCCCGCTACTTCGACGCTGCGACGTCCACCATCACGCCGCGCGGGAAGCCCCCGAGCGACCTGCCCAAGCGCGACCCCATCCCCAAGCTGGTGCTCGTGGGCGGGGGGCTCGTGGTGGTCTCGGGCGCGCTCTACACGCTCGCGGGCATCAGCCACGCCCGGTTCGCATGCGACGTGCGCGAGAAGGACACCTGTCCCACCACGTCCGAAGAGCTCACGAGCCTTCGCACGCGCACGAACCTGTTGGTGCTGGGCGCCGGGGTCACCTTCGCGAGCGGCGTGGGTCTGGGGGTCACCGGCGTGCTCACCGATGCCCCGGGGCTCCGCGTCAGCGGACGGTTCTAGGCTACTTCGAGCCTTGTCCTGCGGCCTGCTTGGCGCGGTCGGCGAGCAACGCGGCCACCTCCTGGTGCCCGATGTCGCGGAACCCTGCGGGGGCCACCTCGAGCTTCTGGAGCTTCTCGGCCACCAGCAGGTGCAGGTCGCCGTCCACGCGGGTGGAGAAGACCTCGGACGGCCACTGGATCCCGTTGAAGAGGATGTACTTCGTCATCTTCATGGTGTTCGTGGTGTTGCCCACGGACGTCGAGCTGCCCGCGAGGAGCCCGGTGCCGGTGTCGAACCAGAGGTCGGTGGGGGTGCCGTCCGCCCAGACCGCCCGGATGTGGTGGGTGTGCTGGCCGTTCCAGTCCTCCTCGCCGACGTACGTGCGCTCGGGCCAGCGCGCCTGGAACGCGCAGACCGGCGTGGGGTCGAGGTAGACGGAGAGGGGCTTCACGATCTCCTCGGGCAGCCGGGCCTGCACGCCCAGGTCACCAGCGCTCCACCAGGTGCCGTCGGCCGAGAGACCGAAGCCCGAGAACCGCAGCTGGGGCACCAGCTGCTGCTGCATCCGGGTGAACGAGAGCCCCTGGCGCCCCTGCTGGATGATCTTCTCCTGCTGGGTGGCGCTCTTGCCGTCCGTGGTGATCGCCTCCCACTCGAGGAGGTAGTTGTCGGCCACCAGCAGGTTGCACTGGTTCGATTCGTCGAGGTGCCTCTGGAGCACGTCGTCGGCGGTGATCTCACCGGCGGGGGCCATGGGGGAAGCGGGCGGCGTGGACGCCGTCTCGCCGCATCCGGCGAGGATCGAGAACAACAGCATGCAAACACTCCGGTCGGGGCCATCCTACCCCAGGCCCCGTCCCGGGCGCCGTCAACGAATGTATGCTGGGTGGGCGGATCCCATGGGGCGTCCGCGAGGAGGCCGTCCTGATCGGCGTCTACGACTCGGGCTACGGCGGGCTCTCCGTCCTGCGCCACCTGCTCGCGGCCTTCCCGGACCGCGACTTCCTGTACCTGGGCGACTCCGGCCGTGCGCCGTACGGCGGTCGCGACGTGCACACCCTGCTCGACTTCGGTGAGCAGGCGGTGGAGCGGCTGTTCGAGGAGGGCTGTCGGCTCGTGATCGTCGCGTGCAACACGATGTCCTGCGTGGCCCTCCGTCACCTCCAGCGCCACTACTGTCCCCCCGAGGGAGACCGGCGCGTGCTGGGCGTGACCATCCCGGCCGCGGAGGCCGCAGTGGCCCACAGCGCGGGGCACATCGGCGTGCTCGCCACCCGGCGGACGATCGCGTCCGGCACGTACCCGACGGAGATCCGCAAGCTGGCCCCGGGCCATCGGGTGACCTCGGCGGCCGCGCCGTTGCTCGCGTCCATCGTGGAGGAGGGCTGGGAGGACACGGACGTGGCGCGGGAGGCCGTGCGCCGCTACCTCGCGCCGCTCGCGGGCATCGACACCCTCGTGCTGGGCTGCACGCACTACCCGTTCCTCGAGGACGCCTTCCGGGCGGCCCTCCCGACCCATGTCCACGTGCTCGACCCCGCGCCCCACGTGGCCCTCCGCCTCGCGACGTGGATGGAGCGCCACCCGGGCTTCGTGGAGCCGGGTTCCGGCCGGCTCCGGGTGCTCTGCACGGGCGACCCCGACGCCTTCGTGGCCCACGGGACCCGCTTCCTGGGGCGCCCGCTGCCACCGGTGGAGACCATCGCGGAGGTAGGGGGACGGCTGGCCCCCCGCGAAGGCCACGTGGAGCCGCGGGGTCAGGTCGTGCGACCCAAGCGAGACCGGGCGGACGGCGGAACCGCGGGTTAACCTCGGCGCCCCGGAGGCTCCCATGAGACTGTCGCTGATCCTCGCCCTCGCCGTGGGCTGCAACCGGGCTCCGCCCACCGATACCGCCGTGATCATCGATCCCGTCGAGACCGACGCGGACACGGACGCCGACACGGACAGCGACACCGACGCGGACACGGACGCCGACAGTGACGCGGACACGGACGCCGACACGGACACGGACACGGACGCCGACACCGACACCGACACCGACACCGACACGGATGCGGACACAGACACGGACACGGACACCGACACCGACACCGACACGGACACGGACACGGACACGGACACCGATGCGGACACGGACACGGACGCCGATGCCGACACCGACACCGACACGGACACCGACGCGGACACGGACGCCGATGCGGACACGGACACGGACGCCGATGCGGACACGGACGCCGACACCGATGCGGACACCGACGCCGATACCGATGCGGACACGGACGCCGACACCGATACCGACGCGGACACGGACACCGACACCGACACCGATGCGGACACCGACCCCGGCGACCCCGCGGTGATCATCAACGAGTACCTCTTCGACCCCGCACCCGCCGGCACGGGAGAGCCCGGGGACGCCAACTGCGACGGTGTGCGCAGCGGGACCGCGGACGAGTTCGTGGAGCTCGTGAACGTGAGCGCCGCGGCCGTCGACATGTCCGGCTGGACGCTCTCCGACGCCGACTCCGTGCGTCACGTGTTCCCCGCGAACACGATCCTCGCGGCGGGCGCCTCCCTCGTGGTCTTCGACGACGCCAGCACCCAGACGGCCACCTGGCCCTGGTGTGCGGGCCTCGCCAGCGCCACGCTCCAGACGTCCAGCACGGGCGCGCTGTCCCTCAACAACACCGGCGACGACATCGTGCTCTCCGACGGTGTGGACTCCTGGACCGTGACGTACACGGGCACCACCGTGACGTCCGCGATGAGCGAGACCCGCGTGCCGGACCTCACGGGCGGGTTCGCCTCGCACCCCGCGCCCAACCCGCAGTCCCCCGGCGTGCGGGCCGACGGCAACCCGTTCTGATGCACGCCTTCCGGAACGTCCCCCGCACGGGCGTGATCTACGTCATGAACGAGGCCGCCCGCCGCGGGTTCCACTACGGGAACGCGGACTGGGCGAACCTCGGGCAGGGCGCCCCGCAGACCGACCTCCTCCCGGGCTCGCCCCCGCGCATCGAGACCATCCCGGTGCCGCCCGCGTCCCACGAGTACGCGCCCGTGGCGGGTCTGCCGGCCCTCCGTCAGGCGGTCGCGAACCTCTACAACGCCCGGTACCGGGTGGGTCGGAAGAGCCAGTACACCGCGGAGAACGTGGCCATCTCGAGCGGCGGTCGCTCGGGGCTCACGCGCATCGCGGCGAACCTGGGGTCGGTGCACCTCGGCCACCTGCTCCCGGACTACACCGCGTACGAGGAGCTCCTGGACGTCTTCCGCGCGTTCACTCCGCTCCCCATGGTCGTGCGGGAGGACGACGGCTTCCGGCTCTCACCCGAGGCGCTCCGCGAGCAGATCGTGGGCGTCGGGCTCGGCGCCGTGCTGCTCTCGAACCCGTGCAACCCCACGGGCCACGTGGTGATGGGGCCGGACCTCGAGGCTGTCGTGGGCATCGCGCGCGAGCTGAACTGCGCGCTGATCCTCGACGAGTTCTACAGCCACTACGTCTACTCCCACAAGATCGGGCGCACCGTGAGCGCGGCCCGGTACGTCGAGGATGTCGACCGCGACCCGGTCGTCCTGGTCGACGGGCTCACGAAGAACTGGCGCTACCCGGGCTTCCGGCTGTCCTGGACCGTCGGCCCACGCGAGGTCATCGACGGCCTCGCGTCCGCGGGCTCCTTCCTGGACGGCGGGCCTCCGCACCCCCTCCAGCTCGCCGCCGTCCCGCTGCTCGACCCTGCGGTGGCCGACGCCGAGGCGGTCGCCATCCAGCAGGCGTTCGGCGAGAAGCGCGCGTACATGCTGCGTCGCCTGGAGTCCATCGGCCTCGAGGTGGCGCGCGCTCCGAAGGGTGCGTTCTACTGCTTCGCCAAGCTCTCGGAGCTGCCAGAGCCGCTGCGGGACGGCATGGCGTTCTTCCGTGCGGCCCTGGAGCACAAGGTGATCTGCGTGCCGGGTGCGTTCTTCGACGTCGACCCCGGCGGCCGTCGCGAGCACATCCCGTCCCGCCTTCGCGAGTGGGTGCGGCTCTCCTACGGGCCCGACATGGCGACCCTCGAGCGCGGTCTCGACCGGCTTGAGCAGCTCGTCCGTCAGGCGTGAGCGACGCGGGGCGATCCGCTGAGTGACGCTCTGCGGCCCGTTCGTGGCATCGGGGTTGCAGAGGCCGGGCGGGCCGGCTCGTTCGGCCGATCGGCATGCTACGGTGACGTCATGAAGGGCACCTACACGCGGGTCCCGAGCCAACACCTCGGTCGCCGCGTCCACATGTGGTCTTTCGGCACGCGGGGTCAGCCCGTCGTCGTCTTCCCCAGCGCTGCGGGCATGGCCCACGAGTGGCAGGCGAGCGACGCGGTGGGCACCCTGACGCCGTTGCTGGAGGCCGGTCGCATCCGCCTGATCTGCCCGGAGTCCAACGTCTCCGAGGCGTGGACGGGCGAGGGGCACCCGGACTGGCGTCTCGATCGGCACCGGGCCTACGAGCGGTTCATCGCCGAGGAGCTGATCCCCGCCGAGCTGGCGAAGGAGGCCCCGGGCACCCGTGTGGCCACCACCGGCTGCAGCTTCGGTGCGTTCTACGCGGCGAACTTCGCGCTCAAGCACCCCGACCTGGTCGAGTGGGCGCTGTGCATCTCCGGTCGCTACCGCACGGACGCCTTCATGGAGGGCTTCTACGACGACCGCGTGTACTTCGCCGATCCGCTTCACTACGTGCCGAACCTGTCGGGCGAGCACCTGGAGCGCGCGCGCCGCACGTCGCTGACCCTCGTGGTCGGTACCGGTGCCCACGAGGGTCGGTGCATCCAGGAGACCCACGACCTCGCCTGGGTGCTCGGGCAGAAGGGCATCCCGCATCGGAGCGACATCTGGGGCCGCGACGCGGGGCACCACTGGTACTGGTGGCGCCACCAGATCAAGATGCACCTGGGCCACCGCTACGGCTGACCGCGACAGTCGGGCCGACGCGGACTATGACCCTGTATGCGCACGCTCGCCCTCGCTGTCCTGCTCGTGGGTTGCCCGGCACCCGAGGCCACCGCACCCCTCGAGGGTGACGCCGACGCGGACACGGACAGCGATGCGGACGCGGATACCGATGCGGACGCGGATTCCGATGCGGACGCGGATTCCGATGCGGACGCGGATACCGATGCGGACGCGGATTCCGATGCGGATACCGATGCGGACGCGGATTCCGATGCGGACACCGATTCCGACACGGATGCGGACGCCGACGCGGACGCCGACGCCGACACGGACGCGGACAGTGACGCGGACACCGACACGGACGCGGACAGCGACACGGACGCCGACACCGACACTGCCGCACCGCAGAACGTCACGGTGCTCCCGCTCCCGGGCCCGCCAGCGTGTGGGCTGACCCCGACCGGAACGTGGTTCGACAACGTGACCGTGTGCTCGGGGACCTACGCCTGGCACGTGCTCCCGCCGCCCGGTGGGTCCATCTGGTACGTCACGGGCCAGGGCTTCGCGGACGTGGACGGCGACGGCTGGCTCGACATGGTCGTGACCAGCATGGACGGCGGGAACCGGCTGTTCCTGGGCGGGCCCACGGGGGTGTTCACACCCCGCAACGACCCCGCCCTCAGCGGCAAGATCGCGGGTCCGCTCGCCTTCGTGGACTACGATGCCGACGGCGACCCCGACCTCTACCTGGGTGGCAAGGGCCAGAGCTGGCTGCTCCGCAACGACGGCGCCGCATTCGTGGACGTCGCGGGCCCCCAGAACCCCGGCATGGCCCAGGGGGTGTCGTTCGGCGACCTCGACGGGGACGGGCACCCGGACCTCTACATCGCGAACTACCGGTGCGACGAGTGCTTCACGCCCGGTGCGCCCATCGACGTCACCTCGGGCGACAGGGTGTTCCAGTACACGGGCAGCCAGTGGAACGAGCAGACCACCAAGGTCGGCTCCCCGCTCGAGCGCTCCGGGCTCGGGTTCATCGCGAGCCTCGCGGACCTCGACGGAGACGGTGACGCCGACATCCACGTGCTGAACGACAAGGGGAGCTTCGGCCTGCCCGGCCCTGGCCTGCCGATGAACCGCAACCTCTGGTTCCGGAACGACGGGGCGGGATGCGGCTTCGTGTGTCTCTCGGAGCTCGGTCAGTCGGTGGGTCTGGATGCCCGGATCGACTCCATGGGCTTCTCCGCCGAGGACTTCGACCGGGACGGCGATCTGGACGTCATCATCACGGACACCAGCGTGCCCTCCGTCATGGAGAACCTGGGTGCGAGCTTCGCGAGGCGCTTCAACACCGCGGGGCTGACCACCTGGGGCACGCAGTGGGGCGTGGCGTTCCTCGACATCGACAACGACGCGGACCTCGACGTCTACACGGCGAACACGTACGGCGACGTCCTCTACCAGAACGACGGCAACGGCCAGTTCACCGACATCACCCTCGGGAGCGGCGCGCAGGACGGGCTCGTGACGTTCGGGCTCTCCGTGGGCGACTACGACCGCGACGGCCGCGTGGACGTGCTGCTCGGCGACCGCGGCCAGAGCTACCGGCTGATGCGCAACGTGGGTGTCACCACGAACCACTGGATCGGCGTCCGCCTCACGGGCAACACCGGTCGCGGGGGGGCCGACGCGCTGGGCGCCCGGGTGACGATCACCGACACGAACGGGATCGTGCAGGTGCGCGAGGTCCAGAGCGGCACGTCCCTCGGCGGCGGGAGCGACCTCGGGCTGCACTTCGGGCTCGGCACCGGCGACCTCGTGGAGGTCCGGGTCCGCTGGCCCGACGGGGTCGAGGAGATCGTGCTCCCGACCCGCGACCGCTGGAACGTGGTCGAGCGTCTCTGAGGACCTCGTGTGTGTCCAATTGTGTCCGCGTACCTACGTGTGGACACGCGTTCGCGACAGACCTGGCGGGCTGGGTGGGCGAAGCTCCTCCCCATGGTCGCCATCCCGCCGAGCACGCTGTCCCGAATCCACGACCCCGTCCGCCAGGCCTTCGCCAGGCCCGAGGTGCGCCGCAAGCTGAAGCGACGCATCGGCCGGTTCTATCGGGACCGGCAGGATGTCGAGGAGGTCCTCCAGGAAGTGGCGGTCCGCGCGCTGGTGAAGGCGACCTCGGCCGGGCCGGCGTCCTGCGTGGAGGGCTGGCTGCTCGCCCTCGCCACGCGACACTGCCTGAACCGCCGTCGCGATCGGGCCCGGCGCCGCGATCTCGACGACCGCGTCCTCGATCTCCTCGAGTGGCTCGACCCCGTGTCGCCCGGTCGGATCGACGAGCAGGTGTGGGGTGCGGAGATGCTCGGGAGCCTCGCGCCGGAGCAGCGCGAGATCGTCGTGCAGGTCGTGCTCGAGGGGCAGTCCCACGCCGACGTGGCCGATTCCCTCGGAGTCTCCCGGCGTACCGTGGGGAACCGGCTGGCGTCGGCCCTGGCGACCCTCCGCCGTAGGGTCGAGGTGGATGGTGTAGGCTCTGTGCATGAGGAGCCCGTCCTGGACGTCGCGTGACCGGAGCCTGCGGATCGACCCGCAGCGACGCACGGTCTGCGTGGCCGACCGCCCGATCGAGCTCGCCCCGGGGCTCCTCGAGGTCCTGTTGGCCCTCGCGGACGGCTCGGTGTTGCCGCGCGGCGGTGGACGCGCGCTGGACGGGCGGATCCGTGCCCTCCGGAGGTGCCTGGAGGACGCGGGGCTCGAGAGCGACCGCATCCTGACGGTCCGCGGCCAGGGCTACCGGCTGCGCATCCTCTGACCTACAGGTCGTACTCGTCGAAGATCAGGTCGTACACCGTGCACTGATCGACCACCGTGTAGAGGTCGACCCGGATGGCGAGCATGGTGTTGAAGTACAGGTTCGGGTTCGAGAACCGGTACGACTCCACACCCGTCGTGCCATCGGAGACCCCGATCAGGGTGTCGTTGTCGTCCACGTTGTACACGTGGAGATCGATGTCGCCCTTGCTGTGGTCGAACACCAGGGTGATGTCGAGGGTGTCGCCGGCGAACGGGTTGGCGTCGTAGAGGAACCAGTCCGTCCGGCTCGTCTGGTTCACGCCCATCCGGTACGTGTCCTCGTCGAGCTCGGTGGCAGCGGCCTGGCTGTCGTTCGGCTCGTACGACTCCTCCCAGCAGCTCGTGACCGCGCCGATGTCGTACGCCCCGCAGTCCGCGAACCAGCTCGCGTTGTGCACCCGCGCGAACACGTCCATCTCGTCCTCGCCCGGGTTCGCGGCCACCACGGTCTCGGTGGCCTGGTAGGTCGTGGACTCCGAGATCTGCACGCCGTTCACGTCCAGCAGGAAGAGATCGAGGTCGATGGCGGGGTAGTTGCTCGCCTGGATGGTGGTCTTCCGGGCCCGGGGGACGATGAAGCGCCAGTGGTCGTCGGTGCCCGACTCGCACATCGCGGACTGGAGCGGCGGGGTGAAGAAGTTCGCCGTGAAGATGCTGTTGTCGGGCTCGAAGCTGTCGCTGCACGCGTCCGTGTCTGCGTCGGAGTCGCTGTCTGCGTCGGAGTCGCTGTCCGCGTCGGAGTCTGCGTCCGCATCGGAGTCTGCGTCCGCATCGGAGTCTGCGTCCGCGTCCGCGTCCGAGTCCGCATCGGAGTCTGCGTCCGCGTCCGAGTCCGCATCGGAGTCTGCGTCCGCATCGGAGTCTGCGTCCGCATCGGAGTCTGCGTCCGCGTCGGAGTCGGCATCCGCGTCGGAGTCGGCATCCGCGTCGGAGTCGGCATCCGCGTCGGAGTCGGCATCCGCGTCGGAGTCGGCATCCGCGTCGGAGTCGGCATCCGCGTCGGAGTCGGCATCCGCGTCCGAATCCGCGTCTGCGTCCGAATCCGCGTCCGCATCGGCATCGGCATCGCTGTCGGCGTCCGCGTCGGTGTCGGCGTCCGCGTCCGTCTCCGTGCCCCCGGGCGGCTGGAGGGGGTCGATCCGGCCGCACGCGCCGAGGGTGAGCAGGCCGGCGGTGCCGACGGTCAGGAGTGCCAGGAGGCGCATCGGGTTCCTCATTCCGGTCGGATGGCGTCCACGTCGGGGCCCTCGAACCGGATGGACAATTGTACCGTCCAGCCCCCCGGATCGGCCACCGACACCGTGGGGATCGCGAGCCCGAGGTCGAGGCTCGCGGCCTCGTTGCCCGCCCCGGCGCCGAACGTGATGTCGTGGCCGCCGTCCTCCAGCCGCCAGCCGCCCCGCAGGTGGCTCGCCTCGGTCAGGGCGACCTCGCCGCCCGCGCCGAGCACCAGGACCTCGTCCCGAAGGGGCCGCGCGCCGCCTTCCAGCGTGAGGGCGCCGACCCGGATGTCGCCGAGGTACAGGCCACCCAGGATCTCGAGGGGCCGCTGTCGGTCGGGATCCTCGGTGGGCAGGAAGTTGCGCGCGGAGGCCGCCAGCACGAGGGTCTCCGTGGGCTTCACCGCGAGCCCGCCCGTGAGGTTGCCCGCCACGCCCTTCCCCTGGCGCTCGTGATCGTAGAACGACACGCTGCCGCCGAGGCCGAACGACAGGTGACGGTCGATCAGCGGCACGGCCAGGGCCGCCCCGATGTCCTGGTTGCGCTTCCGGTTCGTGATCACCTGGCCGGGCACGGACCACCCGGGCAGCTCCCACGTCTGCAGCGGCGGGTTGTAGCGGTCGCCGCTGTAGGTCAGCCCGAAGCCGATGTAGTCGGTGGTCTTGCTGTCGGCGGCGGAGATGTTCCAGTGCAGGCCGCGCTCGCCATAGCTGGCGGCGAAACCGAAGTGGTAGCGCTGGGTGACCGCCAGGGCGGCGGGGTTGGCGGAGATGGCGCTGTTGGACAGCGGGTTGGCGATCGCGTTGTGCCCGGTGGCGAGGGTCTCGGACCCTTCCACGCGGTCCGCGGCCAGCGCGACGGAGAGCAGGAGCATCCACGCGCTCTAACAGGAAGCGCGGGCGGCGTGTCGCCCCGTCGGTCGCTCGTTCGGATACGGACCCTGCGTGTACGCCCAGGTCGCCGTCGCCCGTCCGTTCCCCGAGCCTCTCACGTACGCCGTGCCCGCCCTGCTCGCGGACCGGCTGGCCGTGGGCCACGTGGTGCTCGTGCCCCTCGGATCCACCGGAGAGACCGGGTACGTCGTGGAGCTCCGCGACTCCACCGACCTCGATCCCGCACGCATCAAGCCCATCACCCGGCTGCTCGATCCCGTCGTGGCCTTCGATGCCCGGCAGCTCGCGTTCTTCGACTGGATCGCGCGGTACTACGTGGTGCCCCTCGGGATGGTCGTGCACACGGCGCTCCCGAGCCGTATCCGCGCGAAGGTGGTGAAGGCCGCGGAGGCCACGCAGGACGGCGTGCGCGCCCTCGCCACCCACACGATCGAGGGCGAGGAGGCCCAGGTCCTCCGCGAGATCGTGAACCGCCCGGGGCTCACGTCCCGCGCGCTGGTGCGTCGGCTGGGCGCGGAGCTCGACGGTCCGGTCGTGGAGCGCGCGCTCGCTGCCCTCGTGCGTTCGGAGCGCGTGCAGTGGGTGGACCGCGAGATCGGCGAGACGCGTGCCATGGTGCGCACCGTTCGGCTCGTGGTGGACCTCGACACGGCCCGCGCCGCCGTGCCGCGGCTCGGATCCGTGCAGGCCTCCGTGCTCGGCGCGCTCGACGAGGCCCAGGGCGAGCTCGAGCTGCGCGACCTCGTGGAGCGGTTCGGCAGCGGGGCCCGCACGGCCGTGAAGAAGCTCGCGGAGCTCGGGGTGCTGGAGGAAGGGGAGCGCGAGCGCCGCGACACCCTCGCGGAGGCCCGTCCGCTCGGGCCGAGCGAGGCCCCCGTGCTCAACGGAGACCAGGAGCGGGCGCTGCGCGCCATCGAGGGTGGCCCGGGGACCTATCTGCTGTTCGGGGTCACCGGGGCCGGGAAGACCGAGGTCTTCCTCGGGGCGGCGCGCCACATGCTCGACCAGGGGCGGCAGGTGCTCGTCCTCGTGCCCGAGATCGGGCTCACGCCGCAGCTCGTGGGGCGCTTCAAGGCCCGCTTCGGTGACGACGTGGCGGTGCTGCACAGCGGGCTCACGGGCCACCAGCGGCTCGCGGAGTGGCGGCGGATCCGCGCCGGGGAGGCGAGGGTGGCGGTGGGCGCCCGGTCGGCGCTGTTCGCGCCCTTCGACGACCTCGGGCTCGTCGTGGTCGACGAGGAGCACGACGACTCCTACAAGCAGGACGAGGGCGTGCCCTACTCGGCCCGCGATCTCGCCGTGGTGCTCGGGCGCCGGCACGGGGCCGCCGTGGTGCTGGCCACCGCCACGCCGTCCCTCGAGAGCTGGCACAACGCGACGGCCGGCCGGTACGCGCTCCTCGAGCTCCCGCGCCGCGCGACGAAGCGGGCGGTGCCGACCGTCGAGCTGATCGACATGACGCAGCTCGCCTGGCCCGAGGGGACCCCGCGCCCACTGCTCGCGGACCCCGTCGTCACGGCCCTCCAGCAGACCTTCGCGCGCGGCGGGAAGGCCATCGTGCTCTACAACCGCCGCGGGTACGCCACGCAGGTCCAGTGCACGAGCTGCGGGTCGTGCTGGGAGTGCCCGAACTGCGGCATCTCGATGACGCTTCACAAGCGCATCGAGCGCATGAGCTGCCACTACTGCGGTCTCTCGCTGCGCTACACGCCGGCGTGCCCGGTCTGCCATGCCGAGAGCCAGGAGGAGCTCGGCAAGGGCACGGAGCAGGTCGAGGAGGGGCTGAAGGCGCTCTTCCCGGACATCGCGATGGCCCGGATGGACGCCGACACGACGTCCGGCCGCGGGGCGCACGAGCGGATCCTCACGGCCTTCCGCGAGGGGCGTACCCAGCTGCTCGTGGGCACGCAGATCGTGGCCAAGGGTCACGACTTCCCCGACGTGCACACGGCCGTGGTGGTGAGCGCGGACCGCGGGTTCCGGATCCCGGACTTCCGCGCCGCCGAGCGGACCTTCGCGCTCCTCGTCCAGGTGGCCGGGCGCGCGGGCCGCGGAGACGTGGCCGGGCGGGTGCTCGTGCAGACCTGGAAGCCCGATCACTACGTGCTGCAGCACCTCGACGACGTGCGGGCCTTCCTGCACACCGAGTCCCGCCTGCGCGGCACGCTCGCCTATCCGCCGTTCAGTCGGCTCTGCCTGGTGCGCGTGGACGGTGTGGATCGAAAGGCCGTGGAGCGGGCGGCC
Organism: Alphaproteobacteria bacterium; assembly: GCA_020632885.1. GTDB lineage: Bacteria > Myxococcota_A > UBA796 > UBA796 > JACKEQ01. The sequence continues at coordinate 32,559 of JACKEQ010000034.1, read as the reverse complement.
GGCGAGATGGCGCGCGCGCTCCGCCAGTCGGGCCGCGAGTATCCGCGCACGGCGGTGCTGGGCCCCGCAGCGGCGGCCCTCCCGCGGCTCGTGGGGCGCTGGAGGTTCCAGATCGTGCTCCGCGGCCAGCACGTGAAGGCCTTCCGGGACTGGATCGAGGCGGAGCTCCCCGGGCTCGGGAAGTGGGCGAAGAAGGGGATCCGCGTGAGCTGGGACGTGGATCCCCGTCACCTCATGTGAGGGTCAGCGCACGAGGATGCCGGCAGCCCGGAGCCGGATCCGGGCTCCGGGGTCGGTGAGGAGCGGCCGGGCGAGCTCGGGGTCGAGGCCCAGCGCGCCCACCGCAGCCACGGCGGCCTCCCGGACGTCCGCGTTCCGGTCCGCCAGCCGGGCCGTGACGGCCGCCACGAGCTGCTTGCGGGTGCGCTTGGGCAGGCCGGGATCTGCGAGCAACCGGTCGCGCGTGGCGTCCATCGCCGCAGCGCGGACCTCGGGGAGGGGGCTCTCCGCGAGCTCCAGCAGGTCGTCGGTGGGATTGCCCGCGCGGGCGGCCAGGGCCAGGGCGGCCATCGCGGACACGAGGGCATCGCCGTGGCCCCGGGCCTTCTTCAGGAGGTTCGTGGCGGCCGGGTGCTCCAGGTGCGCCACGAGCTCCACGGCCTCGAGCCGGATGCCGACGAGCTGGGCATCGAGGGCCTTGCGGAGGACCTGCTCACCCGCGCCGTCTCCGACGGAGAGGCGGGCGGCCGCGTAGCCCGGTGCCAGCTCCTCCTCGATCCACTCCACCCCCTCCTCGAGCGCCTCCCGCACGGCCCCGGCGTCGGGGTGACGGGCGAGGTCGTGGAGGAAGCCGGGGTCGAGCGCGATGTCTCCGCGCCGCAGGGCCGCCTGGAGGGGCTCGATGGCCTCCGCATGGCCGAGCACGCCCGCTCCCAGCGCGAGGGGGGCCTGACGCCACCGCTCCGTCTCGGCATCCAGGCCTTCCACCACAGACGACCGGAAGGTGTCGGCCTGGGCTCGCAGGGCGACCGCCACGGCACCGCGCGCGTACGGATCGGCCGACGGACGGGCGAGCCAGCCCTTCAGGAGCTCCACCGTCTCGGGCTCGGCGGCGCGCTCGGCCAGCGCGAGGCCCGCCTGTCGCTGGACCCAACCGTCGGGGTCCCAGAGCGCGCGGGGGCCCCAGGCGCCGCCGGCGGGCTCGGAGGTGGTGCGCACGAGCGCCTCCAGAGCCAGCGCGCGCAGCGTGGGCTCCTCGAGGTCCGCGCCCGCCTCGAGCACCTCGAGGGGCGGTCGGGCCTCGGGTCGGGCCGCTTCCTCCGGGAGGTCGGGATCGAGGGTGGACACGACGGGCTTCGGGCACCCGAGCAGGAGCGCCAGGAGCACGGTCATGGGCGTCCCTTCAAGGCCTCCAGGCGAAGCTCCGCGGACTTGTTGTTCTCGTCGACGAGCAGCATCTGGGTGTAGGCCTTGATGGCGTCGTCCTTCTGGCCGAGGGCCTCGTCCATCACCCCGGTGCGCCAGGCCTTCGCGACCTGCTTCGCGAGGGCGCTCTCGGCGATGTCGAGCTGCTCGAGGGTGGCGATTCTGAGGTCCACCATCTTCGTCTCCTCGAGCAGCCGGCGGCCCGTGCGCGAGGCCTTGCTGTACTGCTCGATCTCCACCTCGCGGCGCATCTTGTCGAGCGCGCTCTTCTGCGACTGCTGCTCGTTGGTGAGCGACCACTCGCCGTTCCGGTAGAGGTCCGAGTTGCGGGCGCTGTGCTCGCGAACCACCGGATCCTCGCGGTAGTCCGACTCCAGCTCCCGGAGGATCGGCCCGCGCCGGCTCTTCGCGACGTCCTCGAGCTGCCGGAGCAGGCGATCGCGGCGTGCCGCACGGCGGCTCTCCACCGCGAGGCGCTCGGCGAGCTCGGCCTCGAGGGTCTCGATCACCAGCATCTCCCCCGCGAACGCGCTGAACTTCTTCGCCGTCGCGTCGCCTGGACGCGCCTGGAGCACGCGGTAGAGCGCCTCGAGCGTGCCGCGGTAGTCGGCCTGGGCGGCCGCGCGGGTGCCCTCGTCGATGAGCTCCTGATCGGACTTGGCGGGGAGGGCCGGGAGCTCCAGGGTCCAGGAAGGCGGCCGCTCAGCGACCGTCGCGACCTGCACGGGCCCGGCGGTCATGTACCAGACGCCGCCCGCGATGATCACCACGAGGAACAGGGCCAGGCCGGCCAGCACGAGCACCGAGGCCAGGGCTGCGCCCACCACGACGGTGTTCGTGCCCCCGGACTCCTCCTCCTCTTCGTCCTCCTCCTCGTCTTCGCGCGACGGGCGGCGGACCGGAGGCGGCTCGGGCTGGGGCGAGGAGATCGGGATGGCGCCGGCGTTGCTCGCCTCCTGGGCCCACGCGGAGGGGTCGCCGAGGTCCCGGGTGGGGGCCTGGGAGGCCGCCGGGTGCACGAACCGCATCTCGGTGTTGCCGATGCGGATGAGGTCGCCGTTGGAGAGGGTGCACTCACGCACGCGCACGGCGTTCACGAACACGCCGTTGGCGCTCCCGTTGTCGTGCAGGACGTACTCGCTGCCCTGGAGCGTGATCTGGCAGTGGTGGCGGCTGCTCGCGGCATCGGGCACGACGACGTCGCGGTCTTCGGCGCGCCCGATGGTGAGGCGCCCGTCCACGATGGGGAAGTTGGTGCCCACCATGCCGTTGCCGACGACCACCTCGATGCGGGGTTGATCCGGGGGCGGGAGGTCCGGCAGGGCCGGCGGGGCGATGGCCGTGGGACCGCCCTTGATCTGGAACTGGAGCACGAACGGGTCGATCACGACCTCGTCCTGGTCGCGCATCACCTGGCTCTTCACCCGGTGGCCGAAGTAGTACGTGCCGTTCCCGCTCCCGAGGTCCTCGATGGTGACCTCGCCGGACGCGAGCACGATCTGGGCGTGCCTGCGGCTCACGCCCACGTCGGACAGCACGATCTCGTTGTCGTCCGCGCGCCCCAGGCGCATCCGCCCCTCCTGGAGCGGGATGACCCGGTCTGGGAAGCCGGGCTGACGGATCACGACCTCGAAGGTGTCCAACGCGCGCGTCTCCTGGCTAGCTGAACGGCCAGAACCAGCGGCGGGTGCGCTTGTCCTGGAGGGCGTCGGCGGGTTCTTCGGGCTCGGGCTCCACCTCGCGCTCGGCGGGAGCGGGGGTGTCGTCCTCCCAGCGCACGGCGAACGTGTGCTTGGCGATGCTCAGCTGGTCGCCGACCTTCAGCTCCTTGTGGCCGGACACGCGCGTCTCGTTCACGAACACGCCGTTGCGCGACCCGGCGTCTTCGAGCCAGAGCTTGCCGGAGTCGTAGTTGTAGATGAGCCGCGCGTGGAAACGCGACACCCCGTCGTCGCCGATGCGGATGTGGTTGTCCTCGGAACGACCGAGGTCCAGACCCCCTTCGGGCACACGGAACCGCTGCCCGCGCAGGGCTCCGCTCGTGCAGACAAGGATGGGCACCTCGGCCATGCAGGCTCCTCCACGCGCATCTTAGCCCAAGGGTCCGCGCGTTCTTCAACCCCTGGCGGGCGTGTCGTCGGGCGTCGCCGGCAGTGGTGCTCCCACCCCGAGGATCGCGAGCCCCACGGCCGGATCCGCGGCGACCCCCGTGAAGTGGCGAAAGGCGAGCGCCCCCTGATGGACCAGCATCCGCCGCCCGTCACCGGTGCGGATGCCGCGCGCCGCGAGGGTCGCGAGGTGGGGCGGATCGGGCATCCAGTAGTTCAGATCGATCCACACCGCGGACGGTGGGGGAGCCACGGGCTGCGCGCGCAGGGCGTCCGCGCCCGCGCCGGAGACGCAGACCACCACGATGGAGGCGTCCCGCACCGTGTCCGTGAGGCGGGCGATCGGGCCGGCCTCCACGGGACCTCCGAGATCCCGGGCCAGGGCGATCGCGCGGTCGGGGGTCCTGTTGAGCACCGTGATCTGCGGGACCCCTGCCTCCAGGAGCCCGACCACGACGGCGCGGGCGGCTCCACCCGCACCCACCACGACGGCCGGGCCGTCCATCGCGGCGCCGAGGTCGCGGGCCTCCCCGAGGAAGCCGCCGACGTCGGTGTTGGCGCCCCAGAGCTCGCCGTCCTCGACCCACACCGTGTTCACCGCCCCCGTGCGCGCCGCCGTGGGCTCGAGGTGGTCGAGGTGCTCGAGCACGCGCGTCTTGAACGGCACGGTGAGGTTGGCCCCGCGGAGCCCGAGCTCGCCGAGGCGCGCGATCACCCCGGCACCCGGCGTGTCCGGCGGGAGGTCGAAGGCCTCGTAGGTCCCGTCGAGCTGCGCGGCCCGCAGCCAGGCAGCGTGAAGCGCGGGTGAGCGCGAGTGGCCGACCGGGTGGCCGAGCAGCCCGTAGCGGCTCACGCCCCCAGGAGGACCCGGGCCTCCGCGATGTCCTCGGCGATGCGGGCGACGAGCGCGTCGCGCCCCGCGAAGGCCCGTTCGCCGCGGATACGCGCGTGGAAGGCCACGGTCACCTCGCGTCCGTAGAGGTCGCCGTCGAAGTCCAGCACGTGGACCTCCACCGACCGTGATGCACCCGCGAACGTGGGTCGGGCGCCGAGGTTGGCCACCGCCGGCCGACCGTCGCAGGTGACGGCGTACACGCCGTCCGCGGGCACCAGGGGTGTGGTGACGTCGAGGTTGGCTGTGGGGAACCCGAGCTCGCGGCCCCGTGCGTCCCCGCGCACGACGGTGCCGACGATGGCGTGCGGACGGGCGAGCAGCACGGCCGCCGCAGCGACGTCGCCCGCCAGCAGGAGCTCGCGGATCCGGCTGCTCGACACCGGCTCGCCGCCATGCTCGACGGCCGCCACCTGCTCCACGGGCACCTCCAGGAGCTCGGCGAGACCCTCGGCGGTGCCCTGGCGTCCCCGGCCGAACCGGAAGTCCCAGCCCACCACGACGGCGGTGGCGCGGAGGCGGTCGCGCAGGATGCCGTGGGCGAAGTCCTCCGGTGAGAGCGCGGCGAACGCGAGGTCGAAGGGCTCCACCACGACGGTGTCGGCGCCCGCTTCGAGCAGGGTGGCCACACGGTCCTCCAGCCGCTGGATGCGCTGGATGCCGTTGTCGGGCCGGAGCACGTCGCGTGGGGCGGGGTGGAACGTGTAGGCGAGCACGGGTCCGCGGTCGAGGGCCCGGGCGCGGTCGAGCAGGGCGCGATGTCCGAGGTGGACCCCGTCGAAGTTCCCGATCGTCACGACTCCGCCCTCCCCGGCGTAGCCCGACGCGCCCCACACCTGCTCCATCCGCGTGCTCCTCGGCCGGTGAGCTAACGCAGATCGCAGGACTCCGACCTCAGCGACCTGTGTTATCGCTCCGGCATGTCGGCACGACTCCCTCTGCCTTCCCGCATGCTCGCGGGGCTCGGACTGCTCGCCTTCCTCGGTCTGGCGCCCGCGTTGGCCGTGGCCACGGGCTTCGGCGGAGACAACCCGCCCTCCCGGATCCCCATCCCGGCGAAGGACTACTCCGCGAAGGTGGAGGACCAGGGGGGCGTGGTGGTGGAGGTCGATCGCGTCACGTGGAACGGGGAGGTGTTCCTCTACGGGAACGTCGGAGCGGCGCAGGTCACCGTGCCCTTCGACGGGATCCGGACGGTCGAGATCCTCCCCAGCACCGTGCAGGGCAAGCGTAAGGCCCGTGTCAGCCTGCGCACCGGCGAGTCGGTGGAGATCCAGGTAAACGACGACACGCCCTGCTACGGTCGGACGAAGTTCGGCAACTACTCCATCGAGGCAGAAGAGATCCGGTTCGTCACCTTCGAGGAGCGCCCATGAGGATCCCCGTGCTTCCGCTGTTCGTCCTGCTCGCCGGCGGCTGTCGGCCGACCTCGCTGCTCGAGCTGGACGTGTTCGTCTCCGCGTCCGCCCTGGCCGACGCCACCGCGCCGGCCGCGCTGTACGTGGACTTCGGGCCGGGTCACCAGCCCCGGGCCGTCTCGCTCTGCGACTGGCCCGAGAACCAGTTCCAGGAGTTCACGCTGGAGCAGGAGGAGTTCCCGCCCTGCACGGACACCCGCACCATCACCGGTGTCCTCGCGCCGCTCACGGGTGGCGCGTGCAACCAGGGCGTCGTGCTGCCCCTGTTCCCCCCCGAGGACGTGGACACGTGGGTGGAGGTCGGTGAGGTCGAGGCCTTCGCGACCGGCGCCTGCAGCATCATCGAGTCGCATACACTGGTCGTGGGCGGCGAAGGCTGACACGCGCCGCCGGAGGAGGGGACGTGGGGCTGCTCCAGGCGCTAGCGGCCGGTGACCCGGGCCGGTTCCAGAGGCTGCTCGACGAGGGGCACCCGGCATCCGCTGTCGATGGGGCTGGACGCCCGGTGCTCGTGCTCGCGGCGGAGCGCGGCCAGATCGCGTTCGTGAAGGCGCTGGTGGAGGCGGGAGCCCTGGTCGACAAGCCCGACCGGGGCGGGCTCACGGCCCTCGCAGCCGCCGTGGAGGCCGACGCACACGACGTCGTCCGCTACCTGCTGAGCATCGGTGCCGAGTCGGTCTGTCCGGAGCCCGAGCTGTGTACGGCCCTTCGGACGGCCTCGGAGCCTGTGATCCGGGAGCTCCTCGACCACGGGTTCGAGCCGGACGTCGCGGGGTCGGGCGGGTGGACCCCCCTGATGATCGCGGCCGAACGGGGCGACGAGGCGCTCGTCCGCCTCCTGCTCGAGCGGGGCGCCGACCCCACCCGGACGCTCGGGGAGCGCTTCCTGGACGCCGTCCTCATCGCCGTGGCCGCGGGTCGCGAGGAGGCCGCCTGGGTGCTGCAGGCCGCGTCGGTCGCGCGGCTGCCGGCCCCCGAGGTGGTCTGGACCCGCATCGGAGAGCGGCTCCCCGCGGGCCTCGCCGCCAACTGGAAGACCGGCCGTCGCCCGCCACCCATCCCGGACCCGTGGCGCACCCTCGACCCCCACGCCCGCGCGCAGCTCACGCTGCTCTCGCCGGGTCGCCACCTCTATGCGTACCGCACCCTGGCGCTCGCGGAGGCCGTGGACATCGGCCTCGCGGCGCGGGAGACCGAGCCCGGCCAGCTCGCGCTCGACCCCGAGGAGCCCCTGGAGCGCGTCTGGTTCAGCCCGCACTGGGTCCCGGTGGCCATCGATCGCGACGGTCGCCTGCTCGCCGTGGACGTGGACCCCCCTGCTGGTGGGATCCACGGCCAGGTCCTGCACTGGAGCCCGGACTTCGGGCCCGTCGGCGTGGTGGCCTCGAGCCTCGGGCTCCTGTTGCTGGCCTACCTCCGGCGGCTCGAGGCCGGCGTGTCCCTGGAGGACCTCGACCGCACGAACCTCGAGACCGCCTTCGGCACCTGACCGTCAGCGCACGAACATCACGTCGTCCAGCGCCACGCGCCCCACGGGACCGCCCGTGCCGCCGAAGTCGAAGCGCACGGCCGCCAGGGACGTCAGGTCGACGCCCCCGAAGTCCGCGAGGGGCAGGGTGAGGGTGGAGAAGGCGTTCGCCCACCCGGCCCCTGCGCCCACCCCCGGACGGCGGTACGGCGAGGGGACGACCCCGTAGGGTGCGGTGTCCAGCGTGCTCTCCGCGCCCGCGGTGTCGCGGAGGGTGACGGTGAACGCCAGGGGGCCGTTCAGCGCGACGGTCTGGGGATGCCGGGTCCCCTGTGCGACGCGGAGCATGAGGGCACGCTGTCCGGAGGCGTCGGCGAGCCCGGACGGCACGGAGAGCTCGAGGTGCGCGGGGCCGCTCCAGTCGAACACGGCGGCGCGCGCGTCGTCACCGGTCCCACCGTGGCGCGTGAACCCGTTGGAGGGCTGGCTGCCGGTCCACGCGAACGAGCCGTCCTGGTCGTCCATCAGGATCTCCTGGAGGTGCTGGACGTCTCCGGTGAGCGTGCCTCCCGAGCTCGTCACCGCGATGCCGGTGCCCGACTGGAAGTCCTCCAGCACCGTGGTGTCGTCCGCGGGTCGGTACTCGGTGGCCACGGTCACCCAGGCGGGGATCCCGACCGGCCGGAACTCGTTGCGCTCGAAGAGGTCGCGCATGGCGGGGTTGGCGCGGGTGTAGTGCTCCACGAGGGCCAGCGTGTAGGCCTTCACGACCGGGTGGGCGCCCGCGGACCCCACGAGGTCGGGGGCTCCGGGGTCGGGCTGGTCGAGCCAGTTCTGCGGACCGGCGTGCAGGTCGCCGTGCCCGGCTCCGTAGATGTACGTGAGGTGCCGGTCGCCCGAGGCGCGCTCGAACAGCGCCATGTTCCGGGTGTAGCCGGGCTCCGGGTAGTTCCCGGTGTCGCGGTCCGCGCCGCCGGTGATCAGGTGGTACGGCACGTCGTAGGGGTTCGACTGGGACGGCGGGAGCCAGGCGACCGGGGCCATGCTGCTGATCAGCGCGATGCTGTCCGCGTCGAACCAGGGGCTCGTGTACTGGCCGTCGTGGAGGCGGGTGTAGGCGCGCACGACGCACTCACCGCCCGTGCTGTGCCCGATCCAGACGATGCGGTCGGCGTCCAGGTGCCCGTCGAGCGCGCCGCCCACGAGGGTCGAGGCGTTGGCGAGCAGGTGCTCGGTGTTCGAGAGCAGCGTCGTGGAGGCCGTCCGCGTGCCGGGGCCGTCGCCGTTCCCGACATCGTTGCGGAACGACGTCACCACGTAGCCCCAGGAGGCCAGGTGCTCGCCGAGGTGCGCGTAGTAGTCGAGCTGGTGGCCGTACCCGTGGGCCACGACGACCACGGGCACCTGCCCGAGGTTCGCGATGTCCGCCGGCCAGTACGTGATCTGCTGGGTGAAGCCCTGGCCGTGTCCCTGCTGGACGACGGCGTGCGGGCCGGGGGCGGTGAGGTCGGGGAGGACGTGGAAGCCGGGCTCCGCGAACCCGTCGACCGTGTCGCCGGCCGAGAGCGTGCCGTCGTGGTCGCAGTCCAGCACGAGGTCGAAGGCGCTCCCGGCGCCCTGCACGGGCAGGTCGTCCGCGGACGCGACCGGGACCACGGGGCGTCCGGGCTGGACGGCGAGGGGCGTGGGCGCGCCGCGCACGTCCACCAGCGGGTCTCCGAGGGTCCAGTCGCGGTCGGGCGTGACCCAGGCGTCGCACGCGTCTCCGGACCACGCGGCGGACACGGTGTCGCCGGGCTGGAACGACCGCACCCGTGTGAACGCGGGGCCCCCGTCGAGCACGACGGCAGCGAGGTCGGCGACGTCGAGCTCTCCGGGAGGCTCGGGCGGTGGCGTGACCGGCGGCTCGGGCGCGGGCGGCTCGGGCGCGGGCGGCTCGGGCGGCTCGGGGTCGGGAGTCGCGTCGACCGGGCGTACCGGCACGTCGATCGTGGGCAGGGACGGACCGTCGGAACAGGCCGACAGCAGCACGAAGAGGAAGGAGACGGACACGGGTCCCTCCGGGCAAGAGCAAGGGCAAAGGCAAGCGCGCGGCAACTCCACGCACGCTGATCCTACACCAGATCCTCCCCCTCGTCGGAGCCATGGAGCAGGGAGAGGTCGATCCACAGCGCCGACGGGCGGCCATCCACAGTCGCCCCGCCGGGGTAGACGCGCTTCGCCCCGTCGCGCATCACGAAGACCACCCCGCGCTCCCCGTTGCCGATCATGGTGACGTCCTGCAGCGCGAAGCGCACGCGCAGCGTGGGGATGCCGAGCAGCCAGGAGCGCATCTCCGCGGTACCGTCCTCCACGCGCAGGGTCCATGCTGACAGGCCGAAGAGGGCGCGACAGGCGTGCTCCACTACTGCACGAGCCCCTTGGTGAGCGTCATGAACACCTCCTCCAGGGTGGGGTCCAGCGACGTCAGCCCGCGCACGCCGAGGTCCCGGCCCACCAGGTGGGCCGTGAGGGCCGCGAGGTCGAGCTCCTCGGAGACGTGGGCGCGCACGACCCGCCGATCCTCGTCGTGCTCGGCCTTCAGCACCCCGGGCAGCTCGCGCAGCACGACCGCTGCCCGCGCGTCGTCCGTGGTGCGCACCTCCACCTCGTGATCGGCCCGCGCGGACGCGATGATCTCGTCCAGGCGGCCCTGGGCGACCAGCACGCCGCGCTCCAGGATGCCGATCCGCGTGCAGACCTCCTGGAGCTCCGAGAGGATGTGGCTCGAGAGCAGGATGGTCTTGCCCATGCGCCGGAGCTCCCGGAGGATCTCGCGGATCTCGATGCGAGCCCGTGGGTCGAGGCCGCTCGCCGGCTCGTCGAGGACCAGGACCTTCGGGTCGTGCACGAGGGTGCGGGCGAGCCCCAGCCGCTGCTGCATGCCGCGCGAGAGCGACTCGATGAGCGCGGCCTTCTTGTAGGTGAGGTCCGTGAGGTCGAGGAGCCCGTCCACCAGCGTGTTGCGCTCGGCGTTCGGGATGCCGTAGGCGGCCGCGAAGAAGTGCATGTACTCGTTCACGGTCATGTCGCGGTACACGCCGAAGCTGTCGGGCATGTACCCGATGACCTTGCGGATGGACTGCTTGTCCTCCTTCACGTCGTGGCCCGCGACGCGCGCGGTGCCGGACGTCGGCTCCAGCAGCGTGGTGAGGATGCGGATCGTCGTGGTCTTCCCGGCGCCGTTCGGGCCGATGAAGCCGAACACGTCGCCCTCCTCCACCACGAGGTCGATGCCCTTCAGGGCCTCGAAGGTGCCGTAGGTCTTCGCGAGCTCCCTGGTCTCGATCACGGGGACTCTCCAACGGTGCGGATGGGGATCCGGAGCACGCTCATCCTGCGGTGCTTCGGGCGGACGCCGGCCAGGGGAGGCGGCGCGATGGGGTCGACGGAGGCAAGCACGACGTAGGACTGCGCGTCCACCGAGAGGTACCCCTCGCCGTCCGGTGGGGCGTCCCAGAACGTGCGGCGGAGGATGTCGAGCGGGCCGGTGCCGTCGGAGATCCCGCGAGCCACCTGGCCCACGACGGCCCTCTGGCCGGGCCCGATGGGCCCCACGTCGTAGACCTCCGGACCCTCGCCGGGCGCCACGACCTCCACGTCGTGGAGCGGGAAGTCGAACAGGTTCGTCACCACGAGCCCATCGGGTGTGCGGGTGAGGGTGACGGTGCCGGGGGCGGGCGCGATCCAGCGTGTGCGCGCGTAGCCGAGGGTCCAGGTCTCGGCCGTCCAGGTCGCCACCCCCGGCCCGAGCCCCGCGGTGGCCCCCGAGTCGTCGAGGTAGCCCGACCACGGCCAGGCCACGGCGTCCTCCGCGGGCCCCTGCATCCCGATGCGCGTGCGCTCGGTGGCGAACACGGCGAGGTCGGTGTGACCTCGCCAGAGCCCGGTCCCCGGCAGCAGGTCCACCCGCTCGAGCGTGCTCACGACAGCCTGGCTGCCCTTGATCCACGCGGTGCCCACGAGGGCGACGGTGCTGAACACGACGATGGTGACGGGGAAGGTGACCCAGGTCCACGGCTCCCGACGCAGCATCCGGAGGACGATCGCGTCGAGGGGGCCGATGACGAACAGGTAGAGGCCCGAGAACACGAGCAGCCACTCGATGGGCAGCGGCGCCACGCCGGGGATGTCGGCGAGCCACTCGCGCACCTGCTGGTCGTGGTTCTCGGTGAACTCGGGGCTGGCGCGGGAGATCTGGAAGTCTCCCGGCGTCGTGCCGTTGTGGAGTGCGGTGAGGTCCGACTGCAGCGCGATCTCGAGCGCCTCGCGGGGGAGCTCGATCGGCTGGGGCGTGCCGTCGGGCCCCCAGGCCACTCCGTCCAGCGGGGCGCGCGGGGCGCCGGATGCCTGCGGGAGGTGCAGCACGTCGCGCCAGAGGCCCTCCAGGCCCTTCCCGAGCTGGCGCGGGTCGAAGGTGAGCACGCTCACCGTGCCGAGCCCCCAGGTGCCCGTGACCCACAGCGGCGCGCCCTCGTGGGAGGCCAGCAGGGTGAACACCTGCCGGTCCGCCGTGCGACGCTCCCGGCCCACGGCGACGGGGAGCACGCCGGGTGGGGGTGCCCAGCGTCCGAGCGGGCCCAGGTCGGTCCGGTCCTCGGTGCGCTCGAGGTCGATGGGCAGCAGGTCCGCGAGGGGCGTGCCCCGCAGTGCCGTGACGTTCTCCGCCACGGTGAGCACGAGGTGCCCGCCGTCTGCGACCCAGTGGGTGATGGCGGTCAGCTGGGCGGGGTCGAGGGCGCTGGGGTCGGCGCCTGGCCACACGAGCTGGTCGAAGCCCTCCCAGGCGGCTGCGTGGCGCGGGAGGGTGCCGGGCTCCACGAGGCCGGCGCGGACGTCACGGCTGTCGACCCGCTCGCGCAGCCTGCGTCCGGGGATGCCTCCGCCCCAGGTGGTGCGGAGGAGCTGCAGACCGAGGAGGTCGGTGCCCAGCACGGCCACCGTGGCGTCCTGATCGTACGCGGGCTTCGGCTGGAAGGTCGCCACGGCGCGGCGTCCCGGGGCCTCCAGGACCACGGTGCGCTGGGCCCGGGAGGTGGAGGGCTGGTAGAGGAGCACCACGTCCTTGCGGCCCTGCGGGAGGTCGACCTCGCGCTCGAAGGTCACCTGGCGGTCGCCCTGGCGTTCGGAGAGCACGACCCGACCTCGGGTCTCGCGGTCGGTGTTGAGGACCTTCAGGCGCACGGCCGCCCAGTGCTCCGGACGGACCACGCCCTCGCCGAGGGGCTCTGCCAGCACCTGGAAGCCGTCCTGGACCGGGATGGGCTGCGCCCTGGCGGGCGCGGAGGCGAGCCCGAGGGCGAGCAGCCCGGCCATGGCGGCCACGATCCAGCGACGCAGCCCGTAGCTCGCGACGACGAACAGGCCGCCGGCGAGGGCGGACCAGGCGATGCCGGACACGAGGAACTGCAGGGTGCTCGCCCCGCCGGCCAGCGGGGGGACGAACAGCCTGCACGGCGTGGCGAGCAGCCACACGTCCTCGAACAGGCGCCCGAGCACCGTGGGCAGGCCGAGGGCGAGCAGGAGCAGCCCGAGGGCCGCGGTGAACCCGCTGCGCGACCGCTTCACCGAGAGCGACACGAGCAGGCTGCCCGTGAGCAGGACGGACCAGAGCGGCAGGGTCCAGCCCCACGTGAGCGCGCCGCGGACGAGCAGATCGACGCCCTTCGGGGCGCTCGGGTCCTCCACGAGCACGTAGGCGTACGGGAGCCCCAGCACGAAGAAGGGCATCGACAGCGCCATGAGGGGTGCGGTGATCACGGCCACCCCGAGCGCCTTGCCGGCCAGGATGCGCCAGGAGGCCAGGGTGGTCGTGAGCAGGACCTTCAGGCTGTCCTTGCGCCGCTCCTCCTCCACCGTGCGGGCCGACAGCCAGACCGTCAGACCGAGGGCGGCCGCGGTGTTGAGCATGCCCATGGAGAGCGCGCCGCCCGGGATCATCCACCACCCGGTCTGGACCATGCCGAGCATCAGCAGGAGCCAGGTGACCAGCAGGGGCATGCCGTTCGCGGCCCACGCGGCGGGCCGGGCCTCCCGCCACGCGACGGGGTTGCCCCACACGTGCGCCTCGATACGCTCCTCCTCGCGCTTGTCACGGCCGCCGAGGATGGCGTCCAGCGCGTCCACGACGTCCACCCCGACCCGCAGGAGGACCCAGGAGAGCAACGTCATGAGGAGCGTGGCCCACGCCCAGACGACGGTGGCGCTGCCGAACACGACGATCCGCGCGGGCACGCTGGACCCGTCGGCCAGCCGCACGCCGTAGAGCATCGCGGAGGCGGGCAGCACGAGGAACCCGCAGCAGAACGCCACCACGCTGGCGATGACGAACCGCCGCGTGCCCCAGGTCTCGGCGGCGAAGGCCGTGCGGATGTCGGCGTTGCTGATCCGGAGCTCGAACAGGCGCGTGCCGATGACGAACAGGAGCACGAGGCTCGGCACGTAAGACAACGGGGAGATCAGGGCCGACCAGTCCTGCGTGGCGGGCCCCGCGAACAGCGAGAAGTGCGCGGCGTGCTGGGGCTTGGCGGTGAACAGGATGTAGCCGCCCGGGAACAGCAGGAAGGCCACCACGGCGTACGAGACGCTCGCGAGCATCGCCAGCATCGGCGAGCGGGTGAACAGGCCGTAGAAGGCGCCCAGGGAGCCCGTGAGCACGATGGCCACGAGCGCGTGCACCACGACCGCGACGACCTGGTGGGGCGCCACGCCGCCGAGCGTGACGACCATCGCGAGCACCGGGAGCGCCCCGAACACCACGGTGATGAGCAGGAGGATGCGCGAGAGCACCTTGCCCATGAGGATCCGGGAAGGTGTCAGCTCGGAGAGGATGAGCATCTCGAGCGTGCGGTCCTCCGCCTCCTCGATCATCGCGGCGCTGGTCATGAGCGGCGCCAGGGTGCACGCGAGCAGCAGCATCACCGTGCTGAAGGCGATGAAGATGGCCCGGCCCATCCAGCCCATGTCGGCGGGGTCCGTGCCCGCGTTCATGAAAGACCAGATGCCCAGCAGGAGCACGCCGAACAGGGCGCCGGAGAAGCCCGTCCGCGCGGCGTAGGTCTGCCAGCGGCGCGAGGTCCGGGCGGCCTCCCGCATGAGGATGGCGGAGCTCGCCACCCCGTCGAGCTGGGCGAGGGCCCGTGCGATCATGCGTCGTCTCCGTCGTCGATCTTGTGCCGGGCCTTCTTCCGGGCTGCGAGCAGGCGGCCCGCGTAGGACGCCGGATCCACCTGCGCGGCAGGCTCGGCGGGCGGGGCCTCGGGCTCCACCACCTCGGCAGGCGCGCTGCGGGGGGCAGCCGCGGCCTTCCGCTGGAACTGCCAGCGCGCGGGAGCCGCGGCCGGCCGGGTGATCGCGGAGGCGGGACCCGTGCCGAAGGCGAGGCGGCGAGCGGCGATGTCGATCACGAGCAGCAGGGCGGCGAGCCCCATGAGCCAGGGCCAGAGGGGATGCGGGATCTTCCGGGCCACGGGCGGTCGCGTGAAGACCTCGGCGGGATCGGTGATCACGGCGCCCCGACCGACCCGGGCGAGCTCCGCGATCAGCCCGGTGCCGGCACCCTTGCTGCGGTACTCCGGGCTGTAGGGCTGCACGGCCTCCTCCACGGCCTGCCCCACGAGGTCGCCGCCCTTGGAGAGGCTGATGCCCACGAGCCAGCTGCCGTCCTGGTCGACGGGCATGGACGCCGCATAGCGTCCCGGGGCGACCTGCTTCAGCTCCACGGTGTGCACGGTGAGGTCGGGGGCCACGATGCGCCCTTCGCCGGCGAGGAAGTTCCGGAAGCCGCCCCCGTCGTCGAAGGCGTCCACGGTGACCTCCAGGCGGCCCTCCCGGATGGTCGTCTCGAGCTGGAGCCCCTCGTCGCCCCCGCGCGCCACGACCCAGCGCGCGATCTGGCCCCAGAGCTGCGTGTACGCGGGCTTGCCGACCCACTCGCTCGCCCAGCGTCCCCGGGCGTCGCTCGTCCAGGCCACGGACCGTCCGAGCCCGTAGCGCCAGTGGGCCAGCAGGGGATCCTCGTGCTCGTCGGCGGGGAGCACGAGCGGCACGGTGGCCCGCTCCTTCGGCGTGGTGACCACGTACCCGTGCAACACGGGCATCGCCTCGGTGCGCAGGCCCGCCACGAGCTCGCTGACGCCGTTGCGCTGGGCGTGCACGTCCTCCTCCTTGAGGAACTCGCGGGTGGCGAGGAGGGTCTCGCGCGTGAAGATGGCGGGGATCGCGCTCGCGTCGGTCACCAGGTAGTAGTTGCCACCTCCCCAGCGGGCGAACTCCTCCATCGTCTGCCGGTCGCTGTCGGTGCCGATGCCGATGGACGTCAGCGTGATCCGGTCGTTCCGGAAGGCGTTCTGGATGAGGGGCTGGTAGGCGCCGGGGCTGGTGTCGCCGTCTGAGAGCAGGATGATGTGCTTCAGGGCCGCGTCCGACTCGCGGAGGGCCTGGATGGCACGGTCCAGGGCCGGGTAGATGTCGGTGCCGCCGCCGGGCCGGATGCTCGCGACGTCGTCGATGACCTTCTGCTTGTCGTGCAGCTCCTGCAGCGGGACGATGAAGCTCGCGGCCCCGTCGAAGCCGATGATGCCGAGCATGTCGGACTCGGAGAGGAGGTCGACGGTCTGGAGCGCGGCCTCCTTGGCCAGGAAGAGCTTGCTGCCGGCCCCTCCGCCCATCGAGCAGGACTTGTCGATGGCGTGGACCATCCCGAGCTTCGGGAAGCGGGTCTTGTCCTCGATGTCCATCCCCACCGGGAGGGTCTCCTCGACGGGGGTGTGGTAGTAGCCGCCCACGCCGAAGCTGTTGGGCCCACCGACCATGACGAGCCCGCGCCCGAGGTCGCGCACGTAGGTCTGGAGCGCCTTCTGCTGACGCGTGGACAGCGCGAAGGCCGGGACGTCCGAGAGGAAGACGGCGGCGTAGGGGCGGAGCTCCGCGAGGCCGGGCGGGAACGCCGCGGGAGCCACGACCTCCACGTCCAGGCCCTCCCCGCGGAGCACCGTGGCCAGCGGCCTCGCGGCATCGGGCTCGCTGTCGGCGATCAGGACGCGCGGCCGGCCCGTGACCTGCACCGTCGTCATGACCTGGTTGTTCTGGGGCTGGCTGTCCATGGCGCTGTCGCGCGCCTCGAACGTCGCCCGGAAGCGGTAGAGCCCGGCCTTCCGGGCCTCCTGGCGGAACGTGAGCACCTTCGAGCGCCCGTCTCCGTCGAGTGTGACGGGCATCTCGCCCAGGTACTCGTCGTTGCGGTAGAGCCGCAGGCTGCCGTCCGCCGGCGCGTCCGCCCCGAGCACCACGCGCACGTCGAAGGGCGCGCCCTCGTCGACCCGCGCGGGGGCCAGGAGGTCCTCCAGCAACACGTCGGGACCATCGTCGCCGCCGAGGGCAACGACGGACAGGGTGAGGTCGTCGCCGGCCGTGAGGAGCGCCTGGGCCGCCGCATCGCCCCGGGTCTGCTCGCCGTCCGTGAGCACCACGAGCCGTCGGGCACGGTCGGAGGGCAGGAGGGCCGTGGCGAGCCGCAGGCCGCCCGCGATGTCGGTCTGGTGCGGGGAGGGCACGGCCTCCACACCGTGGAACCCGAGCTGTGCGGTGGGCTCGGCCTCCACGACGGCGTCCGCCCCGAACACCACGATGCCTGCGCGGTCGTCGGGGGCCTGGTGCTCGAGGGCCGCCTCGATGAACGCCTTGGCCTGGGCCTGCCCGGAACCCCCGACCGACGCGCTCCGGTCGACGACGAACACGACCCCGAGCGCGTCCACGGCCTGGAGGAACGTGAGCCCGGACACGGCCAGCACGAGGGTCGCGAGCAGCGCCAGCCGCAGCCCGAGCACCAGGAGGCGGCGGCGCAGCGAGAGCTTGCGGCGCGACCAGAACGCGAGCGCCACGATCGGGAGGGCGAGCACACCGAGGATCAGGAGATCCGGACGCTCCAGCGCGAACGGGAAGAGGTCGCTCATGCGGTCTTCCTCCGGTTCCACGCCCACCACTCGAGGAGCATCAGGAACATCCCGAGCGCCAGCAGCGGCCGCCAGAGCTCACGCCGGCCGGGCCGCACGCCCGCCTCCGCGGTCACCGGGCTGCCGGCGTCGATCGCCAGCGCGGCGGCGGGCTGGATGCGGCTCTCGCCCTCGGAGAGCAGGTTGGCCACGAAGCTGTGGTCGGAACCGTCGACGGCCACCCGGTAGACCCCGATGCGCTCGGTGTCGACGACGCGCAGCACGCCATCCAGCACGTCCACGTCGACCTTCCCGGCGGGACCGGTCGCGCTCACCGCCGACGCCCCGGGCACCGTGCGGACCCACGGCGTACCGGCCGGGAGGATGGCCGCCTCGCCGCCGGTTCCGGAGCGTTCCGTGAGCCAGCCCACGGCGTTCAGGAGGAGCACGGGCCACGCGACGCGCATGGGGAGGTCGGTCTCGTAGGGGTCGAAGGTGGCCTGGAGCACGCGTCCACCGGCCCGATCGCCCGCGAGCAGCAGGGGCCCGGCGTCCGCGTCCACGAGGGGGGTGAGCCCGCCGAGGTCGCCCACGCTCGCGGCACGCGCGATGGTCGCCCCGCTGAAGTCCACGAACCGGAGGACCGGGTGCGTACGCTCCCAGCTCACGATCTCGGGCATCGGCCGGAGCTCACCGAGGGTGGCGGGCCCCGCGACCTTCCGGGAGAGCAGCGCCATGTTCAGGCCGTCCCCACCCTTCGGTGGCACGCCGTCCAGGAAGAACACGGCGTCGGCACCCGCCAGGGCCTCCAGGGTGGCCTCCGCGGGCCGGAGGCGCTTCAGCACGACCCGGGGGTCCGCCGCCAGCACGCGGGCGGTGAGCGCGTCGCCGCCGACCAGCACGACGTCGCGGGCCGCGGCCGCCCCGAGCAGGGCCCACGCGCGGTCGTCCGCGGGGAGGTGGTCGCCCGGCACGTCGAGGGTGGCCTCGAGCACGCCCGCGCGGCCGCCGGGGACGTCGAACACCATGGACACGGGCTCGCCGGGTGGCAGGCGCTCGTTGCGCAGGCCCACGAGGTGCGTCCCGAGCCGGACCTCCACCGTGGCGTCGGCGGGCTCGGTGCCGAAGCTCTCCACGGTCACGAAGAGCTGGCGGTCCAGCTCGTGGACCGGGCTCCTGCGGAGGTCCATCGCCAGGATGCCCGCGTTGCTCGCGGTCGTGCCCACCCGGACGTAGGTGATGCCCACGCCCTGCACCGAGAGGCTCGCCAGGTCCTCGTTCCCGCCGTCCGAGAGGACCACGACCTCGACGTCCGGCCGCGCCCGCGCGAGGGAGAGAGCGAGCTGGAGCCCGTCGCGCAGGCTCCCCGCGGCTTCGGTGGGCTTCACGCCGTCCAGGGCCTGCTCGACCTCGGAGCTGTCGCGCGTGAACGGCACCAGCACCTCGGTGCGCGCGCCTGCCGTGAGGAGCATCGCCTCGTCCGACGGTCCCAGGGTGCCGAGCACCTCGCGGGCTCGCGCGCGAGCGGTGTCGATGCGCGTGGGGTCGCCGTCGGTCGCACCCATCGACGCGCTGGTGTCGACGACCAGCACCACGCTCCGGAACGCGTTGGCCTCGGTCTCGATGTACGGCCGCGAGAGCGCCAGCACCAGGGTGGCGAGGAGGAGCAGCTGGAGCAGCAGGAGGAGGTGCCGCCGGAACCGGTCGAAGGGGCTGGCGCGCTGCTCCTGGCGCTGGAGCGCATGCCAGAGCATCAGCGACGGCACGACGACCTTCCGGCGCCGGATGCGCAGGAAGTACATCGCCACGATCGGGATGCCGAGCAGGCCGAGCAGGAGCCCGAGGGGCGCGATCAGGCTCATCGGGCGAGCAGCCCGAGGCGCTCGAGGTCGCGGAGCACGAAGTCCTCCACGGGCGTCGACGTGAGCACGCGGGTGTACCCCACGCCCAGTCGGCGCGCGGTGGCCTCCATCTCCGTGGCCCAGGCGTGCAGGGTGGCCTCGTACCGGTCGAGAGCGGCCTCGTCGACGGACACCGCGAGCTCCTCGCCGGACTCGGCGTCCACGAGCACGAGGTCGCCCTCGAGGGCCGGACGGAGCTCGTCGGGGCTCACGACGTGGAACGTGTGGACCTCGTAGCCGCGGGCGCGGAGCTGCCGGAGCGCGACGTCCGGGCCGTCCGGGTAGAGGAAGTCCGTGAAGAGGAGCGCGATGCCCGCACCCTGCTGGCGTGGCAGGCGGGCGATGGCGGCGCCGGGATCGGATCCTCCGCCGGGGTGCACGGCCTCGAGGGTCTGGAAGAGGGCGTGGGCATCGCGGCGCCCCCGGCGTGGCGGGGCGTAGCTGGCGATGGTGTCGGTGAGGCCGGCCACCGCGACCCGATCGTGGTGCCCCAGGGCCACGAAGCCCAGCGCGGCGGCGATCTGACGCGCGTAGTCGAGCTTGGCGCCCTGCATGGACGCGCTGCTGTCGAGGAGCAGCCACACCACGCGGTCCTCCTCCTCCTCGAACAGCTTCACCCACAGCGTGTCGAGCCGGCCGTAGAGGTGCCAGTCGAGGAAGCGGAGGTCGTCGCCCGGGACGTAGGGCCGGTGATCCGCGAACTCCTGGGACTGCCCGCGGCGCTGGGAGCGACGCTCGCCCACGCGGACCCCGGTGCCCCGCTTGCGCGAGCGCAGGGTGCGGGCGGCGAGCCGCTTCAGGAAGGCGGGATCGAGCAGGGACAGGGCGGAATCCAACAACGGCGTCGGGTGGAGTCTATCCGGTTCCCGCGGGTGATACCGGAAGCCCCGGAGGAACCATGAGCCTGATCCCCACCCCCGTGCGTCCACAGGACCTCCCGCTGCACCGGGATGTGCGCGACCTGGCCTCCGCCCTCGGGCAGGTCATCCGGCGCCTGGAGGGAGAGCCGGCCTTCGCGGCGGTGGAGAGCCTCCGGCAGGCCTGTCGGGCCCGACGGCGGCGGGAGGACGGCGCCCCGGACCTGCGAGCGGTGCTCGCGGAGGTCGACCGCCTGGAGCCGGAGCTCGCGGCCCCCGTGGCCCGCGCCTTCACGCTGTTCTTCCTGCTCATCAACACGGCCGAGCAGGTGCACCGGGTCCGTCGTCGCCGCGCGTGGGAGGGAGAGGCCGACGCACCGCAGCCCGGCTCGATGCGCTGGGCGCTGGCGAAGCTCGCCGCCGACGGTGTCCCGGCCGACGAGGTGGAGGCGGCCCTCGCCCGTCTGGAGGTGAGCCCCGTGCTCACGGCCCACCCCACGGAGTCCACGCGGCGGACGGTGCTCACGCTCCAGGCCCGCGTGGCGTCGCTCCTGCTGGGGAACGAGGCGGAGACGGCCCGGGACCGCATGCTGGAGGCCCTGGAGACGGAGGTGGAGCTCCTGTGGCTCACCTCCGAGAACCGTCCCGACCGTCCGAGCGTGCTCGACGAGGTGAGCACGGTGCTCTGGTACCTGGACGCGCGCATCGCCGACGCCGGGACGCGCGTGCTGCTCGGGACCGAGCGGGCCTTCGAGGAGGTCTACGGTCGGGCGCTGGCCACGGGCCCCCGCGTCGTCGCGGGGAGCTGGGTGGCCGGCGACCGCGACGGGAACCCCTTCGTCACGCCCGCCACGACCCTGGCGGCCGCCCGGCGCGCGCAACACACGCAGCTCGGACGGTACGTCGAGGGCGTGCGGCGGCTCGTGCAGCGGCTCTCGCTCTCCCGGCGCATCGTGGGCGAGTCCCGCACACTGCGGGCCTCGCTGGAGGCCGATCGGGCCCTGCTGCCGGGTGTGTTCGACCGTGATGGCCGGCGGGACCGCGACGAGCCCCTGCGGCTCAAGCTCTCCTTCGTGGTCGCGCGCCTGGAGGCGACCCGGGCCCGCGTGGCCGACCTCGACGCGGGTCGGGAGGCCGCCCACCCCGCGGCCTACGCGGACGCCCCGGCCTTCGGGGCCGACCTGGACGTCGTGGCGGAGGCCCTGCGTGACGCCGGTGCCACCCACGCCCTCTCCACGCTCCTCCTGCCCGTGCAGACCGAGCTCCGCACCCACGGGTTCTTCGGGTACCGGCTCGACGTGCGAGAGGACAGCGGCGCGCACACTGCGGCTCTGGACGCCATCGCCGACGCCACCGGTACCCCGCGCCTCGACCGGGACGGGCTGGTGCGCGAGCTCCTCGGGCGCCGCCCGCTGCTGGGGCCCAACGTCCCCCTCGACGAGCGCTCGGCCCGCGTGGTCGAGGTCTTCCGGGTGATCCGGCAGCTCCACGGCGAGGCCGGGCCCGACGTCGCGTCCACCTACATCCTCTCCATGGCCCACGGGCCGGAGGACCTCCTGCGCGCGTGCCTGCTGGCCCGGGAGGCCGGCCTCGTCGACCTCGCGTCGGAACCGCCCCGCAGCGACCTCGACATCGTGCCGCTCTTCGAGACCCACGCCGACCTCGTGAACGCGCCCGGCGTGCTGCGCGACCTCTTCGCGGACCCTGCCTACGCGCGCCAGCTCCGGGCACGCGGGCTCCGCCAGGAGGTGATGATCGGGTACAGCGACAGTGGGAAGGACGCCGGCACCCTCCCGGCGGCCTGGGAGCTGGTGCGTGCGCAGGAGGCCCTGGCTTCGGTGTGTCGGGAGTACGGGGTGGAGCTCACGCTGTTCCACGGGCGCGGGGGGACCGTCGGCCGGGGTGGGGGTAGCCCGGTGTACCGGGGCATCGTGGCGCTGCCGCCCCACACGGTGGGCTCGCGCATCAAGATCACCGAGCAGGGTGAGGTGATCAGCCAGAAGCTCGGCTTGCCCGAGCTCGCCGAGCGCAGCCTGGAGGTGATGCTCACGGGCACCCTGATGGCGAGCCGCGCGGACTGGCGGGCGGGGCGGGATCCCGCGGAGGTCGCGGCCTGGGAGGCGCGCATGGAGTCTCTGGCCGCCGCGGCCCTGCCGGTGTTCCGCGGCCGGGTGCACGAGGACGACGCGGTCTACCGGATGTTCCTGCAGTGCACGCCCGTGCGGGAGCTGGCCAACGTGCACTTCGGGAGCCGGCCCGCCTACCGCGAGAAGGGTGCTGGCACCATGGCCGGGATCCGCGCGATCCCGTGGGTGTTCGGATGGACCCAGATCCGGCTCATGCTCCCGGGCTGGCTGGGTGTGGGGACGGCCCTCGACCAGGCCATCGCGGATGGCCACCTCGACGAGCTGCGCGCGATGGCGCGCGGCTGGCCGTTCTTCGACGACCTCCTCGCGAAGGTCGAGATGGTGTGCGCCAAGGCCGACCCCGAGATCGCGGCGCTCTACGTGGACGGTCTCGGTGGCGACCGTGCGCTCTTCGCGGAGCTGGAGGCCGAGCTGGACCGGACGATCCGCGCGGTCCTCTCGATCCGCGATCGCACGCGGCTCCTCCAGGACAACCCCGTCCTCCGCGGGAGCATCGAGCTCAGGAACCCGTACGTGGACGCGCTCTCCGCGCTCCAGGTGAGCCTCCTCCGCCGCAAGCGCGCCGGGGGGGTCGTGGACGAGGCGCTCGGCACCACGCTCAACGGCGTGGCCCAGGGCCTCCGGAACACCGGCTGAGCCGTCAGCGACGGCCGAGCAGGCCGGGCAGGGCGGTCCACAGGGAGGCGCCGAGCGTCGAGCACCCTCCGCCTGTCTCGGTGTCGGCGGGGGGATCGAGGGGCTCGCCGGCCAGCACGATGTCGGAGCACTGGTAGTAGCTCGACCGTCCGATCGGATCGGCCACCGGGCTCGACGTGTCGCCGTCCATCATCTGCACGAGCTGGAGCGTGCAGTTGTCGCACGGGGTCGTGGGCAGCGTCACCTGGACCTCCCAGAGGTTCCCATCACCCACGTTCCCCGCGTCACCGTCGGGATCCTCGATGTCGAGCAGGATGTTCGCGTTGAAGTCGGCCATGTCGGCCCCGTCGGGGTCGAAGGCCACGCGCCAGCGCCCCGCGTGCCCGATCACCTCGCGCCAACGCATCAGGATGGTCTCGCCCGGCTGGAAGGTCGTGATGTCGTCGGAACGGTCGGGGTCGCTGCGGTCCGACGCCACCTCGCACAGGCGTCCGGAGAGGCCGACGCCGCACGGACAGGCCTTGTTGTCGTCCAGCCCGTCGGACGGGTAGCGCGGCGGGGGCGAGAGCAGACCGGAGTGCGCCAGGGCGGTGGTGGTGAGCAGCAGCATCGGGGTGCCTCCCGCCCGAGCCTACACCCTCAGGCGGCGGTGAGGGTCACCGTGAACCGCGCCCCCGGCCCGTCGGGCTCGAGCTGCAGGTCGCCACCCATCAGCAGCGCGAGGTCCCTGGCGAGCGCCAGGCCGAGCCCGGCACCCGTCCGCGCGCGCGTCGAGGACGCGTCACCCATCACGAACGGCTCGAAGATCCGCGTCCGGTCGGCCTCCGGGACCCCCGGTCCCTCGTCGGTCACCGTGAGCGTCACCCGCTCCCCCGCAGTCCCGGAGACGGTGACCGTGCCGTCCGGGGCGAACTTCAGCGCGTTGTCCACGAGGTGACCGACGATCTGGCCCAGCCGGTCGGCGTCCGCGCGTGCCACCAGGCCTGCCGGTACGTCCAGCGCGAGACGATCGGAGGGTACCCGTGCGACCGCCGCGCGCACCACGTCACCCACGTCGACCCGTCCCACCGTGAGGTCCAGCTCGCCCCGCTCGATCCGGGTGAGGTCGAGGATCTGGTCGATGAGGCCCAGCAGGTGGTCCGATGCCCTGCGGATGCGCTCGAGGTCGCGCGGGACGTCCTCGACATCCCCGTCCGC
Organism: Alphaproteobacteria bacterium; assembly: GCA_020632885.1. Classification (GTDB taxonomy): domain Bacteria; phylum Myxococcota_A; class UBA796; order UBA796; genus JACKEQ01. Next base: position 8,539 of record JACKEQ010000034.1, on the reverse strand, counting down.
GACGGCATCCTCGATCAGCTCGGCGTAGCCGCGGACCGCGGTGGCGACGACCCCCCACGACCAGAACAGGTCGCGGAGGTGACGAGCGGCCCAGGAGCTCAACTCGGGAGCGAGGCTGACCCCGAGCCCGAGGGCCATGATCGCCACGCGGGGCAGCATCGGGTTGTAGGTCATCGGGCGCGTCCACGAGGCGAAGCCCGTCACCAGGATCCCGACCGCGCACAGCGCCAGGAAGACCTGGATCCACCGCGCGTCGCGGGCGTCGTCCACCGGCTCAGACCCGCTCGAGGTGTTCGAGGATGGCCGTCGTGACGGCCTCTGGCTGCTCGACCGTGGACGTGTGACCCGCGCCCTCCACCTCGACCCAGGTGGCGCCATCGATGGCGTCCACGAGGGCGAGCGACCGCTCGCGGGCGATCGCCCTGTCCTCGGTACCCCGGAGGACCAGGGTGGGACAGCGGATCGCCCCGAGCTCGTCGGTGCACGCAGCCCGACGGATGACACCGTTCACGGCCTTGTAGATGCTGTTGTCGTTGGCGCGCAGCAGGCGGCGTTGCTCGCGCACCTCGCCCTGACGGTCGGGGTCGTCGAGGAAGGACCTGGCGAACATGATGGGCATGACCCGATCGGCCAGGAAGCCCTGCACGCCGAGCCAGCGGACGGCCACGTTGAGGCGGCCGTACTTCGGGATGTTCGCGGCAGGCTCGGGGTCCGCGGCGGTCTCCAGGAGCGCCAGGCTCTTCACGAGGTCCGGGCGGCGGGACGCGATGCGCATGCCGACGAACCCACCCATCGACAGCCCGACGAAGTGCACGGGCCCGGCGTCCAGGTGCTCGAGGAGGGCGATCGCGTCGTCCGTCACGGTCTCGATGGCCACCTCGTCTCCATCCGGCACGTCGGAGCGGCCCTGTCCGCGGTGGTCCCACGCGACGCACCGGAAGCGCGACGCCAGGGCGCGGATCTGGGGCCGGTACATCTCTGTCGACCAGAGGAGCCCGTGACTGAAGACGATCGTGTCGCCGGCACCCTCGGACTCCACCCAGAGCCGGGTGTCGCGCACGGGGACCAGGCGGCCGCTCATCGCAGCTCGGCCGCGACGGCCTTGCCGACCTCGGGGACCTCGTCGAGCACCCGCTTCACGAGCACGTCCGTGTCGAGCCCCTCGGCCTCGGCCTCGAAGGATCGGCCGATCCGGTGCCGGAGCCCGGGAAGGGCGGCCTTGCGGACGTCACCGAAGCTGACGTGCTCGCGGCCCTCGAACAGGGCGTTCACCCGGGCCCCCAGGATGAGGGTCTGGGCGCCGCGGGGCGAGGCTCCGTAGCGCAGGTACTGCTTCGCGGTGCTCGTGCTGTGCGGGAGATCCGGGTGGGTGCCGAGGAGCACGCGCATGGCGTAGCGCTGGATCTCCGGTGCGATCGCCACCGTGCGCACGATGCGCCGCATCTCGGTGAGCTCGTCGGGCGTGATCACGGGCTGGACGTCGACCCTGGTGTTGCCCGTGGTGCGGTCCATCACCTCGCAGAGCTCGTCCAGCGTGGGGAACGGGACCATCACCTTGTAGAAGAACCGGTCGAGCTGGGCCTCCGGCAGGGGGTAGGTGCCCTCCATCTCCAGCGGGTTCTGGGTGGCCATGACGAAGAACGGGAGGGGCAGCGGGTGGGTCTTGCCGCCGATCGTGACCTGACGCTCGGCCATGGCCTCGAGGAGCGCCGACTGGGTCTTCGGGGTGGCGCGGTTCACCTCGTCCGCGAGCAGGATCTGGGTGAACACGGGCCCGCGCTGGAAGGTGAGCGTGCGGCGCCCCGACTCGTCCTCGCCGAGGATGTGGGTGCCCACGATGTCGGCCGGCATGAGGTCCGGGGTGAACTGGATGCGGCGGTAGGTGAGCCCGAGGCACCGGGAGAGGGTGCTGACGAGCAGGGTCTTCCCGAGACCCGGCACACCCTCGAGCAGCACGTGCCCGTCCGCGACCAGGCAGGCCAGCACACCGTCCACGACGGACCTCTGGCCGACCAGGACCTTGCCGACCTCCGCCCGCAGGCGCTCGATGCGCTCCCCGAAGAACGCCAGCTCCGTGCTCACCGCTCTCACTCCACCTGGTCGAAGTACTGCTTGACGGCGTCCCGGTATCCGGGCGGGACCGTCTCGTCGTTGATCGCCTCGCGGGCGGCCTTCGCGTAGCCGTCCGGCACGTCGACCAACACGCGCTCGGCCGTCTCGTCGCTCCCCGTGCGCCGCGTGGGCACGATCTCGATCTGGCCGTTCTCGTCGAGCTGTCCCTTCGCGCCCGCCAGGAGCGCGTCGACGTCCTCGAGGCGGCTGGGTGCGTAGAGGCGCTCGAAGTCGTCCACGTACTGGTCGGCAGAGGCGGTGCGGTCGTTGTTGCGGTCGGCGTCGGTGTGCTGACCCTGGCCACGATCGTGCTCGCCCTCGTCCTCCCAGGTGTGTGCTGCGCCACGCCCCGCTGCCTGGCCCTGCGCGCCGTCGTTGCCCTTCTGGCCACCCTGGGCTCCCTGGCGTCCCTGGCCGTCGTCCTGGCCCTCGCCCTGCCCGTCGGTGCCCTCCTGGCCTTCGCCCTGGGACGACTCGCCGCGCTCGCGGGGGTCGGACTCCCCGCCGAGCCGCTGCCGCGAGGCCTCGAGCGCGCCGTTGGTGCGCTGGGCGCGCTCCAGGGCCTTCTGGTCCTGCTGGAGCCGCTCGCCGAGCTCGCGGTTCTTCTCGATCTGGTCGCGGAGCTGCTCCATGCGCTGCTGGGTCTCCGCGCTCATGGGCTGCTGGCCGCCCTGCTGTCCACCCTGCTGGGACGCCTGCTGTGCGCCCTCCTGCCCCAGCTGCTGCCCAGCCTGCTTCAGGGCCTCGCCGGCCTCGCGCATCGCTGGATCCTGGCTGCCCGCCAGCTGCTCCCCGGCGTCGCTCATCCGCTCGCCGAGCTGCTTCTTCTCGTCCGCGGTCATGCCGCCCTGCTTCGCGAGGTCCTCGAGGGCGTCGGCCGCGGCGTCCATGTCGGCGTTCCGGAGGGCCTCGGAGAGGTCGGGCTGGCTCGCGGCCAGCTCGTCCGCTGCGCGCTCCAGCTCGTCGAGGAGGTCGGTGGTGGGCTTCATCTCCTCGGTGAACCGGTCGAGCTGCTCCTGGAGGTCCTCGATGCGCTTCACGGCCTCGTCCGCCGTGATCTCCTCGCCGGCCAGCTCGTCCGAGAGGCTGTCGAGCCCGGATTCGATGGCATCCGGCAGGGGCGCGCCCTTCGCCTCCTGCTCGACCTCGCCCAGACGCTCGGCGAGGCGCTCGCCCTCCTGGCCCTCCGGCGTGGAGGCCGTGTGGCGCGCGGCCAGCAGGCCCGGCGGGAGGAAGAACACCCCGACGAGCAGCGCCAGGAGGACGGGGACGGCCCGCCCGGCGCGGGGCACGCGGAGGCGGAGCATGCCCGCGATGGCGGGGCTCTCCAGCCGTGCCTGCAGGCCCTGGAGGAGCTCCTCGCGCCGGGGAGCCGCGGTGTCGTCCAGCAGCCACTGCGCGGTGAGCCAGGCCTCCTCCGTGCCGAGCGCCTTGTCGAGGAGCTGGGCGACCTCGGTGCGCTGGAGGCTGCGGCGCAGCAGGGAGACCGACGCACCGATCAGCACGGCGGTGGCCACCAGACCTGCGCTCGCGAGGGAGCCGACGAGCACGAGCCGGCTCGGGGGCACGACCCGGGTGAGCACGAGCACGGTGGGGATGGCGAGCCCGAGCCCCGCCACCACGCCGTACACGGCGCCCTGCACGAGCCGGCGGGTCGCGAGCCGCGCGCGCACGCGGCGGACGACGCTGTCGAGGTGTTGGCGGAGGACGTCGTCCATGGAGGAGAGCATAGCGCGACCTGTGGACCCGTGGCGAGCGGCCTCCCGACGTGCCGGACCCCACGGGACATCCGCTTGAAAGCCATGGTGCGAGCCGATCTCCGCACGGGTGTGTCACCCTCGGGTCATGGAGGTCTCCTTGCGCATCGTCTCCCTGGCCGTCGGGCTGTCCGTGCTGGTCGCGTGCACTCCGGGCGGGAAGGGCCCCGGCGTGACGGGCTCGTACTTCCTGCTCTTCGAGCCGGTCCAGGGGCGCGACATCGTCGCTGGTGACCTCCCGTCCACCGGCGAGCTGTTGTTCTCGGCGGGCGACGGCATGTGGGTCGTGGACTTCGGGGAGTCGGGGATCCACCTCTACGACGAGGCCCAGGCGGCCACGGTGTACGAGCTCACGCAGCGGCCGGCGGCGCCCTTCCGGGACGGGTTCGTGTACGTCGGCGGGGGAGCCACGGTGCAGTACACCGAGGACGGCTCGACCTGGATCGACATCCCGGGGCCCGAGGACATCGAGGTCGACGAGATCACGGCGGACTGGACCCGCGACGTGCTCTACGCCTCCGGTACCAAGCCGTTGGTCGCAGGCCAGCAGGACCGCGTGGGGTTCGTGTTCGCCTCCTCGGACCTCGGGCAGACCTGGGATGTCGTGGCGGGCGGCCTGTACGCCGCGAACGCAGGTTCGGCGTACAGCGCGGGGATCGCCCAGTCCACGGGCTACGTGCACGTGGGCGTCTGTCCGCAGCCGCCGTTCCAGATCACGGACTGCGCGGACTACTTCATCACCGACAGCGGGGTGCACCAGGGCGCACTCCCGGAGATCCCGCACGCCATCGGGGTCGACGCGGACGGCCGCATCGTGGGCTCGGGTCGCCCGGAGCGCGGGGGTCGCATCGGGCCCGACCTCGTGCTCTACGAACCCGACGACGCCGACGAGGGCTCGACGGACATGGACTTCTTCCACGTCGGGTTCATCGGCGGGTACGCGGGGTCCATCGACCGCGACGGGGTCTTCTGGGGTACGGGCTGGGGCTTCGACGACCACACCTGGTGGCGGTCGACCACCCCGGCCGGCCGGAGCTTCGACCAGCGTGCGGCGGTGCTCCGGGGGCCGGGCTGCGAGCGCTACTTCCGCTACGCGTGGGACGGCGGGACCCTCGGCGACGACATCGAGGTGCCCATCACGAACACCGCGGACGAGCCGATCTTCGTGATCGACGTGCGCACCTACGCGCTCGAGATCCCCTGGGGCGAGGGCACCGATGCCATCCGCGTCGAGCCGGGCGAGACCCGCACGTTCACGCGTCGCGAGGAGCTCACGCTGATGGCGATCACCCGGGACGGCAGGTGCATGGGGTTCGGGGAGGCGCGCAAGCTCGCCGGCAGCCGCCTCCCCTGATCCCCCGCGTCAGAGCGTGAGGACCTCGCGGAGCTGGGGCACCATGCCGCGCGGCACGCGGACGGTGGCGTGCCAGCCGTCCTCCTCCCAGCGCTCCTCGACCACCTCCCCGCGCGCGTTCACCCGGGCCACCAGCGCACCCTGGTCGTGGGGCACGTGCACCTGGAGCTCCGCCCAGTCCTCGCTGCGCCGGTCGGCCACGATGCGGGCCAGCTTCTCGAGCCCCTCGCCGGTGACCGCGCTGACGCGCACGGCACCCGGGAGGAGCTGACCGAGGGCGGCGAGCACGAGCGGATCGGCCACCTGGTCGCACTTGTTCAGCACGCCCAGGACCCGATGCTCGGGCACACCGAGCTCGGCGAGAACGGCCTGCACGACCTTCACCTGCGCCTCCGCGTCCGGATGGGACGCATCGACCACGTGCAGGAGGAGGGCCGCGTGCAGCGCCTCCGCCAGCGTGCTCCGGAAGCCGGTGACGAGGTGGTGGGGGAGGTCGCGCACGAACCCGACGGTGTCGGACAGCGGGATGGCGAGGCCCGGCTGGACCTCCCAGCGCCGGCTGACGGTGTCGAGGGTCGCGAACAGCTGGTCGGCCGCGTAGGCCTCGGCGTGCGTGAGCGCGTTGAGCAGCGTGGACTTGCCGGCGTTCGTGTAGCCGACGAGCCCCACACCCCACGAGCGCGCGCTCCGCGCCTCGACCTGACGCTCCCGGCGGGCCTCGATCTGCGCCAGCCGCTCCTTGAGGAGCAGGATGCGCTTCTGCACGATCCGCCGGTCGATCTCGAGCTGCTGCTCGCCCGGGCCGCGCGTGGCCATGCCCCCACCGCCCCCGCCGCCCGCCTGGCGGGCGAGGTGGCTCCACATGCCGCGGAGCCGTGGGGCGGTGTACTGGAGCTGGGCGAGCTCGACCTGGAGGCTGGCCTCCTTCGTACGGGCGCGGGACGCGAAGATGTCGAGGATCACCTCGCTCCGGTCGAGCACCCGGCAGCCCACGCGGCTCTCGAGCTCGCGGATCTGGGCAGGGGAGAGCTCGTTGTCGAACACGACGGCCTGGACCTCGTGCTCGGCGACCGCATGGGCCACCTCCAGCACCTTGCCGCTCCCGATGTAGGTCGCGGAGGTGATGGGCCGGTCTTCGGGGATGTTCGCCGGACGGCGCTGGACCATCGTGTGCACGACGTCGCCGCCGGCCGCGCGCACGAGGCTCGCGAGCTCGGCCAGTCGCCGCTCGGCAGGGACGGACGCGCCGTAGACGCCGAGCGTGAGCACGCGCTCGGAGGGGATCTGGGTGGACGTGGTCCGACTGGACCCGTTGCTGGGGACCACTGACATGGGTCCTCCTGATGTCGAGGAGTTCTGGGGAGACGGAGGGCATCGCTCCTCACGGGGAGCGCTTCACACCACGGGGGACGTCGTCGTCACCACGGCGGGAAGAGCATTCTCCACATCCCTCACCTCCAGACGCCAGGATCGTAGCTCGCGCCTGGACGACCCGCAATCACTCGACGCCCGTGTCCCCGGTGTCGCAGGTGCCCGGATCGAGACCGGCGGCCACGTCGCAGGCATCCAGGCGGCCGTTCCCGTCGCAGTCGGGCTGGCCTTCCAGGAGCTCGCACGCGTCGGACCTCCCGGAGCCGTCGCAGTCCCAGACGTCCGCGCAGACCTGCTCGACGACGCTCAGGATCGCGGGGGCCAGGTCCACGTCGGCGGCCGCGATGGCCGCGTGGCTGCCTCCGGTCAGCAGGGCGAGGCGCTGGGCTTCGGTGACCACGGCCGCGATGCTGCCGGTGCCCGTGAGCGGGCTGACCACCACGCCGTTCGCGGTCGCGACGCCGGCCGCCCAGGTGACGGCGTCCAGGTCGGGTGTGTTGACGGGGTTGCCGCACCAGGGACCCTCGTCGCCCAGCGGGACGACCAGCCGAAGCGCGCCCGGGCGCCAGGGGTGTCCCGCTGCCGCGAGGGCGGTCGCCGTGCCCCAGCTCTCGCTCGGTCCCTGATCGCCTCCGGGACAGGCGAGGAAGTCGGTGCCGATGGACGCGGGTGCGTCGGTGCCGGGCCAGGTGACGCCGAACCGGTCGGGGACCGAGCCCTGCAGGCAGGGGAAGTCGACGTGGGTGTCGGTGGTGAGGCCCAGGATCGTGGACTCCACAGCGAGCCCCTCGGTGTCGAGGCGGGCGAGCACGGCGTCGATCTCGGTGCAGAGGGCGGCGCCCTCGTCGAACATGGACGTGCTGTGGTCCACCAGGAACACGACGTCCACGGGCGGGCAGTCTGCACAGCTGTCGATCCGCCCGTCGTCGTCGCAGTCCTCGGCGGCTCCGGCCGCGAGCGCGCACGCATCGGGCACGCCGTCGCCGTCGCAGTCCAGCGCGGGGTCGAGCTCCAGGTCGCACACGTCGGCGATGCCGTTGGCGTCGCAGTCCACGCTGTCCGCGGGAGCGCAGCGGGCGTAGACCAGCACCTCGTCGGTGGCGGAGAGCGCGAGGCGCAGTCCGCTGGGGTCCACGGAGACATTCCCGAACCCGGACGCTGCGTAGCCGGTGAGGACCGGGGTGGTGATCCCGGTGGCGGGGTCGATCCGGTGCAGCTCGCCGAGCCCGACGTCGACGGCGAGCAGGGTGCCGTCGAGGGGATCGAGGTCCACCCCCTGGACGCCCGTGAGCGTGGGAGCGAGGGACAGCGGGGTGAAGTCGGCGGCGCGATCCCAGACCAGGAGCCGGTCGCCGAGCGTGTTGTCGGCGACCACGACGTCCGTCGTCGTGAGACAGACGTCCACGGCGTCCACCAGGGCCGATGCGTTGCCCGCCACGAGGGTCTCGCTGGCGGCGTTCGTGGTGTCGAAGAGGAACATGCCGTCCGGGGTGCCCGACGCACCACGATCGACGACGACCCCGGCGTCCGCCGCGAGCCCGCCGTCCCTCCCGGGTGCGGGGAAGGCGAGACCCGTGGGATCGTCGTCGCCGGTCGCGAATCCCGACAGCCAGGTCGTGGTGCCCGTGGCGTCGCGGCGCCGGACGGTCCCGCCGTAGTCCTCCGACCAGTACACGGTGCCCGAGGCGTCCACGGCGAGCCCGGCCGGGCGGTCCCCACTCGCGTGCCGCAGGCGTAGCGTGCCGTGCCGGACCTCGTACACCCCGCCCCCCGCTGCCGGCGTGGTGCGGCTGGTGGCGTACAGCGTGCCGTCCGGGGCCCACGCGACCGACCACACGGACGGCATCGGGATCCGGCGCGTCAGGGTCCAGTCCGGCTCGACCACGACCACCCCCAGGGGCGGATCGGGGAACACGGGCCCGCCGGGATCGGTGTCTGCGTCCGT
>JACKEQ010000033.1 GCA_020632885.1 Alphaproteobacteria bacterium | reverse complement strand
GGTGAAGGCGCGCACCTCGTCGAGGATCTGCTGGTGGGGACGCGAGACCTCCGCACCGCGCGTGCTGGGCACGATGCAGAAGGTGCACTTGTTGTCGCAGCCCTTCTGGATGGTGACGAACGCGCCCACGCCGTGGGCGGCGGGGTCCACGTCGGCCACGAAGGGGTAGCTGTCGAGGTCGAGGAACTCGGTGTCGAGCACCGGCCCCTTGTTCTGGACGGCCGCCTCCACGAGGGCGCGCACGGCGGGAATGCCATCGGGCCCGAACACGAGGTCGAGCTCGGGGTACTGGTCGAGGAGCTTCTGCCCCTCCTGCTGGGCGACACACCCGGCCACGCCGATGGTGACGTGCTTCCCGTTGCGCTTCATGCCGCGGTAGTCACCGAGGACCGAGCGCATCTTGTCGACGGCCTTCTCGCGGATGGAGCAGGTGTTCACGAGGATGACGTCGGCCTCCTCGGGATCCAGGGTCTCCACGAAGCCGTCGGACACGAGCTGGGCACGCATCTTCCCGGTGTCGTACTCGTTCATCTGGCACCCGAAGGTGCGGAAGTACACGCGGCGCGGAGGCTGGACAGACATGGTCCCCCGGCTAACGCGCCGCTTCCCCCGGGGCCGCACGAGGACGTTCGCTACCCGCGGAGGGCCGTCGCCAGCAGCGTCGCGCCCACCACGAGCGGCATGACGGTGTAGGAGAGGACGTGCAGCGCCGTTCCGGCCCGGTCTCCGTACTGCGCCTTCATGGGCCCGAGCTTCGCGAACATCGCGCTCTCCGGAGCCACCAGGCGGCCCACCAGCGTGATCATCCCCACGAGGACGAGGAGCCCACCGATCACCAGGTTGCCGTCCATCGCACCTCCCCGGGAGCTTCGTAGCCCACGGCCGTCACGGCACCCACGCCGGGAACAGCTCCACCAGCGCTTCAAGCGCAGCCCGGTTCGCCCTGGCGGCCGCCCGCACCACGTCGCCCCGCTCCGCCGACCGCAGCCGCGCGCACAGGCTCGCCGGCGCCACCACCAGGCCGCCCGTGAAGGGCATGACCCCGAGCCACCGTTCGTCGAGCCCGAGCCGCATCACCCGGGTGTCTCGCTGGGACCGCAGCCAACCCGCGGGCGGACGTGCCTCCTCCCGGACCACGAGCCCCTGGTTCCCGTAGTTGTCCTCCACCACGTCGCCGACCTCGATCCCCATGCCGCCGGCCTCCCGCTCCACGCTACCCGAACGCACGGACGGGTGAAGCCGGACGTGCAATCCACTATGAGGTGCGACCGTAGGAGATCCCGATGCAGAGGCCCCTCCCCATCGTCGCAGCCGTGGTCGCGACCGCCGCCATCACCCTGCTCGCCGCCACACGGTGCGGCGGCGGGACCGCGCCCGAGCCCGCCCCGGCGCCCCACGCCGAGCCGGCACCCGCTGCGAAGCCCACGGCCCCGGCAGGCCCCCTCCCCGCCCTCATCCTCACCCAGGCGCGCTTCGAGAAGGTCGGGGGCAAGACCGTGCCGCGCCCCGCGGCGCTCTGGTTGCTCAGGAAGGACGGAGACACCTGGCACGAAGAGGTCGTCGAGGACCCCGGCTCCAACGTGTTCCACAAGGGCGTGTGGTGGCGCGACGGCATCCTCACCATCGGCGCCATGAAGGCGCGCCTCACGCACTGGAAGCACGCGGACGGCACGTGGAAGCCGACGGTGCTCTGGGAGCAGTCCTGGGGCGGGAAGTTCGACCGTCTGCGTGACGTCGAGATCGCCGATGTCACCGGAGACGGGAAGGAGGACCTCGTCATCGCGACGCACGACATGGGAGTGGTGGCGGTGGGCACCGAGCAGGCCGACGGCACCTGGTCGTTCGTGGAGTCCGAGAAGGTGCCCGACACCTTCGTGCACGAGATCGAGCTCGGCGACGTCGACGGTGACGGGAAGCCCGAGATCTACGCGACCCCGTCCGACCGCAACCGCTCGAGCGGCGCGTCGCAGCAGGGCGGGGTCTCCCGCTACACCCTGGCGGACGGGAAGCTCACCGCCACCCCCGTGGTGCACTGGGAGGAGAGCCACGCCAAGGAGATCCTCGTGGCCGACACCGACGGTGACGGGCGCGACGAGCTGTACGCCGTGCGCGAGGCCCATGTCGAGGTGGGTCCGGACAAGAAGAAGACCCGCCTCGAGCCCGTGAAGGTCGTGCGGCTCGACCCCGGCGCGTCCGGGTGGACCGAGACGGTCGTGACCACCCTCGACGACGACCAGTCCCGCTTCCTCACCGCGGCGGACGTCGACCACGACGGTGCCCTCGAGCTCGTCATCACCGGCAAGACCAGCGGCGCCTGGATGCTCGAGCGCAAGCCGGACGGTACCTTCGAGAACCACCAGATCGCTGCCGACACCAAGGGCTTCGAGCACGCCGTGCACACCGCGGACCTCGACGGGGACGGGAAGATCGAGGTCTACGTCGCGAGCGACGACACCCACGAGCTCCTGGCGTTCACCTGGAACGGCTCGGGCTTCGATCGCAAGCGCATCGCCGCCATCCCCGACCGCGCGATCACCTGGGGTATCCAGGACGGCCGCTTCTGATCCTCACCCTGCCGGGTGCCCTGGCCGCGGACGTACCGGAGCTCCATCGGGACGCACGCGCCCCCTTGGTCGCGCTCGCCGACGAGCAGCACCGCCGCACCTACCGGTCCGGCTGGCTCGTCAGCAGCGTGGGGTTCACCTTCGCGGGGGTCGGTGCGCTCGGGTGGCTCGGGGGCTCCCGGGACGGTGGCACGGTCGGAATGGCCCTCGGCGGGGCGGCCCTCGTGACCACCAGCCAGTACGAGATGTCCCTCGGTCGCCGCCGTCACGCCAGCCTCCTCGCGCGGCTCGCCGAGGTCGAGGGCCGCGAGGGCGCCATCCGTGCTCTGGCCGCCGACATGCGCCGCGACGCCGACCGCTCTGCCCGCACGCACGCGCTGGCCACCGGCATCTGGACCACCGTCCTGGTCGCGGGCGTGAGCACCTTCGCTGCGGACCCCGACACGCGCGGCAACTTCGGGCTCGGCCTCGCCACCACCGCCATCGGCGGGGTCTTCCACCATGCGGCCCGCTGGCGTGCCGCCTCCCGGTTCTCGGCCGACTACGACACGCTCTGGAACCCTCCGCCCACCGTCGTGCCCGAGCCGCGCCGATGAGGGTGACCGCGGTGGTGCCGACGCTCGACGAGGTCACCCGTCTGGAGGCCTGCCTGGATGCTCTGGGTGCTGCGGGTGTGGACGAGGTGGTCGTGAGCGACGGCGGGTCCACGGACGGCACGGTCGACCTCGCGAGGCGCCGGGGTTGCCGGGTCGTGGTCGGGCGGTCCGGGAGGGCGCTGCAGTGCAACAGGGGTGCGCTGGGGGCCGACGGGGACGTCCTGTGGTTCGTGCACGCCGACGTCCGCGTGCCCGTGACCGGTGCCCAGGCCGTCCGGAGGGCACTCTCGGGGGAAGGTGCCGCGGGTGGAGCCTTCGGGACGCGCACGGTGAACGACGGCCCGCCGCGGCGGCTGGCCGCGGCGTTGCCCCTCGCCGACGTCAGGAGCCGGTACACGCGGCTGTTCTACGGAGACCAGGCCCTGTTCGTGCGTCGCGAGGCCTTCGAGCGCGTCGGCGGCTACCCCTTGCTGCCGATCTTCGAGGACGTGGAGCTCGCCCGTCGGCTCTGGACGGTCGGGCATCTGGTCAGGGTGCCCGAGCGCGTGGAGGTGAGCGGCCGGCGCTTCATGGCCCGTCCGCTGGTCGCCAGCGCCGTCATGAACGCGTTCCCCGTGCTGTACGCGGCGGGTGTGTCCCCCGACACCCTCGCCAGGCTGTACGGACACGTTCGCTGACCCGGCTCCGGGCGCGTTAGCGGACCCCAGCATGAACGCCGACCTCACCGTCACCCGACGCGCCCTCCCGTGGGCGCTGGGCCTGCTCATCGTCGGCCTCGTCGTAGGCGTCGTCGCCGTCGTCCTCGTGCTCCACCGCGAGGCCACCGGCCAGGTCTCCGTCGACGTCGAGAACGACCTCCGCGACCGCGCCGAGTCCTGGGAGGACGACCTCATCGCCAAGCTCGTGAGCTGGTCCGAGGGCGCCGTCTCCAACCGCTACCAGGGCCGCATCTACCAGACCCAGCTCCGCCAGACCGCGGGGTGGTTCGACAGCCTCTACCTCTGGACCCCCGCCCAGCGCGTCACCAACCAGAACCGCAACATCCTCGTCCCCGGCCGGTTCGCGTACCCCGAGGAGCCACGCGTCGAGCACGAGGCCGCCATGGAGCGCATCGAGTGCCTGTCCCGCGCCAGGCTCTACGCCAGCCAGGCCGACACCACGCCCGAAGAGGCCGTCCAGGCCTGGCGCACGTGGTGCCGCGCCATGGACGGCTCCGTGCGGCTCATGGCGCTCTCCGAGGCCGTGAACGTCTACCGCCGCATGGGCGAGTGGGACGAGCTCCTCGAGATGCTCGACCAGGAAGGCCTCCCCCAGCAGGCCACCCTCACCGACGCCGCCAACCTCGGTGTCCCGCCCTTCCGGGCCGCCGTGCTCAACCTCCAGCGCGCCGAGGCCCTCCTGAACCTCCAGCGCGACGACGAGGCCGGAGCCCTGTACTTCCGCACCGGCATGGAGATCGCCGACCTGGACGGCCCCGACGCGGAGGTCCTCATGCACCTCCTCGCCTACCCGCTCCTCCCGCGCGTCCAGGCGTGGGGCAACCCCCAGCGCACCCACATGCTCGAAGCCGCCGCCCTGCGGGCCACCCGCCGCGTCAACGGCTTCCGCGAGGTGCGCGACCAGCTCCTGCCCCGCCGCGTGCCCATGGTCCCCGAAGCCCCCCGCTTCATCCGCGACCAGTACGGCGACACGCCCTTCCTGCTGTTCACCCACTGGGCCGCCAACGGCGAGGCCGGCGTGGCGCTCCAGCTCGACCAGGACGAGCTCCTCAAGGACTTCCTGAACCACATGGGCCGGTACCGGCAGTACCTCGTCATCACCGACTCCACGGGACGCGAGTACATCACCGGAGCCCGCGCAGGCGGGGAGATCGCCGTCAGCGTGCCCTTCTCGCGCGCCCTCACCCACCTCCGCGTGGGCCTGCGGTCCGCGCCGATCGACGAGCAGATCCACCGCATGGACTCCGCGCTGGCCTTCCTGCTCGGCGTGCTCGGCGTGCTGCTCATGGTCGCCCTGGCCATGCTCTACGGGATCATCGCCGCCAACCGCACCCAACGGCTCCTGCTGCAGCGCCAGAAGGAGTTCGCCACCCGCGTCACCCACGAGCTCAAGACCCCCCTCGCCGGCATCAAGGTGATGGCGGAGAACCTGGAGCTCGGCCACTACGGGTCGGACCGCGAGCGGGCCGGCATGGCCCGCGCCATCGTGCGCGAAGCCGACAACCTCACCCTTCGCGTCAACGAGATCCTCTCCGTCACCCGCGAGCGCCAGCTCCGCCGCCCCGAGCCCTTCGACCCCGAAGAGCCCCTTTTCGAGGCGGTGGATCTCTGGGGCCCACGCCTGGAGGTCGCCGGGATCGGGTTCGAGGCCGACCTGCAGCCCACCAGCGAGGTGATGGGCGACGCGGAGGCCCTCCGCGACGCGGTGGCCTGCCTGCTCGACAACGCCCTGAAGTACCGCCGCGAGGACGTCGACGCACAGGTCTGGCTCGCCGCCGAGCAGATCGGAGACCGCGTGGTGATCAGCGTCACCGACAACGGCCTCGGCGTGCCCGCGGAGATGCGCGACTCGGTGTTCGAGCGCTTCGTGCGCGTCGAGGGCGACAACCGCGGAAAGTCCGGCGGTCACGGCCTGGGCCTCGCCCAGGTCGCGGAGATCGTGAAGGGCCACGGAGGCACCGTGCGCTGCGAAGAAGGCGTGGACGGCGGCGCGCGCTTCGTGATCGAGCTGCCCGCCATGGAAGCCTGACGTCACCTTTCGTCACGCACTGATCCGGAAGGCGCTCTCCACGACACACACAGGTGGAAGCCCGCGCGAACCCCGAACGGCTGGATTACTGTCCCACCATGCGCACCCTCCTCCCGTTGCTGCTCCTGGGCTGCCCCGGCAAGACCCCCACCGACACCTCCGAGCCCGTCACACCGGTGCCGATCGACCCGATCCCGGGCACCGACCAGGGCAGCCTGGCCCTCGTGCGGGGCTACCAGAACGGCCTGCTCGTGCGCTCCGAGCTCGTCGGGGTGTTCGCGAACGACCTCCAGGAGTTCGTGAACGTCGCGCACTGCCTGCCGGACGAGACCACGCCGTGCCTGCACGTGCTCCCGCCCCTCGGTGAGTCCCGCCAGTACGACCCCCTCGAGCGGTACGTCGAGAACCGGAGCTTCTACCGCTACGTCGGCCTCACCGTGCCCTTCGGTCCCTACGAGACGTACTACCGCGCCGACGAGCTGCTCTCCTGGTACTACGCAGACCTCTCGGGCCGCGGCGACTTCAGCGGCCCCGCAGACATCACGCTCGGCGTGGAGTGGGGCGACGTGGACCTGCCGGCCGCCGTGGACGTCCCGAAGGGCCTCGTGGTCACGAGCCCCCGCCAGGACGAGACGCTGCGCGCCTTCTCGGACGAAGACGCCTTCACGATCCTCTGGGAGCCCGAAGGCGCGGACGAGATGTACCTCTTCCTGCGCACCGACGACGAGACCTCGCCCGGCCGCGTCTGGCGCATCGAGGACGACGGCAGCCACGACCTCGACCTCAACGCCCTGAACCTGCCGATCGCCACGGTGCTCGACATCCAGCTCGCGCGCTGGTCCCACGACACGTTCGACATCGAGGGGAACACCCTCGACGTCCTCACCACGGCCGAGGCGGACTTCGTCGTGGAGTACGTGCCCGTCGGCCTCCGCGCGCCCATCGAGGTCGGGAACGACTGCGCGAGCGCCGTCAGCCTGCCCGTGGGTGGGCACTACGGCGACCTCGCGGGGATGGCCGACACCTTCGAGGTGGTGGAGTGCCTGCAGTCCCAGGAGCCCTCCGCGGGCCTGGACGCCGTGTACAACGTCACGATCCCGCCGCACCACCGCATGGAGATCGACTTCCGCCAGTTCGAGGCGAACGGGGCGGTCTACATCCTCGAGTCGTGCGACGAGCTCGAGCCCGTGTGCGAAGAAGGGGCCGACCGCGGCTTCGGCACCCAGACCGAGATGCTCACGCGCTTCAACCCCGACCCCCTCCAGGCCGAGGTGGTCACCCTGGTGGTGGACGGCGTCACGCCCACGTACGGCGGTCTGTTCTTCCTCGACCACCGCAGCATCGAGCTCCCCGACCCTCCGCTCTCCGACACGTGCGCCGGCGCCCTGGACGCGCCGCTGTTCCAGCCCGGCGAGTACTACTCCGGCAACCCGTCGGACCTCAATCCCACCACGAATCCGGGGTTCCTGGGCTGCACGCAGAGCACGCTCCCCGGCGCGGACGGCACCCTCCGCCTCGAGGTGCCCGACGGCGCCACCCTGGAGGTCACCATGTCCATGGAGGACGGCGACCCCGCGCTCTACCTCACGAGCGACTGTGCGGACCTCGACTCGTGCCTCACGGGCTCCGACAACGCCGGCGCCATCGAGACCCTCGTGCACGTCAACAACACCGGCGACGTCGAGACCCTCTACCTGACCCTCGACACCAAAGACACCCTCTCTCCGTTCTTCCTGACGATCAACATCCTGTGACCGCTGTTCCCCTTCCGTGACGCTGCGCAAGCCCGGCGTCCGCGGTAAGGTGCGGACGCTCCGGAGGTGAACGTGGACAGCGCCAGCATCGTGATCATCGAAGACGACCCGACCATCGCGAGTGGGCTCGTCATCGCCCTCGAGAGCGAGCGCTTCCACGTCCGGCACGCCGACACCGGCGAGAAGGGGCTGGCCCTCATCCGCGCCGAAGCACCGGACCTCCTGATCTCCGACATCATGCTGCCCGGGATCGACGGCATGCAGGTGATGCGCACGGTGAAGTCGGAGCTCCCGGACCTGCCGGTGATCATGCTCACGGCCAAGACCGACGAGATCGACCGCGTCATGGGCCTCGAGATGGGCGCGGACGACTACGTCACCAAGCCGTTCTCGCCCCGCGAGCTCATCGCGCGCGTGAAGGCCCGCCTCCGCCAGCACAGCTCGGAGCGGAAGGCGCCCGACACGTTCAGCTTCAGCGGCGTCACCATCGACCTCCGCCGTCGCGAGCTCACCAAGGACGGCAAGGTGAGCCGCCTCACCACCCACGAGGCCGGCACGCTCGGCTACCTGATCGCCCACCGCGGCCGCGACGTCTCGCGCGAGGAGCTCCTCCAGAACGTGTGGGGCTACACGGCAGCGATCACCACGCGCACCGTGGACAACCAGATCCTCAAGCTCCGCAAGAAGCTCGAGGACACCCCCGGCGAGCCGCGCCACATCCTCACGGTGCACGGCACGGGCTACCGCTTCGAGGAGTGATAGGCCGCCTTCGGCGGCCGGAGTGATCGATTCAGCCCTCGAGGTAGCCGCGCACCTTGGGCTGGAACTGCAGCACGGCCGCGATGCCCTCGAACATCGCGCCCCAGATGTTGCACATGAACATCGAGCTGATCATGCCCATGATCGAGACGACCTGGAGCCCCGGCACGCGCACCCCGGCGAGCGCCATGGCGCCCACGGCGATCTCGGCCAGGGCCACGAACATCGGGATCAGCCAGAGCACACCCACGCAGACCCAGATCAACCCGAGCACGTAGATGCCCGAGATCATGAGGTTGAACAACCCCGAGACGACCATGAGCACGCCGCTGATCTGGTACTCCATCGGCGTCTGAACGTCTTCCACCCGCGCCTCCATCGACGGTCGTTACGTTAGCACGCCCGCCCCCTCCCGGAGTGACGATGCTGCCGTTGACCGCGACCCGCCTCACGCTGGAGGGCGCGCGCCTGGACGAGAACCCCGCCGGCCCGCTCGTCGCCGCCGTCGAGCATGCGATCGGGGTCGGCCACGCCGTGCTCCTCGGCCCCTTCGGCAGCGGGAAGACCCACCTGGTCGCAGCCCTCGCGGCCACGGGCCGCTACACCGCCCTCCCCCTTCGGCTGCTCGACCCCGACCTGCCGCTGCTGGAGGCCCTGCTCCCGATCCTCGGTCGCCGCCGCCTGGACGAGGCCCTCGCCGGCACCCGGCCCCTCCTGCTCGACGGCCTGGACGAGGCGCCCTTCGCACCCCACACGCTCCAGGATCGGTTCGTGGAGATGCGCCAGACGCTGGGGCCCCGCTGGCTCCTCACGTCCAGGCCGGGGTTCTTCCGCACCGACGTCGCCACGGCGCCCGACCAGGTGGACTCGCTGGCGGTGCCCACGTTCCGGATCGACCCCCTCCCCCAGGAGGTGGTGCAGGAGCAGCTCGGGAGCGCGGGCGGCATGTCGCTCGTGGAGTCGGTGGACGGCCTGCAGGACCTCGCCACCTCGCCCCTCCTGCTCCACGTCGTGGGCTCGGCCCTCCCGCACATCCACCTGAACATGCCGATCGACGCCTGGGGCCTGTTCGACGCCTGGATCCGCCGGGCGCTGTTCACGGGCCCCGGCCACGACGAGGCGGTCGAGCGGCTCCAGGACCTCGCCTGGGAGGTCTGCGTCACCCACGGCTTCCGGCCCACCGCGCTCCGGTTCGGCAACGACCTCGTGCGGCGCTTCGACATCCCCGCCGAGCTCCGCGCGGCCCTCATGGTCACCGACCTCGACGGCGCCTGGCGCTTCGGCCACCGGTCCGTGCTCGAGTTCCTCGTCGCGGGCCACCTCGCCCCCCGGATCGCGGCCAACCAGGGCCACGGGCCGGACGAGCTCTCGGGCTTCCTGCTCTCCGAGGCCACCCGCGCGTTCCTGGTGGGCCGGATGCCCCCGATGCCCGTGCTCTTCGAAGGCCGGCGTGTCCGCATCCCCCGGGGCAACTTCGTGGCCGGCGGCGACCTGCCGGACGCCCGACCGCTGCGCATCCAGCACCTCGAGCGGCCCGTCTGGATCGCCCGGGAGCCCGTGTCCGCCGGCTCCTACGCGGACTGGCTGGCCGACCACCCGGACGACCGGGAGGACATCCACTATCTGGCCCACTGGGGTCACACCCGCACGTGCCCGCCGGACCGTCGCGAGGAGCCGATCTACGCGCTCTGGCCCGAGGACTGCGATCGCTACGCGACCTCGGTGGGCGCGCGCCTGCCGACCGCCGACGAGTGGGAGAAGGCCGTGCGGGGCCTCGACGGCCGTCGGTGGCCGTGGGGCGACCACTGGCGCCCGGGTCGCGTCGTCACGGCCGAGGTGGGCCTGGAGCGGCCCCTGCCCATCCGCGCCTTCGGCTGTCACGGCGACTCGCTGCTCTACTCCGCGGTGGGAGGGGTCTTCGAGACCACCTCGAGCGCCTGGCGCGACCGGGAGGACCGCGGGCGGGTCGTGATGGGCGGCTGCTTCACCCACCCCCGACGCGCGGCGGACCCGGGTCTACGCCTGTCACACCGCCTCTCGGGCAACCTCAAGTGCGGTCTGCGGCTGGCCTGGGACGCGGAGTGATCGAGCGCACGATCCGCACCGGCCCCCACGGCCTCGATCTGGCCGTCGTCGGGTGGAACACCGACGCGCCGGGCGTGCCGCTGCTCGTGCTCCACGGGTTCCTCGAGCAGGCGCTGGCGTGGGACGAGGTGGCGCGGCGGCTGCCGATGCCCGTGTGGGCCGTGGACCACCGGGGCCACGGGCGCAGCGCGCACGTCGGCGAGGGCGGCTGGTACCACTTCTGGGACTACGTGGGCGACGTGGACGCCGTGGCGGACGCCCTGTCGCCCGACGCCCCCCTGGACGTGCTCGGGCACAGCATGGGCGGCACCCTCGCCTGCCTGTTCGCGGGGGCCCGGCCGGCCCGGGTGCGACGCCTCGTGCTCGTCGAGGGCCTCGGGCCACCGGACGACACCGCCACGATGGTCGATCGCGCCCGCCGCTTCCTCGACCAGCGGCGCGCGGGGGTGCGCCACGGGCCACCGATGGCCGACCTCGAGGCGGCCGCCGAGCGTCTCCGTCGCGCCAACAGGGCCCTCTCGCCGCAGGCGGCCCTGGACCTCGCGTCGCGCCAGACCCGGGAGGTACGGGGGGGTCTGCAATGGGCCTGGGACGCGCGGCATCGGGGTCGCGCGCCGCGGCCCTTCGACGAGCGCCACCTGGAGGTGTTCCTGCGCGAGATCACGGCCCCGGTGCTCGCGATCCGCGGATCCCGCTCGGGCTATCCGGCCTTCGAGCGCGCCGAGCACCTCCAGGACGTGCGGACGCGGGTCCTGGAGGCCGGTCACCTCGTGCACCACGACGCCCCTGCAGACCTCGCGGATGCCGTGCGAACCCACGTGATGCCGGAGTGACATCGCGTTGCACGACCCTGCCGGGCCCCCTCGGATACGCTCTCCGGCATGACGATCCCTCACGTCCCCGACCCCACCCTCACCACGCCCCCCTGGGCCGTGGAGTCCGCGTCCGTCATGGACCTGGTGGCGCTGGTGGACAGCATGCCGGAGCCGGAGCCCGTCGAGGTGGCGGAGGCGCCGGCGCCCCAGAGCTCCAGCAACTGGCTGCTCCTGGCGATGGTGGCCACCTTCCTGCTGGGTGCCGGCCTCGCGGCGGCAGTGGCGGCCGTGGCCACCGTGCTCGTCGCGGCCATCGCGGTGCTCGTCGCGGTCTGACCCAACCGTTAGGGGCTCCGGCATGGACGAGTCCCTGATCAGCGAGACCCTCGAGGCCCTCTCTTCCTCCGACACCGCGAGGAAGGCGGCCCGCAACCTCAACACCCTCAAGGGCATCCGCGGCACGCCGCAGGCGGAGATCGCGCGTGTGGGCGCGGCCGTCTGGCGTGACCAGAAGCCGTCTCTCACGTCCGAGGACGCCCTGACCCGGCTGTTCATGAGCGCGTGGGAGGACGGCATGCTCGCCGTCGGGTTGCTCGCGGCCCTCGTGCCCGACGGTCCCACCGAAGCCCTCGACATCGGGCTCGACTGGCTCGCGCGCCTCGACGACAACCTCACGGCCGACGCGCTGGGCTGGCTGGTGCTCGGGCCCGCCTTCGCCGCCACCGGCGCCGAGCCCGAGCGCCTCCGGGAGCTGGCCCTCGCCCACAAGGGGTCACACCCTGCCGTGCGACGCGCCCTCGTGAGCATGGGCCTCGCGTTCCTCCCCCTCCCCCTCGAGGGCTGCGCGGTGGCCCCCCTGCGCGCACGTCACGGCGACGACGCCATCGCGTTCGTGGAGGAGCCCCTCTCGCCCCTCGTGGGGGCCCTCGCCCACGCCTTCCTCCGCGACGAGTCCCCGAACGTCCGCAAGGCCCTCAGGCGCGTGCTCAAGGGCTGGGTGAAGACCGACCCTGCGGCGGTGGTGGCGTGGGAGGCCGAGGTGCGTGGCGGGCTGCCCAAGCTCCTCTCCGAGGTCACCCACAAGGCCCGGAACAAGGTGAAGGCGTGACCCCGCTCGCCATGCCGGCCACCTGCTTCCTGGCCCTCGCAGAGGTGGAGCTGGAGGCGGAGCAGGCCGGATGGCGCGAGTCCGGCACGTACGAGGCCATCGCGGAGTCGCGCTGCCCGTGGGTGGACGTGGTCGTCCCGCCCGGTGCCTCGGTGGTCTCCCTCCAGGCCCGGGTGCGCCTCTCGGACGGCGGACGGCGCCGCGTCGACGACGAACGGATGGAGGTCATGCCGCGGGAGGCCGACGGGAGCGGGCGGATCCGGCTGCACACCCCCGATGCCCTCGCCGGTGACACGGTGCACGTGCGGCTCGTCCGCGAGCTGCCGGCCTCGAGCTACATCTGGGACCCGGCGGCCAACCGCGGTCGGTACTCGAGCCTCACGAGCACGGTTCCCTTCGTCTGGGGCGGGTCCGAGCGTGCGGACGTGTGGGTCGCCGACGCCTCCACCGTCTCGCCCGTCGCCGTGCCGCATCCGAGCCCCGTGGAGCCGCCCGTCGCCCGGGAGCTCCCAGCGGTCCCCTCCACCGCGCGCCTCACCCAGCGCATCGTGGTGAAGGGAGAGCCTCAGCGCGCCTTGTACCCGGGCGGCGGTTCGCGGTTCGAGACGGTGTGGACCCTCGAGCACACCGCCGACGGCCCCGCGGCCCTCGTGGTCCCCGTGCCCCTCGCCGCCGAGGACCTCACCGTGGAAGGCGAGCACGAGGTCTACGACGGCTCGGTGCGGCTCCTGGTGGACGGACCGGGCAGCCACACCGTGCGGTTCACCCGGCCCGACGCCCCCACCCACGGCGTCCGCGCCACGCTGCCGGGTGCCCGCGTCGCGGAGCACACGGTGCAGATGGACGATGCCCGGGTCCGCTGGGAGGACGACGCGTACTGGTGGCTGGCGTCGGTGGGCCTGCACCCGCTCACGCCGGACCGGCCCGGTCTCGTGCGCGCCCTCGACCAACGGTTCCGGCGTGCCGCCCTGCCCGAGCCTGCCGTGCCCGTGCACGTGCGCGGGAGCGTTCCGGACGGTGCGGCCCTCGACGAGCTGCGCACCACCCTCCACCTCAGGGCCGGTGTGGGCGACCTGCCGCTGGACCCGCTGTTCCCGCGTCGACTCGTCAAGGCCCGCAACGCCGGCGCGCTCACGACCACCGAGGCCGCCCTGATCCTCTCGCTGCAGCTCGGCCAGCTCGGCGGGATGGCCACCTGGGGGCTCGTGCACCCCGGGTCCCCCCGCACCGCCAGCGCCTCGACTCCCGCGGGCTACACGGAGGCCGTGCTGGTCCTCGCCGCAGACCCCTCCCAGCCCGCTCGCGGCGTGCGCTTCGTGGACCCCGGCTGCACGCTCTGCGCGGCCTTCGAGGTGCGCCCGCACCTCCAGGGCACCGCCATGCTCTCGCCGGCCGGGGAGGTCGGTCCGCCGCTCGTGGAGGGTCGCGCCGAGGTCACCGACGCCGACGGCCAGCGACGTGTGCGGCTCGAGGGTCCCGCGGCGCTGCTCGCCCGCCTCGAGCTCGCCGCCCAGCCCAAGGACCAGCGTTCCCGCGTGCTGGCCGAGATGTTCGGCGGTCCCGGGGCCACCACCGTGAGCTCCGCGGGCCTCTCGCAGCTCGGAGGTGCGCTCGAGGTCGTGATCACCCCGAGCGACACCCCGCCCGATCCCCGCGTGCTCTTCGGGACCACCTGGGTCGGCGAGCGCGTCTGGGTGCACCCCGACACCCCCACGCCCGCGCACGTGCACCGGGACGACCTCTGCGCCCTGTCGACCGTCGAAGGCGACGTGCGCACCGACCGCCTCTACGTGAACAGCCCCTGGGTGGAGGACAGCGTGTGGCAGGGCTTCCGCGACGCCCTCACACCACCCAGTCCACCCGCTGCACCCGAGCCCGCTCCCCCCGCGCCTGAAGGGTCGCCTCCGCACACCGACCCACCGCCGTCCCCTCCGGAGTGAGCCGCACGGGCGCGCCGTCCACGAGCACCTCCAACCCCTCGGGACCCCGCACCCAGAACACCCCCTCGAGATCCCAGCCGAGCTCCACCACACCCGCGTCACCGTGGGCCATGGACCCCTCGCGCGGCCGCCAGTGGCCCGCTCCGAGCCAGCCGGGCTCGCCGAGCCGGGGGTCCAGCGCCCGCGCCGGGAGCACGAGGGACGGGCACGCGCTGTGGATGGGCACGTCCAGCTCTGCCGGCGGCGTGAGCCCGGCGGCGCGCCAGGCCGCCTGGAGGAGATGGCGGAAGGCCGCGTCGAACGTGTCGGCGAACGGCGTGGAGAACTCGGGCCCGTACCACCAGAACCAGTCCGACCCCTCGGCCGCCAGGAGGGGCTCCACCGCGCCGGGCGCGTCACCCACAGCCTCCACGGTGTCCGTGAGCAGCGCCCAGGCCCGATGGTCCTCCGCGTGGCCCGCCCAGATCTCGAGGTTCGCTCCGATCCAGCTCCCGGTGTGGAGACGGTCGACCCGCCCCACGACGGGCCGCTCGGCCGCCGCGTCCAGCGTGATGCCCTCGGAGCGCAGACCCTCCACGAGGCCCGCCAGGAACGCCTCTCCTGCGTCCGGGAAGGCCTCCCAGGGATTCTCGCCGTCGAGCGCGACCACCTTCACCCCGTCGGACGCGGCGCGCTCGAAGAAGTCCTCCACGGCGTCCTCCGCCGGGTGCCGCGCATAGTCGAACCCCACCCGGTCCGAGAGCGCGCGGTCGCGGAAGAACCCGACGACGCCGTGTCCCAGGTCCCAGCCCCCTTCGCCCGCCCCTTCGCGCTCGGACCGGGCGAGCACCCCCTCGTCGGTGGCGACCCAGCGGAACCCCACCTCGGCGAGCATCGGGACGAGCTCGGGGCAGACGGCCCCCTCCGACGGCCAGCACCCGCGGATCGTCCGACCGCTGGCCCCCTCCATGCGGGCACGGCCTCGCTCGAGCTGCAGGCGGGCATGGGCGGGCAGCGCGAGCTCGGTGGGCGGCGGGGTGTGCACGGACCGGGCCGCGAAGCCGAGGTCGATGAGGAGCGGCAGTATGGGATGGTGCAGCGGCGTGGTCGACAGCGCAGGCCCCTCGGCGCCCGCGAACGCCGCGAGGAGGTCGGGGTAGCCGGCCAGCACGCGCCCCTGCACCTCGAGGAGCGCCTGCTTGTCGGCCTCCGTGAACCCCTCTCCCTTGGCGAGCAGCGCCGAGATGGCCGGATCGCGACGGGCCACCGCACCGCACCACACCAGCGTGCTCAACACCTGGAGGTCCCGCAGCTCGGGGACGGAGAGCGGCTCACCCGCCTCGATGCGCGCCTCGAGGGCCCGGTAGCGCGGGGTGGACCGCATCCGGGGATGACCGCAGGGGAACGTCCGCCGCACGATGGCCACCTGGGCTGCATCGAGGGCGTCCGCTGGGACGCGGGTGAGCTCGAGGTGCTCGTCCGTGCCGCCGTTCGCGTAGTGCTCGAGCTGGTCCCAGAGGCCGGGCACGATGTTCACGGTCCAGGGGACCTCGTGCTCGACGCTCGTGGTGAGCAGGTCGAGGTACCCGCGCAGCCCGTGCAGGCGGGTCCACGGCATCACCGGGACCCCCGTGACGGGGTCGCGGTACTCGGGTTGGTGGAGGTGCCAGAGGACTGCGACCGGCAGGGGTCACCTCAGCGGGACGACGGCCACCGAGACGTCGGCCGCCGGGTGGCCGTCCGCAGCCGTGCGCACGTCGTGCTCGCGCAGCTCACGCCCGGAGAGCACGACGTAGGCGGTCTCGTGGCGCGTGGGGTCGTAGATCAGCTCCACGGCGGGCTCCACGCGGCCCTCGCCCGCGGCCACCTCGCCCATCAGGAGCACCCGCACCTCACCTGCCTCACGGACGGCCAGGCCCGCGAACGGCGCATTGCGCGGGTCGAAGCGCACGGTGACCAGATCCCCTGGCGACGCCGCCCCGAGCGAACGTACCTCCTTGCCGCCCAGCACCAGCGAGACCGAAGCGGGCTGGAGCTGGAACGCAGCGGACTCGGCGGCCTGCTGGCGGCTCGTGAGCATGGCCACACCGAGGCCCCCGACGACCAGGCACACCCCGACCACCACGAGCCCGAAGAACACGATGAACGGACGCCGATCGGGCGGAGGCGGCGGGGGTGGAGGCAGCGCGAGCCCGCTGAAGGCGTCGGAGGCGTCCGACCAGGCCTCGAGGCGCTGGAGGCAGAACGAGCAGCTCGCCACGTGCTGCTCGATCTGCTCGGTACGGAGCGCGGGCAGCTGCTCAGCGGCGAACCCGAGCATGTCGAGCGTGGTGGGGTGGTCGCCGGGCTGGCTGCCCTCGGGGAGGGGCTTCGCGGCGTCCGAGAGGGGGCCGTCGAGGGACCCCACGGCCATGCGGACCGTGGTGGGTGAGACGCCGGTGAGCGTGGAGATCTCGTCCGCGCCGAGCCCGTCGAGCACCGAGAGCACGATGGGCAGGCGCGACTCGCCCTGGACCGCCCGGACGACCGCCAGCTCGGCGGCGTTGCAGCAGAAGGCCCCGAGCGCGCTGGGGTCGGGCTTCCGGCCGTTGGCCAGGGCGTAGCGGGTGCTCGAGAGGAGCACGGACGACGCGTCGTCGGAGGGCTCCTCGCGCAGGAAGCGATCGACCGCCACCACCGGCTCGGGCACGCCGAGCGCGCGGAACCGGAGCCAGAGGAACGGCCCGAGCGTGCTCCAGCGCGGATCAGCCACGCACGACGAACCGGAGCACGGTGCTGCCGACCATGATGGTCTCCCCGCCCTTCAGCGTGGCCTCGGAGACCCGGGAGCCGTCCACCATCGTGCCGCGGTCAGACCCTGCGTCCATGATGAGGTAGCCCGCCTCGGAGGCCACGAAGCGACAGTGGACGTCCGAGAGCATGGGGTCGGCCGGGAGGTGCACCTCGCAGCCGGCGTTGCGCCCGAGGGCCAGCACCCCGTCCACGGCGACGATGGTGCCCCGCGCGGGGCCGCTCATGACCTCGAGCATCCCGCCCTTCACGCGCGGCGACGAGGACGAACGCGGTGCGGGAGGCGGCTCGGGATCGGGCGGCGTGAGGGTCTGTGCCGTCATGGGCGGCGCGATCCGGGTCTCCACGAGGTCGGGCTCGATGTCACCGGCCGCGAGCCACTGCGGCGTGGGAGCGTCGCCCGCGGGGCCCAGGCTGTCCTCGCCGGACCTGCGCTCGGGCGGGTCCACGAAGGCACCGATCCGCGGGGCGGGGGCGTCCTCGTCGTCGGCGCCCGGCACCCTCTCCACGATGTCGCCGACGTCGAACAGCGGGTCGTCGTCGCCCTCGTCCGTGTAGAGCGTGGGCCGCGGCGGCGACGGGAGGATGGCGACCGTGGCCTCGTCGTCGAACCCGAAGCCCTGACCGTCCGGGTTGTGCGTGGGGGCGTCGGAGACGTCCTCCTGGACCCACGGCGGCGGGTGCTCGTCGAGGGCCTCGTGGCGCGACAGCACCTCGGGGTCGTCCCAGTCGTCGTCCTCGTCGTCGAGCGCATCCCCGAGATCGACCTCCGGGGCGTCGGCGAAGGCCGGGATGCGATCCACATCGAGGGCCACGGGCTCGGGGATGTCGTCGTCGTGGGCGACGATGGCCTGCAGCTCGTCGTCGTCGTCATCGCCGAGATCGAGTGGCGCGAGACGCTCGGGCACCGGGGTGCCTTCGTCGAGCAGGCCATCCTCGTCGTCGTCGTCGTAATCCACGTCGGAATCACCCGCGTAGACGGGCGCCTCGGCCTCGAGCACGTCACGCTCGGGCTCGAAGGCCTCGCTGAGCTCCGGCGGCTCGCTCGCCTCGGGAGCCTCGAGCTCCTCGTCGTCTGCAGGGGCATCGTCCGGGGCCTCCAGGGCCTCCAGCCCGCCGTCCTCGGCGAGGGGCTCCGCGGGCTCGGTGGACTGCCGGTCGGCGCTGAGGGCCGCCTCCAGCTCCTCGGGCGTGAAGCGCGGCAGGTTCACCTGCGTGACCTCGCTGTCGTCCTCCTCGAAGCCCGCGACCTGCTCCTCCGCCTCCGGCTCGTGCTCGTCGTGGAGGCGGGCGTCGTCCTCGGTACGGCAGACGACCGTCCAGCTCGAGCCGTCGAGGCGCACGCTCTCACCGCCCATCAGGCGCCAGCCGGGCACCGGCTCGCCGTCCACCAGCACCTCACCGCCGATCGGCTCGAGGTAGACGGCCGGACCCACCCGGCGCACCCGGAGGTGCCGCTCGGCGATGTCCGGCTCCAGCCAGTCGCACGCGGGGTCGCTGCCGATCACCGCGACCGTCTGCGTGACCGGCAGGCTGAAGTCGACGCTGCCCTCGCGGAGGAAGTCCACCGTCGCGAGGTGTTGCGCGGCGCCGTGGTGGGCGCGGGCGCGGGCGCCTCCACGAACACCGGCTCGGGCTGGGCGCCCCCGAAGAGCACGTCCCAGACGTCGTCGCTGCCGAGCTCGACCAGGAGACGGCCGTACAGGCCCTCCTTCGGGGGCACGAACGTGCGGTCGATCGTGGGGTCGAAGTCCTTGGTGATGGCGGGCCGCGACCACGCGTACGCATCGGCGATGTCGAACGACTCGGTGCTGCCGTCGAAGAGCCCCTCCACGGCGTCGATCCGCTGCACCCAGCCGGGGAAGCCCTCACGGAGGCGCTCGAACAGCTCGGGACCCACGAACGCGTAGCGGTCCAGCACGTCGACCACGGCACAGGCCGCACGGGCGGTGGTGTCGCCGGCCTTCGACGCCCCGTCACCGAGGGGATGGTGGGCGAGCCACGCGTTGAGCGCCTCGTTGCCGAACAGGCCCATGAACAGGCGGGCGAGCACCTCGTGGGCCGTGTAGGCCGCCGGGGTGGCGGACAACCAGGGCGCGCGGTCGGTGCCGGGATGCCCGCCCCGCGCGGCGATGGCGATGCGCGCCAGGCCCCACCAGGCACGGTCGTGGTCGGAGACGGTCGAGAGCACCGAGTTGTACCAGCGCATCCCGACCGCGAGACGCCCCCGGTACCACGCGGCGTCCGCGCGCTGCAGGGCGGCATCGAGGCGCGGCCCCTCCGTGTGCACGGCCTTGAACAGGGTGTAGAGCTGCTCGAGGGCCTGTGCGCCCTCCTCCATACGGCCGGTGTCCATGTAGAGCGGGCCGACGAGCCGCAGGGCCTCGATGTTGTCGCCCTGGAGACGGAGGGCGGCCTCCAGGTTCCCGAGGGCGGCCTCGACGTCTCCGGCCTCCACGAGGAGCCGCGCATAGGCCGTGTGATCCGCGGACCGCTCGCTGGCCTCGGGCTCCTCGGACTTCCCCTCGTACGTGCTGGTGAGCGCGGCGTAGGCCTCCATCGCCATGGCCTTTCGCCCGCTCCGATGCCGCATGCGCGCGAGCTCCCGGAGGGCCGGGTAGTGCTGCGGGGCCCGCTCCAGCAGGTCCTCGTAGATGGCCTCGGCCTCGGCCTCCAGGTGAACCGACCGGGCGATGGTGGCCGCGCGCAGGAGCACCCGGGACGCCGCGTGCACCTTGGGCTCGTTCTCCGCCTCGAGCCGCATGAGCCCGATGAGACGCCGCCACTGGCTCCGGCGCGCGCGGATGTCCTGGAGCGGCTGGGCCATGTCGAGGGGCTTCACGCCACCGGCCTCGGCACGGTCGATCCAGACGAGCCCCTGGTCCTCGTCGGCCAGCTCGTTGATGAACGCGCGACCGATCGCGTACTGCACGTCCGGACGGTGCTCGGGCTGGAGGTACGGGAGCAGCTCCTGGCCGTGCTCCACGAAGGACGCCCAGTCTCCGCGTTGCTCCGCGAGCCGCTTCAGGGCCCCGAGCGCCTCCGCGCCCGCCTCGACCGTGCGGTGGTCCTGCACGACCAGGGTCCACACCTCCGACGCCCCGCGGGGGTCGTCCAGGTGGTGCTCGGTGATCCTGGCGAGCTCGGCGCGCATGGACGCGCGGGCCACGGGCGGCCGGTTGCGCGCCTGGTTCCAGAGGAGGTCCGCCACGCGCTTCCAGTCACCGGTGCCCTGCGCGTACTCGCGGAGGTCCGGGTAGAGCGGCGAGGGACGCGTGGTCTCCTCCAGCGCGGAGGACAGGCACTGGTAGGCCTCCTCCCACGTCTGCATCTGCAGGTAGATCTGCCCGAGGACGTGCTTGATCCGGACGCTCTCACCGGGACGGAGGGCCCACAGCGCCGTGAAGTGCTCGCTGGCGATGACGTGCCGGCGCTTGTCGAGGGCCCGCTGGGCGAGGTCCGACAGGACGTCGGCGTCCGTGAGCAGGTCCTCGATCATGGACGCGACGGACGCGTACCGGTTGTCGAGGTCCCAGTCCACCGCCCGCTTCAGGACGGCCTTCACGGAGTCCGGGATCGTCAGACCGTCGATGAACCGCTCGGGCCCACGCACGACCGTGTAGGGGAGACGGTTGCCGTTCAGCGCGTAGAGCGCGCACATCGCGAGCGCGTACACGTCCGACGCGGCCGTGGCCTGGGCGCCCCGCTCCACCATCTCGGGTGCGACGAACACACTGCCGCTGTCGCCGTGGACGTGCTCACCGGCGAGGTCGAAGTCCGTGATGCGCGCGCCGCCGCTCTGGTCGAAGAACACGGAGTCCGGGCGCACCCGCGCGTGCACCAGGCCCGCTTCGTGGGCGACCTGCAGGGCGTTCCCGACCTCCACGATCGCCTGCAGCAGGTCGATCGCGTCGCCGTCGAAGGCGTCCAGACGCCCGCCCGTGTACCAGTCGGTGGCGAGGTACACGAAGCCGTCCCGGCTCTGCGTGGCGTCGTGGATCGGCGCGAGGCCGGCGTGCTCGAGCCCCTGCAGCGTGCGCGCGGCCTCGAGGAAGGTGCCCACCCGCATGCGCTTGGCGACCCAGGGCCCGACCATCTCCTTGATGACGACGAGGCGCTCGCCCGCACGGTCCCAGGCCTGCCAGGTGGCGTCGCCCGCGCTGTCGCCCACCCGCTCGATCAGGCGGTACTGGCCGTCCTTGAGGAACTCGCCGGCGCGGAGGCGAGGCCCGCGGCGCAGCTTGCGCCGGGTCTCTTCGATGACGTCGTCGACCTTCGCCCGGGGGTCGCTGGCGCGGCGGGCATAGAGGTCTGCGAGCTTCTCGCCCAGCGACTCGGCGTCCTCGTCCTCGTAGCGCGGCACCGGTCCGGTGCCCGTCGTGCTGGGAGTCTGGGTGGCCGCTGCGCCCCGCTCAGTCATCAAAACCTCTATCCGCCCGGGTCGCCCCGGATGATACACGCGGGCACCCGAGGGGCGGAGAGGGTTCCCCGCGGCTCACGCAGCACGCGGTTTGGGCGCCCACCTTGGCGGGCCCGCGCGGCGCGATCGTCCGCCGGGGTCAGCGGGCGAAGCTACTTCTGGTTGTCGGGATGGGTGGGGTGCGCGAGGTAGGTCTCGTGCTCCAGGGTGAGGTTCACCCCGGGCTTCCCCTTGATGCCGCGCGCCTTGTTGTAGTCCACGCGCGCCTCGGCGAGATCGAGGATCGCGGGGGTGATGCCGGCGGCCGTGAGGCACGCCAGATCGTCCTCGTCGAACCGCATCGAGCTGTCGCGCAGGGTGTCGAGGATGGAGTACTGGGGACCTTGCGCCGCTCGTAGCCCACGAGGAGCTTGCAGTTCGGCGTGACCACCGGGATGTTCGGGTCGTCCTCGAGCTCCACCGGCTCGTCGGCAGGCGCGACGGAAGCCATCTGCACCACCTTCTTCCGCGCACCTTCGCCCGGTGCGTCGAGCTCCCCGACGGCCTGCGGCCGTGACCTGGGGCCGGTGGAGGTGGGCATGAACAGCCACACCAGCACCAGCAGGCCCAGGAAGGCCGCCAGGCCAGCGCCAGCGCGCTTCGCCCAGAGGCGCTTGGTCTCTTCGTCCATGGAACACCTCGACTTCCCGGCGAGCATACCGTGGGCCGCACCGACCCGGAACCGCGGAGACATAGGGTGACGAGGTGTCCTGGGGGGTGTGCGACGGCGCGCGCCGTGCGTAGGACTGCTCATGTCACCGCTCCTGTTGCTCACTGCCTGCGCACGGGTCCCCGTCGTCGGCATGCTCCCCTGCCCCACCACGCCGAACTGCGTCAGCAGCCTGGCGCCGGCGGACGACGAGGAGCACCACATCGAGCCGATCCACCTCGGCGAGGATGCGGGTGGAGCCTGGGAGCGCCTCGATGCCGCGATCCTCGCGATGCCGAGGGTACAGCGGGTCACCGCCACGACCGATTACCGCCACTACACGTTCAAGACCGCGCTCCTGCGGTTCACCGACGACGTCGAGGTCCGACTGGACGGAGACGTCGCCCAAATCCGCTCGGCGAGCCGGGTGGGCCACAGCGATCTCGGCGTCAACCGGCGCCGCGTCGAAGCCATTCGCGCCGCGATGGCGACAGCACCCTAGGAGGGCCACATGGCCACCATCGAAGTCAACGAAGCCAACATCCAGTCCACGATCGACGACAACTCCATGGTGGTGCTCGACTTCTGGGCGAGCTGGTGCGGCCCCTGCCGCGCCTTCGCCCCCACGTTCGAGGCCGCGAGCGAGAAGCACGCCGACGTGGTGTTCGGGAAGATCGACACCGAGAAGGCGCAGATGCTCTCCGCGCAGCTCGGCATCACGAGCATCCCCACGCTCATGGTGTTCCGCGACCAGATCCTGGTGTTCCGTCAGCCCGGTGCCCTGCCGCCCCCAGCCTTCGAGGACCTGCTGAAGCAGGTGAAGGACCTCGACATGGACGAGGTCCGCCAGAAGATCGCCGAGCACGAGGCCCAGCAGGCCCACTGACCTACTCGAGCACCACCACGTGGGCCGGGGCCCGGTCGTTGTACCAGGAGCTCATGGCCCGCCCGTAGGCCCCGGCGTTCTCGATCACCACGAGATCGCCGGGCACCGTCTCGGGCAACAGCCGATCGCGGCCCAGGATGTCGCCGGTCTCGCAGATCGGCCCGACCACGTGGGCGTAGCCCGTCGCGGGCTCGTCCAGCCGGGTGAGGTTGTGGATGCCGTGCCAGGCGCCGTACAGCGCGGGCCGGATCAGGCTGTTCATGCCCGTGGCCAGCCCGACGAACCGCACGCCGCCCTTGTCGCGGACCTGCGTGACGCGCGCGACGAGCAAGCCCGCCCGCCTCGCTCACCAGGAAGCGGCCGGGCTCCAGGCGGAGCTCCACGCCGGGACGGAGCGATGGACGGAGCGACTGCAGGCTCCGGTCGACCGCCTCGAGGTCGAGGGGCTGCTGACCGGGCCGCTCGACCACGCCGAGCCCCCCGCCGAGATCGATCCAGCGGAGGTCTGCCAGGGATCGTGCGGCCTCCGCCAGCACGGTCCCCGTGCGTAGCCATGCGCCCGGCTCGAGGATCCCGCTGCCCACGTGGGCGTGCAGTCCGACGATGGGCGCGCCGATCGCCGCGGCGGCCTCCACCACGGACGCCAGCGCGCGGACCGGATGGCCGAACTTCGCGTGGGCCCCGGCGGTCACGACCTTCTCGTGGTGCCCCGCACCGCCGCCCGGATCCACCCGCACGCCCACCGGTCGTCCGCGGAACGTGTCGGGAGCGAGCGCCAGCACGTCGGGGCCGTCGATGGTCACCTCCGCGCCGAGCCCGTAGGCCTCGTCGTACTCGCGCACGTCGCAGAAGTTGGGCGTGAACAGGATGGGCACCTCGTCGCCGAGCACCTCCCGCACGCGACGGACCTCCCCGATCGACACGCACTCGAGCCCGAGCCCCTCGGAAGCCACGACCTCCAGCACGGCCGGGTGCGGGTTGGCCTTCATCGCGTAGTAGAGACGGCCCGCCGACGTCAGCGTGCCCGTCAGCGCCCGGGCACGCGCGCGCACCACCCGCAGGTCGTACGCGTAGCGCGCCCCCTCGGGGCAGAGCGCGTGGAGGCGCTCGCGCTCGTCGACCCACCAGCGCTCCCGGGGTGCGGAGACCACGGTGGCCGCGGCACCCTGGAGCTGCTCCCAGCTCGGCCCGAGCCGCGGATCGTCGCCCTGGGGCGCGAAGAGCACGCCGTGGAGCCGCTGGACGAGCCGCGGGGCGTCCGCCTCGTCCACCACGAACGAGAGGTTCAGGTCTTCGCTGGACTCGCTCACCAGGTGCACGTCGTGCTCCCGGAACACCGCGAAGGCTCCGCCCAGCTCGTGCAGGACGGCACGGATGCGACGTCCGACGATGCTCACCACCGCGCACGGCGCGACCACCCGTACCTCGCCGAGGGCCCGGAGCCGCTTGAGCAGCGCGCGGAACGCCTGACCGTCGGTCCCTCCCGGGACGTGGTCCAGCGTGACCGAGACCGCCGACTGGCTCGTGGCCACGAGGTCCACCGAGATCCCGAGGTCCGCGAAGGGGGCGAACGCGGCCGCCAGGAAGCCCGGCGTCTCCCACATGGCCAGGGTGGAGAGCGTGATCAGCGTGACGCCCGTGCGCCGCACGACGGCCGTGACCGCAGCGGCATCCGAGGTGTCGCGCTCGATCGAGGTGCCGGGAGCGTGGGGATCCAGCGTGTTCCGGATGACGAGCGGGATGCCGTGCATCGCGACCGGCGGCAGGCACCGCGGGTGGAGCACCTTGGCGCCCATCGCGGCGAGCTCCTGGGCCTCCCGGTAGTCCAGGCGCTTCACGAGGCGGGCGGTGGGGATCTCGCGCGGGTTGCTCGTGAACATGCCGTGCACGTCGGTCCAGATCTCGACCCGCTCGGCACCGAGCAGCGCACCGAACAGGCTGGCCGAGGTGTCGCTCCCGCCCCGACCGAGGAGCACGGTGGCCCCGTCCGGCTCGCGGGCGATGAACCCCTGGGTGAGCACGACGGGAGCGTCCCCCACGAGGGGTGCGACGCGCTCGGGGTCCCGCTCCACGGGCACCGTGGCGCGGATGTGGGTCTCGCCGGGCTCGAGGGCCCGCGCGCGCAGCACCTTCCGCGCGTCCACCCAGCGCGCGTCCAGGCCATGGTGCGCGAGGATCGCGGTGCCCAGCCGCGTCGCCGCGAGCTCGCCGAAGCTCATCACCCGCGCCCGCAGGCGATCGGAGGCCTCCCCGGTGAGCCGGATGCCCTCGAGGAGCCGCTGGAGGTCGTCCAGGAGGGCCTGGAGGTCGTGGGGCACCGGGATGCCCACCTCGGCCGCGAGGGCGTGGTGCCTGGCGGTGAGGTCCTGCACGGCCGTGGACGGGGCCCCCGCGACGGCCGCGTCCAGGGCGGCCTCGAGCTGGTTGGACACGCCCGAGAGCGCGCTGGCCGTGATCCACACGCGGTGACCCTCGAGCTCCCGCACCCGCGCGGCGATCGAGGCCCAGCTCGCCGCCGTCGCGACGCTCGTGCCCCCGTACTTCACCACCACCCAGCTCATCGCGATGCCTCCCTGGCCGGCCACCCGCCCTTCCGGGGGTCGGCGCCCCCCTCGTACCGCCCCTCCTCCGCGCGCACCACGAGCTGCACGCTGGAGAAGCCCGGCCGCACGGTCACGGTGTGACCGATGGACTCGAGGGCCCTCTGCACGTCGAGGGGGAACCCGGGCTCCAGCCAGAGCTTGGAGGGCTGCCACTGGTGGTGGAACCGGGGGGCCGCCACGGCCTCCTGGGGATCCATGTCGAACACCACCACGTCGAGGAGGACCTGGAGCACCGCGCTGATGATCGTGCTCCCCCCGCTCGCCCCGATGCTCATGAGGACCTTCCCGTCGGCGTCGAGGACGACGGTGGGCGTCATGCTCGACAGCGGGCGCTTCCCGGGCGCGATGGCGTTCTGCTCGTCGCCGACGAGCCCGTAGGCGTTCGGGGTGCCCGGCGCGGCCGCGAAGTCGTCCATCTCGTTGTTCAGCACGATGCCCGTGCGCGGGTCCACCACACCGGACCCGAAGCTCGTGTTGATCGTGGTGGTGAGGGCCACCGACATCCCGTCCCGGTCGACCGCCGAGATGTGCTGCGTGCCGGCGTCCCGGGGGGGCGCGATGAGCGGCCCGTAGTGGTCGGGCGGGAAGGTGCGCGCGGGCCAGATCGCGCGCCGGATCGCCTCGATGCGCTCGGGAGCCAGCAGCCGGTCGACGGGGACCTCCACGTGGTCCGGGTCGCCGAGGTGGTGCGCACGGTCGGCGTACGCGTGCTGGAGGACCTCGGTGACGAGGTGGACGTAGGCCGAGCTGTTGTGGCCGAGGGACTCCAGGTCGTAGCCCTCGAGCACCGCGAGGGCCTGGAGGAGCACGACCCCTCCCGAGCTCGGCGGCCCCATCGTGACCAGGGTGAGGTCGCCGTACCGACCGACCAGGGGAGCCCGGGACACCGGCGTGTACGCGCCCAGATCCGTGTCCGCCAGCGTGCCGCCCTCCCCGCGCGCCGCGGCCACCAGGGAGCGCGCGCCAGGCCCGGCGTGCAGGTCCTCCCCGCGCTCTTCGCCCACGCCTTCAGGGTCTTCGCGAGGTCCGGGCGCTTCACGCGGTCACCGTCCCCCGCCAGGCGTCCACCCACCTGGAAGAGCCTCCGGACCGCCGCGTAGGACGTGCTCTCGAGCGCATGGGCGAGGTGCGGCAGCACCACGAAGCCCTCGGTGGCCTGGCGGATGGCGGGAGCCGCGACCGTCGCCGGCGGCAGCCTGCCGTGGTCCGCGAGGAGCTTCGCGAGCCCACGGCTCTCCCGGGCACGGCCACGGCGAGCCCGCCCACGCGGGACTGCGCGGGATCGGGCCTGCCGTCGTGCACGTACATGTCCCGGTGGGCGGCGGCGGGCGCCACCTCGCGGAAGTCCAGGGTCCAGGGGTCGCCCTTCCCGGCTCCCACGGCGAACCCGCCGCCTCCGAGCCCACTGCCGGCGGGGTTCACCACGCCCGCGCTCAGAGCGGCGGCCACGGCGGCGTCCACCGCAGTCCCCCCGCGCCGCAGGGCCTCGGCACCCGCCTGGCTCGCGAGCGGATGGTCGGCGGCCACCATCGCCACCCCGACCTCCGGTGGAGGCGCGACGCCAGCGAGCACCGCGCACATCACCACCGAAACCCCCACGAGCCCCAGCTTCGCTCTCCACACCATCGTCCGCCTCCCGGGCCAGTGTATTGCGACCGGATCCATATGCGGGGGTGCCGTTCCACCGGGCGAAGTGGTAAGTTCAGGGCTGGAGGAGAGCTTGAAGAGGGCCTTCGGCTACCGCAGCGAGCAGCGAAAGCGCTCGGAGAACCAGGACTCTTATGGAGTCTTCCCCTTCGACGGCTACACCCTCGCCATCGTGTGCGACGGGATGGGTGGGCACGTCGGCGGGGCACAGGCGTCCACGCTCGCCGTCCGCACGGTCCACGAGGCGATGAAGGAGGTGCGCGGCGATCACGGCAACGCGCTCCGCGCCGCGCTCGAGCGCGCCAACCAGGCGATCTACGAGGCCGCCCGGAAGAACCATCGTCTCATGGGCATGGGCACCACCGCCGTCGCCGCGGTGATCACCGACGACGGCACGGCCCACGTGGCGCACGTCGGAGACAGCCGGGCCTACCTGATCAACGAGGGGCAGGCCGTCCAGGTCACGCGCGACCACACGATGGTCAACCTCTTCGTGGACGCCGAGCTCCTCTCCCCCGAGGACGCCGCGACGCACCCCGAGGCCCACGTGCTCTCGCGGTCCCTCGGCGTCGAGCGCCAGGTCGAGGTCGAGCTGGCCGAGCCCATCGAGCTCGCCGACAACGACGTCATCCTGCTCTGTTCCGACGGTGTGCACGGCGTCGTCACGGACTGGGAGCTCGGAAGCATCGATTGGTCCAACCCCGAGCCGGGGATCAATCACGTGCTCGACATCGTGGAGGCGCGCGAGGGCGACGACAACGCCACGGCCGTCGCGGTGATCGTCGGCGATGCCGACTCCATGCCCGCCTCGCCGTTGCCCGAGCAGAAGGCGATCGAGGACTCCCTCTCCGCCACCAACTTCCTGGGTGGCGGCACGATCATCCCCGAGGAGGAGGACGACTACGAGCCGCTCTCCGACCCCGCGTCCTACGGCACCGAGCCCTCCGCCCCCGGGCGCGACCAGGCTCCGCCGACCACGCAGGACATCTCGCCCCGGAACCGCGGCGAGGACGGGTCGGCCAAGGGCGCCACGCCCAAGCCCATCTCGCGCAAGCGCTCGTCCCAGGAAGACGAGGGTGGCTCCCGGATCCTCAAGCCCGCCCTCGCCCTCGCGGCCGTGGGCGTGCTGGCGCTGGGTGGTCTCGGTGCGGCCTTCTTCGTCACCCGGCCCTCCGGTGACGTCGACGACCCCATCGGTGGTGGCGACCTCACGCAGCTCGCGATCGACGGCACGCAGCCGGCCCCGCAGGCGCAGCCCGACCCCGTTCCCGGTCCGGATCCCACGCCCCAGCCGGTGACCCTCTCCCACACCCATGGGCGACGGTGAGCACGTCCTGGTGCTCGACGTGCCCAAGGCGCCCCGCCGCCTCCCGCATCGTCCGGCGCGCTACCTGCAGTCGCCGCCCGGTGGGCAGCACATGTTCCGCGCGGTGCAGGCGGCCCGTGATCAGAAGTGCGCCGAGAGCCTCTCCGCGGTGCAGGACGCCATGGGGTGTCGCCCGACCACGCCAAGCTCTACTCGCAGGCCTGGTACTGCTTCGGGAACACCCACGGCGCCGCGCTCGACGGGCTCACCCTCGACGACTGGTCGCGTCTGCCGGAGCTCGAGAACCACCTGCGCGGCTGGCCCCTCCCGGGCGATCCGCCGATCGCGTGGACCAAGGAGGACGAGAAGGTCCCGCTCTGGTACCGCGAGGCCGCCGACGGCGTGGGGTACAGGCTGTCCGCCTGGGCCAGCTCGGACGACAAGGATCTGATGCGCGAGGTGATCACCGACCTCAAGGGTGCACCCACGGTGGCCGACGAGCTCGCACACGACGTCTGGATCGAGGCCACGATGGCAGCTGCGCTCGCGAGGACCGAGCAGCCCGACCCCGCCGTGGTGGAGGCGTGGGCCCGTCGCGTCTACATCGCGAGCTCCGCGATGAACGGTCGCGTGGGCCGCATGCTGAGCCAGCATCGGCCGGAGCTCGTGCCCACGATCGAGCAACTGCTCGCCCAGGCCACCACGCCACCCGAGGGTGGCAAGCTGCCCCCCGAGGTCGAGCGGGCCCTCGAGGTCGGCACCGGCAAGGCCGATGCGCCCACCGTGCAGGTCGCCCCGAGGGTCCGGCCGTCCAACGCCCTGCCCGAAGAGCCCGACCTCGGCGGAGGATCGGACTTCCGGGGTGGTGGAGGAACGATCCACCGCTGAGATCCGCGAGGGACTGTAAGGAACCCACCGCGGGGGGCGTTGTCGCTATGTAGATTCCAGGAGGACCCCATGAAGCGTTGGCACCTCACCCTCGGACTCGCCGGAACCGCACTGGCAGCCGCCGCGCTCGCGCCCCGACTGAAGGCGATGGTGATGGACCTCCCCACCCCGCCGGTCCAGCCGCCGGTGGTCTACGAGCTCGAGCCCCTGCCCGAGCCCCTCGAGCATGGGCGTCTCGTGATCTCGGCGGGCCTGGATCGCACGGCCGTCCTGGCGCGGACGCCCTCCGAGCGGTTCCTCACCATCACCGTGAAGGCCCCCGAAGAAGGTGGCCAGGCCGTGCGCAGCCCGGTGAACGTGGCGGTGGTGATGGACGCGTCGGGCTCGATGTCCGCCCAGGGCAAGATCGCCTACGCGAAGGAGGCCGCCGAGACGGTCGTTCGGTCCCTCCAGCCCACCGACGCATTCAGCCTCGTCACCTTCAACGACGACGCGCAGGTCATCGTGCCCGCGAGCCCCGGCCAGAGCCACCAGCAGCTCATCCGGCAGATCGACCGCGTGTACGAGGGCGGCGGAACCAACCTCTACGCCGGCATGCACCTCGCCGAGCGCGAGATCGCGCGCGTCCTGGACTCCGGGGAGGTCGGCCGTCTGGTGATCCTCTCCGATGGCAACGCGAACGTCGGCGTCACCGACCCCGACGTGCTCGCTCGCTTCGCAGCCGAGGCGGCCGGCCGGGGCATCGCGGTCTCCGCCATGGGCCTCGGGGTCGACTACAACGAGGACCTGCTGGCCCACATCGCGGACGTCGGGGGCGGCACCTACGACTACATCGACAACCCGGCCGAGCTCGCCGAGGTGTTCTCCGCCGAGCTCCAGCGAACGTCCCGCGTGGTCGCCCGCAACACCGCCGTCACCATCCAGCTCCCGGCCGATGTGCAGCCCATCGACGTCATCGGGTGGGACGCCACGCCCAACGAGCACGGCTGGACCGTGTTCCTCGGAGACATCCCCGCCGGTGCGGAGCGCAAGATCGTCGCGCGTGTGAAGGTCACCGCCTCCACCGAGGGCACGTTCATCGCGGGGTCCGCGAAGGCCGAGTACACCGACCTGATCGACGATCGGCCGTCGGTGAGCTCCACCCGGGCGCCCCTCACGGTCACCTCCGATCCCAACGCGGTGGCCGCGTCCCTCGACGCCGACCGTGCGGCCGCCGCCAACCGGGCGTGGGGCAACCACTACCTCCAGATGTCCACCAAGGCGTACGCCGCCGGCAAGCGCGACGAGGCCCAGCGCCTCCTCCAGGACGGCTCGTCGGTGCTCCGCAGCGCGGCGGCCGAGACCGGCAGCGCCGTGCTCGCAGAGGACGCCGAGACCCTCGAGCGCCAGCGGTCCGTCTACACCGAGCACGCCCCCTCGAGCGTCCGCGGCCTCCGGGCCATCAAGATGAACAAGGAGATCGTGCGCGATGCCTCCCGGTGAGCTCCAGCGCCGCGCGGACGCCGAGCTGGCTCTCCGCGGTTCAGCCCTCCCCGAGCTCCCCGCCCGCCAGGCCACCTGGGTCGGTGTGCAGGTGCTGGCGGCAGGTGCCGTCGGCGTGCTGGGCATCTGGGCCTTCCACCCGGAGCTCGCCCTCTCCGCCGCCATCGGGGCCGGCGCGGGCTCGGTGAACCCCAAGAAGCTCTGGGCACTGCCGATCGTCGTCGTGGCCGTCGTGCTCGCGGGCATGCTCTGCACGGCCTACCAGGTGCCCGCGGTCATCGGGGCGGGCGCCGCCGCCGGAGCCCTCGCCACCTGGCTCCTCCCGCACCGCACCGACTGGCTCGATCACCTGAACGGTGCCCTCGGCACGCTGGCCGGGTCTTCGCTCGGCCTCTGGGCGGCCACGTCGCTCATCCCGAGCTCGGTGCCCCTCGTGATCAGCGCCATGCTCACGGCGGGCTTCGTCGGGCTGGTGGGCTCCCAGGGCCTCCTCCCGGCCGCCATCCGCTACGACGCTGGCCCGGACCTCCCGAGCGCCAGCCAGATCAAGTCCACCCTGCAGCTCCGCTACCGGCCGCCCGTCCTGAAGGCCCTGGCGCTCCACGACGCCGCCCAGAAGCACGCGCCCGACCGCGACACCCGCCGCGGGCTCGCCGAGGTCGCCACGTGGGTCTACCGTCTGCAGCTCACCCGCCAGACCCTCGACACCGAGGCCGAGGCCATCGACCCCATCGCCATCCGCGAGCGCATCGACGCCTACGAGAACCTCGGGCCCGAGGCGGACGAGTTCACCCGGGACCGCCGGCTGGCCACCGCCCAGCACCTGAGCCGTCTCCTGGAGCACCGGAAGGCCATCGACGTCGAGATCGGCCGCAACGAAGCCCTGGTGGACTACGCGCTCGCCTTCCTCGAGGAGGCCCGCGCGGGGCTCGCCGTCGCCCGGCAGCTGCCCGGAGACGCCATGCCAGACCGCCTCGACGAGGTGCTCACGCGCCTGCGCGCCCACGCCGAGGAAGGCGAGGTGCGCCGCCAGTCGGCCCGCGAGGTCATCTGACCTCCGGTCGCTCCTACCCGAGGAGGTCGGGGGTCGCGATGCCCTCGACCCAGGTCCGGGAGCCGCCGGCATCCACGATGAGCGTGTGCACGCCCGTTGGGCCCCCGCGGCACCGTGCCCAGCCCTTCCCGTGGGTCACCCGCCAGCCCGCCCCGTCCGGGCGCACCTCCCCGAGGGACGACCAGGCGTGGACGCCCTCCGCCCAGAGCGCGGCGCGCTGGGCGCGGCGGATGCCGTAGAGGATCCAGCCGGCGAAGAGGAGGAACAGGAGCCCGGTGGACGTGGACTGGAGCCACTCGCCGGAGACCTCGAGCCCCAGGCCTTCGATGTTCACCCGCGGACGTCGAGGGACTCGCCCTCGCGCGCCAGCACCACGCGCGGCTCGGTGGCCGTGGACCACTTCGCCTCGAGCGCGTCGAGCGCGTCGTCGTCCGCCTCGGGCAGGTGATGGAAGAGCACCAGGGTCTTCACGCCCGCCGCCCGGCAGACCGCATGGGCGTACTCCGGGTAGGAGTGCCCCCACGTCATCTTCTCGAGGTACTCGCCGAGGTCGTACATGGTGTCGTACACCACGAGGTCGCACCCCTGGAGGAACTCGATGATCCGCTCTTCGGCCTTGGTGGGCGGCTCGCCGGCCTCCACGCCCTCACCCGGCCGCGCGAAGGGGGCCGTGTCGGTGATGTAGGCCATGCTCTGGCCGTCCACCTCGAGCCGGTAGCCGACCGACCCGCCGGGGTGGTTCAGCTGCACGCCCCGCGCGGTGAACTGCCCGGCCTGGAAGGTCTTGTTGGGCCGGATGGCGTTCCACTCCACGTCCGCCGGCAGCTCGCGGACCCGGGTGGGGTGGTAGACGCCGTTGAGGTAGCGGGCGATCTTCTCGCGGGCCTCGTCCACCGAGAACGCCGGCACGGTGATCCTCACCTTGTAGCCCGGCGAATAGATAGGGATGAAGAACGGGAACCCGAAGACGTGGTCCATGTGGAAGTGCGAGAACAGCAGGTCGAGCTCGCGGTTCTTCCCACCGATCAGCTTGAACCCGAGGCGCCTGGCGCCCGTGCCGCAGTCCAGCACGACGGATGGACCGTCGCCATGGTGCACTTCCAGACAGGAGGAGTTCCCCCCCCATCGCGTGGTGGTGTCGCCGGGGACGGGAATGGAGCCTCGGACGCCCCAGAAGGTCACATGCACCGGACGACCCGCTTCTGCATTCGGTGTGCTCGAATCACCCGCCGACCTTAGCACACGCGACGACGACGGGGATGGTGCGCGATACAGGATTCGAACCTGTGGCCTTTGGCTCCGGAGGCCAACGCTCTATCCAGCTGAGCTAATCGCGCTCATCCCCGCCGTCGCGTGGTGACGACCCGTATCACGCGGCCGCCACACAGCAAGGGCCACAGGTCAGGCTTCGCCCGCGACCCACCGCTCGAGGGCGGGCAGCGTGGTGGTGTCCCAGGCATCCGAGACCCGTTCGGCCGCGAAGGTCCGATAGAGCGCCGCGATCACCATCGTGAGCTCGGTGTAGAGGAACATGCGGTCGTAGAGGACCTCGTCCACGCCATCCGACACGACCTGCGGCAGCTTGGCGCCCATGACGTGCACGGCGGGCCCGCGCAGGGTGACCGTGAACTCGCGCTCGTCGCGCCGGAGCCCGATTCGGAGCTCCTGGAGCACCTTGCCGCCCGCGAGGGCCGCCCGGGCCTCGAGGGACGTGCTGGGCGCCTCGCCGGTCATCACGGCGGTGACACGGCTGTCGTTGGCCCCGCGGAAAGCGAGCCTCTCGTCCACCCAGAGCTCGATGCCCCCCACCGGATCCGGCAGGTCGAAGTGGGCGCCACGCACCTCGGAGGCCCACCACAGCCACACGTAGAACTCGCTGGCCAGGTGCGGGAGGACCGGGAGGCCGTCCTTGTCTTCGCTCATTCTTCGGTCTCCAGCGCGAGGTCGGAGGGCGCCGTGCCCAGCAGGCGATCCACCTGCGCGGGGTCCTCGAGCCAATCGAGCGGCGACCAGGGCAGCAGGCGCTTCCCGAACGTCCGGAAGAACCGCACCCGGAAGCGCTCGATCACGGACTCACTCATCCCATGGAGCACGAGCCAGCCCTCGTTCACGTTCCACACCGCCTCGGTGCACGCGACGCTGGGAAGCGTCGCGCTGCAACCACTCGGCCTCGAGGGCCTCCTTGAGGTCGGTCTTCACCGTGGCCGGGATGCGCTCCAGGTCGCGCTCCTTCTTCCACGCCTCCACCTTCTTCTCGAGGGTGGCCTTGAACAGCTTGGCCGGCAGGCGCTTCTTGTCGACGCGCAGCGCGAACAGCGCGTACTCGTTGTAGAGCCAGCGGTTGAAGTCCGTGAAGTCGGTGTCGAGCAGGTTGTGCACCTGCACCCAAC
This sequence comes from Alphaproteobacteria bacterium, assembly GCA_020632885.1. GTDB lineage: Bacteria > Myxococcota_A > UBA796 > UBA796 > JACKEQ01. Next base: position 30,214 of record JACKEQ010000033.1, on the reverse strand, counting down.
CCTCGACCTCCTCCTTGCCCACGTCGTGCGGGGGCTCCTTGAAGGCCAGCTCGTTGAGACGGTCGCGGTAGTCCTCCCGCCAACCCTCCCGCACCTCGCCCACCACCCGGAAGCGGCTGACGGACATCGCTCCGGAGAGCACACCCATTTCTCGACTCCTCCACGCCCCCAGGGGCGGTGCGTCAGCTCGTGACGCGCTGCAGGGCGTGCCGGAACACGCCGATCTCGGCGCCCCCGCGCACCTGCAGGGTGAACTCGTACCGCGAGAACCAGAGCACGCGGCCCTTCACGAGCTCCCCGCTCAGCATGCAGACCGTGACGTCCACGCCGGTGTCGACGTAGTTGAACAGCCGCTTGTCCGAGCATCCGTAGCGGTCCTGGGGGAGCGTGACGGGCTGGAGCTTCTGGTCGGCGACGGCCTTGTCGCGACGCATGGCCTTCTTGATCGACTTCCAGTCCGCGGGGTCGTGCGCGTAGTGGATGGCCAGCTTGTGGAGCTCTCGCTCCCCCTCGCGCGTGGCGAGCTTCACGGCGTACGCGCCCACCTCGAGGGGCGTGCCGTCCACCGTGTCGCCGCCGTTCAGACCGAGACGGACGGCCTTGCCGACCTCCAGCCACGAGCGGTCGCGGTTCTGCTCGCGATGGTCGCGCAGCCGACGGCGACGCAGGACGATCTCGAGGTCGAGCTGCCCCATCGCCACCTGGGTGGCGAGCGCCCGGCCCAGGCCATGCTCGCGCTCGAGGCGCTCCGCACGGTCCTTCTTCGCCATGGTCTCGAGGGCGGAGGAGAGATCCAGACGACCGTGAGCGACCGCCATCGCCATCTGGAACGGCATGCCGTCGCGGTGCAGGGCCTGCGCGCGCAGCTTCGCCTGCTCCTCGTTCGTCGCGGGCGGACGCCGCGGGCCTCGTCGGTCAGCCATCCTTCCCCCCGTGCGCTGCGAGTCTAACAGTGAGCCGCCACCGTGCCATCACGCCTCACCGAGGTCTCGCGCCCACGTCTCCAACATCGTGCGCACGGACGGCCGGTCCACGCGGGTGACGTGGGCCCGACCGGTGCCGTAGATCCGATCGGCCTCGGCGTCCACGTCCACACACCAGAGCACCACCGCGTCGGTTCGACCCACGTCCGCCTCGGCGTCCACGGGGTGCACGCGATCCGTCGGCCGGAAGCGTACCTCGATCCTCGGGTCGAAGGCGTTGGCGAGCAACCGGTGCATGCGGACCGGCCCCCCGACCACGAGGACCCGACGCGCCCCCAACAGCATCAGCGCCTCGGAGACCTTCCCGGTGAGCCGGCGCCACTCGGCGGCGCCGGGGACCTCCGAGCGATCCGGCGACACCGAGACCATCGCGCCGCTCACGCCCTCGGGGGGCTTCCCGTCGACCAGGAGCAGCACGTCGCGCAGGTAGCGGTGCAGACCCTCGGCGTCCTCGACGCGGAGGTACGGGAGCACCTCGGCGATCCTGCGGCTCTCGGCCAGCGCCCGGATGGCCCGCTCGCTCTCGTCCGCACCCATCAGTCCCCGGCCAGCGAGCACCTCTGCGAGGGGCGTGGGCTCGGGAGCCCGGGAGCGCGCGGCCTCCAGGAGGGCACGCTCGGCCTGGAGCGCCTCCCTCGCCGCCGCCAGGGCCTCCCGCTCGGCACGAAGCGCCTCCCGCTCGGCCGCGAGGACGTCGGGGTCCACGCGGGGTGCTGCGGGGGCCACGACGGGCTCCGGACGGCTCTGGGGCTCGACCTGCGGCTGCACGACGGGCGGGGGTGGCCTCTGAGGTGCCGCCGGCTGTCGGGCATCGTCCAGGGTCTCGTAGCGGGGATCGGTCGTGCGCTTCACGTCGCGGAAGAGGCCCGGAGCGGCCTCGGGCTCACGCTGGGTGGCCTCGCGACGCACGGCTTCGGGCTCGAACCGCACGGGCTTCACGCCGGTCTTCAGGGCGTGTACCAACTTCTGCTCGATGACGTCCGAGAGCATGTCCTCGGGCGACCGGTAGCGGTCGATGCCGATCGCGTGCAGCACCCCGAGCACCTCGACTGGGGTGCGGCCGAGCCGCTTGGCGAGCTTACGAACGCGGATCGCCATGGTGTGGTCCTGCCTCCGGGAGGATGGTGGCCCGGTCTCCGTCGGGGAGCGGGGGAGCACGATGGATCTCCCGTGTGGTACGGGTCCGGAAGACGGGCGCGAGCTGCTCGATCGGGCCCAGGGTGGCGTGCTCCACCCACACCGTATCCACGGCGGGGTGCCTGACCACCTCCCCGGGACGCAGGACCGGACCTGCCGGCACCCCGGCATCGGCGAGCCGGGCGTCGGCCTCCGCGACTGACAGACCCGAGAGCTTCGCGCGGACCTCGGCATCCAGGCGCTCACGATCGGCCACCCTGCCGGGGTTGGTGGACCACTCCGGGCGGGCCTCGAGCTCCAGCGCCGCACAGAGACGCCGGAAGATGCGATCGTTGCCGCACCCCAGCGCCAGCCAGCCGTCCGCACACGGGTACACGTCGTAGGGCGCCAGCCCCGCGTGGCTGTTGCCCCGCTGGACGTCCTCCGTGCCCGCCACCAGGAAGCGGGACGCGTGGTACGCGAGCGCGTGGGCCTGCGCCATCATCATGCTCACGTCGATGCGGTCGCCCTCGCCGGTGCGCTCGCGGTGCAGGAGCCCCTGGAGGATGGCCTGCACCACGAACAGACCGGTGGTGAGATCCGCGATGCTCGTGCCGCACTTGGTGGGCGGTGAGCCCGCCTGACCGGTGATGGCCATGGCGCCGCCCAGGGCCTGGAGCACGAGGTCGTAGCCGGGACGATCCGCCCAGGGGCCCTCGTTGCCGAACGCCGTGAGGGACACGAACACGAGGTCGGGCCGCAGAGCCCGCAGGGTGGGCTCGTCGCACCCCAGCCGCTCGGCGACGCCGGGCCGGACGTTCTGCACGACCACGTCCACGGTGGGCACCAGACCGTAGAGGATCTCGCGGTCGGCGGGCTCGCCGAGGTCGAGCACGATCGACCGCTTGTTGCGATTGGCCGCCAGGAAGTACGTGGACACGCCACGCTCGTGGGGTCCGAAGGCCCGGGTGTCGTCGCCACCCGGCGGCTCGACCTTGATGACCTCCGCGCCCTGGTCGGCCAGGTGCATGGTGGCCCAGGGCCCGGCGAGGACCCTGGACATGTCGAGGATGCGGATGCCCCGCATGGGCGGCCTCCGCTCAGTCGAGAGCGCGGACGGACTGCACCATGACGGCGTCGTTCGACACCATGCCCGCGGAGGCACCGTCCGCACGCGAGCCGGTCACCTCGACCGTGCGCCCGTTCAGCGCCTGATCGATGTCGCCGAACAGCGCGACCTGGCCACCGGGCGTGTGGAGGACCCACTGCCCGGGACCGAGGTCGACGAACTCGAGCCTGCCCTTCTGCTTCATCGACGACGCTCCATCTGCTCGAGGATCTCGGTGCCGGCCATGCCCATACCGAGCAGGACGGAGAACGTGGCGTTCATCGCGAGCCAGGCCTGGCCGAGCATCACGGGCATCCACCAGGGAGCCAGGGCGCCCGTGGCTGCACCGTGGAACAGCGTGGCCGCGAAGGCGGCCGCCACACCGAGGGCCACCGGACGGGTCTTGTGGTACGCGCCGAGCGTGAACGCGAGGCCCATCGGCAGGGCTGCGGACAGCCAGAGCGGGAAGTGCATCCACCCGCCACCGAAGAGGATCTCCGGCCAGTGGACGAGCCCGGTGGACAGGAGCCGCACGACCATCAGGTCCGGGAGGCCCAGCGCGCCGAGGAAGAACAGCCCGCCGCCCGCGAGGGCCCCGGCCAGCGTGCTCTTCGCACGGAACGCCCCCGAAGTGCCGGCCATCTGGGCGAGGAGGAAGGCGAAGATGCCTCCGAGCAGGAACGGCACCGGTGAGCTCGAGCTGCGGGTGGTCTGGCCCAGCGCCGCGGCGAGATCGAGCTGACCGTGACCGTACTTCTCGTCCCAGGTGCCGCTGCCCCGCGCGCTCTCGAGGAGCGTGTCGCGGACCCGCGCGGCCGGGACGCCTCGGGACAACAGGACCGCCGCGGCGCCCGCCACGTGCGGGGTGGCCATGGAGGTGCCCTGGTACTCGACGTAGTGGTGACCGCCCTTGCCATCGACGGTGTCCTGCAGGATGCCGCCGTTGCTCACGCGCTTGTCACCGCCGGGCGCCGAGATGTCGACCCCCTTGCCCCACGAGCTGTAGGGCGCGAGCTTGCCGTCCGGACCGGTGGCCGACACCCCGATGGTCTCGGCGAGGGCGCCCGGGTAGCCGACGCCCTTCCGGCCGGAGTTGCCCGCCGCCGCCACGACGACGACGCCCTTCTTCTCGGCCTTCTTGATGGCGTTGTGGATGACGGCGCTGTAGCCGCCACCGAGCGACAGGTTGATGACCTGGGCCCCGTTGTCGACGGCGTAGTCGATCCCACTCGCGATCCACGCGGAGTTGCCGAAGCCGAACTTCGAGAGGACCTTCACCGGCAGGATGGTGGCGTTGGGCGCCACGCCCGCCACACCCTTCCCGTTGTTGGTGGTCTGCGCGATGGTGCCCGCCACGTGGGACCCGTGCCCCTGATCGTCTGCGGCGGTCTTCGCGCCCGGGACGAACGAAGCGCCCTCGAGCAGACGGGTGCCCTCGAGGTCCTCGATCTTCGACACACCGGTGTCCACGACCGCCACGATGACGCCGTCGCCCATGGCCCCCGCGGCCCACGCCTCCGGTGCGCCCATGGCCTTCATGTTCCACTGACGCGCGTACATCGGGTCGTTCGGGAAGGCCCCGGCCGCCTCGCCGCCGCCGTGGATGGCGATCGCCTCTGCGGGGATCGACATCTGCATCATCGGCTCGGCCACCTCCACGAGGGGGTTGCCGCGGAGCGCCGCGAGGGCATCGTCGAGGTCGGCCACCTGGCCCTGGGCCAGCGCCTCGTCGATGGAGTGCGGGGACGTCCAGTCGAGGTCCGCGTGGAGGATCCGCTCGATCGACTCGAGGTCCGCCTCCGACGCGCCGTCCACGAGGTCCACCACCAGCACGCCCGACGCGTCCGGAGCCGTCACGGCGGGCACCTCCGGCAGGTGACGCTCGGGCGCCGAGGGCGCGAGCGCGTAGACGCCACCGACGATCGCCGCCAGCGCCAGGGAGTTTCGTACCGTGTGGGCCATGGACACCTCCGGGAGACCAACGCGGGTCCCCACACTTCTCTTACGTACCTTAGCAAGCCCGGACACCCCTCTGCGCGAGGTGAGCGCCTTTCTCCGCTGGAGTCGGCATCCCGGGCCCGCCTGGGATAGAACGCCGGACGAGGAGAGGACCGTCCCATGACCATCCCGTTGCTCATCGCCGCGACCGCGCTCGCCCAGGACGACAAGCCCACCGTCCCTGCCGCGGAGGCCCACTTCGTCGCCGTGGTCATCGGCCTCTCGAGCTACGAGAACATCCCGGACCCCGTCGAGCTCGACTTCGCGCGGTCGGATGCCGCCGTGGTCGAGAAGGCCCTCCGCGAGCGCGCCGGGTTCGACAAGACGTTCCTGATCGCGGACGGCAAGGCCACGAAGAACGGCGTCCGGGAGCTCCTCCGCACCGAGGTCGCCCAGCTCGTCGGCCCGAACGACCTGTTCCTGCTCTACTTCGTCGGCCACGGCATCGGCGCCGACCTCGACCAGCCCGCGCTCCTCGCGTACGACTCCACTGTGGAGACCGTGCACGAGGACGGCTTCGAGCTCAATGCCTTCGCCCAGGACATCGCGACGTTCGCCCAGGCGGGCACCACGCTGATCGTGACGGATGCCATCCACAGCAACCAGCTCGACGGCGTGTACTTCTTCGGTCCAGCGGCCAACCAGTGGCCCCAGATGCGGCCGAACACCATGATCCTCAGCAGCTCCCAGGCCGACAGCCCAGCCCGCGACGGCGCGTTCGGCACCGTGTTCGCCGACGCGATGGCCGGCGCGGCCGACGCCAACACCGATGGCTTCGTCACCACCCGAGAGCTGAAGGACTACCTGGTCGGTCGCGTGAGCACCGTCGGGCAGATCCCCGTGGCCGCCGGGGACTACAAGCAGAACACGGTCGTCGCGCGCGATGTCGCCTTCACCGCCCCCACCGACGCCAGCCACACCAACGCGCCCATCCCGGACGCCAACGCCACCATGCCCGACACGCTCGTGTGGTCCGCCAAGTTCGTGTTCCGCGAGGGCGCGAGCCAGACCGTCGAGTGCCGGGATCAGCAGATCAAGTCCTGTGCCCCGTCCTGTTACGTTCGGAGCTTCAAGTCCGGCATCTGCAACCTGTCGGCCGTCGTGGACGGCGCGGCCATGAAGGGCCAGGTCGCGGTGGTGTACCCCGGCAAGTACGATTGCGGCCTCCGCTACGGCAGCCTCACCTGCAGGCCCCCGATCGAGCCCGCCCAGAAGGACTGACCCATGGCCGAGAACGCACCGCCCACGCCCCCGAAGAACCGGCGCGCCACGCGGATCCTGTTGCTCCTCACCCTCGGTGGGGCGGCTGTGTTCCTCGCGTGCGTGCTGTTCGTCGTGTACCTCGTCACCAAGCAGGACACGGGCACCATCAGCGACGACACGTTCGTGTCGGTCGTGTTGAAGGGAGACATCCCGGACAGCCCGCCGCCACCGGACCTGTTCGGTGACCCCAACGCACCGCGCATGACCGCCACCCTCTACGCCGAGAGCATCCGGGCGGCCGCGGCGGACGAGCGCGTGAAGGGCCTCTGGCTGCGCCTCGACATGCCCACCGCGGGCTGGGGCCGGCTCCAGGAGGTCCGCTCGGCCCTCGTGGACTTCCGCGCCAGCGGCAAGCCCTGCGTGGCCTACTCGGAGATGCTCGACGACGCGAGCTACTACCTCGCCTCCGCGTGCGACAAGGTCGTGCTCGCCCCCAGCGGGCTCACCATGGTCAACGGAATGGCCATCTCGCAGTCGTACTACCGTCCGCTGTTCGAGAAGATCGGGGTGGACGCCGAGTTCGAGCACGTGGGCGACTTCAAGAGCGCCGTGGAGCCCTACGAGCTCGACGGGCCGAGCGAAGCGGCGTCCGAGGCCATGAACTACCTGCTCGACGGCCTCTGGGATCAGGTGGTCGCGGACATCGCGGCCGGTCGCGGCATGGACCCCGCAGCCGCCCGCCAGCTCCTCGACCATCCGCCGATGTCGCCCCACGAGGCGCTCGAGCGCGGGCTGATCGACGCCCTCGCCTTCCCCGACGCCGTGGTGGCGCGCGTCCACGAAGTGAAGGCGGACGGCTGGGAGGCGAGCCTGGAGGAGCCCGTGACCAAGGAGCTCCGGGAGGCCGCCGAGAAGCGGTTCACCTCGCTCTCCGAGGTCACCAAGAAGGTCCGGGGCGACCATCGCTCCAAGAAGCAGAAGATCGCCGTCGTGTACGCCGAGGGCCCCATCCTCTCCGGCAAGGCGGAGGGCGGCCTGTTCGGCTCCCAGGTCCTCGCGGACCGCACGTTCCGCTCGTGGATGAAGGAGGTCCGCGACGACAGCAGCGTGAAGGCCGTGGTGCTGCGCGTGAACAGCCCGGGCGGCTCGGGCCTCGCGTCCGACATGATGTGGCGCGAGATCCAGCTGGCCAAGCAGCAGGGCCTGCCGGTCGTCGTGTCCATGGCGGACTACGCGGCCAGCGGCGGCTACTTCATCAGCGCGCCGGCGGACTGGATCGTCGCTCAGCCGAGCACCATCACCGGCTCCATCGGCGTGTTCGGCGGCAAGCTGAACCTCGCCGGCACCTACGAGAAGCTCGGTGTGAACCTCCACACCTACAAGCGCGGCGAGCTGGCGGACCTCTTCTCGTCCACCGCGGCCTTCTCCGACGAGGGACGCGCCACCTACAAGCGTTTCCTCGCGGACTTCTACGAGATCTTCCTCGGGAAGGTCGTCGAGGGCCGGAAGATGGATCGGGACGCCGTGCACGCGGTGGCGCAGGGTCGCGTCTGGACGGGCATCCAGGCGAAGGAACGCGGCCTCGTCGATGCCATCGGTGGGCTGGACGTCGCGGTCGCCAAGGCTGCCGAGCTCGCGTCGCTGTCGGACGGTGACTGGGGCGTCAGCCGCTGGCCACGGGAGAAGGACGCCTTCGAGCTCCTCATGGAGGAGCTGCAGGGCGGGCAGAAGACGAGCGTGCAGCTCGAGCTCCCCTTCCCGCTGACCGAGGAGGCCCGCGAGCAGGCGGAGCACCTCGTGCTGCTCGAGCGCATGCTGGCCGACGGGCCCGTGATGCTGCTCCCGGGCGATCTCACGGTCGACTGACGTGGGCGTCCACGACGAGCTCGCAGCCCTGGTGGACCAGAGGGGTCCCACGGTCGTGCGGCTCGTCGGCCCTGGCGCCACGGGGGTGGCGGCTGGTTGGGCGCGTACGGCGGGGGTCCTGGCGTCCGTAGCGGTGGGCGAGCTGCCCGCGCCCGCGTCCTCGGGTGCCCTCTGGCTGCACGACGACTGCGGGGCGCGCAGCGTCGCCGACATGTGGATCACGATCTGCGGGCTGGAGGAGCTCGACTGGACCGTGGTGCTCACGGGGCGCGCGACGGACGGAGGGCACCCTGGGTTCGGGACCACCCTGGAGTGCCTCGATCCATCTGGAGGGACGGGCTGGACGCAGGTGGCCCCGATCGAGACCGACGACATCGTGGAGGCGATCCACGCCCGGTACGACGCAGGCGACATCGCCCACGGCATCGCCCTCCTCGAGGCGCTGCGGGAGGTGGATCCCCAGTCGGCCGATGAGCTGGCGTGGCTCGAGATCGTCCGTCTCACGTGGGGCGGCCGCTACGACGACGCCGAACGGGCGTGCCACACGCTGCCCGAGCGCCATCGATGTCCCCATCAGGTGAGGCTCGCAGCCGCCAGCCTCGCCGCGGAGCGCGGGGACTACCGACGCGTCCATTCCCTCTGTCGGCTCGTGGTGGCCGAGGGTCCCCGCCCCTTCGCCCGTGACGCCGCCTTCCTCGCGGCACGCGCGCGGTGGGCCGTAGGCGAGCGTGTCGCGCTGCCCGAGCCATCCTCGTCGTTCAGGCGCTACACGTGGCTGGTGACGCTGGCGGGCGCGGGTGACGTGGATGCGCAGGAGCGCTTGCGCGCCGGCATCCAGGTCACGGACTGGCGACCCGGGGTGGACGCCAGAGAGAGCGCGCGCACCGGACGTCTCGTGAGAGCCGCCGAGATGGCGGAGGCTGTGCGGCCATCGGCGTTCGCCTCGTTGCACATGGTGTCGCCGCTGCGGGGCATCGTCACCGAAGCCGCAGCCCTGGTCGATCACGGCGAGCAGGAACGGGCGCTCGAGCGCCTTCTGGACGCCGAGCTCCAGCCATCCAGCGGTCTGCTCGGGCTCGCATCCCACGCGATGGTCACGGGCCGCGCCGCCTGTGAGGCGGGCCACGTGTCGGCCCTGACCTGGGCGACATCCCAGACAGCTCGGCTCCTTCCGGCCGCCGTCCCCGATGCTGCAGTGGTGCGCCGCTGCCTCCCCACCCGCGGTGATCCCTGGTGCGCGGTCACCTGGGCGAGGGCGATCGCGCCCTTCGACACCGGCACCGTCGTCAGGGACTTCGTGGCCGGCGTTCCCGACTCGCCCGTCGCGCTGGGGCCCTACGCGCTCGATGCTCCCGTGGGCGCCGGCGGGATGGCGACCGTCTGGCGAGGGAAGCACGTGCTCACGGGCGCCCCCGTGGCCGTCAAGCTCCTTGCCGAGATCACGCCGACCAGCCTCGCGCTGTTCGAGCGGGAGGTGGACCTGCTGATGGGGCTCGCCCACCCCCACATCGTCGCTGTCCTCGATCGGGTCGTCGTCGACGACCTCACGGAGCTCCAGTCGAGAGGCCGTGTACGCGCCGGCCAACCCGCGCTCGTCATGGAGCTGCTGCCAGGGGGGGGGCTCGAACGCCTCCGGGGACGGCTGACCTTCGACGCTCTCCGTCCCCTCCTGCTCCAGATGCTCGATGGACTCGCCTACGCCCACGCTCGAGGTGTGATCCATCGGGACATCAAGCCGGAGAACGTCCTTCTCGACGCGAACGGCATCGCGCGCATCACCGACTTCGGTCTCTCCGCGATGAGCGACCGGAGGGTGGCGGGCACGCCCGCGTACATGGCTCCCGAGCAGTTCTCGCCAGGCCCGCTCACAGCGACCGCGGACATCTATGCGCTCGGCTGTACAGCCTGGGACCTGATGGTGGGCTCGCCGCCGTTCAGCGGCCGGCCCTCGGCGCTGGCGCAGCTCCATGCCAGCGCGGCCCTTCCCGCCCTCCTCCCGGAATCCGAGGTCCCGGCCGGCTTCGAGGACTGGCTCCGCACGTGCCTCGCCAAGGCGCCCCGGTCCCGGTTCCCCACGGCCGCGGATGCCGCGACTGCCCTGCTCGATCTGGGGACCGCGTGGGTGGGCGAAGGCGCCACCTTCGACTTCGACAGGCCCGACGTGAGCGCGCGGGACCCGAGGACCACGCTGGTGTTCCCCGAGCACCCCGAGTGGCGGCCCCGGCTACCCACCGTCAACCTGTTCGAGCACGGCGATCCGCCCATCATCGGGCAGGAGCAGGCCATGGGGGCCCTGTGGGACGCGCTGACGGAGATCGTGCTCGGCGGCGGCCAACGTCGCGTCGACCTGAGCGCCGCGAGCGCTCACGGCGCGTCCCTCCTCGTTCGCTGGGTCCGTCGACGCGCCGCAGCCCAGGGCCTCCAGCCCGAGAGCCTGCCGACGCGGGGCGCCCTGTCCATCGTGGACGCGACCGGCTCGGCGGCATCGGACTGGGACGCCGAAACACGCGAGCCCTGGCTGCTCGTCTGGCGGGACCCCTGCCCGCAGGCGACCCTCGCGACGGGACGTCGCCTGGACCCCATCGACGTCGCGGTGGTGCTCATGTCGCGAGCCGACTTCGCCCCGCGGGTCGTGGCCCATGCCGTCACGGACGCCGCCGGCGACCCGGCCCTCGCCATCGCGCACGTGGCGGACTGGATCGACTTCCCGGGAATCGAGCCGACCGGGCAGGGACTCGTCGTCCGGCACGGGGCGCAGACCGGCACGCGGGTCGCCACCGTCCTCGAGGCGAGGATCGCGGGGTGGTCACCGGAGGAGCTGGAGGCGGTGCGCCGGTGGGCCGTCGCCATCGACAGATTCACGGGGGACGAGGCCCGCGCTCTCGCCGGCGATCGGTCACCTGCGCTCGTGGGGTGGGGGCTCAACGACACGTGGGTGCTGCCTGGAGCGGTGCGGGCGGTCCTCGCCCATTGCGACGAGGAGGCCGTGCGCGCCCGCTTCGCGTGGGCGGCCTCCCGCGCTCCCGACGACCGCCGACGCATCTACTACCGGACCCAGGCCGAGCAGACCCGGGAGTGCGTGGACGAGCTCGCAGAGGCGATGAGCTCGCTCGGACCCTTCGCCCCCGCTGGCGAGGTGGAGATGCTGCTCGACCTCCACCTGCTGCATCACGAACCCGTACGGCAGATGGCCCGCGCCGCTCGCGCCGACGAGCGTGAGCTCGATCGACTGACCCGCGACTCCAACCCCGATCTGGCGGCCTGGGCCTGTTACGAGTCGGCCGCACGTGGACTACGCGGACGCCACGAGGGACCCTTCCTCCGACGCGTGACCGAGCTCGTCGAGCAGGTGTCCTGGCCACAGCCCGGCATCCAGATCTCGATGTTGCTCCTCAAGGCGGCACAGCTCGATGCGCGGGCGGTCGAGCGCCTCGTTCAGCGCGCGCGCCGGGGCACTTCGCACCCCCTCCACCTCGAGCAGATCGACCAGGCGTACGCGACCCGCCACCCGGAGGCTCCCCGCCTGCTGCAGGCGCTGGTGCGGGACGCCCGAACGGCGGACGTGCGCCGTATGGCATCCGCCGACCTGAGCGACTTCCACCTGCAGCAGCGCGACTTCGCAGGCGCCCTCCAGGTCCTCGAACACGCCTCCGGGTGGTGGTCGGCGGTGCCCGGCTACAACCGGATGGTCGCGTGCCTGGGCCTGGACCGGCTGGACGATGCCGCACGAACAGCCCGTCGCGAAGCGCTCGCTGCGTTCCATGCGTCCGAGCCCATCGTCTCGGCCGGGTTCTTCGCGGTGTACCTCCTGTCCCGCGTCGAGGACGCCACGGACCCCGTCTGGGACACCCTCCTCCGCTTCACCTCCCCTGTCCGCGACCCCCTCATGGCCGAGCTGCTCACGGCCCACATCCGCCAGGTCGCACCCGGACGCCGCCGCAGTCGCCTGATGGAGCTCTGCGCCCCCTGAGGTGTCAGTCCCCGAGCTGGCTACGCACGTTCCGGAGCGCCGCGGCCACCGAGGGGTCCTGACCCACCGGACTGCCCTCCAGGCTGCCCAGGAGGGCCCGCTCGCGCTCCACCTGGCCCGGAGGCGGCTCGTGGCCCCGGCTCGCCCGTAGGGCCCCCAGGACGTCGTCCACGGCCTTCACGGTGGTGGACGACGCGCGCCCCGAGGCGATCAGCTGCCTGCGCACGAGGCTCCAGGCCGACGCGCGCCGCAGCGCCGCCAGCTGCGCGGGGTCGTCCGCTGCCTGCGCGACGTCGGCGTCGACACCCTCGCCGCACGCCGGGACAGCGAGCCAGAACCACCAGGCGAGCACGGACACCTCCACACCCCGCCCCTAACCGGACCAGCGGAAGGGACGCGCGCACCGAGCTCCCGCGAATTTCTTCATGTTCTTTTTCAATGTTTGTCAAGAGCAAGGCGACACCACAGTTGCCTCATCAAATCCGCCTTGATCTCGAGGTCTGACCCCGCTCGACCCACATCACGTCAAGACTCTGTACGGTTGACACACCCGAAGAACCGCGCCACTGTGGACAGGTCCTCCCCGGACACCTCCCTCCGCCCTCCCCGGGCACCCCTCCCCGTTCCCTCCCCCTCCCTCCCCCGAGCTCCCTCCATGAAGCCCTTCCTGAAGTGGGCAGGCGGCAAGGCCCGCCTGGCTCCGAAGATCTGTGCTGCGTTCGAGAACCCCGCCGTGGGTACCTACATCGAGCCCTTCGCGGGGGCGGGCGCCGTGGCGCTCTACCGCCTGCACCGCGGCACCGTCGGCGAGGTCGTCCTCTCCGACGTCAACGCCAAGCTCATCGCGCTCCACGAAGCCGTCCGGGACGATGTGGACGGTGTGCTGCACGAGCTCTCCCTCCTCCCCGACGCCGACTGGCGCGAGCGGTACTACGAGGTCCGCGACCGCTTCAACGCAGGACCGCACACGGGTCCCGCGCACGCCGCCCGCTTCATCTGGCTCAACCGGGCCGGCTTCAACGGCCTGTACCGCGAGAACCGCAAGGGTGAGCTCAACGTTCCCGTCGGCCGCTACACCCGCCTGTCCCTCCCCGACGAAGCGCACCTTCGGGGGGTCTCCGGGCTCCTGAAGGGCGTGACCCTGCTCTCCACGGACTTCCGCGCGGCCATCGCCAGGGCCGGGAAGGGCGATCAGGTCTACTGCGACCCGCCCTACGTGCCGCTCTCGTCCACCGCGAGCTTCACGTCGTACTCCCGCTCGCCGTTCGGTCCCCGCGAGCAGCGCGCCCTCGCCATCACGGCCCGCGAGGCCGCGGTGCGCGGCGCGAAGGTGGTGCTCTCGAACCACGACACGCCCCACGTTCGCCAGGACATCTACCCGTTGCACGAGGGGTTCCGGCACGTCGAGCGACCGATGGTGAGCCGCGCGATCTCCCGCAAGGGCGCCGCCCGCCGGCCGGTCAGCGAAGTGATCGCCGCCATCGGGCCCATCCAGGGTTGAGTCGGAAGGCGTTCGTCTACGGAGCGCTGATGGACGGCCTGGTGGGCCGACCGGCCGTGCTCCGCGACCACGCCACCCGCTTCACCGCCACCGGCCTACCGTGGCTCGAGCCGCGCTTCCTCGCGCTGGAGCCGGCACCGGGCGAGGAGGCCCACGGGGTGCTCCTCGAGCTCGAGGAGGACCACTGGCGCGCCGTCATCGCCCACGAGGACGGCTACACCGAGGCTCTCGTCCTGGTCTGGGCCGACGGCGCCCACCACGAGGCCACTGCCCTGGTGCTCGACCCCGCCCACCGCGCCGCAGAGGGCCTCCCGAGCGGCCGGTACGCGGACCGGCTGGTGCGCGGGGCCCTGGCGTCCGGGCTGCCCGAGCACGTCGTCGAACGCTACCGCGACGCTCAGCGCCGCGGATCGCCGGTCACCCGCTGGCTGCGGCCCCTCGTGGCGGTCGTGCGTCGGGGCACGGGCCACGTGGGGCTCGGTGCAGCCGTGATCGCCGTGGTTCTCGGGATCCTGCTCGCGCTCTGGGCGCAGCGGTAGGTCGAATCCGTTCAGGAAGGTCGGCCCGAGCGACCCAGAACGAGACGAAGTCCCCGCCCAGGGCCAGTGGAGCCCGGCACGGGACTTGCTCTACCAGCGACCAGGAGGTCACCATGATCCGTGCCCTGTTCGTCGCCCTCACGCTCACCGCCTGCGCCCAGGACGTGCGCGCCGGCGACCCCACCCACGCCGCCAGCCAGGCGAGCCACCGCGATGTGGACGTCGGCGCGCTGCACGACGCACTGAAGGCCGCCGAGAAGCCCGTGCTGATCGACGTGCGCACGCCCGGCGAGTACGCCGAGGGCCACGTGCCCGGGGCGAAGAACATCCCCCTCGACACGATCGGGTCCCACGCGGACGAGCTGAAGGGCGACCAGGAGGTGTGGCTCGTGTGCCGCTCGGGCTCCCGGTCCGCGCGGGCTGCCAGCCTGCTGAACGGCCAGGGCGTGCGCACCGTGAACGTCCAGGGCGGCACGTTGGCGTGGCAGGCCGCGGGCTACCCCGTGGAGTGAGCACCGCGGAGCGGCCTGCCGGACCCCATGGGTCAGGGCAGGACGACGGTGCTCACCGCGTAGAAGCGCATCTTGCCCATCATGACCGTGGAGAGTGCGGTGTTCGCCTCGTCGAGGTCGGCGGCCCGGGTGTTCGTCATCCCCGCCACCCCGACCAGGTAGAGGCTCTGCGCATCGAAGATGTCGGCCGGCACGGTCACCACCCCGAGGTCGCCGTTGCCGTGCGTGAAGTCGTACAGCTCGCGGATCGTGCTCGGCTCGTTCGAGTACGCCACACCGTCCTCGTCGAGCACCACGATCAGCGCGGTGTCGTAGCCCAGACCCGTGAAGTCGATGTCGATCGCCACGTTCAGGTCGTGCTGTGCGGGGATCTGGTCCGCGAAGTCGTGATCCGGCGGGAGAAGCAGGGTGGCCGTGCTCACCGAGGTCTCGTCGCCCGAGGTGCGCGACACCGAGAGCGTCCACGTGGACTCCGCTGCGTACGGGAGCTGCTGGCCGGGCGCCAGCGCATAGCCGCCGTCGCCGAGCTCCGGGATGTCCACGGGGGCCCCCTGATCCGTCATCGTGACATCAGCACCCTCGATCGGCGCGTTCTCGATCTCGTCGACCTCCTTGGCGTCCGCCAGGAACACGGTGACCGACGTGCCCGCCTGGTAGTCGGACCCCGAGAAGATCGTGTCCGCACCGGCTCCCTGGGGCGCCTCGATCCCCAGGACGATCCCCTCCACCACCACCGGCTCGAGCACCCCCTCGAGGGTCCCCTTCGCCTTCTGGAAGGCGTCACATCCGGTGAGCGAGAGCAGCGCGAGCACGATCATGGTTGGCCTCCTGCGGGTTTGACGGGCCCGCCCCGTGCGGCTAGCTTGCAGCGATTCATCGGCACCCGCCAGCCCTCATCTCTTCCCACGGAAGCGCTCCCATGGCCACCCTCACCAAGATCACCAAGTTCCGTCGCAAGCTCCGCCGCAAGAAGATGGGCGTGGCCCGCAAGGCTGCGGCCAACAAGAACGGCACCACGCCGGCGTTCGACATCCACTCGCCCGAGGCGGTGGCGAACGCGCCCAAGGAGCAGCTGAAGGGCAAGTGAGCGCGCCGCTCCTCGGCCACGAACGGATCCGGGAGCAGCTCGCTCGGTCGGCCGACGCCGACACCCTTCACCACGCGTACCTCTTCGAGGGCCCACCGGGGCTCGGCAAGCGCCGGGTCGCGATGTGGCTCGCGCAGTACGTGAACTGCACCTCGGCGAACCGCCCGTGCGGGACGTGCTCCCGCTGCGTGCAGATCGCTGCAGGCACGCACCCCGACGTGATCGTGCTGTCACCCGACCCCACGCGGGCGACCCAGACGATCGCGGTCGACGCCGTGCGCGAGGTCATCCGCAAGGCGGGCTACCACCGCTACGACAGCGCGCGCCGCTTCATCGTGGTGGACCCCGCGGACGCCATGATGGAGCCCGCGGCGAACGCCCTCCTGAAGACCCTGGAGGAGCCGACCGACGGCACGGGCTTCGTGCTCGTGGTGTCCTCCGCCAGCAGCCTGCTGCCCACGATCGTCTCCCGTTGCCAGCGGGTCCGGTTCGGGGCCGTCGACACCGGTGCGATCGAGGGATGGCTGGCCGCACAGGGCCTCTCCGACGCGTCCGTCGCGGCCCGCGCGGCGCTGGGGTGCCCGGGGCGCGCGCTGGCTCTGGCCACGGGAGGCCTCGAGGCCCGTCGGGACGCCCGCTCCACGCTCGTCCGCATCACCTCCGAGCCGCTCCCCGTCGCCTTCAAGGTCACCGAGGACGCGCTGAAGAAGAAGGCGAAGACCGACTGGAGCTCGACGGTGGACGCCTGGTTCGCGGTGGTCGAGGAGCTCCTCCGGGACGCCTCCATCCACGGCAGCGGCTCGGGTCTCCCGCTCCTCAACCAGGACGCACCGGACGTCGTCGCCGCGTGGTCCGCGCGCCTCTACCCATCCGGCATCCAGCGGGTCGCACAGGCCCTGGACGTCGCGCGCGAGCAGCTCGCCGTGCAGGCCAACGGCCGCCTCGTCATCGACGCGTTCTTCGCGACCCTGCGGGCAGAGCTCGGCGTCTGATCCCTACGGCTCGTCGTCGGGCTCGAGGCCCTCTTCGTCGTCCGCGGGGGCCGGCTCCTCGTCGAGGGCACCCGAGGCCACGAGATCGCGCACGGCGCCCGCCAGGTAGAGGCTACCGGCGACCACCACCTCGTCCGCCTCCCACCACACCTCGGGCAGGGTCTCTTCGACGGGCCCGCCCGCGGAGAGCACCACCTCGGCGTCCTGCAGCAGCACGGCGAGGTCGTAGGGGTCGCGGGCCTTGGGATGCGCGCAGCGCGTCGTGACGAGCTCGTCGACGTGCGGCAGGATCGGGGCCACGATCGACAGCGGGTCGCGGCCCTCGCCCATGCCCCAGAGCAGGATCCGGACCTCCGGCCGCGGACGCTTCGCGAGGAAGCGCGCCAGGGCCAGCGCGCCCGCCTCGTTGTGTGCGCCGTCCACCAGCAGACCCGGCAACGGCTCCTCGAGACGGCCCGGCATCCAGGCCGCGCGGAAGCCCTCCACGATGGCCTCGTCGGGCACCGGGAAGCCCTGGCGACGCAGGAGGTGGAGGATACCGAGCGCCACGGACGCGTTGGCCCCCTGGTGCTCGCCCTGGAGCCCGAGGACCACGTGCAGGTCGCCGTCGGGGGTCGACAGATCCCAGCCCTCCCCCGACCGCGCACGGCGGAGGTCGCTGCCCGGCTTCCAGAGGTCGACGCCGAGCACACGGGCATGCCGGACGAACACCTCGTTCGCGGACGGCTCCATGGGCCCGATGACGGCGGGGACACCCTTCTTGAAGATGCCGGCCTTCTCGCCCGCGATGGCCGCCAGGGTGTCGCCGAGGACGTCCATGTGGTCGAACGACACGCTCGCGACCGCCGTGACCACGGGCTGCACGACGTTCGTGGCGTCGAGACGCCCGCCCAGCCCGACCTCGATCACCGCCATGTCCACGCCAGCGCGGGCGAACGCGACGAACGCGACGCAGGTGATGAACTCGAAGTACGTCAGTGGCTCGCCGTCGATGCCAGCCGTGAGCGCCCAGGCGTCGCGGGCCCGCTCGACCTCCCCGATGCACGCGCTCAAGAACGCGTCGTCGATGGGCGCACCGTCGATCACGATGCGCTCGTTGACCTCGGAGGTGTGCGGCGAGTGGTTGGCCCCCACGCGGTAGCCCGCGGCCTGGAGCGACCGGGCCACCATGGCCACCGTGCTGCCCTTGCCGTTCGTGCCGCCGACGTGCACGACGCCGTACTTCAGGTGCGGCTCACCGAGGACCGTCAGGAACTCCCGCACGCGGTCGAGCCCCAGCCGGATCCCGGTCATGGCGAGCCGGGAGAGGACGGGGTGCGTGATCACTCGGGCTTGACGAGATCGGGGGT
Source organism: Alphaproteobacteria bacterium (assembly GCA_020632885.1). Classification (GTDB taxonomy): domain Bacteria; phylum Myxococcota_A; class UBA796; order UBA796; genus JACKEQ01. Next base: position 11,990 of record JACKEQ010000033.1, on the reverse strand, counting down.
GGACTGCGGCTTCTGGGCGTGATTCCTGGCAGCCTCGGACCGGGAGACCAGCGGATCGTCCGCCTCCAGGCTCGGCAGGGCGAGGAACTGACGCAGCAGCCGGATGAGCGTGCCGCGGAGCTGACCGCGGCTCACGATCGCGTCGACCATGCCGTGATCCAGCAGGTACTCGGAGGTCTGGAAGCCTTCGGGCAGGCTCTCGCCGATGGTCTGCTCGATGACGCGCGCGCCCGCGAAGCCGATCAGGGCCTCGGGCTCCGCGATGATCAGGTCGCCGAGCATCGAGAACGACGCGGCCACGCCGCCCGTGGTGGGGTGCGTGAGCACGCTGATGTACGGGAGGCCGGCGTCCTGCAGGCGCGCGAGGGCAGCGCAGGTCTTCGCCATCTGCATGAGGGAGATGACGCCCTCCTGCATGCGCGCGCCGCCGCTGGCGCTGACGACGATGGCGGGACGGCCGTGCTTCAGGGCCCGCTCGAACACGCGCGTGACGTGCTCACCGACCACAGCACCCATGGAGCCGCCCATGAACCGGAAGTCGAAGCAGCCCACCTCGCAGGTGACCCCGCCGACGTCCGCGGTGCACGAGATGAACGCGTCCATCCGGCCGGTCTTCTTGCGCGCGGCCGCGAGCCGACGCGGGTACGGCTGGGAGTCCACGAACCCGAGCATGTCGATGGAGCCGAGGCCCTCGTCGTGGAACTCCATGGTGTCCGCGTCGCAGATCAGCGCCAGACGGGCCGGAGCGTCCATCCGGAAGTGGTGGTCGCAGCCCGGGCAGACCTCGTGGTTCAGCTCCAGCTGCTCCTTGAACACGGGCTGGCTGCAGGAAGGACAGCGCGTGAGGAGATCGGGGGTGTCCGCCGGCGCCTCGATGGGCCGGGGCTTGGTCACGAAGTCCTTGCGCTGCTCGAACCAGCGGGGTCCCGGATTGGACATCTCGCCTCCAGACCCGCCTGCGTAACCCGTTGCCGTCGGCGCGGCGCCCGCTACCAGCCGCCCGTGTCCGAACCCCCGAGCCGCACGGACTCCATGGGCGGCGGCGGGGCGATGGAGGGGTCCAGGAACCGGAGCAGGACCGGGAGGCGCGTGAAGGTCTGCGGCCCCCCGCGACGCTCGCGGACCTCGAACGTGCCGAGGCCCTCGACCACCACCCGCCGATCGTCGCGGAGCGCCGCCGCGAACCCCTCCAGGGGGCCGTCGCCGCGCACCTGCGCCGAGAGCTCTGGGCTCGAGCGGAAATGCACGGCCTGCACGACCCGCTGGGCCGAATGTCCCTGGACCCAGGAGAACTCGCCCACGCCGGGGACCTCCACGGCCCGCCCCGCCGCGAGCTCCGCGATCACCGATGCCGCCCAGGGCGTCTCCATCCGACCTCCACGCCCCCGGGTATCCCGGTCGGGATAGCGTGCGGACATGCAGAACCTACGAGCCGTCCTCGACGACGCCGTGCGCAACGGTGTCGTGCCCTCCGCCAGCCTCGCCCTCCGCGTCGGTGGCGTCGAGGTCTTCCACCACACCACCGGGATGGCGCGGCTCGACCCGCCACGTCCGGCCCTCGACGACCAGCCGTACGACCTCGCCAGCGTCACCAAGGTGCTCGCGGGCACCGCGGTCGTCGCGAGCCTCGTCGAGGAGGGCGCGCTGGCCCTCGACACGCCGGTCGCCGAGCACCTCGGGCCCGTGGACCCCCGCGTCACCGTCCTCCACCTCCTCCAGCACAGCAGCGGGCTCGCCGCCTGGAACCGGTTCTACGAGCAGACCGGCGGGGCGTCGTTCGGTACGGCCCTCGCCCGGCAGCGGGTGTTCGAGCAGGTGCTCGCCAGCCCCGTGGAGGTCGAGCCCGGCACCCGGCACACGTACAGCGACATCGGGTTCCTCTGGCTCCTGATCCTCGCCGAGCGCGTCGGGGGCGAGCCCTTCGCGCAGCTCTTCCACGACCGGGTCACCGTGCCCTCGCGCGTGGCGGACCTCCGCTGGAGCTGGCCCCTCGCGGCCGCCACCGAGTGGCCCTGCCCCTACCGGCAGGTCGGTGTGGAGGGCATCGTGCACGACCTCAACTGCGCGAGCCTCGGTGGCGTGTCCACCCACGCCGGCCTGTTCGGCACCGCGCGCGCCGTCGCCCAGCTCGGCGAGGCGTTCATGCGCGCCGCCGCCGGAGACCCCGCCTTCTCGGGACTGCCGGGGCGCACCCTCGCGCGGCTCTGGTCCCTCGAGGGCGTCGGGAGCCACAAGGGCGGCTGGGACGGTGTGAGCACCGGCGGCTACACGAGCACCGGCCAGCACTGGCCCGCCGACGGGGTCGGGCACCTCGGCTACACCGGCACCTCGATCTGGATGTCGCCGTCTCGGGAGACCGTCGTGGCCCTCCTCACCAACCGCGTGCACCCGGTGGACGACAAGGAGCCCATCCGGCAGCTCCGTCCCGTCGTGCACGACGCCGTGGCGGAGGCGCTCGGATGGGTCTGACCGTCGCCAGCCTGGAGGGCAACACCCAGCGCCTCGACGGGGGCGCCATGTTCGGCAACGTGCCGAAGGCGCTGTGGACCCGCTGGATCACGCCCGACGCGCAGAACCGCATCCCCCTCGCCTGCCGGGCCCTGCTCGTGGAGGTGGACGGGCGCCGCATCCTCTTCGAGACCGGCATCGGCGCGTTCTTCGAGCCCACCCTGCGCGAGCGCTTCGGGGTCGTCGAGCCGGAGCACCGGCTGCTCGCCAGCCTCGCGGCCCGCGGCCTGTCCCACGAGGACATCGACGGGGTCGTGCTGTCCCACCTCCACTTCGACCACGCGGGCGGCCTTCTCACGCCGTGGACCGAGGGTGCCGAGAGCGACCTGCTCTTCCCGAACGCCACGTACGTGGTGGGGAAGGAGGCCTGGGAGCGCGCCCTGCACCCGCACCCCCGCGACCGGGCGAGCTTCGTCCCGCGCGTCCAGGAGCTGCTCGCGGCCTCCGGGCGGATCGTCACCGTAGAGGGCACCGACGCCGCTGTGCTCGGCCCCGCGTTCCGCTTCCACGTCTCCCACGGCCACACCCCGGGCCTCCTGCTCACCGAGGTCGCGACGGACGACGGGCCGCTGGTGTTCGCGGGCGACCTCATCCCGGGCGTCCCCTGGGTGCACCTGCCGATCACCATGGGCTACGACCGTTACCCCGAGCTGCTCATCGACGAGAAGACGGCACTCCTCGGCGACCTGTACGCCCGCGGCGGCAGCCTGTTCTTCACCCACGATGCCCAGGTCGCCGCAGGACGACTGACCTTCGACGGCCGGAAGTACGGTGTCACGGACACCCGGGAGGCCCTGTGATCCCACGTGGAGCGCCCATCGCGGTCATCGCGCCGTGCGGGGCCTACGATCCCGACCGCTTCGCCCACGGGCTCCGCATCGCGGCGGACCGGGGTCACGACCTCCGCCCGCTGCCCGGGTTGCTGCAGCCCCACCGGTACCTCGCGGCCCCCGACGACGTCCGGCTCGCGCACATCGTCGAGGCCCTCTCGGACCCCACGTACGCGGCCGTGTGGGTGGCTCGCGGGGGCTACGGGCTCACGCGGATCCTCGATCGGCTCGACCCCGCGGACCTCGCGCGCAAGCCGATCATCGGGTTCTCGGACGTCACGGCGTTGTTCGCCAGGCTCTACGCCCACGGGCTCGGTCCGTGCGTGCACGGGCCCGTGGTCCACAGCCTGCCCATCACGGACGCCGCCAGCCTGGACGCGCTGTTCGCGCTCCTCGACGGCGAACGGACCGATCTGGCGGGCGAGATGTGGGTCGAGGGTGCCGTGGAGGCGCCCGTGGTGGGTGGGAACCTCTGCCTGCTCGCGGCCACGGCGGGCACCCCCGACCAGCTCGACGCGAGCGGGCACATCCTGGTGCTCGAGGAGATCGGCGAGCCCGGCTACCGCGTGGATCGGCTGCTCCAGCAGTGCCGCTCGGCGGGTGTGTTCGACGGTGTGGTGGGCGTCGTGCTCGGCGAGCTCGTGAGCTGCCGTGCGCCCGAGGGCGCCGACTGGACCGTGGAGGACATGGTGCGCGAGCACCTCGAAGCCCTCGGAGTGCCCGTCCTGGCGGGGGTCCCGGTGGGTCACGGGGCCCGCAACCACCCGTTCGTCTGGGGCGATCGTGCGGCCCTCCGCGACGGGAGGCTCACCTGGACGTGAGCCCTGTGGCATGCTGCGCGTCATGAGATTGCTCCCGCCGCTCCTGCTGCTCACCGGCTGCATGCCGCTCGCCGAGAACTGGAAGGGCTCCGTCGACTTCCCCGTGCTCCGCGCGGAGGCCGACGCGTACGCCACGCCCGACCCCGAGACCGTCCGGGTGGTCACCTGGAACATCAAGTACGGGTGGGGCCGCAACGACATCTTCTTCGATGGCTGGGGCGACCTCACGGAGATCCCGCAGGAGGAGGTGCTGCGCGTGCTCGACGCCCAGATCGCCCTGCTGGAGGAGATCGACGCGGACATCGTGATGACCCAGGAGACCGACCACGACTCCAAGCGGTCCGCCTATGTCGACGAGGTCCAGTACATCCTCGACAACACCGACTTCAACTTCGCGGCCTACGTGCCCATCTGGGACGCCGAGTACGTCGCACAGAGCGGCATGGGGCCCACGGAGATGGGCCAGGTCGTCTTCAGTCGCTGGCCGATCACGCTGAACACCCGCATCGACCAGCCGGTGAGCAAGTCGGACCCCGGGTACGTCCGCTACTTCGCGCCGCGGCGGGCCATCCAGCACGTGCAGATCGACCTCGGGGGCACGGAGCCCCTCACCGTGCTCAACGTGCACCCGACCGCCTACTCGCTCGACGGCACGAAGCAGCAGCACCTCGCGCAGATCTTCGACGTCGCGCAGGGTGTGGAGGGCGACATCGTGGTGGGCGGCGACTTCAACGTCATCCCGCCGGGCAGCGTGAACGCCGACCGCTTCGACGACGTCGTGGACGCCGGGACCATCGGGGTCACCGAGGTCACCTACACCGAAGAGGAGATGGCCGCGCTGGAGCCCTTCTACGAGGCCTACACGCCGGTCATCTCGCAGGAGGCCTACCGCCTCCCGCCCGTGCAGCTCGACCCCAACTACGACCAATACTACGACCGCGGGTCCACCTGCCGCGACCGTCCGGACGACCAGCGCCGGTTCTTCAGCCACAGCCTGGCCAAGGACGTCTTCTGGAACCAGAAGCTGGACTACCTCTTCACCTCGCTCACCTGGTCGGGAGGCACCGTGCTCCAGTGCCCGGGTGACGGCGGCATCCGCTCGGAGCCCATGCTGCTCTCCGACCACGCGCCCGTCTACGGCGACCTGGTGCGCCGATGATCGCGCTCGTCTCGCTGGCCCTCGGTGCCCCCGCCCTCGAGAGCGGCAACACCGCCCACACCCTCGCCCAGGCAGACAGCAAGCTCACGCTGGGCGTCTTCCGGCCCTGGTCGTTCCGGGTGGACGAGAAGACCGACCTCGTCACGACGGGCGTCATCGGGTCCCTGGTCGCCCCACGCCTCGACGTGAAGCGGCGGATCTACACGCAGGGCGACGACGTGCCGCTCACGGCCAGCTTCGTGGCCGGCGTCAACAGCCCCACCCCCGTGCTGAACCTCGCCAAGGGCTGGGTGCAGGGCACGGCCGACCGCCTGCCCTTCGCCATGCAGCTCAAGGCCGGGCTGCTCGCCAGCCGCCAGGCCGGGCGGGCGCGCCTGACGATGGGTGCAGAGCTGAAGGTGGGCGTGGCCACGGGTGCGAACGACTACACCCCGCGCGACCTGTACTTCATGGACTGGGCGCTCGCACCGCTCGTCGAGGGCCCCATCGCGGCCCACCTCAAGCTCCAGGGCGACCTGTTGGCCACCGACTCGCTGTTGTTCACGGCCGAGCTCCACCTCCAGGCCACTGGCTCCAGCACCGAGCTCGCGAGCCGCTGGTTCGCGCTCTGGGGCTTCTCCGACCACGCGGCGGTGGGGGCGGGCTACTTCACGCACCTCGACCTGCGGCCGGACGGCTACCACCACTACTTCGTGCCCGGCGCGGACTTCCAGCTCAGGTACTGACCTACGGCACCGCGGTCCCCGCGGCCCGGATGGCGTCCATCCACGTCAGCGTGCCCTGCAGGACGTGCGGATCCGCGGTGAGCACGCTGGTCCCGTGCATCAGGGCGAGCCCGCTGTACGACCAGTTCGCGTCGCTCACGAGCACCCGGTCGTCGCAGCGCAGGACCTTCGCGTGCGTGGTGATGCCCGGATCCGCGCGCCACACGGGCACACCGACCGCCCTGAGGCGCGCGACCGCAGCGTCGTTGATCGCGTTGTGCACGATCCAGTCGGAGCGGTCGAGCACCACCCGCACCTCCACGCCCCGTGCGTGGGCCCGCTCCAGCGACGCCATGGCGCGGTCCACCTCGCTGCCCGGGTAGGCGTCGTCCCAGGCCATCGCGTAGAGCACGAGGTCCACCGCCTCGGTCGCCCCGTCCACACAGGCCTCGATGGCCGGGAGCACCGCGGTGTCCGCGAGGGGCTCGTGCATCGGGTCGCCCGGGGACGGCAGGTCGGGATCGCTCGCCGCGTCCGCCGCGACCGCCGTGTGCCAGGCGGCGTACCAGTCCGCCAGGTCGGGGTCCGCGAGGCGGACACCCCCCTCGTGGTTGGCGCCCAGCGCCGAGCTCGTGAGGTTGTGCGACCCCACGAAGGCCACGTCGTCCACCACCACGAGCTTGCTGTGCAGGACGCGTCCGGCACCGTCGTTCGCGACCTGGACCCCGCGAGCCGCCAGGGCTGCGAGGGCCCCGGCGGTGTCGTCGCCCTCCTCGTCGGCCAGCACCCGCACGTCCACGCCGCGCTCGGCAGCGTCCCCGAGAGCGTCCAGCACGCCGTCCACGAGGGTCCCGCGGTAGATGACGTAGGCCGACACGTACACGCGCGCCTCGGCAGCGTCGATGTCCGCCACCAGCGCGTCCACGAAGGCCCCGTCGTGCACCGCCCGAGTCGCCGGGACCTCGGGAGTGGGCAGCGGCTCGGGCACCGGGACGGGCACCACCGTCGGCGCCGGAGCCGGCGTGGGGAGCGTGGCGCCCGGGGGCGCCGGGGTGCAGGCGAGCAGGACGGTCAGCACACCGTCCCCTATCCGGCCCTACTCGACGAGGTCGCAGGTGGCGATGCGCTCCTCGAGGGCGGCCAGCTCGGCGTCGATCGCCTCCAGACGACCGGGCCTCCCCTCCACGTCCGCCTTCGACTCGCCGAGCCGCTGGTCCACCTTGCCCGCCCAGCCACACAGCGCGTCCGCGTGGGCTCTCGCCTCTTCCGCGCGCGTGGCCAGGTCCGCCGCGTAGCCCCGGCTGGTCGCGTCGCCCGCGATACCCGCGATCTCGGCCTGGACCTCCGCCGAGCGCGCGTTGGCCGCCGCGGACGCCCGCGCGTCCTCACAGTCCTGCTTCGCCTGCCCCGACGCCCACTCGAGCTGCTCGGTGTGGAGGTCGAGCCAGGAGCCCACGAGCGCCCGCCGCTCGGACTGCAGCGCCGCACGCTCCTTCAGCCAGCCCTCGCAGCTCTCCTGCTCTGGACCGGACTCCACCTCCACGTCGGTGTGGAAGACGTCCGCCACCCCACAGGGGTCCTCGAGGCGCTTCACGTACTCCGGTCCAGCGGGGTTCATGCTCCGGTACCACTGCCCGATCATGCGCCACATCCGGGCCGTGCGCCCCTGGGGCGTGTTGCCCTCGGGCGCTCGGAAGCGCTTGGTGATCACCCGGCCGTCCGTGACCACCGACTCGCCGCGCTGCGTCCAGCCGGCGTCCTTCCACCAGCCGTCCTCGCACACCTGCACCGGCACGCACTCGAAGGAGGTGGTGCGCTTGTGGTACGCGACGTCGATCCCGAAGGCGAACTGCTCGCGGTAGGCCTCGAGGTGCGGGATGAGGGCGTCGATGGCCCGCTTGCCGATCTCGAGCTCGATCGTCGCCAGGGCCCCCGGCAGGTCGGCCGCGGAGAGCGGGATGGCCCAGTCCCAGCCGTTCTTGCCCGCGATGTCCTGCGCGCGCCCCGCGAAATCCGAGAGACCCGCCTCGCCTGCCCCCAGGGCCTTGGACGACTGGTAGATGCCCAGGGCCGCGAGGTACTCGCCCACGGTGTCCTTGATCTGGCCGAGCGCGTTCACGAGGGGGTTCGCGTAGACGTCGCCGAAGTCGACCTTCACGGCCTCGGTCCCGAAGGGCGCGATCCCCGTGACCGAGCCCGCCACCACGGGGCCTTCGAGCTCCCGCAGGGTTCCCTCCTCGCACTGCTGGGCCCGCGTGCGGGTACCGTCGCTGCCGCCCACCACGACCCGGAGCCCCGCCTCCATGTCCACGTACCGCACACCGTCCACCTGGAAGTACGGACGGAGCGCGAGGTCGCCGGCCTGCACGCGACCGGTGGCCTGCAGGGCCGGCCGGATGTTCACGTTGTTCCCGAGGCCCCGGAGCCGTCCGAGGAGCGTCACGTCGACCCACTCCGTCGTGACCGTCGGGCCCACGCCGAGCGCCCAGCGTCCCAGCAGGTTGCACTGCTCGCAACCGTAGATCGCGTAGAAGCCGAGCTCCGCGTTCGCCGTGGCCAGGAGCATCGGGGCCTCTGGTACCAGACCGCCCACGTCCACCTGCCCGTCCAGGGTGGGGCTCACGTTCCAGGCCCTCCGAGCGGGCGCGAAGATGCCTCCCCCAACGCTGACCTCGACGTCGGGCTCGGCGAGGGCGGTGGCGAGCAGCAGGGAGATCATGGGCGCCTCAGCTGGAGCAGGTGGTGCGGGGGCGAGTCGATGCCCCCCGCGCGATTCCGGGCCAGGAAGGCACGGATGGCGTGCACCAGCCGGTACACGCGTGCGGGAGGTAGCGCGAGATGCCACGACACGCCCGCACCTCCTTCCAGCTGGATGTCGAGTCGGAAGCCCCGTTGCCGCACGGCGACGACCTTGTGCACGGGGAAGTGCACGAGCCTGCCGCCCAGTCTCCACCCCACGTCCTGGTGGCGGAGCCGCAGGTAGTGCCGTCCGTCCGTCGCCGGGAGGAGCAGATGGAGCGCGTCCACGCTCGCCTCGCCCCAGGGCGCCACGAGCTCGGGGTCGAAGAGCGCGTCGGGGTCGATGGTGGCGAGGGCGTCGAAGGACGGGACCACCCGGAAGAACGGCCGCTGGCCGGGCTGCAGGTCACGCACGCGGTCGAGCACGTTGGCGACGCGGGCCAGCTCGCTCTCCGGCAGCCCCGTGCGCAGCACACGTGAGGTCTCCCGGCCCTCCACGCGGAGATCCGGGCCCGTCGACCACACGACCGTCGGCCGCTCCACGGGCAGGGTCAGGCGCCCGAAGTGCAGACGCACCATGCCCGGCTCCACCGAGACGCGCTGGGGAGACTGGTAGTCGTCCCGTGGGAGCGCCAGCACCGCGGCTCCCGGGTACTCCGGGAGCGGCGGGTGCCACCAGGGTCGCTCGATGTCGAGCAAGCGGGCCTCCTCCGTGCACATTCTGGCGCACGGGGAGCCCGCCCGTGCTCACTTCTTGACGTTGCCCTCGTACCAGTCGAGGTACTCGTCCACCGTGCCGGCGTAGTCGAGCAGCTTTCCGGGCTCCGGGTACGACCAGATGCGGTTGGCGGCGCTGGCGAGGTCGCGGTCGTGGGTGACGTAGATCACCGTGCCCTTGTACGCCTCGATTGCCTCCTTGAGGGCCGAGATGCTCTCGAGGTCGAGGTGGTCGGTGGGCTCGTCCAGGATGAGGACGTTGAACTCCATCAGGATCAGGAAGCACATGGAGAGCCGGGCCGCCTCACCGCCGGAGAGCGTGCCGGTGGGCTTCGCGCCGTCCGCACCCGAGAACAGCATGCGGCCGAGGATGGCGCGCGCGTGCTCCTGACCCGGCTCCGGCCGGTGGGCGAACAGCCACTCGAACACCGTGGAGCCCGGCTGGATCTCCTCGCGGTGGTCGTGCATGAACGTGCCGATCCGCGTGTTGTGCCCCCACTTCACCTTGCCCTCGAGCTGGTTCTGGGGGTCGAGGAGAGCCTTGATGAGCGTGGTCTTCCCGATGCCGTTGCGGCCGAGCACCGCGACCTTGTCGCCGCGCTGGACCTCGGTGTGGAAGTTCTCGAAGATCACGTTGTCGTCGAAGGCGCGGGAGAGATCGCGCACCGAGAGCACGTCACGGCCGCTGGGGTCGCCCTCGGGAAACCGGATGAACGGGCGCGCGATGTTGCTGCGCTTGATCTCGTCCGGCCGCAGGCGCTCGATCTGCTTGGCGCGGCTGCGGGTCTGGGAGGACCGCGTGCCCGCCTTGAAGCGCTGGATGAAGTCGTTGAGCTGGGAGATCTTCTTCTCGCGCTCGGACTGGTCCTTCTCCCGGCGGGACTGCATGCTCGCCTTGGTGCGGACCATGTCGTCGTAGGTGCCCGGGTAGAGGATGATGGTCTCGAAGTCGATGTCGGCGATCTCGTCGCAGATGGCGTTCAGGAAGCGCCGGTCGTGGCTGATGACCACGAGCACGCCGTCGTACTTCTGGAGGAACTGCTCGAGCCAGAGGATGCTGTCGAGGTCGAGCGAGTTGGTGGGCTCGTCGAGCAGCAGGGCCTCGGGGTTGCCGAACAGGGCCTGCGCGAGGAGCACACGGACCTTCAGGCCGCCCTGGAGCTCGCTCATCGGCCGCTCCTGCTCCTCCTGCCCGATGCCGAGGCCCGCGAGGAGGATGGCGGCGTCGGACTCGGCCGTGTAGCCGTCCTCCTCGGCCACCGTGCACTCCAGCTCGCCGATCTCCATGCCCTCGTCGTCGGTGAGGTCGTCACCCTTCGCGTAGAGGGCCTCGCGCCGCACGAGCGCGTCCCAGAGCCGCTCGTTGCCCATGATCACCGTGTCGATCACGCGGTGGGCGTCGTAGACGGAGTGGTCCTGGCGCAGCCAGCCCGTGCGCGCCGGGATGCTCACGTGACCGGAGTCGGTGTCCTCCGCGCCGATGAGGAGCTTCATGAACGTGGACTTCCCGGCGCCGTTCGGACCGGTGAGGCCGTAGTTCACGCCGCGGTTGAACGTGACGTTCACGTCCTTGAAGAGCATGCGCCCGCCGAACCCCTTGGACACGTCGCTCACGGTGATGGACATCGGACACCTCTCGTCAGGGCCCGTCGATAACAGCAATCGCCGACCCAGCCAGGATGTGCGACCGTGAGGTGCGGATGACCCGGATACGCGCGATCCTGACCCCCACCGACGGCCTGCCCGGGCCGGACGCCGCCGCTCTGCGTGCCGAGGACGCCGAGCTGAACCGTCGGCGACTCGTCTGGTTGCTCCCCGTCATGACCGTGGTCCACGTCGCCCACGTGTTCGCGTTCCGGGTGACGCCGGGCGAGGTCCTCACCGCCGAGGTGGCCGACTGGCGCACCGCGGTGGCGTTCGTGCACGTCGTCTCTGCCGCGGTCGTGGGGCTGCTCGCTCTCGCGACCGCGCTCCTGCCGCCCGACCGCACCACCCGGTTCGGCGCCATCGCGGCGCTCGTGTACCTCATGCACGGCGCGGCCATCGCGGCTGCCGACCAGATCCACGCGCCCATGGTCACGCCCTACATGGCGTACGCCATCGTCACCGCGATGCTCCTCGTGCTCCAGCCGCTCGAGGCCCTCGTCGTGTACCTGCCCGGTGCGGTCGCCGTCACCGTGGCGCTGTTCGCGTTCCAGCACGACCCCGAGCTGCGCCGCTCGATGCTCTTCCACGGCCCGTCGGTGACCGTCGCGGCCGTGGGCCTCGCGGGCTTCCTGTACCACGCACGGGTGCGGGACTTCGTGCTCCGCCGCACGGTGGCCCGCCAGCAGGGTGAGCTCGAGGCCTGGAACGCGGAGCTCGAGGCGCGGGTGGACGCCCAGGTGGCCGAGATCCGGGCCCACGCCGCGGAGGTGGAGACCCTGAACGCCCAGCTCAAGGCCCAGGTGCGCGACCGGTCCCGCGAGCTCACGGCGGCGCTCCAGAAGCTCCAGGACCGCGCGCCCACCAC
>JACKEQ010000032.1 GCA_020632885.1 Alphaproteobacteria bacterium | reverse complement strand
AGGCCGAAGGAGCGGGACTGGATCGTGGCCTTCGCGGTGTCGAAGTACACGGTGTCGCGGATGTCGATCCGCTCCTTGCTGACCTCGACCCGCGACTTCTTGAGCTTGACCACGATGGTCTGGGTCGCCTTCTCGGGGACCTTGATCGTGCGGCGGTCGGTGACGTAGCCCTCGTGGCGCACGTCGAGGGCATGCTCACCCGCCGGGATCTTCACGGTGACCTGACCCTCGTTGATCGGCGCCGGGCCGACGCCGCCATCGAGGTACCAGATGGGGTCGGGGAGGGCCACGCCCTGCTCGTCCTGGACCTTCAGGGTGAGGTCGCCGGTGATGACGTCGGGCTGGAGGATGACGACCACCTCGGTCTGGCCGTCCGCCAGGGGGATCTCGAAGTCCACGCGGTTCTCGAGGTAGTCGGGCGCCTTGCCGAGCAGGGAGTAGGTGCCCTCGTGCAGGTCGAGCACGAAGTTCGACGGACCGGCCTCGTTGAGCCCCTCACCGGTGACGTTCGTGCTGGCGTCGGGAACGGGGAGCCCGTTCTGACGCTGGACCCGCACGGTGATCTGCGTGGCGAAGTCCGGGCAGCCGTCGTCGTCCTTGTACTGGTCGAAGTCCTCGGGCTCCATCATGCAGGCGTCGTCGACGTCCGCGATGCCGTCGGCGTCGTTGTCGGGGTCCGGGCACCCGTTGAGATCCTCGAAGTCGTCGCGGTCCTCGGGCTGGTCGGGGCACTGGTCGTCGGAGTCGACGATGCCGTCGCCGTCGCGGTCGCGGCTCGGACGGGGCTCGAAGCCCGCCGAGAACACGACACGCAGGTCGCCGGCGCCGATGCCGGGAGTGAACCCCGTTCCCACGCCGCCACGCACGACGAAGTACTCCGCGAAGCGACCCCAGCCGCCGAGGAGGCCCTCGACCGGGAGCCCGGCCTCGTTGGTGAACTCGCCGAGGTAGGCGGACGCGTTCACGTCCGCCGACACACCGAGGTCGTCGACGATCTGGTAGCCGGCGCCGAGACGCGCGAACACCTGCTCGCCGAGGTCGATGTTGGTGAGCGCGTCGTAGCCGGGGATGAACCGCATGCCGAGGTTCCCCGCGAAGATCCACTTGTCGACCTCCGCGTCCACGGCGCCGTACGCCTCACCCGAGAGGCCGTCCCAGCCGAGCGGGGTCTCCACACCCTTCGAGGTGGTCGGGAGCGTCACGCGGCCCCCGAGGGCCACGCCGACGGCGTTCGCGGTGCGGTCCAGGACGGTCACACGCCCGTCGACCGCGATGTCGCCCAGCCCCGCGCCGGGCTGCGTGAGCGCGCCCTTCTGCGAGAGGTACACGGGGATGTCGACGCCCAGCCGGAAGCGGTTGACGTGGAACATCGCGAGCGCGTCGAGCTGGAGGGCGTCCGACACCAGGGCGGTGCGCGTGGTGCGGTCCGCGCCCACGTAGACGAGCGGGTTGTGCACGTAGTGGAGGAAGACGCGGGACTTGAACAGCGCCCGATCCACGACCATGCCGGTGTCGTCGGCCCACAGCGTGCGCTGGGAGTCCATCACGGGACGGTAGTTCTGTACGTTGATCCCGCTGGGGACGGTGGGGGTGTCCTGCGCGACGGCTGCGGCCACGAGCCAGATCATGGTTCCTCCGGTGCAGGGGTGTACCACGGCCGGCGTGTCCGCGCGGGGCGCATCGGCTTACGCGAACCTCACAAGCCCGGCGGTTGGGGGTCGAACGTCGATCGGCGCGCGCTGGCAACCCGCTGGCGCGCGTGCTCCGATACGACTGCATCGGGGCCGCCAGGAGTCAGAGCTGGATGCAGACGTTCTTGTCCTGGGTGTAGAAGCCCATGGAGTAGTCGCCGCCCTCCCTCCCCACGCCGGAGTCCTTCACGCCTCCGAAGGGCACGCGCAGGTCGCGCTTGAGCCAGCAGTTCACCCAGACCATGCCGGTCTGGAGGTCGTTCGCGATGCGGTGGGCGCGGGTGAGGCCCTCGGTGAACACAGCCGCGGCGAGCCCGTAGCGCACGCTGTTCGCGAGGGCCGTGGCCTCGGCGTCGGAGTCGAAGGGGTGCACGCTCACGACCGGACCGAAGATCTCCTCCGTGGCCGTGCGGCAGGAGGGGGAGAGGCCCGTGATCAGGGTGGGCTGGAGGAACGCGCCGGCATCCAGGGGTGCCGGGAGCACCGGGCGCCCGCCCCCGTACACGACCGTGCCACCCTCCTCGCGCGCCAGGCGCACGTAGGACTCGACCTTGTCGCGGTGGGCGTGGCTCGTCAGGCTGCCGAAGGTGGTGGCGGGGTCCCTCGGGTCGCCCACGACCAGCGTGCCGAGGTGGGCGACCAGGCGCTCGACGAGCTCGTCGTGACGGCTGCGGTGAACGAGGATCCGCGAGCCGCAGAGGCAGATCTGGCCCTGGTTGGCGAACGAGGCGCGGGCGATTGTCGCGAGGTGGGCGTCCAGGTCGGCGTCGTCGAGCACGATCGTGGCGTTCTTCCCGCCGAGCTCGAGCGAGAGCTTCTTGAACGTCGCACTGGCGGCGGCGCCCACGCGCTTCCCGGTGGCGGTGCCACCCGTGAAGCTGATGCCGTGGATGCCGGGGTGCTCGGTCATCGCCTGGCCCACCTCGGCGCCGAGCCCGTGGATCAGGTTGAAGGCGCCTGGGGGCGCGCCCAGGCGGTGCACGACATCCGCAAGGGCTGACGCGGTGAGCGGCGTGATCTCGGACGGCTTGGCCACGACCGCGTTCCCGGTGGCCAGGGCGGGCGCCACCTTCCAGGAGAGCAGATAGAGCGGGAGGTTCCACGGTGTGATGAGGCCCACCACGCCGAGGGGTCGACGCACGGTGTAGTTGATGGCGTCGTCCATCTCGTGCATCGACGTGCGCCCGTGGCGCACCGCGCCGGCGAAGAAGCGGAAGTTGCTCACGGCGCGCGGGATGTCCACGGTGCGGGCGAGCTGCACGGGCTTGCCGGTGTCGAGGGACTCGAGGGCCGCGAACCGGTCGAGCTCGGCCTCGATGCGGTCGGCGATGGCGTCGCAGAGGTCCGCGCGCTCAGCGACGGTGGCGCGACCCCAGCGACCCTCCATGGCGGTGGTGGCGGCACGCACGGCGTCGTCGACGTCCTCCGGGCCCGAGCGGGGCAGGGTGGTGATCACCTCGCCGGTGGCGGGCCCGATGTCGTCGAGGGTGGCCGCCGAGCGCGCCGGGACGAACTGCCCGCCCACGTAGTTCTCGAGGCGCATCAGGCCTCCACGAGCGGGGCGACCTTCTCGACGAAGTCGCGCATGTTCCGCTTCACGCGCTCGTTGTCGTGGTCGAAGAAGTCGAACCACAGCATGAGGCGGTCGTCGGGGTGGAAGCGCTCGCGCATCTGGGCCGCGACGTCGGCGGGGTTGCCGATCAGGGCGTTCGTGGCGGCACGCTCGACCTTGCTGGGGTCCAGGGTGCCCTCCAGGGCGGTCCAGTAGGCTCCCAGGGCGGCGCGCGCCTCCCGCTCCGCCTCAGCCCGCTGGTCTTCGGGCGACAGGGCGGGGTCGGCGTTGAGGAAGACGAACGTGGTGCGCGGCATGTAGTCGCGCTGCCAGGGGCCGCCGTCGGGGTGGAAGGCCTCGGCGAGCCGCGCGTGCGTGGCGTCGATCACGTCCGGCCGGGTGATCGAGAGGTTGAAGACCTGGCAGGGGGCGTAGCGGTTCACCCGGACCTGCGTGTCGGGGTCGTGGCTGCCGATGACGAGCTGCAGGAGGCTCCGGTCGATGTCGGCGGGCACGATCTTGAGCGGCTCGAAGTCGAAGAACGGCGGGATCGTCCACACGCCGTCCACGGCCTGGTCGGCCACGCGCTCCCAGTCCGCATCGGACCGGAAGCTCTCGCGGGTCAGGGTGGCGAGGGGGACCGCGTCGCTCCCGAGGGTCTCGCCGTTCAGGAGGCGGACGAAGAGCTCCGCGGCCCGCGCGAACACGGCTCCCTTGAGGGCGGGCCACGCTGCGGCCTCGGCGGGCGTGCGCGGCTTGATGCCGTAGGCGCGGTTCATGAAGTCGAACCGTCCACCGGCGAACCCGACGTGCAGGCGGCGCGTGTCGCGGAGCCCGTGGAAGCCGAGGAAGGCCGCCACCCGCTCGGCGTGGGCGACCGGCCCGCCGTTGCAGAGGATGTTCATGATCGCGGAACCGACCTCGATGCGCCGGGTCTGGGTGAACACGTGCGTCGCGAGCTGGAGGAAGTCCACGTTGAGGCCGACCTCGCCCTTCCAGTGCGGGATCACGGGGTCCGGGTTGTGCTTCTGCACCTCGGAGGACAGGTGCGATTCGGCGAACCACGCGACGCCGAACCCGAGCTCGTCGGCCAGGCGGACCTGGTCGAACATGTTCTCGAACATCTGGCGCTCGCTGGGGAACCGGCCGCCCGCGGGGGTCTGGCTGACCGAGAAGAAGATGTCGTATTTCACGGCGAGTCCTCCTGGGCGCGTCCTATAGTGTGGACGGTGCGTGTGTACGAGCCGGTGGGAGGAAGGGCGTTCGTGCTGCTGCTGCTGGCCGGCTGCGTGGCCCGCGCCCCCCTCGGAGGCGCGGACTGGCACGCGAGCCTCGTGGACCGACCCGTCCACACCCAGGGGATCGAGGTGGACGCCGCTACGCCGTCCGAGCCGGGGGATCTCTACGAGACCACCGACGAGGAGAAGCGCGAGGAGGATCTCGTGCGCAGGATGCTCGTCTGCCGGGTGACGATCGTAGGCGATCTCGACGGGTTGGATCGCACGCCCGATCGGATCGTCGAGATCACCCACGGCGATCGCACGAGCGTGTTCCTCCGCCCGGACTCGCGTGCCTGGGACTTCTCGGTGGGGCTCGTGGATCTCGCTCTGGGCGAGCCCATCGGCCTGCGGGTGACCGACGACGGGCTCGGCGGGAATCGCGTCGTCCTGCAGGGCACGCGGCGCTTCGATGGCGGGCCGATCGGCTGGACCGACCGGCAGTACGGGATCCGGACCTCGGTGCGCTGCCGTGTCCCCACGCGCCGCCGTCTCGAGCGGGAGCTCGCGAGGCGCCTCGAGCGGCTCGATCGGGGCGGGGATGCCCGGGAGGTCGCGGCGATCGTGGGATGGTCCGACCCCCGCGTGCGCGAGCGGTAGCCCGTCAGATCCCGCGGAGCCGTCCGCCGTCCACCGCGATGGACTGCCCCCGGACGTACGCGCCGTCCGGTGAGGCCAGGAACGCGATCATGGCGGCCGTCTCGGTGGGATCGGCGAGCCGTCCCTCGGGTACCTGCGCGATCCAGCTCTCGCGCACGGCCTCCTCGGTCTGCCCGGACTTCTCGGCCCGGCCCGCGGCGAGGGCGGTCAGCCGCTCGGTGTCGGTGAAGCCGGGGAGCACGTTGTTGATGGTCACGCCGGGCGGGAGCTCGCGCGACAGGGTCTTCGCCCACGAGGCCATGGCGGCACGCGTCAGGTTCGAGACGCCGAGGTTGTCGATCGGCTCGTAGACCGAGGTGGACAGGACGTTCACCCAGCGGCCCCAGCCCTCCGCGGTCATGAAGGGCAGGACGTGCTGCAGGATGGCCTGGGCGCTCCCGACGTGCCGGTGGAACGACGCCTCGAGGGCGTGCACGGAGGCCGCGGCGAGCGGGCCTCCGGGAGGGCCGCCCGTGTTGTGGATCACGATGTGGAGATCCGCGGGGATCCCCTGGATGTCCAGGTGATCGAGATCCGCCACGCAGACGTCGGCGGATCCACCCTCCTCGACGATTCGCGCCGCCAGGGCCTCGAGGGGGGCTTCCCGACGGGCCAGGAGCACGACGTGGGCGCCCCGGGAGGCCAGCGCGCGGGCAGTCTCCAGGCCGATCCCCTGGCTGGCCCCGCACACGAGGGCCCTGCGGCCCGAGAGGTCTCTCTGCATGCCTTCCTCCATGCCGGGGGGCATACCACGCCCGGCCAGCGGGTCGCGCGAGGCCCGGGTACGGTGCGCCGAGGAGGTGCCATGTTCCGGATGCTCGCGATCCCCCTGCTCTCGGGATGCCTGGCGGAGCCTCCGGACGGTGAGGCCCTCGCATCGGCCCTCACGACCCGTGGCGGGTGTGGCGATCTCGTCGTGTACGCCGCGAGCGCGGATCACACGCTGCTGCTGCGGGTGGATGCCCCCGGGCTCGTGGCTGAGGCCCGGGAGGCCGGTACCTCCGTGTTCCGCACGGTGACGCTGCCCGATCCGGCCGTCACGGTGCTCCTCGACCAGGGTGGGAGTGTCGACGACGCCATCTGCGACGACGTCATCGAGAACGGCGGACCCCAGGTTCGGCGCACCCTGGAGGCCGTCTCGGGGACCGCGATGGTCACCGTGCGCCCGGACGGGGAGGGCAGGGCGGACGTGCAGCTCACGGACGTCGGGCTCGAGGGGGACGGCGGCGCGGTCACGCTCCCGGCCTTCTCGTGGACGGACGTGGCCGTGGGCTGGCTCCCCGGATGATCCGGGTCAGTCGAGGGAGATGAGCTCAGGCTCGCCGAGCTGGGCGCGCATGAGGACCATCGTGGACCCCTGGAGGTCGCTGCCGATCTCGACCGTCTCGAACCCGCAGTCCTGGTAGAGCTGGAGGGCCCGGCGGTTGTCCGCGCCCACGTAGAGGCAGGCGGACCGGAGGCCGCGCTGGCGCAGACGGGCGAGCACCGCGACCAGGAAGGTCTGCCCGAGGCCCTGGCCGCGCCAGCCGGGCTTGATGCCCATCGAGAGCACCATGGCCTCGGAGGGGCGCTCCCAGCAGCGCATCGTGATGCACGTGCCGATCGTGCTGGTGCCGTGCTGGAGCAGGAAGACGCGGCCGTTCCGGACGAGAGAGGCGAGAGCGAAGTCGGAGAAGCTGGACTCCGAGAAGGTCGCCAGGTCGACGTCGACCAGGGTGCGGATCACGCTCACGTCGGGCTCGGAGACCTCGACGACGGTGATCGGGGGAGAACGCCTGGGATCGCCGTCAGCGTCGTAGCTCTCCATCACAAGCCCCCCTGTGTCCCACCCGATCTGGAAGCTCTTCGGCAACCGAGGTAGGACGTCTCAGGTATTGGATTGGGCGACTTGATGCAACACGCCGTTGCATCGCCCCAGGAGCCGAATGTCCGCGGAGATTCCCCGACCCGACTTCGCCGAGCACCGCCGGCGTCTCCTCTCCACGCTGGAGGACGACGAGGCCGTCCTCCTCTTCGGCTCGCACCACGCGCTCCGAAACGGTGATGCCGAGTACCGGTACCGCCAGGACAGCGACGTCTGGTGGCTCACCGGCTGGCCGGATCCCCAGGTCGCCGTGTTCATCCGGCCGGGCGACGCCCCCCTGACGATCTTCTGCCAGGCGCGCGATCCGGAGCGCGAGATCTGGACCGGCTACCGCCCGGGACCCGAGGGTGCGGAGCGGGACTTCGGCGCCGATCGCGCCTTCACGTTCGATCGCATCGAGGACGAGCTCCCCGAGCTGCTCGTCGGGGTCCGCAGGCTCCACTACGCCTTCGCCCACGACGCCGAGCACGACGCGCTCGTGATGAGCTGCGTCGCGCGGGCGCGCCGGGCCTGCCGTCGCACCGCGAAGGACGTCCCCGAGACCTTCGTGTCGCCGAGCCTCGTGCTCCACGAGCTCCGGCTGCGGAAGGGTGCGGACGAGATCGCCGTGATGCGTGAGGCCGCCCGCGTGTCGGTGGCCGCCCACCGGGCCGCCATGGAGGTCGCAGCGCCGGGTGTGCCCGAGTACGTCGTCGAGGCGGCCCTCCACCGTGTGTTCCTCGAGCACGGATCGACCGGTCCGGGATACACGTCGATCGTGGCGGCGGGCGCGAACGCCACGTGCCTCCACTACATCACGAACCGCGCGGTGCTCCGGGAGGGCCAGCTCCTGCTGGTGGACGCCGGCTGCGAGATCGACCACTACACCGCGGACATCACCCGCACGTGGCCGGTCACCGGCCGGTTCTCGCCCGAGCAGCTGGCGATCTACGACCACGTCCTGCGCGCGCAGAAGAAGGCCGTCGCCGCGTGTGTCGAGGGCCGTTCGTTCAACGACGTGCACGACGTCGCCATCCGCGCGCTCACCGAGGGCATGGTGGACATCGGCCTGCTCGCGATGTCCGTGGACGAGGCCGTCGAGACCGAGGCCTACAAGCGCTTCTACATGCACGGCACGTCCCATTGGCTCGGTCTGGACGTCCACGACGTCGGGTCCTACGGCCGCGGTGGGCAGTCCCGGCTCCTCGAGGCCGGCATGGTGCTCACGGTGGAGCCCGGGCTCTACGTCCAGCCAGACGACGAGGAGGCGCCGGAGTGCTTCCGTGGGATCGGGGTCCGGATCGAGGACGACATCCTCGTCACGCCCGACGGCCCGGAGAACCTGACCGAGGGTGCGCCCAAGGAGCCCGACGCCCTGCGTTCGTAGGCGTCAGCAGCCGTCGCCGTCGACGGTGAACGCGTCCTCGAGGAACACGGCATCCCCGCCCTGCAGGGCGAGCAGGATGTCGTTCGCTCCGGTCGCGCCACCCTCGGGGATGGTCACGGTGACGAGGAGCTCGCCGGGCCGGACGGCGAAGGTGAGCACGTCGATGTCGGACGGTCCGAAGAACGTCACCTCGGACACCGACTGTGCGTCGTCCGTGGAGATCGCGACGAGCAGGGTGTCGCAGGTCGAGCCCGTGGCGGGGTCCACGGAGGCGTCGGCGGTCACGGGCGGCGTGCCCGTGTCGTCCGGACCGTCCGGGCGCGATGGGCCGGGCTGGCCGATGCCGTCGTTGTTGGTGGTCGGACCGTCCTGGACGAGCTCCTCGTCCAGCTCGATGCAAGCCGGGAGCACGAAGACGGCCAACAGGGGAAGCAGGATGCGCATGGGATCCCTCCGTGGATGTCCCTGGGACGTCAGGGGGACCCGTCTCCTTCGAAAAAAGTTACGGGATGCGGTTCCTGATCCAGACAAGAGAGAAGCATGAGCCAACATCCCCTGAAAGCGTACAAGAACCTCGAATTCCTCAACTCCCAGGAAGCGCGCCTGATCCGCGTCCAGTGCGAGATGGTGGAGACGAAGTCGAGGCTCGCCGCGAACGGCGTACGCGACACGATGGTGTTCTTCGGCTCCGCGCGGATGCGGAGCTCCGAGGACGCCGCGAAGGGCCTTCAGGAGGCCGAGGCTGCGATGGCGGCCGGCACGGAGGGCGCCGAGCAGGCCCTCGAGCGCGCCCGCATGCAGGTCCGCACCGCGCCCTACTACGAGGCGGCCCGCGAGCTCGCACGCCGCCTCACCGAGTGGTCCATGGCCTCTCCCGAGCGGAACTACTTCATCTGCTCGGGTGCGGGGCCGGGCATCATGGAAGCCGCCAACCGCGGCGCCAGCGAGGTCCCCGGCGGCCGTAGCGTGGGGCTCGGCATCAGCCTTCCCTTCGAGGCGGGCAACAACGACTACGTCACCCCCGAGCTCTCCTTCGAGTTCCACTACTTCTTCACGCGGAAGTACTGGTTCCTCTACATGGCCAAGGCGCTCGTCATCTTCCCCGGCGGCTTCGGCACGATGGACGAGCTCTTCGAGACCCTGACGCTCATCCAGACCAAGAAGATCAACCGCAAGCTCCCCATCGTGCTGTACGGAACGGACTACTGGGACCCGATCCTCAACGTGGACGTCATGGCGGACTTCGGCACCATCAGCCGGGCGGATCTCGACCTCATGCACCGCTCGAACTCCGTGGACGACGCCTTCGCCTACCTCACGGGCCAGCTCGAGGGCTGAGCGGCCCGGCCGAAAGGCTCAGAGCAGGTCGGTGACCAGGCCGATGATCCGGCGCCGGGTGGAAGGCAGATCGTCCACCACCCGCGCTCCAGCGGCCTTCGCATGGCCACCGCCCGCCGGGCTCAGGCGCCTGGCCAGGGAGGCTACGTCCACGCGCCCGCGGCTCCGGAACGAGAGCTTCACCTGGCCGTCGGGGAGCTCGATGCCCAGCGCGCTGACCTCGACGCCCTGGATGTGCAGCAGGCTCTCGACCAGCCCCTCGAGGTCGCCGTCCACGAGGCCCAGCTCGTCCTGGAGGGCCAGCGGAACGGCCCCGAGCATCAGGCGTCCGTCGCAGGCCACCACGGCCGACTCGAGCACACGCCCGGCGGCCCGCACGCCCTCCATGCGACGATCCATCAGGATGTCCATGCAGATCTGCGCGTGGTCGATGCCCAGCGCGAGCAGCTCGGAGGCGAGCTGGTGGGTGGACGGGCGCGTGTTGGAGTAGCGGAAGCCGCCCGTGTCGAACACCACGCCCGCGTACAGGCAGTGGGCGACCTCGGCGTCGATGACCTCGTCCCGCACCCGGAAGGCGTGGAACAGCATCTCGCACGTGCTCCCCACGTCCGGCGCGAGCCAGAAGTGGGTGTAGCCGTCCTGCTTCGTGGACCCGTGGTGGTCGATGATGCCGCGCACCCTCGCGTCAGCGAAGGCCCGCGTGGCGCCCGGCGGCAGGCGATGACGGTCGCCGTCCAGCACGACCACACCGTCGTACCCCTCGAGCGCGTCGTCCGCGACGAGCCCCTCGATGCCGGGCAGGCCGCGGTAGCGGTAGCTCGCCGCCCCGGTGACGTCGCAGTCGATCGCGTGCGTGCGCAGGACGCGCTGGAGGGCCAGGCAGGCCCCCAGGCTGTCTCCGTCCGGCTGCACGGGACCGGTCAGCAGGACGCGCCGGCAGCTCCCCAGCGCATCCAGCAGATCGTGCGCGGCGTCCACGGGGTCAGTCCGCGGAGAGCAGCGCGTCGAGGTCGTCGAGCTCGGCCTCCGGCGGGGGGGCCTCTGCCTTCTTCCGGGGGCTCCGCTTGCGCTTGGGCTTCTCGGCCGGCGCGTCCTCCACCAGCAGCGCGTCGTCGAGCAGGTCGTCGGAGGCCTGCGCGGCCTCGGCGGGAGCGTCGTCGTCGGCATCGTCGCTCGCCGCGACCGTCGCGCCCTCGCTCGCTTCGGCACCCTCGCCGCCGCGCTTCTTCTTCCGCCGCTTCCGCTTCCGCTTGGCCCCGCCCTCCTCCTCGGAAGCGGGCGCCACGCTGTCGGCCGACAGGAGCGCGTCGAGGTCGTCGAGCTCGGCGGCCCCCTCCTCGTCGCGGCGCCCGCCCTTGCGGCCCCTGCGGTCGTCACGGTCACGTCGGTCACCGCGGTCACCGCGGTCACCGCGGTCACTGCGCTCGCCACGGCCCTTCCGGCCGCGGGACTCCTTGCGCTCGAGGCGCGCGTTGCGCTCGCGCTGGAGGTCCTCGATGGTGTCGAGGTCGCCCTCGGCGATGCGGCGCTGACGGTTCCACTGGAAGAAGATGCGCAGGGCGGCCGCGAGCAGGGCATCGCCGTCCGGACGCTCCTTGAGGGCGCGCACGGTGGGGAGGTAGGACTCGAAGACCATCGTGCCCATCGCGTTGCGGATCTGCTCGGCCTGCCGCTCGACCCGCGTGCGCGAGGCGGTCTCGGCGTCCGGCAGCTCCTTCGTGGTGAACTTGATCTTGTGGACGTTCACGAGCTGGTTGCGCGTCGCGAGGTCCGAGCCGCCCACCAGGCTGATGCAGGTGCCGTTCTTCCCGATGCGCCCGGTGCGGCCGGAGCGGTGGAGGTAGACGCTGGCGTCCTGCGGCAGCGAGTAGTTGATGACGTGGGAGAGGTCGCTGATGTCGATGCCGCGGGCCGCGACGTCGGTGGACACCAGGAAGCGCACGGCGCCGCTCTTCACCTTCTTCATCACCTGCGTGCGGCGGGCCTGGGAGAGCTCTCCGGAGAGGAGCTGCACGTCGAGGCCCTGACGATCGAGGAAGCTCGCCACCGTGGCGGTGTCCTCGCGGGTGTTGCAGAAGATGATGGCGCTGGTGGGGTCCTCCGTGTCGAGGAGGAACAGGAGGCTCCGGACCTTGTGCACGGCGGGATCGGTCTCGTAGAGCACGTGCTCGACGAGCTCGACGTTGTCGCCGTCGGTGGAGAGCCGGATGTCCTCGGGGGCGTCGAGGTACGCGTCCACCAGACGCTGGGTGTCGTCGCTGATGGTGGCGGAGAAGAGCAGGACCTGGCGCCCGTCGGGGGTCTTGTCGATGATCTTCGTGACGTCCTCGTAGAAGCCCTGGCTCACCATCTCGTCGGCCTCGTCGAGGCAGACCATCGTGATGTTCGAGGGGTCGAGCGTCTTCCGGCGCAGGTGGTCGAGCACCCGGCCCGGCGTGCCGACGATGAGCTCCGCGCCCTGCTCGAGGTCCTTCTCCTGCGGCCCGAGGGCCAGGCCGCCCACCAGGGTGGCGATGGAGATGTCGCGGTAGCGGGCGAGGCCGGCGGCCTCCTCGGCGATCTGCTGTGCGAGCTCCCGCGTGGGGGCCAGCACGAGGGCGGACGGCTTGCGGGTGCCGTCCTCGATGCGCTCGATGATCGGCAGGCAGAACGCGGTGGTCTTGCCGGTGCCGGTCTTGGCGCGGACCAGCATGTCCTTGCCGGCCAGGGCGGGCTCGATGGTGGCGGACTGCACGGGCGTGGCGTGCTCGTAGCCGAGCTCGTGGATGCCGCGGAGGACGTCGGACGAGATCGGGAAGTCTGCGAAGCGCCGGTCGCTGACGTAGTCCGTTCCGGTCGGGACGTGCGTGTCCTGCGGCTCTTCGTGGGTGTGGGTCAAGATGACTCCGGTTTCTTGGTCGTGTGTTTCCAGCGGGTCGCCCTAACCGGGTTCCTCTGGAGCGGCCCGGGATTCCTCGGACGCCCGGGGGAGCCACAGGGACAGGGTCGTGCCGCGCTCCGGACCGGAGTCCAGCGTGACGTCCCCTCCGTGGGCCACCGCGATGGCCCGGACCATGGCGAGCCCCAGGCCGGCACCCGACGAGCTCCGGCTCTGATCGCCGCGATACAGGCGCTCGAACACGCGCCCCTGCTCGTGCTCGGGGATGCCGGGGCCGTCGTCGTGCACGGACAGGCCGACCCTCCCGTCGTCCGCGGTGAGCTCCAGCACCACGGACGACCGTGCGAACCGCAGCGCGTTGTCCGCGAGGTTCGCGAGGGCCTGCTCGAGCCGCGTGGGGTCCGCGTCCACCACGAGGCCGCGGGGGCACGCGCCCACCTCGAGGGTCAGCGAGCGCTCGTCGGCGACGTGCTCGTAGAGCGCCGCGATGCGACCCACGACGTCCGCGGGGTCCACCGGCCGCCGCTGGAGGTGCAGCATGCCGGCCTCCGCGCGCGTCAGGTCCAGGAGGCAGGTCAGGAGCTGCTCGGAGGCCGCGGCCTCCTCCAGGGCCGTCTCGAGCGCGGACTCCAGGGCCTCCCGGTCGCCCCGGTCGAGCGCGATCTCGGCGGCCGCCCGGATGCGCGTGAGCGGGGTGCGGAGGTCGTGCCCGATGTTGTCGAGGCTCGAGCGCATCTGCTCGACCATGTCGGCCTGGGTGTCCAGCAGGCGGTTGAAGAGCTCCACCATGCTGTCCAGGTCGTCCCCGGTGTGGGGACGGGGCACGCGGGCGTCGGCCACGCCGGTCTCCACGATGGTCCGTGCCGTCTCCGCCACGTCCCGGATGGGCTCGAGCGCCCTCCGCGTCACCACGAGCCCTCCAGCGAGCCCGAGCACGAGCACCGCGAGACCTCCGCCCAGCAGGGCCCGCCGCGCGTCCCGGCGTGTCGCGAGCACCGTCTCGTCCGGGATGGACGTCCGCAACCAGGTGTCCTCGTCGAGCCGCGTCGCGACCTCGAGGCCGGACGGCCCGCCGCGGGGGGGCGCGAGGTCGTGCCCGGCGGCGTCCGTGATGCGGATGGTCACCCCGCGCACGGCGACGTGCTGGGCCGCGACGGTGCCGCCCGCGCCGTAGATCCGGCGCACCTCGGTCTCGACCCGCTCGTGGAGCTCCGTGCGCCGCTGGGCCGCGAGGCGGCGCGCGACGAGCTCCGTCACCCCCGCACCGAGCAGCACGATCACGAGGAGGACGGTGCCGTACCAGAGGGCCAGGCGCTGGGCGAGGGTCATCGCGGGGCGTCCAGGACGTACCCCATCCCCCTGCGCGTGCGGATCATCGGGCGCTCGAAGGGCTTGTCGACCTTGGCGCGGAGGCGGCTCACGAGCACGTCGACCACGTTGGTCTGGGGGTCGAACCCGATGCCCCAGATCCGGTCGAGCAGGGTGGCCTTGGACACGACCTGGCCGGGATGGAGCATCAGGTACTCGAGCAGGGCGTACTCGCGCGGCTGGAGCTCCAGCTCCGCGGTGCCTCGATGCACCGTGCGGGTCAGGCGGTCGAGCACCAGGGGCCCCACCTCCAGCGACGTGCGCTCGTCCGGCGTGTGACCGGCCCGGCGGTGGAGGGCCTGGAGGCGCGCCTCCAGCTCCACGAAGCTGTACGGCTTGGTGAGGTAGTCGTCCGCTCCCGCCTGGAGCCCGGCCACACGGTCCTCCACAGCGCTCTTCGCGCTCAGCACGAGGATGGGGGTGACCACTCCGCGGCCGCGGGCCGTGCGCACGAGGTCGAGACCCTCCAGCACCGGGAGCATGCGGTCGACGATGGCGACGTCGTAGGGATGCGCGCAGAGGAGCCCGAGCCCCTCGCGGCCGTCTGCCGCGGTGTCGACCGTGTGTCCGCCGCTCGCGAGCCCCTGCTCCAGGAACTCGCGGATGCGGGCGTCGTCCTCCACCACCAGGACGTACATGGCGCTTCACCTCACGGCGTCTCCGGTATCACCCTGGCCAGCGCGTCGTCCGGCAGCCACCCCGAGCCCGCAGGGCTGTCGACGCGCGCGAACCCGCCGTGGGCGTCCCGCACGACGACCTCGGTGCCCTCGGCCAGCGACGCGAGCTCCGGCGCCTTCATCGCCGGGGAGACCCGGAGGGCCGTGGGAGCGACGACCACCGCCACGTCGCGCAGGTCGGCCGCCCGATCGAGCGCCAGGGCCGAGAGGCTCGCCAGGGTCGCTCCGAGGAGCGCGAGCCCGAGGGAGGCCGGGCGTGCCCGACGCATCTGCAGGGCCAAGGCGCCGACGACGGCGGCGGTGAGGCCGAAGCCCAGGCCCGCCGACCAGACCGAGGGCGAGAGCAGGGAGAGGAGGTCGGGGATCATGGGGTCCTCCGGGGTTCGAGGTCGTCGAGGAGCCCACGGACGAGGTCCGCGAGCGCGTCCGGCTCGGGGGACAGCCGGCCGTACAGGGCCCGGTCGGCCTCCTGCACGAACGCCCGCACTCCCGGCCTGGCGGGGTCGGCGCCCGCCGCCTCCACGAGGGTGACGCCGGTGCGCAGCGCGCCCTCCACGTCCTGACGCGACGCGGCGCGGACGAGGCGACGGCGGAGGGTCGACAGGCGCAAGCGTCGACCGACCGCGCCGGAAGCGGCGACGATCCATCCCGCCGAGCGGTCGCGCACGGCCCACGCCAGCAGGACGAGCGCCCACACGGCCGGCACGGCGCCGAGCACGCCGCGCCGCGCGGACCACGGCAGGCGCCTGGGCTCCGACGGGGCCGCGGGCTGCACGGGAGCCACCGCGGCGACGGCCGGTGCCCCGACGACCTCGATGGGGTCCGGCTTCAGCAGCGACGTGCGGTACGCGCCGGCCGTAGGATCGAACCAGGAGACCTCGAGCGCCGGGAGGTCGAGCGGACCGGCGTCCCGCGGCACCACGAGCTGCCTGTACGTCGCCGAGCCCTTCGTGCGCGAGCGGTTCGTGGCCTCCACCCGCTTCTCGGGCGGGTAGGCGTCCCACCTGGCCCCCCCGTCCCAGCCGGGCTCGTCCATGGCGTCGAGGTTGCCTTCGCCCTCGAGGACGAACGTGAGCTCGATCGGCTCGCCCACGCGGGCATCCCGGGGCGTGGGCTCCAGGCGCGCGGCGAAGGTGCCCACGGAGCCCCGGAAGCTCGTCGGGCGGCCCGCCACGGGCGGAGAGGTGACCGCCAGCTTCGCGGACGCGTCGAGCTCCACGTGGGCCGACTGCAGCTGGGGCTCCCCGAGCCCGCCGGGCACGCCGCGGAGCATGCTGCTCGCGAAGGACCCCGAGAAGAAGGGGTCGTCGAGCATCTCGTCCAGCAACGAGCGCCTCCTCGACGGGCCGCGCTCGACCCACTGCAGCGTGGCCGGGAGCGTGGCGGCGATGTGGAAGTCGCCCTGGCGAACGGGGGTGAGGCTGGCGGTCCAGGTGAAGCGGGTGTAGGGCACGCCGTCCACGTCGACCTCCTTGCGGGTGGGCTGCTCGTCGAGGCCCTCCACGACGAAGTCGGGCGCATCGAGCTGCGGCGCGCCCTCGATCGTCCCGCCGGTGTCGCCGCGGAGGAACGCGCTCACGGTGAGCGGGATGGCCTGGCCGACGACGGGCGTGGTGTCGCCGAGCCACAGGCGCGCATACGCCCGGTCGGTACCCGCGAACGCACCGGGCTGCGCCGGGGCGGCCCGCCCGGTCGTGGGCCCCGTGACGGGGGCACCCTGCACCTCCAGCACGAGCTCGGGGGTGCGGTCGGGTCCGACGCGGAAGGGCCCGAGGCGCACGGTGCCCTCGTGGTCCGCGACGATCCGGTAGGTCCAGGTCGTGTGCTGCTGGGCGACCCCACCGAAGATCTGGACCCGGTGGGACTGCCCGGTCCCCACGATCCGCACGCCGGGCGGCGGATCGAGGCGCGGTGCGGCGCCGGTGTCGGTGGTCACCACCAGGGCGGCCGGCTGTCCCGGCGCGACGGTGGAGGGCTCGAGCCGGACCTCGGTGGCGCCGAGGGCCAGGGGTGCGGTGAGGGCGAGGAGGAGCGGATGCATGGTTCACCAGTCCTTCGTGGGGGTCGCATCGGGGGGCGGGGGGGCAGGGGCGAACAGGGGCAGGGTGGCGCCGTCGCCGGCGGCCATCCGCACGAGGGCGGCGGCCTGTTGTGGGGACATCGACCCGTCCTCGCCGGGCTGGGCGGCCGCCAGGCCCTGGGGCTCCTCCCGGGTCGGCTCAGCACCCGCGGTCGGCTCGGTCTGCCCGTCGCCGGGCTGCTGGCCGTTCGGGTCGCCCTGTTCGTCCTTCGGGTCGCCCTGTTGGTCCTTCAGGTCGCCGTCGTCGCCCTGGTCCTGCGGGTCCTGCTGGTCCTGCTGGTCCTGCTGGTCCTGCGGGTCCTGCGGGTCCTGCTGGTCCTGCTGGTCCTGCTGGTCCTCGGGCGGAGGCTCCTCGAGCTCCTCGAGCTTCCGGGCGACGAAGTCGCGGTTGAAGACGGCGTCCTCGTCGGCGGGGTCGAGCTCCACGGCCGTCTCGAAGGCCGCCAGCGCCTGCTCCCACGCGGCGCGGGTGGCCCCGACGTCCTCCGCCAGCGTCGCCTCCCCGAGGCGGTAGCGCGCGTTGCCCAGGTTGTACCAGGTGCGCTGGTGCATCGCGGCGTCCGGGGTCCCGAGCGCCTGGTCGAAGCGCTCGGCTGCGGCGGCGAAGTCCCCCGCCTCGTAGGCTGTGACCCCCGCGTCGTAGGTGGACGTCTCCGCGTGGGCCGTCGTGGCGAGGAGCAGCACCCCGAGCAGGGCGGATGCCGCCGTGGCCAGCGGTCGGGCCCGCCCGCGGTCCGACAGGAGCGGCTCGAGCAGCAGGATCAGCAGCGCCGGGAGCAGGAACCACGCGTAGCGCTCGTGGTAGACGCGTCGCGAGGCGCTCTCCAGCGCATGGCGCTCCAGACCGGAGAGGTCGGTGGCGTAGAGCTGCTGCAGCCCCGAGCCGTCGGCACCGAGCGGAACGTACGTCCCTCCCGTGGCCTCCGCGACCTCCGCGAGGGTCGTCGCGTCGAGCCTGGACACCACGGGCTCGCCAGCAGGGTCGCGTACCACCTGCGTTCCGCCACGGCCGTCGTCCACCGCGAGCAGGGTGCCCTCCGGGGTCCCGACGCCCACGGTGTAGAGCACCACACCCTCTCCGGCGGCCTGGCGCGCGGCCGCCAACGCGCTCCCGCCGAGGTCCTCGCCGTCGGAGATCAGGACGAGGACGCGCTGGCTGGTGCCCGACGCCTCGAAGGCCCGGGTGGACTCGCGGATGGCGGCGGCCAGGTCGCTCCCGCCCACGGGCACCACACCGGGCCGGAGGGCGCGCAGGGTGTCCACGAAGACCTGCCGGTCGAGGGTCATCGGGACCTCGAGGAAGGCGTCACCCGCGAAGGCCACGAGGCCCACCCGGTCGTTCGGGAAGCGGCGGACGAGGTCCTCCACGGCGAGGCGGGCGCGGGTCAGCCGGTTCGGCGCCAGGTCCGTCGCGAGCATGCTGCGGCTCGTGTCGATGGCGAACATGAGCTCGATGCCCTCGCGGCGCACCTCCTGCTCCTCGTAGCCCCAGCGCGGACCCGCGAGGGCGAGCAGGCAGAGGGCCGTGGCGCCCACCAGCGCGGCCCGCTTGAGCGCCCGGCGGCGCGGGGAGGCCGTCGTGGTGAGGCCCGCGAGCAGGCCGGGTGCGGCGAGGCGGGCGAGAGCCTGCCTGCGGCGGGACGCCTCGAAGAGGGCGGCCGCGGCCGCCAGGGCCAGGAGGACCAGGGCCACGGGGAGGAAGCCGGGATGGGCGAAGCCGGGGGACATGATGGACCTCACGGGATGCGGAGGCGGCCGAAGGCGGCCGTCGCCAGCTCGAGGAGCAGGAAGAGCGCGCCGAAGGCGCCGGGCACCGCGAAGAGCTCGCGCACGTGGCGGACCTCCGAGACCGTCCGCGTGGTGGTCTCCATGGCGTCGATGCGCCGGTAGACGTCGACGAGGGCGTTGGCGTCCGAGGCGTGGAAGTACGCAGCCCCGGTCTTCTCGGCGATGGCCCGGAGCGTGTCGGCCTCCACGCCCAGCTCGACCACCTGCGGACGCCCGTTGGCGTCGGTGATCCGCGTGGGTCGGGGCGTCTCCGAGCCCACGCCGACCGTGTAGACCTCGACGCCGAGGGCGGCGGCGGCCTCCGCGGCGAGCTCGGGCTGGATGCTGCCCGCGTTGTTCGCACCGTCCGTGAGGAGGACGAGGAGCCGCGAGCGGGCGTCTGTGTCCTGGAGGCGCGCGACCCCGCTCGCGATGGCCGATCCGATGGCGGTCCCGTCCTCGACCATGCCGATCTGGACGCGCTCCAGGTTCTTCCGGAGCCAGGCGTGGTCGAGGGTCAGCGGGCTCACGAGCCACGGGTCGCCGGCGAAGGCCACGAGCCCGATGCGGTCGTTCGGACGGGCCTCGATGAAGCCGTCCAGCACGGCCTTCACGACGTCCAGCCGGTCGACCCCGGCCCCCGCCATGTCCTCGGCGCGCATGGAGCTCGAGACGTCCACGGCGAGCACGATGTCCACCCCGCTGGCCTCGGCGTCCGTGGTGGTCCAGCCGAGCTGGGGGCGCGCGAGGGCCACGACGATGGACGCGGCCGCCAGGGTGCGGAGCACGAGGGGCAGGCGGATCCCCAGCCGGGCCCGCGGCGTCCGGGCCACATGGCGCGCGATGGCCGTCGAGCCGACCCGCAGGGCGGCCCGTCCGCCGCGGCGTGCGAGGGGCAGCGCGAGCACGGGCAGGAGTGCGAGCAGGACGAACGCGCCCGGGTTCGCGAAGGACCAGTCGGTGGGGCTCATGGCGCGGTCTCCGCGGTGTGCGGGGTGGGCAGGAGGCCGGCGATCAGGGCGTCCAGCCAGGCCTCGTCGACGGCGACGTCCACGGGGCGGGCGGCGAACCGGACATGGTCGCAGGCGGTGAGCAGCTCGACGAGGCGGGCATGCACCTCGGGCTCCAGGCGACCCTCCAGGGCCGGCAGGAGCTCGTCGGTGGTGGCCGCGAGGGCCTCGAGGTCGGTGGTGGCGGCGACGAAGGCGCGCAGGGCGGCGTCCACGGCGTCCGCGCTGGCCAGGTGCTCCCCGGCGTCGCGCAGGCGCCCGGCCTCGGCGAGGCGGTCGCGCAGCAGCTCTTCGGGCGACCGCCCGGGTGTCGTGTGCCACCGTCGCCAGGCCCACACGGACAGCGCCCCGACGACGAGGAGCACCGCGAGGCCCGCCAGCCAGGGCCAGATCGGGGGGCTCGCGACCGCACCGACCGCGGGCTTGATCGGACGGATGTCGTCCTGGGCGAGGGCGAGGGCGAGCAGGGCGATCATCGGTTCCTCCGGACGCGATGGCTGAGGAAGGCACCCAGGGCGGGCACCCAGGGGCGGTCGGTGCGCACGTGGAGCACGTCCACGTCGCAGCGGCGGAGGCGGCTCACGATCTCCGCGTGGTGGGCGTCGGCCTCGGCGGCGTACCGCTCGCGGACCGCGGTCGAGGACGTGTCGAGCTCCACGAGCTCCCCGGTCTCGGCATCCTCCACGACGAGCCACCCCACGTCCGGCAGCGCCTCCTCGAGGGCGTCGGTGCAGCGGACGGCCACCACCTCGTGCTTCAGGGCCGCGACGCGCAGGGCGCGCTCCTGCACGGCGGGGTCCTCGTCGGGCGTGAACAGGTCGGAGACGAGGAACACGGCGGCCTTGCGGGGCGTGAGGGCCCGGAGGTGCTCGAGGGCCGGCGCGATGCGGGTGGACCTCCCTGTCGGCTCGTGGGCGAGGATGCGGCGCACGAGCGACAGCACGTGGGCCCGACCGCGACCCGGGGGCACCACCGCCTCCACGTGGTCGCTGAACAGCACCAACCCCACGCGGTCGTCCCCGCGCAGGGCGGCGAAGGCCAGCACCGCGGCGAGCTCGGCCATGCGCTCGCGCTTCGTGCTCCCCACCGTGCCGAAGGCCGAGGAGGGGCTCACGTCGAGCACGAGCAGGACGGTGAGGTCGCGCTCCTCGACGTGCACCTTCACGAAGGGCCGTCCCGACCGGGCCGTCGCGTTCCAGTCGATGTGGCGGACGTCGTCGCCCGGTACGTACTCGCGGACCTGCTCGAGCTCCATGCCGTGCCCGAGGAACACGGACCTGAAGTGGCCCGAGCGGGTCGAGTCGAGAGCCCGCAGGGCCCGGAGCTCGATCTGCCTGGCGTCGCGGAGGGTGCGGTCGAGGTCGGCGGCCATGGCGCGCCTCAGGGCGTGGGGACCGCGTGCAGGCACGCGTCCACGATGTCGTCGGTGGACAGCCCCTCGGCCACACCCTCGTACGTGAGCCCGATGCGGTGCCGGAGCACGTCGTGGGCCACCATCTTCACGTCGGTCGGGGAGACGTAGGAGCGACCGCAGAGGAGCGCCCAGGCCCGGGCCGCCCGGAAGAGCCCGAGGGTGCCGCGCGGGGAGGCGCCGAACCGCACCCAGGGCCCCGTGTCCATGCCGAAGTCGCCGGGCTTCCGGGTCGCGGCGACGATGTCCACGATGTAGTCGCGCACCCGATCGTCGACGTACACGGCGTCCACGACCTCCCGGGCCGCCAGGATGTCGGCCAGGTCCACGACGGGCTTCACGGTGGGCCGGGTCGTCGTGTCGCCCATGGTGTCGAGGATCAGGCGCTCCTCGAGGCGCTCGGGGTACGTCACGCGCAGCTTGAGCAGGAAGCGGTCGAGCTGGGCCTCCGGGAGCGCGTAGGTGCCCTCCTGGTCCACGGGGTTCTGCGTGGCGAGCACGAGGAAGGGGGCGGGGAGGGGGTGGCTGGTGTCGCCGATGGTCACCTGGCGCTCCTCCATGGCCTCCAGCAGGGCGCTCTGGACCTTGGCGGGCGCACGGTTGATCTCGTCCGCGAGCACGAAGTTGGCGAAGATCGGTCCCCGTCGGGTGTGGAAGGTCGCGTCGGACGGGTCGTAGACGAGCGTGCCCACGATGTCGGCGGGCAGCATGTCCGGCGTGAACTGGACGCGCTTGAAGCTCCCGTGGGTCGCCTGGGACAGGGTCTTCACCGCCAGGGTCTTCGCCAGGCCCGGGAGCCCTTCGAGCAGGGCGTGCCCACCCGTGAGCAGGCTCACGAGCAGCCGCGCGACGAGGTGGTCCTGACCGACGACGACGCGTCCGACCTCCTCGGTGAGGGGCTTCAGCCACCCGTGGACCTCCTCGACGCGGCGCTCGATCTCCGGCGCCGGGCGGGACGGGGCGCCCTCGAAGGTCCTCGAGCGTAGGGCGTGGAGCGGGCGCTCCTGTCGTGCTTGCATGTCGGCCTCCCTGCCGGTCCTGCCGGCCTGGAGACAACCTCGCCCCCGAGCCTTTCACGAGGGTGGCCCTGACATTACGGCTTTGAGAGGTTTGTCGCGTCCCGTCACGCGTCCGTGGCGGTTACCTGGAGCGGATGTGCGCTCTGGTCCTCGCTTCCGCGCTCGCGGGCTTCACCCTGCAGGACATCCCGAACCTCCCGGACGGGGCCCCGATGCCGGACCAGTTCGAGGGTTCGTGGGCTGTCGCGGACCTCGTGCTGGAGGACGGGTCGGCGGGCACGGACGGCATCCCCGATCTGGTCGTGTACGGCCTGGCCCCTGCGCCGCTCGATCCCAACGATCGGTTCCTCTCCATCGTGCCGGGGCCGATCGGGACGAACACCGTCGAGCCCCAGCTCTTCGCGGTGCTGAGCCCGATCGGCACCACGGCGCTGGTCACGCGGGGGTTGTTCGTCGGTGACGTCGACAACGACGGCGATGCCGACATCGTGCACGTCTCGCCGTACCGGGTCCACCTGTGGAGGGCGCCCTTCACGGCGGGTCTGGAGCAGATCCAGGTCCAGGGCTCGGCCAATCCGTACTCGCTCGAGGGTGCCGGCCTCGTGGACTGGAACGCGAACGGGTACCTCGACCTCGTGCTCGCCGAGAACGAGCGGCTCACGTACATCCCGAACGACGCCGGAGACCTCACCGCAGACGGCCTGTTGCTCCATCAGCTCGGTGCGGGCGCCTCCTCGGACTACCTGGCGCTGGGCGACCCCGACGGGGATGGCAATCCCGACGTGCTCTGGCGCACCACGGAAGGCGTGATCGCGCTGGAGCGCGGAGGTCTGCCGGTCACGGACATCTCGCTCACGAGCTACGACAACGCGTTCCGCAAGCAGGGCGTGATGTGGTGCGACCTCGGCTACGTCGACGGGGTGCTCACGTCGCTCTGGGACGGTGTGGCGTCGGGGGACCCCACCTCGTACCACAACTCCGGGTGGTCGGCGGGCTCCCTGGTCCCACTGCAGGGCAACCGGGGTCTGGGGGGAGCGTGCGGCGACTTCGCCAACACGGGCTCGCTGCAGGCGCTGTGGGGCACGAGCGGCGAGATGGTCGTGTTCACGCCTCCGAACACGTACGACAACCTGTTGTCCGTGACCCCCAACGACAACGACCGACGCGTGTTCGTGCCTGCGGACTTCGACGGTGATGGCGATCTGGACGTGGTCATCGTCGGCGGCGGCACGACGACCGCCGTGGCGAAGCTCGCCGTGAACGACGCGAACACGGGCTCGCTGCAGATCCAGGTGCGCCGCGACCTCGGTGGGATGACGCGCAGCGACATCGGCGCCTCGGTGGAGACGGCCGGAAGGCGCCAGACGCTGAGCGGCGGACAGGGGCACGGCACGACGGCCTGGGAGTGGCTGCACTTCGGGGTGCCGCCCACCGCCGACGCCTCGCGGGCGCTGCTCGTCACCTTCGGCGACGGCACGACGGAGAACGTCACCGTGCCCCTGACGGGCAGGCTCGAGATCACGAACCTCGACGTCGACGGGGATGGTCTCGCCGACCTCTGCGACCCCTGCCCCCACGTCCATGTGGACGTCGAGGCGCAGTGCCCGTCCCCCGACACCGCGGTGTCGTGCGAGAGCGACGCCGACACCGACGCCGACGCGGACACGGATTCCGACACGGACACGGACGCGGACACGGACTCCGACACGGACGCGGACACGGACTCCGACACGGACGCGGACACGGATTCCGACACGGACGCGGACACGGACACGGATTCCGACACGGACGCGGACACGGATTCCGACGCGGACTCCGACACGGACGCGGACACGGATTCCGACACGGACACGGACGCGGACGCGGACGCGGATTCCGACACCGAACCTCCGCAGAGTCCACCGCCCGGACTCACCTGCGACGCGGCGGGCGGTCGGCTCCTCCCGGCCCTCCGGTGGATGGGTCGGAGGTCGCGATGACGGCACCTGTGCTCCTCTCCTCCCTCCTCTCGCCCGCGATGGCCTACACGCCGGTCGCCATCCCGAACCTCCCGGTCGGGACCCCGATCCCCGACGAGTTCGACGGGTCCTGGGCCGTGGCGGACCTCGTGGGTCCGTCGGGCACGGGCCTTCCGGACGGGGAGCCGGATCTCGTGGTCTACGGCAAGCCGCGGGTGGGCTTCGAGCGGTTCCTGTCCATCGTGCCCGGACGAATCGGGGTGAACACCACCCTCCCTGTGCGGACGACGGTGCTCCCGCCCGATCTGAACGCGCCCGTGAAGGCGAGGGTCACGCGGGCGCTGCTCGTCGGTGATGTCGACAACGACGGTGCCGACGAGATCCTGCAGGACCCCGGACCTCCCTGTACGACCTCGACCCCACGCAGCTCTCCGACTGTCTCGCGGTCGGCGACCCCGATGGCGACGGCCTGCCCGACATCCTCTTCCGCACCGACAGCGCCATCGTGCACGTCGAGAGTGACGGGACAGGAGGCGTGGACTCCACGTACGACCACTTCGCCAGCGTGAACACCGGAAGCAGGGGGTCGTGGTGCGACCTGGGCTACGGCGAGGTGGCGCTGCTCACCGCCGTGACCGCATCGGCGGGTACGACGGAATACCACACGCGCTCCCTCGGCTCGCCCTCCGTCTTCACGGATCGTGGCCTCGGCGGGTACGGCGGTGCCTGCGGAGACTTCGGGAACGCAGGTCTCCTGACGGCGCTGTGGGGCGTCCCGAACGCCGTGAGCACGCTGGAGGACGGGATCCAGAGCGCGGCGGTCGCCCTCGTCGGCACGCCACGTCAGGTCCTGCCCGCAGACTACGATGACGACGGGGTGCTCGACTTCGTGACCCTGGTCGAGGCGATAACGCCCGTCGCGACGCTCTTCGTCAACGACGCGGTGGAGCCCGCGCTCCGCCTGCGTGTCCGGCAGGTCCTCCCGTCAGGGGAGACGCGCTCGGACATCGGGGCGTCGGTCACCACCCTGGACGGGAATGTCGGGCGCCAGACCCTCTCCGGTGGGCAGGGCCACGGGACGACCGCGTGGGACGCTTCCGGCGTGGCCGCCACGGTCGAGGTGCCGCCCGTCGGTATGCTGACGGCGACCGAGCTCGACTTCGACGCGGACGGGGTCCCGAAGGATTGTGACCCCTGTCCGCTCCGCCACTCGGACCTGACCTGCGTGGGGGACACGGGCGTGGGTTGTGAGGGCGACACGGACACCGACACCGACGCGGACACCGAGCCGTACGGCGCGCCCCCGCCGGGCCTCACCTGTGCCAACGGCGGCGCCTGGCCAGGTCTGCGGTGGCTAGGTCGGCGGTAGCCCTCAGGTCCCGCGCTTGCGCTTCGGGAGCTCCAGCTCCGCGGCGCCCGCCAGCATCTCCGCCGCCCGGTCGACGTCCCGCCCGGCCCAGGTCGGCCCGTCCACGACGACCTTCCCGAGCCCCGAGGCCGAACCCACGACCTGCTTCAGGTGGTTCGACACACCGGGCATGTCGAGCGTCGTGGTGACGTGCACGTCCAGCCCGGTCGCCCCCTCCCGGATCGTCATCGAGAACGACGGGTCGAGCAGCACGACCTCCCGGCCCTTCCGGCCGAGCGTCTCCCAGGTCTTGTGGACGTGGCCGCCCGGATAGCGGTCCAGCACGAGCCGCGGGAGGGCCCGCACGGCCGGGTGGCTCAGCAGCGGCCGGGGAGGGCAGCTCGGTCGGCGCCACGCGTTCCCGCCGACCAGGTGGAGCTCACGCAGGGCGGGCAGGCCCGAGAGGTCGTCGAGCACAGCGAGCTGGTCGTCGCCGAACGTGTCGGGCACGACCACGCAGAACGCCTCGATGGGCAGGGGCGTGCGGGACTTCGCCAGCGCAGCCAGCAGGGTCCAGCTGGCAGCCTGGCCGTCGTGCTGCACGAGCTCCCCGGGCAGGCTCCCGGTCTCCGTGCCGGGCACCTCCACGAGCCGCATGCCGATCCGACGGACGTTCGGGAGCGCGCCCGAGCGGAGGTGCGGGGGGTCGGTCACGATCTGGCGGACCGAACGCCACCACGGGTGCTCGCGGAGCTGGTCGCGCAGGGCCGGGGTGGGGAAGCGGACGTGTGCAGCGTGCAGGATGCCCCTGCGGAACACGGCGGTGGCGGGGTCGACGACGGGCGCCAGCGGACCCAGGAGCGTGGTGCGGTGGGCCTCCAGGAGCTTCCGCAGCAGCGCCTTCTCCTTCGTGAGGAGCGGGCGGCGCTCCGCCTCGAGCTGGAGGGTCACGAAGGTCCCCATGGGGTCCTCGGCCTGGAGCAGCAGGTCCGCCCACACCCGGATCGGGCCGTCGTCGTCGGGGTCCTCGTAGATCTGGTCGCGGATCCGGTCGTCCAGGGAGACCGCCTTCACGTAGACGTCGCGGGGAGGCCGGCCCGTCGTGGCCGCGTCGACGGCCGCGATCAGGCGGTCCATGCCGGGTGGCGGGGGCCCGGCCGGCGGCATCTTCTCCAGGCACTTCCCGATGCGCTCCAGGAGCTTCGGGTACACCGGGTACGCCGCGCCATCGTCACTCGCGGACGCCCGCTCCACGAGGGCCCGCAGGCCCGCGGCCATGCGCGGGTCGCCGGCGTGCTGTGCGACCTTGAAGAGGGCCGTCCAGACCTTGCCCCAGGGTCCGAAGGAGGTCGACTCGAGCCGGTCGGCCCAGGCGAGCAGCCCGCGTGTGGTGCGGGGATCCGGCGGGAGCTCGAGGAGAGCGTCCATCCGGGCCTTCGTCTCGCGGGCCGTGCCCTCGATGGCCGCCATCAGGGCGGGCAGGTCGGCCACCTGGCGGGACGCGAACCGGTCGAGCCAGCCGGCGTGCCGGCGCTTCTCGGGCACCGGTGCCACGGACTTCGCCAGGTGGTCCGAGAGCCTGTCGATCTGGTCGGCGAGCCCCGCGTCGCGGTGGTCCGGCCAGGCGGCGACCAGGGCAGCGAGGGCACCGACGGGGTCGTCGGCGGCGAGGAGGCGGAGGGCTTCGTCCATCAAGGGGCTCCGAAGGCCAGGAGGGCGACCTCGATGCCGAGGCCGGGTCCGAACGCCGCCATGACGCCCCAACCGGACGTCGGGGCGTCGTCGCGCAGGGCTTCGGCGAGCACGAAGAGCACGGACGGCGAGCTCATGTTGCCATGGGCGCGGAGCACACGGCGAGACGGGCGCATCGCGGCGTCGGAGAGGCCGAGCGACCGCTGCACGGCGTCCAGGATCCGGGCTCCACCGGGGTGGAAGGCCCAGAGGGTGACGTCGTCCGGGCGGACACCGTGCCGGTCGAGGAGCGTGCCCACGGCGGCCTGGATGTTCGCCGCGATGCGGTCGGGGATGCCGGGGTCCAGGACGATGCGGAAGCCCTGGCTGTCGAGCCCGAACCCGAGCGCGTCGAGGTGCTCGAAGTCGTAGAGGGACCCGAAGTCCACGAGCACGGGTCCGTCGCCCTCCGTCCCGAGCACGGCGACTGCCGCTCCGTCCGCGAACAACGCGGTGGCCACGAGGTTCTGCGGGTCGTCGTCGTCCCGGAAGCACGCGCTGCAGATCTCCACGGCTCCAGCGACCGCCAGCGTCCCGGGGCTGGCCAGCACGTGGTCGCGGGCCACCCGGAGCAACGGCACGGCCGCGTGGCACCCGATGCAGTTGAAGTGCGCGCGCTGGACGTCGTTCCGCAGGCCCTCCTGGCGGGCGAGCAGGAGGTCGAGGCCCGGCGTGGCGTACCCGGTGACCGTCGTCACCGCGACGAACCCGACGTCCCCGGCCTCCCGGCCTGCCGCGTCCAGGGCGTCCCGCAGCGCCGCTCCGCCGAGGTCGAGCGCTCCAGCGAGCCAGGCGGCGTTGGTCTGGGTGAGCGAGCGTTCCTCACCCCGCCCGTCCCGCACGAAGAACGTGGGGGGCACGACGAACCCGCGGGTGTGCACGTCGCTCGCGAGGAACAGGCGCTCGAGGAGGGGCGAGCGTCCCCACGGGCTGTGCACCAGCAGGTCCTGCTGGACATACGTCGTCGCGGGCACGGCGCGGCCGATGGACTGCAGGCGGACCTCAGGCATCGGTCGCCCTCCGCGCCCGCACGCCGCGGCCGGCGATGACCGTTCGTCCTCCGGCGTCCACCGCGCGGGCCTCCGCGATGGCCAGATCGCCGTCCACCCGCGCGACGAGCTCGACGGCCACGGGCTCCCCGGGCGTCACCACCGACCATCCCTCCGCTCCGACAGGCAGGGCGAGCCAGCCGGCCTCCTGCCGCGCCCAGAGCGCCAGGAGCTGGTGGATGCCGTCCGCTGCAGCCGCCAGGGTGGTGCCGCGCACACCGGCCCGCGCACCGTCCGCGTCCACCTCGACCCCCGAGAGCACCCGCCACGTCGGCCCGTGGAACAGCGGGCTCCCGTCGTAGGGCCACGGGACGTCCGAGGGCCGGGGCGCGCCGTTCCAGCGGGGGTCCACCGGGA
Organism: Alphaproteobacteria bacterium; assembly: GCA_020632885.1. GTDB lineage: Bacteria > Myxococcota_A > UBA796 > UBA796 > JACKEQ01. The sequence goes on along the minus strand of JACKEQ010000032.1, from coordinate 38,163 downwards.
CGACGCCCTCCAGTCCGGCCCGGGCGACGTCCCGCCGTCGACCTGCACGACGAGCCCGTCGCCATCGCGGAGCACGAGCGCCTGGCGCGCCACCCGGACGGGGGTGGGGGCGAGCACCTCGAAGGCCCGGAGGCCCGGGGAGCCGAGCTGACCCGCGACGGCGGTGAGCGCCTCGAGCCACAGGGCGGCCGGCACGAGCGGGCTCCCGGCGACCACGTGGTCCGCGAGGTGGGGGTCGCTGGGGTCGAGGGGCACGCTCCATCCGGTCGGCGTGAGGCGGGCGAGGGGCCAGGGGAGCTCCGCGGGTGGCGGGTCGAGGGCGAGCCACAAGGGCCCGTCGCCACCCAGGGCGCGGCGGAAGAGCTCTGCACCCTCGTCCGGTGCGAGGGCGTGGATGCCCCGGGCGGCCAGGAGGCGCTGGAGCGCGGGGTCGGCGGCCATGCCGCGCGAGGACCATGCCGTCCACGCCAGCGGCACGGTGCGTCCGGCCGTCGGGTGCACGATGCGCTCGAGGGCCGCGTTCGCGGCGGCGTACAGCGCCTGGCCGGGGTTGACGAGGGAGGCCGAGACGCTCGAGAAGGGCACGTAGAGAGCGGGCGCGTCGTCGAGGGTGGCGTCGACGAGGTTCCGTGCGCCGAGCAGCTTGGGACCGAGCACGGCCCGCACGTCCTCGGGGGTCGCCTGGGAGACCGGACCGTCCTGCAGCGAGCCGGCAGCGTGGATCACCATGTCGATCCTACCGAATCGTTCCCTGCAGGCCGATGCCGCGCGGGCGACGGCGGCGGGGTCGGTGACGTCGCACTGCACGTACAGGAACCCCTCGGGGGGCTCCGCCTCCGCACGGCGACCCAGGACCACGCCACGGGCACCGGACAGCGCAGCGAGACAGGACGCGAGGATGCCGGTGGTACCGCCAGAAGCGAGCACGACGGGCGCCTCGGGCACGGGCCTGCCGAGGGTGGCGGGCACGGCGGGGACCTCGACGCGCACGGTCTCTCCGGCCTCGGCGCGGGCCACCCGGAGGAACGCCTCGCGAGCGGCCTCCGTCGGGGGGACATCGGGCACCGTCGTGCACCAGCGGGTGAGGTCGGCGATGAGGGCCTCGATGGACCCTGTGCTCCATCCATCCGACAGCGAGCCTGTTCTCGTGATCTGCCAGATCCCGGGGCCGCCGCGGGGAGTCGGGGTGACGGGGGCGTGGCTCCCCCCTTCGACGAAGGCGACGAGGCCGTCCACGTCGAGGTCCTTCGCGTCGGCCAGGGCGCCCTCGTCCACCTGGATGCCGAGGTCGTCCTGGATCCGCCCGACGATCTCGAGCTTCCGGATGCTGTCGATGCCCAGATCCGTCGACAGCGACGCGCCGCTCACCAGGGCGGCCCGGGGGTAGCCGGTGATCTCGGTGACCGCCCGCAGCACGACGTCCCGCACGCTGCCGGGCTCCACGTCAGGATCGGGCGCGTCCACGACGACGTCCGCGACGTCCTCGGGCTCGGGTGCCGTGGGCAGCTCCAGAGGGGCGCCGGTGGGGGTCGGACGCACCGGGACCTCGCGGGGGAACGCGACCTGCACCCAGGTGCCGGGGAGGGCCCGGAGGACGCCCACATGGCCCTCGGCGAGCAGCGCGGCGGCGGCGCGTACGAGGTCGTCACCCAGCGGCTCGCGGTCGGGCTGGAGGGCGATGACCGTGGCGTCGGGCACGGTGCGCTCGATGTGGCGGGCGAGGGACGCACCGGGCCCGGCATGCACGAACAGGGTGTGCCCGTCGTCCCGGGCGGCGCGCAGGCTCCGCGCGAACCCCACGCACTCGGTGACCCCGCGGACCAGCGCCCGACCGGCCTCCTCCCGCGTGGACCGGCTGCCCACGCCCTCCACGTTGGGCCACCACGGCAGGCCGTCCGCGAGGGGCACATGGACCAGGGCCTCCTCGAGCCGTGCGGCTGCGGGGGCCACGTGAGGCGTGTGGAAGGCCCGCTCGACGTCGAGGAGAGTCTGCTTCACGCCTTCGGCGCGCAGCGTGTCCCGGGCGGCACGGACGTCCTCGGGTGCACCTGCAGCCACCCACGACCCCGGGCTGTTCTCGGCCGCCACCCAGCACCCCGGGAGCTCGCGCACCTCGCCCGCCACGGCGAGCATCGCGCCGGGAGGACAGTCGTGGAGGGCGGAGCCCCGGGCGTCCGCGAGGGCCAGGGCTCCGGCGGGGGTGAGGCGGCCCGCGCAGCAGAGGGCGGAGAGCTCGCCGACGGAGTGGCCGACGACCCCGGCGAGGTCGACGGTGCGGAGGAGCGCCGCGAAGGCTGCACCCGTGGCCACCAGGAGGTGGTGCTGGGCCGCAGGATCGGCGGACGCGTCGGGGTCGGTCTCGCCGAGGGCCACGAGCACGTCGCGCGCGACCGGGACCTGCATCAAGGCGGCCGCGGCACCCTCCCGCGGGCTCCCCTGGCCCGGGAACACCGCCACGACGGGCCTCGCTTCCCCTTCGCCGACCCACGCTGTGCGCCCGAAGGCCCCGCGGCCCCCACCGGCGATCCAGCCCTCCAGGCCGGGCGCGTTCCCCACCCGCACGGCGCGGAACGGCCGGGCGACCGCATCCTCGGGCGTACAGGTGGCTCCCTGGCGCACGGCCCGGGCGAGCGACGCGCGGTCCGCTGCGCCGAAGGCCTCGAGCACCGGGGCGGCACGATCGCTCCAGAATACAGGAGATGCGAGATCTCTCGTGGACTCGGCGGGGCTGTGGCCCTCGAGGACGGCGTGGAAGTCCGTGCCACCGAAGCCGAACGCGCTCACCGCAGCCCGCCTCGGACCGTCCGGGAAGCGCTGCGCTCCCCGCGGGACCCGGAAGGCGCTGCGACGGACGGAAGGATGCAGGGGACCCGCGTTCAGCGAGGCGGGCACGAGGCCGTGGTGCACGGCGAGCACAGCCTGGAGGAGCCCGGCGGCCCCGGCGGCCCCCTTGAGGTGCCCGATGCGCGACTTCACCGAGGTGACGAGCCCGGCGGGGTAGACGCGCGCCAGGGCCTCGATCTCGGTGGGATCCCCCACCGCCGTGCCGGTCCCGTGGGCCTCGATCATGTGCACGGTCGCGGGATCCACGTCGCCGTACGCGAGCGCCCGACGGATGGCGAGCTCCTGGCCCGCGGCCTTCGGTGCCGTGATGCCGGAGCTCCGGCCGTCCGAGCTCTGGCCGACCCCGAGCAGGGTGGCGAACACGCGGTCGCCGTCGCGCAGGGCGTCCGGGAGCCGCTTCAGGGCGAGCACGACGGCACCCTCGCCCATGACGAACCCGTCCGCGTGCACCGAGAACGGCTGGCTGCCCGTCGGGGAGAGCGCGTGGGTGCGGCAGAAGCCCACGAAGGTCTCGGGGGAGAGGTCCGCGTCCACGCCACCCGTGAGCACGAGGTCGACCCGACCGGCGCGCAGGGCGTCGGTCGCCATCACGAGCGCGCCGAGGGACGCTGCGCACGCCGCGTCCACCGTGGCGTTCCCGCCTCCCAGGTCCAGCCAGGAGGCCACCCGTCCAGCGATGACGTTCGACAGCAGCCCCGACATGCTCTCCACGTCGACGGGGGGCAGGTGACCGCCGAGCCACGCGTCCACGGCGTCATCGAGGGCCTGATCGCCGTCGTGGCCGAGCGCTGTCAGCACCTCGCGGAACCGGACGCGCACCGCCAGCGACTTCGCGTGCTCGCCGCCCATGCTGTTGCCGAGCAGGACGGCAGCCCGGCTCCTGTCGCCGATCCGCACGCCCCGGATGGCCTCGGCGGCCGCCACGAGGGCGAGCTGCTGGGCGCGGTCCATGCTCGGGACCACGGAGGGCGGGATGCCGAAGGGCGCCGAGTCGAACCGGAAGCCTCGCACGACCCCGGCCATGCGGACGTACGAGGTCGTGGTGCGGTGGTCGCGGGAGGGATGGAAGTAGCGGTGGGCGGGCCAGCGCGACGTCGGGACGGGCGCGATGGCGCTGGTGCCGTCGAGGGCCTGTCGCCAGAACGAAGGGACATCGGGGGCGCCCGGGAGCACGCAGCCGAGCCCGACCACAGCGATGGGCGCGTCGGCCGCCGCGGCTTCGCGTCGGACGGTGGGTGCGGTGGCCGGGAGGCCGATGGTGCGCGGGCGGGGTCGCGGAAAACGTAGGGACCGTGCGGTGTCCTGCTCGAGGAGGGCGGCGGCGTCGTGGGTCAGCGCGCGCATCAGCCCCCGGACCGTCGTCAGCGAGCGCTCGACCGTCGCCCCCTGGCCCATGGTGAACGCGCCCTCTTCGAGCTGACGTCCGGCGGGCACGGGTCTGTAGCCACCGTGCCCGTCGCGCTCGATGCCGCGTGCCGCGATGCGCGTGCGTCCGAGGTTGTGGTGCTCGACGCGCTCCCGGCGCTCGGAGAGCGGCACGCTGGCGTCCTGCCACGCGTGCTCCTGCGCGATGGCGGTGTCGGTGAAGACGCTCGGCACGCACTGGAGCGGCAGCCCCACGGTGTCGCCGACGAGGACCGTGCGCTCCGCCGCCAGGGCGCGCTGCTGGTAGGTGGGCGTGATACCGCCCGTCTCGACGATCTCGTGGGTGAAGAAGAAGGCCGTGCCCACCTGGAGGCCCACACGATGGCCGGAGTGGTGGGCTCCGGCGGACATGGCGGCGGCGAACGCGGCGCTGGTCGCGTCCCCGATGCCTCCGGCGAGCACCACGAGGGCAGGGGAGCCGTGGGCCTCGACCGCCGCGAGGCCCTCCTCCCACAGCGCGGAGGACGGGAGCTGCCCGACGTGACCGCCCGCCTCCCGGCCCTCGAGCACGACGGCGGGCACCCCGCGTCCGAGGGCCATCGTGACGAGCCGCGCGGACGGGGTGTGCAGCCAGGGCTCGAGACCGCGGGCCTGCAGGGAGACCCCCAGCGCCGGGCTCCCGCCGGCCAGGATGACGGGCCGTGGCGCCCGCTCGGCCACAGCGTCGAGGTGCGCGTCGCGCCAGGGCATGACGTCGAACCCGATGACGCCGGCCCCCCACGGCTCCTCGACCTCGGACATGCCGGCCAGCACGGCCTCCGCGGCCTCCGGACGGAGGGCGCCGAGGGCGCAGAAGGGGAGGCCTCCGGCCCGTCGGACCTCCAGGGCGAGCCCCGGACGCTCGGAGACGTTCGCCATGGGGCCCTGGACGATGGGGGTGCCCGCCCCGAAGGGGTCGGAACGCAGCGCGTGGTGCCTGCGGGCCGTGTCGACGCGTGCCTGGAGCTCGTCGAGGAAGCCCGGGAGCCAGACGGCGAGCGGGGGCCCCGGGGTGATGTCGCCGAGGGCCGTGGACGTGGGGAGCCCGGAGGTCGGATCCGTCGGCCAGCCGGGCAGGACGGGCCCGCCGAGGCGTCGGGCGCCGTCCACGACGACGGTGTCGCGGGCGGTCCGGCGCTCCAGGCGTCGTCGATGGTCGGGATGGAGGGGCGAGCCCGCGAGGAGCCAGGTGTGCACGTCGATCTGCACGGCGTGCGCGCCCACGGCGAGGGCGGCCGCCATGCCGCGTCGCCCGAGCCCCTCGACGGCCCAGGGCCGTCCGGAGCGCGCAGCTTCCCGGATCAACACGACCGTCCCGACCTCACCGCCCGTCTCGAGACCCTGCAGCCACGGCCAGCCCCCGGCCTCCACCGTGGCCCGGATCGCGGCGGGAGAGCCGCAGGCGATCCACGGAGAGTCCTCACACTGTGAGATGAATCGAGCGATGGCCTGCGGGTCGGTCGCCGCCTCCCGATCGAGGACCGCCGGCCTCGGCGCGACCCGGACGTCCCCCGGGAGCGGCCGGGTGTCGCCCGGCGGGAGGGCGACGAAGACCTTCATCTCTCGGGCTTCCGCCCGACGTTGTAGGCCATCAGACAGCCGAAGGTCTCGTCGAGCCAGGTCTCGAAGCCCGCCTCCTGCATCACACCCTCCAGCCAGCGCTGGCCGGGGTAGTGGGCCATCGACACGGGGATGTAGACGTACGTGCGGGGGTCCATGTGGAGCGCGGTGCCGAGAGCGACACCCGAGGCCACCATGTAGCCGCGGTAGAGCTTGTCGAACGCGGCGTTCGGCGGACGGGCGAAGTCGAGGTTCCAGAATTCGCCGCCCGGCTTGAGCACCCGGTAGGCCTCGCGCACGACGGCGGGGAAGTCGGGGAACCCGCGACCGGCGTACACGCAGGTGACGCGATCGAAGCTCGCGTCGGGGTAGGGGAGGCTCGCGGCGTCGTTCTGCTCGAACCGGACGTTCTGCAGGTCCGCGGGGCGCTTGGACTCGGCGATGGCGAGCATCTCGGCGTTGATGTCCTGGCCGATCACCTCGCCGCGGGAGGCGTAGCGGGCGAGCATGAAGGTGACATCGCCGGTTCCAGCGGCCAGATCGAGGACCCGGTGCTCGGGCTCGATGCGGGCGAAGCGCACCAGCCGCCGCTTCCACCGATGGTGGTAGCCCAGCGACATGATGTCGTTGCCGAGGTCGTACCGCGACGCGACCTTGCTGAAGATCCAGTCCACGTACGGCTGCTTCTCGGCCCGACCGCCGAGGGCGTCCTGCATCGAGCTGGGGGGCGTGGTCATGCGGGGGCTCCGTCGGAGAGGGTGACACCCGCGCGGCCCATGGCCTCGAGGGCGGCGTTCAGCGATCCGTCGAGGTCGATGGCCCGGCAGGCGTCGAGCCGGACCTCCACCTCGTAGCCGAGGCGGCGTGCGTCGAGGGCGGTGTACATGACGCAGAAGTCGGTGGCGAGGCCGGCGAGCACGAGGCGTTCGACCTGGAGCTCCTGGAGGGCGCCGTGGAGCCCGGTGCTCGTGGTGCGGTCGTTCTCGAAGAAGGCGCTGTAGCTGTCGATGGCGGGGTCGGTGCCCTTGCGGACCACCAGGCGGGCCCGCGGGGTGTCGAGGTCCTCGTGGAACCTGGCACCCTCGGTGCCCTGCACGCAGTGGTCCGGCCAGAGCACCTGCTCGCCGTACGAGAGGGTCACGGTGCTGTAGGGCTCGAGCCGGTGTGTGGACGCGAAGGAGCTGTGCCCGGGCGGGTGCCAGTCCGCGGTGAGCACCACGAGGTCGTGGGCGCGCGCGAGGGCGTTGCACCGCGGGACCACGGCGTCGCCGTCGGGCACCGCCAGCCGACCACCGGGGCAGAAGTCGTTCTGGACGTCGATCAGGACCAGGGCCGTCTTCATTCCGTCTCCTCCACGAGGGGCGCCACGCTTCCCTCCACCGTCACCCCCGCGGGATGCGCGCGCAACCGCTCCAGGGTCCAGGTGAGGCCCCCCTTGCCCACGCGCTGGTCGGTGGCGCGCGGAAGGGCGAGGTCGACCCGCAGGACCTCCTTTCGCACCCGACCCTTCACGAACGGGCCGATGAGGGAGGCGCCGAAGCCCTTCTTCGCGATCTCGTCGACCTCGGTGGCCCGGACCGCGAGGGCGTCGGGCGTGAGCGCCAGGGTGCCGCGCACGCGGTAGTCGCGCCACTTCAGACGGCGCGCGACCTTGTGGAGACGGAGGACGGCCTCGAAGGACTCCGGCTCGACGTGCAGCTCGCGGGGCTCGATCTTCCAGGTCCGGTGCTGCTCCACGGTCGCGAGGGCGGCGCGGGCGCCCGAGAGGAGCGCGTCGTCGGTGGTCGCGATCACGAAGCCGCCTTCGGGGGCGACGGCGGGAGGGGCGTCCTTCGGCGGTCGGGCCTGGATCCACACGGCGACGGTGGGGTCCTCGGCGGGCTGGAGCGCGAGGGCGGCGGCCCGCAGGGGCACGGTGTGCGGGATGCGACCCACCTGGAGCGGGCCCGCGAACGCCTGCTCGAGGAGCTTGTCGAGCTGGGAGCCCACGGCCGCGTCCGTGAGCGGGCCCTTCTCGGCCTGGAGCTGCACGGTGGCCACGAAGCGGTCGTCGGGCACGGGCACGATGAAGATGTGCTGGGCGTCCTCGCCGGGCTCGAGCGCCAGGCGGAGACCTCCGCTCAACGTCCCCGAGAACCCGAGGCCGTCGGCGAGCTTCGCCGTGCCCAGGAAGCTCGAGATCGTGGCGTCGAACGTGCCTCCGACGTCGAGGTGGACGTGGGGTGCGCCGGGTCGGGCGGTGATTGTGAGATCGGGGTCGGCGACGTGCACCGCGAGCGTGGCGGCGGCCCCCATGAACAGCGGGAAGGCCCGGGGGTGGTCGAGCTGGGCGGCCTGCTCCACGAGGGCCAGCGTGGTGGCCTCGTCCACCGCGAAGGTGAGGTGCGGATGGGGTCCAGGGCCGTGCTGGCGGGCCTCGCCGACCTCCGAGCGCATGGGGACCAGGGGGTCGAGCTTGGGCCCGCAGGCCGCCAGGAGCAGCAGGAGACCGGTGGCCCTCACCGGCTCACGCCTCGGCCGCGAGGTGCTCGAGGGCCCGATCGATGCGCGCCAGGACGTCTTCGCGGTCGAGGGCGGCCAGGGTCTGCCAGAGCGACGGGGTCACCGCACACCCGGCGATCGCGATGCGCACGGGCTGGGCGTACTTGCCGAGCCCCTTGCCGGAGGCCTCGCAGAGCCGCTGGAAGGCGCGCTCGATGCTGTCGGCCTCCCAGCGCCCGACGTCCGCGAGGGCCGCGCGCGCCTGGGTGAGGTGCTCGAGGCCGCCGCCCTTCCGGATGTGCTTCGCGACGTCCTTCTCGTCCCAGCTCGTGGGCGCGGCGCGCAGGAAGGCGCTCTGCTTCTCGAGATCGACGAAGGTGCGGGCGCGGCTCTGGAAGAGATCGATGACGGTGGAGAGGTCGTCCTCGGAGAGGCGGGCCAGCGGGGTGTCGACCACCTCGAACCACTGGTGCAGGGCCTCGAGGTACCGCGGGCGGTCGAGGTCGCGCAGCCAGTCGGCGTTCATGGCCTGGAGCTTCACGGGGTCGAACTTGGCGGGCTGCTTGTTCACGCGCTCGAGGCTGAACGCCTCTGCGAGCTCCTCGAGGGTGTACCGCTCGCGGTCGTCACCGGCGGACCAGCCGAGCAGGGCCAGGTAGTTCAGGAGCGCCTCGGCGAGGTAGCCACCGCGACGGAAGTCCATGACCTCGATCATGGGCAGGTCGAGCCCGAGCTCGGCCGCGATGGTGGTCGCGAGGGCCACGTCGTCGGACTTCTTCTTCATGAAGCGGTGCAGGGCGACGGCGTCCACGTCGATCCGCGAGGCGAACCAGGCCCAGTCGTCGGCGGGGCGACCCTCCGCCTTCTGCAGGTCGCGCAGCCCGTCGCGCGCGGCCTTCGCCTTGTCGCGCTTGCTCATCTTGCTGCCCGAGAGGTTGAAGATGATCGGGAGGTGTGCATGTACGGGCGAATCCCACCCGAGCGCCTCGAGGATGGCGAGGTGCTTGGGGGTGTTCATGAGGTGCTCCTGGCCGCGGAGCACGTGGGTGATCGCCATGGTGTGGTCGTCCACGACCACGCCGAAGTGGTACGTGGGGAAGCCGTCTGCCTTGAGGATCACGACGTCCTCGATCTCGTCCGCGGCCTGGCTCATGGTGCCCACCACGACGTCGTCCACGGTGATCGCATGGGGCGGCGCCTTCAGGCGGACGACGGGCTTGCGGCCCTCCTCGCGGAAGGTCTGCAGCTCGGTGGCGGTGTAGGGCTCCCGACGCCGGAAGCGGAAGTTCTCCTTGGCGGCCTCGGCCACGCGGCGGAGGGCGTCCAGCTCGTCGCGCGACTCCCAGGCCTCGTAGGCGTGCCCGCTCTCCAGGAGCGCGCGCACGTGCTCCTGGTAGAGCTCGAGCCGCTCGGACTGGAAGTAGGGGGCGCAGGGGCCGCCGACCTCGGGACCCTCGTCCCACGCGAGGCCGAGCCAGCGCATGTCGCGGAGGATGCCGCGGGTGGCCTCCTCCGTGGACCGGGCCCGGTCGGTGTCCTCGATGCGCAGCAGGAAGTCGCCCTCGTGCCGGCGGGCGAAGAGCCAGCAGTAGAGCGCCGTGCGGGCGCCCCCGACGTGCAGAGAGCCCGTCGGGGAAGGGGCGAATCGGGTGCGGACGCGGGACATCGGGACCTCCGTGCGCCCCCCTGGTATCGCCCCCCGCGCGGGCACGCCCCCGACACCGCGGTCCAGATCGCGGGCCATCGTTGCAGTCATGTCCATGATTGCATATGTAGAGTATGGATACAGCCTGGGAGGATGCCATGGATGCGCGAACGATGGTCGAGCTCGGGGGGACTGGCGCGGGGCCGCGGGTCTCCATCTGGATCCCCCTCGATACCCAGGGGAGCCGGCACGTCTCGGGGCTGAAGCTGCTCTGGCGGAGTGTGCACCGCGCGCTCCCGATGCCCTCGGAGGTGCAGGCCCTCCTCGCCGACCCTGGTGCCTGGGACCCGGACGCCCGCGGTCTGGGGATCCTCGCCACATCCACGTCCTGCAGGCTCTGCTGGTTGCCGTACCGCGTCCCCCCGGCGGCCCACGTGGGCGAACGGTTCGTGGTGGGCCCGCTGCTGCCCCGCCTGCGCGAGGAACGTCCCTTCGCTGTGGTGGGTGTGGCGTCCGGCGGGTGGAAGCTCCTGGTGTGCAACATCCTCTACTGCGAGTCGCTGGCGGTCTCGGATGCTCCGCCCGACGCGGCGTCCCTGACGGAGGCTGCGGTGTCCGCCAGGCTGTCGGAGGGCGGCCTCCGGATGCGCAACCGGGGGCCCTGCGCGCCGCTGGCCGAACGGTCCGCCCAGGAGGCGCTCGCGTTCTACGAGGCGCTCGATGCGGCGATCCTGGCGCAGATCGGACCGCGGATGCCCGTCGTGCTGGTCGCGGATCGGGCGACGGCGGAGGCCTGGTCGGCAGGCACCGGTCTCCACGTCGTCGAGGTGGTGCATCGTGACCCGTGTGGTATGTCCGACAGCGAGCTCCATTCGTTGGCCGTGCAGGCGGCCGGGGACCGACTCGCCGGGCCGGCCCACGGCATCCCGGAGACCGTCTGGGTGGCCATGCGTCTCGGGCGCGGGTCCGCGGATCCGGCCGTGATCCGACGGATGGGGGAGGCGGGGGGTGTAGCGCGCCTGATCGTGGACCACGAGGCGCTCGAGGACCCGGAGATCTCGGCCCTCGTGGTGGATGCCCTGGCCAGCGGGGCCGAGGTGATCGACGGGGTGGACCTGGACCACCGGGTGGTCGCCTCCTTCCACTGGCCGTGGGCGGTGTCGGCGTCGGCTACCGAGGTGGACTACCGCGCCCGCTACGACACTCCGGGGGACGTGGTGTCGGACCCTGCGCTGCCTCCGTCGAGGAAGGTGGGGATCCTGCGGGAGTGGCGGCTGGACGTGCTCCAGGAGACCTCCGCGTCCGGCGAGGGCATGGCGGGCGGCCCGCACGCGGTCGCGTCGCTGCGGGACGTCGATCGGGCGCTCGCCCGCATCCGCAGGTGACACGCCGGGACGACTCCTCCTCATCGGTTAGACGGCCGCCGTTCACCCGAGGAGGCCACCATGGACCGGATTCTCTCCTTCACCGCGCTCGCGACGCTCATCGGGTGCACGAGCTTCGACGACACGATCTACACGTACACAGACCCCCTCCCCGAGCACTACCGGACCGACTCCACGATCAACGGCGCGATGCCGCTGGGGTTCCAGGCCGCCTCCACCGGCAACAACGCGCCGAGCGACAACCGCCTCACGGACGAAGGGGCCGCCCTCGGACGGCTGCTGTTCTACGACGTCGACCTGAGCAGGAACCACACGATCGCCTGCGCCTCGTGCCACAAGGCCGAGCACGGCTTCGCCGACGACCGGGTCCTCTCCGTCGGGTTCGATGGCGGCGAGACCGGGCGCCACTCCATGCGGCTCGCGAACGCGCGGTACTACGAGAACGGCCGCTTCTTCTGGGACCAGCGCGCCGAGACCCTGGAGGATCAGGTGCTGATGCCGTTCCAGGACCCCGTCGAGATGGGCATGACGCTGGACGAGGTCGTGGAGCGCGTCGAGGAGGAGCGCCGCTACGAGGACTACTTCGTGGCCGCGTTCGGTGACGCGAACGTGGACGCCGATCGGATCTCGAAGGCCCTGGCGCAGTTCGTGCGGAGCATGGTGAGCACCACCAGCCGCTACGACGAGGGACGCGCGGCCGTCGACAGCCTCTACGACCCCTTCCCCAACTTCACGCAGATGGAGAACCTCGGGAAGGAGCTGTTCTACGCGCCTCCGCCGCTCGGTGGTGCCGGCTGCGCCCACTGCCACGGCACGGACGCCCAGATCGCCTTCCGCGCCATCAGCAACGGGCTCGACGCGCAGATCACCGACCCCGGCTACGGCGAGGTCACCGGGAACACCCTCGACCAGGGCACCTTCAAGGTCCCGTCCCTCCGGAACGTCGCGGTGGGCGGGCCCTACATGCACGACGGCCGCTTCAGCGACGCTCGAGGAGGTCATCGACCACTACAGCGAGGGCGTGCAGTTCCACCCCACGATGTTCCCGTTCCTCATCAACGGGTACCGGCTCACGGACATCGAGAAGCGTCGCCTGATCGCGTTCCTGAACACCCTCACCGACGAAGAGATGCTGGCCGACCCGAAGTTCAGCGACCCCTGGTAGCCGCCCTCCTCCTCGGTCGCGGGTGAGCCGGTTCCAGCCGGGCCCTCACTCGAGGGCTGCCGCCATGTCCGCGAGACACGCAGCGTCGAACGACGGGACCTCCGTCTGCCCGCCGAGGAGCCGAGCGCCGATCGTGTCCGCGAAAGCAGGGGTCTCGGCCGCCCAGTACATCAGGCACCCGTCGTCGAAGTCGTGGTGCCCGTGGGCCGTGTCGATGTGGGGCGTCGTCATGGCGAGCCCGTTGTCCACGAGCCCGAAGAGGTGCCCGAGCTCGTGGAGCAGCACGCCCGCCTCGAGCGTGTCGCACCCGTCGTCCGCCAGACCGCCGGGCAGCGCGGTGAGGACGGGGTCGTCGCAAGCAGCGTCGATCGCGTCGCGCATCATCACGAGCCGCGCACCTCCGTAGGCGAACCCGAGCACGGTGCCCTCGCCGCCCGTGTCGTACGCACCATCGGAGTAGAGGCCGTGCACGACGGCTGCATCGCCGTCCACGAACGCGCCACGCACGCCCTCCAGGTCGGCGTCCAGCTCCGCGAACGCGTGCACCGCGTCGGGGTCGGCGGAGGCGGCCAGGACCGTACCGACCTCGACCGTGATGCCACCCGGCTTCACCAGGTGACCGGAGGTCTCCAGGGAGGCCAACGCCTCGCGCAGACGCTGGAGCGCGCCGGCCCGGGGCTCGGCGCCCGGGCGGTGATGGAGCACCACCCGCAGGGCCGTGTGAGGCGTGGGCCCGAACAGCTCCACCGTCGTGGCGGGCACGTCGGTGTCGGCGTCCGAGTCGGTGTCGGCATCCGTGTCGGTGTCGGTGTCCGCGTCCGCCTCGGTGGAGACGGGCGTGGGGGGCTTGCAGGCCCCGAACAGGGCGGCGAGCGGCAGCAGGCGGGTGATCATGGGACGAGCATGGCGCGCGGGCGTCCCCACGTCCAGTGACCCCTGACGGCGCCCGGATACGTACACGGGTCGTGAGCGAACCCACCTTCCACAGGCCCGCCGACACCCTGCTCGGCGTCAGCTTCGGCGGCGCGGCCGTCGCGTTGCTGATGGTGTTCCCCGTGCTCGCCATCGGCTACGGCGCGGCGGGGGCGGGCGGCGAGGTCGTGAGCCCCGTGGCCACGAGCGCCACGGCGGCGCTCGGCGTCTTCTTCCGCGCAGGCGCCCGGAACGTGCTGCGGGGCACGATGCTCACCACGGTGCGCGCCACGTCCCGCACGGTCACCCGGCGGTTCGCACGCCGGGGCATCCAGGTCCTCGCGCTGATGCTCGTGCCCGACACGGTGGGCGCCTTGCTCGGGCGGGGTGGCGGGTCCTCGGTGGGGGCGGTGATCACGGGCATCCTGGCCACCGCCCTCTCCTTCGGTGGCGTGCTCTGGATCCGCCAGCCCGGCATCGGAGACCCCCTGCTCCTCTCGGTGCTCGCGGTGGCCCCGCTGGCCGTGCACTTCGGGCTGGTCGCCCTCCTCGCGCGCCCGTTCGGCCTGGTCGCGCGCTTCGCCACCTCGCTCGACGGGCTGCTCCTGCAGGCCTACTTCACGATCGCCGGCAGCTTCCTGCCGCTCGCGTCGGACGCGGACCTCGAGGGCCCCGCGGGCGCCCGGGCGTGGGTGAGCGCCGCGGTGCTCGGCACGCTCGCCGCCCTTGCCATCGGGCTCGCGCTCGTGCCCGGGACGTTGGCCTCCCAGATGTCGAGCCTGTTCCTCGTGTACGCGTTCGTCTACGCGTTCCCCCTGGACCCCCTCCCGGGCGGTCAGATCTTCGCGGCGTCCCGGGCGGGCTGGCTGGCCGTGTTCCTCACGGTGGTCGTGCTCTTCGGCGTCCTGCTCCCGGAGGCCTGGTATGTCCTCCTCTGAGCAGACCGAGCGCAGCAGCCGGCTCACGTTCACCGTGCTCTCCGTGGTGCTCGGGTGGACCTGGCTCTACAACCTCGTCATCAAGGGCGAGCACCCGGTCACGGCGTTCTTCCACCTGATCGACACGCTGTCCGAAGACCTCGTGATGGGGTCGGTGATCACGGTCGTCGTGGGCACCGGCATCCTCGTGGTGTTCACGCTCACCAAGCTCTACACGCAGATCATCAGCCGCGCCGAGAGCTTCCGGATGCTCGAGCAGATGGTGGCCGAGCTCTGGGTCACCCGCGACGTGGTCGGCTTCGTGCACCGCCTCCTGCGCTTCGAGGACCAGCCCGTGCCCCCGCGGGCCTGGCCGGTCACGGTGGGCGGCGCGCTCACGTCGCTCGCTCTGGTGTACGGGATGAGCTGGATCTACCTGGTGCTCTTCAGCGAGGCCCTGTTCTTCGTGAGCTGGTCGGCGGGCGTGGACCTCCCGATCACCGACGCGAACCTCGAGCTCCTGCCCACCCTGGCCCTGGCCATCCCGTTCTCGGCGCGCGTGATGGCCTACCTGCGCTACCCGTACACCCAGGACTACGCGGACTTCATGCCCGGGGCCGTGTTCGTCCTGCTGCTCGTCGCGAGCCTCGGCTACCTCTTCCAGTCCGACGATCAGAAGTTCTTCCTCGTCCAGGTGCTCGGCTCGCCCACGTTCCTCGACGTCTTCCTCCGGGGAGGCCTGATGCTCGCGTTCATCCCGGTGTTCTCGGAGGGTGTGTTCTGGGTCGTCAGCGCCATGCTGGAGCGCCCGGTGGAGGAGCCTCCGGCATAGGGGACGGGGCGCTGTCGGGTGGCTAGGGGGTCGTCATGGGACTCGACTACCGCGTTCGCTGTTGCCCCGACGGGCTGATGACCGACCGCCGCCACAACGTCCGGGTGCTCGACTGCACCATCCGCGACGGTGGCTGCACCAACCGCTGGCAGTTCGACCGGCCGTTCGTGGAGCGCACGGCCCGGGCCCTCGCGGCGGCGGGCGTGGACGTCATGGAGGTCGGCTACTGGACCGAGCCGGGCGTGTACGACCGGGAGACCCACGGGGCGTGGCGATTCTGCGACGAGGGCGATCTGGTCGGCCTCCCGCGCGACCCCATGAAGCTCGCGGTGATGGTCGACATGAACCGGATCCGCAAGGAGGACCTGCGCCCGCGGGACGAGTCGGTCGTCGACATCGTGCGCGCGGCCACCTACGCCCGCGACGTGCCCGCGGCCGTCGATCTCCTCCACCACGCCCGGGAGCTCGGCTACGAGACGTTCTGCAACGTGATGGCCGTCACCACCTGCACCCCGCAGGAGGTGGACGGGTTCCTCGCCGTCCTCCGCGAGAGCGCGGTCGAGAACGTCGCCGTCGTCGACAGCTTCGGCGCGATGTACCCGCACCACCTGCGGTACCTCGTGCGGAAGTACAAGAACTGGCTCCGGCCCGACCAGGGTGTCGGGGTGCACCTGCACAACAACCAGCAGACCGCCTTCGCGAACACCATCGCCGCCATCGACGAGGGCGCGGACTTCGTGGACGCCACGGTCTTCGGCATGGGCCGGGGAGCCGGGAACTGCCCCCTCGAGCTGCTGTTG
Source organism: Alphaproteobacteria bacterium (assembly GCA_020632885.1). GTDB lineage: Bacteria > Myxococcota_A > UBA796 > UBA796 > JACKEQ01. The sequence goes on along the minus strand of JACKEQ010000032.1, from coordinate 22,218 downwards.
ATGTACCTGGACGACCCCGCGCACGACGTCCGGCCCATCCTCGAGCTCATCGACGACCTCGCCGAGATGAAGCGCGACCTGCACTGGGGCTACCACGTGCCCTACGCCGTCACGGGCTGGCTCAACCTGCACCCGCAGGCCGCCATCGACCGCACGCGCGCCGAGCGCCAGGAACCCCGGGCGTTCTACGACACCCTCACGGCCAACCGGCCGCGCGCCCGCCACCACGAGCCCCGCGAGGGTTGACACGCCCCGGTCGGCCCGCGATCGTGCGGGGGAGGGGACTACAGTGCGCACGCCGCGGGTCTCCCCAGCACACCCGCATCCCCGGACACCCGTGCTCTCCCTGCTCCTCGCCCAGGCCCTCGCGAACGCCCCCGTCGTCACGGTCGGCTCCGATCTCGTCGCGGGCTCGCCCGCCCGGGACGACCGGCCGGCCAGCGCGTGGGTGCCCGTGCTGGCGGACTGCCTGGAGGAGGCCCGGCCCGGGAAGCTCCCCGTGGTGGACCGTTCGCGGGCGGGGGTCACGAGCGTCTCGCTGAAGGACGACGTGGAGGGCGTGCGCTCGCTCGCGCCGACCGCCGTGGTCATCGGTGTCGGCTCCCACGAGGCGCCCTCGGGCGACCCCGCGGTGTTCCGCGACCAGGTCGAGGCGGTCGTGAAGCTCCTGCGCGCCGACGGTGGGCCCCAGGTCTACCTCGTGGGCCTGGTGGCTCCCGTGGTCGGCCAGCTCCCCGCACCCGACGGGCAGCCCGTGCCCGAGCAGGCCGCGTCCGACGCGAAGCTCGTCCCGTGGAACGAGGGGCTCGAGAAGATCGCGAGCCTCGACGACGGCGTGTGGTTCGTCGACCTCTGGGGAGCCTGGCCGCGCGAGCAGGCCGAGCGCGACGTGCTCACCACCGGCGGCTACGTGCTCACCGACCCCGCGCACGCGCGCGTGGGGGCCGTGATCTGCGAGCAGATCCTGGCCAACCTGCGGAAACGACGGAAGTAGGATCCGCACCCCCGTTTGGGGTATCGTTCGCCACCGAGAAGGGAGACGTGTCTATGGGAGCACCCGAGCGACAGGGCCATGTGGAACGTGTGGGCGGTGCCGTCGGTGTCCGTGCCCTGGTCCAGGGGGTTCTGCTGGGGGCGGCCCTCGTCGGGTCGACGTTCCTCGCGGCCGGCACCGTCGGGTTCTACGAGGAGGCCCTGCCCACCACGCTCAACCCGCTGTTCGCCCAGTCGATGGTGGACCGCCGGGCGCAGGAGCTGGTGTTCGATCGGCTCTATTTCCGGTCGGCCATCACCTCCACGCTGAAGAGCCGGCTGGTGGAGACCGCGGAGAAGCTCGAAGACGGGAAGAAGCTCAAGCTCACCGTCAAGAAGGGCGTCAAGTGGCACGATGGCGAGCCCTTCCAGGGCACCGACATCTGCTTCACCGTGAAGGCCCTCCTCGACGAGTCCACGCCGAGCCTCCTCGGCAAGCAGTTCCGCGAGGTGCTCGTGGGCTGCGAGGGCGACAGCAAGGTCGCCACCATCGAGTTCAAGCGGGCCTACGCGAACCCCGAGGAGCGCCTGTCGTTCCGGGTCCTGCCGGCCCACAAGTTCCCGGGCACCACGATCTTCCCGGACGATGCCTTCGGGACGCGCCCGGTGGGCACGGGCCCGATGAAGGGCTCCATGGGCCGCAGCGAGACCCGCTTCGAGGCCTACCAGAACGCACATCACAACCCCAAGATCCCGCTCATGCAGCTCGCGGAGGGTGGCGACCCGATCGTCCAGATCAAGACCCTCCTCAACGGCAGCATCCAGGGCGTGGTCGCGGTGCCGCCGCCCCGCCGGCCGGAGGTCCGCGCCTCGGACGACGTGGCGCTCAAGAGCTACGATCTCCGGTCGTGGTGGTTCATGGCGGTGAACACCAACAAGCCGCACCTCGCGGACAAGCGCATCCGCCAGGCCCTGAACGTCACGATCGACCGCACGCGGCTCCGCGAGCTCACCATGGGCATCAAGCCCACCGACGAGCTCCCGGCCTGCCAGTTCATCAGCGGCCCGTTCATCCCGTCGTCGCCGTACTACAACCGCTCGATCGAGCCGCAGGAGACCGCGGACCGCAACAAGGCCAAGGCGCTCATGGAGTCCGCCGGGGCCACGATGGAGCACGACCTCTGGCTCTACAAGGGCAAGCCGGTCAACCTCCGGATCGGCATGCGCGCGGCCCTCGACGTCGAGGCCAAGGACCTCCTGAACCAGCTCGGCAACCAGCTCCAGTCGGGCGGTTTCCAGCGGCACGTCGACAAGATCAGCGACAACGACTGGACCAACAAGGTCATCACCGGCCGGATGGTCGACGAGTGGGACGTCCTGATCGGGAAGTGGTCCTTCGGCGTCGTCGAGGACATCAACCCGATGTTCGAGACCCGGAGGGGCGGCAAGGGCGCGCTGAACATCTTCAACTACAGCGACTCCAAGGTGGACGCGCTGGTCGACCGGTACGACAACGCGCGCACCGACACCGCGGCCCAGGACGCCTACCACGAGCTCCACGAGTACCTCGCGGACGACCTGCCCTACATCTTCCTCTGGAAGCTGGACACCAAGAGCGCCTGGCGGAACTCGGTGCGGGGCAACACGATCACGCCGTACTACTACTTCACCGAGTTCGACTCCTGGAGCTTCACGGGGTGACCGAGGAGGACCTCGGGATCCTCCTCATGAGCGCATCCCTGCCGGTGGCCTTCATCGGCTGGGCAATCCGGCGTCAGCGCATCGCGCGAGAGGAGCGCGAGGCCCGTGCTGCCGCGGGCACCCAGGCGGTGCCGCAGGAAGCCGAGCCCGAGGTGGCGCCCGAGGCCGATGAGGCGCCGGAGGCCGAGGAGCCGCTCGCACGACCGGTGGTCGCCGAGCCAGAGCGATGGGTGGAGCCGGAGGTCGAGGACCTGCCTCCCGCGAGACCGAAGGTCAGGCTCGTGGTTCCGCCGAAGCCGGAGATGCCACGCGTGGCGCCCGTCGTCCCGCGACGGGACATCGAGGCCGAGGGGGCGGCTGCGGCGAACGCGTACCAGGCGGAGCTCGCGCGACGTGCTGCCCTCGCGGCGGCGGGGATGCCGGCGGCCCTCGACCGGTTGCTGCGCGACCGGGCCACCGGGGTGGAGGACTCTGCCTGGCGCCTGCTCGTGGGGTACCACGAGCGGCTGCGTGACTCCGCACCCCTCCTGGCCCGTCTGGAGGCCGTGGGTCGCACCGGAGACCCCGTGTTCGTCGAGGTGGACGGGCGCGCGATGGTGGGTCTGTTCATCGACGGGAGCACGCTCTGGCGTGTCACCCACGACACCGAGCCGGAGGTGGTGTCGTGGCTGGAGGGGCTGCGGACCTTCCTGATCCCGGGTGTGGTGGAGGCAGCCCGGGTCGAGCCGTCGATGACGCCCGCGCAGGTGCGCGGGGCCATGATGGCGCTGGGGCTCGACGATCCTGCGGTGCTCCGGGCCTTCGAGGCTGCCCGCGCCGGTCCCGACGGCGAAGAGGCGATGCGGTTGTTGGAGGAGCAACTCGACGAGCACGTCGATCCGCCGGACCCCGAGCGTCGCGAGCTGTTCGCCATCGGCGGGGTGCGCGTGTACGCGGGCGGCCTCGACGTGCTGGAGGGTCTCCTCTGGGGCGACCCCGCGGAGGACCGCCTGGCACCGGGCCTGGCGAGCGTGCACCCCAACCCGGACGTCGATGGCCGCTTCCCGCTTGGCGAGACCCCCGGACCCCACGGCCTGGTGGGCCAGCTCGCCGACGACGTCGCGGTGGAGCCGGTGCCCCAGGGGTTCCGGATCGCGCGGGTGCGCGAGGGGTCCTTCCCCTGGCTCCTCGGCGTCCGGCAGGGCCAGGTGGTGGGCTCGGTGGGCGGGCTTCCCGTCAGCAGCGTCGAGGAGGCCCTCGCGGCACGCGACGCGATGCGAGACCGCGAGGAGATCCCCGTGGAGCTCGTGCGGCTCGTGGGCCGACGGCGCTTCCCGTCCACGGCGACCGTTCGCGTCGTCCGGGGCTCCTGAGGGTCACACGTACTTCCGGATCCGGATCCGGGTACCGCGACCTTCCCCGGAGTCCACGTGGAAGGTGTCCACCAGGCGCCGGCTGCCCGAGAGACCGAGCCCGGGCGCGCCGGACGTGCTCCAGCCGCCCTTCAGGGCCCGCCCGAGGTCCGCGATGCCCGGCCCGTCGTCGACGAAGGCCACCTCGATGCCCAGCCGCGGCGCGTCGAGGACCAGGACCTCCGCATGGCCTCCGCCACCGTGCAGGACGACGTTCCGCGCCAGCTCCGACGTGGCGGTCGTGATCGCAGCGGTGCCGAAGGCGTCGAAGCCGAGCCGGCGTGCGATCTCGCGCACCGTCCGACGGGCCACCACGACGTCCCCCTCTCCCCGGAGAGGCAGGATCCCGGTGCTCTTCTGCGGGAGCTCGACGGGTTCGGATGGGGTCACTCGTACTCCTGCTCCCACAGAGCGAAGCAAGGCCCATGCCACCGGTCCCACCGGCCTCCCACCATCCGACCTGTGCGGGCGTGCCCACCCCACGTGGGAGATGCCACAGACGAGAATTGGGGTTGCAGGCTGTGCTTGGGGTGACCAGCTTGAGGTGGGAGGCAACATGGACGAGGACGCGACCACAGTTCCCCTGGTCGACGGCGAGCCACCCGCCCGCCTCGAGGTGCCCCGGGTCCTCGCGGGCCGCTACCGCATCGACGGCGTGCTCGGACGTGGCGGCATGAGCGTGGTGTACCGGGCGCTCGACCTGCGGGCGAAGGTCGTCCGGGCCCTCAAGGTCGCATCCCGAGCCCCGCGGAACCCCGACCTCCTCGAGCGGATGGCGGCCGAGGCCGCGATCCTCGCGCTCCTCCGGCATCCCAACCTCGTCGAGGTGCACGACATGGGCATCGATCGGGCGACCGGTCTGCACTACGCGTCGATGGACCTCGCGTCCCGCGGGAGCCTCGCGGAGGCCGTGAAGTCCCAGGGGCCTTTGCCCGTCGAGCAGGTGGCCTCGGTCGGCGTGCAGCTCCTGGCGGCGCTCGCGGTCCTCCACGGCCGCGGAATCGTCCACCGTGACGTGAAGCCGAGCAACCTGCTCGTGCTGGCCGACGGGCGCGTCGTGCTCTCGGACCTCGGGATCTCGCGGATCCCCGACGCGGCCGCGGACGACACCGGCGTGGGCACCGTGATGGGCAGCTTCGCCTTCATGGCGCCGGAGCAGCGGCTCGGCATGGACGGGGTGTGCGAGGCCAGCGACCTCTACGCGGTGGGCGCCACTCTCTACAACCTGGCCACGGGGGCCAGCGCGATGGACCTCTTCGTCGCCGGGCCGGACAGCGAGCGCTGGACTTCCGTCCCCGAGCCGCTGAAGGACGCGCTCGTGCAGGCCACGCGCTTCGACCCCACCGCCCGCCCGCCCTCGGCGCAGTCCCTCGCGCAGGCGTTGGCTCCCCTCGCACCCTCCTCGCTGTTCCTCCGCCAGCCGCACCTCGCGGAGGGCAGGGGAGGGGAGGTCAGCCGAACAGCAGGTTGAAGGCTGCCTGCATCGCGTTCGGTCCGCGTGCTTCCAGCGCCGCTTCCAGCGCGGGGTCGCCGCCCTCCTGGAGGAAGCGGTTCAGGCGGTCGCGGAGCTCGGGCGTGACGGGTCCTCCGAGGTCGACGGAGGCCGAGGGAGGCTCGGGTGCGTCCGGCTCGGCGGGAGCGGGCGCGTCGAGACCGCCGGCCCCGGGGTCTCCCCAGTGGTCGGACTCCACGGGCACGGCCGGCGCGAGCTCCTCCAGACCGACCTCGTGGGCCGGGATCCAGGTGCTCACCACGACCCCCTGGCGCTTCAGGCGGTCGCGGCGGCGCTCCCGGAGCACGGACACGCCCTGGCAGTTGAGCACGTCCCGGGGCTCGAGCCACCCGCGCCGCGCGGTGAGCAGCCCGTATTGCTGGTACTGCAGGTGCCCCGGCGCGTGGGCGTCGGTGTTCAGCGCGACGGGTACGCCGGCCTCCCGCGTCATGCGCACCTCCACGTCCGGGAGGTCCATGCGGTACGGGTTCCCGTTGACCTCCATCGCCACGCCGAGCTTCCGGGCGACCTTCAGGAGGCGCTCCATGTCGAGCGGCACGCCCTTCCGCTTGTCGAGACGCCGGGTGGTCGGGTGCCCGATGCAGTCCACCACGCCCGACTCCATCGCCTTGATGTAGCGGGAGGTCATCTCGTCGCCGGACATCGCGAAGTCCGAGTGCACGCTGGCCACGACCCAGTCGAGGCGCCGGAGGACCTCGAGGTCGATGTCCAGCGTGCCGTCCGCGAGGATGTCCACCTCGGTGCCCGCCAGGAGCGTGAGCTCGCCGAGCTCCTGCTCGGTGTCGCGGATGTGCCGCACCTGTGCGGTGAGCCTGCGCTCGTCGAGCCCGTTGGCCACCGCGAGGGCCTTCGTGTGGTCCGTGATCGCGATGTAGTCGTGCCCGAGCGCCCGCGCGGCCTTCGCCATCTCCTCCACGGACCCGCGCCCGTCGCTGGCGGTGGTGTGCATGTGGAGGTCGCCCTTCAGATCGTCGGCCGTCACGAGCCGGGGGAGCCGTCCCGCCTCTGCGGCCTCGATCTCGCCGGTGTTCTCGCGCAGCTCGGGAGCGATGAACGGGAGCCCCACGGCCGCGAAGATCTCCTCCTCCGTGGCACCCGGGGAGAGCCGGAAGTCCGTGTGACGGTCGAAGATGCCCTTGTCGCTGATCTTCCGGTCGTACAGCTTGAGGCCACGGGCGCGGATGGCGATGTTGTGGAGCTTGCTCCCTGTGAAGTAGTGCATGCCCGCCCCGAAGGTCTCGGGGTCGAGCACCCGCAGGTCGCACTGCTGGCGGTTGTGCAGGCGCACGCTGCAGCGGCCCTCGCCGTTCACGAGGACCTCGTCGACCTCCGGCAGGGTCAGGAAGTGGCTCACCACGGCGAGCTTGTCGTCCGCGCCCACCAGGATGTCGAGGTCGCCCACGGTGGCCTTCCCGCGTCGCACGCTCCCGCCGATCATCAGGCGCTGCACGGCCTCGTCGGTCTCCAGGGCACCCGCCAGGCGCCGCACCCAGCGGTCCGCGTCGCACCACGGCACGCGGCCCACCTGGTTCCGCCACTCGGTGATGCCGCGCAGGATCTTCTCCGCGGTGCGCTGGCCCATGCGGGGTAGCCCGGCGATGGCGCCGCTCCGGGCGGCCACCTCGAGCTCGTCGATCGTGCCGATCCGGAGGTGCTGGTAGATGACGCGCACGCTCCGCGCCCCGAGCCCCTTGATGTCGAGCATGTCGCGCAGCCCGGAAGGCAGGGCGCGCCGCAGCCGACGGTGCTCGTCGCAGGTGCCCGTGCGCAGGATGTCCTTGATCCTGCGGACCGATCCGTCGCCGAGGCCGGGTGTTCGCGAGAGCGTGCCCTGCTCGAGCATGGTGCGCGCGTTCTGCGGCAGGCTCTCGACCACGCGAGCCGTCCGGGAGAACGCCCGGATCCGATGCGCGTTCCCGCCCTGGATGTGCAAGAGGTCGGCGATCTCGAAGAACACCGCCGCGATGTCCGCGTTCTCCATGCCGTCAGCGTACCAGCCTCCAGGGTCCCGGATGTGCGCTGTCTCGCGCACTCTATGGACCCCGGCGGTCGACCTGGGTTAGGTCTGCCGGCCGGAGGTTCCATGTCCCAGCTCGGCGCGCAGATCGACGACATCCACAACCGCTACCGCAACCGGTTCGCCGGCTTCCCGCGCATCACGCGGGACACCGAGGAGCTCGAGGGGATCCTCGCGGAGCTGAAGAAGCTCGACAGCAAGAAGCTCGACGCTGACGAGAAGGAGCGCGTGAAGGCCAACACCGAGCTCTACACCTCCGAGCTCGAGAACATCCGCACCGCCCAGTCCGAGGGTCCAGCGGCGCTGCTCACGCATCGTCTGTCCACCTGGGCCAACTTCGTCCAGGCCCGCTACTCCCGGTACTTCGCCGGCCAGGAGCGCCGCAGCCGCGACCTGGGCATCCTGGCGGAGATGATCGAGGACGCCGACAAGCTCCTCTCCGAGATGCAGCAGCTCGCCGCCAAGGGCACCACGCCGGCCCTCCAGGAGGCCATCACGCTCACCGAGGGCAACCTCAAGGTCTACCGCGTGGAGCGCGAGCGGATCCGCGAGGAGCGCAAGAAGGTGTTCGGCGCCGAGCGCGGCACGCAGTTCGCCCAGCTCGCGAACTCGCAGTTCAACCGCTACCGCCTGCACTTCGCGAACAAGCACCGGGTGAGCCGCAACCCCCGGGCCCTCGAGCACATCATCGAGGCGCTCCAGGAGATCCTCGACGGCATGGAGGCCCTCCTCGCGGACGGCTTCAACACCGAGGTCCACAAGAAGAACATCGATCTCGTCCGGAGCAACCTGGGCGTCTACAAGGCCGAGCTGATCAACGTCCGCACCGCCCAGCGCGAGGCGTCGCTGACGGACCGCGTGGGCTTCCTGGGTGCCGCGGCCAACGACGTGTTCAAGGTCTACCGCGAGAACTTCGCCGGCCAGAGCCGCAGCAGCCGCGACATCGGCCTGCTCGAGGATCAGATGGAGCTGTTGCTCCAGGTCGGCAAGATGATGGACGCCATCGATCGCACCGAGGAAGACGACACCAACGAGCGCAACCTCGCGCTGGTCATGGACATGCTCTACCTCTACCATCGCGAGCACGCCGAGGTCGCCAAGCTCAAGAAGAGCTGAACCCCGGAAGGCGCGGCCCCGTTGTGGGGTCCTCGTCCAGAACCCCCTGCATCAGAAGGGAGAGCCATGTTCACGACCACCCTCGCGCTGCTCCTCTCCAGCCCTGCCCTGGCCGGTGACAAGGACGGCGACGGCGTCCCCAACAAGACCGACCAGTGCAAGGAAGAGCCCGAGGACAAGGACGGCTTCGAGGACGAGGACGGCTGCCCGGACCTCGACAACGACAAGGACGGGATCCCGGACGAGCAGGACCAGAAGTGTCGGAACGAGCCCGAGGACAAGGACGGCTTCGAGGACGAGGACGGCTGCCCCGACCCCGACAACGACGGTGACGGTGTGCTCGATGCCGCCGACCAGTGCGCGGACGAGAAGGAGGACGGCGACGACGGCGATGGCTGTCCCACGGTCGACTACGACCTCCTCGCGTCCGACGGATGGGCGCCGGCGGTGAAGTCGCTCTCGGAGATCCTCGCGGCCAACCTGAACGACGAGGGGTGCAACGACGCCGCCGAGGGCGCTCAGAAGTGGCTGAAGGAGAACGACTGGAAGAAGCTCCACGGCGTGTTCGAGGCGCGGATCAAGCGTGGTGGCGAGGGCACCCAGGCGGACCTCGTCCAGGGCGTGCTCGCCGCCCAGGGCGGGTTCTGGGCGTCGGCCAGCGTCGCCTACGACCTCTACTGCAAGGACCACGCGCTGTGGCCGACCGTCAAGCCGCAGCTCGACGAGGTGTTCAAGGCGGTCCCGGCCATGCCCGAGCCCGCCCCGGCGCCCGCGAAGAAGAAGAAGCGGTAGTAGATCAGCCGAGCACGTCGAGGGCCTGGCGCAGGTCGCGCTTCAGGTCCGAGAGGTGCTCGAGCCCCACGCTCATCCGGATCAGCCCGGGCGTGACGCCGTGGGCCTCCAGGTCCGCCGGCGGGACGTCCGCGTGGGTCATCGACATCGGATGCTCCACGAGCGTCTCGGTGCCTCCGAGCGACACGGCCAGCCGGCAGATCTCGAAGGCGTCGAGCACCACCTGTGCGGCGGCCTCGCCCCCCTCGACCTCGAACGCGATGAGCGAGCCCGGCCCGGTGCACTGGCGCTTCCAGAGCGCATGTTCGGGGGAGCCGGGTGTGAGCAGGGTGGGGTAGAGCACCCGGGTCACCTTCGGGTGGTCGGCGAGCAGGGTGGCCAGCGCACGCGCGTTCTTCGCCTGGCGCCGCATGCGGACGGACACCGTCTCCAGCGAGCGGAGCAGCAGCCAGCCGGTGAACGGGTTCGCCATGGTGCCGAGGATGGTGCGGTACACCCCGATCGCGTCCACCAGGGCGGCCCTCCCGGTGACCACGCCCGCGACGAGGTCGCTGTGGCCGCCGAGGAACTTCGTGGCCGAGTAGAGCACGAGGTCCACCCCGAAGTCGGCGGGGCGCTGGAACACCGGCCCGAGGAACGTGTTGTCGACGGCCGTGAGCACCGGGCGCTCCCGGTCTCCCGTGAGCTCGCGGGCGAGCGCGGACATCGCCGCGAGGTCGACCATCGCGTTGGACGGGTTGGCGGGGCTCTCGGCGTAGAGCATGCGCACGCGCTCCGCGCCGACCCTCGCGGCGGCCTCCCGCATCCGGTCCACGCAGTCCGGGCCTGCGGGCACCTGGACGACCTCGACGCCGAAGCCGGGGAGCATGTTCTCGAAGAAGAAGTGGGTGCCGCCGTAGACCGGCGCGGAGGAGATCAGCACGTCTCCGGCCGAGAGGAGCGCGAGCAGGCTCGTCGTGATCGCCGCCATGCCGGAGGCGAACGCCGCGCCCTTCTCGGTGCGGTCCCAGGCCGCCAGGCGCTCCTCGAAGATCTGGAGGTTGGGGTTGTTCAGGCGACTGTAGATGAGCCCCTGCTGCTCTCCGGGATCGGGGGTGCGCAGCCCGTAGGCGACCTCGAAGAAGCGCTTGCCGGCCGCGGCGCTCTCGAACTGGAAGGTGGACGTCAGGAACACGGGCGGCTTCACCGATCCCTGGGAGAGCGCGGGGTCGTAGCCGAGCCCGAGGGCCAGGGTCTCGGGGTTGAGCTCGTGGCCATCGCGGCTGTGCCGGTTCTTCGTCATGGCGGACCTCCTGGGGTCCGTGTAGTCCCTTCAGTAGAACGATGGGGTGAGGAACACGTCGAGGGCCACCGTGAGGCCGGCCTCCAGACCCCCGCGGTCGTACCCGAGGGTGGGTCGCAGGCGGGCGCGGGCTCCGGGGGCGAACATCCAGGCGGCGCTCGCCGCGCCCAGGACACCCGGGCCCTCGTCGCCGGTCTTCACGCCCCCCATGAGCCCGAAGTAGTACCGGTAGGGACGGAGGGTCCCGAGGGGTACGGCGGTCCCGGTGGTCGCGCCGCGCCTGCCGTACACGCCCTGCCCGAGCAGTCCGGCCGTGACGAACGCCTCCCACGACCCCGAGGCTCCGAGCGGTCCGAGCCCACCGATCTCCACGCCCCACGGGACGTCGTCGGCGACCGTGAGGGACAAGGTCCCCCCGAGGTGACCCTGCAGGTCGTCGGACACCCCCGAGAGCAGGGACAGCCCGAACCCCGGGGGCCTCCGGTCACGGGAGGGCTCGGAGACCTCCAGCAGGGCCAGGGCCTCCGGACTGAAGCCCGTGGGCCCGAGGACCACGCTCGTCCACCGCCCGTCGCCGAACACCGTGAGGAGGTGGTAGCGGCCGTCCGGCGTGAAGCTCGATCGCCCCGAGCCGTCGACGGCCCCGTACGTCGGGAGGAGCCGGCCGTGGATCCGCTCGTCCGGGCAGGCGTCCTGGGGAGCGTCGGCCTCGAGGGTCGCGCGACAGCGGGCCCACTCCGCTGCGCGGTCGCTGTCGAACGCCTCGACGTCCACCGGCTCCAGGCTCGCGTCGACCGCCGCGCGGAACCGGCCGACCAGGTCGTCGGGACGCCCCTCACGGCAGCCCGCCCCGTGGAGCTGCTCCACGAGCTCCGCGGAGCTCGTGGCCGCCTCCAGCGCCAGCACCAGGTCTTCGAGGCTCTGCGTTCGCCCGGCACAGGACGGGCGGGCCCAGGTGGCGGTGGCGAGGACCGGGAGCACCCCGCGATCCTACCACCTCCCCTGAGATAGGGTGTCCGCCACAGAAGGGAGGTCGACATGGCGGGCGAGCAGAACCCGGGCGGCGGGATGCCGGGGATGATGCCGGGCATGATGCCCGGTCAGATGGGCATGGGGCAGCAGATGGGCGGCATGGGGATGCCCGGCCAGATGGGGATGCCCGGCCAGATGGGGATGATGCCCGGCCAGATGGGCATGGGCGGGAACCCCATGATGCAGATGATGCAGATGATGCAGATGATGATGGGCCAGCAGATGGGCATGCCGGCCATGGACCCGTCCGCGATGCCGTTCGCGAACCCGATGATGAACGCGGGTGTGGACGACGGTGATCAGGGGCTCGACAGCGACATCATCCGCCCGGCCACCTTCAAGGACCTCGTGCGCACGCAGGCTGCCGTCCCGACCGGCTCGGTGCTCGATCGGCTCGTGCTCGACGAGGCGGGCAACGCGCTCGGGGGCGTGCCCAAGGGCTGCACCATGGCGTTCGTGGGCCCGCCGGGCAAGGGCAAGACCCGCACGGCCCTCACGATGCTGGCCCGCGCGGCCCAGAAGGGCATGAAGGTCGCGTTCGTCGTGGCCGAGGAGGGCTTCCACAACGCCGAGGAGAGCGGCCGCGACGACCTCTGCAGCCGGCTCGTGAAGATCGGCATGGGGGCCACGGGCATCTCGGACGTCGAGACCTTCCGGACGGAGGTGCTCGAGCGCTTCTACGTGCTCGAGAGCCAGTACCACAAGGGCCAGACCTGGGACGACTTCATCAGCAAGTACCGGTACCTCGTGGAGAAGGCGGAGATCGACCTCGTCGTGATCGACTCGCTGAACATGCTCGATCCCACCAAGCACCGCACGGCCGACAACCTCTCGGCGCTGAAGACCTACAACCACGAGCAGGGCGTCACGGCCGTCTGCATCGGCCAGATCAAGGACACCGGCCTCCCCGTGGGCGGCGAGGCCCTCATGCACACCGCGGACGCCGTCTTCCTCATCGAGGAGATGGGTCTCGGGAGCAAGGAGATCGCGGCCGAGTGGGGCGGCAAGTACCGCGACAAGATCGACATCATCCGGGCCGTGAAGAGCGTCACCACGCGCACCTTCCCGCACCCCGTCCGCGTCCACCAGGCCGAGGGCACGGGCTGTCTCGAGATGCACCCCGACCAGCCCGAGGCCATGCTGCCGCCCGCGGTCGGGTGACGCCATGGAGCCCCTGTCCCTGAAGCTCGTCGGAGCCCAGCAGCTCCGCGACTGGCTCGGGGAGGGCGAGAAGCTCGCGCGGTTCACGCGGGGGATCGGGCTCGAGTCCGTGAGCCCCGAGTACCTCGAGGACACGCTCGGCCTCCCGTTCCACCTCGAGTTCGCGATGCGCGGGCTCGTCGAGGAAGACCCCTCCGTCGACCTCGACGCGCTGTCGTCCATCCCGTTCTACAGCCTGTGCAAGGGGCTCTTCCTGCCCCTCTCGGCACTCCAGCCCGACCGCGTGGCCGCCGTGTTCGGCCTCGCTGCCGAGCCTCCGCCCCGGGCGGCCGAGCGCGAGGAGCTGCTGGCCCGCTTCTTCGCCTCCGACATCGGGCTCACGCTCGTCCAGAAGCTCTCCTGCGTGCTCGGCGACCCCTTCCGGGGCAAGGGCAGCACCATGCGTCGCGACTCGCTCGTGACGCTGCTCCTGTCCGTCGAGATGAAGTCGCGCGCCCAGCTGCTCGACCGGCTCACCGTCGTCGGTGACGTCGCCGTGCTCTACGCCGAGTCGCGCCGGAAGCTCAAGGTCGACCCCCCGCTCACGGCGGCCGAGGTCCTCGAGACCCTGCGTCTCCAGGCCCAGCCCGGCGTGCCGCGCTCCAAGCGGTTCGCCCTGCTCCGGGCGCTGCTCACGCGCTGCGGGAAGCTCGAGGCGTACTTCGTGGCCAAGCTCATGCTGCGCAAGGCCGGGTTCGGCTTCGACTACCAGGGCGCCCTCATCGCGCGGGTGCTGGCCGAGCGCTTCCGGGCTCAGCCCGAGGCCGTGCAGCACGCCATGGCCCTCACCGACGCCTTCCGGGTCGTGGAGGTCCTCGAGGCCGAGGGCGTGGAGGGGCTCAAGAAGATCCGGCTCCAGCCGCTCGTCGCCGTGCGTCCGGCCCTCGCGAGCGGGACCACCGACCAGATCAAGCAGTACCCCGTGTGGGTCGAGCGGAAGTACGACGGCATCCGCTTCATGCTGCACAAGAGCACCGACGCCCACGGATCCGTGCTGACCGGCGCGTACACCCGCAACCGGCGCGACTGGCTCGAGATGGTGCCGGGTCTCGCGGAGTCCATCCGTCTCGTGCCCGCGCGGTCCGCCATCATCGACGGCGAGCTCTACGGCACGGTGCTCGACCTCGACGGTGCCCGGCCGGCCACCGTCTACGAGGTCTACTCGGCGCTCCAGGGGCAGACCCGCACGCCCGTGAACCTCAAGTTCGCGGCGTTCGACATCTGCTACCTCAACGGCACCGACCTCACGCACCTCCCGCTCACCGAGCGGCGGAAGTGGCTCCAGAACGCCGTGGGTCCCGTGGCCAACCTCCCGCTCCCCGTGCCGCTCCAGGTGGCCGAGGGGCAGCTCGCCAACGACAAGAACGACGTCAACCGGCTCTACCAGCACTTCCGGTCCCAGGGGTACGAGGGCATCATCAGCAAGTCGCTGCACGGCCCGTACCTCCTGGCCTCCCGCGACCCCGAGTGGCTCAAGCGCAAGCCCGAGATCACGCTCGACCTGGTGCTCCTCGGGGCCGTGTTCGCGGTCACCGAGAAGCAGAACGTGGGGACCTTCGGCTCGTACGTCATCGGCGCGAAGGCCCCGGACGGCGGGTTCATCGACGTCGGCGACGTCGCGGCGATGGACCGCGTCCGCGACGGGCAGATCCAGGCCGAGATCATGCGCGAGGGTCTCATCACGGGCCGGCGCATCGAGCGGCAGTCCGCGTCCGGCACCCGGCCGGGCATGGAGCTGCGGCCGGGCATCGTCGTCACCGTGCGCTTCGAGGGCATCGTGAAGGACGCCGTCGAGGGCGAGCTGAAGCTCCGCGACCCCAAGGCCGTGATGATCCGCAGCGACAAGTCCGCCATCGAGGCGAACTCCCTGCGCGACATCGAAGAGCTCTGGCTGCGGCAGCGGGTCGGGTGACTCGGAGAATTCGGTCACCCAGCGTGCCTGGGTGGCTTCTCCTGTAGGTTCGACCCGGATAGAATCGCGTCATGAATCCGGTCGAAGATCCGGTCGTGCGCAACGTGCGGCTCGCGCTCCACCACGGAGGGCCCCAGTCCTCCGCGGAGCTCGCTGCCCGCACGGGGGCCTCGGTGTCCACGGTGCAGCGTGCGCTCCGGTCGCTCGACGTGCTCACGATGGGCCGCGCGCGGGCCACGCGGCACGCGCTGCGCCGCGAGATCCGGGGGGTGGACACCCCCGTGGCCCTCTACGAGGTCACCACTGCGCCCCGACGGCTCGGCGACCTCCATCCCGTGCACCCGTACGGGTTCGGGTTCGTCGCATCGGACGCGAGGGAGACGTCCCGGTGGTTCGACGACCTGCCGTGGTTCCTCCACGACCTCCGGCCCAGCGGGTACCTCGGGCGGCAGGTGCCCCTGCGGCACCCGGAGCTGGACGTGCCCCGGGACGTGCTCGTCTGGTCGGGCGACGATGTGCTGCGCTGGGCGACGGACGCCCGGCACGACGGCATCGGCGCCTTCGTGCTCGGGGAGGCCTCGCTCGCGCGGCTCGCGGCCGAGGCGGTGCATCCGCCGGCGTCGCTGTGTCGGGACGACCGGCTCGAGGCGTATGCAGCGTTGGCGGAGGCTGCGCTCCAGTTGGGACCTGTGGGTTCCTCGGCGGCGGGGGAGCAGCCCAAGCTCCTCGCGCGGGTGGAGGGACGCCCGGTCATCGTGAAGATCAGCCCGCCCCGGACGGGCGGGGAGGTCGCCGTGCGGGTGGCCGATCTGCTGGTCGCGGAGCACCTGGCGCTCGAGACCCTGCGCGACCACGGGCATGCCGCTGCAGCCTCCGAGATCCTGGTCGGCGCGCGGACCTTCCTCGAGGTCGAGCGCTTCGATCGGGGTCCCAGGCGCGGCCAGGTCATGCTCGCGGCGGCCGACGCGGAGCACGTGGGGCAGGGGACGCGCTGGGTGCCCGCCGTCGAGGGGCTCGTGCGTGCCGGTCTGCTCGGAGCCGAGCACCTCGCGGAGGTCCGCTGGCTCGCGGCGTTCGGGCGGTGGATCGGCAACACCGACATGCACCTCGGCAACCTCTCGCTCACCCTGGACGGCACGCGGATCTCCGGGCTCGCGCCCGCCTACGACATGCTGCCGATGGCCTTCGCGCCTGTCGCGAACGAGGTGGTGCCGCGGACCTTCGAGCCCACGCTGGACGGCCTGGGGGGCGTGCCAGCCCTCGAGGTGCACGCTGCCGCCGTGGCGTTCTGGGCGCGGGTCGCGGCCGACCCGCGGGTGAGCCCCGGGTTCCAGTCGATCGCCGCGTCGTGCCGGGAGGCCCTGGTTCGGCTGGAGGCGGGCGTGCGGTGGCTAGGCGCTGGCGCGCCGTGAGTCCGGCGGTTCGCCCAGCTCTGCGCAGAGGGTGGCGATGTGCGCGCGTGCGGCGGGATCCTCGAGCTGGGTGGGAAGGGGGAGCTCGGCGTCGAGGTCCAGGTAGCGGCCCGTGCCGCGGTCGGTGGTCGCCAGGCGCAGCGGGGTGCGGACGGCGTCCTCCATGGGGCGCGTCATGCGGAAGAGGCCCGCGATGACGGGGCCGAGCGCCCGCATCATCCACGGCATGTCCGCGCCGAACCCGGTGCCCATCACGATTCCCGGGTGCACGCCGTTCACCGCGATGGCGTCCGCGCGCTCGGCCAGATCGAGCGTCCAGCCGAGCAGGGCCACCTTGGCCCCCGCGTACGCGTCGAAGCCCCGGTAGCGGCGCTCACCCTGTGGGTCGTCGAGCGCGAAGGCCATCTTGCGCTCGAGCTTGGTGACGATGTTCACGATGCGGCTGCCGGGTGCGAGATCCGGCAGGAGGCGCTCGGTGAGCACGACGGGCGCGAGCAGGTTCAGCGCGAGGGTCCGCTCGTGTCCGTCCACGGTCGTCGACCGGTTCCAGAAGGCGCCACCCACGTTGTTCACCAGCACGTCCACCGGGCCGACCGTGTCGGCGAGCTGCCGGACGGCGCCGAGGTCGCTGTGGTCCACCTGCAGGAACGCGAGCCCGGCCGGCAACGACGCCCCCTTCTCGGCGTCCCGCCCGGTCACGGTCACCGCGAAGCCCGCGCCCACGAGGGCCTGCGCGATGGCCAGCCCGATCCCCGAAGTCCCGCCCGTCACCAGTGCACGTTCCATGTCGACCTCCTGTGTGCAGGATGTCCTGTGTCGCACGGAGACACCATGGTGGCGTGCGTCAGGTCATCATCAACTTCGGGTTGATCATCGGCGACCTGCGACACCATCGGGTAGGCTCGCCGCGGAGGGTCGATGTTGCTGTCGCTCGTCGCCGCGGGGCTCGCCGCGGAGCCCACGCTCCCGTCGCTGTCCGGCGGTGCACCCGATGTCGGTCGCAAGGTCCACATCGCCGGGAACATCACCACCGTGTCCGGCGCTGTGCTCGTGCTGCCCGCGGTGGTCGCATGGGGTGTGGCCTCCGGTGGCTTCAAGGGCGACGCCACGACCTCGCCGGACCCGATCGCCCTCGGGCTCGCGACGGTGGGCCTCGCCACCACGGTGGGCGCGATCTACGCGGGCCCGGTCATCGCCACGACCGGGGCCATGGTCTCCACCCGCAAGGCGGACCGCAAGGCGAGCCTCGCAGCGGGCGTCGTCGGGCTCGCGGCCACAGGGCTCATCATCCCCGTCAGCGTGGCGTCCGCGGATGTCGGGCCCTATTACGCGCTGACGGCACCGCTGATCACCACGGTCTGCGGTGCGGTGCAGATGGGCCAGTCCCGCCGTCTGCGGCGCCAGACCACGTTGGTGCCCTCGGCGGACGGCGTCCGGCTCGTCGGGACCTGGTAGGCCTCAGGGGACCCGCAGGCGCGAGATCATGGCGGCGATGCGCTGCAGCTCCGCGCGCTTCTCTGCGCAACCGGCGAAGTCCGCCACATCCAGCGCCGCATAGGCCTCACCCGCGGACGCCTTGCTGATCCTGAGGTGGTTCACGCCGGCCCGACCGCCGCGGGTGAGGCCCTCCGCCAGGTTCAGCACGACGGAATCAGCGGCCCGGATGGCCTGGTCGCGCAAATGGGAGGCGTTGGCGGGCCACCGGGTGGTTCGCATCCAGCGCGCGACCTGGACGGCGAGGCGGTAGACGTCGAGAGTCTCGAAGGTGAAGTAGGACATTCGCTTGCTCCGGGGACGGAGGACCGGGAATCGGCCCCGTCACCGCGGCACGCGGGGGCCGATTCCCGGGCCTCCGTCCGCTTGTGAGCCTCGAATCGCGAAGCGCGAGCCTCGAATCGCGAAGCGCGAGCCTCGAATCGCGAAGCGCGAGCCTCGAATCGCGAAGCGCGAGCCTCGAATCGCGAAGCGCGAGCCTCGAATCGCGAAGCGCGAGCCTCGAATCGCGAAGCGCGAGCCTCGAACCTCGAAATCGTTTCGCGTTTCGCGTTTCGCGTTTCGCGTTTCGCGTTTCGCGTTTTGCGTTTCGCGTTTCGCGTTTCGCGTTTCGCGTTTCGCGTTTCGCGTTTCGCGTTTCGCGTTTCGCGTTCCCACGCTCGGTCAGGGCATCTTCTCGAGCTCCTTCTCCAGGACCCCGAGCACGTACTTGGTGACCTCCAGCTCGACCTCCTGGGCCGCGAGCTCCTTCTCGACCTGCTTGGCCAGCGCCGTCCGCGCCACCTCCTCGCGGGCCTTCGCCTCCCGGAGCGCCGGCCAGTTCGGGCCGAACTGCACCTCGAGCTGCGCGACCTCCAGCTCCTGGTCCATCAGCGACCGCAGGTGCGCCGCGAGGTCCGGGGAGCCCATGGCCATCGCCACCACCGCGGGACCCCGCTCCTTCAGCTGCGCCCGCCAGGCCTGCAACCGCGCGTCACCCTCTGCACGCTCGACGCGGAGAGTGGCGATGCGGCTCGCGAGCTCGACGCGGGTGGCGGGATCGGTCTCGCGCGGGGGCGCGGCGGAGACCAGGAAGCACGACAGGAACAGCACCATGCCGACGAGCCTAGTATCTCTGGCCCCTCACGGGAAGTCGGCGACGATGTACCACTGCAGGTCGAACGTCAGACCCTCGGCATCCACGTTCAGCAGGGGGTCCAGGATGCAGGCCTCGACGAGCTCGAGGTTGCGGAAGCCGTCACGCACCACGTCCACGCCGGTGGACGTCGAGTCCCGGGTGACGTGCAGGTCCACGGAGATGGCGACGGCATCGCGGGCGCGCGGGATCTCCGCACGTCGCTCCTCCAGGCAGCGCCGGATCATCGGGTTCGCTGCACGCAGCCGGCGCACGATGGCCTCGTCGACCTCCTGGCCGGCCTTCGGCCGCGCGCTGATCTCCGGCGGCTTCGGCATCCGGGGGACGGGCACGATCTCGGGCCCCTCCGGCACGGTGGGTGCGGGGGTGCCCGCACCGCCACAGGCGAGCGCGAGGGGCACCCCGACGGCGAGGAGGTAGGCTGTGCGCATGCGGACCCTGGGACTCGTCGGTGGCGTGACGTGGCACTCTAGCGCGCGGTACTACGCGGGGCTCAACGAGGGCGTGGCGGCGCGCCTGGGCCCCTTCCGGTCCGCCGACGTGGTCATGCGGTCCCTGGACTACGGCGCGGTGCGAGACGCCCGTGCAGACGGCGACTGGCGGCCCCTGGGTCGTCTCGTGGTGGACGCCGCGCGAGGCCTGAAGCGCGCCGGAGCCGAGGCTGTCGTGCTCTGCAGCAACTCGCTCCACGCGCTCGCCCCGGCCGTCGAGGCGCAGGTCGGCCTGCCGCTCCTCCACATCGCGGACGCCACGGCGGAGCGCGCCCTCCGCGACGGGCACGAGACCCTCGCGTTCTTCGGGACGGGCTTCACGATGACGCACCCGTTCCTCCGGGCGCGGCTGGAGGCGAAGGGCCTGCGGGTGCTCGTCCCGGACGACGTGGACGCCATCGACGCCATCATCCTCGAGGAGCTCGCCCGCGGGGAGGTCCGGGACGCCTCGCGCGACGTGTTCCTCCGGGCGCTGGACGCGCTCGTGCACCAGGGAGCGGACGCGATGGTGGCGGGCTGCACGGAGATCCCGATGCTCGTGGGCCCCGCGGACACCGACGTACCGGTGCTCGACTCGCTGGAGCTCCACGTGGAGGCAGCCGTCGCCTGGCTCGCTCAGGACTCCCGGTAGCGCACGACCGTCCCGCTGCCGTCGCGGGGACAGTGGAGCTCCAGCCGGCGCGGGACCCGCTCGCGCACCGCGCCCACGTGGCTGATGAGCCCGATCACCCGGGACTCCGCCGCCAGTCCCTCGATAGCGGTCATGACGCGGTCGAGGGACTCGGGATCCAGGGATCCGAAGCCCTCGTCCAGGAAGAACAGCTCGAGGGCCGAGGCGTTGTGGCGCTGGACCTGGGTGGACAACGCCAGGGCGAGCGCCAGGGACGCCAGGAAGGTCTCGCCGCCCGACAGCGAGCTCGCGGGCCGCGTGGCGCCTCCGGCGTCCAGGTCGGCCACCAGGAAGGTGCCCTGGTCGTCGAGGTCCAGGGCGTACCGGCCGCGTGTCAGGGCCTGGAGGTGGCGCGTGGCGTCAGCGGTCAGGTCGGCCAGGTAGTCGTTGGCGACGTACTCCACGAAGCGGTCGCCGCGCAGCAGCCGCGCGAGCTCCTCGAGGCGGGAGGCGCGCGTGGACAGGGCCGTGCGGTCCTCCACGAGCTCGGCGTGGCGGGCTGCGCGCTGGGACAGCCGGCGTGCGGTCTCCGCGGTGCGGATGCGGGCGTCTTCGGCCTCCCGCAGCGCCGTCCGGGCCGCGTCGAGGGAAGCCGTCAGCTCCGCGAGACGGTCGGCGTCGACGGGCGGGAGGTCGACCTCCTCGAGCGTCCGCACCGAGAGGGCCACCGCCCCACGCTCCTGGAACCACGACTCCAGCTCGCGCTCGGCGGCGTCGAGATCCTCGTCCTGCAGGGCCTCCTGCGGGTCGGGGACCTCCGCGAGCCCCGCCCGGGACAGGGCGGTGGCCAGCTCCTCCTCGCGGGCCGCGAGACGCTCGGCCTCGGACTCCGCCCGGGCCGCGGCAGACGCCTGGAGCGCCGTGGCCGCCAGGACGTCGCGCGTGGTGTCCTCGACGGCCGTCTGGGCGGCTGCCAGGGCCGCCTCGCGGGCCGCCAGCGACGCCTCGACCTCGGCGAGGGCGGTGCGCGCATCCCCGTCGGGCGACCCGCGCTGCACGCGCTCCACGAGCTCCTCCCGGCGGGTCTCCAGGCCCTCGTGCTCCCGCTCCACCGCGTCGAGGTCGGACCGGTTGCGACGGGCCACGTCCCGACGCCGCTCCCACTGGGCCTGGAGCCGCTCCAGCCTCCGCTCGACCTCGGTGAGCGCAGGCTCCAGGGCCTCCCGCTCACGGTCCTTGCGCTGGATCTCCACCAGCATGCGCGGGAGGTCGAAGAGCGTGTGGTCGCCGAGCGCCGCGGTCATCTCGCCCCACGCGCGCCCCTCGAGGGTGAGGGACGCGTGCATCTCGGCCTCGTCGCGGGCCTCCTGGCGGGCGAGGGCGGACACGGCGGCGCTCGCGGTGGACACCAGCCCGCGGGCCTCGTCCAGGGGCCCCTGAAGCGCCCGGGCCTGGTGCTCCGCGCGCTCCACCCCGCGCTCCAGGGTGGTCGAAGCGCGCCGGAGACGGTCGAGCATCGCGCGCAGCACGGTGGGGTCGGAGGTCCCGGCCACCGCGGGGACCTCGGCCTGCAGCCCGGCCAGCACGGCCGTCGCGCCCTTGATGTCGCGCTCGGCGTCGTCCAGCGCCCGGCGTGCCACGTCGACCTCCGCCACGGCCTGGGCCCGCGCGTCCACCCCGGCCAGCACGGACGCGACGTCCACGTGGGCGGCGGGGTGCGGGTGGTCCTCGCTGCCGCACACCGGGCAGGCGCCGTCCAGCGACGCCGCGAGGAGCCCGGCCAGGGCGCGCGGATCGAGGGCTGCGGAGCTGCGGGCGTCCAGGTCGGCCTCGGCGGTCGCGAGCCGCGAGCGGGCCGCCTCCCGGGCGCGGGTGGCCTGGTCCAGGCGCCCGGTGGCAGCGTCGATCCTCTCGACCAGGCCGGACCTCTGCACCTGCTCGAGGGCCCTGCGCAGGGGACCCAGGGCGTCGCGCTGCTCGAGCAGGGCGGCGACATCGGCGTGCAGCCCGTCCCGCCGGGCCTCTCCGGCCCGCAGCCCCTCCTCCGTGCGCGCCAACCAGTCCCGGGCGGTCGCCAGCCTCGCTCGGGTCTCCTTCAGCCCCTCGGACAGGGCCTTCGCGCGCTCCCTGGCACCCTCCAGGGCCACC
>JACKEQ010000031.1 GCA_020632885.1 Alphaproteobacteria bacterium | reverse complement strand
CGTGGGACGTGGTGTGAGTTACCAGTTTGCCCTTCCAGGAGACCGAACCACCATGGCCCGCCCCATTGTCCCGTACGTGCTCCCGCTCCCAACCCCACTGAAGGGCGGGCCGCTCGCCGCATGGGTGGGCGCGTGGGGGGTCGCGCGCAACGCAGCCGCGACCCAGGACTTCGATGTCCGAGTCGTGAGCCCCGCCGGCACGCTGTCCGCGGACGATTTGCCGGCTATCCTCGAGAAGGAGAAGCCTCCGGCGGGCCGGGAGGCCCCTGCCACGGACCCGTCCCCGGCCGGCCGGCTGCTCCGGGACGCGAAGCAGGCCGCAGTAATGAAGCGATTCGCCCGTTACGCCCGCGCCGAGGTCATGCGGCTGGCCGACCGGACCGAGGTGCCATTCGTGCTCACCCGACACGTCCTCTTCGGCACGGCCGGGCTTGAGGCGTCCCGCGCGATCGGCCGGCCCCTCGTCACCTGGGCGCATGCCTCGCTCGTCCACGAAGCCGCGACGTGGGGCACGAACCGCTGGTTCTCGACGCTAACAGAGACGCTCGGCGAGCGGTACGCGCTGAGCCGGTCGGATGCCATCGTCGCGGTAACCCAAAAGGTGCTCCAGGATCTGTCCCTCGCGAATGACCCTCGCGCATGCGCCATCGGCAATGGCACCGAGCTGTCCCGCTTCGACGGCGAGGCTGACCGCCGCGACCGTATCGTCTGGGTCGGGTCGTTCAGGCGATTCCACGGTGTGGAGCGCGTCGTGGAGGCGTTCGCGGCCGCCGGCGCCGACGGAGACCTGGACGCCGAGCTCGTCCTGGTCGGCCGGGGCCCTCGGGTCCACGTGATCGAGCGAAGGGTGCGGGAGCTCGGCCTCGAGGGACGGGTCACGTTCCCGGGGTTCATGGCGCCCGCGGACCTGCCGGCCCTCCTGTTGACGGCGAAGGTCGGTGTCGTGGCTGCGGGTCTCGACTCAGAAGACTTCCACTACTCGCCGGTGAAGCTCCGCGAGTATGCTGCGGCGGGCCTGGTTGGTTGCGTCCCCGCGATCGGCGAGATGGCTGCAATGGCCGACGAACCCTGGGTCGAAGCGTACAGGAACACTGCCGAGGGTCTCGCGGACGGGATGAAGCGCGCTCTCGCCAGGGCTACGACCGAGGCGAGCGACGCTGCCCGGGCCTACGCCCGCGCCCACTATGGGTGGGACCGATGGTGGCACGCGACCCGGGCCCTGCTCGCGTCGATGCGATAGATCATCCACAGGAGCGGCACATGCACATCACGATCATCGGGTCCGGATACGTCGGGCTCGTGTCGGGCGCCTGCCTGGCGGACTTCGGGCACACGGTCACGTGCGTGGACAAGCACGTCGCCAAGATCGAGCAGCTTCAGGCCGGTGGCATCCCGATCTTCGAACCGGGTCTCCACGATCTCGTCGCTCGAAACGTTGCGGCGGGCCGCCTGAGCTTCACTGCGGAGCTCAAGCCGGCGGTGGCTGTCTCCGAGGTCGTCTTCATTGCTGTGGGCACCCCAGCGCGCCGCGGTGACGGGCACGCGGACCTGTCGTACGTCGAGGCGGCGGCCCGCGAGATCGCCGCTGCGCTCGACGGGTACACGGTCGTCGTCACCAAGTCGACTGTCCCGGTAGGCACCGGCGACGACGTGGAGCGCGTGCTGAGGGAGGTCTCACCTGACGCAGACTTCTCGGTCGTCTCCAACCCTGAGTTCCTGCGGGAAGGCGCGGCGATCCACGACTTCAAGCACCCGGACCGGATCGTTGTCGGCGTCGAGGACCAACGCGGGCGCGCCGTGATGGAAGAGGTATACCGCCCCCTTCACCTCAACCGCGGACCACTGCTCTTCACGGGGCGTCGGACCGCGGAGCTCATCAAGTATGCGGCCAACGCGTTCCTCGCGACGAAGATCACCTTCATCAACGAGATGGCTGATCTTTGCGAGGCCGTCGGAGCGGATGTTCAGGATGTGGCGCGTGGCATCGGGCTCGACAAGCGTATCGGTGACAAGTTCCTGCACGCGGGCCCGGGCTATGGCGGTAGCTGCTTCCCGAAGGACACCCTGGCCTTGACGAGGACCGCTCGCGAAGCGGACCGTCCAGCGCACATCGTCGAGACGGTCGTGGCCGTGAACGACGCCCGCAAGGCGGCGATGGCGGACAAGGTCGTGCGCCTGGCAGGGGGGGTGGAAGGCAAGCGGGTCGCCGTCCTCGGGCTCACCTTCAAGCCCAACACGGACGACATGCGCGATGCGCCCTCCCTCGTCATCGTGCCCCGCCTGCAGGCGCGGGGCGCAATAATCCACGCGTACGACCCCGAAGGTATGCAGGAAGCTGCAATCCTCCTGCCGGATGTCGTCTTCCACGACGACCCGTACACGGCCATCGATGGCGCCGACGTGCTCGTGATCCTCACGGAGTGGGACGCCTTCCGGGCGCTCGACCTTAGCCGTGTGAAGGTGTTGCTCAGGGCGCCGGTGGTGGTGGACCTTCGCAACATCTACGAGCCCACGCGAATGGCGTCGCTCGGTTTTCGGTTCGAGGGTGTCGGCCGCGGCACCTGACTCCAGGGGTCGTGATCCACCGGCCCGATGGCGCCACGAGCGGCCGCACCAGGCGCTGAACTGGCAGACCCCAGTGGAGCGTCGCTGCGAGCGCTTGGGACTCCCCCTGTCGGACCGTACTGCGTCCCCCATGCCGGGGTTGACACCCGGTCAGGCGATAATCCCCAGGCGGATCGGCGGGGACGCGGGTTGAGCACTTTGCCGTATCCAGTCACTGGCGATTTTCGCGGGCTGACCGGATCGTCGCTACCTTCGACCCGTGAACGCGCCCCTACGAGAGGAATTGCCCCGGCGGCACGGGCTTGAACCGGCCGGCCTCGACCGCTTGACGCCAGCTCATCGGCGTCAGCTCGTCCACGCGGTTCGCCGGCCAGCTCGGCAAGCGCTGGAAGAGAGCGTGCAGGTACAGCAGCGGCACCACGCCCTGCAGCTTCGCGCTCTCGATCAGTGTAGTGCGCCACGAACATGCTCCCCCTGGAACGCCTGTCGCGCCACGAACATGGACCCCCTGCGCCACGATCATGGACCCCCGTGATCAGCGCGTGGGCCCTCGTCGCGTGACAACCCCCGCATTCAGCGGGGGCGGTCATGGCGTTTCGGGAGGTCGACGTGGTCGAGATCAAGGAGTGCTTGAGGTTATGGGGGAGTGGCCATGGTTTCCGGACCATCGCCACGCGGACGGGGCTGGCTCGGAACACCGTGAAGCGCCACGTCCAGGTGGCGGAACAGCTCGGACTGCAGCGGGGCGAGGTTCAGCGCGCCCTTGACGATGAGCTCATCGGGCGCGTGGTCCAGGAGATCTGCCCGGGCGGAAGCCGCTGTTGCGTTGCACGCCCCGAGGCGCCGCTCGTTGCGGCGTAGATGGCGCGGCTCACCGGAGGCGCGAGCTGGGTCCATCCGCCTCGGTCATGTCCGCGTAGGCGCGGATCTGATGCGCGAGCACGCGGCCGACGCGGGCCATGCTACGCGCCTGCTCGGCGAAGGCGGTGCGCTCGTCAGGGTTGTGGACGGTCGCGAAGACCACCTCCATCAGCTCCAGCTGGCCGGCGAGGGAGACCAGCATCGCGAGCTCCGGGTTGTCCCGGAGGCGGGCGCGGGTGAGCGAGCTCACAGCGGCAATGTCGCGCGTGCGTCGACCACGTGGGATACCGCGACGGTCTCCGCCCGGGCCCGATGGGCGCACTCGAGGGCACCCCGGGCGAGGACGTCGGTTGCGCGCGGGTTCCCGCGCCCCATCTCGTAGAGGGCCTCCCGGGCGCGACCGTCGAAGAGCTCCCGCTTCGCCCCCGCCACGCGACAGCGATGGTCGATGTAGGCCGTGGTCTCGTCCCGCGACAGCGGCCGCAGCTCTCCGTACCAGGCCAGGCGCTGCGCGACGTCGACCAGGTCCGCCCGGCGCAGCAGCTTCGACAGCGGGGGCTGACCGATGAGCAGGATCGATAGGACCAACCGGCTGTCCATGTCGAAGTTGGTCAGCGCCTTGAACATCCCGAGCACGTCGGGCCGCATCTCGTGCGTGTCGTCGAGGATCAGGACCGAGCGCTCACCGCTGGTGAAAGAGCGCGACTCGACGGCCTCCTGGACCAGGCGCACCAGTCGGGGGTGGCGTCGGCCACGCCGATGGCCTTGGCGATCTCCCGGCACATGTCCCGCTTCGACAGGCCGGTGACCTTCACGTAGTGCACGTGGTAGCGAAGGTCCGGCAGGGCACCGCGAAGCGACCGGATCATCGAGGTCTTTCCGAGACCGGCTGGTGCGCAGAGGCCGGCCGACATCCGCTCCTCGACGACGCGCTTCAGACGGGCGACGACCTCCTCCTGCTGGGGATGGGTGAACATGTCTCCGACAGCGATCTCCCGTGTGAACGGGGTCTTTCGCAGGCCGAAGTGGGCGTTGAAGTCCATGGGTCAGTCCTCCGGTTCCGCGGCGGAGAAGCCGCCGTCGGCTGTGGTGATGGGGGCGAAGGCCTCGTCGGAGGCCGTCAGGGCGGCCCCGCGCGAGGTCGAGGGCGGGTCGGGCTCGGCGGGGGCGGACCGTCCGCGATGGCTGTTCGCGTTGGCGACCGCGTCCAGCTCCGCCAGGCGCAGGGTCCGACCCTCGTGCTGCAGTAGGAGGTGCAGCGGATCGAACACGTCCCGCCGGACCGTGATCCGCTGTCGGGCCAGCCCACGCGGCACTTCCCACGAGCGACCGTCGAGGGAGATCACGTGGTCGTTGCTGACCGTGCGCTCGACGTCGACAAAGAAGTGCCGGCGCAGCGCCTCCTCGTCCGGGTAGGGCTGCAGCGGCCGGGGATCGGCCAGGAAGCGCGAGCGCGGCGTCTCGCCCTTGGCGAGCCCTTCGTGCCCGCGGCTGTTGTAGTCGGTGCGGAGGTAGTGGCCGATGCGCAGCTCGAGGGCGCGGCAGTCGGGATCGACGCCTGGCCGGGCGAGATGGCGGAGCAGGTCCTCCTGGATGGTCAGGTTGAAGCGTTCGATCTTGCCGCGGGTTTCGGGGTAGCCCTCGAGACCGAGGATGTGGCCGATGTCCAGCCCGGCGATGACGGCGGACGAGTCGTTGGCGATGAAGCCAGAGCCATGATCGACGTAGATGGCGTCGATGGCCCCGACGGCGCGGAGAAGTCGGTGGAAGCCGCGGAGGAACAGCTCGCTGGTCTCGGTGGATCCGACGACGACTTCGGGGATGTAGCGGGTGGCGTCGTCGATGAAGAAGAGGGCGACGCGCTTCCGACAGGTGGGACCGGCGCGGAACTGCTTCCCGTCGCAGAGCACGAGCTGGAGGCGATGGGCCTTGTGGAAGCGTCGCTGATCCCTGGCGTGTCGCTTCCTGCGGGTGTCGATCCTCCTGCGCTTGAGGGCCCTCCACGCGGTCGTACGATCGACATCGGTGGGCTCGTCGAGGAGCCCGATGGTGGCGGCGAGTCGGAGGAGCTGGGGCACGCTGGCGCGGGGGTCCTCGGCCTTCTGGTCGACGAGGAACTGGACGAGCGCGGGGTCGAGCACACCGTCAGTCGCGGTGCGGGGGCTGTTCTCGAGGCCCGCCAGGCCGTGGGCGTCGTAGGCCGCGAGCCAGCGGTAGACGGAGCGCAGGCCGACCGGACGGCGCGTTCCGTCGGGCAGGACATGGACGTGGCATGCCGTCTCGCGCGCGGCGAGTGCGCGCACCTGTCCGCGGGCGACGCGGACGCGGACCTCCGAGACGACGCTGAAGCGGAACAGGGCGATGTCGGACGGGACCTTCGAGGGCACGATGCGGCTCCTGGTGAGGAACTGCAGTCCACCCGACGGGGCTGCCGAGGGTCACGACCCGAAGTCGTTGGACCTATGGGGACAGCCCGAGCGGCACGAGCCGGTCGCGGTCTGCGAGCCAGCGGTGAGGCGTTCCCCAAAGCCCTGCCAGCGCACCCAGTCCGAGCAGGACGTCCACGTTGAGGCCTTCCCGGAGGCCCTGCAGCGCCTGCGCCCTGGCGCGTACGCCACGGCTTCCTGCTGCCGCGACGAGGTCCGTCACGGGGAGTCCGCTGAGGGCGGAGACCTCCTGTCGGCGCTGGTCGTCGTCGAGGCCGAACAACGCGGAGACGCGGTCCAGCAGGCGGTTCTGTGTGCTCCAGGACGGGCCACCCGTGGGTTCACGGTCCACAGGCCCCGACATCGCCGCCTGATCTGCTTGTCGAAGTAGCAATCGAAGCAGGTTCTTCCGCTGCTGTTAGGTCGTGCTCGATGCCCGCCACACCTGAGGAAGATCTCGCGCGAGCTCGCGGATCCTGTGCTGATCCTCCTCCGTCAGGACCACACCTCGTTTCTGCTTGGCAGCGGCGTAGTCTCGTTCTACGGCCGTGACCTCGACGAGCTTCTCTTCCCACTCCGACTCGAGGGTGCGTGCGACAATTCGATTGTCGGGATCAACGGCTTTGTAACGGCGTTCGGCTAGCTTGGCGTCGTATCGGGCGCGCTCGAGACGAAGAGACCACTGGCGGCCGAGCTCTGGGACTCCCCCTACCGGACCGGGCGATGGCCTCGTGAGGGCGGGGTTCATCATCCTCGCGGAAGGCTCGGATCGCGACAGGGAGCAAAGGGCACGCGTGCGCCCGGAGCAGCCCGGAGCCACGCGCAGACGACCACGTTCACGTGGTCGTCGAGCATGGCGAGGACTGCGAGGACGGACGCGAGACCGAAGCGACCGTCGCGATACGTGCCGCGCGAGGTGGGAACCCCGCCCTCACGAGAGGCCGAGCCCGCAGCCCCGGCACGAGCTGTTCACCCTCACCCCGACACTCGGCGGTCACCACACCGATTTCCGCCCCGCCAAGTGTCTTGCCGCCGGGGGGACAACGCACGGCCTCACGCTTCTCTGCCACGCTGCGGCGGCCTGGGAGCCCTCGCTGCCCGCCGTCTACCATCTCTCGCTCGTCTTCGTCGCTCATCCGCGTCCCCGCCGATCCGCCTGGGGATTATCGCCTGACCGGGTGTCAACCCCGGCATGGGGGACGCAGTACTTGGTCTGGGCGACCACCTCCCCGGTGCCACGTCGAGCGCGGCGAAGAGGTCGAGTGTGCCGTGACGGAACTGGGGGTCAGTGGACAGCTTGAACCCCCGGACGATGTGGGGCTTCAAGCCGTGAGCCCGCCAGATACGGCCCACGGAGGAGTGACTGATGCCCGCCTTCTTGGCCATGCGCCGCGTGCTCCAGTGCGTGCGCCCCTTCGGTGTTCTCGACCACGATGCGCTCGACATCCTCGTCGGTGATCTTGCGCTCCGCACATGGCAGGGGCTCATCGAACAGCCCCTCCAGTCGGAGTTCCGCGAACCGCTGCCGCCACGTGGCGACGGTCTTGGGATTCACATGGTTCTTGGCCGCCACGGCCGTATCGGCCATGCCGGAGGCACTGTCGAGGACGAGCTGCGCGCGCAGGGCCAAGTTGCGGTTTGTGCGCTTGCGCCGCGTCAGCCGCTCCAGTTCAGCCTGCTCGTCGCCCACCAGAGTGACCTCGACCTTCGGGCGGCCCCGCTTCCTCTTCGCTGCCACGTGTCCTCCGACGCGATATCGGAGGATCACACGTGAGCAGAATTTCGCCACATTTCTCTGCTCCGGGTGACTAGTAGTCCCAGTAGTCCGATGGGAAGCAGAACTCGGCCGTGCCGTTGCTGATGAGGGTGGAGGAGATGCTGTAGACCTCTACCGCCACTGGCTGGTTTGGATAGTTCTTGTTCGGGCAGAAGTGGTATTCGGTTGCCTCGCAAGGGTTCGGACACACATCCCTTACTTTTTTGTGCAGGGGATGCCGTGTCAGGATCTTCGTGCCGCTGTCCAGCACTAGATATAGGACATTCCACCTTGTGTAGCCAACGCCTTCGCTCTTGCCCCCGCTGTAGGAGTAGAAGCCCTTCTCGCCGTCGGAGAGCTCCACGGTACCGCATCCTTCGATGTCAGCGATGTTGAAGCCGCTCGCGAGGGGCAACGAGGTGAATGAGCTGCACGGGATGGAGGTGGGCTTGAGGGTGATCCGGCGTCCACGGAGCGAGTTGTCTGCGTCGTCCGTCGTGTCGGTCGTCAGGAAGTCGAAGGACATCGTCGTGAGCGTCGAGGTCACAGTGGTGTGCGGAGCGTCGATCTCCGTCTGGGCGAGCGCGGCCGCGCTCGCGAACAGGAGGAGCAGGGGGGTCAAGATGCGCATGATCACTCCTGGAAGGTGCCGGGCACGAAACCGAATCCGGGGAGGATACCGGTCATGTCGCCCTCGAAGGTGTCGCTACCGAAGGTCGCCGACGCAATCGTCGGGGAGCCATTGGCGCCGAAGGTGTAGAATACGCCGCTTCGGAGCAGCCGAACCTGCGTGAATGTGACGCCGTTCACCGTCCCCTCGAAGACGTAGGAGGCGCCAGTGTCGGCGAAGGTGGCTGTGATCTCCTGGATCATCGGGCATGTTGCCGTGCGGGCCAGGAACGGACCGAGAGGGAACGGATGGGCGGAGTTCGTACCCCCGGTGCACGTGCCCACGGTGGGGTCCAGCGAGAGGGTGCTCGTGAACGTGCCGTAGCCCTTGTTGCTCGTGGAGAACAGGCCCGAGAAGCAGTAGGCGCTGGCGCCGGGCAATTGACAGAGGGGCTCGGTGGAGCCCGTCAGGGTCGGCGTGTTGAACGTGAAGGTCACGGGCGACGAACTCGTGAAGTCCGGGCCCCCGTCGTTGTCGAGGTCCCAGCTGTACGTCGTGATGCTCACGTCTACCGGACCACCCGCGACGGTGGTGAAGTCGAATGTGCCCGCGCTCGCCAGGGTCGGGATCGTCAGCGCGATCATCGGTGCCCATCTGATCATGTCGATATCCTCCGGCCTCTGATTCTATCGGCCTGTCTCGCGCTCGAACTTACACGATCCTGTCGAGATGTGCCACCGACCTGGGGGTCAGGTCTTCACGCCCACACAGACGAAGGCCGGCTGCAGGTGGCCTCCGAGGCCCACCTGCTCCTTCCCGATCATCTCCACCATGTTGTTCAGCGCCCGGCGCACATGGCGGACCGGCTTGTCGAGCGGGGTGAGCTCGGCCCGGGTGGACACGCTGTCGATCACCCGGCTGACCCGCTCGGCGAAGTCCAGGCTGGCCTCCTCGCGAAAGCCCTGGATCGGGTGCACCAGCATGCGGTTGGCCGTGAAGCCCGCGTGCCGCAGCCTGTGGCCGAGCTCGGGACCGATGGCCAGCCCGGGACGGCCGACGAACTCGCCGGACCGCGTCTCGCCGAGGCGGCGGTCCGCCTCGCGCATGAACTCGCGGAAGGCGTTGTTGAGCACGTTGAGGTGGCCGTCGAAGTAGAACTGCTGGGACAGCCCGTCGGGCTCGACGACGACGAAGCGCCCGCCCTCCTTCAGCACGCGGTGCGCCTCCCGGAAGATCGGCTCGGTGTCGTAGAAGTAGCGGAGGGCCATCACCGAGAGCACCAGGTCGACGCTGTCGTCCGCGAGGGGGAGCTCGTGGGGGAACCCGGGGGCCAGCACGACCCGCGTGCCGATGGGGGAGGAGGTGAGCGTGCGGCGGGCGAGGGCCAGCCGTTCCTCATCCCGGTCGATCCCGAGGTACTCGAGCTCCGGGCGCTCCGGGAGGAGGGCGAGGGCGCTCCAGGCGCTCGCGCACGCGATGTCCACCATGCGCGTGGTGCCCTCCGGGATCAGCCGGAGCAGCAGGTCGGTGAAGTCCTGCGTCCACCAGCCCTGGCTGACCCGCTTCTTCTTGCGCGGCGCAGGAGCCGGCTGTGCGGCGACAGGGGCGGTGGCCAGGGATCGCCCGAAGGTCGGCGGCGGAGGTGGTGGTGCGCCGACCGCGGGCACTGCGCCCGCCCGCACGGCCCCGGAGCGCTTCAGACGCTCGTCGAGCACGCGCTGGAAGGTGTCGTCGTCGATGCCGATGGTCTCGGCACTCTCGCGGATGAACTCCTCCTCCTGTGGGGTGAGGACGCCATCCGCGAGCACGCTGTCGATGGCCATCTCGAGCATCGGCAGCTTGTCGGCGGCCCGCTGGGCGGCCATGTGGGCGAGGTGAGCGGCGGGCTCGGCCATCACGGCGTCGAGCGCGCGGTAGTGCTTGATGAAGAACTTGGCCTTGTCCCGATGCTTCGGGTTGGCCTGCATGGACTGGTAGAAGCCGCGCTTCTTCTTCAGTGCCTGCTGGGCGTCTTCCGGCGACACGTCGGGCTCGAGGCCGAGGAAGGCCAGGAGGTCGTCGGCGCCGACCAGCTCGCAGAGCTCCGCGGCCAGCTCGAGGTAGCGTGATTCCATCGGCGCAGGGTAACGCGGTTTCCGGTGCTCGGGCTTGCCGGCGGAGGACCGGCTCGCGGCGCGGCCCCGGGCCGTGGGTTACCTGGAGCCGTCCGCACCGGAGCGACCTTGGCCCGCCGCAAGCGAACCCTGCTCAACGCCCCCACCGGGCGCACGCACACGGCGCCGCCCGCCAGGGAGCGCGGGAACGCGCCGTCGGTGGCGTCCGAAATGGCCTACGCGGAGCCGAGCGACGATCTCGAGCCGGACGACCTGGTGGACGCTCCCCCGGCCGGCACCGAGGAGGACATCCCCACCGAGGTGGCTCCGCGCCCCTACGACAAGGCCGTGGAGCCCGGCAATCCGAGCCCGGCGCCCGACGAGAGGCTGGACCACAAGCCCGCAGCCCCGGCGAACGATCTCGCGGCACGTCCACCGGCCCCGCCCGCGGACGAACGGGTGGTCCCGGCGGTCGTCATGGTCGGGGTGGCCGGGGTGCTCGTCCTCCTGCTGGCAGCCCTGCTCCTCGCCTTCCGGTAGCCCCTCGCCCTACGAACGGGCGCTCTTCACCGAGACCACGCGGTCGAGCTCGGGGCACCAGGCCGAGAGCCGGTTCCCGTAGCAACAGCCCGTGTCGAGCCGGAGGAGCTGGCGGGCCGGGTAGCGACGCGGCCGCTTCATGGGCGTGTGGCCCGACACGTGGATCCCGGCGTCGACGGGCCCGGGTGGGAGGCGTCGCATCCACAGCGCGCGTTGCACGAGCTCGGCCCGCCTCGCCCTGGGCGTTTCGTCCGACTCGAGCTCGGCGAGCTCCTCCTTCCGCACGAGGGCGTGGGTGGCGACGACGCCGGGGCTGCGGTGAACGACGGGGAGGCTGCAGAGGAACGCGACGTCCTCCTCGGGCAGACGCCAGGTGGAGGGGTCACGGGGGTCTGCGCTCCAGCTCGCCAGGGCGCGCGCGCCGCCCTGTGTGATCCAGGTCAGGCGGCCGAGGGCGCGGAAGTCTTCCGGGGTGAGCACTTCCGCCACCGCGGGCCGGAGGGACCTGTAGAGCGCCCCGACGCTCACGTGCTGCGACATCTCCACGCGCTCGAAGCTCCAGGGCGCGTGGTCGTGGAGCGCGCGGAGCATGAGCTCCTCGTGGTTCCCGAGGATGGCGGCGTGGGTGCCCTCGGCGGCCCCCCTGCGGAAGTGCCCGATCACGCCGGCACTGTCGGGTCCACGGTCGACGAGGTCACCCAGGCTCACGATGAGCGTCGACGCACCCTCTCGCGCGCTCGCCGCTCGCACCCGTCGCTCGAGCTCCACGAGCTCCGCCAGGCAGCCGTGGATGTCGCCCACGTACCAGGTGTGGATGTCCAGGAGCCCCCCTCCGGTGGACGGACCCTAGCGCCACCCGACCCCTGGGGCCATGACGGTGTGATTTCAGCGCCAGGGTGTGCGTGTTCGCCCACCTCGTGGAGGCGGACCGGCGCTGTGCCCGTTCGCACGGGCTGGCACGGGAGGTGAAAGGGAGCGCGTGGAGGTCGTGATGCTCGCCGAATGGATGACACCGGAGCCCATCACCGTGGACGTGGACACGCCCGTGTCCCGCTGTCGTGCGATCCTGGAGGACGGTCGGATCCGCCATCTCCCCGTGCTCGACGGAGGGTGGGTCGTCGGTGTCCTGGACGCCGTGGCCCTCGAGGACGCCGATGACCACGCGGTCGCGGGCGATCTGGAGGTGCACCGCGTGCCCTCGGTCGCGCTGGGGACCCCGCTGGCCGAGGCGCTGGACGCGCTCCAGGGCTCCGTGACCGACGTGGTCGTGATCACCGACGGCGGCGCGCCGGTCGGGCTGTTCACCGAGCACGACGCCGTTCGGCTCGGTGCGCGCGAGCTCCCGGAGGGTCTGGCGCTCTCCCGCTACGCCACGCGCCCGCTGCGCACGATCGACGCCAGTGCGTCCGTGGCCGATGCCCGGGCGCGCCTCGCCGAGGACGTCCAGCGTCACCTCGTGGTCATGCTCCAGGGCAAGCTCTACGCGGTCCTCTCCTGGCGCGACCTGGTGGGCGCACGCGACAGCGCGCTCGTGTCCGAGCGGGTGAAGCCCGTGCAGTGGCGCATCGGCTGGTCCACCGGCATGAAGGAGGCAGCCGCGACCCTGGCGCGCAACCACATCGGGATCCTGCCCGTGGTGGACACCGCCGGGCACCCCGAGGCGGTGGTCTCCCGCACGGACGTCATGGCCGCGCTCGTGGAGCACCTCGCGGGGTGATCGGGTGCTTCAGGGCTGGAAGCGGCCCGACTTGAGGTACCGGAGCGTGGCGGCGACCACCTCCGGCTTCACCATCACGAAGGTGTGGAGCGCCTGGACCACCAGCTCGTCCTCGGCCCCCGGGAGCCTGGTGGACGCGACGGTGACCGTCATGTCGTCGTCACCCGGGAGCAGGGGGTTGTAGCCAGCGTCCCGCCCGCTGCTCCCGGCGATCGTGCCGAAGGGGATGTCGGGGAGCGGGACTCGATCGATGTGCCCGGGGCGCAGGGCGTCCACGCTGGGGCCGGACGTGGCCGAGAACAGCGGCAGGCCGCTCAGGGTCTCGGCGATCTCCGCGCCGCGGTTGGGTGTGCCGATCATGACGAGCCGGTTGGGACGGATGCGTTCCCGCCACGACCCGCCGCGCCCGAGGAGCACGCGGGCCACGATGCCGCCCATGGAGTGGCAGACGAAGGAGACCCGGTCGACGTCCTCGGAGCGGTCGAGGACGCGCTCGACCTGGGCCGCGTGGTCCTCGAGGGACCGACGGGTGCTCGGATAGTTCACGGGCTGGGCGTCGTACCCGGCCCGCCGGAGGGCACGGGTCATCGGGCCCCAGCTGTCCTTGCTGCGGAAGACCCCGTGGAGCAGGAGGACGAGGTGGCGGCTCGGACGCTCCACGTGCCGGGACGCCTTCAGCCGCGTCCAGGCGGCGTGGCAGGTCTCGTAGTCGCCCCAGGCGAGGCGCGTGTCGTCGGGCCCGAGCAGGCGGTGGTGCCCGGTCAGCCCGTTCTGCTGGATCCGGTAGCCCGCGTAGAGCATCTCGTCGGCCCAGAGCTGCTTCCCGCCGAGCGTGGGCAGGCGCAGGTTCAGGCGGTCGGGGACGTTCACCGCGCCCTCATCACCACGAGGGTGACGTCGTCGTCCAGGCGGCTCTCGTCCTCGACATGGCCCAGGACCAGCTCGCGCACGGCGGCCACCGCGGGGTCGGGTCCCCGCGCGACGGCCTGCTCGAGGGCCTGGCGGAAGGCGGCGTCGCCCAGCTCGCGCCCGTCGCGGCTGTTCGCCTCCGGGATGCCGTCCGTGTACACGACCAGGGTGTCGCCGCGCGAGAAGGGCACGGTGGTCTCGGTGTAGCGCTGGGCCCGACGGGTGCCGATGGGGGGGCTGCGGTCGCCCGCGAGGACCTCGACGGTGCCGTTCGCGCGGAAGAGCCAGGGCGAACGGTGACCTGCGTTCGCGATGCGGAGGTGTTGGTCCGCGAGCTCGTAGCGCGCGATCACGCCTGTCATCAGGTAGTCGCCGTCCACGTTGTCGAGCAGCACGTGGTTCAGCATGTTCATCAGCATGAACGGCTTGAGGGCGTCGCGCATGCCGAGGCGACCCATGTCCACGGCACCCTTCAGGATGGCCGTCACCAGGGCGGCGGGGACGCCGTGGCCCGTCACGTCGCCGACGCACAGCATGGCGTCCTGCTTGCCGAGCGGGGCGAGGGTCCACCAGTCACCGGAGGCCTGCGCAGCGGGACGGAACCACGACGCGACCTCTACGGCCGGGTGGAGCTCCGTGAGGCGCGGCACGATCATGCGCTGCACGGCGCCCGCGAGCTCGAGCTCCTTCTCGTGGTGGGCGGCACGGATGGAGGTCCCCACGAGATGGGTGAGCGCCTCCCCGAGATCGGCGAAGCTTGCCGCGGGCGCGCGCACCGAGGTGGATGCGGTGTCGGACGCCTGGGAGCCCTCCACGAACGGGGTGTCGAACAGGGCCGCCGAGAGCTGGATGGCGAAGCGGTTGCTCGCCGTGGACAGGTGCCGGTCGAGCTCGTCGCCCGGGGATGCGGCCACGCCCTCGAACTCCCGCACGCCGGCCACGAGGCCCTCGAGGGTATCGGCGAGGGCCTCGTACTGACAGGCCATCAGGAGTGCTGCGTCTGACAGCCCGTCCTCGCCGTCCCTGAGCAGGTCCTTCAGCCGCTCGAGCGCGTCGGCGGGGGTGGTCTGGCCTTCCGCGAGGCGGGTCAGGGGTGTCGTGGAGGGTCTCGTCCGGTGCATCGTCGCTCCTCGCCTTCGTGTCCCGCTCCGCGCGGTCGGGACATCCCGGCTCGTCTCAATGTGAAGCGGTGGCGAGCCACCATCCGACCACGATCACCACCACCACCGCTACCGCGAGCGCTGCCCAGACGACACCGGGCGGACCCTCTTCCGACTCCGGGAGCGGAGCCGTCGCGGCCACCGGGTTCGCCGGGACGGGCGGGGTGGACAGACCGAGCTCGGAGAAGTCCTCGGTGGACACGAGCCCACCACCACACGACGGGCAGCGACCGTCGAGCGGGCTCCCCTCGTGGAGCGCAGCCAGCTTCTCGAACCCGAGCGCCAGACGACGCGGCACGCCGCACGAGGAGCACACCGCGTGCACACGGCCGGTGGAGCCGAGCATGCGCTCGCCCAGACCGGCGTCGAGCAGGCCCGAGATGAGCGGGCGGGGAGCATGGGTGACGCAGAGGGACTCGATGGCCTCCGCCTCCTTGCGGATCGCCCTCACCAGGGCGGCCACGCCCTCTTCGGTCCACGACGGGGTGTCTTCGAGGTCGAGGTGCACGCGACCCTCGAGGCCACCGAGCAGGTTCCGCCACCGGAAGGACGCCTGGAGGGGCCGCCGGATCCAGATGTGCGTGCCGTCCGCATCCACGCCCTTCTCCACCTCGCGTCTGCGGTGCTCGGCCGCCAGACCCTCGATCACGGCCCGCAGATCGGGGTCGGGGTCCGCCGTGAACGCGTCCGCGAAGGACAGGTAGGACTCGGCGTGCTCGTCGAACCGGGCGTCGCGATCCGGGTAGCCCGGGCAGGTCCACGGGGGTGGCTTCCGCTCGCGGAGGGCGCGCTCACCCACCTTGCCGTCGAGGGTCACCGTGAAGGCGTTGCCGTTCACGGGATCGACGTAGGGCAGCTCGAACGACACGATGCTCCCGCCGCCGAGCAGCATGCGCACCATGCCGACCTGCTGGATGAAGGGCACCGAGCAGCGGACGTGCGTGATGGACGTGGTCTGGGCGTGCTCGAACAACGAGAGCAGCCCGCGGATGCCGTAGGACGTGATGTTCTCGACCCCGGAGGTGTCGACGAGCAGGCGGCCCTTGAGGTGCGGCGTGAGCGGCGCGGGATCGAAGCGCTCGTCCAGCCGGCCGCGCAGCTGGAGCAGCGTGACGCCGAACACCCGCTCCACGATGGCGTGTGGAGTCTCGGCGAGCGAGGCGTCCGCCGCGGGGTGGCGCCCCGTGTGCACCTCCGGGACCGCACCCAGGACGAGGTCGGGCGGGAGGCCATCGGGGTCGTCCGAGCGGTCGATCGTGGGCATCTCGCCCTGGACGAACCGGCCGAACTCGGCGTCGGTGGTGTAGAGGCCGTGGGCGCGGATCTGGTCGGCGAGGGCCTCCTGCATCTCGCGGGCCGTCTGGAAGCGCGTGTCGGGTGCCTTCTCGAGCGCGCGGAGCACGATGCTCTCCAGGCCTTCCGGCAGGTCGGGGCGGACCTCGCAGGGTGGGCGAGCGGGGTCGTGGATCACGGCCCGCATGGTGTCGTAGGGGTTCTTGCCCTTGAACGGATGCCGGTTGGTGAGGAGCGTGTAGAGCAGGACGCCCGCGGAGAACACGTCGGCGCGCCGGTCGACCGTGCCCCCCTGGCAGTGCTCGGGTGCCATGTAGAGCACCTTGCCCTTCACCACACCGCTCTCGGTGTCACCCTCGGTGCGCGAGGACACCTTGGCGACCCCGAAGTCCAGGAGCTTGATGTTCCCGTCGAGGGTCAGGAAGACGTTGTGCGGCGACACGTCGCGATGCACGATGCCAAGCGGCTCGCCGTCGGGCCCGAGCAGCTCGTGGGCGTAGTGGAGCCCGGCCAGCACGCGGTCCACGACGTAGGTGCTCTGGGCGACCGTCAGGGCGGGCTCGGGACCGTCCAACACCCGGAGCAGGTCGATGAGGCTGATGCCCTCGAGCAGCTCCATCGTGATGTAGAGCTCACCGCCCACCTCCAGCACGTCGTAGGTCTGGACGATGTTGGGGTGCTGGAAGCGCACCGAGAGGCGGGCCTCCCGGGCGAACATGTTCAGGATGGCGTCGTCGTCGAGGTGATCCCGCAGCACGCGCTTCACGGCCACGCGGCGGCTCACGCCCGCCACGCCGCTCGTGTCTGCAGCGTAGATCTCCGCCATCCCCCCACTCGCCAGGCGCTGGACGAAGCGGTAGCGGGAGACGGAGGCGACCCCTATGGGCTCGCCGAGATTGCTCATTGAGGCGGCAACTGGAGCTGTGGCACGGGCGCAGCGACGGGGCGCTGCTTGGTGAAGGGGAGCGTCACGCTCTCACCGTCGCGGAGGACCACGAGGTTCATGGTGGCGCCGGGCTCCAGGGCCTCGAAGGCCTGGCGCCCGATGGACTCGAGCTGCCCTGCCGTGCTCACCGGCTTGCCGGCCACGGAGACCAGCACGTCGCCCGGCTCGCCCACCCGCAGGTACGTGGCGCGCTCGGTGATGCGGAGCCCGGGTTCGGCCCAGGGCGGACGGGGGGCGAAGGTGAGGCCGCGGAACGTGGCGGTGCGCTTGAAGGGAGCCAGGAACGCGTCGAGGTCCTTCTTCGGCATCCTGTACTGCACCGCGACCTCGGCCCGACCCTCGACCGTGGTGCGGGAGGCGTCCTGGCTGCGCTGGAGCGGCAGGCTCGTGGTGCTGGTCACCCAGCGGGCGAGGGCGGCCTCGCGCTGGGGTCCGCTCGCGGGCAGGACGTCGAGGGGGTGCGTGGTGACCTCGGTGGAGGCGGGAGCCAGGAGACGCTCGAGGGCCGAGCGGCGGGCCGCCTCCAGCGCTTCGGTCTGGGAGGGCCCGCTGCCGATGCCGGAGATCAGGAGATCGGCGCCGTCCTCGACCATCGCCCGCTCGGACCACGCCGGGGGCAGCAGCCCTCCGGAGGACCACTCACCCTGGGGGTTGGCGGCGGGGGCCGCGATCGGCGTGGGCCCCGGGGCGGGCGTGGGTGCGGGGGGGGTGTCCCCGCCGGGCATCATCACGAACACCACGAGCAGCACGACGAGCACGAGCAGGACCCCGACGCCGCCGAGGAGCGCGAGG
This sequence comes from Alphaproteobacteria bacterium, assembly GCA_020632885.1. Classification (GTDB taxonomy): domain Bacteria; phylum Myxococcota_A; class UBA796; order UBA796; genus JACKEQ01. The sequence goes on along the minus strand of JACKEQ010000031.1, from coordinate 49,464 downwards.
GAGACCCCGGCACCACCGGCCGCGAGCGGGACGTTGGTGGGCGCGGGGGCGGGCGTGCCGGGCCGGTGGCTGGGAGCGGGCGTGGAGGACGGCTGGAGCGAGCTGGCCGCCGCCTGGAGCACCTCCATGCCCTCGAGCCGGAAGGCCTCGTCGCGCCAGGGGATGTCGAGATCCGGAACCGACCCGCGCTTCAGGGTACTCCCGTGGCGCTCGAGGTCGACCACGACGGGCCGGGAGAGGTCCCGGCTGTCGGACACCGCGTTGGTGAGCACGGAGCGCACGACGAGGCGATCGACGGGTGCGTCGAGGACCCGCTTCAGGAGGGCCACCGGGCAGCCCTCGAGGGTGACCCGGGTGATCGAGCGGTCGAGGCGGGTGAGGTGATCGTACAGACCGTCGACGGCGGCGGTGTCCACCGAGGTCGCGGTGCGCAGGTCGACCACGATGGGCCCCTCGAGGCCGCTGAAGGCGCGCTGGAAGCGCGTGTTGCCGTCTACGGCGCCGTTGAACCGGATGCGCGTCGTGTCGTCGACGATCGCCTTCTCGATGGGCGCGTGCTGCGGGCGATCACCGAGGTTGTCGAGCACCTTCTGCAGGTCGTCGGGCACCTCCTCGAGGAGCTGCTCGTCGATGCCGAAGAAGACCCAGGGATCCTCGTCGAGCTCGGCGCCCGTGCGGCACTGGGGGCACTCCACCACCAGGGGGTTGCGGGCGCGGAGCGCGGTGCGGTCTCCCACCGCGTCGTAGGTGACCCCGAACTCGTTGCCGCAGCTCTGGCAGGAGTAGGGCGCCACGAGGCTGTGGATCCGCGCGGGACCGCAGAAGTTGCGCATCATGGTGACCTGGTTGACCACCGCCGGGCTCGCGCGGACGAAGTAGGCCTCCTTCATCTTGGCGACGTCGAGCATCTGCAGCCAGGCGCGCACGCCGAACGACGTGATGCGGTCGACCTCGGTGAGATCGAACACCACGGACCCGCGGAGCTTCTCGCCGATCGCCTCGCCCGGGAAGGACTCGTTCACGCGCCCGCGGATCGTCACGATCAGGAACCGACCGAGCTCGCGGGTCTCGTACGTGGCGTTGTCCTGGGGGATCCGCCGCAGATCGATCGTCGCCCGGCTCTGGACCTGCTCCTCCACCATGCCCGGATCGGTGAACTGCTCGTCCTCCTCCTGGGTCTGGAGACTCTCCTCGAAGGCGGCGTAGTCGAATCCGGTGCCGTCCGAGCCACCGAACGCGCCGAAGCCGACATCCTCGTCCGCGGGGTTCTGGGGATCGTTGGGGTCGGTGGGCATGAAGGTATCCAGCGAGGGGGGTCGATCGCCCCTGGTTAACAAGGCCCGGACGTCACCGCAGTCGAACGGAGAACACCGTGGCCTGGGGGACCCACGCGTCGCTCCCGGCGTGCCGGACCAGGGCCTCCCGGAGCACGGTCGCGGGCGAGCGATCGGCGGCGAGCCCCTGCAGCAGCGCGACCCGCAGGTCGGCCTCCCTGGGCGTGCTCCCGTCCGGCCCCTCGATCTCGAACGTCCCGGCGGAGAGGCCCACGAGCACGTCGCCCGGACGGAGCTGGAGCTCGAGGGCCCGCGGGCGCTTCACGGGCTCCACGCCGAGCGGCGTGCCCGGATGCACCCGGAGCGTCTGGAAGACACCGTCCCGCACGTGCCAGAGCGATCTGTGGCCCGCGCAGGCCAGGCTCAGCTCGCGCTCCGTGGTGTCCAGCTTGAACGCGAGGGCCGGCACGGTGAGCCCCGCGCCGAACAGGTCGACGAGGGTGGCGTGGAGCACGAGGTGGGCGCGCTCGGGCCCGAGCCCGCGGCCCATGCCCTTGCAGGCCACCGAGAGGGCGGCCCGCAGGGCGCCACCCACCACCGCCACGTCCGCCTCGTCGCCGATCACCGTGCCGAGCACGCCGAGCATGGCGTCCGCCGAGAGCGGAGCGATGGACCACCAGTCCACCTGGCGGTCCGGATGCCCGGAGGTCCAGAGGTCCAGCTCGAGCGGGAGCTCGCCGGCGGTGGCCTGCTGGAGCTGGGCATGGCGCCGGCGCGTCTGATCGCGGGCCCGCTTGAGGTGCTCGACGTCGGTGCGATCTTCGACGAGCTTGAGGAGCGCCTGGAGGAGCTTGCGCGCCTCGGGCAGCGCCTCCCGGGAGCCTCCGCGCTTCCGCTCCGCGGCGAGCACGCCGGCCAGGGCGTGGGCGAGGGAGGCGCGCGCCTGCTCGCGACCGCCGTCGCCGGTATTGGGGTCGAGGGCCTCGACCGCCGATCCCAGGCTCGCGAGGATCGCGGGCAGGGCGCCGCGCTGTCCGGAGGCTTCGGGCTCGCTGACCATGGGCCGGTTCTACCACGAGCCCAGTCTCGATCGGGTTTCAGGGCGATGGCGCCACGGAGGCGATCCTCTCGCCCATCCGCACGTGCTCACCCACGCCGACCTCCCAGTCGATGGAGCCGGGCGGCCCCGCCAGCACGACGGTGGACCCGAGGTGGAAGGTACCGAGCCACCCTCCCCGAGCGACCGGCAGGGGCGGCGTCGGGGTGCCTGCGGCGGGACCCGCACCGGCGTTGGAGAGCACGTCGGTGGCGCACACCTCGATCCGACCCACGCCGAACGCACCGACCAGCACGACCTCCAGGCGGGTGCCGAGGTCGGTCGCGAGCCCGACGCGGAAGCGCTCGTTCTTCGCGAAGAGCCCGTCCACCCGCCGCACGGCGGCCGGGAACACCGGCCAGAGCGTGCCGGGCACGTAGTCCCAGTCCACCACCGTGCCCTCCCGCGGCACGTGCACCCGGTGGTAGTCCGTGGGCGAGAGGTAGAGCACGGCCACGTCGTGCTCCCCGGAGGGCTCGCGGCCGAGCAGGGCGGCGAGGTCGAGGGTCCGGCCCGGTGCGACCTCGATCCCCCCGCCGTCGGTGCGCCCGATGGCGGCCACGCGACCGTCCACCGGCGACACGAGCGCATCGGGGTCGCCGCACACCGGCCTCGCGCCGGGGACGAGCTCGCGGGTGAACAGGGCCTCGAGGGTCGGGTAGTCGTCGATGCTCCCCGTGGCCTCGGAGAGATCCACCCCGTACGCGCGCACGAAGGCGCGGGTGAGCACCCGGGAGGCGGAGGCCCTCGCCATCGACCCCATGCCCTTCGCGAGCGTGTTCCGGGGGAGGAGCGACAGGGCGGAGACGATGAGCGCGTCCTTCATCCGGCCCGATTAACATCCGACCGGAGGAGGCACCGTGGCGGGCAACACGTGGGGGCAGGCGTTTCGCGTGACGACCTTCGGGGAGAGCCACGGTGGCGGCCTCGGGGCCGTGATCGATGGCTGTCCGCCGGGCCTGGCGCTCGATCTGGAGCGCATCCAGGCGGCGCTGGACCGCCGCCGTCCGGGGACCGGGAAGCTCGTCAGCGCGCGTCGCGAGGCCGACCGGGTCGAGGTGCTCTCCGGGCTCGCAGAGGGCCGCACGCTCGGCACGCCCATCGCGCTGGTCCTGCGCAACGAGGACGCCGATCCGTCCGCGTACGCGCCGTTCCGCGACCGCTACCGGCCGTCCCACGCGGACTTCACCTACGACGCGAAGTACGGTCACCGCGCCTGGGCCGGGGGCGGACGGGCGAGCGCCCGGGAGACCGCAGCCCGCGTCGCCGCGGGGGCTGTCGCCCTCCAGGTGCTCGAGAGCCTTGGTCCCGTCGAGGTCGTCGCGTGGGTCGACCGCGTGCAGGAGCTGGCTGCCAGCGTGGATCCCACGACCGTCGCTGCCTCCGCTGTCGAAGGGAGCCCCGTGCGCTGTCCGGATCCCGAGGCGTCCGCCGCCATGGAGGCCAGGATCCGCGAGGTGCGCGCGGCCGGCGACACCGTCGGGGGCGTGGTGCGCGCCGTGGCGCGGGGTGTTCCCGCGGGCCTCGGGGAGCCCGTGTTCGACAAGCTGGAGGCCACGATCGGGGCCGCGATGCTCTCGATCCCCGCCGCGAAGGGCGTGGAGATCGGCAGCGGGTTCGCGGGCACGCTCCTCACGGGTCGGGCCCACAACGACCCCTTCGTGCCCGGGCCGAACGGGGGGATCGCCTCGGCCACCAACCGCTCTGGCGGCATCCAGGGCGGGATCAGCAACGGCATGCCCATCGAGGTCGCCGTGGCCTTCAAGCCCGTGGCCACCGTGTTCCACGAGCAGGACACCGTGGATCACCACGGCCAGCCCGTCACCGTGCGTCCCCGCGGTCGCCACGATCCGTGTGTGCTCCCGCGGGCCGTGCCCATCGTGGAGGCCATGCTGGCCCTGGCGCTCGTGGACGCCTGGCTGCGCTGGAGGGGCCAGGTGGGCGCTCCGCCACCCGTGCCGCTCCACGCCGTTGCGGGTGGTGGCGACGGCAAGTAAGCCTCGGGGATGGATCTCTCCCGTCACACCGAGGCCTCCCTCGACACCGGGCTCCTCCGCGCCGCGTGGGTCGAGTCCGCGTCCACCACCCTCGCCGCCCAGCGCCTCGCCACCCTCGGCCCGCTGCCGGACGCAGCCGCCGTGCGCACGGCCTACGCAGCCCTGCGCGAGTGGACCCTGCTCGAGGAGGAGCAGCGCGCGCCGAGCCTCTCGGGAGCCGTGGACATCGGGCGGATCGCGAGCGGTGCCCGCAAGGGCGAGATCCTGGCCCCCCAGGATCTGATCGCGGTCGGCCGCACCCTCGACGTGCTCGACCGGGCGGCCCGTCGCCTCCTCGACGACGACACCATCCCCGAGCTCGCCGGGATCGCGGCCTCCATCCGCTTCGACATCGAGCTGCTCGACGTGCTCTCGGTGGCCTTCGAGGCCGACGGGCAGCTCTCGGCGCGGACCTACCCCGAGCTCGGTGAGCTGCGACGGCGGATCAACGAGCTGCACGGCACCCTGCGCAGCACGCTCGAGTCCATGGCCAAGGGGGCGGACCTCGCGGACGATCTGCAGGACGCCTTCTGGACCGTCCGCAACGACCGCTACGTGCTCCCGCTCAAGCCCCACGCCAAGAACCGCGGCGTGGTGCACGGCACCAGCGGCTCCGGGAAGACCGTGTTCGTGGAGCCCCACGAGATCCTCGAGCTCAACAACCGCCTGCGGCTGGCCGAGGGGGCCCTCGAGGCCGAGGAGCGCCGCATCCTGGCGGCCCTCTCGCGGCAGGTGGGCGCGGACGCCGAGCGGCTCGCGGAGTCCCTCGAGGCCCTCGTGCAGCTCGACATCGTCGCCAGCCGCTCGCGGCTCGCGTCCCGCATGCGGGCCACGGTGGTCACCGTGTCCGACCGGGCCACCGTGAAGCTCGACCAGGCGCGTCACCCCATCCTCGTGCTCCGGGGCATCGAGGTGATCGGCCACGACCTCGCGCTGGACGCCGCGCGGCCGGCCCTGGTGCTCACCGGTCCCAACACGGGCGGGAAGACCATCGCGCTCAAGACGCTCGGCCTGTGCGCGTGGATGGTGCGACACGGGCTCGCGCTGCCGTGCGTCGAGGGCAGCCGGTTCGACTTCTTCGACGGCGTGCTGGCCGATGTGGGCGACGCCCAGACCGTCGAGGACGACCTCTCCAGCTTCTCGGCCCAGCTCGTCGCGGTGCGCGAGATGCTCGACCGCGCGGGCCCCGGCTGGCTAGTGCTCCTCGACGAGCTCGCGAGCGGCACGGATCCCCAGCAGGGCGCGGCCCTCGCGATCGCCGTGCTGGAGGCCCTCGTGGACGCCGACGTCCGCGTGGTCACCACCACGCACTACCCGCCGCTCAAGGGGCTCGCCGTGAGCGACCCCCGCTTCCGGGTCGCCGCGATGGAGGTCCGCGCGGGTCGCCCGACGTACCGGCTCATCCCGGACACCACCGGCGAGTCCCACGCGCTGGCCACCGCCGAGCGCCTCGGGCTGGGCGCCGGGCTGCTCGAGCGCGCCCGGGAGCTCTGGAAGAGCCAGGACCAGGGGGTGGCCGAGACCCTGGAGGCCCTCGAGCTCCAGCGCACGCGTCTCGCGGACCGGGAGGCCGAGCTCGATGCGCGCCTCGCTGCCGCCGAGGCCCGGGAGGCCGAGCTCACCAGGCGCACGGCGCAGATCCGGGCGAAGGCGGACGCGCTGGAGGCCGAGGCCGCCGAGGCGTTCCGCTCGCGGCTGCGGTCGGCCGAGAAGGCCATCGGGGCGGTCGTGGCGCAGCTCCAGGAGTCCCCCTCCCAGAAGGCCGCCCGCGCGGCCCGGGCGTCGCTCGAGGCCTTCGCCGGCCTGCTCCCGGAGCCCGAGGTCGAGGTGCTCCCGGAGCCCGAGCGGGCCTTCGAGGTGGGCGATCAGGTCCGTCACCCCACCCTCGGCACGGGGATCGTGGAGGCGGTGGGGAAGACGTTGAAGGTGCGGAAGGGCATGGTGGCCTTCACCGCGAAGCCCGGCGAGTTGGAGCTGGTCGGGGCGCCGCGTGCCACGCCGAAGCCCGCGGTACGGCGGGTCCCCGTGCGGGTGACGGCGGGTCCCGAGCTCGATCAGGCGCTGCGGATGCCCCACAACACCGTCGACCTGCGCGGCATGCGGGTGGATGAGGCGCTGGACGCGGTGGACGTCGGGCTCGACAAGGCCGTCCAGGCCGGCACGGACGTGGTCTTCGTGCTCCACGGGCACGGCACGGGCGCGCTGAAGCAGGCCGTGCGGGAGGCCCTGCGCACCCACACCACCGTGGACCGCTTCATGCCGGCCAACGCCGACCAGGGAGGCGATGCCTACACGGTGGTGGCGGTCCGGCGATGAACCTCTCGCGCGAGCACGCACGGCGGGTGCTGCTCGGCACGGTCGGGCCGCGCCCCCTGCCCGACGATCCGGACGCGGTGCTCGGCGCCCTGCGCCAGATCCAGGTCGACCCCATCGACCGGATCGGCACGAACCCCGACCTCGTGGCCTTCGCGCGCACCGAGGGCCTCGGGCGCACGGCCATCTACGGCGCCGCGGGCTTCGAGCACTACGCCAAGGAGTGGTGCCTGCTGCCGCCCGAGGCCTTCCCGCACTACCGCGAGGCCGCGGCCCTCACGCCCACCTGGCGGCACACCTCCCGCATGCTCGACCTCCCGGACGCCGTGCTGGACGCCGTGGAGGCCGACCTCGCCGCCAAGGGCCCGTGCACGCCGGCCGCCCTCGACGACCACGGGCGGCTTCCCGCGGTGCAGGGGACCGCCTGGAAGGGCAGCAGCCGGGTCGGCACCCTGGCGCTGAAGGTGCTCGCCCTGCGCTGCCGGGCCGTCGTGGTGGGTCGCGAGCGGGGCAGCCGGGTGTACGACCTGCCGGGCCGGGCGCTCGGCGACCACGCGACCGCGGAGGCGGATGGTCCCTTCGGGCGCTGGGCGCTGGTCGAGCGTGTGCGTGCGGCGGGCATGCTCTCGATGGGCTCGGGTCCCTGGTGGTCCATGCTGAAGGCCACCCGCACCGACGGCACCCTGCGGGACCTGCTCGCGGAAGGTCGGCTCGTCGAGGTCGGTGTGGAGGGCATGCGCCGTCGCTGGCTCGTGGAGCCCGCGTCCCTCGACGTGGAGCCCCACGCGGACGACCACCTGCGCATCCTCGGGCCCCTCGACCCCGTCGTCTGGAACCGCGAGCTCGTCGAGCACCTGTTCGGGTTCCGGTACGTCTGGGAGATCTACAAGCCCGCCGACCAGCGCGAGTGGGGCTACTACGTCGTGCCCCTCCTGCACGACGGGCACCTCGTCGGCCGTCTGGAGGCCGTGGCCCAGGACGGTCGCCTCCGGGTGGACCGCGTCTGGCGGGAGGCCGAGGGCTTCGACGACGCGGCGCTCGAGGCCGCCCTCGACCGGCTCGCCCCCCGGCTGGGGGTCACCCGGTGATCCTGCTGCTCCTGGGCTGCGCCCACATGCTCGGTGTGCCGGACGTCCACTACGCGACGCCGGCGCCCCTGCCCCTCGTGCACACCTCGATCGACGCGCGCTGGTACGTGCCCATGCAGATCGCCGGGGAGCCGTGGGTGTGGTTCCTCGACACCGGCTACAGCCACACGACCTGCGACGACGGGCTCGTGGCGGCCCTGGAGCTCGAGGAGCGCGGCAGGACGAGCGTGCGCGGGGAGCTCGGTCGTCTCCGCACCGGCAAGGCGCGCCTGCCGGACCTCACGCTCGGCGGGCACGTGGTGGAGGGCCTGGTGTGCCAGGTGCGCGACCTGCACCGCACCTCGTCGATCCGCGACCCGGGCGAGGTGCGGGTGGCCGGGGTCCTCGGGATGGACGTGCTGCGTCCGTTCCAGGTGACCCTCGATCCCCAGCAGGGCGAGGTGTGGCTCCGCGAGCCCCGCACCGTCGAGAGGCTCGAACGGCACGGCTCCGGCGTGGTGCCGATGCGCCGCGAGCTCATGGTGGGCACCCGGGCGCGCGTGCCCACCACCATCGAGGGCCACGTGCTCTGGCCCATCCTGGACACCGGGGCCACCAGCTCCCACCTCGACCTCTCCCGGCTCGGCATGACGCCGTCGGAGGTGCGCGAGGGTGTGGTGGTGCGGGGCTCGGGGGGCTCGGGCTCGGACCTGCGCACCATGGAGTACTTCGAGCTGGACACGGTCGCTCTGGGTGGGGCGCTCGCGGGGCCCGTCCGCGTGGCGGGCCGGGACGGGGCCGGTCTGCTCGGGCTCGACGTGCTGCGCCGCTACCGCACCACCCTCGACCCCCGCGCGGGCCTCGCGTGCTTCGAGCCCGTGCAGCCACGGGAGATCCCCCGCTGGTCCACCTGGCGCGCGACCCACACGGAGGCTCCGGGCTCGGCGATCCCCGCGCCGATCCCACGACCTCTCGCCGCGGATCCGCCGATCCGGTAGAACACGGAGACCCCCGACCCCGGAAGGCCCCCGTGATCCCGATCGTGCTCGCCACCGCCCTCGCCCTCGACTGTACGACCCTCGACGCCGAGGTCTGCGCGGCCACCGAGGCCATCGCGGCGTCCATCGCGTCCCAGGCGGGGGAGGACGTCGTGCACGACGGTGCCGAGGCCCGGTTCCAGCCGGCCACCGTCTACGGGAAGCTCCTGGCGGCGCGCGACGCCCTGGCCGCCAAGGGGTGTGAGACGTCGGGCTGGTCGGCCGGTCTGTACCTCCGGGGCCGCTGGGACGGCGAGTACGAGGACGGTGGGGCCCCGGGCACCTGGACGGGTTCGGTGTCCTTCAAGCAGAAGACGTTCACGGGCACCAACGGGGACGGCTCGCTCACGATGGGCGCGTCGCTCTCCGGCGTCTCCGGTGGCGGGAAGGTCGTGGGCGACATCGGGCCGGGCACGGCAGCCTCGGGGATCTGGATCCGTCGCCAGGGGCCCAGCGGTGTGTTCGCGGCGCTGCACGCGGTCTGCCCCACGCCCGACGTCCGGGACGCGCTGTCGGCCTGGCTCGCGCCGGTGGGGTCGGTGTGTCCGGACGTCGACCTCGTGGACGGGCAGGCGGTCCAGCTGGACGCGCTGATCGACCCGCTCGCGCCGACCCGGGTGCGCCTGGTGGACGGCGACGGCACGTTGGCCCTCGAGCTCGACCCCGCGCCGCCGGAGATCGTGCTCCCGCCGACCACCGGCTTCAGGGACTTCCTCGGAGCCGCCATCCCGCGCCTGGAGGTCGACGGCTTCGATGGGGCGGGCAACCTCGCCACCTGCGCCTTCGACGTGCTGCCGGTGGGTGGGGCGGTCTGTCGCATCGGGCCCACGCGGACGTGTCTGGCGGGCGACCCCTGTGTGTTCGAGACCCAGGACGACTGCGTCGCGCCCGGGAGCCCCGATCTGCTCACCGTGGTCGCCGTGGAGCGCGAGGACGGCAGCCCCGTGCCCTTCGACCCCACACCGCGCGGTGGGGCGAGCGTGGCGCTCGAGCCGGGCGCACAGGAGCTCTTCATGCGCCTGGGGGGCGGTGGGCTCGTGCACTACACGGGCTACGGGCGCAACGAGGACCGCCTGGACGGCGTGACCGGCCCGGTGGGCGAAGACGGCGGCGTGCTCGACCTCGATCCGCTCTACGCGGCCATGGGCAGCAGCCCGGACGACCCGCTGGAGCCCGTGCGCGTCGACCTCATCGGGCCCGACGACAGCATCCTCCAGTCGCTCGGCTCCCCCGACGCCACCATGGACATCGCGTCGGCGCCGGTGCTCGAGCAGGGGCTCGAGGTGGTGAACCCGCGGCTCCGGGTGAAGGCCCGGGCCTTCGATGGCTCCATCGTCACCGCGGTGTTCGAGATCCCCGTGAACCGCGCTCCCCAGGGGCGGGCCGGGGGGCCGGTCGAGGTGCGCGACGACGGCAGCGTGTTCGTGCCGGGGACGTGGATGGTGGACCCCGAGGGCGGGCCGCTCGAGGTGCTGTCCGTGGTGGACGAGGGTGGCGGCGACCTGCCCTTCACCGCCAACGCCAAGGGCATCACGATCCCGTCGGGTTGTTGCGGGGGTGCGGGCGGGTTCACCCTCTCCTTCAAGGACGACTTCGGGCTGCGCCTGCGGCCGCCGCCCACCATCGGGACGGGGACGTTCACGATCATGAGCCGCGACATCTACTGAGGAACGCCTCCAGGGCGGGCCCCACGACGTCCACGGCGTAGCGTTCGCGCACCTCTGCGGCGGCGCGGCGCCGGATGCCGTCGTTCTCCGCCGTGGGCTCCAGCCCCTCGAGGACCTGGGCCGCCAGGGCGTCGATGTCCGTGAGGGGCGCCGTGCGGCCGGTCACACCGAGGGTGACGAGGTCGCGGGTGGCCGCGTGGTCGGCGGCCACCAGCAGGGCTCCGCAGGCCATCGCGTCGCGCGGCGACCAGGAGAGCACGAAGGGGTCCGAGAGGTAGGTGTGCACCGTCGTGGCGCGCAGGAGCCGGACCAGCTCGGGGGCCGGGACGCTCGGGGTGTGCCAGATGCGGCTCGCGTCGCCGGGGAACCTCGCGAGCTGCTCCTCGCGGAAGGTCGCGTGGCCGGAGGCGCGGTGGGTCTGGGGTCCGTAGAGGTGCACGTCGTCGCCCACGGTCACGAACAGCACGTCGGGCCGGGCCTGTTGGACCTTCGCGGCGACCTCGAGGAACACGTCGTACCCGCGGGTCGCCTCCAGTCCCCGGGAGCAGAACGACACGATGGGGACGTCGGTGGGGAGCTCGAGGCTGCCGACGCGGCGGTCGTCGGCGGGTCCCGGGCACCAGAGGGTGGGGTCGTAGGCGTCCGGGATCACCTGGACGCGGTCGCGGAGGCCGGCCGGCAGGGACGCCCGCTGGTTCGGGGTGCTCGTCCAGGCGGCGTCCACCCCCACGAGGTCCAGCAGCACGCCTGCGTTCTTCCCGTAGGACGCGATGCGCCGGCGCGCCGTCCAGGCCGTGGCCGGGCGCACGGGGACGCGGGTGGTCTCGGGGTCGAAGTACCACTCGAACAGCCCGACGACGGGTCCGTCGAAGACCTCGCGCAGGTAGCGTCCCACGCCGAAGCCCGAGTGGCAGACCACGAGGTCGAAGCGCTCGCCGGCCTCCAGCATGCCGCGCAGGGTGCGGGCGGCGGCGAGGCCGTGGGCGTCGTCCTCCGCGAAGGCCGCCGTGGCGCCGGTGGCGTCCGAGGGCACGAGGTCCGGCTGGTAGGCGTAGACGCGGAAGGCGCCGTCGCGTCCGCGTCGGGTGGTCGTGAGGAAGCACACGTCCCAGCCGCGCTCGGCGGCGAGCCAGCGGGCCGGCAGCTCGAACTGGCCGGGGTAGGCGGGGTGGACGAAGCAGACCCTCACGTCCCCTCCCGGATCGTGCGCTCCAGGTGGTCGAGCTGGGCTCCGTCGAGGCCCTGGTGGCAGCCGATCATCAGCCCTTCGCGCATCCAGGCGTCCGCCTCGGTGAGCGTCCCGACGACGCGATGGGGGGCGCGGGCGACCATCGGGTGGCGCACGAGGTTCCCGGCGAGCACGGGGCGGGTCTGGATGCCGTGGGCCTCCAGGTGGGCGGCGAGGGCGTCGCGGTGTGGGGTGCGGAAGGCCAGGGCGTGCCAGGTGGACGTGGCACGGTCGGGGAGGGTGGGCACGGCGAGGCCCCGGGAGCGGAGGACCTCCGCGAGGCGCGCGTGGTGGCGGGCCCGGACGGTGCGGACGTCGTCCATGCGGTCGAGCTGGACGAGGCCGAAGGCGGCTCCGGCCTCCGAGGGCAGCATGTTGTAGCCGGGGAGGTCGAAGGCGTACTTCGTGTCGTAGGGCACGCCGTCGAGGGTCGTCTCGCGGGCGTCGAGGGTGTCGGGCTCGCCGTCGGCGGCCGAGCGGCGTCCCCATCCGCGGAGCTGGCGGATCCGGCGGGCCAGCGTGGGGTCGTCGGTGGCCACGAGGCCGCCTGTGCCGGCGAGGGTGAGCATGTGGGATGCGTAGAAGGACGTGATGCCCACGTCGGCCCAGGACGCCGTGCTGCGCCCGTCCCACAGGGGGGCCCAGGTGTCGGCGGCGTCGTCCACGAGGGCGAGGCCCCGGGCGTCGCAGAGGGCCCGCAGGGCGGCCCAGTCGGGCACGTCGCCCACGAGGTCGGGCACGAGGACGGCCCGGGTGGCGGGACCCACGGCGGCCTCGACGGAGCCGGGGTCGACGACGAGGCGTCCGGGTGCCACGTCGACGAACACGGGCACGAGGCCGAGCTGGACGAGCGGGGCCACGGTGGTCCCGAAGGTGAGGGCGGGGGTGACGACCTCGGAGCCCGGGGGGAGCTGGAGGGCGGCGAGGGCCAGCAGGAGGGCGGAGGAGCCTGAGCTCACGAGGGTGCTGTGCCCGACGCCGAGGATGTCGCAGGCGCGGGCCTCGAAGCGGGCGCACTGTGGACCGGCGACCAGGGCGAGGGGCTGCTCGCGGAGGACCCGGACGACGGCGTCGATCTCGGCGTCTCCGTAGACGGCTTCGGCGATGTGGACCCGCACTCAGCGGCCTGCGGACGGCCCCGGGTTCTGGGCCAGATGCGGGAAGCGCGCACGACGCAGCTCCTCCATCGCAGCGGCCACTTCCTCCGCGAAGGGCGTCTTCGGGAGCGCGTCGATCTCGGCCTGCATCTCGACCGCCGAGCTCCAGAACCGACCGTCTCGGCTCGCCCGGAGCGCGTCGTAGTCCTCGACGAGGCAGCCGAGCGGGATGGAGTCGGTCACGACCCGACCGCGCGCGAACCCGCCCCGGGCGTGCCCTTCGCAGAGGAGGCCGAGCACCTCGAGCTTCCGGGACCACTTGCTGAGTCCCGGGAAAGCCTGCCCTGCCCAGATCCGGCGCAGCCCGAGGACCTCGAAGCCGTGCTCCATCAGGCGAGCCATGCCCTCCAGGGGGAGGAGCGAGTGGCGCCCGGGTGTGCGCGCACCGAGGACAAGAGCGATCTGCGCTGTGCGGTTGTGGAGGTCCAGGGACGACAGTGACACCGTGCCGATCGTCTTCTCCTCCCCCTTGGGACGGAGCATCAGGGCGATCCGGTCGCGCTTGCGCAGGGACTCGAGGAAGGCGCGCTGATCCGCGGGGAACATCGGGAAGGCGCCGTGGCCCAGGAAACGGCACGTGGGTTGGTCGTTGAACCAGTCGGCCCAGCCGTCTTCGATGTCCTGCTCGCTCGGGACCAGGAGGTCGACGAGCTCACCCGCAATGAATGCCTGCCTGTCCACTCACACCTCCAGATCCGGGAAAACGTCGGTCACCGCCGTCGATGGCGGTCACCCCACTACCCGGTGCCGAGCGTGCCCGCCAGCCCGCGGGCTACCGGTGCACCAGCGACCGGAGGTAGCGCGCATACGCCGTCGGTCCCAGGCGATCCGCACGCTCCAGCACGTCGTCCGTGTCGATCCAGCCACGCGCCAGCGCGATCTCCTCCAGACAAGCCACCACCGTGTCCTGCCGCACGGTCAGCGTGCGCACCCAGCTCGCCGCATCCAGCAGCGCGTCCGGCGTGCCCGTGTCGAGCCACGCGACGTCCCGCCCGAGCTGCTCGACCCCCAGCGCACCCTCGTCCAGCCAGGTCCGCAGCAGGTCCGTGATCTCGAGCTCCCCCCGCGCCGACGGACGCAGCGTGGCCGCCCGGGCCGGTGCGGTCCCGTCCAGGAGGTAGAGCCCCGTGAGCGCCCACGGCGACGGCGGATCGGCGGGCTTCTCCACCATGTCGACCACCCGCCCGTCGTCCAGCACGAGCACCCCGTACCGCTCGGGGTCCCGCACCCGCGCGGCGAACACGGTGGCCCCCCCGAGGGGCGCCCGCTCCACCTGGGGCCCCAGGCTCGCCCCGAAGAACAGGTTGTCGCCGAGCACCAGAGCGGACGGCGAGCCCGCCAGGAAGCCCTCCGCGAGGGTGTACGCCTGGGGCAGCCCCTCTGGACGGGGCTGGACGAGCCAGGTGAGCGAGAGACCCCAGGTGGACCCGTCGCCCAGGAGCCTCTGGAAGGCCGCCTGGTCGTCCGGCGTGGTGATCACCGCGATGTCCCGGATCCCCGCATGCATCAGGGTCGCCAGCGGGTAGAGCACCATCGGCTTGTCGTAGACCGGCAGCAGCTGCTTGGACACGGCCAGGGTGGCGGGGAACAGCCGGGACCCGGTGCCCCCGGCGAGCAGGATGCCCTTGCGCTTCATTCAGATCCTCGGGACGGCATCACGCCAGTCGGGGCGCGGGATGCCGAAGGTGGAGAGCAGGGAAGACCCGTCCAGACGGGCGTTCAGCGGACGACGGGCGCCCGCCCGGTCGGCGCTCCGGACCTCGACCACCCGGCCGTCGCCGAGCGCATGCCGGGCGAGACCAGCGTAGCTGACGTCCGGCCAGCCCGTGAGGTGGTGGGTGCCCGAGAGCCCCGGGGTGTCGCGGAGGACCGCAGCGAGCCGCCACAGCGCGTCGGCCAGCGCATCGGCGGGGGTGGGCCCGACGACCTGGTCAGCGACGACCTCCACGGGACCCCGGCGGCTGCGGACGGCCCCGAGGAAGTCCCGACCGTCCGGGTCGATCACCGCACACGTCCGGAGCACGAGGTGCGTGCCGCCCGCGTCGCGCACGGCAGCCTCGGCGGCCAGCTTGCTGTGCCCGTAGACGTTGAGGGGCGAGGTCGGCGCGTCCGGCAGCCACGGCGCGTCCCCCGAGCCGTCGAACACGTACGCCGTGGACACCGTGAGGTACGCCACCCCCCGGCGCGCCGCGAGCTCCGCGAGGACCCCGGTGGCCACGGCGTTGCGGCGGTGGGCGACCCCGGGCGCGCGCTCGGCGGCCTCGACGTCGGTGGCCCCGGCGACGTCCACCAGCACGTCCATCCCCACGGACCCCACACGCTCCCGCAGCACGTCGGGGGCGTCCCGGTCGGCCTCCCGGCCCAGGAAGGTCGCGTCGACCCCGTCCGGCAGGCGCCGCGCGAGGGCCCGTCCCACCCGACCGTCCCTCCCGAGCACGAGCACCCTCACAGCCCGAGCCTCTCGCCCAGCGCGTGGCGGCGGAGCACGCTGCGCCACCAGGCCTCGTGGTCCAGGATCCAGGTCACGGTGCGATGGATGGCGTCGTCGAAGCCCGTGGAGGCCGTCCAGCCGAGGGTCTCGCGGGTGTGGCCCGCGTCGAGGGCGTAGCGGCGGTCGTGCCCGGGACGGTCGGCGACGTGGGTGATCCAGCGCGCGTGCGGGGCCCCCTCGGGACGCGCGGCGTCCAGCGCGTCACAGAGGGCCGCGACGACCTGGAGGTTCGTGCGCTCGGAGCCCGCCCCGAGGTTGTACGCCTCACCCGGACGTCCGCGCTCGAGGGCCGCGAGCAGCCCGTCCGCGTGGTCGTCGACGTACAGCCAGTCCCGGATCTGCCCACCGTCCCCGTAGATCGGGACGGGCACGCCCTCGAGGGCCGAGATCACCGTGCGAGGCACGAGCTTCTCGGGGAACTGGCGGGGTCCGAGCGTGTTGCTGCCGCGGGTGATGAGGGTCGGCAGGCCATAGGTGGCGTGCCAGGCGGCCACGAGGTGCTCCGCCCCCGCCTTGCTGGCCGCGTAGGGGTTGGTGGGCGCGAACCGGGTGGTCTCGGTGGCCCGGCCGGTGGCGAGGGGGCCGTAGACCTCGTCCGTGGAGACGTGGAGGAAGCGGAAGGGCGGGCGCCGGGCGGCCTCCCACCAGGTGCGGGCGGCCTCGAGGAGCGCGAGGGTGCCGGTGACGTTGGTGTCCACGAAGGCCCCGGGCCCGTCGATGGAGCGGTCGACGTGGGTGGCGGCCGCGAGGTGCACGACGGCGTCGAAGGCGTGGGAGGCGAACAGGTCGTCCAGCACGTCGCGATCGCGGATGTCGGCGTGCACGACGGCGTGGTCGGCCTCGGGCGGGAGGTCGGCGAGGCTTGTGGGGTCGGCGGCGTAGGTGCGGGCGTCGAGGGTGACGACGGCGTGGCCGCGCGCGACGGCCCGGTGGACGAAGGTCGAGCCGATGAAGCCGTACCCGCCCGTGACGAGCAGCCTCACGGCACGTCCGCGTAGGGACAGTCCCGGAGCCTCGGGGCCTCCGCGTCGCGCGTGGAGATCACGAGGCGGTCGTGGGGGACGGTCCAGTCGATGGCGAGCTCCGGGTCGTCGAACCGCACGGCCCGGGAGGCCTCGGGCACCCAGGGCGCGGACATCTTGTAGAGGGTCTCGGTGTGGGGCTCGAGCGTCACGAAGCCATGGGCGAAGCCCGCTGGGATCCAGAGCTGCCTGCCGTTCTCCGGGGTCAGCTCCACGGCGACCCAGCGGCCGTAGCGGGGCGACGTGCTGCGGAGGTCCACGGCGACGTCCAGCATGCGCCCGCGACCGCAGCGCACGAGCTTCACCCGGCCGTGGGGCGGCGCCTGGAAGTGCAGGCCACGCAGGGTGTGCGCGTGCACCGAGACGGACGCGAGGTCGAGCACGAAGTCCGCGTGCAGGCCGGCTCCCGCGAGCCGCGCGGCGCTCCAGGTCTCGCTGACGTGGCCGCGGGGGTCGGTGTGCCGCTCGGGCACGACCACGAGGACCTCGGGCAGCGCGGTGGGGAGGATCTGCATCCGGTGCGGATAACGCTATGGGGGTGGGGGAGGATCGGATGGGCGAGCGGCTCGTCATCGTGGCCAGCGACATCGAGATGGGTGCTGGGGGTCCGATGGACGACTTCCCCCAGAGCGCCTGGCTCCTGGACTGGCTGGCCGAGCGACCGGACGCCGAGCGCGTCGACCTCGTGCTCGACGGCGACATCTTCGACTTCCTGCGCACTCCTGTGGGGGGCGTGTGGCCGCGGCACATCGACGCGGCGGTCGCGCTGCGCAAGTGGCTGGCGATGGCGGAGGCCCACGCGGAGCTCCTCGACGGGCTGGCCGTCTGGCTGGAGAAGCCCCACCGCCACCTGTGGATGATGTTCGGCAACCACGACCTCGAGCTCCAGTTCGCCCCGGTGCGCAAGGCCATCGTGGAGCGGCTCGCGGCCCTCGATCAGGTGCACTTCCCGGGCGAGAGCCTGCGCTGGGGCGAGCTCGAGATCCTCCACGGCCATACCCACGACAGCATGTTCCGCGTGGACGGTCCGCCCTTCATCGAGCACGAGGGGCGCGAGATCCTCAACCTGCCCTGGGGGGCCGTGGCCCTCCTCGACGTCGTGATGCCCCTGCTCCCGGCCCTCGGCCCCCTCGACCGTCTCAAGCCCCGCGAGCGCGTGTTCGAGCTGCTCCCCGAGATGCGCCAGCTCGCGCAGGAGGTGTTCTGGCGGTACTGGACGCGCGACTTCTGGCGCGACCTGCTCGACGGCGACCCCGTGAAGCGCCTGTCCGGCGCGATGGTCCGCGAGGTGGTGTACCGGATGGGCACCGCGGACCCCGAGGTCGCCGCGGACCGCAGCCTGATCGCGGCCCTCTCGCGTGAGGACGCGCCGCGCGTGGTGGTGGTCGGTCACTTCCACCGGCCGGGCTGGCACAGCAAGGGCGAGCAGCGCCTGCTCATGCTGGGCGCCTTCCGCAACGAGTTCGAGCTCGAGAAGGACGGTACGATCGGGCGTGCGCTGGGCAACGTGCACGCCGAGATCTGGATGGACGGCGACCAGGTGACCCGCTCGAGCCTGGTGGAGACCGTGAGCCCGCCGCCTCCGGCCGGCTACATGCCGGCCAGCGTGTACGCGTTCAAGCCGGTGATCGAGGAGCACCTCGCCCAGCTCGAGGTGAAGCGCACGGGCTGAGTCACCCCTCCACGAGGTTGGCGGCGACCCAGCGGGACAGGCTCATCACCGTGTGCTGCGGGTTCACGCCCAGCACGGTGGGGATCATGCTGGCGTCCGCGATGTAGAGGCCCTCGTGGCCGTGCACGCGTCCGCGGAGGTCGCAGACGCTGGTGCGGGGGTCGGCGCCCATCACGCACCCGCCGAAGAGGTGCGAGAGGATCGCGATGTAGTAGCGGGGGTCGAGCGGGGCCTCTTCGATGCGGTGGATCTCGTCGGGGCCGATCATGTAGGGGAGCCCGTGCACGCCGGGCATGACGGCCTTCGCACCCGCGGCGAACTGCAGGCGGGCGATCTCGGCGAGCCCGGAACGGAAGGCCGCGAGGTCCTCCCTGCAGAGGGTGTAGCTGACGACCGGCTTGTCGAAGAGCCCGTTGCGCACGGTGCCCGTGGTGGCCTGGGCCCGCAGGCCGAGCACCCACATCGTGAGGTGGCGGTAGTCGGCCACGCGCTCCATGAACTTCGTGCCGCCGCCCTTGATGCGCGTGATCACCATCTCGGGCGGGATGGCCAGGGTCTCGAGCTTGTAGGCGTGCTTCGCGGTGCGGTGCTGGATGCTCGCCCAGCCCTGCGTGTTGCCGCGGTTCATGTCCACGGGCTCGTCGAAGAGCCCGAACACCCCGGTGCCCGGGTGCGACCGGAAGTAGTGCCCCAGAGCCGGCAGCCGCACGCGCGAGCGCTGGAGGAGGGCCGGGCTGTGCGTGGCGGACGCGGCCACGATGACGCCGCGGCGGGCGCGCACGGTGAACCGCCCGCCCTTGGTGCCGAGCCCGGGATGCCGGAAGCGCCCGGTGACGCCGATGGCGTGGTTGCCCTTGAAGAACACGCGCTTCACGGGCGCGTTCGAGAGCACCTCGCCGCCCCGCTCCAGCACGGCGGGCACGAAGTTGGTGTTCAGGCTCTGCTTGTGCCCGGACTTGCAGCCCTGCATGCACTGGCCCGAGCCCTCGCAGTCCTTCACGTACCGGCGCATGTAGTGGTGCTCGATGCCCGTGGCCTCCCCGGCGGCGTACGCGAGCTCGTTGTTCCGGCCGCGCGACTCGGGTGGGCCCACCTCCACCTTCAGCTCGTCGTCGAGCTGGTCCTGGAAGCGCTTCATGGCGGCCTCGAAGAGCTCGCCGCCGATGCCGTGCTCGGCGCGCCACAGGGCGTAGATGTCGTCGGGTGTGCGCACCGCGATGGCGGAGTTCACCACGGTCGTGCCGCCCACTGTGCGCGCCTGTACGATCGGCCAGAAGGCCCGGCCGCGCGTGATCTGTGCGCCCCAGTCCTCGAGGAGGTCGCGCATCGCGCCGTAGGCGGTGGTGGGGTAGTGCTCGGGGTCGCGCCAGGCGCCCGCCTCCACGAGCACGACCTTCTCGCCGTGCCGGGAGAGGTACTCGGCCGCGGTGGCCCCGCCGGCACCGGAGCCCACGACGACCCAGTCGCAGACGAACGAGCGGTCGTCGCCCCGCTCGAGGAACGCGGTGTGGCTCACTTCGTCCTCCAGCCGCCGGGGTCGCCGGCGTAGGGGGGCAGGTCCAGCTTCTCGCGCACGCGGGGGTCCGCGCCCCAGGCGAACCCGCCGGCGATCTTGAGGAGGAACACGGCCTGGCGCACGAGGTAGAGGTCGTGCTGGACCACGCGGTCCGCGTGCTTGTCGCGCAGGCGGCGCGGCAGGGCGAAGGACGGCAGGGGCACACCCACGGTGATCACGGGGGTGACCGTGTACACGAAGGCCCCCGCGTACACGCCTGCCTTGAAGGGCACGGGCGCCTCGCGGCGGAACTTCTCCCAGAACGTGTCGAAGTCGGCGTCGAGGGCACCGGGCATGGGCCCTCCCGACGGCATCAGGTCCCCGAGGGCCCTACGGACCAGGCGTCGCACGTCACCTCCTCACGGGCGTCATCATGGCGCAGGCGGGGCGCCGGGGGGTTCTTCTGCCCGCAGATGGAGGGCATCGACCTCCTCCTTCAGGCGATCGAGGAGCGGGCTGTGCCAGCCCTCGGCGAGCGCGTCGTGGACCTCGCGGTAGTACCAGAGCGTGCCGTCGCGGCGGCCGGTGAACCGGTCGAAGATCGCGTCGCCCATCCGGCGGTGGTCCATGATCACGGTCTGCACGTTGTGGAGCTTGTCGGCGGCCGAGACGAGCTTGACGTCGGGGTGCTCGCCGCGGAGCTTCCGGATGTACGCCTCCTTGCGGGGACGCCACGGGGGCTTGGGGTGCTCCATCGTGTCGGAGAGCGCGAGCACGAGCCCGGCCACGCGGGGTCCGAAGCGTCCCTCGAGCTCGCCGACGGTGGCGCCCGGGATGTCCTCCAGCCAGTCGTGCAGCATGGCGGCCACCATCTGGTCCTCGTCGCCGCCGTGCTCGCCGACGAGGGCGGTGACGCTGAAGAGGTGCGTGATGTAGGGCACCCGCGAGCCCTTGCGCCACACGGGCCGGAAGGACGAGAGGGCGAGCTGGGTGGCCTCGTCGAGGCGGGAGCTGTACGCGTGGGTCATGAGGGAGGGGTAACGCGGAAGTGCGTGCCCTCCCGGGTCTCCTGGGCGCGGCGGCGCCACGTGCGTCCCTCGAACCAGGCGCGGGCGCGGCGGGTGATCGGGAGGACCTGGTCGGCGGGGTCCCAGACGAACGGGGTGCCGTCGGGTCCGACCACCCGGCCCTCGGACACGGCGAGGGACGCCTCGGGCAGCGACAGACCGGCGAGGTCGCGCTCGAGGGCGCGGAAGCGGCCCTCCACGGCGGGGTCCACGAACTTCATGAAGCGCCCGTACAGGACGGCGTTGTGGTAGCGCTGCGGGTGGTTCATGAGGCCGTCGCAGCGGAGGCGCAGGCCCATGAGGCGGAGGAGGTAGGCGAGCTCGGGGAACAGCCCGAGGCCGGGGTGCTTCTGGCCCGGCAGGGCGGGCCTGCCGGAGTCCTCGAGGCGCACGGTGGGGTCCTGCATCGTGAGCCAGTTGATGAACAGCATCCGGGTGGTGGTGCCGTCGGGGAGCACGAGGTCGCGGAGGCCCACGACGAGCTCGACGAGGAGCCGGGAGGGCACGGGCTCGCGGTCGTAGATGCGGAGGCGGTGCTCGTCGGGGTCGGAGAGATCGCCCTTCAGGACGGGCTCGAAGCCCTTCTCGCGCAGGAGGTCCCAGAAGCCGTAGCGCTCGAAGGCGAGGTCGGCGCCGTGCTCGGTGTAGAAGCCGAGGAAGTGCCGGTTGCGGCGGGCGCCCTCCCAGAGGTCGGCCTGGAGGTCGTCTTCGGTGAGGGGCTCGGGGTCGAGCTGGAGCTCGCGGGGCGTGAGGGCTTCGAACACGCGGTCGTAGCTGGCGGTGAACGGCAGGTCGGCGCCGTCGACGGGCACCCGACGGAACACGCGTCGGAGGATTCGTGCGACCAGCCCCATGGACCTCCGCCTACCACCTCCGCTTCACCCGGGCGAGCCTCATCGGAACGTGTGGCACCACATCGTCTCCTCCTCCACCTGGAGCAGGCGTCGGTTCTCCAGGTCGATGTGGGCGCGCAGGACCCGGAACTCGGTCACGCGTTCGCGACACCGTCCGCCGTCGAGGTCCCATGCGACCTCCCAGGTCCCCTCGGGGTACCCACTGCCTGGCCTCCCCAGGTATGCGCTCGTTCGCCTGGTGGGAAACCGGAGGCCGGAGTCGCGGCGGGCGATGCAGGTGGCGAGCTCCGCCTCGTCGAGCCCGTGGCAGGTGTCCGCGGAGGCTTGGATGGGGGCACGAGCCGCGCACGATGTGGCGAGGGCGCCAGCGATGATCAGACACGTTCGGGTCATGGGTCGTCTCGTGCGAATTCGATGACGATAGCATGTGTCGGCGTGAAGGATCCCCCGGCCGGGGTGTTGCACACATGAAGTCGCAACGAGACCGTCACCGGTGATTGGATGAAGTCACGGGCAGGCGCAGAGCCTGCCGGGGACGGGACCCCGTCGGCGGCCCGGACGTACAATTCCTCAGATGTGGAGTTGGGGTACAGGCTCTACGACGAGCAGGGGCAGCTCTCGGAGGAGTCGCCCTTCGACTCCGCGTATGTCCTGCACCACGAAGGCCCGTACCTCGCGACCTGGAGGTTCGGGGAGAGCAAGAACATCACGTACACCCGCGAGCTCGACGCCGACGGCAACGTCGTCTCCGAGGTGGGCGTGGTGGACGAGACCGGCGAGATCGTGTTCACCCGGGAGGTCGAAGACCTCGGCCCCCTCGAGGACTTCGACCTCGCGTCGATCGCGGTGGAGTGGGAAGCCACGCCGCCCGGGTGGCCGTCGTGCCTTCCTCCACCCCCGTGACGCGCGTCAGTCCACCGTGTTCCGCACGTGCAGCTCGACCAGGTCGGCCGGCGGCACGGGACCCGGCGCGCCCGACATGAGGTCCTGCGCGGAGGTCGTCTTGGGGAACGCGATGACGTCGCGGATCGACTCGGTGCCGCACAGCCACATCATCAGCCGGTCGAACCCGAAGGCCATGCCGCCGTGCGGAGGCGCACCGAAGGACAGGGCGTCGAGCATGAACCCGAACTTCTCCCGCTGCTCCTCCGGCCCGATGCCCAGCGCCGCGAACACCTTCTCCTGGACGTCGTGGCGATGGATACGCACGCTGCCCCCGCAGATCTCGTTGCCGTTGCAGACGAGGTCGTAGGCGTCCGAGAGGATCTCGCCCTGCCGCTCGCTTCCGAGCCACCCGACATGCTCGGGCTTGGGCGAGGTGAACGGGTGGTGCGTGCTGGTCCAGCCGCCATCGTCGGTGGCCTCGAAGAGCGGGAAGTCCACGACCCACGCGAACGCGAAGCCCTCCCCGATCATCTCGCGCTCCCGGGCCACCTGGACCCGCAGGCGCCCGAGGCCCGTGTTCACGGCCTTCTCGGACCCCGCCGCCACGACGACCACGTCGCCCGCAGAGGCACCCGTGGCCGCGCAGAACCCCGCGAAGTCGTCCACGGCCTTCTTCAGCGGCCCGGTGACCTCGCTGTCGGTGACCTTGCCCCAGAGCAGCCCACCGAGCCCGTAGGGCTTCACGAAGGCCGTCCAGGCGTCGAGCACCTTCCGGGAGGCCGACTCGGACGCACCCTTCACGACGAACCCGCGCACCCGCCCACCCTCGGCGACCGCGTTGGCCACCGGCGGGAACGTGGAGCCACCGAGCACGGCGTCGAGGCTCGTGAGCTCCATGCCGAACCGGAGGTCCGGGTTGTCGACCCCGAAGCGCTCCATGGCCTCGGCGTACGACAGCCGCGGGATCTCGCCCACCACGTGCCCGAGCACGTCCGCGAACATGCGGCGCGTCACGGTCTCGGCCACCTCCATGATGAGGTCGCGCGGGGCGAACGACATCTCGATGTCGATCTGGGTGAACTCGGGCTGCCGGTCGAAGCGGAGGTCCTCGTCACGGAAGCAGCGGCAGATCTGGAAGTAGCGGTCCATCCCGGAGACCATGAGGATCTGCTTGAAGATCTGCGGCGACTGCGGGAGGGCGTACCACTGGCCCGCATGCACCCGGCTGGGCACGAGGTAGTCGCGCGCACCCTCGGGCGTGGCCTTGGTGAGGATGGGCGTCTCGATCTCGAGGAACCCGAGCTCCGACAGCGCCGAGCGCGCAGCCTGGGCGGCCCGGTGGCGGCGCACGATGTTCTGCTGGAGCTGGGGGCGCCGGAGGTCGAGGTAGCGGTACTTGAGGCGCGTCTCCTCGTGGGCCTCGGACTGCTTGCCGATGGCGAAGGGCAGCGGCTCGGTGCCGGAGAGGATCTCGACCTCGGTGGGCACGACCTCGATGGCGCCGGTCTCCATGTCGTCCTTCACGGCACCCTCGGCGCGCGCGGCCACGGTCCCGCGGACCTGGAGCACGTACTCGAGGCGCACGGCCTTCGCGGCGTCCCGGACCGCATCCGAACACCGCTCGTCCACGGTGATCTGGACGATCCCGTGGCGGTCGCGCAGCAGCAGGAAGGTCACGCCACCCCGGTCGCGGACAGCGCTGGCCCACCCCTGGACGACGACCTCCTGGCCGGTGTGTTCGGTACGCAGCTCCCCACAGGTGTGGGTCCTCCGGGTCAACATCGCTCTCTCCATGTTCCGGGCCACAGCGGCCCGCACCTCCTCTACCCCGCACGCGCCGGACTGCACGCGCGGCCTCGGACGTGGGATGATGCGGCGTGCTCGTCGTCTTCCCGATGTTCGCCATGATCATGGCCGGTGGTGCCCTGCTGCTCCTGCTGCCGGCCATCGTCGACCTCGTACGCCGCGACGACGACCTGCCGCTGTGGTCGTGGGGCCTGCCGTTCGTCCTGCTGCTCGGGCTCCCCGTGCTCGGCACGATGGTGGTGCCGGTGCTGGAGCGGCGCCCGTACGACCAGGCGATGGCGGCGGCGGTGGGCTGGATCTTCGTGCACCTGGTCGCGGCCTTCATCCTCCTCGTGCTGGCCCTGGGCCTGGCGGCCTCCCGGGGGCTCCGGCCCGAGGGGTCGACCCGGCGGCGCCGCCGCACCACGATCGCCGCGGTGCTGGCGCTCATCGTGCTGCAGCTGGTGCCGTGGCTCCCCGGGCAGCTCGCGCTGCTCTGGCTCTGCCCGGCCGGCTGGGCGGCGGTGCTCTGGGTGGTGGCGATGAACCGCCGCGGTCCCGCGCGCCTGGAGCGGGGGAAGCGCGCGTCGGCGGCCTTCCTGGTGGCCTCGGCGGTGCAGCTCCTGATCGGCCTGCTCCACATCCGCTGGTTCGGCACGATGGAGGAGCCCTCGCTGGCCGTGGAGCTGCAGGGCACGGCCTGGCTGGCGGCGGGTGCGCTGGCGGTGATGGTGACGGGGCTGCGGTACCTGGCGGGCGGGGTGCCCCCGACGGTCCCGCTGCTCTCGCTGGCGACGGGGCTGACGCTGCTGCTCCCGCCGCTGTGGTTCTCGACGCAGGCGGTGCCGACGACGCGGCTGCCGGTCTGGGAGGACCTGCGCGGTCACCCCGGCGGCTTCCTGCCGACGGTGCGGGACGCGGACTGCATCCTGGTGCCGGGCACGCGCTTCGAGGGCTGCAGCTACCGCCGCCTCGTGGGCCTGGAGCCGGAGACGCCGCTCGACACGAAGGCGCTCGTGGAGGGCGACGAGCTGCTCGTGGACGACGGGCGCCACTACCTGCAGAGCTGGGGCTTCTGGAGCGAGCCGCTGCGCGTGGAGGCCGTGGTGGGCGGGGTGAAGCTGGAGGGCGACCCGCGGGTGTACCCGGTGGACGCCGCCCTGCACGAGGTGCTCGCGACCCGTGGCGAGGACAGGAAGCTGGAGGTGCGGCGCACGCCGCTGCTCACGGTGCAGCAGTTCGTGTCCATGTGCGCGAGCACGGGGTTGCAGCCCTCTTGTGAGGTGGTGGGCCTGCCGCTGGGGCAGTAGAGTGTGGGCTCGAGGGGGCCTGCATGTTCTTCGTCCTGGGTGTGGCGCGCGCGGTGAGCACGCCGGAGGCGCTGGAGCTGGCGGTGGACGCGGCGTGTGCGGTCTCGGGGCCGGGGATCGTGGAGATCACGGGCACCCTGGAGCTGGAGGGCATCACGGTCCCGCCGACGTGCCTGGCGACCTCGCTGCACCTGCGGTCCGCTGACCCCACACCGGCCGTCCTGCGCGGCGCGCCCGGGGCCGTCAGGCTCCTGACGAGCTCGACCGTGCCGCTGCGGCTCGCGGGGCTGGTGCTGGAGGGCACGTGTGGCTCGGGGCCCACGGTGGAGGGCGTGCGTGCGGGTGCGCCTCTGACGCTGGTGGACGTGCAGGGGGTCTGCCTGGAGCTCGGGGCGCTGGCGACGGCAGGCCTGGAGGCGGAGCGCGTGAGCTTCGAGCAGACCCGCGGGGTCGCGATCTCCACGACGGGAACGGCGCCGGTGAGCATCCGGCACTCGCGGTTCGTGGACGGCGGTGACAGCGCAGTGCGGGTCCACAGCGCGCCGGATTGCGACTTCGCGT
The DNA here is from genome assembly GCA_020632885.1 of Alphaproteobacteria bacterium. Classification (GTDB taxonomy): domain Bacteria; phylum Myxococcota_A; class UBA796; order UBA796; genus JACKEQ01. The sequence goes on along the minus strand of JACKEQ010000031.1, from coordinate 23,447 downwards.
GCCCGGAGACGATCGCGGAGCTGGAGGACAACGTCTTCGAGGGGTCGGGTTCGGACGTGATGGATGGCGGCGCGCTGGACGCCGTGGTGCACAGCCTGGTGTTCCGCCGGAACCTGGTGTGCGGGAACCACGCGGATCGCGGAGGCGGCGTGTACTTCGAGGGCCTGGAGGCGACCGTGCAGAACAACGGCTTCCTCGGCAACCACTCCAGGTACTACGGAGGCGGGCTGCTGCTCGGTCCGCCCCCGGGGTGGTGGCAAGATGCGATCGCCGTCGTGGAGTTCAACGCGTTCCTCGGCAACTCCACGGGGGTCGTCTGGGGGCCGCCGCGGGAGATCCTCTCCTTCGCGGGTGGTGGTGCCGTGACCACCTTCGGGACTCCCCTCCACTTCGAGCACGACATCGTCGCCGGCCAGACCTTCGGGGGGGGTGTCTACGCCGAGCTGCTGGCCAACCCCGCGTCGTGGGCCTTCCGCTGGGGCCTCTGGTACGACAACGTCGATGGGGACTTCAACGGCGACCTGCCACAGACGGTCCTCCAGATGCCCCTGGTGGCCTCGCCGGATCTGCCGTGGACACCGGGAGACTGCTCGTGGGAGTCGCTGCTCCCGCTTCCCGGGTCCCCGGTGGTGGACGCCGGCGACCCGGCCTGCCGCGACTGGCGCGACCAGGACGGCGACGGCGTGGTGGACACCCCCATCGACGGTCCCTGTGACCTCGGCGTGTACGGCGGACCCCACGCGGTCGCCATCGCGGACCTCGACGGCGACGGCGCGGTGGCGGGGGTGGACTGCGACGACCTCGACCCCACCCGGTCCCGCGGGCAGCTCGTGTTCACGGACGCCGACGGCGACGGCGTGGGTGCCGGTGAGCCCCGCGAGGTGTGCGAGGTGCTCCCTGGTCACGCCCTGATCGGCGGCGACTGCGACGACACGGACCCTGCCCTGTCACCGGCCCTGCCGGAGCGCTGCCTGAACCGGGGTGTGGACGAGGACTGCGACGGCGAGGTCGACGAGCTCGACCTGCAGACGGTGGACGCGGGTGCCCGCCTGCACATCGACGGCGGCGGGGTCCCCTCGGTCACGTTGGTGTGCGGGGACCCCGGTCCGGTCGTGCGGGACGTGCCGGCGGAGGACGTCGGGTTGGCCTGTGGCTGCCGAGCGGCGCCGCGGAGCTCGCTGTGGAGCGGGCTCGCGCGCCGCTGAGGTCAGTCCCAGTCGTCCCAGTCGTCCTCTTCCTCTTCTTCGTCCTCCTCCTCCTCTTCTTCCTCTTCTTCCTCGGGCTCTTCGGCATCGCCCGGGTCGTCGTCCCAGTCGTCCCAGTCGTCGTCGTCTCCGGCCGCCACGGCGGGCTCGGGCTCGGGAGCTGGTGCGGGCTCGGGAGCCGGTGTGGGCTCGGGAGCCGGTGCGGGCTCGGGAGCCGGTGTGGGCTCGGGAGCCGGTGTGGGCTCGGGGGCCGGTGGGGGCGTGGGCTCGGGTGCCACGACCGCGACGGGCTCGGGTCGGGGCTCGGGCTCGGGTTGGGGTGCCGGTGCCGGCGTGGGCGGTGGGGGCGCGGGCTTCGGTGCAGCGACCGGCGCAGGCGCGGGCACGGGCACGGGCACGGGCACGGGCACGGGTTGGGGCACGGGGATGGGGAGCGGCACCGGTGCGTTGGCGGACTTCGGGGAGATGAACAGCGGGATGCCGTTCACCACCTGCTCGATCTCGCTGCCCTCCAGCGTGAAGCCCAGCATGGCGGGCTTCCCCGCCGTGCCGGGGTCCGGCTGGGCGGCCTGCCACGCGGCGAGCGCCTCGGCCACCTTGCCCTTGCTGGTCGACTCGAAGATCAGCTCGAGCTTGCCACCGTCGGGCCAGGTGATGTGGATGCGCGTACCGCGCTTGAAGGCCGCCATGTGATCCTCCTCAGAAGCCGTAGACCGCGGACCAGAAGTTGAGCATCGGGCCCGTGGGCGGGAACGACGACTTCAGCTTGGTGGTGAGCTGGTCACGGCACTTCACGGGGTCGATGTCCCCGCTCGTCTTCGGCGGACGGTAGACACTCTTGGTGATGGTGTCGCCCTGCTCGACCCACTTCTTCACGAGGACGTCGAGCACACCGTCCATGCCCTGGTTCTGCATGTACGCCTTGTAGAGCGTCGCGTGCCCCACGACCGGCGCGAGCTTGTTCATGAAGGCCACGTGGTCGACGTACGACGCGGCGTCCGTCACGCCGAGCTTGGCGCACATCTGCTTCGTGAAGAACTCCGTGAAGCCCTCGTTGAGCTGCTCGCCCCACTCGGCGAGGATCTTCGTGGCCCCGCCCGGTGCCGACATGATGTGCACGGTCTCGTGCACGCAGTCGTGGGCCGAGTCGGCACCCGCCAGCACGTACACCGTGCCGTCCGTGCCGGTGAAGCCGCGACCCTTGTTCTCGAGGATCCGCTGCTTGGCCGTGTCCACCGGCATGCTCTTGTCGGCCGCGAACGCCGCCGCGAGCTCGTCGAGGTTCTTCACGATGACCATCTTGCCGGTCTTGCGCAGGTTGCCCATGAGCTCGTCGAGGCACTCGGCGGTCTCCTCGACCACGGTGTCCTCACCACGCGTGGTGTCCATGGTGTCGACCACGCCGCGGATGGTGTCCTGGTCGCGGCCGTTCGCGACCTGCTCCATGAGCTTCAGCGCCTTCGCGAGGTCGCCGTCGTGGTGGGCCGCGACGGCCTTCGCGAAGGCGTCCTTCACGCGCTGGCTCGCGGTCTGCAGCTCGGGGCGCATCTGCTCGAGCAGGTCGCCGTAGCGCTCGGAGAGCGAGATGGCCTCGCGCAGACGGGCCCGGATGTCCTCCAGGCGGTTCCGCGCGATGAGCAGGTCGATCTCGGTGGCGGTGTCGACGTCGGGGAGCCGGTTGTAGGCCGTGAGGGCCTCGCCCGCGAGCTCCTCGCCGAGCTTCCTGGGGAACACGGGGTCGCCGATCATCTTCTTGCAGAGGTCGTCGAAGTCCTCGTAGTCCTGCTCGAAGGCCTCCCGGGCCGACGGCCCGAGGAGGGTGTTCACGGTGTCGGTCGGCGGGGTGATGGACACCTCGCTCGTCTTCACCTTCTTCCACTTCGAGCTGTACACGGTCTTGTAGTACTTGCCGAGGAAGGTCAGGAACTTGTCGACGGTGTCGAACTGGTAGCCGTTGGCGTTGGGGTCGAACCAATCGATGACCCAGCTGTCGTCCTCGGCGTGCTTGCCCCGCATGCCGATGGCGTGGCCGCCCTCCGCGAGGGTGACGGAGATCTGGAAGGACCCCTCAGCCCCCTTGGCGACCTTGGCGAGGCTGTCCACCAGGGCCTTCGCGACCTCCTCGCCCGTGAGGAAGTCACCGGTCTCGGGCTTGTGGGTGAGGGTGCCGTCCTCCTTGTACTGCACGCCGAACTGCTCGAGCAGCACGCTCGGCGTGAAGCCGGGGTTGCTGGACTTCTCGTAGAGCTCGACGAGCTTGCGGGCCTGCTTGGTGAGGTGCTTGAGCTGCTCGCGCAGGCCGTCCACCTCGGACTCGCGGGAGGTCTTCTCGCGCGTGAGGGTCTGGATGAGCCCTTCGCACTGCGTGCCGAGCTCGCCGAACCTGCGCACGTCCTCGTCCGCGCCGTTCTTCACGCGGGTCAGCTCGTCGACCCGCTGCTGCAGGGCGTCCACGCGGCGCTGCACGATCACGAGGGTCTCGGCCTTGCCGTCGAAGTCCGGGTAGCCCTCGACCTGGCTGTACTCGCCCTGCTTGAGCTGCAGGAGCCGCGTGGCCTCCGCGAGGTCGGGCCCGACCCGCGACTGCAGGTCCCTGGCCTCCTGGAGCCGCTCGCGGGCGTACTCCAGGTTGTGCTCGCAGACCTCGATCTGCTGCTCGTAGGACGTGATCTCCTCGAGGGTCAGCTTCTTCGCCTGCTCCAGGATCTTCTCGGTCTTCTCGCCCGTCATCTTGTGAGCGAGCTCGTACTGCGCCTGGGCCTTCACGTGCTTCGAGGTGATCTTGCCCTTCACGGGGCTCCCGGGCTCACCGCCGGACTCGCCGCTGCCCAGGAAGTCCAGGACGAGCGCGTGGCACACACCCTGGGACTGCAGGAGGTCGAGCAGCGGGGTGCCGTCCTCCGAGGTGCTGAACACGTCCTGGTTGATCTCGATGGTCGCGCTCTCGCGGAACGGCTCGGAGCGCGCGCGGCTCACGGCCTCGCTCGAGATCACCTTCGCGGACTCGAAGTTCTTCGCGGCCTGGAAGAACGCGTCGACCTCGTGGAGGCTCTTGCCCTGGTCCCAGATGTCCTGGGCCTTCTTCATCTTGCCGCGCAGCTCCTTCACGAGCTCGAGCTGGCGCTCGTCGCACTCCTCCTTCTTGGGGAAGTGCTTCGTGATGGACTTCTTGGACGGGTCGGTGGACTCCATCAGCTTCTTGCTGTGGTGCCGGGCCGTGTGGATGTCGAGGACCTCCTTGCGGAGGGTCTCGAGGATGGCCTGGGCCTTCTTGTAGCGCTTGGCCCGCGCGTGCTCGATGCCGTCGTCGCGGAGCTTCTCGAGGGTGAGGCGGGTCTGGTCGGGCCAGGAGGCGATGCGGTTGGCCTTCCAGATCTCCTTGACCTTCTGGATCATGTCGTCCGCGGCCTCGCGGGAGTCCTCGTACGTGTCCTCCAGCTCCTGGGACTGCTCGACCAGGACGCCGTAGTGGGTCTGCCAGGCGGCGACGAACTCTTCGATGGTGTAGGGCATGGTCGTGTCCTCAGAGGATGTCGGCCAGCTCGTCGAGAGCCGGGGTCAGGAGGTCGAGGGCGCGGACGGCGGGGAGACCCTGGGGCGGGTCGGCCATGGCGCGCAGGAGCGGGGACGCGTTGAGGTGGTCGCGGAGGTTCTTGGCCATGACCGCGGCCCGCCGCGCCGCCTTGTCGCGTGCCTCGCGGTTGCCGCCGGCCATCTTCGCCTCCAGCAGGGCCGCCATGAGCGGGGTCTTGTGGTTGCCGGTGACGGCGTTGAAGCCGAGCTCGCCGATGCGCTGCAGGCGGGCGTCCGCGTGGGTGCGCAGGGCGACCTGGAGGGCCGTGACCTGCTTGTCGACCGCCTCGAACGCGTCGTCGAGCGCCTCGCGGCTCTGGCCGAAGTCGATGTCGAACATCTCCTCGTAGAGCGCCTTCAGGTCGGCGTCGTCGACCTTCTCGTTGGACCCGAGGATGTCCTCCGCCATCGCCTCGACCTTCTCGAGCGCGTCGAGGGCCTCCTGGAGGTCCTTGGCCTTGAGGTCGTAGGCGGCCTGCTGGGCCTCCTTCATCCTCTTGTAGCGCTGGTCCTCGAGGGCCGCGGTCTTCGCCTGGTCGGGGTCCATCCCCCCGGCCACCAGGCCCTCCACGATGTGGTCACGGGCCTTGACGAAGAGCGGCTTGACCTCCTCGACCTCGGCCTTCCACGCGGCCTTCACGGCCTGGGAGAGCCGGTTCTCGAAGCCCTGCGCGAGGCTCGCGAGGGACTCGGTCGCCCGGTGGATGTCGGACTCCTTCTCCTGCTCGGCGCGGGCCGTGTCGGCTGCGAGCTCGGCCAGGAGGGCGTGGGAGCTGCCCAGCGTGTCGCGGGCCTCCTCGACGAGCTCCTCCCACCGATCGAGGGCCTTGCCGTACTTGGACTCGGAGTCGCCCGCGGGCCCGTCCTCCTCGGGGGCGGCCCCCGGGACCGGCTTGAGCCGCTGGAACTCCTCCATCGTGATGACCTTGGCCTTCTTCAGGCGCACGGCCACCTTCTCGAGACCCTCGGCCGGCCCGAGCTTGGTCTTCAGGACCTTTCCGGCCTTCTTCGGCTCGAGCGACCCCTCCTGGTGGACGAACTGGAGCTCCTTCTCGGCGTTGATCGCCACCTGGCCACGGCTGAAGATCTTCACCTTCGCGGCCTTGCGGGCGGCCTTGGCGGCCTTGGCGAGCGGCCCCTCCTTCTTCTCGAGGAGCAGGACCGGCTCGTCGTCCTCCCCCTTGGGGCAGAGCCAGTAGAAGTACGTCTTCCCGGACGCCGCGATGCGCTTGATCTGTGCGGCCAGGTCCGCTTTCTGCTCGGCTTCCATGGTCCCTCCTCGGTCGTGACATCGCGTATGACGTCATACGACCGGGGCAGGGGTCAACCCGATACCAAAGGTCGGTCAGCTCCGGCGGCCGTCCAGGTACCAACCGCCGTCCACGAAGCGCTCCTTCGCGGTCACCCACCACCGGCGCCAGCCGCGCACGTGGGCACGCTGCAGGCGCCAGGGGCCGTCCGCGTCGAACGGGTGGCGCTCGCCGGTCGTGATGCACAGCTCGTCGTAGGCCGTGCGGCGTACCCAGGGATCGTCGTGCTCCAGACGATCGATGAGCACGCCCACCCCGAACACGCGGCCCTCCCGGAAGCGCACGCCGTCCGGGAAGTCCGCGGCGTGGGCCTCCCACCAGGCGTGCCAGCGCGAACGGAAGCCCGGCTCGTCCTGCTCGTGGTGCCCGGTGATGAGCTCGAGGGCGCCGAGGGCCACCTCGACCACCTGGCGGTCCCGACGACCGAGGGCCTCCAGCAGGGTCGGGACGGCCCGGGCGTCCCCGAGGAGCCCGAGCCCCTGGAGCGCACCGATGGCCACGGGTCCCTCGCCGTCGGTGGCGCCCACGAGCAGCAGGAGGTGCTCGGGGCCGCCGTAGCGCCCGACGATCTCGCCCGGCAGGCCGATGAGGTCGCGGCGACGCTCGACGAGCGCGCGCCCGTGGAAGTCGAGCCCACGACGGTCGCCCAGCATCAGGAGCGCGAGGGCGGCGGCCTCCGCGAGCTGCGGGGTCTGGAGCGCCTCGGCGACCACGTCCAGGGCCCGGCGGTCGCCGATCCGCCCGAGCGCCACCACGGCCGCCTTGCGCACGGCGGGGCTGTGGGGACGGCAGGCGAGCGCGAGGAGCGGCTTCACGGCGTGGGTCTCGCGGCGCAGGCCGAGCAGCTCGGCGGCGGCGGCCAGAGCGGGGCCCGGCTTGCCCTTGGGAACCTCGATGTGCTCGAGCAGCCCGTGCACCAGCGCGGCGTTCGGCGACCGGGCGATGGCGCCCTGGAGGGCCTGCCAGGGGTACCCGTCCACCCGCTGCTCCATGAGGTGACGCAGGAGGATCTCGGCGGCCGACCAGCTCCGGTGCCCCGAGAGGAGGTCGACGGCACCGACGTAGTGGAGCACGCTCTCGTCCTTCGGCGCGAGCCGGCCGGCCTCGATGGCCCGGGTGGCCGCGTCCATGCGGCGGGCGAGGTGCGGGACGATCTCGTCGCTGCAGGCGGCGATGGCGATGCGGTGGGCCCCGAGGCGACGCTCGGGACGGTCGGCGTCGGCGCGCTCGTACGGCGGGCGGGCACGCTGGGCGTCGTAGCGGGCCCGGGCATGGTCGCGGGCCCGGGTGAGGTGCCAGTCGAGGTGCAGACCCGGGTCCCCGGCCACGGCGTCGTGGGCGGCCACGCCGGCGGCCAGGTCGGCCTCCTGGAACCGCGCGAGGGCGGCCCGGAGGAGCTCGTCGGCGCCACGCCCCGTGAGCAGCCAGACCTGGGCGAGCCGCAGCAGGGCCCAGGCCTCCCGGACGCGCAGCTCGTTCTCGCCGAAGCCCCGCGCAGCCGCGGCGTAGTGGTGCTCGGCCTCGCGGATCTCGCGCGCGTGCAGGGCGGCGTCGCCGAAGCGGCTCCGGAACCGGTTGGAGAGCTCGGCATCCGCGTGGGACGTCAGCGCGTTCTGCCCGGTGGTCCAGGCGGACACGGCGTCGTCCCAGCGGTCGCGGGCACGGTGGAGGTCGCCCTCGAGGAGGCGCACGGCGGCCGTCCAGCGCGGCATGGCGAGGCGGCGGGCCAGCGTACGGGCGGTGTCCAGGTGCTCGGTGGCACCGTCCAGCCCGTCGTGGCGGAGGGCCCGCTCGGCGGCCAGCAGGCGCCACTGGATGGCCTGCTCGTCGTCGAGCCCGGCCCGCTCGGCGTCACGCAGGATGTCCTCGGCGAAGGGCTCCTGGCGCGCGATGGCGATGGTGGCGAGCAGCAGGCACGCGGCCCCGTGGTGGGAGCGGTCGGCCCCGCGCAGCACGCGCCGCACGAGGGCCTCGGCCTCGTCGTGGCTCCCGAGGTCCGCCTCGAGCCGGGCGAGCTCCAGCACGGCCTCCCAGGGCCGGGGCTGCTCGGCGTAGCTGTGGCAGCGGGCGACCAGGGTGGCCAGGGCGTCGCGCGCCTCCGTCCGGCGACCGCGGCGCATGCGGCTGCGCGCCAGGGCCCGCGAGACGGCGACCACGAGCTCGGCGCCCCGTCCGGAGCGCACGTCGGCCACGCGCTCCTCGAGGAAGCGGGTGAGCTCGAGCTCCCAGGCCTCGGGGTCCGTGAACGCGCGGCGGAGGTTGTCGAGCCCGTCGGCGTCGAACACCGGCGCGCCCGGCCAGGGCAGGGGGAGCGCTGTACGACGGAAGGCGGCGAGCCAGCTCTGGCGGGCCGCGATGCGGTCCGTCACGGCGAGCGCGTCGCCCAGGTACTGCCAGCCCAGCACCCGCGAGGGGTCGTTCACGGTCACGCGGCGCAGGATGGCCTCGGCCTCCTCGGGCCGACCCTCCTCGAGGGCCCGGCGTCCGGCGGCGAGGAGCTGGTGGATGTCGTTGGGGTCGGCCTCGAAGCGCAGGAGGGCCTGGTCGCGCGGGGCGCGCACCTGGCTCTCGGTGACGGTGAGGGTGGCCTGCAGCCAGCCCGAGAAGCTCCCGTGCAGCGGGACCAGCCGCTCGTCCGCCCAGGCGCCGAACACCCAGCCCGACGCGTCGGGTGCGAAGGCCCAGCGCTCCTCCTTGCCGTCCGCGAAGAGCACGACCTGCCGGGCGTCCGCGCTGGCGAGCACGATGTCGGCGGTGCTGCGCACTCGGAGGGCGCCGCGGAGCAGGCTGGCCCCGTTGTGCTCGAGGAGGAAGTGCCGCAGGCCGGGGGGCAGCGGGCAACCGATGTGGGCCTCGAGGGCCTGGACGGCGTCCGGCGGGGCCGCGGGGCCGAGCTGGTTCACGTCCTGGCGGTATTGACGGACGATGCGCGCGAGCGTGCGCATGCCGCCATCGGCGGGGAGCGTCTGCATGGGGCGTTCCTGGGGAGGGGCGGAGGAGGAGGGGAGGAGGGGGAGGGAGGGGGTGCCCGAGGATAACACGATCGCCCGCGGACGGGACGAATCCGCCGTCAGCTCTCCCAGGGCGGGGGCTCCCAGCACGCGGCCAGGTGGTCGATGAAGGCGCGCACGCGGCCCTGGAGCAGACGACGGTGGGGATAGATGGCGTAGACCCCGCTGGACCAGCCGGAGAGCTCGGGGAGCACCCGCACGAGCTCGCCCGCGCGCTCCAGGTCGTGGGTCATGAAGTCCGGGAAGAGGCCCACGCCGAGCCCGATGCGCGCGGCGTGCACGAGGGGCTCGGCCTGGTTGCAGGCGAGCACGGGCCGCGGCTCGATGCGGTGCTCGCGGTCGCCCTCCCAGAGCGTCCACACAGGCGCGGGGGGCGTGCGGACGAGCGTCGGCACGCGCGCCAGATCGTCGGGACCCTGGATCGGGTGGGCAGCCAGGAACGACGGTGCGGCCACGAGCCGGTGGGTGGTCGCGGCCAGACGACGGGCCACGAGGCTGCTGTCGGGCGGGGTCTCGATGACGCGGATGGCGAGATCGAGCCCGTCCTCCACGAGGTTCACGAAGCGGTCGTCGAGCCGGAGGTCCACGGTGACGTCGGGGTGCTCGCGCCGGAAGGACGCGATGGGGTCCACCAGGTACATCGTGCTGAACATCGACGCGGAGGCCACCTTCAGGGTGCCGCGGATGCCCTCGCTGCGCGCCGACACGATGTCGTCGGCCTCCTCGATGTCGCGCAGGATGGCCTGGCAGCGCTCGAAGTACGCGCGCCCGACCTCGGTGGGGTGGAGCACGCGGGTGGTCCGGTAGAGCAGGCGCACCCCGAGCCTCGCCTCGAGGTCCGAGACCTGCCGGCTCACGGTGGACTTCGCCATCCCGAGGGCGTCCGCGGCCCGGGTGAAGGACTGCTTGTCGACGACGGTGACGAACACCCGCATCTGGTTCAGCCGGTCCACACGGCCTCCGAGGGGGTCACTCTACAGGACGAGGTCGTCGGGGTGCAGGGCGTCGTAGAGGGTGCGGGCGAGGGCCGGGCCCACGCCCTCCACGGCCTCGAGCTGCTCCACCGTGGCGTCCGCGACGGCCTCCGCGCTGCCGAGGGCCCGCAGGAGCGCGTTCCGACGGGCCTTGCCGATGCCCGGGATGCCTTCGAGCACGCTGGTGAGGTCCGCCTGCCCACGGACCTTGCGCTGGTAGCGGACGGCCGTGCGGTGGGCTTCGTCGCGGATGTGCTGGAGGATGCGCAGGGCGGGATGACCGCGCCCGAGCTTCAGGGGCTCCTTGCGGTGCGGGAGCACGATCTTGTCGGTGGCCACGGTGTCGCCCTTGCGACGCTCCGTGCGCGGCTTGGCGATGCCGACCACCGGCTGGTCGTGCAGGCCGAGGTCGTGGAGCACCGCGAGGGCCACGCCGAGCTGGCCCTTCCCGCCGTCCACCACGAGCAGATCGGGGAACAGCCCGGACTCGCGGGCCCGGGTGAACCTGCGCTCCAGGATCTCCCGCATCATGCCGTAGTCGTCGTTGCCGGCCGCCCGCTTCACCCGGTAGCGACGGTACTCCCCGCGTGCCGGCCGCCCCCCGAGGAACACGGACATCGCGGCAACCGGGTGGGTGCCCCCGAGGTTCGAGTTGTCGAAGCACTCGATGCGCTCGGGCGGCCCGGCCAGCTCGAGCTTCTCGGCGAGCTCCTCCATCGCGGCACGGTGGCGGGCCTCCTCGTCGTTCTCGGCGAGGTAGCGCAGGCGGGCGTTCTCGCTCGCGAGCTCCAGCCACCGCACCTTCCGGCCTCGCGCCGGTGCGTGCAGGGCGACCCTGCGGCCCGCCCGTTCCGAGAGGACCTCCGCGAGTGCCTCGTGGTCGGGCGGCAGCACGGGTACGATGACCTCCGGCGGGCAGGCGTTGTCGAGGTAGCCGGTGTTCAGCAGCGTGGAGAGCAGGTCGCCGTCGTCGTCGGTCGCCGCCTCGAGCGTCGTCACGGTCGGCTCGCCCACCACACCCGCACGGATCGGCAGCACGGCCACCGCACCCCTCGCGCCGTCCCGGTGGAGCGCCCACACGTCGTGGTCGCCGAGCCGCGCGTCCACCACGTTCTGGTGCTCCAGGGTGGAGCGGATGCTGAAGATCAGGTCGCGGAGGCGGGCGGCCCGCTCGAACTCCAGGGCCTCCGCAGCGTCGAGCATCCGCTTCTCGAGGCTCTGGATCACGGGCTTGTAGCGACCCTGGAGGAGCTCCATGCTGCCCGAGACGAGCCCGTCGTAGGTCGCGCGGTCCACGGCGTCCACGCAGGGCGCCACGCAGCGATCCATCTGGTGGAGCAGGCAGGGCCGGGTGCGGCTGCGGAGCACGGCGTCGGTGCACGTCCGCAGGGGGAAGGCCCGCTGCAGGAACGCGAGGGTGGACCTTGCCTTCGACGCGCTGTGGTAGGGACCGAAGTAGCGGGCCCCGTCGTCGCGGATCGAGCGCACGAGGTGGTAGCGGGGCCAGGACGACCGGGGATCCACACGCAGGTGGAGGAAGTTGCTGTCGTCGCGCAGCTTCACGTTGAAGCGCGGGCGGTGCTGCTTGATCAGCGAGTTCTCGAGGAGCAGGGCCTCCTTCTCGCTGGCGGTGACCACGACGTCCACCGACTTCGCCGCCGCGACCAGGAACGGCACCATCGCGCGCTCGTCGGTACCGGTGAGGTACTGGCGCACGCGGGCCCGAAGCGACCGCGCCTTCCCGACGTAGAGCACGCGCCCGCGGCCGTCGCGGAAGAGGTAGCAGCCCGGGCGGGTGGGCAGCAGCCGGGCCTGCTCGTCGAGGGTGGATCCCATCGGCCCTCCCTAACCCCCGTGGTGGCGTGCATCCGCACGTTCGCGGCGTTACGCGCGACAGCCAAGTCCCGGGGAAGCGCCCCGGTGAACACCGTCGAGGTACGTCCATGGATGCCGTCGTCTCCGCCATCGAGGCCGGCCGTTGCTCGGTCGCCGTCTCCGGCGCTCTCCTCCGCGATCCCGAGGTCCAGCTCGCGCTGAAGGACCGCGCGGCATTCCTCCCGATGGCGCTGTCGGGTCCCGCGTCGGGCGCGGTCACCGCCGTCACGGACAAGGGTCTCGCGCGCTCGATCGCCCAGCCGAACGGCGTGCTCGTGCTCGTGGAGCCCGAGCGTGGCGACACCGGTGGCCTCGACGACATCGCGAAGATCGTGAGCCGCGCGCAGCACAAGCCCCGTGTGTTCGTCGTGGCGCGCTCGTTCAACCCCTTCCAGTTCGGTCAGCTCTCGGGCCTGAAGATCGAGCACATCAAGGGCAAGGGCAAGAGCTTCCTGCGCGACCTGCCCACCCCTCCGGCGGACCTCGAGCCCGTCGAGGTGGCCACCGTGCCGAAGGTGAAGACGAAGAAGGAGAAGGCGGGCGACCGCGCGCCGCGCTTCACCTTCGTCGGTCGGGACGAGGAGCTGGAGTCCCTGAAGGGCCTGCTCGCCACGCCGGGCCCGATCGTGCTGAGCGGTGCCCACGGCATCGGCAAGCGCACGCTCTTCGAGCACGCCGCGGCCGCCAGCGGCCTCGAGCGCCTGCCGGACTTCACGCTCGGCCGGGAGCTCGGCTTCGATGCCCTCGCCGCGCGTCTCGCGCTCGTCTGCCGCGCCCACGGCGCCCCGCAGCTCCACGACGCCCTGAAGGATCGCGCCCGTAAGCCCGCCGACATCGTCGCGGCCGCCATCGAGGCCATGGGTGCGGTGGACCACGACGCCGTGATGTTCGTCGAGGGTCTCCACACGGCCCTCGGCCGCCAGAACGACTTCTTCCGCAAGTCGCGCCTCGAGCTCCTGCTCGTGGCCCTGCTCACCAACCCGAGCCGGGTGCGGATGGTCTTCAGCAGCATCGACCAGCCCGTGCTCTACCGGGAGGGCCAGGCCCAGCACCTGCGCCGCATGCCCCTCGCGGGCATCAAGGGCCGCTTCCTGCACGAGATCTTCGACGCCTACAAGGCGCCGGAGTTCCCCCGCGAGCGCTTCGGCCCGATCTCCGAGAAGATCGGCGGCCACCCGCTCGCCGCGCGGGTCTACGCCATCGACGTGCGCGACCGCGACAACGGTGTCGAGCTCACCGAGGACCCCAAGTACCTCTCCATGGAGGACGGCTCCCTCGAGAAGGTGAAGCGCCGGCTGGCCCGCAAGGTCGAGAAGCTCCCGGCGCCGCTGCGCGCGGCCCTCGCGGCCGTGGCCCACGTCCCCCACACCGTCGACGCGCAGGAGATCTCGGCGCTCGGCCTCAACCGTGAGGCGCGCCTCGAGCTCCTCGCCCAGGGCCTGCTCGACATGACGGGCACCGAGGAGGACCGCCGCTACCGCGTGCATCCCCTCGTGCGCGGCCAGCTCACCTGGCGCGAGACCAGCGACTTCGACGTGCACCGCGGCCTCGCGGACGCCCTCTGGGCCGAGCTCAAGGACGCCGAAGGCATGAAGAAGCTCGTGCTGCAGCAGGAGTTCAACCTCCACTGCACGGCGAGCCGCCAGCAGCGCCGCCGGGTGAAGACCGACCTGCCCGACGAGGACGTCCTGGTGGACTCCTGCATCGGCATGATCCGGTCCAAGAAGCCGAACTTCCAGCTCGCCCGCCAGCGCCTGGCCGAGATCGTCAACGCGCATCCGGGCAACGCGGACGCCCACCTGCTCCGCCTCGAGCTCTCCGAGACCGAGGAGCGCGGTGCGCCGGCCCCCGAGGGTGGCCGGAAGGGCGGTCGTCGCAAGGACCGGAAGGAGGGCGAGGAGGCCCCGGCCGCCGTCGAGGCGCGTCCCGCGAAGTCGGACTTCGACGAGCTCGCGAAGCTCGCCATCGAGCAGGCGCCCGTGCCCGAGGTCTTCCACCGCGTGGCGGGCCACTGGCTCCACCGTCGGTCCCGCCAGAAGGCGATCGCCACCCTGCAGGCCGCCATCACGGCCCTGCCCGACGAGGCGCGCCTCTACTGCCGGCTCGGCGCCATCCTGCTGCGCGACGGCCGTCGCAACGAGGCGGTCGCCAGCCTCCAGAAGGCCATGGAGCTCCAGCCGATGCTCCCCGACGCCTACGGTCTGCTCGGCATGACCCGCCGCGACGAGGGCCCGGAGGCCCTGGCCGAGGCGGAGAGCCTGCTGCGCGAGGCCGTGCGTCTGGCTCCGGAGGACCCCGTCCAGACCGCCCGCCTGGCGGACCTCCTCATCGACCGTGCGGCCACGGCGACCGACGCCGGTGTGCGCTCGGACGCCTTCGCGGAGGCCAAGGAGCTCCTCGAGACCAGCCTGCGCCACGACCGCAAGGCGCCCGAGGCCCAGCTCCTCCTCGCCCAGCTCCACCGGCGCACGGCCGGCGACCTCGAGCGGGCCGACTGGCTCCTCAAGCAGGCCCGCAAGAACACCGAGCGCGGGGCCGAGCGGCACCACCGCATCAGCCTCGAGCGCGCTCGCATCGACCTCGCCCGTGGTGACGTCGACGGCGCGGAGGCCATGGCGCGCGACCAGGCCGCCCGGCACCCCTCCAGCCACGCCGCCTACGCGACGCTGGCCGCGGTGCTCGAGGCCCGTCAGCAGTTCATCCCCGCCCACGCCGAGTACCTGCGCGCCAAGGAGCGCGCTCCCAAGGGCTCCCTGTGGGAGGCCGCCTACGACACCGAGATCGCGCGCATCCAGGCGCTGATCGAGGCTCAGGCGGCCGGGCTCATCGCTCCGGCGCCCGTCGCGGCTCCCGTGGACGTGCACCACGAGCGTCCCGAGGCCACCGGCAACACGGCCCACCGGGTGATCCGGCGCCGCAAGCACGCCGAGGAGGCCGAGGCGGCCTCCGACGACGGGTTCGACGACGTGGCGCCCACGACCACGGACGACGACAGCGGCCCGGACGGGGCGGCCACGGCCGTCAGCGAGCCCGTCGAGTAGCTACCAGAGCCAGAACACCGCCACCGACAGGCCCATCGCGACGGCCCAGGCGACGACGAGGAGCAGGAGGAAGCCGAGGATCGAGTCGGCTTCGCCCTCCAGCTCGTCGACCTCGGGCTCCGGGGCCACGTCGAGGCTCCCGGTGGGCCGGTAGGACCGCTGGTGGGGGATGGCGGGCGTGAAGTGCCCGTAGGTGGACGGCTCGGCGCCGGACTCCAGCGCATGGAGGGCCGTCACCACGGCCGCCATGGACGGGAACCGGGCGCTCGGCTCGTCGCGCAGGAGCCGGGTCACGAGGGAGGACAGCGCCTCGGGTGCCCCGTCGATGGAGCCGATGGGCAGCAGGGTGCGCTCGCCCGGCGGCGCGTCCGGGTTGTGGGGCGTGGCGCCGGTGAGCAGCTCGAACCCGAGCACACCGAGGGTGAACTGGTCGGCGCGCTCGTCGGGGTCGAACTCCGCGTCCGGTGCGCAGTAGCCCCCGAGCGACCGACCGGACGGCGGGCCCACCAGCGACGGGTGGGGCGGTACGAGCACGCCGTCACCGTCCCAGGATGCCTGCACGAGCACGTCGGTGGGTCGGAGGTCCAGCAGGGAGAGGCCGCGGGCGTGCAGCGAGGCCAGGGCCTCCGCGAGCCCCATGAGGATGCGGGTGGCCCGCGAGGCCTCCAGGGGGCCCTCCTCCAGCAGGTCGTCCAGGGTGGGGGCCTCGACGTCCGCGGTGACGATGTAGCCGTGGTCGGCGTCCAGCACGCCGGACCCGAGGACCGGGAGCACCCCGCGCGCCGGGGTCGTGTCGATGCCCGCGCGGAGCTCGGCCTCGAGGGCGGGGTCGAGATCCAGGACGTGCAGGCGGCCGGAGCGGCGGTCCGAGAGCCGGAGCGTGCGCGCGGTCCGGGCGTCGATCGCCTCCTCCACGCGGTGGCCGTCGATCTCTGTGCCCCGCACGCTCGCCAGGTCGTTCCAGTCCATGGGACCGTTTATACATCCACCGGTGAGCTACAGGACCCACAAGCAGCCGCTCGGGCACGCGACGCGCGGAAAGACGGCGGCGGGCCGTCTCCGGCGGCTGGATCGCCTCCTGGTGGTGGAGGCCGAGGCGTTGCTCCGCCGACCGGGCGGCGCCTTCGTGGACGTCGGGTACGGCCGCCTGCCCACGACCACCCTGGAGAGCGCACGTCGCTTCCGGGCCGTGCGTCCCGACCTGCTGGTGATCGGGCTGGAGATCGACCCCGAGCGGGTCGAGGCGGCCCGCTGGGCGAACGACGCGATCACCCGCTTCCGTCGAGGTGGATTCGAGCTCCCCCTGCTACCGGACGAGCGGCCCGTGGTCGTGCGCGCCATGAACGTGCTGCGGCAGTACCCTCCGGACGCCGTGGCGGACGCTCATGCCCAGATGCTCGCGAAGCTCGCTCCCGGCGGGATGCTCGCGGAGGGCACCAGCACCCCGACGGGTGCCCTGATGGTCGTCAGCCTGGTGCGTCCGGGCCAGCCCACCGAGGTCGTGTTCTCCGTCAACCCGCGGCGGATCCCGGAGAGCCCGCGGGCCTTCGCGGCCGTGCTGCCCAAGGACCACATCCACCGCATGGTGGCCGGGGAGCCCGTGCACGCGCTCCTCGAGGCCTGGGAGGACGCGTGGAGCCGCACGCAGCCGGCCTCCACGTTCGGTCCGCTCGCGCACTGGGTGGCCGCGGGCGAGCGGCTCATGGAGCGCCCGGACGTCGTGCGTCGCCCCGGGCTCCTCCGGAAGGGCTACCTGCTCTGGCGGCCCGTCAGTAGCTGATGGTGCCTTCCTTCCGGGCGGCCTTCATCGCGTCCAGGCGGTCCTTGCTGCGCTTGTGGCCGCCGTCCACCTTGATGGCGGTCTTCCAGGCCTCCTCGGCCTCCAGGTACTTCTTCTGCTGGTACTTGATCTGCCCGACCCGGTAGTGCGCCTGGGCCCGCTGGTCCTTCTCCATGTAGTCCGCGGCCAGGTAGGTCTGGTACTCCCCCAGGGCCTCCTCCAGGCGTCCGGAGCGCTGCAGCGCGATGCCCTTCCAGTACCGGGCGCGCTTGTTGTTCTCGCTGTCCTCGAGGATCTCGTCGAAGACCCCGATGGCGCTCTTGTACTTGCTCATCGAGACGTACACGGAGCCCGTGATGAGGTTGTTGATCACGTTGTCCGGGTAGGGCGTGCGGTTCTTCAGGCAGCTCTCGAGCGCCTCCTCCTTCTTGCCCTCCTCGATCCACGTGAACGCGAGCGACATCGTGGTCGGGGCCTTGAGGAAGAGCCCGTCGCGCTCGACCGCCAGCATCTGCTCGATGCCCTCGCTGCGGTGGTCGCCGAAGTCCGGGAGCATGCCCGAGGACTTCGTGACGACCGTGCGCCAGTAGTTGTACATCCCGTCCGCGAGCTTCAGGTCGGTGAAGCCGGGAGAGAGCGCGCGGGTCTTCTCGGCGTGGTCCATGGCCTCGAAGGCCGTCTGCAGGGCCGTGAGGTACTTCGAGGTCCGCATCAGGTGGATGGCCTCGATGCCCGTCACGCCCGCGAGCAGGAAGTGCTCCCAGCCGTCGTTGCCGGGCACCTGGATCGCGGCCTCCAGCCGGGTGCGGGCCTCCTTGCTGCTCGTCCAGTACTGCTTGTCGAACCGGAAGTCGAAGTTCTCCATCATCAGGGCCTGCCACACGAGCAGGTCCGACATCGGGCCCAGCCCAGCGGCGTCGGTGGGGTGGCGCTTCTCGAGGTCCGCGAAGTGGTCGCGCGCGTCGGTGTACTTCCGCTGGTAGAGGAGCTCCAGACCGTCGCGGATCTCCTGGGCCACCGTCGGCTCCAGGCCGAGCTCCTCCTTCGCGCGGAGGCTCTCGGGGTCGAGCGCCAGGGCCGGCGCGAGCGAGAGGAGCAGGGCGATCATGCGTGGCCTCCGGTGTGGGCGATCACGGCGTCCACGAGGTCGGCCTGGAGCTTCAGCCCGTAGAGCCGGTTGATCTCCTGGATGCCCGTGGGGGACGTGACGTTGATCTCGGTGAGGTGACCGTCGATGAGGTCGATGCCCACGAAGAGCTGGCCGTGCTCGCGCAGCGCGGGGCCGATGGCGGCGCAGATCTCGCGGTCGCGCTCGGTGAGCTCGCAGCGGTGCACGCGGGCCCCGACGTGCATGTTGGCGCGGTGGTCGGTGGCGACGGGCACGCGCGCCATGGCGCCGACGACCTCGCCGGCGAAGAGCAGCACGCGCTTGTCGCCGTGCATGACGCCCGGGAGGTAGCGCTGGGCGATGAGGTAGTCCCGGCCTTCGCGGGTGAGCAGCTCGATCATGGACGACAGGTTCGCGTCCCCCTTCTCGGTGACCAGAACCCCCCGGCCGCCGTTCCCGTCCCACGGCTTGAGCACGATCCGGCCGCCGGCGTCCTCCACGAACGTCCGGATGCGCTTGATGTCGTTGGTGATGAGGGTCTCGGGCTGGAACTGCGGCCAGCGCGCCTGCACCCAGAGCTTCTCGTTGAAGAGCTTGAGGCCGGCGGGGTGGTTCACGACCTTCGTTCCCGCCATGTCGAGCAGGTAGGTCGAGAAGATGTAGGTCATGTCGAAGGGGGGGTCCTTCCGCATCCACACGACGTCGAAGGCCTCCAGCGCGCTCTCGTGGGGCGTGCCGGTGTGGAAGTACGGGGCGTCCGCCGTCGTGCGGACCGGGGTGACCGTGGCCCGGGCCTCGCCGTCGTGGCTGAAGAGCCGATCGGGCGTGCACATCGCGACCTCGAAGCCGCGGTCGGTGCACTCGCGCATGGTGACGTAGGTGGAGTCGCCCCCGACCTGGATGCGCTCGAGGGGGTCCATGACGAACAGGTGCTTCACGCGGCCTCCGACGGGATGTCCCGTCGTATCCCGCGCGTCACGCTGCCGCGCGTCGGGTCGCTCCGAGCCGGGCGAGACCCGTGGCCCGATCGATCACCGGCGCCCAGCCCAGCTCCTCGCGGGCGCGGTCCGTCTTCACCGTCATGTCCGAGGACATCAGCGTCGCCGCCATGCGCGTGATGGGCGGCGGTCCCGACCACCCGAACAGCGCCCACGTGGACTCCAGACCCCAGGCCACGCTCCGGACCAGCCCGCCCGGCAGCGAGCGCCCGGGGAGGTCGAGCCCGACGGCCTCCGCGACGCCTCCGATGAACTCGCGCATGGTGACGTCGTCCCCGTCGGTGACGAAGTACGAACGTCCGCCCGGCCCGCGGCCCTCCAGGGCGAGCTGCACGGCATGCACGAGGTTGTCGACGTGGGTGGTGGACACCCGCGGACGACCGCCGTCGATCCAGGCGAAGCTCCCCTCGGCCACCATGCGCTCGAGGGCCGGCAGCACGCTCGTGTCGCGAGGGCCCCACACGAAGCACGGGCGCAGGGCCACCGTGCGGAACGACGGCCCGTGGGCCTCCAGCACGCGGCGCTCCGCCTCCGCCTTGGTGCGGCAGTAGGGGAGCACCTGGTCGAGCACGTACGGGGCGTCCTCGTCGACGTCGACCTGGCCCCGGCCCGTGAACACCGTCGCGTTGCTGGAGATGTGCACGAAGGAACGCACGCCGGCGGCCTTCGCGGCGTCCAGGACGCGCTGGGTGCCGATCACGTTGGCCTCCCAGAAGGCCTCCTCGGGACCGTGCTCCTCGACGTAGGCGGCCACGTGCACGACGGCGTCCACCCCGGCCAGCATGGCGGCGTCGACGTCCTCCAGGGCTCCGGCGACGGCCTTCGCACCATAGCCGCGCACCGTGGCGGCCGACCGATCCGACCGCGCGAGGGCCAGGACGTCGTGGTCGGCGGCCAGCGCCTCGATCACGTGTCCGCCGATGAACCCCGATCCGCCCGTGATGAACACCTTCATGATGGCTCCCTTCTCGCTGATGCCCCTCCTTCACCTGGTCTGACACGTGCAGCGAATGCATGATGGGCATGAGAACATGCACGAGATGGATGGACATGGACGCCCTCGCCTCCCTCGACCTCAACCTCCTCCGCACGCTCGACGTGCTCCTGCAGACGCGCTCGGTCACCGACGCCGCTCGCCGTCTCGGACGGTCCCAGCCCGCCGTCAGCCACGCCCTCGGCCGGCTCCGGGTGACGCTCGGGGACCCGCTGCTCGTGCGGGAGGGGGGCGTGCTCGTGCCGACCGCGCGTGCCCTGGCCCTCGAGCAGCCGCTGCGCCGCGCGCTCCAGGACCTGCGCGAGGTGCTGGCCCGTACCGGGAGCTTCGACCCCGCGACGTCCACCCGGCGGTTCGTGCTCGCCTGCCCGGACGCCCTGGCCCCCGTGCTGCCCGACATCCTCGGAGCCCTGGCGGACGCCCCGCACCTCCAGATCGACATCCGCGCGGACCGGGGCCCACGCGCCCTCGACGCCGCGGACGTGCTCCTGGACGTGCTCCCGGACGACGCGCCCGGCGTGCAGGCCCGTGTGCTCGGGTCGACGCGGGCCGTGGTCGCGATGCGCGCCGGTCACCCGGCCCTCGAGCGGCCCTGGGACGTGCAGACGTGGCTCGCGTGGCCCCACGTCCAGGTCCGGTTCGGCACGGACACCCCGAGCCCCCTGGGCCAGATGCTCGCGGCGCGCGGCCTGGAGAGGCGCGTGGGGCTGTACGTGCCCAACCTGCTGCTCGCGCCCCACGTGGTGGCCCGCACGGACGCGTTCTTCACGGGGGCCCTGCAGCTCCTGGCGCCCTTCGTGGACACCCTGGGGCTCGTCCTGCGCGAGCCGCCCCTGCCCGTGCCTCCGGTGCGCGCGGCCGCCCTCTGGAAGGTCCGCCACGCCGACGATCCCGGGCATCGCTGGTTCCGCGAGCGCCTGGTGGAGGCCCTCACGGCCAGGTTCGACGCGATCGTGGCCGCGTACGAGGCCGAACCGCGCGGCTAGCCGTGCTTCTTCGCGTGGGCGGCGAGCTTCGCCTCCACGTCCGCGATGGCCTTCTGGACCCGCTCGGCGACGGGGGGCCCACCGTCGCTGGCGCGGAGCGGGCGGGTGTGGGCGGCGCAGACGGTGTCGACGTCCCGGCAGAGCTCGACGAGCTCGGCGGCCCAGGCGCGAAACTCGTCCACGGCACCCGGACGCTCTTCGAGCACCTTCGCCAGGGTCGGGTGGAACGACAGCCCGCCGATGAACGGGAGCTTCGTGAACATGAGCGTGTCGTCCACGTGCAGCGTCCGGGTGGCCGGATGGAACGCCAGCACCGACGCGAAGTGCAGGTTCTCGTTCGCGGGGACGAGGTGCACGCCGCGGGGCACGGAGAACACCAGCTCCGGGAAGAGCTCGGCGAGCTCGGGATCCTCGGTGCGCACGGGCTCCCAGGGGAGGTCGGGCTTCTTCTCGGCGTGCCGGCGGGTGCCGTAGAGCTTCGCGTCCGGGAACAGCTCGTGCACCGCCTTGCAGTGGATGGTGTGGAACGGGTGGAGGTTCAGGATGGCGTCCACGGCCTTCCCGCCGTCCGTGCGCTCCATGAGCTCGTCGCGCACGGCGCCCGTGGGCGTGTAGCAGTCGAGGAGCAGGAAGCGCCCGTCGGGACGACGCACGAGGGACATCTGCGTGCCGATGTCCACGAATCCGGCGATCTTGAAGGATCCCCGCACGTTCCAGAACCCGTCGGCGATCTCCACGATGTGGTCAGCCATGCCCATCCTCCGAGGGGGTGCCCGTAGCCGGCGGAGCAGCCCGAAGCACCACGGTGAAGCGTGCCCCGCCCTCTTCTGCCTCGTCGAGGTGGATGGACCCCGCGTGGAGGGTCGCGATCCGGCGACAGCGGGCGAGCCCGATCCCTGGATGGTCCACCGAGACCCCGTCGAGTCGCCCGAAGAGGCGGAACACCTGTGCGCGGTGCTCGGGTGCGATCCCGACACCGTCGTCCCGTACGACCAGCTCGACCCCTTCGGGCGTGCTCCTGCCCTCCAACCACACGTTGACTGGCCTGCCCGGCCTGCTTGCAGCCACGGCGTTGCGGAGCAGCTCGCGGAGGAGGGTGGCGACCGCTCTGGGATGACCGGCGAACCGTGGCAGAGGGCCCACGGAGACCACGGCTCCGGCGGCACGGATCTCGGCGTCCAGGGCCGCAAGGGTGTCTCGGGCCACGGCGCCGAGGTCGATCGACGTCACCGCTTCGGGCCTCCCCGAGCGCGCCACATCCTTCAGACCGTCGATGAGCACCTGCATGCGCCCGGTGGCCTCCTTGAGTCGCTCGAGCCACTTCTCCTGGCCCCTGGCATCGAGGAGGTCGGCCGTCATCGCGACGGTACGGATGGGCCCTTTGAGGTCGTGGGCGGCCACGTACACGAGGTCCTCGGCTTCCCGCGCCAGGGTGCGTACGGTCGCGGTGTGCTCGGCCTCGAGCAGGGCGCGCTCCAGGGTGTCCGCGAGGGCGGCCGCCTCCCCCCGGAGAGCCTCGGGTCGCTCGAAGCGCGTGGGGGAGGCGCGCGTGCGGACCGCGCGCTCCAGGCGCACGATGGGTCGGGTCGCCTGGGTGGCCAGGAGGACCGCCAGTGCCGCGAGTCCCACCAGCAGGGGGACCAGGAGCGGGCGTCCGGACGCCAGCGCGCGGAGTGTGGCGACGCGGGCGGTGTCGGCCGGCGTCCCCACCACCACCGTCAGGCTGTGCTGGAGGTCAGGTGGCCCGTAGTCGACGAGGCGCCGTGCGACGATCCACTCCGGCGAGTCCGGCTTGGAGGTCGGGAGGCCGTCGGCGTCGAGATCCCGCAGGACGACCGTCCCCGCGTCGTCCATGTACCAGCGGCCCAGCGGCAGGTCGTCGACGCCTTTCGGCAAGGACCTCAGGAAGGTCGAGGCGTCCAGGTTGAGCACGAGGACGAGGTCACCCGACTCCAGGGTCCGCAGGACGCGGAGGGTGATGCGCCCCGTGCCATCGGGCGCCCCGTGCTCCCGGTTCAGCGTCATGGCGCTGGACCAGGTCCTGCCCGGACCGAGCCTTCGCGCTTCGGCCATGTAGGGCTCGCCACTCTTGTCCTGCAGCGCCGGCTCGGGCATCCGAGATGCACGGTCGCCGACCCGGTCGATCCGGATCAGCTCCCGTCCTCCGGCGACGTCCAGCACGCGGGCCTGGAAGGCATCCTTGCGGAGGCCACCGCCGAGCGCGTCGGCCGCCGCGTCGAGGGCTCCGGGCGAACGATCGTGGGCGAGCGTCTGGATCCTGGGGTCGCGGACGAGTGCCTCCACGGCCTCCTGGGCACCCTGGACGCTGTGGACGAGACGTGCCGCCTGCAGGAGGGTCTCCCGGGTCAGGAGGGCCTCGGTGGTCTTGCGGTGCTCTTGCTCGAACCCCGACACGACCACGCCGACGGTACCCAGCACGGCGAGGGCGACCAGGGTGGTCAGCACGACGAACACCCGAAGGGTCAGACTCATGCTTCGACTCTACGCGTCGGGCGGATCTTTGCCACCCCGGCCGGACTGTGTTTCCCGAAGGGCGGTTGTGGACGCGGGCTCTCGCGCTACGCTCTGCAG
>JACKEQ010000030.1 GCA_020632885.1 Alphaproteobacteria bacterium | reverse complement strand
GCGATACGGACAGCACACCTGTGGACACCGGGCCCGTGATCCCGATATGTCCGGGGGACGCTCTCGAACGCAACGATCTGGCGAATCCCGTCGATCTCGTTTCTCGAGAGGAGTCCCTCTACGTCGGCGGGCTGGACTCGGACGCCTTCCGCTTCGAGGTTCGCGGCCATCATCGACTCCTCGCCAGGGTCGTGGCCGACGACGCCAACGCGCAGCTGGTGACCCGCCTCTACCGGGAGGGCGTGCCTCTCGGATTCAAGGACGAACGCCCGTTCGGGTTCACCATCGACAACGACGACGCGTCAACCCGGACGTACACCCTGGAGGTCCTCCCTGCATGGCCTCCAGAATGCGCGATGTACAGCATCGACATCCGGGACACCTGCTTTCACGATGCGCTGGAGCCCAACAACGCGTACTACTCAGGAACGCCGGTGTCCCCGCCCGTGAAGTACACCGACCTGGCGGTGAGCCCTTGGGACAGAGACAACTTCACCGTCACCCTGCCCCCGGACCACACCGTTCGCGCCGCCGTGGCCGCGTCGGAGGGCGAGGTTCGCCTGACGATGCAGGAGGTGAGCACCGCTGACGCCATCCTGCCCGAACGCACGGATCACAGCATCACGTACACGAACACCGGACCCTCCCGGCTCGTGGCGATCGAGGTCGACAAGCACAGCATCTGCACGCGTTACGACATCGAGATCGCGACCAGTCCCTACCCCTGTGAGCACGACGACATCCTCGAGCCCAACGACGCCATGAGTGTCGCCAGTCCGCTCACCAGTCACGCGAGCCTCTTCGTGCCGGGCACGACCTCCGACTGGTACACGGCAACCGTCGCGAGCGGTCAGGCCATCTCTATCACTGTGCAGACACCGGGGGGACCGGCGATCGCAGTGGGGCTGATCGACAGCACCTCGACGGTTCTGGCGGAGGGAGCTCCCACGTCGGCGCTGGCGGCGCAGCTGGATTGGACGAATGCCTCGGGCCAGCCAGTAGATGTCTTCCTCCACGTGTGGCAGACCGCTCCGAATGTCTGCTCGGTCGGCACCTACGAGCTCACCGTGACCCAGGCTGCTCCCTAGGCCTGCCGGGGCCATGGTACCGGGGGACCATGGTTTGCCCGTGGCCGGCTCCACAGCACCCGCACACGTGGGATCCCGTCGCAGGGCGACCTCAACACCGACCCGCCGGTGTCGAGAGGAAGCCCATGCTCACCGTCCTCCTCGCCCTGATCGCACCCGCCGCAGAGGACTCCCGGCTCCTCTTCGAGACGTCTCCGGGCGCCCGTGTGGAGGTCCTGCCCACCCACGCGCCCGAGTGGTTCGAGCTCGCCGTGCTCGACAACCGAGTCGGCCTCCACGAGCAGCTCCCGCGCAGCGCCCGGTTCGTGAAGGACATCGAGACCGTCGGGGTGGGAGCGGGGACCACGTACGTCCGCATCCACGCCGAGCGCGACGACCTCCGCCTCACCGCGGAGAAGGTCCCCAGGGGCGTGCGCCTCGTGCTCGAGGTGGCCGACGGTCCACGCGAGATCGAGCCCGTCTTCGAGCCCGCCCCATACGAGCAGATCGTGGGTGACTCGCCGCCCCCGCGCCGCGTGCGCAACCCCGCCGACGTGCCCATCCGGCCGTTCACCGGTGACGCCCGCACCTACCGCTACGTCCCCGACGAGGTGCCGTTCGGGCTGGACGACTGGTCCGGCGTCGGCGACGAGAAGCTCCCCGCACAGCTCCAGGTACCCCCGACCACGTGGGAGGCCGCCGACGGCTTCCGCGAGGTGCTCACGGGCCCGTCCGGACGGGGCGATCGACGGGCCGCCGAGCTGCTGCTCGCGCAGGTCTACCTCGCCAAGGGCATCCCCCACGAGGCCGCCTACTACCTCCGCGACGTCGTGGGGAAGCCCGGCCCCTGGGAGCCCGCCCTGCCCCACCTCCAGCTCGCGCGCGCCGAGATCGGCCGCGGGAACCTGGACGCCGCCGAGGCCCAGTGCCGCGAGGCCGCGAAGGCCGGCGGAGACGAGCTCGTCGTGCTGCGCTGCCTCGGTGCGGTGGCCCTGCAGACCGGCCACCCCGCCCCGCGCCACCTCGCCCTCGCCATCGAGCAGCGCGCGACCTCCGGCAAAGCCCTCCTGCTCGCGGCCGAGCTGATGATGGCCGACCAGGACTACCCGGCAGCCCAGCGGCTCGCGGCGACCGCCGTCTCCGACCTCGTCGGCAAGGGGAAGGCCCGGGCGCAGCTCATCGTGGGAGACACCGCGTTCTTCGCCAACGACCTCGAGGCCGCCCGCGAGGCCTGGACGGTCGCCGGGCGGTACGGCTTCGCGGACGTGGTGCGCGTGCGCCGCGTGATGTCCGAGCTCTCGGAGACCCCGCGTCGGAAGTGGTCCCGCCACGTGCCGTACCTGGAGAAGCTCGCCCGCCTCGGCGGCGAGGCGTCCCTGGAGGCCAACTACCTGCTGGGCCAGATCGCCGAGCACTTCCCGGACCCCGACGCGGCCGCCCGCCACTACCACGCCGTCTGGGACGCCAACGCGCAGACAGCCCTCAGATCCGACGTCCCGGAGCGCCTGATCGCCTTGTGCGACCGCTACGTGGACCACCTGGAGGCGGACGAGCGGTGGACGGACCTGGCGGTGTTCGCCGACACCTGCTGGCGCCCGGACCTCGACCTCCTCGCCGCCGACACGCGCCTCTCGGAGTCGTGGGCCAACGCGTACAACGAGCTCGGACTCGTGAACGAGGCCCTGAACGTGCAGCGCCGCGTGGTCCGCGTGCGCAACGAGCTCGAGCGCGAAGAGGTGGGACCCCTCGTGGATCTGGCGGCCCTCTACACCCGGAGCGGCCGTCCCCGCGAGGCCCTGGAGACCGTGGAGTACGTCCGCAAGCGGCTCCCCTCCCCCGGTCGCGACGACCCCCGGCTCCTCCTCCGGCAGGCCGAGGCCTGGGCGGCCATGGACGACACGAACGCCGCCCGGCGCCTCTGGACCCAGGCCCTCGGGCACCCGTCGACACGCGCCCAGGCGCGCCGATCCCTCGGCCTGCTCGAGGCCTACGAGGGACGCTGCGCCTCCGCCGTCCTCCACCTCACCGACGACGACGCCCCTCAGCAGCTCGCCCGCGCACGGTGCGCCCTGGCCCTGGGGCGTGCCGCGGAGGCCGAGCGGGACGCGGGCGACGTGCTGGTGAACGGGGACGATGCCTTCGCCACCGAGAGCGCCTGGCTCGTCGGGGCCGCGGCCTTCGCGCAGGGCCGACCCGAGGTCGTCGCGGAGGCCGAGGGTGTGGAGGCCCTCTGGGCGGCCCTCCTCGCGGAGGAGGGCGAGGCGGCGGCCTTCGACGCCATGATCGGAGCGCGCGCACCCCGCTGAGCCCGGGTTAGACGCGGCCATGGCGACCTGGCTGCACTCCGACGACACGCTCCTCTCCCTGGCCGGCGAGGCCGGTCCCATCGCGGACTGGGCACGGCTCCAGCTCCTCGCGCGCGGACGCGCAGTGACCCCGCCGGACGGCGGCATCGAGGCCCTCGTGGCGCTGGCGTTCGCCGGTCGCCCCACCCCGCCCGAGCGGCTCCCCCTGGTGCTCGGGTTCGTCCGGCACCTCGGCGTGGAGGTGCCCGAGAGCTGGACTCCGGCCCTCGAGGCCGCCCTGGCGGGTCCCGAGGGTGCCTCCGCCGCCGATCTCCTCCTGCTCGCGGGCCGGCTCGCGCCTGGCCACCTCCGGACGCTGGTCACGGCGCACCCCGACGCGGCCACCCTGCCCCTCTGGCTCGCCACCCTGGCCGGCGATCCCGACGACGTCGCGCGGTCTCTGGAGTCCTTGCTGCGGGCGGACCTGGAGCACGGCGCCCCCAGGCTCCTCGCGTGCTGCGAGCTCGGAGCACGCACCGCACCGGACGCCGTCCCGCGCGGGCTGGATGCCCTGCACGCGGGCTGCGCTGCGGCGGGTGGGTCCCTGCCGACCGGCGCGGTCCGGGGCTCGGCGAAGCGGCAGGTCCAGGGTGCGGTGGCCACCCTGCTGGCCGACCGTCCGGAGGCGCTGGCCGCCCTGCTCCGCGCGGCGAACGGGCTCCGCAAGGCCCCCCCGCTGCCCCCGGACATCCTGTTCCTGGTGGGCTGGATGGGCACCCACGACGCCTCGGCTCCCCTGCCCGTCCGCCTCGCACAGGGCGCGGACGACCCCGCCACCGCGCGTCGGGTGCGCGCCGCCCTCGAGGCGGGCGAGGCGCTCGATCGGCCCGCCGGCCCGGGGCCTGCGTTGGTCTACGACCTGCACCACGCCCGTCCGCTCGACCCCTTCGACGTCCGGTTCGCGCCCCTCGCGGGCTACGTCCAGGGTCTCCGATCGCCGGACCGGGTGGCCGCCATGCTGGAGGAGCCCGAGAACCGCAGCTGGGCGCGGTCGATCGCGGCCATGGCGTGCACGGAGGAGGTGCTCGCGGTGCTCCTGTCCTCGCCGGTGCCCGCGGATCCCTTCGAGCGGCACCAGGTCGCGTGGGCGCTGGCGTCCATGGCCACCCCTGCGGTGGACCCCGTGCTCACGGCCCTCCTCCCCCACCTCGAGGAGGACGCGGACCGGGCCTCCGTGCAGGCCCGCTACGCCGAGCTCATGGGGCGTGCGCTCGCCTGATCAGCCGCCGAGGGCGGCCTCCACGGAGTCGTAGGTACGGAAGATGCGATCGAGGCGCGTGAGGGTCAGTAGCTGACGCACGGCCCCGGCGCAGTTCGCGAGCCGCAGCTGGGACCCCGGCCGCATGGCCTTGAGCAGGCTCACCAGCGACCCCAGGCCCGAGCTGTCGACGAAGCCCACGGCGGTGAGATCCACGATGCACACGCTCTTGTTGCGCACCATGGGGAGCGCCTCGGAGCGGAAGCCCGCCGCACTCGCGGCGTCGAGGCGGGACATGCGGGGTCGGAGCACGACCGCGTCGCTCTGGATTCGGGTTGCCATGAGGATCCTCCAGGTGTTCAGCAGCGCTCGAGCTGCCAGAGGACGCGCGCCGCCCGCTGGGCCAGGGCGTCCGAGGTGAACCCGCCGGAGCGGGCGAGGGTGCGGAGCGACCGGGCAGCCCCGTCCCGCGGCAGGGACGCCTGGACGGCGTCGAGGGCGCGCTGGAACCCGGGCAGGTCGGCGAGCACGAGCGTCCGGTCGCGCCGGAGGAGCAGGTGCCGGAGGTCGCTGAAGTCGCCGAACGGCCCCGTGCCCAATGCGTCGACCACGCGCCGGACCGACGGGTCGTCGAAGGAGGGAGGTCGCCTCACGACCTGCCCGATCACGTCCTCGAGGGCGCCGAACAGGGTCACGCCGTCGTCGCCGAGGGCCTCGTGGAGCCGGATGGCCACGTCGTTGCACGCGCCCACCGTGTGGGCACCGCGCAGCGCGGCCACCGACGCCGCGCCGCCGTGGGCGGTCCCGGGCAGATCGAGGCACGTGATCACGTCCGCAGCGGCCGCGAGCCTGTCGAGCAACGGGACGTCCAGGTCCGGGACGAAGCGGAGCGCGACCCGCCCGCGGAGGGCGGGATCCACGTCCAACCACGCGCCGACCGCGGAGGCCAGCTCGATCACCCGCTTCCCGACCGGGTCACTCGACGCGGCGCGGCCAGCGAGCACGAAGGCGGTCGGGACCCCAGGGTGGCCGTCCTTCGCCCGAAGTGCCTGGCCCACGGCGGCCAGGATGGCGAGCAGGGGGCGATGGGGAGCCGAGAAGGGCGCGGCGTGCACGACGACCTGGGAGCCGGGGTCGAACGTCGCCCCCGAGCGCCGCTGGGTCTCGCCGGCGAGCGCGATCTTCGCGGCGGACCGCAGGCGGGCGAAGCGCTCCTGCACCTCGGCCTTCTCGGCCAGGGGCTCGAGGGCCGCGAGGCGGGCGGGCTCGCGGACCCACCCGGGTCCCACGAGGTCGGTGACGAGGCGCCCGAGCCCCTCGGTGCCGCGGAGGGCCTGACGCACGGATCGAGCGTCCGGGAAGGCCTCCACGAAGGACGCGCCGACGGCACCGAGGGCACCGGGCACCAGCGCACCGTCCAGGAACAGGGGCTGCCGGGTGAAGCTCCGGCCGTGGAGCACGTCGAGGATCTGGAGGTGCCGGGGCACGACCTTCTGCAGCGCCCGCCGCGAGAACGGCCGGACCTGGCGCTCCGTCGGTTGCCACGAGGTCACCCCGCGCACCACGGACCAGGCCTCGTCCCAGTCCAGCCGGTACTCGTCCACCAGGGCCCGCTGGAGCTCGGCCACCGTGAGGGCCGCGGGGGCCCCGTGGAGGTGGAGGCGGTGCGTGCGCCCGAGCTGGCGGACGTCGAGGCCGCGCTCCTCGTGCTCGCGCAGGACGTCCCGCACCGCACAGGCGCAGAGGAAGTAGGCCTGGAGCAGCCGCAGCTCCTCGCCCTCGAGGGACCCGTCGTCCGGGTACACGACCTTGCTGATGGACTCCCGGGCCAGGCGCTCCCGCACGGCGGCCGTGAAGTCGCCGGGCGCGAACGCGGTGACGTCCTGGTCGACGTCCGCCCGGGCGGAGAACAGCCGCAGGCGCTGCACGGTGCGCCCGCCGTGTCCGACGATCGGGAGGTCCCACGGCACGCCCACGAGGAGCTGCCAGTCCACCCAGGGGGACGCCGGCTCGCCCGGGGCGGGCGGTTGCGCGGCGACCCGCCCGAAGACCGGCACCCACACGGCCTCCGCGGCCCTCCGGATGAGCCAGGGCGACCGCTCGGCGTCCCAGGTGGCGGGCACCTCGACCTGCCTGCCGTCCACGAGCACCTGGCGGAACAGCCCGTAGTCGAAGCGGAGGCCGTAGCCGGTCGCCGGGAGGTCGTGGGTCGCGAGGGACTCCAGCAGCGCCAGGGAGGCGTCGGCCGGGTCCCCCGTACCCAGGGCCGGCGGGACCTCGAGCCGCGCGACGTCCTGCAGGGTCAGCCCCACCTCGCGGAGGGCGTCGTCGAGCGCGTGGTGCAAGCCCATGGCGTGCACGTCGTGGGCGAGCCGGGGTCCGATCTCGTGGGTCAGGGCCACGTGGGCCACCCGGCAGCTCTGGGCCTGCCGCGTGCGCGTCACCAGCAGGCGATCCACCACGAGGTTCCGGACCGCGTGGCTGGCCGCCGCGAGCATCTCGTCGGGGGTGGCCTCGCCGGGCGTGGTGCCGAGCACGTAGCGGAGGTGGCGGTGGATCTCGGCGGTGAGCGTCGGCGACAGCGCGTCCCGGTTCGCGGGGCGCTCGGTGGTGGCAGGACGGTTCTCGAGGACGTTGGACATGATCACACCGGCAGCGGGCTGGAGAGCAGCGCGGTCGCCGAGAGCACGTTGGCGCCGTCCTGGTTGCGCCAGTCCAGCTGGTGGAAGAGCTGGCGCGCGATGTAGAGGCCCATGCCGCCCTCGGGCAGCCCGGGGACGTCGTCGGGGTCGACGCGCGGGGCACGGACGCCTTCGAAGAGGCCGTCGGGGACGGGTCTCCCGTGGTCGGTCACCCGGAGGTGGAGGGCGACGTCGTCCGCCTGGATCTCCACGAGGATGTCGTGACCGCTCCGCTCCTCGAAGGCGTGCTCGATGATGTTGTTCACCAGCTCGCCGACGCCGATCACCAGCAGCTGGGCGCGCGTGTCGTCGCACCCCAGGCTCCGCAGCAGCTCCAGCATGCGGTGGGTCACGAGCGCCACCTGGGCGTAGCAGCTCCCGACGACGAGCGTCACGGTGCGCAGCGACATCCGGCCTCCACGCCTCCCTGTTCGGTCCAGGGGGGCGGTCGGTTGAGGGCGTGATCCCCCTAAAGGGGCGGCCACCGGGATCCGATGCGGAGCGTATGGAGGTCCCATGCTGGGCGCAGTGCACCAGAGACTCGGAGAGCTCGAGGCCAAGAGCCTCGCCCAGCGGATCCCACCGCTCCCGCGGTCGCTCGACGCCATCCTGCGCGAGCTCGACCGGGAGGAGGCGACCACCTGGTCGGTGGGGAAGATCGTCGCGTCCGACCCCGTCCTGGCGGGCCGGATCCTGCGCATGGCGCGCTCGGGGTTCTACTCGCGGGGACGCGAGGTGAAGCGGGTGGACGAGGCGGTCGCCCGCCTGGGGCTGCGCACGACGCGCAACCTCGCGCTGGCGGCCAGCCTCCGCCAGATCCGGGCGCCCGAGCACCTGGTGTACGGGACGGACGGCTTCTTCCTCCACTGCTTCACGACGGCCCACGTCGCCGTGGGTCTGGCCCGCGCGCGTCGCCTCGACAGCGACATCGTGTTCCTCGCCGGCCTCATGCACGACGTCGGGCTCCTCGTGGAGACGATGGACTACGACCACGCCGCCGTGGGCCGCGTGATCGCGCAGCACTGGAAGCTGCCCGCGGAGGTCGGCCAGATCATCGCCGACCACCACGAGCCGGACGAGGATCCGTCCACGCGGGCCGTGCACTTCGCCGACCTCGCCTGTGAGGCGAACGGCGTGGGCCTGCCCGGCCCCGTCGACGTATCGTCCGACGACCCCATGTTCGCCGAGGCCATGGATCTGGTCCCAGAAGCCCTCGAGCTCGCCCAGGACGCCTACCGTGCCCTCCAGTGACCTCGTCTACGTGCTCGCGGCCCCCGATCTCGAGGAGCTCGGGGTCGCCGGCGAGGCCGTGCTGGACGGTGTGGGTGACTTCCGCGTCCGCATCGACGGCACGACCGTGCTCGCTCACGGGGAGGCCGAGCTGCGCCACACCGCGGAGCTCCCGATCCTCCCGGGCTCGAACGCGTCCCTGGACAGCGAGCGGGCCGCCGACGACCAGGCGGTCGCGGCCGCCACGGCCATCGCGAACACCCATGTGCGCCTGCTGCTCCAGGAGCACCTCGAGAACCGGCTGCTGTTCTCGTCCCGGCACCTGCACGCGGTCGATCGGACCGTAACCTTCCTCGGTCAGCTCGACGAGGAGCGCGTCCGCGTCGGCATCCTGGCGGCCTGCATGGACGTCGTGGACGCCCCGCTGGGCGCCCTCCTCGAGCACCGCGACACCGGCTGGCAGGTCCTCGTGGACCTCGGTGTGCCCGGCGACATCGTGATCCCGGCCCTCGCAGGCGAGGACGGCCTGTCGCTGAAGATCACCGACCACGAGTTCGGTCGGCTGCTGCTCGTGCCGCTGGGATCGGCGGGAGGCTTCCCGGCGATGGTGTGTCTGGCGGACTGGTCCCTCGGCGACCCTGAGGCCACCGCGGTGCTCCAGACGGTGTCGCGGCTGGGCCGCGTGGCCCTCGAGAACGCGCGGCTCGTGCGGGTGGCCGGCGAGCGCCAGCGCCTGCGCATCGAGCTCGAGCTCGCCGGGCGCACCCAGCTCCAGCTCATGCCCACGGAGACCCCGCACTGGCCGGGGCTCGACGTGGTCGGTCACAGCCGGCCCACGGCGGACTGCGGGGGCGACTACTTCGACTGGTTCGAGCTCCCGGGCCGCGGCTTCGCGTTCTGCGTGGCGGACGTCTCCGGCCACGGCGTGAGCGCGGCCATCGTGATGTCCACGCTGCGCGGCTACCTGCGGGCGGCCCTGCGCCACGACGCCCCGCTCCAGGCCATGCTGGCCGAGGTGAGCGACATGCTCTGCGACATCCTCGAGCCCTGGCAGTTCGTCACGGTGTTCGTCGGTGAGGTCGTCGGGGACGGGAGCCTGCTGCGGTACTGCAACGCCGGCCACGAGGCCGGGCTCCTCGTGCGCAACGGGGGCACGCTGGAGCGGCTGGATGCTGGCGCGCCCCCGCTCGGTATCGACGCGACCCTCACGCCTTCCGCGGTCGAGGTCCACCTCGAGCCCGGCGACGTGCTGGTGGTGCCGACGGACGGGCTGGCGGAGGCCGAGAACCCCTGGGGCGGTCAGATCGGACGGGACCGGCTCGAGGAGTGGGTCGTGCAGCGCGTGCGCGATGCGAGCGACGCCAGGGCGGTGCGCGACGCGCTGCTGGCGGACGTCGCACGCCATCGGGACGGTGCGGACAGGACGGACGACGAGACCCTTCTGGTCGTGCGTCGCGAGGGGAGGACGACATGAACGACGAGCAGACCGTGAGGCGCTGGTTCGCCCACGTGGACACCGAGAGGCCGATCATGCGGTGGCTCTTCGAGCGCGCCCTGCGGACGAGGGCCCGCTGATGTCGGCCGTCGAGCTGAACGTCGACCCGCTCTCGGCGTTCCTGCACGACGACGTGGCGCTCGGGAGCCTCCCGGGGGCCTACGTGCGACTGTCGAAGGTGCTGCAGGACCCCGCATCCACACCGAAGGAGATGGCGGCCGCGGTGTCCATGGACCCCGGGCTGGTCGCGCGTCTGCTGAAGCTCGTGAACGCCCCAGGCTTCGCGCGACGCCCGATCGAGACGGTGTCACACGCCTGCCTGTACCTCGGGCGCGACCAGCTCCGGGATCTCGCGCTGGCCACGACGGTCGTGCAGATGTTCCGGGGACTCCCCGAGCACCTCCTGTCGATGCGGTCGTTCTGGACGCACTCGGTGGCGGTCGGCCTGCTCTCGGAGGCCCTCGGTCAGCGCGCGGGCATCGGCAGCGAGAACCTCTTCGTGGCCGGGTTGCTCCACGACGTGGGCACGCTGGCGATGTGCATCGGCAAGCCCATGGAGATGCGCCGCGTCCTCATGGACGCCGAGGCGGGCCAGGTGATGATGGAGGACGCCGAGCTCGACCGGCTGGGCTTCACGCACCCCGAGTGCGGCGAGGTGCTCCTGACGCGCTGGGGTCTGCCGCGCTTCCACGTGGCGGTGGCCCGCCATCACCACGACTCCGCCCTCGCCGCGGTGTGGCGGGGTCACCGTCAGGCCGTCGCGATGGTGCACGTGGCGGACGCCATCGCCATCGGGCTGCACTGGGGGAGCGCCGGAGAGCGCCGAGCCCACGACATCTCGGACGAGGCGTACGCCGCCACCGGGCTGTCCCTCGAGGACCTCGACAACGCCGTGGATCTCGTGGAGGACCGTCTCGACGAGGTGGTGTCGGCGCTGATCTGAAGGCTGGGCTAGGATGGGCCCATGCTCTTCCTCCGACTCCTCCTGGCCTGCGGTCCCTCCCCCGGCGAGGTCTGCGCGCCCAACCTGGACCGCATGGACTGCAACGGCGACGACGCGCTCGTGTGCATCTGCGACGGTGCGCAGGACCCCGAGTCCGGCGAGTGCACGCCGGACGAGGGCACCTGGACGGTGGACCCGTTCTGCTCCTGTAGCGGGAGTGGGATCGTCTGCAGCTAGGAGCCCGCCGCGCGCAGCGCGCCCGGGCTCCTCCCGTGCCCGTGCCCGTGCCCGTGCCCGTGCCCGAGGGGCGTCGGGGCTCGCACGGGCCCTGGGGGAAGGGCCGCCTGCGCCCGACCGCGTCGACCCGTCCCCACCTCGACGTCCACACCTCTGGTTCCGACGACTTCGAGCCCATCGATGCCCGCGGGCACGGGCACGGGGCACCCTCGGAGAGCCCGCGCTGGCGCACGGGTCCTCCGGAGCGTGCTACCCCGCGCCCATGATCTGCATGTACTGCGTCGACACCCGCTCCAGCGTGTCCCGCTCCACCCACCCCGAGATCCCGGACGAGAGCCGGACCAGCAACCAGCCCGGCTTCTCACCGTGCTCGCCGAGGATCAGGATGTCCGTCCCGGGCTTGGTGTTCGCGATGACCCGCTTGTCGCCGGGCGCGTAGAGCAGCGGGAACGTCCGGTCGACCGGCAGCTTCGCGGGCGGGACGGCCGTGTAGATCGGCTGCGGCACCTCCACGAGCTCGAAGCCGTTCACCGTGTACTTCTCGATGCGCTCGAAGAGCCGCAGGTGGTACGGCTCCACCGCGAGCACGATGCCGTTCCCGGCCGTGCGCAGCTGGCTCGGCGGGTACGGGCGCGGCCAGGTGTACCGGCGGAGCGCGCCCTTCTCCAGCGTGTAGAGCGTGCACGCCTGGTCGTCGCGGGGACCGTGCGCGCACACCTCCACCTCCTTGCCCTTCGTGCCCTCGCTCACGTCGTGGGCCTCGAGGTCGCAGGGGTCGCCCTCGCAGTCCACCACGTGACTGCCGATGTGCACCTTGCCGGCGGCCGCGTCGTACCGGACGGTCTCGGGCTTCCCGTCGCCGTCGAGGTCGAGCGAGAGGCTGGACGGGCCCGCGAGGGCGGCCTGGAGAGCGAGAACAGCGATCATCGGGACTCCTGGAGGGTGCCTCCGGCCACCACGAACCCGACCGAAGAGGCGGGCAGCACCGGCTCGAAGCGACGATCACCGTACCGGTAGACGAGCTGCCAGGCGACCGCGGTCCCACGGGGAACCCGGACGAGGCGCGCAGATTCCCCGAGCCTCGCGTCACTCGCGA
Organism: Alphaproteobacteria bacterium; assembly: GCA_020632885.1. GTDB lineage: Bacteria > Myxococcota_A > UBA796 > UBA796 > JACKEQ01. The sequence continues at coordinate 56,185 of JACKEQ010000030.1, read as the reverse complement.
CCCGCCAGCTCGTCTCCGTGCGCTCCAGGGTGCGCTGGATCCACGACACGGTGCGGGGCGCGCGGCAGTCCGCGGTGTCGCAGAGCTGGACCTCGAGCCGCCGGAAGGGGTCGCCCGTGGGGACCGCGTGCCCAGCGTCGTGCGCAGAGATCTCGAAGACCACGTCCGCCCCGTCCACACGGGCTCCAGCACGGATCGCCCCCCGAACGAGGTCGACGTCGTGGGCCCCCGGGAACCGGTGCCCGTACACACCCATGTGACAGCCCACGCACCCCACCCCGGACGCGTGGGCCGGAGAGGCCCGCCACTCGGAGACGGTCGCCTGTGCGAGCTCGTCGCCGTACCCGAACGGGAAGCGGGGCGTGTGCGTCTGGAACGCGAACTCGTGGCACCGCGCGCAGAGAGCCTCGGTGGCCAGGGACGGCTCGTGCACGAGCGCGTGCATGGCCTCCCCCGCCGCCGTGGGCGCACGGGCCGTGGCGATACGGCCCTCCCGATCGTGGCAGGCCACACAGTCCACCCCGTCCCGCCAGCGATCGCCCGGCGGTTCCACGAGGCGCTGCAGGACCCCGGGTCGCGCGACATGGCCGAGCAGGTCGGTCTGCGCCTCCTCGCCGGGCGCATGGCACCCCAGGCACCATCCGTTCGGCCAGGCCTCCCACGAGGCCCGGAAGATCGGGTTCGACGCGGCTACCGCATGCCGACTGGTCCGCCAGGACGCGTGCTCCTCCGGGTGACACCCCGCGCACGACGCGGCGTCGGGGCTCGCGAGGGCCAGTCCGAGCGCGATCAGGGACAGGTCGACGGCCCGCAGGCGAAGGTCTGCAGCCCTTGGCCCAGCTGGACCTCCTGCACACCCCAGGCGATGTCGAGGCCGTTCGCGTCGAGGCCGTCACCGAAGTCGCAGTCCGCCAGCGTGGCGTCGGACAGCCGGAGCTCGAGGGCCACCTCGTTGCGCAGGAACACCACGTCCTCCAGCACGACGAGCGCGTCCAGGGCCGACAGCGCGCCGTCCGTGGGCGTGTGGTCCACGAAGGACACCACCGACACGGTGGGATCGACGCCCTCGACGTCCAGGGCGGCCCCGCGGGTGGCCCTGTTCCCCGCGAAGGTGGCGTCGAGGATGGAGAGGCTCCCGTCGACCGCGCGCACCGCCCCTCCGGACGTGGCGAGGTTTCCGGAGAGCACGGCCCCACCGAGCGCCATATCGCTCGACACCGAGGCCACCCCACCCCCATCCGCCGCCGCCGTGTTCCCCGTGAGCGACCCGGCCAGGACGAGGTCGCAGCCGTCCGCGTGGATCCCCCCGCCGTCCCCGTCGGCGACGTTGTCCACGAGCCCCGCGGACGTGTCCACGCTGGCCGACACGCACGCGATCCCCCCACCGTCGCCGAGGCTGTGGTCGTCCACGAGCTCGACGGCCGATCCGAGCCCCAGGAGCCCCCCACCGCCGACCCAGGCGGCCCCGCCAGCGAGCGTCGCGAGGTTCTGCTCGAACGTGCCGGCCGCCACGTGCACGTCGCCCCCGTCGACGAACAGCGCACCGCGCGCCGAGGTCGTGCCCAGGACCTCCACGTCGAGGTCGACGACCGCCCCGACGACCGCGATGGCCGCTCCGTCGTCCGCGGTGGTGGACTGGAGGACACCGTCGACCGCGGCGTCGCCAGCGCTCACCCAGAGCCCCCCACCCGCGTCGGCCGACGACCCGGAGACGTCGAGCCCGGCGAGGGTGACAGAGGCTCCAGCGAAGGCGAGCCCACCGCCGCGGACCGCACTGCCCGCGATCACGACGACGTCGGTGGCGTCCAGCGTCCCCCCGGCCGCGTAGAGGCCGCCGCCGTCTCCGAGCGCGATGTTGCCCTCGAAGACCAGCGCGTCGGCCGTGAGATCCACGGTGTCGAGGTAGACGGCCCCCCCGTCGGTGGCGGTGTTCGCGCGGAACACCGACTCGCTGATGGACACCGTGGCGGCGTGCGCCCACACCGCACCCCCCGGGCCGCTGGCGGTGTTCCCGACCAGCTCGGCCCCCACGATCTCCAGCGCGCACGCGTCGCAGCGGACCGCGGAGCCCAGGTTGCCGGTGAGCCTCCCGCCCTCCACGAACAGGGCGGAGCCCGCGGGCGCCACCACGCCTCCCGCGTCGCCTCCCCGCACCTCGAGGCCCACGAGGGACACCTCGGCCCCCGCGAGCAGCGTGAGGATGGGGTTCCCGTCCTGGGGCCCGACGAGCGCACCTCCGCCGATCTCGACCTGCCCCGCGACCACCACGGACTCCACGACCTCCCCGCACACGGTCACGGCCCCGCCCGGAGGAGCCGCGTCGATGGCGGCCTGGACGGACGGGTGATCGGTGGTCCCGACCCGCGCGGCGGGCCCCGCGTCTCCGTCACAGTCGGTGTCGACACCCGAGCACGTCTGGACGGCGCCGGGATGCACTGCGGGATCGGAGTCGTCGCAGTCGTCCCCGCCGCAGAGCGCGCCGTCGACGCCGTCGCCGTCGGCATCGCAGTGGGCCCCGGTGTCCCCGGTGGACGCCACGGCCGTGTCGGCATCGGCATCCGTGTCGGAGTCCGCATCGGTGTCGGTGTCCGAATCCGTGTCGGTGTCGGTGTCCGCGTCGGTGTCCGAATCCGCGTCCGTGTCCGCGTCCGCGTCCGCGTCCGAATCCGCGTCCGCGTCCGCGTCCGAATCCGCGTCGGTGTCCGAATCCGTGTCCGCGTCCGACCCGGTGGGCACGGGCGTGACGGGCCCCTTGCACGCGAGCGCCAGGACGAGGACCACCGTGCGCACCGCCACCTCCTCGGGTCAGCATGACACGGTTAGACGGGGTCGTCCCCACTGGAGGTCCCCGTGTCCCGCCTGTTCCTCGTCATCGTCCTGGCGACCGCCTGCATCCCCAAGGGCAAGCACATGCGCGAGCTCGACGTCATCAAGCAGAGCCAGGCCGCCGTGCAGACGAAGCTCGACCTCGCCACCGACCAGCTCGCCACGGCCAACAAGTCGCTCGCGCTGGAGAGCGAGACGAACAAGGACCTCGCCGCCAGGGTGCGCACCCTGAACGAGAAGAACGACGAGCTCCGCCAGCAGCTGAAGCAGGTCGGGGAGGAGCTCGCCGCCCTGGGCACCCGGAGCGCCGCCCAGGCGGACGCCAAGAAGAAGCTGGAGGCGCTCGTCGGCCAGCTCCAGACCGACGCGGAGACCGCGCGGGAAGAGGCGGAGGACGCCGCCAAGCGAGCCGCCGAGCTGGACGCGGAGCGCGCCGCCCTGGCCGAGAAGGCCGCGCGGCTCCAGGCCGAGAAGGCCGCCCTCGAGGCGACGACCAAGGAGTACGACCAGCTCGTCGACCGCCTGCAGGGCGAGATCCAGGCGGGTCAGATCACGATCACCGAGCTGTCCGGCAAGCTCACGGTGAACGTTTCGAACGCCATCCTGTTCGCGAGCGGCTCCACCAGCGTGAAGCCGGAGGGGAAGAAGGCCCTCGAGAAGGTGGCGGGCGTGCTGGCGGGCATCGCCGACCGCGACATCCGCGTGGAGGGGCACACCGACGACGTCCCGGTCGGGTCCGGTGCGTCCTACGCGGACAACTGGGAGCTGTCGTCGCTGCGGGCCAGCGGCGTCGTGCGGATCCTCGTGGATGCCGGCGTGGACCCCGTGAACATCGCTGCCGTCGGGTTCGGCGAGTTCCACCCCGCCGCCCCGAACGACACGAAGGAGAACCGTGCGCTCAACCGGCGCACGGAGATCGTGCTGGTGCCGCGGCTCCGGTAGCGATCAGGCCCGGAGGACCAGGGTCGCCACGGGGCTACGACGCACGACCCGCTCAGCGACGCTGCCCACGAAGAAGCCCGCCAGGCCGGTGCGCCCGTGCGTGCCGACCATCACGAGGTCGTAGCCCTCGGCGGCCTCGATGATGAGGTCCTCCGGTCGCGCACCCGTCGAGCGTCGCACCGCACCCCGGCTGGCCTCCGGGATGGACGCGAGCATGGCGTCCAGGCGACCGATCTGGCTGTCGCGCAACTTGTCGTACTCCTGGGTGAGCAGGATCTGCGCCGTGGGATCGTGGACGTGGGCGGCCGCGTACGGGAACGCGTCCACGAAGAGCAGGTCGATCTTCCCGCCCAGCCGTTCGGCCCAGCCGGTGGCGCGGGTGATGAGGTCTTCCGTGTTGGCGTCGTTGAGGTCGCAGGCGAGCAGGATGCGCATCGAAGCTCCAGGTCGGTTCGAGTTGGGCGAGAATGCACGCGTTGTGCCAGGTCCGGAGCCAGGCTACACGACCGGCCGGTGGAGGTGTGTGCGTGTTGGAGCCCGTCGACGAGATGCGTTCCTGGCTGGAGCTCGGTCCGCTGGACTCCGAGCGGCTGAAGGAGCTCGTGCCCGTCGTGGAGCCCCACGTGGGGCCCATCATCGACCGGTTCTACGCCTCGATCCTCCGGCACCCCGGCTCCAACACGGTGTTGACGGGCCCCGAGCAGGTCGAGCGGCTGAAGCGCACGTTGCGCCAGTGGCTCCGCGAGGTGTTCGAGGGCCCCCACGACCTCGCCTACGTGGAGCGCAGGCGGACGATCGGAAGGCGCCACGTCCAGGTGGGCCTCCCGGACCGGTACATGTTCCTCGCGATGCACCAGATCCTCCACGACCTCACCGTGGTGGTCCGCGCGGAGATGGAGGCACCCGAGCGCCACCTCGACAGCCTGTGCCGGGTGCTGATGTTCGATCTCGCCCTCATGACGGGCACATACGTACAGCAGCGCGAGGTCCTCCAGCTCGACACCCTCCAGGCCCTGCTGGTGAAGCACCTCCGCCTCTCCGTGTTCCTCGTCGACAACGACGGGTTCGTGCGGGCCGCCACCGACGCCAGCCTGCGCATGGCGGGCCTCACGGACCCGCGTGGACAGAGCTGGCGGGCCGTGCTCCCGAAGGGACTGCTGGAGGCGGGCCATCTGGAGGCGGAGGTCCATCGGGCGCGCACCCGCCGGCGGGCCATCAACCTCCCGCGTGTGGACGTCGACGACCCCGACGGCACCATGCGCAGCTACCGCGTGCACCTGGTCCCCCTCGACCACACCCTCGCGTCGCTGCTCGTGCAGATCGAGGATCTCACCGATGCGGTGGACCTCGAGTCCCGGCTGCGCAGCAGCGAGGCGCTCGCTCAGCTGGGGTCCCTGTCGGCCGCAGTCTCCCACGAGCTCCGCAACCCGCTCGCCGGGATCTCGGGGGCCCTCCAGGTCATCTCGCGGAGCATGAAGGACGGCGACCCCCACAGGAACATCCTCCAGAAGGTGGACGCCGAGGTGAAGCGCCTGAATGCGCTCGTGAGCGACCTGCTCGCCTTCGCCCGGCCGGGCACCGCACGCCTCGGGAACGTCGACCTGCGTCAGCTCGCGTCGGAGACCATGGAGCTCGTGGCCACCGACCACCCCGCGGTGGCGTGGGAGCTGGAGGGCGACGGGAGGGCCACGGCGGATCCCGACCTGGTGCGCCAGATCCTCCACAACCTGCTGCGCAACGCGGTGGATGCGGCGGGGTCCGAGGGACGCGTGCGGATCGAGGTCGACGACGGGCGCCTGCGCGTGGGCGACAGCGGCACGGGGGTCCCGGAGGCCCAGCGCACGAGGGTGTTCGAGCCGTTCGTGACCACGAAGACCCGCGGCACCGGTCTCGGCCTGGCGATCAGCCGCCGGAACGCCGAGGCGATGCACGGGTCCCTGAAGCTGGTGGAAGACAGCCCGCTCTGCGGAGCCTGCTTCGAGCTCGCGGTACCCCCCGGGCTCACTTGAGCCCGAACTTCTCCATCCGGTAGCGCAGGGCGTAGCGGCTGATGCCGAGCAGACGGGCGCTCGCCGACTGGTTGTTGTCGGTGCGCTGGAGGGCCTGCACGATCAGGCTGCGCTCGACCTCCTCCAGGTTGACGCCGTCCTCCGGCAGCACGAAGCCACCGGACCGCACGCCGCCCGCGGGCCCGCCGCCGCCGAACTGGATCTCGGGCGGGAGATCCTCGAGGTGGATGCGGCCCTCGGGTGCCAGGAGCACCAGGCGCTCGACCACGTTCCGGAGCTCACGGACGTTGCCGGGCCACCGGTAGGACTGGAGCTTCGCCATCGCGGCCCCGTCGACCCCCTCCATGTCGCGCCCGAAGCGCTTGGAGAACGTCTCGAGGAAGTGGCTGACGAGGTACGGCACGTCCTCCCGCCGATCCCGGAGGGCCGGGAGCTGGACGCGGATGACGTTCAGGCGGAAGTAGAGGTCCTCACGGAACTTGCCCGCATCGACCTCGGCCTTGAGGTCGCGGTTGGTGGCCGCCAGGATCGCGACGTCCATCGTGGTGCGCCGCACGCCACCGACCCGCTTGAACGTCCGGTCCTCGAGGGCCCGGAGGAGCTTGGACTGGGTGTTCAGGGGCAGCTCGCCGATCTCGTCGAGGAACACCACTCCCTTCTCGGCCACCTCGAAGAGCCCCTGCTTGGTGGCCTTGGCGTCGGTGAACGCCCCACGCTCGTGGCCGAAGAGCTCGCTCTCGATGAGGTGCTCGGGGAGACTCGCGCAGTCGACGGCCACGAACGGCCGGTCGCGACGGGGCCCCCGCGCATGGATGGCGCGCGCGAGCACGTCCTTCCCGGTGCCGCTCTCGCCCGTGATGAGCACGGTGGGCGCGTCGACGTTCTCGAGCCGCTCGAGGGTGGAGAACAGCGGCTGGAGCACGGGCGCCCGCCCGACGAACTCGCCGTACCCGGAGCGATCGCGCTCGCGGTGGTAGTGGACCTCCCGGCGCAGGCGGTCCTTGTTGAGCGCCTGCTCGATGGCGAGCGAGACCTCGCGGAGATCGAAGGGCTTCTGCAGGTACCCGTCGGCACCCAGCCGGGTGGCCTCGATGGCGGCATCCACACCACCGTGGGCGGTGAGCACGACGACCGGGATGCTGCTGCCGGACGCACGCAGCTCGCGGAGGGCCGTGAGCCCGTCCATGACGGGCATCTTCAGGTCGGTGAGCAGCAGCCGCGCGCCCTGCTCGGTGACCTTCTGCAGGGCTTCCTTGCCATTGGACGCGGTGGTGACGTTGTACCCCTCGGACTCCAGATGGGAAGCCAGGGACCAGCGGATGAGCTCTTCGTCGTCACAGACGACGATGTTCGTGGACATCTTGCTGCCTCGAGGGGGGGTTGGGGCGAGGGTATCAGGCGACGGGTGCGTGCGCTCGACGATCGAGCCTGGCGTCGAACACGGCCGCCACCGCACGCACGAAGTCGAAGCCGTCGTCGGTGACGGTCACCCGATCGCCCTCGATGGCGACGAGCCCGTCACGCACGAGGGGCGTGAGGCGCTCCTCCACATCGGCACGCAGGGGTCCGAGCGGCTCCAGGGTGGTCTCCGCGCGGCACATGAGATCCTTGATCAGGCTCCCGAGCAGCTCGTCCTCGTCGGTGGAGAGCAGCCCGCGGGCCACCGGGAGGACCCCGGCATCGACGGCCTCGCGCCAGGGGGTGACGTCGCGGTGGTTCTGGTAGAAGAGCCGGCCCACGCGGCCGATGGCGCTGGGCCCGAGCGCCAGGAGGTCGCGCGAGTCGTCTTCGGTGAAGCCCTGGAAGTTCCGTTCGAGCTTGCCGTGCCGCGCCGCGACCGCGATGGGGTCGTCGGGGAGCGCGAAGTGGTCGAACCCCACCCGCTCGTAGCCAGCCTCCGAGAGCCGCTCGACGACGTGCTGGAAGAGCTCGTCGCGGTCCTCCGGACCGGGGAGCCCGTGGCGCTCGAGGAGCTTCTGGGCGGGCCGCATGGACGGCATGTGGGCGTACTGGAACACCGCCAGCCGCTCGGGACGGATGGCGAGCACCGACCGGAGCGTGCCATCGAGGGTCTGGCGGGTCTGGCGCGGCAGCCCGACCATCAGATCGAGGTTGAGCGAGGTGGGCCCACGGCTGCGGAGGGAGTGGGCGATGTTCCAGAGGCGCTTGGCGCCGAGGGGCCGGTTGACGACCTGCTGCACCTCGGGGTCGAGGGTCTGCACGCCCAGCGAGAACCGCCTGAACCCGAGCTCGGTGAGGGTGGTGAGCTGGGTGGGCTCCACGGTGCGCGGATCGAGCTCGATGCTCCGGACGGTGGCGTCGTCGACGTCGAACACCTCCTCGATCCCCGCCATCAGCCGCCGCAGGCTCTCGTCGGTGAGGAAGTTCGGCGTGCCGCCTCCGAGCGCGAGCTGCCCCATCCTGTGCCGCCCCATGTGGGGCACGAGGAGCTGGAGCTCCGCGAGGAGCCCGTCCACCAGGGACTCGCCGATGCTCCGGTCGCGACGGATGGTGGTGTTGCAGCCGCAGTACCAGCAGAGCTTGGTGCAGTACGGGACGTGCGCGTACACGGAGACGGAGGGCTCCAGCCGGGAGAGCGCGTCCACCACCGCCTCTGGCCCGAGGTCGTGGAAGTGGTTCGCCGTCGGGTACGAGGTGTAGCGGGGCGCTCGACCTCCATAGCGGGCGACACGCTGAGCACGACTGAGGGACACGGGGGCTCCAGGGCTGCGCCTGCACGCCAGCAACTCCCGTGCCAGCGGAACGAGTGGGCGCAGACGCCCGGTTCGTGCGTTGTATGTGCAATCCCGCACACACGAGCTGTGCGTGAACACACACATGAGCGCCCCTGAAACCCTGGTCCAGACCTTGCATTTCGGCACCCGTCCCCAGGAGTGCTCATGTACCGGACCATCAGCCTCGCCACCGATCTCGACCCCCGCAGCACCCCCGCGTGGCTCGCGGCCTGGCGGGTCGCTTCCCTCGCGCCGGCGGACCTCGTGGTGGTGCATGCCACGAAGGGCGGGGCCGACCATGCGTGGACCGGGATGCCCGCACCGACGGACCTGCTGGGTCGCTGGGGTGTGCCGGGCAAGGCCGAGCACGACGGCTGGAGAGCGCCCGACTGGCGCGCCGAGCTCCGCGTCTCCGAGCGCCCCGGGGAGCCCGAGGCCCTCGAGCTGGCCCTGCGGCTGGCGGCACCCGACCTCGTGATCGTCGGCACCCGCAGGCGCTCCGCGGGGTCCCGGCTCCTGCAGGCCAGCCTGGGCGAACGGCTGGCCCGGTCGTCCGCGCGGCCCGCCCTGGTCGTGCCCGACGCCGTGACCGGCTTCGTCGTACGGGAGACCGGTGCGCTGCGGCTCCGCACGGTCCTCGTGCCCGTGGCTTCCGACCAGGACGCTCCGCCCGCCGTCCAGGCCGCCGCCGAGCTGCTCTCCTCACTTCGGGCGGGGCCCGTGGCCTTCGTGGTGGTGCACGTGGGCGAGGAGCTCCCGGAGGTCCGGATCCCCCCGCCCCACACGCTCTCCCTGACCCTCGGGGTGTCGCACGGGTCCAGCGTGGCCACCCGCATCGCGGACGCGGCTGCCGACCTCGACGTGGACCTGGTGGCGATGGTCACCCGCGGCCACGACTCCGTCGGCGACCGCGTGTTGGGCACCCACACCGAGCAGGTCGTGCGGGCCGCGCGGTGCCCGGTGCTCGTGGTGCCCGTGGCCTGAGCCTGTGTCGGGTCGCCCGCCCTACGGGGGGGTGTGACACAGGGGCTCGCCGTCCGCGGAGACCTCGCCCGTGGGCAGCCGCATGGCGAGCCCGGCCAGCCCGGAGATCAGCACCACGCCGGCGAGCGCGCGCCGTGCGGAGGGCGTGCGCTGCAGGAGCTGGCGCAGGCCGGTGGCGGCGAGGAGGAGGGGGATGGCGGTCCAGAGCCCGAACACCGTCATGAGGATGGCGCCCGACGCGGCGTCTCCTGCGGCGACCGGAAGTGCCAGCGCGCCGTAGAGCAGACCGCACGGCAGCAGCCCGTTCAGCACGCCGAGCGCCAGGGCGGCGACGGGACCGGAGCGCCCGTGCAGCAGACGCCCGAAGGCGCGCAGGCCCGGGATCTGGAAGCGGGGCTCGGGCAGCAGGCCGGCGAGGGACGCCGCCATGCCCACGACGAGCACGCCACCGACCACCGTGGACACCCAGGAAGGCCCGGGGATCCAGCGGCCCGCGGCGCCGGCCAGGGCACCCAGGGCGGCGTACGTGCCGATGCGGCCGACCTGGTACGGGAGCATGCCGCTCTCGGAGGCCGCCGTGGCGAAGCCCCCGCACATGCCGACGCAGTGCGGCGTGCCGGCGATGGCCGCCAGGGACACGGCGACGAGGAACGCGGTCATCTCAACGCTCCAGGGCGAACGACACCATGAGGACGCGAGGATGGCCCTCGCGCTCGACGACCTCCAGCTCGACGCCCGGGAGGTGTTCCTTGAGCTTCTTCGCCACGCGCGGACCGTCCGGCGGGGCCACCCGCAGCCGTACGGCCACCGGGGGGCTCCCCTCGCGCTCCGCCACCTGGCGGACCTGCCGCAGCAGGGCATCCACCACCCAGTCGACGTTCAGGTTCATCGACGGTCCTCCCACCGGATGCGGTACTGCAACGCGTGTGCCAACGAGGGTGTGCCGTAGGACCCAAGGCCCTGTGCGAGACGGTGTGCCATATCGCGCACTCGGCGTACGGGATGGCACAGCGATCGCCGTCCCCTCCGACGCCCACGGGAGGATCCCGGGAACCCGAACCCTTGGGAAGCTCGAAAACCCCTCAATGGCACGACCCTTGCTGTCGACCTTGCCCTCGACGGAGGTCGTATGAGTCAGACAACCAGCGGCGCACCCGCGCCCAACTACGACGACGAAATCGTCAAGAAGTTCGTCGTCGCGACGGTCATCTGGGGCGTCGTGGCGATGACCATCGGAGTCATCCTCGCGCTCCAGCTCACCTGGTGGCCCGCCAACCTCGGGATCCCGCAGCTCACCTTCGGGCGGCTGCGCCCCGTCCACACGAACGGCGTGATCTTCGCGTTCACGGCCAACTTCGTGTTCGGCGGCATGTACTACAGCACGCAGCGGCTCCTGAAGACGCGGATGTACAGCGACCTGATGTCGAACATCCACTTCTGGGGCTGGCAGGGCATGCTCGTGTCCGCGGTCCTCACGCTCTTGAGCGGGATGACGCAGACCCACGAGTACGCCGAGACCATCTGGCCGATCGACATCGCCATCGCGGTCTTCTTCCTGACCTTCGCGGCGAATTTCGCCCTGACGGTCGCCAACCGCAAGGTCGAGCACCTGTACGTCGCCCTGTGGTTCTACATCAGCTTCCTCATCACCATCCCGGTGCTCCACGTGTTCAACAACCTCGCGATTCCGGCGACGTTGACGCGGAGCTACCCGATCTACGCGGGGATGACGGACGCGCTCGTGCAGTGGTGGTACGGCCACAACGCCGTGGGCTTCCTGCTCACCACCCCGATCCTCGGCCTGATGTACTACTTCCTGCCGAAGGCCGCGCAGCGCCCGGTGTTCAGCTACCGGCTGTCCATCGTGCACTTCTGGGCGCTCGTGTTCCTCTACATCTGGGCCGGCCCCCACCACCTCCTGTACAGCGCGCTGCCCGACTGGGCCCAGACGCTCGGGATGATCTTCAGTGTCATGCTCATCGCGCCCAGCTGGGGCGGGATGCTCAACGGCCTGCTCACGCTCCGCGGCGCCTGGGAGAAGGTCCGCACGGACCACGTGCTGAAGTTCATGGCGGTGGCCGTCAGCTTCTACGGCATGAGCACCTTCGAGGGCCCGATGATGTCCATCCGCGCGGTCTCCGCGCTGTCCCACTACACCAACTGGGTCGTCGGCCACGTGCACAGCGGTGCGCTCGGCTGGGTGGGCATGATGGGCTTCGGCACCCTCTACTGGCTCGTGCCGCGCCTCTGGAAGCGTCCGCTCCACAGCGAGTCGCTCGCCACGGCGCACTTCTGGATGGCGACCATCGGCGTCGTCCTCTACACCGTCGCCATGTGGGGCGGCGGGCTCACCGAGGGCCTGATGTGGCGCGCGATCGACGAGGCGGGGCAGCTCCAGTACCCCATCTTCGTCGACATCGTGGACCAGCTCCAGCCCTTCTACGTCACGCGGCTCATCGGTGGACTCGTCTACGTCACCGGCGTCCTGCTCATGGCCTACAACTTCACGCGCACGATCCTCACTCCCGAGCCGATCGACTCCAGCGCGTACGTCCCCGCGAAGTGAGGTGAACGATGGGAGACCACTGGCATCGCAGAATGCTCGAGGGCAAGGCCGGCCTCATGGCCGCCCTCACCACCGTGTGCATCTCCATCGGGGGGCTCGTCGAGATCATCCCGATGTTCACGGTGGGCGCTGGCCACACCGAGGCCACCCCGGAGCCCTACACCCCGCTCCAGGTGGCCGGGCGCGACATCTACCAGCGCGAGGGCTGCCTCGCCTGCCACTCGCAGATGGTGCGCCCCTTCCGCGACGAGACCCTCCGCTACGGCGAGTGGTCGCACGCCTCGGAGTACTCCTGGGACCGTCCGTTCCTGCTCGGTAGCCGGCGCATCGGCCCGGACCTCCACCGTGTGGGCGGCAAGTACCCGGACGCATGGCACTACGAGCACATGAAGGACCCGCGCAGCACGTCGCCCGGGTCGATCATGCCGGCCTACGCCTGGCTGCTCGACTGGAAGGTGGACCCCGCGGACGTGAGCGCTTCGCTCTCGGCTCTCCGGATGGTCGGCACCCCCTACACCGACGACCAGGTGAACAACACGGCCGCTGTGCTCGAGAAGGAGGCGAAGCCCATCGTCGACAGCCTGAAGGCCGCGAACATCACCGTCGCGTGGGACGACGAGATCGTCGCTCTCACGGCCTACCTGCAGCGGCTCGGTACCGACCGGCCCGGCAAGATGGCGAAGGCGGAGTGATGACGGTGCTCAAGGAAGGCGCTGCCATGGCCCAGATGGGCTGGCTGATGGGCGTCATGACGGTCGTGTTCTCCGCCACGATGGCGGGATGGATTCTCTGGACGTGGTGGCCCTCCCACCGCGCGGCACTCGAAGCGGCATCGCGCATGCCGTTCGACGAGGAGGAATGATGGGCAAGGCGATGAACGAGAAGCTCGGCCACTCCGAGGAGGCCGACGGCATCGAGGAGTACGACAACGCGCTCCCCGATTGGTGGCTCGGCCTGTTCGGCGGCAGCATCGTGTTCGCGGCGATCTACCCCATCTGGCACCACGGCATGGAGGGCAACACCCAGGCCGCTGCCTACGATGTGGAGATGGCCGCGGCCGAGGCCCGCTGGCCGAAGACCGAGATGGTCGCGGAGCTCCCGACCGATGCGGCCACGCTGGCAGCCGGCGAGCAGATCTACCAGACCACCTGCGCGAGCTGTCACAAGGCAGACCTCACGGGCGGGATCGGGCCCAACCTGATCGACGACACCTGGATCCACGGCGGATCCGGACCGGAGATCCTCGCCACCGTCACGAACGGCGTGGCGGCGAAGGGCATGCCCGCCTGGGGGGCCATCCTGGGCCCGCAGAAGGTGCAGCAGGCCGCGGCGTTCGTGTTCTCCAAGAAGGGCACCGGGGGCACGACAGCTCCCGCTCCCGAGGCGGCTCCCGCTCCCGAGGCGGTGGCTGCGGGCACGGGTGAGGCGGTCGCGCTGGACGGCGAGAAGCTGTTCCAGGAGAACTGCGCCGTGTGCCACAAGGCGGACATGACCGGCCAGATCGGACCCAATCTGATTGATGCTGAATGGATCCACGGCGGCGAGCTCGACCAGATTCGCACTACGATCACGAAGGGTGTTCCCGACAAGGGAATGGTCGCCTGGGGACCCATCCTCGGCGACGAGAAGATCGACGCTCTGGCACGCTTCGTGCACGAGAAGAGTCACCCACAGTAGGTTCACCCCACACCTGGGGTAGGAGACGACGATGAGCATGTTCCACGGCACGCGGCAGTGGATCTACACCCGCAACGTGATGGGGAGGTTCCAGCACCTCCATCGGGCGACCGGGTTCGGTCTCATCATGTTCCTCTTCGTGGTCCCCTGGATCAACGTGGGGAACCACCCGGCTGTCCTCGCAGACGTCCCGGCTCGCAGGTTCTACCTGCTGGGCCACGTCTTCACGGCGTCCGACGGGTTCCTCATGGTGCTGATGGCGCTGATGGCGGCCTTCAGCCTGTTCCTGGCGAGCGCGCTCCTCGGGCGCGTCTGGTGCGGCTACATGTGCCCCCAGACCGTGTTCCTCGAGGAGTGGGTCCGCCGGGTCGAAGCCATCGTCGAGGGCGACGGTGCGAGCCGCCTGCGGCGCGACGCCGGTCCCTGGAACTTCGACAAGATCTGGCGCAAGTCCGCCAAGGTCGCGCTGCTCGCCATCCACGCCTTCGTGCTCGCCATGAGCGTGGTGAGCTGGTTCGCCGGAGCCCGCTGGCTCTGGACCGGTGAGGCGTCCACGGCCTCCTACATGATCGTGGGTGTCATCTTCGCCGGGATGATGGCGGACTGGCTGTGGTTCCGCGAGCAGCTCTGCATCTACCTCTGCCCCTACGCGCGCTTCCAGAGCGTGCTCACCGACGACTACAGCCTCACGGTGAGCTACGACAGCGCGGTGCCCATCATGCAGGGCAAGGCGGCCATCGAGGCCAAGGCCTGTATCGACTGCAAGAAGTGCGTGACGGTCTGCCCGCAGGGCATCGACATCCGCGACGGCTTCCAGCTCGAGTGCATCAACTGCGCCCGCTGCGTCGACGCCTGTACCGACGTGATGCGCAAGTTCGACCGCCCGAGCCTGGTCAACTACACCACCATCGCGCTGCAGGAAGGGCGCCCCCAGAAGACCCTCCGTCCGCGCGTGATGCTCTACGGCACGCTCGTCACCGGTCTCGCCGTGGGCATCGTGGCCACCATGGCGCTGCACAACCCGCTCGACATCAGCATCCAGCGCCTGCCGGGCAGCACCTACGCGTTGGACGGCGACGGCCTCGTCCGCAACACCTACCTCGTGCGCATCGTGAACAACGCACAGGGTGACGACCGGAAGTTCACCCTCGACATCGAGGGGATCCCGGGGGCCGAGGTGGAGATGAACGAGCTCGTGCTCAAGCCCGAGGAGGCCCGCCAGGTGCCCCTCGTCATCCGGGCTCCCAACGGCGCCCGGTCCATCGTGCCCGTCAAGATCACCGTGAAGGGCGGTCAGCGCGACTACGAGGTCAACACGACCTTCATGGCGCCGGGAGGTAACGGATGATCAAGCGCTTCTACGAGAGTGGCCTCTGGTTCCCCATCGGCATCGCGGTGGGCCTCGGGGTGATGGTCCTGTGGAACGTGTTCTTCATCTACATGGCCATCTCCACCGCGCCCGACGTGCGCACCGACTACACGCACGCGATCGAGCGGTGACGGCAGAGCTGCCGGGAGAGGGTGCGGCCATCGCGCGGTGCCCGCACTGCGAAGCTCCCGTGGAGGGACCGGAGGACCGGTTCTGCTGCCACGGGTGCGAGACCGCGTACCACCTGCTGCAGGACATGGGTCTCGGCGAGTGGTACGCGAAGCGCGAGTCGCCCGGCGCCCGTCCCGAGACCTCGGACCACGCCTGGAACGCGGTCCCCGTGCAGCGCACCCCGCGCGGTGACTGCACGACCCTGGCGATCGACGGCCTCCGGTGCACCTCGTGCACCTGGGTGGTCGAGCGGGTGCTCGAGCGCACGGAGGGCGTGCAGGCAGCCCAGGTGTCCTACGCGACCGGACGCGCGAAGGTCACCTGGGATCCCGAGGTCGTGGACCTGGAGCGCCTCGCCAGCCGCATCGCGGCCATCGGCTACGCACCCCGCCCCGTGGACGCCCCCGCTCCTCCGGACCCCCTGTTCACGAACCTCGCGGTGGCCGTGTTCGGCACGGCCAACCTGATGTTGCTGACGGCCGCGATCTACGCGAGCTGGCTCGACGGGATGGAGCCGCGCTTCATGGTGCTGTTCCGCTGGGGCGCGCTGGCCCTCGCCACCCCGATCGCCACATGGTCCGCGGAGCCCTTCTGGCGTGGGGCCTTCGCGGGCATCCGCGAGCGGCGCATCGGCATGGACGTGCCCATCGCGCTGGCCGTCGGCGTGCTCTACGTGCACGGCCTCGTGCAGACCCTCCGGGGCGCAGAGGCCTACCTCGACAGCCTCGGCATGCTCGTGACCCTGCTGCTGGTCGGGCGCATCCTCGAGTCCCGCGGACGCCGCGACACCGCGGACGCCGCCGCCGCCATCGCCTCGCGTCTCCCCCGCACCGCGCGGCGACGGACGGTCGACGGCGTGGAGGAGGTCTCGCCGTCCGACCTGGCGCCCGGCGACCTCCTCGAGCTCGGACCCGGCACGGAGATCGCCGCGGACGCCACGCTCACCGAGGGCGCCCTGCAGGTACAGACCTCCATGCTCACCGGCGAGACCGCGCCGCGCACGCTGGCCGTCGGCGACGACCTCCTCGCGGGCTCGGTGGTGCTCGAGGGCACCGGAGCCGCCCGCGTCGTGCGGGCCGGCGAGAACACCACGGCCATGCGCATGGCGGAGGCGGTCCGGGAGGCGATCGACCGCCCCACGGTCGACAATCCGGCCAACGACCTCGCGCCCACGTTCACGGCGGCCACCATCGCCGTCGCGGCCCTCGCGGGGGCCGCCTGGTCCTGGGCTGTCTCGATCCCGGTCGGCGTGGAGGTCGCGGTGGCCGTGCTCGTCGTGGCCTGTCCGTGTGCGCTGGGTCTGGCGGTGCCCCTCGGGGTGTCCGCGGGTCTCGGGGCCCTGGCGCGGCGGGGCGTGCTCCTGCGCGACGGCGACGCCCTCCTCCGGCTCGGCGAGATCGACACGGTGGCCATCGACAAGACGGGCACCCTCACCTTCGGCGAGCCCACCGTGCTGGTCGCCGACGACGCGGTCCTCCGCGTGGCCGCCGGCCTGGAGCGGGCCAGTGGGCACCCGATCGCCCGCGCCATCACCCGGGAGGCCGTGCGTCGGCGCATCCCGCTCCCGATGCCGCAGGAACTCCAGGAGACCGCGGGCGTCGGGGTGGAGGGCGTGCTCGACGGCCACCGGTACGCCCTGCGCTCGGGCGGTGCGGGCCGCGTGGAGCTCCTGGCGGACGGTGTCGTGACCGGCAGCATCGAGCTCGGCGACCGTCCCCGGGAGGACGCCGTCCAGGCCATGGCGGCCCTGAAGGCCGCCGACCTCGGGGTCACCGTGCTCTCGGGCGACGTGAGCGAGGCCACCGAGCGCCTGGCCCACGAGGTCGGCGTGGACGCCTTCCACGGCAGCCTCCTCCCCCACGACAAGGCCGCCTGGATCGGCCAGCACGGCCGCGTCCTCTTCGTGGGCGACGGGCTCAACGACGGTCCGGCCCTCGGAGCCGCCCATGTGGGCCTCGCGATGCGCACGGGTGCCGGCACGGCGCTCGGCGTGGCCGACGGCATCATCGCGCGGGACGGGCTCGCCCCGCTCGTCGCCGCCGTTCGCGGCGCCCGCGCCACCCGCACGGCGATCCGCGCGAACCTGCGCAGGTCGCTCGTGTACAATGCCCTCGCGGTCACGGCGGCCGCCGCAGGGCTCGTCAACCCGCTCGTCGCCGCGATCCTGATGCCCTTCTCCAGCGCGCTGGTGATCCACGGGGCCAGCAGGGTCGAGCGCGAGCTCTCGAGGACCTGATCATGGACATCCTGCTCGTGTTGATGCCGGTCGCGCTCCTGCTGGGCGCCGTGTTCGCCTGGCTCTTCGTGCGTGCGGCCCGCAGCGGCCAGTTCGAGGACCTGGACGACCCCGCCATCCGGATGCTGCAGGACGACTGACGGCGGCCGGCCGTCCCTGGAGACCCCATCGGCACCGTCATCCTCGAGACCTCGGTCCAGCGCCAGTCGGCCCAGACCCTCGTGGGCCTGCTCGGCGCGGGCGCCATCCTCGCCATCCTCGGCCTGGTCGTCGGTCTGTACTTCGTCTTCGACGAAGGTCGCGTGCCTCCGGGGCTCGACGGTGTGCTCGTCGGCTCGGCCATCGGGTCGGTCGTGTTCACCGGTCTGACGGCCCTGGCCTGGTACAAGCTGAAGGTGCCCCTGAAGCTCGTGGAGAACGACGGGCAGCGGTTCCTCGAGATCTACGACCGCCAGCCCATCGTGCTCGCGGAGCCGTTCCGGGTGGCGTACGCCTGGACGAAGGTGCCCGCGCCCAAGGGGCCTCCGATGACCCTGCTCGTCGTGGGCTTCTACGACGACGACGGGCTGGCCCTGACCCTCGCCGAGCAGTGGGGTGCGATCTACTCGCCACCCGCGGACTGGCCGTCGGGCGTGCTGAACGGCGGGCCGGCCCGCGCCACCTACATGGCCGCCGGACGCAGCTTCCTCGTGGACCTCGTCCCCGAGGTGGCCGGGCGGTGACACGACGCGCGGTCCCCGGTGTCCCAGAGCGAGACACCGGAGGAACGCATGCTCGCACTCGCCCTGCTGCACATCGCACACGCCGCCGACCACGAGGTGTACGCAGGCACCCACCTGGATGTGACCCACGCCGAGGGCCTCACTGGCGTCGGGCTCACCGGGCAGCTCGGCTACCGCCTGCACCTCGGGCGCTTCACCGTGGGCGCGGCCGCCGCGTTCGGCTCGATCCACGATCCGGTCACCGGCCTCGAGCTGGAGGCTGGAATGCACCTCCGCCCGAAGGCGAAGATCTACAAGCCCTGGATCGGCGTGGAGGCTGTCGGACTCTTCGCGGATCCCCGCACCACCACGAGCTACCGGGACGTCGGAGTCGGGGATCTGCGCCTGGCCCTGCGCCCCCTGGCCTTCCACTTCGGGCCGATCTCCATGTCGACCATGGAGCTCTCCTGGGGCGAGGCCGAGCGCAACGGAGCCTGGCGAACGGCCTTCGGTCTGAACGCGCTGCAGATGGGCGTCATCTTCTGACCCTGGCACGACGCTTGCTGATACGGTGCGCCTGGAGGTCACCATGCGCGCTCTCGTCGCCGTCGACATCTTCGAGCCCGGGCACGAAGCCCTCATCCAGCACGCGGCCGAGTGGGCCGGGAAGCTCGGGGCCACCCTCGACGTCGGGTACGTCGACGGGATGTCCTACGTGCGCCCCGCCATCCTCGACAAGCAGCTCCGCGACATCCTCGACTCCGAGATGGAGCGGCTGAAGGAGGCCCGCGAGAAGCAGCTCGAGGACCTCGTCCAGAAGATCCCGGAGGGCGTGCGCGGCGTCGGGCGGTACCGGTACGACTACCCCGCCGTCGAGGCCTTCCTGGAGATGAGCGAGGGCTACGACCTCGTCCTGGTCGGCACCCACGGTCGCCAGGGCCTCGTGCGGTTCGTGCTCGGCAGCTTCGCCGAGAAGATCGTCCGCCAGTGCAAGGTGCCCACCCTCGTGATGCGCACGCACCTGCCGGAGTAGGCTCAGCGCCCGATGGCCCGCCGGTAGGCCTCGAGCTCCGTGCGGGCCCCTGCCGTCGCAGGATGATCGGGGCCGTGGAGCTGCTCGGTCGCGGTGACACGCAGACCGTAGAGCTCCTCCACGTTGCGGATGTACGTGGGCCCCCGCCATTCGGTCCGACGTGCGAGGGCCGCGTCGATGGCCTGCAGCGCCTCGGCATCGCCGGCAGCCACCGCGGCGCGGGCCCGTGCCAGGAGCGCGTCCGCCCCCGCAGCCTCCGCCGCCTCGCGGGAGGCCTCCGCAGCCGCCTCGGCCGCCGCCCGCTTCGCCGCGGCCTCCGCCGCCGCCCGCTTCGCCGCCGCATCTGCCTCGGCCCCGGCGCCGGCGCGGACATCGGGGATCGCCGGCACCGCCGGCGGGATCGGCACCTGGGGGACCGGCACGACCTCGGGACCACGCGAACGTCGCGCCTGTTCCTCACGGGCCTGTGCGGCCTCCTCCCGGGCACGGGCCGCCTCCTGCAGCGCGCGTCCAGCCTCCTCGCGCGCGCTGGCGGCCTCCTCACGGGCAGCGGCGGCCAGGGCCTCCGCCTCGCTCTGGACGGACGGCTCCTCGACGCGCGCCGACCGCTCGGCCTCCACGAGCAGGGGTTCGGGCGCAGGACGCGCGAGCAGCACGAGCGTCGCAGCGAGCAGCACGGTGGGCACCATCACCAGCACGCCGCCAGCGAAGCCCACACCGAGCCAGCGCCAGCGCGGGGGCTCGAGGGCCAGCTCCACCAGGCAACCGGGACAGGGACCCTCCGCAGGACGGAGCACACCACAGGACGGACAACGTTCCATCTTCACCTCCTGCCCGTGTGACGACCCATCCCGGGGAGAAGGTTACCGCCCCGCCAGCGCATCGAGCAGGGATCTGAGCTCCACCTCGATCTCACGGGGTCCGTCGAGGGTATCGGCCACCTCGTGCCGCAGGGCCTCCCCGTACCGCTTCTTGAGCCGGTGGACCGCGACCTTCACCGCACCCTCGCGCATGCCGAGCTGGCGCGCGAGCTCGCCGTAGGGTCGCGAGGCGTCCGTGAGCACCGGGCTCAGCGCGTCGAACAGCGACTCCTGACCGCTCTCGACGTACCGCGCGCGCACCCGGAGCCGCGCGGACTCCAGAACGCCGAGCGCCCACTGGCGGGCGAAGACGGCCTCGGGGTCGAGACCGGGGGCCACCGTGCGCTCGAAGCGCGCCTCGGCGTCGTCGACGGACGCATGGCGCCGCTTGCCGGCCTCCGCCTTCTTCCGCTCGCGGAAGGCGTGCCGCTGGAGGGCGGTGAACAGCCAGCTCCGGAACCGCCCGCCCTCCCGGGTGACCTTCGCGAGGTCGTTGCGCCGGAGCAGCCCGACGAAGAACTCCTGCGTGAGCTCCGAGGCGTCCTCGGGGTCGTAGCCGCGCCGACGGAGGTAGGCGTACACCGGGAACCAGTAGGTGCCGCAGAGGCCCTCCAGGGCGCCGAGGCTGCCGGCCCCGGCCCGCAGCACGAGCGACCACCGGGTGTCCGCGAGCGCCATCAGGAAGCCCGCTCGAGGTGCTCGCGGAGCAGACCGTTCACGCGGGACGCGTCCTGCACGGGCACCGCGTGGCCACCCGGGACCTCCACGAACGGCACGCCGAGGATCCCGGCGAGCTCGCGGCCCTGCGCGGGCGGCGCCAGACGGTCGTGGGTCGCGCTCATCACCAGGGCGGGCACACGGACGCCCGCGAGCCCCTCGCGCAGGTCGGCACGGGCGAGGGCCATGAGCTGCGCCGTGGCGGCCGGAGGGAGCGCGTGCAGCGGGCGGCCGAACGCTTCCTCCAGCGCCGCGATCCGGCCTTCGTCGGCGGGCAGCGCGGGGTCCGCCACGAGCTCGTAGAACGCTCTCCGCCGCATCTCCGCCGTGCCCACGGTCGTGCGGAGGTTCAGCCAGAGGTCTGCCGGCCGGAACGACAGCGCCGACCGGCCGCGGGCGAACGTGCAGAGCAGCGCCAGGCTGGCCACCCGCTCGGGCGCCCGAACGGCCATGTCCTGGGCGATGACCCCACCGAGGCTGTGCCCGACCACGTGGGCCACGGGCCAACCGAGCGCGTCCATCACCCCGAGCGCGTCGTCCGCCATGGACGCCACGGAGCCGACCGGCCCGGGGCTCCCGCCCACACCGCGGTTGTCCACCCAGACCGTCTCGAAGGCGTCCTTCAGGCCGTCGATCTGCGGACGCCAGCCGCACCCCGCCACCCCGACGCCCTGGAGCAGGAGCACGGGCGGCCCCCTCCCCTCCCGTCCGTGGGCGAGCCCCGTCAGGGGAGGGCCTTCTGGAGCTTCTTGTCGGCGCGGAGCACCGCCGCGAGCTCGGCGGTGGCGTCGGTGCCGGTGCACCCTCCGAGGGTCGCGGGCTGGGCGCACCAGCCCACCCCAGGCGCCTTCTTGGCGAGCACCGCATCGGCCCTGGCCAGCACGGGGACCCCGAGCTCCGCGCGCCGTCGGGCGGTGTCGGCGTCGATGGCCTCGGCGCGGGGCTTCAGCGCCTCGAGCTCCTCGCGGGAGGCCCCCTGCTCGATGGCGGCCTCGATGGGCAGACGGGCCTCCTCGTCGGCCCTCCGGATCCCCTTCAGGGCCTTGCCCGCCGCGGCCTGGAAGAAGGGCGCCACCCCGATCCAGCGGTCGGCCACGATCGACGTGGGCACGGGCTCCAGCGTGAAGCCCGGCAAGGCGGCGTCCAGCACGTCCAGATCGGCGGCGAGCCTCGGGTCGGCGTCCATCACCGCGGCGATGGCGCTGTTCAGATCGTCGCCCTGGCAGGCCGGGTTACGCTGGGTGCGCGCGCCGAGCCCCGGGATGGACGGCCCGGTGGCCACGTCCCGCTCGCAGCGCACGGCACCCGGGTGCTTCGCCAGGGCCCGCTCCATGGAAGCCACGAACGCCGCGTCGAACCCGCCCACGAGGCGATCCACGGCCGCCTGGAGCACGGCGAGCTCGCGGTTGTACTGCCGGGTGAGCGCGTGCAGGCGCGCCCGCTCGGCCTCCGATGCGGCGGGACCGAGCAGGTCGAGGGCCTCCTCGTAGTCCTGCAGCGCCAGGGCCAACGAGCGGGCACGCTGCTGCGCGTCGGAGGCCCTCGTGGCCGCGACCTGTGCGACGGACCCGTACATGCCGCTCTCCGCGGCGACGTCCCTGGGGTGGTAGAAGCCGGCGAGCGCCGCGGTGACCCAGAGCATCACGGGCTCACGAAGAGGTCGAGCATCGGCTCGACACCCGGAGA
Source organism: Alphaproteobacteria bacterium (assembly GCA_020632885.1). Lineage (GTDB taxonomy): Bacteria > Myxococcota_A > UBA796 > UBA796 > JACKEQ01. The sequence goes on along the minus strand of JACKEQ010000030.1, from coordinate 33,673 downwards.
GACCGCGTAGCCCGAGAAGTCCGTGACCCCACGGGCGCGCAGCACGTCCTCGTCGAGGAACGCCCGCCCGGAGACCTCCGACCGCTCGGACGTCAGGAGCGCGTAGCCGGCGTCCGCCATGATCGCGGGCGTGCGGCTGACCTTCATCATCGCGTCGCCCCCGAGCATCTCGACGGCCGCCGTGGCGATGGCGGTGCGCGGCCAGAGCGCGTAGGCCGCGGCCCGGTCGCCCCACTCCGCTGCCAGCCCGAGCGCCGTCATGGTCATCGCGTACTTGCTCACCGTGTAGGCCGCGTGGCTCTGGAACCACCGCGGGGAGAGGTCGATGGGCGGCGAGAGCGTCATGAGGTGTCCGCCGCTCCGGACGAGGTGCGGCATCGCCGCGTGGGCGAGCATCCACACGGCCCGCACGTTGATCTGGAACATCAGGTCGTACCGCTTGGGCTGGAGCTGCCCGGTGGGCACGAGCTGGATCGCGCCGGCGTTGCAGACGACGGCGTCGAGGCCCCCGAACGTCGACACGGCCGCGTCCACGGCGCGCTGGAGGGCCCCCTCGTCCCGGACGTCCACCTGCACCGCGAGGCCGTGTCCACCCGCAGCGTCGACCGCCGCAGCGGCCTCGTGGATGGTGCCGGGGGTCTTCGGCGTGCTGGCCACGGTCTTCGCCGCGATCACGACGTTCGCGCCGTCGGCTGCGCACCGCAGCGCCAATGCCCGGCCAATGCCGCGCGTGGCGCCCGTGATCAGGATCGTCTTGTTCGCCAGGGGATTCACGGCGGGCTCCATGGACGGGGGTTGACGCTGGACGGGATCCGTCCGATGGTGGCGGTGGTGCCCCAGCGGCCGGGTCCGGAAGTAATCTCTCGTGCGGGACCCGGTCGCAGGGGGAGCCCCCCGATGCGCAGCTCACCGGCTGGAACGCCCATTCAGCGCGGCTCGACCGTGAGCGTGAGCATCCGGGTGCCCAGCCCGTCCATCACGCTCACCGACAGGGTCTGCTTCTTCGTCTGGGCGACGATCGTGGTGGACTTCATGCCGGCGAGGTTCTGGGACGCGTGCTCCGCCTTGATGCCGTTGTCCTTGAACCACTGCGCGTAGAAGTCCACCGTGGCCGACGCGATCTCCAGGCTCGGCAGCTTGTAGGTGATGGTGGACGGGCCGTCCCCGTCGGAGAAGATGGACGAGGCGGGCGTGAGACCGGGGGGAGGCGGGAGCGGGAAGTCCGCGGGGAACACGACATCCGGGCCCTGTGTGATGGTCTGGGTGTTGCCGTCGTAGCTCACGGTGACCGGCTCGGGGCCCGACCCGTCGTCGAACAACCCGGCGCAGCCGAGCCCGAAGAGCACCACGAGCCCGAGCACGCCGGAGCGCCCGCGCACAGCCATCCCACCTCCACCGGAACACCGTACCGTTATTGCATACTGCCGGAGACGGAGGTTCCCATGTGTGGTCGCTATGCCCTCACCGCGCCCGCGAGCCGGGTGGCCGAGGTCTTCGAGGTGGACGTCCTGCCGGAGATCCTGCCCCGCTACAACATCGCCCCCACCCAGTCGGTGCCGGTGATCCTGGAGCAGGACGGCACCCGGACCTGCACGACGATGAGCTGGGGTCTCCTGCCCTTCTGGGCCAAGGACCGGAAGATGGCCTACAAGACCATCAACGCCCGCGGGGAGACCGTCGCCGAGAAGCCCGCGTTCCGCGCGTCCTTCAAGAAGAAGCGCTGCCTGATCGTCGCCGACGGCTACTACGAGTGGAAGCGGCTCTCGAAGACCGAGAAGATCCCCCACCTCATGCGGATCGACGGCGGCGGCCCGTTCGCCATGGCCGGCCTGTGGTCCCAGTGGCGCGACCCCGAGACCGGCGAGGACGTGCTGACCTGCACGATCGTCACCACCTCGGCGGCGCCCGGCATGGAGGACGTGCACGACCGGATGCCCGTCATCCTCGACGCGCGCGACTGGGACGCGTGGCTGTCCGCCGACACGCCACCCGAAGCGCTGAAGGAGCTCATCCGGCCCTTCGACGTCGAGCGGATCGGCGTGAGCCAGGTGTCTTCGTTCGTGAACAACGCCCGGAACCAGGGCGAGGCCTGCCAGGCCCCGTTCGAGGCCTGAAAGCACAGAGATATCGGGGGAATGGGTAGCATCGACGCAGGACGCGCCGATGAGACCCGCCATGACCCCCACGTCCGACGTCCTCGAGGAGCTGGAGCGACAGAACCTCCGGTTCCGAAAGACCTACGCCGCCATCCTGGGGTGCACCATCGCTCTGGCCTGCGGTGCGATGGTCGTCGCTGCCGTCGCCGCCGAGGAGATCGAGCCTGGCGAGCTGCCGGTCTACGCGGCCGGGATGCTGGCCGGGGTGACGAGCATCGTGCTGGCCTGGCGCGGTCGGGTCCACCTCGCCGTCGCGTTCCTGGTGTCGGCCTGCACGGCCATCATGGCGCTCGTCCACGCGGCCCTGGAGGTCGGTGGCACGGCAGCGTTCTACGCCCTCCCGGTGACGCTCATGGGCATCCTGATGCTCCCCTGGCGCTGGGGCACGGCCCTGGTGGGGTGCATGGGTGCCGTGATCGCGACCACATCCTCGCTGCGGCCCTGGCCCACCCCGTCGTCGTCGGTGGAGGACGTCTTCATCGTCCTGGCGGTCGGCGCGGCGATCGTGCTCCCCCAGCGACGACGGATGGAGGTCGAGGGGCAGGTCCTGCGCGACGCCTTCGAACGCCTGGCGGCCACGCGGGAGGCCCTCGCCGACGCAGCCGAGCGCGCCGAGGAGTCGGCGAGGCTCGCGCGACAGGCGGACGCCGCGAAGTCCCGCTTCCTGGCCTCCATGAGCCACGAGCTGCGCACGCCGCTCAACGCCATGCTCGGCTACGCCCAGCTCGTCGCGGAGGAGGCCGAGCTGGACCCCGACAGCCGCGAGGATCTCGGTCGCGTCGACGAGGCCGGGCGGCACCTGCTCGGCCTGATCGACGACGTGCTCGACATCGCACGGATCGAGTCCGGCGGCCGCGAGGTGTCCCCGGAGCCCTTCGACCTCGGTGCGCTGGCCCGGGACGCCGGACGCTGGATGGCCCCCGAGATCGAGGCCTCCGGGGCAGAGCTCGTGGTGGACGCTCCGGACCTCCCCTTCGTGTGCGACCCCGTCCTGGTGCGCCAGATCCTGCTGAACCTCCTGGGGAACGCGGCCCGCTACGCGGGAGCCTCGCGCGTCGTCCTGCGTGTTCGGGCCACCGGGGAGGGTGCGCTGCTGGAGGTGGAGGACGACGGGAGGGGGATCCCCGCAGGTGAGCAGGAGGCCGTGTTCGAGCCGTTCCGCAGGGGACGCGGCACCGTCGAGCGCCACGGGGGCGCCGGGCTCGGCCTGGCCCTCGTGCGGCGCTTCGCCCAGCTGCTCGGTGGTGAGGTCGCGCTGGTCTCCTCGGAGGGCGCCGGGGCGACCTTCCGCGTGCAGTTGGCCCGCCTGGGGTGACGTCAGCGCGTGCAGAGCAGGAAGGTCGCGTTGCACTTCAGGGTGAGGGACTGGCCCGCCGAGAGCGTCGTCCCCCGCAACCCCTCCACCACGGCATCCTGGTAGACGACGTCGTAGACGCCGGGTGGCACCTCGCCGGGCGCGCGGAACCGGCCGTTGGGCCCCGACAGCACGACGTCCTTCGCGTCCCCCTGGACGACGACCCGGGCCACGGCCGGCGCGGCAGCGGGCTCCGGTGGTTGGGGCGCCACCGCCGGGGCCGGGACCGGGACGGTGGTGCGCACCGCCATGGGCTCGGGAGCCGCGACCTCCACCTGCTCCACGAGCACGCGGGGCGCGGACAGCGTCTCCCCGGCCTCGAGCACGGGCACCTCCACGCGCACAGGGGGTGCCGGCGTGGTCGTCGGGGGACGGGTCGCCAGCCAGGCCACCACGCCCACGAGGAGCGTCAGCGCCACGATCACCAGCCCCATGCCCACCACGGTCATGCCGCCCACCGCCAGGGAGACGGTACGCACCATCGACGAGGACGGTCCCTCCACCGCGATCGTCTCGGACTGCTCGATCAGGGTCTCGCCCACGAGCGGATCATCGGAGGCTTCGTCGCTCTGGAGCGCCTGGATCTCGCGGACCCGGATGCGCGACCAGTCCTGGATCCGCGGCTCTCCGCACGTGGCCGCCAGATCCCACGCGAGCCGCTCGAGCTCCCCGGCGGTGGGCCGCTGGGAGGGCTCGGACGCGACGCACCGGTCCACGAGCTCCACCAACGGCGCCCCTGCTGCGCCGAGCTCGGCCTCCAGCTCCTCCAGGACCTCCGGGATGCGGCGGTCTCCCCGCGCGTTCCCCTTCACGTCCCGAGCCGTGAGGAGCTCGGCGAGCACGATGCCGAGGGCGTAGACGTCTCCCTCCGGCCCGTCGATACCCTCGAAGCGCTCCGGCGACATGTAGCGCACGGTGCCGAGGATCAGGCCGACCGAGGCCGTCTCCCGCGACTCGAAGTCCGCCCGCGCGACCCCGAAGTCCAGCAGCTTCACCTCGCCGGCCGCCGTGAGCTGGATGTTCGCCGGCTTGATGTCGCGGTGCACGATGTGGAGCGGTGCACCGTCAGCGCCCGGAGCGTCCCACGCCACCGCAAGCGCGCCCGCGACCTCGCTGACGATGGTGAGCGCCACGCTGGGAGGGACCGCACCGCCGCGCACGAGCTGACGCAGGTTCACACCGTCGATGTGCTCCATCACCACAGCCCAGGTGCCGCCGAGCCGCACGAGCCCATCGACCTGGAGGATGGCGCGATGCCGGATGAGCCCGAGCAGCCTGGCCTCGTCCCGCTGGCGCCGCGCCATCTCCTCCGGGTGCTCGACGTTCGGGTTCATCAGCTTGATCGCGACGTCGCGTCTGAACCCACCCTCGCCGATCATCTGGGCTCGGTAGACGGTGCCGAACGCCCCTCTCCCGATGGGGTGCTGGACGACGTACCGCCGCGGCGCGGCCCTCAAGGGCTCACCATGTGACGACCGTCCACACGCCCAGCCCCAGACCGGCAGAGGCGAGGCCCGCAGAAGCCACGACGAGGGCGTTGTTCGTGGCCCGGATCGACTGCAGGTCGCTCGCGGGCGCCGTCTGGAAGCGCTCGTGGGTGGCCGTGCTGGCTGCGTACGTCCCGATCGCCCCGGCGAGCATGGCACCCGCGAGCACCGGGAGCTCCACGGGCCGCCGCCGCCGCTCGAACACGATGGTGGCCGTCTCGTAGGCCTCGCGCGTCTCCTCGGGCGCCTCCGGATACGCGGGGACCGCCTCGCCGGGCTGCAGCGCGCGCGTCCACCCCACCCGACCGCCGAGCTGCACGAGCTGCACGACCGTGGGGCGCTCCACGGGCCGCTCCAGCACGTCCGCACCATCGATGCGGAGGCGTGCCCCCTCGGGGACCGGCAGCCCGACCCGGGGACCGGGACCCGCCTCGCGGGCGAGCTCCCAGGCCTCCCGCACGGGGTGTCCGCGCGGGGTGACCCGGGCCGGCGGGGGTGTCGGCTCCACCTCGGCCAGGGCTGCGACGTTGGCGCGGATGTCCTCGGGTGCGCGCCGCAGGAACCCATCGAGGGCACGAACCAGGTAGAACCCCGAGAGCGTCGCGGAGGACAGCGGCTCCCCGGCGCACGGCACGGCGGCGTACAGCGCATCCCGATGGGTCGCGAACGCCTCGGCGTCCAGGGCCGCGAACGCCTCCTGGGCCTGGAAGGCGTGGCCTGCCACGTCGAGGTTGGTGGCGGTGGACGAGCAGGCGTCCTGGGCGACAGCGGCGGCGAGCCAGATCACGGTGTGCTCACGGGCAGTACGAGGGGTCGCAGTCGCACGAGTACGGGTCGATGTCGCACGGTGAACAGTACGCGCTGTCGCAGGCGCACGTGTAGGGGTCGGTGTCGCAGGGGTCGCAATACGTGCTGTCGCAGGCGCACGAATACGGGTCGTACGTGCACGGGTCGCAGTTGGCGGGATCGCAGTCGCAGGAAGTGGGATCGAGGTCGCAGGCGCTGCAGTACGACGCGTCGCACTCGCAGGTGTAGGGGTTGCCGTAGCAGACCGGGTAGCCACACGACGCGCCCGACGTGGAGCACTCGCACCACTGGTAGGACTGGAGCGAGCCCGAGTCGTAGTCGCTCGAGCACCAGCACGATGCCGAGCCCGCTGCACCGAGGGCACAGGTGCTGTCGGGGGTGACGACGTCCAGGGTGTCGAACGAGACCGAGCCTGCGGGTCCCACGACGGACGCGTACGCGTAGCAGATCTCGTAGGACATCGCGGAGTCGTAGCTGCAGTCGCGGTCGAACATCCCGGCTATGGCGAGGTCCACGGCGTTGTCGGTGAACGTCGAGGGTGCGTTGGTGTCGAAGGTGATCACCCCGTGACCATCGGCCTTCAGCGCCGTGTGGGTGTGCCCGGTGACCGTGACGTCGTGGAGCCGCGCGAGACCGTCTGCCGCGACGAACCCGGGGAAGCCCGACGACCCGTTCGCCTCGAGGACCACGCCGTCGAGATCCGCGGACGCCTCGCTGCCCGCGAGCACCAGACCTCCCTGGGGATTCCCCGCGATCGTGGTCCCCTGGAGGCTCACGCGGCCCTCCACCTGCAGGCCCGCGCCGTTCTGGCTGATCGAGCCCCCGTCGAAGAACACCGCACCACCAGCCCCCACGCGGACGGCCCGACCGGAGACCTGCTCGAACGTGGAGCTCCAGAGGACGTATACCCCGAGCGACGTGTCGAGCCCACGCTGACCGCCCCGCACGACCAGCCCCTCGGCGAACAGCACGCTCGAGCCCGCCTGCACACCGCCAGCGCTCTCCACGGTGACGTCCTGGAGTGTGTGCAGGCCGTCGAGCAGGACGAGACCCGCGCCCCCCTGGCCAGCCACGTGGATGTCCGTGAGGTCGGCCTCGCCCGCGATCCGCAGGCCCACGCCGGGCCCCCCGAGCACCTCCAGGCCCGTCAGCGTGGCGGACTCCGCCTGGATGTCGAGCACGGGGTCTGCCACGGCGCCATCGAAGTCGAGCTGTGCGCCCACGAGCTGCAGCCCGGGCACGACCAGCCGGATCCCGGAGGTGTGCGGACCCACGACGAGCCCCGCGACGTCGAGGTCCTGGAGGCCCGCGGCATCGAGCGGCCGGGCGTTGCCGGCGAGCGTCACGTCGGCGAGCACCACCTCGTCGTCCCCAATGCCGCCCGTGATGCGGACGGCCATGTCCGCCTCGGAGATCTCCACGCCATCGAGCACGGCCGCACCGGTGATCTGCACCCCCCCGGCCCCGGAAGCCCGGACAGCGACGTTCCGGAGCGAGCCGCTCTGCCCGATCCGCACTGCCGGGAGCACGCCGTCACCCACCAGTCGTGGACGGACGCCACCGATGCCCTCCACCCGGCCGCCGGAGAGCGTGAGTGTGTGGTCGAAGTCGGCGTCCCCACAGACGCGGAGCACGTCCGTGCGCCCGAGGGTCAGCACGACGTCCGCCTGCCCGGGCACCCCGTCGGTCCAGAGGGTCTCGAGGGGCCCCGCGAAGGGCGCGCCGTCGCAGTCCCGATCCACCTCGTCGCACAGCTCGACAGCGCCGGGATGCACGTCTGCGCGGGTGTCGTCGCAGTCGCAGTCGCCAGGGACGCCGGGGTCGCAGGGCGCGAGGGCGCAGACCCCCGTGGGCTCCAGGATCGTGCCCGGCACCCCGTGGCCGTCGTGGTCGGCGTCCTCGGGGCAGGTGACGGTGTCCGCTCCCGAGCAGTCCTGGTCGATGCCGTCGTCGGGCACCTCGGGCATGCCGGGCGCGCGACCCGCGTCGTCGTCCGCACAGTCCGGCTCCGCGGGCCCCACCGTGAGCCAGGGTCGGGAGTCGGGAGGCGCGCAGCTCACGGTCTGCACGGCACCGGGGACGCCGTCAGCGTCGGCATCGAGCCAGTACGTGGTGGTGGGCACGAGCGCGGCGTCCGCGTCGTCACAGTCGACGGCGGCGGGGTAGCTGGTGCACGTGCCCTGCTCGGCGAGCGTGAACGTGTTGGGATCGAGGGGGTCGAGGACGGGCGCGAAGCCGTCCTGGTCGGCATCGACGGGGCAGCGGACGAGGTCGAGGCCCGAGCAGTCCTGGTCGATCCCGTCGCCCGGGACCTCCAGGGCCCCGGGGAACTGGTCGGCGCGGCTGTCGTTGCAGTCGAACAGTCCGTCCGGCGGCTCCTGCAGCCAGCCGGGCTCGTCGGCGATGCAGCGATCGCTCGCCCCCGCCGCGGGCACGCCGTCGCCGTCGGCGTCGAACCACCGGCTGAACGGATCCACGCCCGCGATGTCGACGAGGTCGTCGCAGTCGTCGTCCACGCCGTTCCCGCACACCTCGTCCCGCCCGGGAGACCGCGCGGGATCGGCGTCGTCGCAGTCCACCTGGGCGGCGCGTGGCAGGAGACCGTGCCCCGCCACGCAGGCCGGCTCCAGCACGTCGCCAGGCACGCCATCGCCGTCGTCGTCGCGGTAGAGCTCGGGGCGGCCGGTGATCCCGGGGTCGAGATCGTCGATCAGCCCGTCACAGTCGTCGTCCACGCCGTTGCACACCTCGGCGGCATTGGGATGGACGTCGGGCGACCCGTCGTCGCAATCGCCCCCACGCTCGGCCGTGCCCGGTGGCGCACCGCAGGTCGTGCGGGGCTCACCCGCCCCGAAACCGTCGCCGTCCAGGTCGTCGAACCGGGACTCCAGGGTGCCCGTGCCGCCGTCCGTGGGGTCGCAGTCCTGGCGGTCGTCCACGCCGTCGCCATCGCGATCGAGGCCCTGGGTGAGCTGCTCGGCGGAGATCCAGGTGCATCCTGCGAGCGCGAGGAGGACGGTCATGTCCGGATGCTACAGCGAAATACGGGGCTATGCTCGGAGGCCATGGACGAAGACCTCTACGCCCTGATGGAGTGCGCGCCGGACGCCTCGGCAGACGACCTGAAGCGCGCGTGGCGCAGGCTCGCCCGGGAGCTCCATCCCGACCGCAACCCCGCACCCGACGCGGAGGCCCGGTTCCGTGCGGTGGCGAGCGCCTGGGAGGTCCTGGGCGACCCCGAGCGGCGGGCCGCCTACGACGGGAGGCGCGGGAGGATCGCGAGCGGCGGCCTCCCCGAGACGTGGATGGCCGACCTGGGCGACGCGATGGAGCGCGCGGAGCGCTGGGTCCGCGAGGGCGTGCTCCCCCACTACGCCGGCCTCTACCGGGGCGAGGGCCTGGAGATGGCCGTCCGGATGCTCGCCGACCTCGACGACCTCCGCACCCCCCGGGCCCTGCCACCGGCGTCGTGGTGGAGACGCCGCCAGGTCGACCAACTCGCCGACAGGATCGAGGTCACCGGGCTGGTCGAGCCGGGCACCGCCTTCAGCAGGCTGGTGCGGCACGGGAAGCGCATCGAGATCGTGGTGCTGCCGTGGGCGCTCCACCAGCAGGGCGTGCGCGATCCCGTCGTGCTGGACGACGTGATCGTGCAGATCGTGGTCTCCCGCTTCGCCCTGGCCCTCGGCGGCTGGCGGGCGCCCCCGCCGGCGGGGGACGACTGGTCGGCGAGCCTCGCGTGGGCCCGGTCCCGCGACGACGCGACCGTGGCCGAGGTGCGCCGGACCTGGGCCTGGCGGCTCGGTATCGGCGCGGTGCTCGGCCTCATGTTCACCGCCGGCTACCGGCAGTGGTAGGCTGCGCGCCCCTGGAGGACGCATGGAACACAAGGACTTCCTCGAGCGCGTGCTCGCGCGCCTGCCCGCCACCACGCCCACGAGCTTCCAGTTCCAGAGCTGGAGCCACGCGGGCCGCCCGACGGACGAGGGCTTCGGGATCTGCCCCGTGCCGGGCGTCGACCCCGAGAAGCTCATCGACGCGGTGATGGCCGTGGACAGCTACGTCGGCAACGTCGAGCACGTGGCCGAGTGCCGCTCGATCTCCGACAGCCGCTTCGTGCCGCCGGAGGCCGTCCGGTTCTACCAGCGCGTCGACATCCCCGTGCTCGGCGCCGTGCACCACGAGCTCGTCCTGCATCGCATGGGCGAGCACGGCGGCTACCACGTGGCCGCCTGGCACGTCCTGCGCTCCGAGACGGACGCTCTGTCCACCAAGCAGGGCTTCCGGAGCGACTACAACTTCGGTGCCTGGCTCGTGAAGCCCGGCGTGCTCGGCTACGCCCTGTCGTCCGCACCCAAGCGGGACGACGTGGGCTTCCTGAAGTGGAAGGCCCTCACCAAGGGTGCGGACGCCGCCGCGGGTCGCGTGGTGAAGGCGAACATCGAGGGCATGGCCCGGTGGGCGATGTCCCGCTGACCTCCGAGGTCCGCACGCTCGCCCGGCTCGCCTGGCCCGTCGTCCTCGGCCAGCTCGGGCTCGTGTCCATGGGCGTCGTCGACCTCATGGTCGTCGGCAGCCTCGGTGAGGCGCCCCTCGCGGCGGTCGGGCTCGGCAACACCTGGTCGTTCGCGGGGCTCATCGTGGGGCTCGGCGTCGCGTCCGGGCTCGACCCGTTCGTCGCCACGGCGTACGGCGCGGGCGATCCGAAGCGTGCGGGCCGCGCCGCGCTCCACGGGTCCGTGCTCCTGCTGGGCATCGCCGTGGCGATCGCCGTCCAGCACCTGCTCGCGGCACCCGCCCTCACCGCCCTCGGGCAGCCGGCCCACGTCATCCCGGATGCCCACGCCTACAGCGTGATCAACGTGGTCGGCATCCTGCCGTTCCTCGGGTTCACCGTGGTGCGCCAGGTCCTCCAGGGCGGCGGCATCATGCGTCCGGCCATGTGGGTCGTCTGGGGCGGGAACCTGGTGAACCTCGTCGCCGACGTGGTGTTGGTCTGGCGGATGGACCTCGGCGTGGCCGGGGCCGCCTGGGCCACTGTCATCGTGCGCTGGGTGATGTTCCTCGCCCTGCTGTTCGTGGGCCGGCACGTCCTCCGCGAGGCCTGGCCGGGGCTCGTGTGGTCACGGGAGCTGTTCACCCGGGTCGCGCGGAAGGCATCGCCCGTGGGGCTGCAGGTCGGCTTCGAGGTCTGGGCGTTCAACGGCGCGTCGTTCCTGGCGGGGATGCTCGGCAGCACGCAGGTCGCCGCCCACACGGCCGCGCTCTCGGCGGCCAGCATGGCGTTCATGGTGCCCATGGGCATCGGGGCGGCCGGCGCCACGCGGGTCGGCAACCTCCGCGGTGCCGGGAAGCCCTGGGAGCGCTCGGCCTGGACGGCCATCGCGATGGGAGCGGGCGTGATGCTGCTCTCGGGCGCCATCTTCCTGTTCGCGCCGCACCTCGTCGCCCGCGTGTTCACCACCGACCCGCCGGTGGTCGCCGCCATCCTCTCCGTGCTCCCGTACGCGGCGGCCTTCGGGCTCTTCGACGGCACGCAGGCCGTCGCGATGGGCGTGCTCCGGGGTCTCGGCGACACCCGCGGGCCCGCTGTCATCGCCCTCGTCGCGTACTGGGTCGTGGCCCTGCCCTGGGGCGTGTGGGCGATGCGGACCCGCGGGCTGGAGGGCATCTGGGAGGGCCTCACCGCGGGTCTGGCGCTGGCCGCCGTGCTCCTCGTGTTCCGGGTCGCCCGGCCCGCCGTGGACACGTCCACCGAGCCCTGAGGGTCACCGGACGTCCACCGTCCAGCTCGCCTCCGCCGTACCCCCCGCGCCGTCGTCGAGGATCACGACCCCGGACACCACCCCGGCAGCGTCCGGAGCGACCCACGTGATCTCGCCCTCCCCGGCCTCCAGCTCCACGGACGCCGAGGGGACGGAGCCCGCGGTGACGTACAGCCACGCGGTGAGCGGCTGGTCGTCCGCGCCCGAGAGGGCGATCTGCACCTCCTCCCCCACCCCGACCGACGCGGGGAGCGCGGGCAGGTCGGTCCACGCCGGGGCCACGTTGATGCGGGCCTCCGCCGACGGGCTCACGGGCAGGCGGCGCTGCGTGAGACCGACCCCCTCGAAGGGCAGGCCGGCCAGCCAGGCCTCCGGGTTCGCGAGGTCGCCCGGCGGCCCGTCACACACACCCGGAGCGCAGGCGAGCGCGCTCACGGTGACGAACGGGGCCGGCGCCACGGGGTCCGTCCCGCAGGCGTCCTCCACGCACCACCACACGAACGTCTCGAAGCCCGTGCCCGATCCGTCCAGCACGACGGGCTGCACGGCGAGCACCTCGCCAGGCGCGGGAGACGCGGGGTCCACCACCATGTCGACCACCCGGAGGTCGTCGACGACCGACAGCGGGCTCTCCATGGGCCCGCACGCCGCCAACAGCAGCAGGGCGGCCCTCACCACTCGCCCCGCAGGCCGAAGGCCGGCACGACGGGCAGGCCGCTGATGGGCTCCTCGCGCTCGTAGTCGTCGGTCCATCCCATCACCTCCGGGTTGTTCCGGTTGGTGGCGTTCTGCACGTCCAGGTACGTGGTGAGCTTCCAACGCTCGAACGTGAATTCCTTGTCCACGCGCAGGTCGAGGGCGAAGAAGGCCGGCAGCCGCGACGTGTCGGGGTCGTACACCGGCCGGAAGGAGCGGCTGTCGGCGTCCCAGATCCGGTTCACCACGGGGTTGTACGGGTTGCCGGACCCGTAGCGGGCGCGCCCCCCGATGCGCCAGCCGCGGGGCAGCTCGTGGGAGGCGAGGGCCGTGAGCGTCACGGGCTGGTCGTAGATGAACAGCGCCTCCTTGTCGCCCGGACGGTTCACGCGCGTGCTGCGCGAGAAGGTCGCGGAGAGCCAGCCGAGCGTGCGCTCGGTCTGCAGGCGCGCGAGCATCTCGACACCGCCGACCCGTCCGGTGCCGTCGTTCGCGTAGGGGCCCGTGTCGAGGGGCCCGCTGGGCGGCGGACCCGTGAAGAAGCGGAAGGCGTCCTCGCGACCGACGACCAGGTTCGAGAGCATGCTGCCGAACACGGTGACCTCGAGACCCACGGGCCCGACGTCCTGCTCCAGCCCCACGCTGGCCTGGAGCGACCGGGACGGTCCGAGATCCGGGTTGCCCTGCTGGCTCGGGAGGACCTGCCGTACGCCCGGGAACTGGCTGAACTGGCCCACGGCGGCCTCGAAGCGCGTCGTGGGCGTGGCGTCCACCCGGCCCACGAGGCGCGGGTCGACGGCCACCGTGCTGTAGCCCTGGTCGAGGATCCAGGGGTCCACCCGCACACCGCCAGTGAGCTCGACGGGCCCGAGCTTCACGGAGGGCTCCACGTACGGCGACGGGCTCATGAAGCCCACGCCGCCCTTCTCGGCCACCCCGAAGGCCTCGATGTCGTAGGAGAACGTGCTGGCACCCGTGTAGACGTCCACTCCCATGCGCCAGGCGTGCCAGCCGCCCCGGTAGCCCCGCGTGAGCTCCCAGCGGTTGTTCACAGTCATGTCGCGCTCGATGGCCCGCCCGTCCGGCGCGAGATCGAAGGACCGCGAGGAGGGCCCGATCAGGAAGGAGACCTCGGCGTCCCAGCCCGCCCCGATGTCGTGGGTCCAGCGCATCCGGAGCTTCTGGAAGCGGTCGGTGAGCCCGATCTGCACGGCGTCGGGGTCCTCCGCGTCGCCGAGCACGCGGAAGCTGTCGTCCGACAGCAGGAACATGAGGTCCAGCGTGCCCTGGTCGGTGCGGTGGAGCAGGCGGGTCTGCAGGTCGTAGTAGCGGGGCGCCCGCACGGTGGAGCCGCCCGCGGCGGAGAGGACCGGAGACAGCACGGCGTCGATGTAGCTGCGCCGCCCGCTCACGGTGAGGGACGTGTCGGGCCCGATCTTCTGCTCCACGAACGCTGTGGTCTGGAGCAGGTCGACGCTGACGTAGCCCCGGCTGCGCTCGGGCAGGTCGGTGTCCACGCGGAGGTCGACCACCCCGCCGAGCGTGCGCCCGTAGCGGGTGCTGTAGTTGCCCGAGAGCAGCGCGACATCGGCCAGGCTGTCGCCGTTGAGGACCGTGGAGAGGCCCGAGAAGTGGAAGACGGTCGGGAGGCGCGCGCCGTCGAGGTAGTACGCACTGTCCTCCGGGGCCGTGCCGCGGATCAGGAGCTGCCCGATGCCGAGCGGCGGCCGCGAGACCCCGGGCAGGTTCTGAACGGCCTTCACGATGTCGCCGCCGGTGCCCGGGAGGTAGCGGATGTCCTCCATCGTGAGCACGCGCTCGCTCACCTCGACCGCCGCCTCCTCCTCCTCGACGACGATCACCTCGTCGACGTCGTCGTCCACGACCTCCCAGGGGCGCACGAGCCGCACCGAGAAGTCGAGCCCCACGACCTTCCCGGGCGTCACCTCGACGGTGCGCTGGAGCTCGTCGTAGCCGGGGCTCTCGACGGTGAGGGTCCAGGGACCCGGAGCGAGCCCGACGAGCCCGAAGCGCCCGTCGGGGTCGATGGTGGCGTACCGCACGGACCCGTCGGGACCCTCGGCGCGCAGCCGCACGTCCGCGGCGGGCTGGCGGGTGCCGGCCTGGCGCACGGTGCCCTCGACCGAGAGGACGGGCGCGAGGTCGGGCTCGAACCGCACCTCGTAGAGGATCTCGGCCCAGGCCGGCTCCCCGTCTTCGTCGAGAGCGGGCCGGAAGCGGGTGGCGCGGGCAGCGTCGAGGGCCGCGCGGTCGAACGCGGGGTCCACGCCCTCCTCGACCTCGGCGCGCCGGACGGCACCCGTGTCGTCGACGGTGAGCCGCAGGACGACCGCGGCGGGCTGGCCCGAGGCGAGCGCCTCCGCTGGATAGCGCGGCGGGGCGGCCTCCTCGAGCACGGGGAGCTGTTGAGCCAGAGCCAGGGTCACCCAGATCATGTTCAATACTTATTCAGACTCTGTGCACTCCGTCAACCACGGCAGCTCACGAGGATCCTTGCCGAGCTCCAGGAGATGCGTGGCGATCCAATCCCGCACGGCCTCCAACCCGATGGGCGTGTCGGAGAGCTGCGGGAGGGGGTCGAAGGCCGCCGCCAGGAAGTCCTCTCCGGGGACCCCGAGCTTGCTGCGGGCGTCCGCGAGGTAGCGCTCGCGGTCGGACTCCCGGAGCGTGTCGATCTTGTTCACCACGGCCAGCACGGGCCGATCGCGCGCCACGCACGCGCGGTGGTCCGCCAGCTCGCGCGCCTGCACGCCGCCCTGGGCGTTGACGATGTAGACGAACACGTCGATGAGGTCGAGCACCTGGCGGGCCTCCTCGGTGACCTGCTCGATCACGTCGCCCATGCCGGGCGTGTTCACGACGTAGAGCGCCGTGGCGTCCGGCAGGCGGGTGATCTCCACGGCCTTCGTGCTGCCCGCCACGGGATTCACGTTGCCACTGTCGAGCCCGAAGATCGCCTTGATCGCGGCGTCCTTCCCGCTGCTCGGCGAACCCACGACCCCGATCGTCACCCGGTGGCGCACGGTCTGCCGCAGGGCGGACACCTCCAGGACCGCGGGCAGCAGGACGTCTTCGCGCGCCCGACCGAACCAGCCCACCATGAGGACCCCGGCGAGCGGCACGAGCGGCGGGAAGAGCAGCGGCAGAGCCCGCAGGCCTCCGAGCGCCATCACCCCCACACCGTACTTCGCACCCTGCTTCAGACGCTCCGACATGGACACCAGCGCCTGGTGGCCCTCGGCGGGCACGGGGAGCTCGAGCTGGAGGCGCCGCCAGACGCGCTCGCGCTCCGACGCGGGCATGTCGCCCCACGCGGTCTCGATCCACTGCTCGAGCAGCGCGCGCTCGGTGGCCTCCACGTCCCCCGACACCTCGACGCCCTTCCGCCGCGCGAGGTCGGCCAGCACGTCCTCGTAGGACGGCCCCTCACCCTTGCGCAGCACCATGTTCCAGAGGTCCTGGGCCCCCCGGCGCCGCAGGGTGCGCTCGCAGGCCACGGCGAGCTGCGCGAGACCCATGCCCTGCGCACGGATCCCGAGGACCTCCGCGAGCGGCAGGAGCTCGGCGCGGTGGCAGCGGCGGAGCAGGTCGGCGAGCCCGGCGCGCTCGCGGACGATCAGGGCCCGCTGGTCCGGTCTTTCCACGCGAACGCCTCCGAGTCGAAGATCTCGCGGAGCTCGTCGCCCGTGATGCCTCCGTCGGTCTGCACGAACCGGATGGCCGCCTTGCCCACGCCGTAGGTCGTGGCCCCGGAGATCGACGCCCCGAGCGCGCTGACGGCGACCTGGACGACCTGCCCACCGGGGATCCACCCGGCGCCCTTGAGGGCCTTCACACCCCAGCGGATGAAGCCCTTGCTGGTGCCCGCGAGGGCCTCGCCGAGGATGAAGAGCACGAGATCCTGGTCGATCCGCTTGCCGTGCACGGCCGCGATGTCGCTGATGAGCTTCACCTGGATCACGGTGACGGCGGTGATGTCGGCACCCGGGACCGGGATGGCGCCCGCCACGGCGGCCCGCCGCGCGGCCGAGCGGATGATGCTCTCGCAGGCGGCGGCCTTGTTTCGGAGGCTCTTCGCGAACAGCAGGTTCTTGCCGTCGCGCTCGAGGTGCCCGTTGATCCAGGCGATGACCTTCTCGACCCCGATGGGCTCCTCGGAGAGCACGGGAAGCGGGTCGAACGCGGTGACCACGGCGTCCTTCTTCTCCACGCCGAGCTGCGCGAGGGTGGCCGTGACGAAGCCCTCGCGCTGGTCGGGCCGGATGAGGTCGATCTTGTTCAGGCACACGAGGGTGGGACGGCCGAGGGCCCGGATGGCGTCGAGGTCGCGCCGCTCGTCGATCGTGGCCCCGCCGTCGCAGTTGAGCACGTAGATCGCCAGATCGAGCTGATCGAGCACCTCGCGGGCCCGACGGTCGACCTCCGCCCGAACGTCGCCGAAGCCCGGCGCGTTCACCACGAGCAGGCGCCCGCCGGGATCCACGGCGGCCACGCGCACCCGGTCGGTGGACCCGGGGATGGGGTCGACCTGCCCGAAGTCCACGCCGAACAGCGCGCGGATCGCGGCGTCCTTGCCCGCCGAGGCGGAGCCGAGGAACGCGACCGAGAGGGTCTGGGAGAGCGCGGTGGTGACCTCGCCGGCAGCGAGCTCCCAGCGCGCCAGCACCTGCTTCCTGATGTCGTCCTGGAACGTCATGGCCCCCTTCTATCAGAGTCCAGGGCCGGCGATGTTGCGGCGCAACCATCCGTCGGCGATAGGATGCTTCGATGTCTTCGGTCCACCTCGGTCCCTTCGAGCTCAAGCGCCCCATCGGGAAGGGCGGCATGGGCGAGGTGTGGCGCGGGCACCACGCCGACCAGGACGTCCCCGTCGCCGTGAAGGTGATGACCGCCAAGGTCTTCGAGAAGGAGGAGAACCGCACGCGCTTCAACAACGAGGTGCGCGCGGTCGCCCAGCTCGATCACCCCGGTATCGTCTGGGTGTTCGACTACGGCGTGGTGAGCGACGAGGCGGCCGAGGCCAGCGCCGGTCGGCTGGTGGCCGGGAGCCCCTACCTCGCGATGGAGCACGCGAGCGGCGGCACGCTGGCGGGGCTCCGCCGTCCCCTCCCCTGGGACGAGCAGCGCACGATCCTGCTCAACCTGCTCGATGCCCTCGCCCACGCCCACGCCCACGGCATCGTGCACCGCGACCTCAAGCCAGCGAACGTCCTCATCTGCAGCTCCCGGGACATGCGGCCGGGGGTGAAGCTCACCGACTTCGGCATCGCGAGCGCCGAGGCCATCGAGCCCGCCGCGAAGGAAGAGGTGGTGGGCACGCTCCACTACATGTCCCCCGAGCAGATCCGCGGAGCGGCGTGGATGCAGGGCCCGCACACCGACCTCTACGGGCTCGGGTGCCTCGCCTGGCGCCTGGCGTGCGGAGCCGTGCCGTTCACGGGGCGCACAGGGGTCCGGTTGCTCGCCGCCCAGCTCCACCAGCCCCTCCCGCCGCTCAAGCCCGTCCTGCCCGTCCCCGACGGCCTGTACGACTGGCTCGCCGCCCTCACGGCGAAGGAGCCCGCCAACCGCTTCCGTCGGGCCGCCGACGCCGCCCACGCGCTCGTGGCCCTCGGTGACGCCGGGGCCCGACGCACGCCCGCACCCGTGTACCGGGTCCGGAGCCCCGACAGCATCACGGACCACCTCCCGCGCGACCTCGACGACGCGAGCCCCGAGCTGCCCGAGGAGCGCACGATCGTCCCCACGGACACCCGCTTCCTCGAGGAGCAGGTCACGGTGCTCTCCCTCCCGCGCATGAAGGGTCAGCCCACGCGGCCCGAGCACCACGCCATCGCTCAGCTCCGCGCTCCGCGCCCCCACGATTGGCGCCGCGTGGACGCACCGCGACGCTCGATCCGCCTGATGGGCGCCGGGCTCGGGCTGTTCGGCGTGCGCACCCTCCCGATGGTCGGCCGCGAGCAGGAGCGCGACGTGCTCTGGGACGCCCTGGGACGCGTGCACCGCGAGCGGAGCGCCCAGATGCTCGTGGTGCGCGGAGCGGCCGGCACCGGGAAGTCCCGGCTGGCGGAGTGGCTGGCCCAGCGTGCCCACGAGGTCGGGAGCGCCAGCATGCTCATGGCGCGCTTCCAGGAGGCCGGGTCGGCGGAGGAGCCGCTGCGCCGGATGCTGATGCGCGGCATCCGCCTGCGGGTGGACGAGGCCCTCGACGACGAGATGATCGAGGGGTGGTGCCGGTACTGGAGCAACGAGAGCGAGGCCGTGAAGAGCGCGCTCCGCACGCTGCTCGCGCGCGAGGGTCAGTCCCTCGACCGCACCACGCGCCACGCCATGCACCGCCTGCTCGTGGAGCAGATGACCCGCGAGCGCCCGCTGATCCTCTGGCTGGACGACGTGCAGTGGGGGCTCGACGGGCTCTCGTTCGCGGAGACCCTCCTGGACGCCCAGACCCTCCGGCCCATGCCGGTGCTCATCGTGGTCACGGTGCGCGAGGAGGCCCTGGTGGACCGCGAGCAGGAGGTGGCCGGGCTGGCCCGCGTGCTGGCCCACGAGCGCTGCTCGGCCATCCACCTGGAGCCCCTGTCGCGCCCGGAGGCCGCACGCCTGGTGCAGGAGCTCCTGGGCCTCGAGCCGGCCCTGGGTGCCGTCGTGGAGGAGCGGTCCGCGGGCAACCCCCTGTTCGCCGTCCAGCTCGTGGGCGACTGGGTCCAGCGGGGCCTCCTGGTGCCGGGCGACGCCGGGTTCGAGCTCGCCACGGGGGAGTCGGCCCGCCTGCCCGACGACCTCACCGAGGTCTGGAGCGAGCGCATCGAGCGCGTGCTCTCCGGGCTCCCCCGCGACGCCCGCTGGATCCTGGAGCGCGCCAGCGTGGTCGGGCCCGAGGTGGAGTCCAAGGAGTGGCGGATGGTGTGCGACGGCGAGGAGATCGTCCCGCGCTACGAGGTCATCCGCCGCGCCCTCCTGGAGCGTCTGCTCGCGAGCCGGCTCGCCTACGAGACCGACGGGGGCTGGGTCTTCGCCCACGGGCTGCTCCAGGAGACCCTGCAGGCGAGCGCACGCACGGAGGGCCGCTGGCAGGAGGCCAACCGGGCGGCCGCCTGGATGCTCCAGGTGCGCAAGAAGGCCCAGAACGCCGAGCGCATCGGGAGCTACCTCCTCGAGGCCGGCGAGATCGAGGCGGCCATCGAGCCGATGCTCGAGGGTGCCGCGCGCGTCCGGGTGGCCGTCGGTCGCCGGTCGGCCCTCCGCCTGCTGAAGCGCTGCGAGACCGCCATGGCCGGTCGGATCCCGGAGTCCGACCGCCGCTGGGGCGCGCTGATGCTCGAGAAGGCAACCGCCCTCGATCACCTCGGGCGGCCCGAGGGTCGCAAGCTCGCGCGCGAGCTGTTCACGGCCGCCAAGCAGCACGGGTGGACCGAGCTCCAGGGCCGGGTGTCCGTCCTCCTGGGCCGGATGGCACGTCTGAAGGGTGAGATCGACGAGGCCGAGAAGTGGCACCGCCTGGCGCTCGACCGGGTGCGCGACCCCGCGACCCGGGCCGACCTGTTCTACGAGCTGTCGCGCATCGCCCGCTACAGGCTGGACGAGGAGGCCACGCAGAAGTGGGAGGACGAGGCCATCCGGCTGCTCCTCGAGCTCGGCGACGACCTCTCGGTCACCACGGCGGAGCTCATCCAGGCGGAGGCCGGCTGGCACGCCAAGGACTGGGAGCGCTGCGAGACGCACGCGCGGCGCGGGCTGGCGGTGACCGTGGACCTCGGTCACAAGAGCAGGATGTGGAACCTCGTCGCGGAGGCCGCCCGCCAGCGGGGTGACCTCGACGCCGCCATCACGGCCCTCGACGAGGCCATCGAGATCGCCGACGTGATCGGACAGGGCAGCTCGTCCCCCATCCTGCGGGCCAACCAGGCCCTCGTGCACATCGCGCGGGGCGACTACGAGCGGGCGGACCAGGTGCTGCACGACGCCCTGTACTCGGCTCGCCTCGCGGACCTCCCGCCCCTCGTGTCGATCGTGGCGAGCCTGCTCCTCGAGAGTGCGGCGGGCCTCGGGGCCTGGGCGGCCTTCGACGACCACGCCCGCCTGGTCGAGACCGTTCAGCTCCCCCTCCCCACCGGGGAGCGCGACTGTGCGATGGCCGTGGAGCGCGCAGCCGCCATGGCCGAGCGCGCAGGGTTCGCGCGACGCGCCCGGCGGGCGTGGGCACTCGCCGCCGATCACTGGCGCAAGCTCGGCGAGGACGATCTGGCGAAGGCCGCAGCCGACAAGGCCTGACGACCGGACCCGCGTCAGACCCCCTGAGCAGGAACGCCCGGCCTCCGTGAGGAGACCGGGCGTCCGGTGGAACCCGGGGCCAGAGGCCCCGAAGGGCTCACTTCGCGACGCGGTCCTTCAGGCCCTTGGCGGGACGGAAGCGGGCGTGGGTCTTCGCCGGGATCTGGATCGGCTCGCCCGTGCCGGGGTTGCGGCCCATACGCGCCTTGGAGCGGTTGGTGTCGAAGGTGCCGAAGCCCGCGATGCGGACGAAGCGACCGGCGTCGAGCTCGACGGCGATGATGCCCTGGCCCGGCTTGGTGTCGAAGATCGCGTCGAGCACCTCGCTCGCCTTGGCCTTCGTGATGTCGCACTTCTTGGCAAGCTTCTCGGCCATCTGGGTCTTGTTCATGGTGTAGCTCCTCGATCGATGTCGTGAGACAGGGTGTAGGGAGAGGGGATGCGCGGGAGGGGTGATGGGCCCCTGCCCCGTTGCCGGCCGTGAGAGGGTCGATCCCTCGACAGCCCCAGCGGGACGGAGGATACGCGAATTAATCGAGCCGCAAACCCCGTCAACACCGGAATCTCGGGCACTCGCTCACTGATTGGCCTGAAACGCCGAGAATCACAAGGCATACACCCGAACATCGCGGGATCGGATCGCGCGATCAGCGGTGCGCGCGCGCCAACACCGCCCGTCCCACACGGTAGATATCGGGTGTCACCCCCTCCCCCGGAGCCCCCTTGGTCCTCCTCCTGTCCGCCTTCGCCACCCCACCCACCGACGTCCCCCTCCCCACCGACCGCGAGCTGCGCGTCCTGCCGGACGCCCCGGTGGAGGACCAGCTCCGGGTCGCCGCCGAGAAGCTGGGCTCCTGGGAGATCGAGCTCGCGGGCGTCGCCGTGGACGGGCCGTTCGTCGCCCGCATCGCCGAGCACGGCGACGAGCCTCTGCTGCGCCACGCGCGGGAGACCCTGGGGCGCGCCGTCGTCCTCGAGGGCCTCGTGCTCTTCCTCGACGACGTGCTCACGGCTGAGGAACGCCGCGGCGAGCGCTTCCACGTGCACACGGGCCGCGCACGGGGGGCCGGCATCCTCCTGCACCCCGACGAGGTCTTCCGCGACCGCCCCCACCCCTACCCGCAGAAGCCCACGCTGCCCGTGGACATCCCGAAGCCGCAGGAGACCATCGAGACCCCCGCGCCGGACGGGGCTGTCGCTGGGCCCGACTGGACGGCGCGCTACCAGAACCCCGCCGACCGCCCGGCCATGCTGGACGCCCTCCGCACGCAGGACCCCGAGAGCACCTTCGCGGACCGGGTGGACGCGCTGCTGTCCCAGCTGGAGTCCGAGGGTGCGGAGGTGTACCTGGCCTCGACGACACGCTCGCCCGAGCGCGGGTACCTGATGTGGGGCGCATTCTGGATCTCGCGCGCGACCTCCGCCGCAGACCTGGAGAAGCGGGTGGTCACCGTGGAGGATCGCAACAAGGCGTGGAAGCTCGACATCCCGATCACCTGGCGCCACCCGGACGGCTGGGAGGCCACCCGCGACGCCGCACGCCAGATGGCCGACACGTACGACGTGGTGTACGCCACCGAGAAGGGCGCGAGGAGCTCGAACCACTACGGCGGCGACGCCGCTGACCTCATCGCCATCGCCCTCCCGCGACGGGTGACCCTCACGGCTCCCGACGGCGCCGTCCGTTCCTTCGACCTGTCGGGTGACGACGAGTCGCGCGACCTCTCGCTCACCCCCCGGATGATCGACTGGATCGAGGCGCACTGGGGATTCGCGAAGCTCCGGTCGGACTACCCGCACTGGAGCGACACGATCAGTAGGTGAACACCACCCAGCTCTGCTCACCGCGGTTCACGGAGATCCGCTTCTCCTGCTTGGTCTCGGGCTGGCCGGGGAGCATCACCACCACCCGATGCACCCCGGGGAGCACGGGCTCCACATGGGGCGTCGTGCCACGGGGGGTGCCGTCGATCACGACCAGCGCGCGGCGGTTGCAGGTGACCTTCACCTCCGAGCGGCGCGCGGGCTCCACGAAGTTGGCGGGCTCCACGTCGGGCTCGGTGGAGGGCGTCCGGGGCACGGGGTCGGGCGCGACGGGCGGGGTGACCGGGACGTCGCGGGGGGCCGGCGGCGGCGCGGTGTAGGTGGGTGCGGGCGCGGAGCGGAAGGTGAACGCCACCACCACGACCCCGACGAGCAGGACGGCCATGGTGGCCGCGATGCCGGCGAGCGCCATGGCCACGAGCGCCACGACCACCGTGGGGAGCCCGTCGTCGCCGGTCTTCCGTGGAGCCGCGGGGCCCTCGGACGCGATGGGCTTCACCTCGGGCCCGAGACCCGGAGGCTCGAGCTTGTGGCCGATGCCCTCCTCGAGGCGCTGCACGACCTGGTAGGCGCCCGGACGGTCCTCCGGGCGCTTGGCGAGCAGCTCGACCACCAGATCGTCCAGCCAGGCGGGGACGTCCGGCCTGCGGTCGCGCGGGCGCGGCGGCGGGGACGCCACGTGGTCGCCCAGCACCTCGGCGCCTATGCCCGTGAACGGAGGCTGGCCCGTGAGCATGGTCATCATCAGGCAGCCGAGCGCGTACAGGTCGCCCTTGGGGTGGAACCGGTCGCGCTCGATGTACTCGGGGGCCATGTAGGCCGTGTTCCCGACGTGCACGCCCGCCTCGGTGAGGTGGGTGCCCTCGTCGTCGTCGTTGAACCGCTCGAGCTTGGAGAGCCCGAAGTCGCGCACCTTCACGAAGTCGCCGCGCGGGGAGTCCGTGAGGAGCAGGATGTTGCGCGGGGAGAGCGCGCGGTGCGTGACGTTCTCCTGGTGGGCAGCCCCGATGGCGCTCGCGATCTGGGCCGCGATGTGCGCGACCCGGTGGAACGGGAGGGGCCCACCCGCGAGCTCCTCCTCGAGGGTGCGCGCCGCGAAGTGCTCCATCACGATGTAGTGCAGGCCGTGGTCCGCACCGCTGTCGAGCATCTCGATCGTGTTGACGTGCCGGACCATCGAGCTCGCCCGCACCTCGCGGAGGAAGCGCCCGAACCGCGCGTCGCCCTCGCCCAGGTGCTCGTGCAGGATCTTCACGAGCACGGGGCTGTTCCGGACGACGTCCCGGCCCGCGTACACGTTGCCGAGGAGCTCCTGAGAGACGTGGGCCGTGAGCTTGTAGCGCTCGGAGAGGACCATCCCGATCCGGTTCTGCACGTCCGTCAAGCACGCACTCCTGGACCGGGAGAGTACACGAACGGGGCCTGCGGGTCAGTCTCCGTCGAGGATGGCGTCGATCATCTCCGCCGTGTTCGCCATCTGGTTGACCGCCGTGTTCACGGCGAAGCCGTCGGGCAGCTGGATACCGAGCGCCACCGCGTCCACCCAGAACGCCTCGATCCGCACGGCCGCATCGCCCTCGGGCACCACGAAGGCGAGCCCGTACTGCTGGTCTACCCGCGCCAGCCCGGAGGTGAACTCGATGGGCTCGGGGGAGAGCGCGCGGATGGCGGCGATCGGCCCGAGCTCCGGGTGGTCGATCCAGCGCGCCGTGTGGGTGTAGTGCCGCTCGGAGGCGCCCAGGATGGCGACCCGCGCGGTCTCCCGCACCTCCTGGGTGTACGTGGCACAGGTGTGGGCGAAGAAGCACTCGCGATCGGTCTGGTCCACCACCTCGAAGGCCTCGATGTGGTCCATGATCTCGTCCTTGTTCTCGGCCGTCACCACCTGCATGACGTCGTCCACGCCGTGGCGGTAGGGCACCCGGCCCATCGCCCCCGTGATGTTCTCGGTGGACTCCACCTCGACGCCGATGGACGCGAGGTCCTCCACCGTGAGCTGGTCGATCAGGTAGCCGTCCTCGAGCTCCGCCAGGTTCTCGTCCACCAGCGGGAGGAGCTCGTCCACCGAGGCGCGCATCACCCGTTCGTCCTCGAACCCGTCGAACGCGAACACCATCAGCTCTTCGAGGTTGTCTGGAGCGTCGATCACCCGGCAACCGCCGAGGAGCGCGAGGAGCGCAATCGGGGCCATGGTCCCTCCTGTCCGCGAGACTGCCAGGTGGTACAATACCTCCTGGAGTGGAGACCGCTTGCTGATTCCACTGATGTTCGCCTGCAGCGGCACCAACGATCTCGCATTCTCGCTCGAGCTCCCGGGGACGCCGCAGGGGCTGGCCCTCACGCCCGAAGGGCACCTCGCGGTCACCCACCTCGACGAGGGCGACCTCCCCCGGTTGTCGGTCTTCAACCGCAACTCCGGCAACGTCGTGTTCTCGCACCCTGCCGGCACCGGCGCGCCCGTGGTCGGCGACGGACGTGTCTACGTGCTCACCCGCACCGGCGTGCGGGCGTTTCGTGGTGTGCAGGTGGACTGGGAGATCGAGAGCTTCGACGACCTGGTGCCCGGAGACTCCGCCATCGCGCTCACGCAGGACGGCATCGTGGTGTACGGCACGCAGCGCGGATCCCTCGGCACGCTCCACGGCGTCACCCACCTCGGCTTCCCGTCCTGGGACGCTCCGATCGGCGGCGTGCCCCGCGGCGCTCCCGTCACCGACCGCGGCGACGTCGTGTACGTGTGGACGTTCCTGGAGGAGGGCGACGAGGGGGAGCTCGTGGCGGTCGAGGGGTCCACCGGCACGATCCTGTGGCGACTGGCAGGCGGCTTTCATCCCCTCGCGGCCCTGGACGACGGCCTGATCGTCAGCACGGACGCCGGTGTCGGGAGAATGACCAGCAGCGGAGCCCTGGCCTGGGAGCAACCCTGGCCGGCCACCGCAGCCACCCTGGCCGGCGACGGCACGGTCTGGATCAGCGGCGTCGAAGGCACGAGACGGGTGGATCTCTCCACAGGCGGAGCCGTCGCGACCCTCCCCAGCTCGTGCGGTCCGGTGGTGGTGGACCTGCTGGGCACGGCGTGGGGGTTGTGCGACGATGCGACAGGAGGAGCCGTGGAGCTGACATCGCTCTCGAACCAGGCGCGCAGCGAGAGCGTGCCCATCGCGTCGGGCACGGCCGTGGACGCCCCGATCATCCTCGATGCGGTGGTGTACATGCTGGTCGACGCCCCGCGTCCCCGCCTCCTGGGCTTCGTCGAGGGCATCACGGCATCCGGTGCGTCCTGGAGCCGGGCCACCGGTAGCACCGGAAACGACCGCAGGATGTACCCCTGATGTCGCCGACAGACCGCATCGCGCGCTGGATGGACGCCCACGGGCTCCACCGTGGCGACCCTGCAGGGGTCACGGTGCTCCCCGAGATCGAGGCCGCCCTGAAGCAGCGCCTGCCGGACGAGCTGCACACCCTCTACGGGCGCTTCGGGCCCGGCGCGCAGCAGGTGTTCTCGCCCGTGGTGCACGCCGGTGTGCTGAACAACTGGTCCGTCTGGACCCCGCAGCGCTCCTACACGCGCATGAAGAAGAACAGCGACCCGCTCTGGCAGCTGTCGCCCTCGGTGGACATCTGGCTCGACACCCACGAAGTCACGGTGCTCCGCGAGGACGACGTGGACGAGTCGTTCCCGCGCTTCGAGGACTACTGGCACGTGCGGCTCGCAGAGCTGGAGGCCGCCACCTTCGACCCCATGACCGGACTGTGGCTCCATCCGCCCCTCCATGCGCGCAGCGTGCGCGCGCCGGACGGCCTGCGCGAGTTCCTGTTCGCCGAGCTCACGGCCGGTCGCGAGGTGCACTTCCCCGGCATCGGGCTGTTCTCGCCGGAGCCGCCGCCCAAGAGCGACAGCACGTTCGACCTCAACACACAGGGCGCGCCGCCTTCGCTGCATCCGGACGGGCTCGACCGCTGCGAGCCGTTCAGCATGGACTCGAGCGAGCTCGCCCAGCGCTGGGGCCGCGACCCCGAGTGGGTCGCCAGCCTGGTCGAGGAGCTCCACCACGCCGTCGACGCCGAGCTGGAGCTCGGGGCGGTGGACCTCTTCGGGATGTTCCGCCTGCACGCCAAGCACCACGAGGCCCGCGTGCTCAACAACGCGGACGAGCCGATCGAGGTGCCGGCCTACCGGCAGGTCACCGCGCGCGTGTCCGTCGAGATCGCGCGCGAGTTCGCCGACGCCCGGAGCTGATGGCCCGTCCGCTGCCCGACACCCCCACCCTGGTGCGCGGGGTGCTGGAGGGTGACCGCGCGCTGCTCGCACGCGCGATCACCCTCGTGGAGTCCACGCTGCCCGCCCACCAGGAGCGGGCCGGCGAGGTGCTCGCGCAGCTCATGCCCCACACGGGCCGCGCGATCCGCGTGGGCATCACGGGGGTGCCCGGCGTCGGGAAGTCCACGCTGATCGACACCCTCGGCACGCACCTGACCGCCGCGGGTCACCGCGTGGCCGTGCTCGCGGTGGACCCGTCGAGCACCCGGACGGGCGGGAGCATCCTGGGCGACAAGACCCGGATGGAGCGGCTGGCGCGCGACCCGCACGCCTATGTGCGCCCCTCGCCCACCGCGGGCACCCTCGGCGGGGTCGCCAACCGCACGCGGGAGGCCCTCCTGCTCTGCGAGGCGGCCGGCTACGACGTGGTGCTCGTGGAGACCGTCGGTGTGGGTCAGTCCGAGATCGTGGTGGCGGGCATGACCGACACGTTCGTCGTTCTCATGCTGGCCGGTGCGGGTGACGCGCTCCAGGGCATCAAGCGTGGTCTCATGGAGCTCGCGGACGTGCTGGCCGTGAACAAGGCGGACGGCGACAACGCGGTCCCCGCGCGCCGGGCGGCCTCGACGTACCGGGGCGCCCTGGCGCTCCTCCACCCCGCGGACGCCGTGTGGAAGCCCGAGGTGCTCACCTGCTCGGGGCTCGACGAGGAGGGCGTGGACGCGCTCTGGGAGGCGGTGCTCCGGCATCGCGCGGCCCTCGACGCGCACGGCCTGCTGGAGGCCCGTCGGGCGGAGCAGCGGGTGGCCTGGATGTGGCGCCTGGTGGACGAGCGGCTGCGCCGGAGATTCCGCGAGGACCCCGACGTGGTGCACGCGCTGGAGCGGGTGGAGGCGGGGGTCCGCGACGGGTCGCTGGCCCCCACGCGAGCCGCCGTGGAGCTCCTGGGGGCCTACGACTGACCTGGAGCTACCAGGAGCCGATGCTGGGCGCGCTCGCCCAGGGCTCCCGCGGCGGCAGGGACGGCCCGGCCTGGAGGAGCTCGACGGACTGCCCGTCGGGCGACTTGACGAAGGCCATGTGGCCGTCGCGGGGCGGGCGGTGGATGGTGACCCCCGCAGCCGCGAGGCGCTCGCAGGTGGCGTAGATGTCGTCCACCGCGAAGGCTACGTGACCGAAGAACCGACCCGTCGTGTACGGCTCCTTCTCGTCCCAGTTCCAGGTGAGCTCGAGCATGGCGGGGTCGTCGTCCCGCCCGGTGCCCAGGAACACCAGGGTGAACCGACCCGCCTCCGAGCTCGAGCGGCGGAGCTCGCGGAGGCCGAGGTGCTCGCACCAGAAGGTGAGCGCCGCGTCGAGATCGGCCACGCGGAGCATGGTGTGCAGGTAGCGCATGCTGCCTCCGTCCCCGGAACACCGGGGTTTCTGGGGGTTGTCGGGATGCCGGGGGTAACCGTCCCCCACGACGTGGGCCCGGAGCGCTGACGAACATCGAAAACGCACCGAAAAGTCCGTGCGGTCCGCCAGGTGCAGCCTTACATTGCTGCCGTCGCATCCGAACCTGTGTTCGGATTCGGTTCTCTTGTCTCTGCCCCGCCCGGGATGCCCAATGCGCACGCTCCTCGTCCTCGCCGGCCTCGTGTCTCTGTCGGCCTGCAAGCCGCTCTCCCCGGCCGGAGGCCCCCGCGAGGCGCGAGACATCGACGCGTACGACATCGACGCGAGCCGACTGCGCTTCGTCACCTGGAACATCAACACCATCGGGTTCCCGGGCGAGACCGAGTACGCCGCCATGTCGGACGTCGTGAATCGCCTCCAGCCGGACATCCTCGCGATCAACGAGATCGAGGACGACGAGGACTCCTTCATCGCCGAGGACTTCGCGGCGGAGCACGGCTACCCGTTCATCGTCGTGGGCGACCACGTGAGCATGGGCGACGACCGCAACGCCATCATGTCCCGCTACCCGCTCACGCCCTTCGGCGTGCAGCTCAGCCAGGACCCCGGCGAAGAGGGCTTCATGGGCTGGAACAGCCCCGCCCTCTCGGGGGATCCCGCGGCCCTCGACATCTCCCGGGCCATCGTGGCAGCCCGCATCGACACGCCCGAGGGCAGCGTCGGGGTCGTGTCGCTCCACTGGAAGAGCGGCGGCTCCGAGAACAAGACCGAGTTCCGTCGGGCGGTCGACGTCGCCCGCACCCTCCAGGCCCTCGACCGGTTCACCGAGGCGGACCACCTCCTCGCCGCTGGCGACCTCAACGTGGACACGTTCGACAACGCGCCCACGCCCACGGCCTTCCACGACGTCCCCACCGGCTTCCCGGCCCGCTACAACGTCGGCACGGACATGCTCGCGCGCATCGCGAGCCCGGACGGCCTCCGCAACCATCCCCACGCCACCCTCGAGGAATACGGGCTGGTGATGAACGCGGCCCTCCAGGCCGACGGCAGCCCCACCACGCGCCCGTCCAGCGGCCGCGTGCTCGACTACGTGTACACCTCGCCGGGCATGGTGCCGGTCGACTCCGAGGTCTACAACTCCATCTTCGACGATGCCACCGGCGGCGTGCCCAAGGCGGGCGAGCCCCTCGACACGCTCGCGTGCGCGCAGGCCACCGACCACCTGCCCGTGGTCGTGGACTTCGACATGTCCGAGAGCGGCGGTGGCGGCGGTGGGCCCACTGTCCTCGACGTCGACAGCCTCACGGTCGGCGACCTCCAGATCACCGAGCTCCTCGCGGACCCGGTCGACTGCAGCGACTCCGCCGGCGAGTGGATCGAGGTCCACAACACCTCGGGCTTCCCGGTGGATCTCGAGGGTGTGCGCGTCCGCGACCGCAGCCTCAACGTCGGCACGCTCGGCGCCGTCAGCCTGCCTGTCGACGGCTACGCCGTGCTCGCGCGCAGCGCGTCAGCCTGCAACGTCTCGGTGGACGGCGTGTTCGACCAGGTCACCCTGAACAACTCGGGCGACGACGTCGAGCTCGTGGCCAGCGCGGACGTCGTGGTCGCCAGCGTCACCTACGGCCAGAGCGAGCCCGGTCTCACCTGGCGCGAGGACGCCTCGGGCGCCTGGTGCATCGGGCCGGCCACCGCTGGCGGCGCCAACCCCGCGTGCGGCTCGGATCCCATCCCGGACCCCGACCCCACCCCGGACCCCGACCCCACCCCGGACCCCACGCCCACCGTGATCACGGTGAACGACCTCCTGGGCGGCGACCTCACCATCACCGAGCTCATGGTGAACCCGGACAACTGCTCCGACACCGACGGCGAGTGGGTGGAGATCGAGAACACCTCGGGCACGACGGTCCAGCTCGACGGCGTGGTCCTCGAGGACGCGTCCGGCAACGACGACGTGCTCGGCGCCTTCGAGCTCGCCGCTGGCGCCCGCGCCATCATCGCCCGCAGCGCGGGGGCCTGCGACGTGTCGCCCGACCTCGTCTTCGGCAGCATGACGCTGAACAACAGCGGCGACACCGTGCGGATCCTCGCAGGCACCCTCGAGATCGACAGCGTCACCTACGGCAGCGCGGCTGGCGCGGCCGGTGAGGCCTGGCGTCTCGACGCCAACGGCGCCTGGTGCGCTGGCCCGCCCACGGCCGGAGGCGCCAACCCCGTCTGCCCGTGACCTCCGCCAGGGCGCGCGCCAAGGAGCGCACCCGGGAGGACCTCCTGCGCTCGGCGCTCGAGCTGTTCGCGGAGCAGGGCATCGAAGGCCCCAGCCTGGACGCCGTGTGCGAGCGGGCCGGACGGACGCGGGGCGCCTTCTACGTGCACTTCACGGACCGCGAGGCCCTGGTCGTGGCCGTCGCCGAGCGGATCCTGCGCGGGTACGTCACGGCCCTCGTGGATGCCGCGACGGTCGCGGACACGCTGGACCGCTTCTCCGAGCTGCTCGTGCGGGCCGCCACCGTGGAGGAAGCCACCTTCGAGGACCTCGGTACCCGCCACTTCCGCCTGGTGCTGGAGGCCTCCGCGCGCTTCCCGGCCGCTCGTGAGCGGTTCGTCGCCATCCTCGCCGAGGCGGTGGGACTGCTGGCCGCACGCGTGGAGGCCGAGCAGGGCCAGGGATCCATGCGGGCAGGAGAGGCCCGGGGCATGGCGGAGGTCCTCGTGGCCGTGCTCATCGGCCTGCTGGCCTTCCAGGAGGGCGGTCCCGAGCGGGTGGAGCGCGTGCGGGCCGCGCTGGCCGGGCTCCTCCGCGGCTAGCCCTCCTCGTCGCGCAGGCCGTACTCCTTCATCTTGGTCTGGAGCGACTTGCGCGAGATGCCGAGCTGCCGGGCGGCGCGGGTGACGTTGCCGTTGAGGGTGGCGAGCACACGCTCGATCCGGGCGCGCTCCAGCTTCATGGTGTGCACACGGACGTACTCCTTGAGCCCCATGGCATCGAGCTCCTCGGTGGTCTCGGCCGGGGCCTCCTCGTCGATCGGGGGCAGCGGGAGGTCCGGGACGTCGATCCACGGGCCGTCCGAGAGCAGAACGCAGCGCTCCATGAGGTTCTCGAGCTCGCGGATGTTCCCCGGCCAGGCGTGCAGCGCCAGGCGCCCCTCCGCCTCGGGCGTGAGCCCCTCGAAGCCGCGCTCGAGGCGCGCGTTGAACCGCTCCAGGAAGTGACGCGCGAGCAGCGGGATGTCCTCGGGCCGGTCGCGCAGGGGCGGGAGCTGCACGGGGATGACGTTGAGCCGCCAGAACAGGTCCTTCCGGAAGGTCCCGGCATCCACGGCGGCCGCCAGATCCACGTTCGTCGCGGCCACCACCCGGACGTCGACCTCCAGGGGACGGATGCCCCCCACCCGGTCGATCACGCCCTCCTGGATGGCCCGCAGGAGCTTCACCTGCATCTCGAGGGGCAGCTCGCCCACCTCGTCGAGGAAGAGCGTGCCGCCGTCGGCCAGCTCGAAACGGCCGGGCTTGGACGTGACCGCGCCCGTGAACGCCCCGCGCTCGTAGCCGAACAGCTCGGCCTCGAACAGGCTCTCGGGGATCGCCCCGCAGTTGACCTGGATGAACGGCCCGGACGCGCGCTTGCTCTGCGCGTGCAGCGCCCTCGCCACGAGCTCCTTGCCGGTGCCCGACTCGCCGGTGACCAGGACGGTGGTGGGCGACGGCGCGACCTTCTCGATGAGGGCGTACACGTCGCGCATGGCGGAAGCGCGGCCCACCATGCCGAGGGCGGCCCCGGGCTCGGACCGCAGGCGGCGCGTGTTGGCGGCCTCGTTGGCGAGCGCCTTGGTGATGATGCCGTGCAGCTCGTCCTGATCGAAGGGCTTGGTCACGTAGTCGAAGGCGCCCTGCTTCAGCGCGGCGACCGCGGTGTCCACCGTGCCGTGCGCGGTGATCAGGATGACCGGGAGCCCGGGCTGGTGCTCCTGGACCCACGCCAGGAGCTGCATCCCGTCGACGTTCGGCATCTTCAGGTCGGTGACGACGAGGTGGAACGGCTCGACCTGGAGCCTTCCCACGGCGGCGGCCCCGTCCGGGGCGGTGTCCACGTCGTGCCCGAACCGGCGGAGGTGGGCCGAGAGCACCTTCCGGATGGACGGCTCGTCGTCGACGATGAGGATGCGCTTGTGCATGTCGGGAAGGGTATCCGATCGCCCCTCCGCCGGGGGACGGCGTCGCGTTCGCCAGGGAGTGGAATATGGGAGCATGCTGGTGCGTCCAAGCGCCACCCGGAGGTTCCATGCGCACCCTGATGTCCCTCTTCGCCGCCGTCGCCCTGTCCACGTCCGCGATGGCCGCCGAGGCGAGCGGCTTCACCCTCACCGACATCGACAACAAGAAGGTCTCCCTGGCGGACTTCCAGGACCAGGTGGTGGTGATGAGCTTCTGGGCCACGTGGTGCGGCCCCTGCAAGGAGGAGATGCCGCACCTCGAGAAGCTCTACAAGGAGAACCGCGAGAAGGGCTTCACCGTGCTCTCGATCTCCACGGACGACGCGCGGTCCGCGAGCCGGGTCAAGCCGTTCATCAAGAAGAACCAGTACACCTTCCCGGTCCTCCTCGATCGCGAGTCGAAGGTCATCAGCCAGTACAACCCGGCCAAGACGCTTCCCTACACGGTGGTGATCGACCGCGGCGAGATCGTCCAGACGATGTCGGGCTTCAACCCCGGCGACGACGAGAAGGTCGCGGCCCTCGTGCTGGACCTGCTCGCCAAGAAGGGCGCCGCTCCCGCCGACGCTCCTGCGCCCGCCGAGGCGGCCGAGCCCGCAGGGAAGACCGAGTGACGCGCACCGGGTGACGCCGGCGACCGGTCTTTGGTACCGTGACGCATGCTCACCCTCCTGTCCGCCGCGCTGGCGGCCGACCTCACCCGCATGCCCGACGCGTCGCACGCGGAGATCGGGGCGGTCTACGCCGGTAGCATCGAGTCCGGCCGGATCGTCGAGGGTGACCTCACGGTCGCCGACCGTCGCTTCCAGCAGCACGACATGCTCTTCACCCTCGCCTTCGCGCCGGTGAAGGGCCTGGCGATCACGGCTGCCGGCGACCTCACGGCCGCGTGGTCCTACAAGTACTTCAACGCCCGCACCATGCTCCTCGAGCCGGTGGAGGGAGGCGGGAGCTACCTCGGGAGCGAGGAGCCCGTCGACGGAAACACCCCTGTGGTGCGCGAAGGCAGCGGGCTCAACGGGATCTGGGTGGGCGCGGCGCTCGCCCCGTTCAGCGAGGCATACGCGAAGAACCACCGCGTGACGTGGCGCGTGGACGTCGGCTACCGGAGTGGGAGCGCCAGGAAGAACCGCTGGACCGTCGTGGACGGCGGTCGTGGTGCCGCCCCTGGTGGCTCCGCGTTCCGCGTCATGGGCGCCTTCTCACGCCGCACGGGCGTCTCCGAGCCCTACATCCGCGCGAGCTGGCAGGCGGAGAGCCCTGTGGAGGTCGACGTCGTCGACGAAGGGGGTCTCGGGGGCACCCTGGCACTGAAGCCAGCGTCCATCGCCGAGATCCGGGGAGGGTGCGAGCTGCACTCGTCCGAGGGCGACGAGATCAGCGTGGATGTCTGGGTGGGCGCCCGCTACC
>JACKEQ010000003.1 GCA_020632885.1 Alphaproteobacteria bacterium | reverse complement strand
GCGGCTCCCACGGAAGGGTCCTCCGAGAGCGAGAGGAGGAAGAGGTTCGCCACGGGCGAACCGAGCAGCAGCTCGTCCAGCGCGTGTTGATCGTCTTCGTCGAGCCAACGGCTGTCCATCCACCGATGTTACAGCACGCCCCGGCGCGCTGTCCCAGCGCCGAAGGAGCACGTGGGCATGGAGATCCGCAGCGAGACCCGCCTGTACCACCCGATCGACCGAGTGTTCGCGGCGTACCGCGATCGGATGCCCGAGGTCGCGGCCTTCGTGGACGACGTCGCGGAGATCCGCGTCCTGTCCCGTCAGGAGCAGGACGACCGGGTCGTCCTGCACAACGAGTGGGTGAGCGACCGGGAGATCCCGGCCATCGCGAGCAAGGTCCTGCGGCCCGAGCACCTGCGCTGGGACGACCACGCCACCTGGTACACGGCGGACACCCGCTGCGAGTGGCGCATCGCGACGCGGGCCTTCACCGATGCCGTCACCTGCCATGGCCAGACCTTCCTCGAGCCCGACGGCGACGCCACGCGCGTCCGGCTGGTGGGCGAGCTGTCCATCGCCCTGCACGCCGTGCCCGGCGTCCCGTCCTTCGTGGGCAAGCGCCTGGCGCCCCAGATCGAGAAGTTCATCGTCTCGCTCATCACGCCGAACCTCGAGAAGACCAACGAGGCCATCGGCCGCTTCCTGGAGGCCGACCGATGAGCGCGAACGCCAAGGCATCGTCCTGCCTGGAGACCGGTGAGCTGGACGGCTGGGAGGTCGACACGGCCTACGCGGGCGAGATGGACACCTCGGGCTCCACCCGGCTGTGCGCCACGGTGTCGGAAGACCGCCTGGGTGCGGTGCACGCGGCCCTCGTGGCGGCGCTGAAGCCCCCGCTGTCCGTCCTGTACCGCCAGAAGATCGACCGTCGTGACCCCAAGCCCGAGGGGCACCCCGGCCGCGACTTCGTCGGCCTCGAGCTGCAGCCCCAGGCCGTGCTCGCCGCGCTGGAGGCCGCCAGCACGCTTCTCTACCGCGATGCGCGCTGCGAGATCTGGGTGCGCGGGGGGCTGCAGGAGCAGATCGTGCTCGACCGGGACGGCACGCTCTACGCCTACCCGGACGACCCGGTGTTCCGCGACGCCCTCGATGCCGTCGGGCTCGAGGAACGGGCGTCCCTCGTCACGCTCGAGGGCCGCGACTACGTGCGCCACTGGTTCCGTGCGGAGGCGGACGCCGAGGAGGACGCCCTGATCGGTGCCCTCGGGCTCTCCGAGGTCCCCGTCCAGCGATGAGCCTGGGCTACCGGATCCGGGACGTCGCCGTGGAGCCCGGCCTCGCGCTGGCGCCCATGGAGGGGGTCACCGACCTCACGTTCCGGCGCCTGATCCGGTCGATCGGTGGCTGCGGGCTCGTGCACACCGAGTTCATCCCGGCCCGCAACCTCAAGCTGTCCATCCGCCAGGCCCTGGATCTGGCGATGTTCGACGCGGACGAGCATCCCATCGCGATCCAGATCTACGGCAACGACCCCGAGGTCATGGCCGAGGGCGCGCGCATCGTGAGCGACCTCGGAGCCGACATCCTGGACCTGAACATGGGCTGCCCGAGCAAGAAGGTCTGCCAGCGCAGCGGGGGCAGCGCGCTGATGAAGGAGCCGGACCTGTCCCGGCGCATCGTCGCCGCCATGAGGGCCGCGACCCCGCTGCCGTTCACCGTGAAGATGCGGGCGGGATGGGACCCCGACCACCGCAACGCGCCCGAGATCGCGCGGATGTGCGAGGAGGAGGGGGCCGAGGGACTCGCCGTGCACTGGCGCACGCGCACCGATCTCTACGGCGGCGTGCGCGAGCTCGACACGATCCGGCGCGTGAAGGCGTCCGTGTCCATCCCGGTGATCGCGAACGGCGACATCGTGGACGCGGTGTCCGCGCTCCAGACCCTCGAGGCCACCGGCGCCGACGGGCTGATGATCGGGCGGGGTGCGATGCGCGACCCCTGGGTGTTCCGGCAGATCCAGGCGGCCCTGCACGGCCGTCCGCCCGTGGTGGTGGACGCGCTCGAGCGCAAGCGCGTGCTCCTCGGCTACCTCGAGGCCATCCGGCCCAACTTCCGCGACGACCGCGGCGTGCTCGGGCGCTTCAAGAAGATCGCGCGCCACTTCACGGACGGCGTGGAGGGCGGCGCGCGCCTCCGCGACGGCATCCTGCACAGCCAGTCGCTCGAGGAGGCCGTGGAGTCGGTCGAGGCGTTCTTCGCGGAGCCCGGGGAGGTCGCGGTCAGAGCGTCATGAGGAAGGCGCCCACCGCGAGGCCCACCAGCACCGCGCTCACGGCGATGAACGCACCGAACGACATCGCGAGCGCCAGGCCGATCACCCAGGTGCGCTGCCAGAGCGGGCGCTGCGGGATGATCGCCGGCTCGAGCACGAGGTCCGGCTCGACGTCCTCCACCGGTGCGGGCGGCTCGGGCTCCGGCTGGCCCTGCTCGCCCCTGGGTGGCCCGGCGGTGGGGACCTCGTCCTCGGTGTCGTAGAACGGGATGCCGTCGAAGTCGACGGCGAAGTCCAGCTTCCGGGCCTGGCGGGCGGCCTCGATCGCCTTCTCGGTCTCGTCGGCCACCTGATCGGTCAACGAGAGGGACGCGCGGCTCCAGGACCGGCTGTCCACCAGGAAGGCGGGGTTGGTGACCTCGTCCTCCATGAGGCGCCCGAAGTCTCCGGGGCCCATGGTGTTCGTGTCGTCGTCGGGCTCCGGACCCTCCTGGAGGGTGACCGCGCGCGTGTCGGCCCACACCGGGGTGACCTGCACCATGAGCCCGGTGTCCGGGTTCTCCGGCACGTTCGAGAGGTACGGAAGGCAGTGCTCGTGGGCGAAGGACTCGAGGCTCGGGCCGGGCGCGCGATCCGCCAGCCGACGGAGGGTCTGCGCGACCACCGCCGCGCGCGGACGCGCGGACGGCGCGTGCGCCACCATCTTCAGGAGCAGGCTGCGCAGGGTCTGCTCGTCGGCCTCGGAGCGCATGGTGAAGTCGAGTCGCTTCACGAGCTGGCCGAGCTGGAGGTCGTGATCCTCCACGTTCTCGGAGATGCCGTGGATCCAGCGGTCCGCGAGGAGCTCGATGCCCATGATGCCGAGCGCGTAGACGTCGGCCTCCTGCGTCGGGCCCGTGGCCGCGCGCTCGGGCGCCATGTACGTGCGCGCGCTCCGCACGTTCGGCACCTCCTCCATGGCGAGCGCGCTCGCGCCGGTGCCGAAGTCCAGCACCTTGAGCTCGCCGTCGCGGTCGACCATCACGTTGCCGGGCTTCAGGTCGCCGTGGGGGAGGGCGAGCGCGTCGTCTTCGCCCCAGGGCACCCGGGAGAGCGCGGCGTCGAGCGCCACGGCGATGGCCCGCAGCACCTCGCACACGACCCGCGGCGGCACCGTGGTGCCCTGCTCGCGGAGGACCCCCATCCAGTCGAGGAGGTCCATCCCGTCCACGTAGGGGGCCAGGAGACCGAAGTGCCCGTCGATGTCGACGACCTGGTCGACCGTGACGATGTGCCGGTGGCGCAGGGCCCCGAGCATGCCCGAGCGCTCCCGGAGGGGGAACAGGCGCTCGGCGGGAGTGGGATCACGGAGGACCTTCACCACCGCGAGGCTCGAGCCCTCGCGCGTCCATCGTTCCGCGACGAAGGCCGCGGCCACCGGTCCCGTGGCCACTTCCCGGAGAAGCAGCACACGAACCGGACTCTGGGTGGGTTCTGACATCCTGGTGGCCGAGGTCCGCACGAGCGACGCAAGGGTAGCATGTTGCGTCGACGCCCGTACCTGTGGCATCTATGGGCGGGCCAGGACCCACCCGTCCAGCTTGGAGAGCCGAAACCCGATGCCCTTTCCGCCCCCCACGCACCCTTCGCGGCCGGCTCGACCGGTCCGAGAGATCCGTCATCGAGGAGGCTGCCGGTGAGGTCGACGCAGCGCAAGGCCTGGCGCGTGCTGGGCGGTCTGACGTTCCTCGCCATCCTCGCGGGCTGCGGTGACATCATCGGCTCGCTGTCCGGCGGTGGGGGAATCGACCCCGCGACGGTCGAGAAGATGAAGGACCAGGACCTCCCCGGCGTGTACCAGGACCTGAAGGACAAGGACCCCGCGTCGCTCGACGTGGAGTCCGCCAGCCACCTCGCCTTCGTCCTCTTCTCGCGCGACGAGCTCGACAAGGCGGACTCCGTCCTCGCCGCGGCCGCCGAGAAGGCCAAGCCCGAGGAGCTCCCCGCCATCAACCTCCGGCGCGCGATCATCGCCCGGAAGGCCCGCAAGCTCGACGACGTGAAGAAGCACGCCCTCGCGAGCGGTCTGCCCGAGGGCAAGCTCATGGCGGCGGAGGTCCACCTCACGAGCTTCGACCAGGACGCCGCGCGCAAGCTCCTCCAGGAGGTCCAGGGCACCCCCGGGGCCGTGGGCGCCACGGCCACCAAGTACCTGGAGCTCGTCAACGGCGGCCCGGACAACGAGGCCCTCGCGGAGATCACGGCGCTGTGGGCCCTCGGCGACCGTTCGTCCGCTTGTGAGCAGGCCGCCGAGGTCATCCCGCAGGTCGAGTACGACGACGATCAGCGCAAGGCGGAGCTCCAGCTCCTCTGGGCCGGTCGCGCCGTCACGAGCGGCCACCCGGCGGTCGCCAGCGCGCTCCTCGCGGACATGACCGAGCTCCCGTCGCCCGATCAGGCCTGGCGTCGCCAGGCGGTCCTCGCGATGGTGGCGATCGCCGAGGGCGAGTACGAGAAGGGCCTGCGGATCTTCGACCAGCTCGAGGAGGCCGGAGCGCCCGGTCAGGGCCTCGCGGACGCGATCGGCACCGCGATCGCGCTGTGCAAGGACGCCGAGGTCGCGAAGCGTCTCGCGAAGGATCTGGAATCCATTTCGGTCGTGAAGGGTCTGGAGGTGCAGGGCCTGAAGGACGAAGCCGTCAAGCATGCGCCCCGCGACAGCCCGGTCAGGGAGAGGATGAAGTGATGACCCGCAAGCAAAGCCTGTTCTCCATGGTCTCCGGTGCGGCTCTGGCAGCCGGGCTGGCCCTCGGGGCGCCTGCCTTCGCCGAGGATGCCGGTGTCCCCGTCACCATCGAGGTCCGCGACGCTGCCACCGACGGTGTCGTGTCCACGGCGGTCGTCCGCCACCCCAAGGAGGCCGAGCGCCACCGGGTCAACGCCGACAACGGGCGCTGGACCGAGAATGTCCTCTACATGGCGGACGGGTCGGAGCTCCTGTTCGAGAAGGGCATGGTCCTCACCTTCGAGGTCTCCGCCCCCGGCTACAAGAACCACGAGACCAGCCTGCTGGTGAGGAAGCGTCGCAACCTCCACATCGTGCACCTGGAGAAGATGGAGCTCACCCTCGACGAGGAGTTCGAGAACGAGCCCGGCATCAACTTCGATCGCGACGTCCCCCTCGACAAGTAGGCCATCCATGCGCAACCGCCTCCTGCTGCTCACCCTCCTGCTGCCCAACCTGGCTCTCGCGCAGTCGTGGTCGGGATTCTCCGCCGCGAGCCCAGCCTTCCCCTGCCAGGACGGGTGGATGGGCTGCATCCAGTCGGACAGCACCGTGCAGCCCGATCTCCAGAAGGACAGCCAGGGGTTCCCCGTCACGGCGGAGATGCGCGTGGGCTGGTTCGATCTGCAGCCCACCTCCGGGTTCTCGCCGTTCGTCGAGCTCTCGAAGTACCCCGAGGGTCCGGTGAAGCGGATCTCGGAGGAGCCCGAGCCGGGTCCGGTCGCCGCCAACACGGGCACCGAGCCGGAGCCCGGCACGCCGCCCGAGCCCGGCACCCCTGAGCCCGCGCCGTCTTCCGGGTCCAACGACGGCACCGCCGACGCGTTCTTCGATCCCGAGGCGGAGCGCGCGCGCATCGAGGCCGAGCAGAAGCGTCTCGAAGAGGCCGAGTCCCGTCGCGCGGAGCAGCGCGCCGCCGAGGAGGCCGAGCGTGCACGCCGCGAGTCGGAGCGCCGGAAGCGCGAGGCGGACGAGCGTGCCCGCGCGGCGCAGAAGGCCATGGAGCAGGTCCAGAAGGCCGCCAGCGACGCCGAGCGCAAGCGTCTCCAGGCCGAGGCGAACGCCGCGGCGGAGGCCCAGAAGCGTGCCGAGGCCGAGGCTGCCGAGGCCGACCGGATGCGGATGGAGCGCGAGAAGCAGGAGGCCGAGAAGAAGAAGGCCGCCGAGCAGGCCGCCGCCGATGCCCGCAAGGCCGAGGAGGACCGCAAGCGCAAGGAGGCCGAGGAGGCCCGGAAGGCCGAGGAGGCCCGGAAGGCCGAGGAGGCCCGGAAGAAGGCCGCCGAAGAGGAGCAGCGCCGCGCCGCGGACGAAGCTCGCAAGAAGGCCGAGGAGGAGGCGCGGAAGCAGCAGGAGGAGGCCGCGAAGCGTGCCGCCGAAGCCGCTGAGCGCGCGAAGGCCGCCAAGGACGAGGAGGAGCGCAAGCGCCTCGAGGCGGAGCAGCGCAAGGCCGAGGAGGATCGCAAGAAGGCCGAGGACGAGGCCAAGCGGAAGGCCGAGGAGGCCGCGCGTCAGGCTGCCGAGGCCGCTCGCAAGAAGGCCGAGGAGGAGGAAGCCCGGCGCAAGGCGGAGGCCCAGGCCAAGGCCGATGCCGATCGTCAGAAGATCGCCGACGAGCAGGCCGCCAAGCTCGCCGCCGAGAAGGGCGATCAGGTCGCGCCTGCCGAGAAGGAAGGGGAGGGAGCCGTCGCTTCCGGTGACTGCTCGGACCTCGTCCAGCTCGAGCCGAAGGCCGCCCTCGGCAAGCTCGACGCCGGTGTCACCCAGTGCCTCGAGGGCCGCCTGTCCGCGTCCGATCGGCAGACCGAGAAGAGCCGCATCAGCCGGCTGCTCATGGCCAACGCGTTCGCGACGAACCGCGACGAGTGGGAGCGCCTGATGAAGCGCCACCTCGAGCAGATCGACCAGTCGGACCCCGACCTCTGCTACAAGTACGCGCTCCAGCTCTCCAAGAAGGGCGCGGGCTCGGCCTACCAGGCGATCCGGTGGGCGGACGTCGCGCTCGAGAACCGCGCCGTGTGGACCGGGAGCACGTACACCACCAACGTCTACCGGCTCTACAAGGTGCGCACGGTCGCTGCCCAGAAGATCTGGCAGGACCTCGAGAACAAGCACGCTGCCAACCCCACCGACGAGTCCAACGAGAAGGTGAAGGAGGCGCGTGACCGCACCAAGGTCTTCGCGCGCGAGTGGTACGAGTACGCCAAGGTGGCCGACAAGGACACCACCGACGCCCTCAACACCTGCAAGTCGGCCGCGGCCACCAAGAAGTACTGCGAGGCCGGCTGACATGCGAAAGCTCATCCTCCCGGCCGCCCTGGTCGGTATCGGGGCGGCCT
Source organism: Alphaproteobacteria bacterium (assembly GCA_020632885.1). Classification (GTDB taxonomy): domain Bacteria; phylum Myxococcota_A; class UBA796; order UBA796; genus JACKEQ01. The sequence continues at coordinate 620,070 of JACKEQ010000003.1, read as the reverse complement.
GGTTCGCGTGCTCGGGAGGTTCCCAGCCCAGCACGCAGAACGTGGCCCCCACGCACGAGGCGGTCGCTCCCGACGTGGACTACGGCCAGACGTGGGCGGTGAAGCTCGCGGACGAGTCGACCTGGAGCCACCTCCAGACCCCGGGCTGGATCACGTTCGTCACCAAGCGGAACCTGCACGACGCCGCCGAGCAGCTCGGTGGCAAGGCGGCCCGCCCGCACGCCGAGGCGGCCACGATGTTCCGGCAGGCCGCGCTCCTGAGCGCCAACGCCGCGATCGAGACGTACGCCAAGACCCCGCAGGACACCGACCCGGTCGGCGCATCGCACCTGCTGGCGGTGGCCTGGGCGCTGCATGGCGACCTCGACAAGGCCCGTGCGGCGAGCGCGAAGCTCGACGGTGTGGAGGATGTCACCTCCACCTGGCACGCGCCCTGGAAGGCATGGCTCGCGGGCGACGCGAAGTGGCCGCCGGGCCTCTCGGCCCTCCCGATCGAGCTCCCGCCGGTCGAGCAGGGCAACTGGCCCATCGTGGCCGATGCTCCCCACTACAGCATGCCCGTCCAGGGTGCTGGTGATCACGCGCAGGACATGGGCGATCCCGGGAGCCTCGTGGCGCTGGCGCTCTGGCACGACGCGATGGCCCGCAAGCTCGCGGAGCCCGCGATGGTCGAGCTCTACACCGCGCGCTACCGGCTGCCGGTCGAGGGCCCGGTCTCGGGAACAGGCGAGCTCACCGAGGAGTTCCTCTACGCCTCCGACTTCCTCACGCCCCAGGACGCCGCCTTCATGGCGGACGTCATGGGCGAGAAGGGTGCCGGGGCCGTGGCGGCCCACGAGGGCACGTCGCTCCTCGCGAAGCTCGCGGCGGCCTCCCGCGTGGACGGCAAGGTCGACAGCGATCGGGCCGTCGACGTCGCCACCGCGCTCCGCCAGGGCATCCTGGACGGCTCCGCGGCGAAGACCAACGGCGAGACCCGCCAGCACCACCGCTGGTTCGCGGACATGGCGCGGGTCGGGCTGCTCCGCAACCTGGCGCTCCTCGCCGAGGTCGAGGGCGACCGTGAGACCGGCGGCAAGCTCCGCATCCTCGCGCGCGACTCGTCCCTCGATCACACCTCCGATGCGTCCGCCCTCATCGCGTTGGGCGCCTGGGACGCCGGAAACCGCTACCCCACGCGTGCGCAGGAGATCATCCACCGCCACGCGACCTACTATCCGTCGCTCGAAGCGGCCCGGTACGGGCTGGACGTGCTGGCGCTCCGCGTGAGCCGCGAGCGCGTCGAAACCCCCGGGATGTAAGGAGAACGCGTAGATGTCGCGCACTCGCCACGTGCTGTCTGCCCTCGGCCTGTGTGGAGGGCTCCTGTTCCTCGCCGGGGGATCGGTCTCCTTCTACGAGGAGGCCCTGCCCACCACCATGAACCCGCTCTTCGCGCGCGGCATGGTGGATCACCGCACCCACGAGCTCGTCTTCGACCGGCTCTTCTTCCGTTCGGCCATCACGAACGAGCTGAAGAGCAATCTGGTGCTCAAGTACCAGAAGCTCGAGGACGGGAAGAAGCTCAAGATCTACCTGAAGGACGGCGTGAAGTGGCACGACGGGAAGGCCTTCGGCCCGAAGGACGTCTGCTTCACGATCGACGCGATGCTCAACCCCAAGACCCCTTCGCCCATCGCGAAGGAGTACCGGGAGTCGATCGTCGGCTGCGAGTCGTTCCCCAAGGAGAACGCTGTCGTCGTCGAGTTCGTGAAGGCGTACGTCGAGCTCCGTGAGCGGGTCGCCTTCGCGGTGCTGCCGGCCCACACGTTCGACTCCACGGCCATCTCGCCCGACCTCGACTTCTCGTCCAGGCCGGTCGGCACGGGCCCGATGAAGGCTGCCAAGGGCCGGCAGGCCGTGACCTACACGGCCTTCCCGAACGCCCACCACAACGCGCGCATCGAGAGCATGCAGTCCCAGGAGGGCGGAGACCCCTTCGTCCAGGTCCGCACGCTGCTCACCGGCGGCGTCCAGGGCCTCGTGTCGGTCGCGCCGGCGCACCGTCCCGGCGTCCGGGCCTCCGACGACGTCGCGCTGAAGTCGTACGACCTCCGCTCGTGGTGGTTCATCGCGCTCAACACCAACAAGGGCGCGCTCGCCAACCAGAAGGTCCGGCAGGCCATCGATCTCACGCTCGACCGCAACCAGCTCCGCGAGCTCGCGATCGGCGTGAAGTCCGACGACGCCAACTCGCCGTGCGAGTTCGTCTCGGGTCCGTTCGTGGGCTCGTCGCCGTACTACAACCGCGCCGTCAAGCCGCGGCCCGAGGCCGATCGCGCCAAGGCCGAGCAGCTCATGACCGCCGCGGGTGCGAGCAAGCAGGCGGATCGCTGGCTCTACGAGGGCGAGGCGATCACCCTCCGGCTCGGCATGAACGCGCCGCTCGACACCGAGGCCAAGGACCTCCTGAACCAGGTGGGCAACCAGCTCCAGGAGGGCGGGTTCGACCGTCAGGTCTACAAGGTGAACAACGACGACTGGACGCAGCGTGCGATCACCGGTCAGCTCGCCGAGGAGTTCGACGCGCTCATCGGGAAGTGGTCCTTCGGCGTGGTCGAAGAGGTCAACCCGATGTTCCACACGCGGGGCAACGGGCGCGGCGCGCTCAACATCTTCAACTACAGCAACCCGAAGGTGGACGAGCTCCTCGCCAAGTACGACGACGCGCACACCGACACCGAGGCCCAGGACGCGTACCACGAGCTGCACCGGTACCTGGCCGAGGACCTGCCGTACATCTTCCTTTGGAAGCTCGATACGAAGAGCGCATGGCGGAACGAGGTCCGGAACAACACGATCTCGCCGTACTTCTACTTCACCGAGTTCGACGGCTGGCGGCTGTAGCGGTGGTATGATGCCGGCGCGCCGGGACGGGCACGAAGCCCGTCCGACGCGCGCGGAGGGACGAACGGTTGACGTGGTGGATGCGGCCCCTGGTCCGACTCGTCGCGGCCGTTCTGCTCCCGCTCGTGGTGCCGGCGATCATCACGGGTGCGCTCTGGGCGCTCCCGGGCGACCCCGCGAACATCATCTGTCCGCCGGAGACGTGCGACGGCACGGCGGCGCTGGCCGCGCGCTGGAACCTCGACCAGGGCCCCCTGCACTTCTACCTGGACTGGATGAGCAAGGCCGTCACGCTGGACATGGGGCGCAGCTGGACCCTGATGGCCGGTAGCCCCGTGTACGACGAGATGGTCCGGTCCGTGCCGAACACGGCCCTGTTGGTCCTCTGGGCGACGATTCCCCTGTTCCTGGGCACGTTGGATGCGGCCCTCGGGCTGCTGCCCAGGCGGGTCGACCTCCTCTGGCAGGCGATCGGGCTCCTGCCCGCTGTCATCCTGGCGCTCCTCGTGGCGGCGTACGTCGAGATCACCTTCGGCGCCTTCGGCGGCGACGAGGCCCTCCGCTGGAAGCTCCTGCTCGGCGGGTTGGTGCTCGGGCTCGCCGATGGTGCGCTCGCGGGCGCGGTCACCGGCACGCGCACCACCTTCGAGGAGGAGGTCAAGCAGCGGTACGTCCAGATCGCCATGCTCCGCGGCGAGTCCGTGTTCGCCAACGCGATGCCGAACGTGCTGCCCGCCCTCATCGGCCAGATGCGGGGGCGCCTGCTCCACGTGCTCTCCGGTGCCGTCGTCGTCGAGGTCGTCGTGGGCATCCCCGGGCTCGGCGAGCTCCTCTGGGCGGGCACGCTGAAGCAGGACTTCGGCGTCGTGCTCGCGGCCACGTTCGCGTTCAGCGCGTTCAGCGGCGCCCTGATGCTGTTCCAGGGGCTCTCCGAGATCGCGGTGGCCTGGTACGTGCACCGGTCGCCGGCCGGCGTGGTGGAAGCCCGATGAGCCCGAGGCGTGGACTCCGCGGCTTCGCTCTGGCCGCTGCGGCCGTGCTCTTCTTCGTCCTGCTCTGCATGGGCCAGGCGGCCCCTGAGTACGTCTCGTCCCCGAACCTCGACAACGTCGGGCGCGGCATGCTGGAGCACCCGCCGTTCGGCACGGACGAGCGGGGGATCCCGATCCACGAGTACGCGCTCCAGGGCGCGGGGATCGTCGGCATCCCCGCACTCGTGGCGGCGCTGATCACCATGGCCTTCGCCACGCTCGCCGGCATCGTGCGCTGCGCGGACGCCCCCTGGCTCGACACCGCCCTCCAGGCGGCGGGCGAGCTGGTCGGCGCGCTGCCCCGGATGGTCGTCATCCTCGTCGTGGCCCTCATGCTGCCCTACGACTGGCGGGTCCTCCTGCCGGTCGCGGTGTGCTGGGCCCTCCTGGCGGCACCCGCGGCGATGGACGAGGCAGCGTCCAGCGCCGGTCGCCTGGGTGGCGCGCGATTCGTGGAGGCACTCCGGGCCCACGGCTTCACCGCCACGCGGATCTACGCCTACCACATCCTCTGGAACAACCTCCGCCCCGTCATCGTCCGCCAGGGCGCCGAGGTCGGCATGCAGGTGGTGTTCCTCGAGATCGCGCTGTCCTACCTGGCCCTCGCGAGCCGCGAGCCGAGCTTCACCCACCCCGAGAGCAGCTACTCCTGGGCCACGCTGCTCTACCAGGGCTACACGTGGATCCTCGGGCAGGACCTGTTCCACAGCATGGTGCTCGGCCTCGGTCTCGTGGCCCTCACCGCGGGCTGCGCCCAGCTCTTCCGACTCGCAGCGAGCGCCCGATGAGCGAGACCCTCCTGGTCATGGAAGACCTCTGCATCCGATCGCCCTCGCGCACCCTCGTGGAGGGCGTGAACATCGAGGTCCAGGCGGGACGGGTCACCGCCGTCGTCGGTCACTCGGGCTCCGGGAAGTCCCTGTCCGCCCGCGCGTGCATGGCGGTGCTCGACGTCGACCCCGGGCTCGTGCGGGGCAGCCTTCGCTATCCGGCGGCGTCTCCCGCCGACCTCTTCGAAGGGGTGAGGGGAGGGGGCATGCGCGCCCAGAAGGCCCTCCTGCGTCGCACCAAGAAGTACCGCGGCGGCTACATCACGTACTCCCCGCAGTCTGCCTCGTCGGCGCTCAACCCGGGCCGCACGATCGGCGCCCAGCTCGCGATCGCCGTCGCCCGGCGCGAGAACCCTCCGAAGTCCGCGAGCCACATGGCCACCATCATCCGCGACGTGCTCGAGGAGGTCGGTCTGCCACCCCGCGCCTCCGGCGCGCTCCCGGGTGAGCTCTCGGGCGGCATGGCCCAGCGTGCGGCCCTCGCGATCGCCATCGCCCCCCAGCCGCGCATCATGATCGCGGACGAGCCCGAGACCGGTCTCGATCCCGTGCTCCGCCGCGTGGTGAACGAGCTGATGCTCCAGGTCGCCAAGGACCACGGTGTCGGCCTCATGCTCATCAGCCACAACATGGACACCGTGCGCCGCTGCGCCGACACCGTGGTGCGCATCGGGGCCGACGCCCCGGACCCGCAGCTGCCCGACCGCAAGGAGGCCCCATGACCACGCCGGTCGTGTCCGTGCGCAAGGTGTGCAAGACCTTCACGCAGCAGGGCACCTTCCCGTGGAGCCCGTCCCGCGAGGTGCACGCCGTGGTCGACGTGGACCTCGAGGTCGCGCCCGGCGAGGTGGTCGCCCTGGTGGGGCAGAGCGGCAGTGGGAAGACCACGCTCTCCCGGTGCATCCTGGGTCTCGAGTCGATCACGTCGGGCGAGATCCTCCTCGAGGGTCGGCCCTGGTCGTCCCTCGACGAGCGCCACAGGCGCCCCCTCCGGCGCGCCTACCAGTACGTCCCCCAGGACGCCCTGTCGGCGCTCGACCCCCAGCAGACGGCCCTCGAGCACGTGATCGAGTCGCTCACGGTGCTCGGTGGCGTGCCCCGCGCCCAGGCCACCGACCGCGCGCGCGCCATGCTCGACGGTCTCGGTCTCGGCCAGCGTCTCCACGCGTTGCCCCGCGAGATGAGCGGCGGCGAGCAGCGGCGCGTCACCCTCGCGCGCGTCTTCGCGCTCCAGCCGTCCCTCGTCGTCGCCGACGAACCCACCAGCGGGCTCGACCCCGACCGCCAGGAGAGCGTGCTGGAGGACCTGATCCAGAACCTCCCGGAGGGCGCCGGCTGCATCCTGGTCACCCACGACATGCCGCAGGCCCGCGCCTGGTGCAACCGCGCGATGGTCATGCTGGAGGGTCGGGTCATCGAGGAGCTACAATTGCCGGAGGGCGAGCCCACCCACCCGTATGCGAGGATGTTGTTCGACCCCTGGGGCGAGCACGACCTCAACCAGTCCACGGCCCGCTGAGCCGAGGAGATCCCATGTCCAGAGCGCTTCCCATCGCAGTCACCCTCCTGGCCCTCTTCGGGTCCGAGGCCCTCGCGTGCGATCCCGCCGAGCGTCTGCGCCTCACGGACGAGATCAAGAGCCTCACCACGAAGAACGCGTGGCCGGGCGTCGAGCGGAAGTACAACGAGCTCGAGAAGGCCCGCTGCGTCGACCTCGAGGTGGGCACCTACATCGCCGCCGCCCAGGCGGCCCAGGAGCTCGGGAAGACGTTCGAGATGTACGAGCGTCTCACGGCTGCCCAGGGCAAGGAGCAGAACGAGGACGTCCAGGCCAACATCCAGGGCATCCTGAACAACTACGGCCGCGTCGACATCGTCGGTTCCGCGCGCCGCGTTGCCGCCCTGGTGCGCGAGGCGATGCCGTTCCCGCCGGATCAGGTGAAGAGCATCAAGTACGCCCAGGAGGTCATGCAGGGGCGGGGCTCCTTCAAGGGCATGCTCCCGGTCGGCGACTACAAGGTGGCGGACATCGAGTTCACGGTCGAGGCGGGCCAGGAGTTCCAGCAGATCCTCATCGGGAAGGTGAAGCCCCCCAAGGACAGCGGGGAGCGCCCCGAGCCTGTCGGGATCACCAATCGCGGTCTGGTGAACTGGTCCGGTCCCGTGTTCGCCGTGGGTGGCGGGCTCTTCGGGAGCCGTGAGCCGGACCAGTACTACAAGGAGGACAACACCTCCTACGACCAGAGCCCCGCGATCGACTTCAACGGCAACAACGCGTGCGGTGAGCTGGGCCTGCTCGACGACAGCTCGCGCTACCGGGATCCCGATGGCGACCCGTCCACTCCGGACGACTACTGCCTCTGGACCTCCCGGCAGCCCGGCACGATCCCGCTCTCCACGCCCACGATCGACATCACGGCCGGCTACGAGATCGGGCTCACGTTCAGCCAGCCGGAGATGGGCGTGCTCGCCCTCGTGAACTACCGCCGCACCCCGACGCGGAAGTTCAACCAGATCACGGTCCAGGCAGCGGGCGTGGTCCGGCCCGGGATCTTCCGGATCACCGCCGGTCCCACCTATGGCCTCGTCTTCGGATCCTCGAAGTCGTTCGCCAGCTGGACCGACGAAGGCCAGAAGGCCCTGCTCTGCGACTCCACGTCCCAGACGGAGGATCCCTCCTGTCTGGCGCGCAAGGACTACACCGTCAGCGGGATCGCGGGCGGTGGTGGCCTCGCTGGCTCGTTCGGGGCCGCGCTCCTGGATCTGGGTCCGTTCGAGGGTCTGATCGAGGCCGACGCGCACTGGATGCACGACGGTCGGCGGGCCTACAGTGGGATCGGGCTGCGGCTCGGTGTGGTGCCGAAGCTCGAGCGGTTCGAGGACTGATCGGAGATGGAATGGAACCGGGACGCCCCGGTTTCTCTGGACACTGTGATGGAGACACACACATGACGATTCGACAGCTCCTGTCGGCCGCGGTCCTCTGTGGCGCTCTCGCGACGTCGGCGTCCGCGGGAGAGGTTCGGTTCACGGGGCAGGGTCACGCGTACAACCCCGCGTGGTCGCCGAACGGGCGCTACCTCGCGTTCGAGGTGAACAACTACGACGACAAGACCGATCTGCACGTCTCCGTGCTGAACGGTGCGATCGCCGAGGACGCCCGGAAGGTCTCGCTGCCCGGAGCCACCGGCCCCTTCGGCAGCAGCCAGGTCGTCGTGAACCCCGTGTGGCACCCCACGAACAACATCGTGTTCGAGGGCTCCAACGCGGGCGGCCAGTACCGGCTCTACTTCTACCAGCCCACCGGCGCGGCGGCGTACGAGCTGATCCCGGCCACGGCGGTGAAGGGCGACCTCACGTTCCCGGCGTTCGACGCCAAGGGCAACCTGATGGCATTCGTGGCCGACGAGACCGGCGCGGGCGACATCCGGATCCGCGACAACAACTCGTCGAGCATCACCACGGTGATGAGCAGCAGCAGCGCCGAGATGTTCCCGCAATTCAACGAGAACGCCTCGAAGATCCTGTTCACGCGGAAGCACAACAACTCCGAGGACGTCTTCGAGGTCGACGTGGCCACCGGCCAGGAGTCGCCCGTGGTCGGCGGCAGCCAGGACCAGACGCGCCCCACGTACGCCGCAGGCGGGCGGATCCTGTTCTTCGACAACTCGCGCGACAACTCCCAGTGGGACCTCGCGTCGGTCACCGGACCCGGCGGCACCAAGAAGGTGATGGCGAAGTCGGTGCGTCTCCCGCACCGCGCCCGTCCTGCGCTCACCCCGGACGGCCAGTGGGTCGCGGTCACGTTCGAGGACCCCGCCAAGGCCAACAGCGTCGTGCTCATGAAGGTCGACGGCTCCAAGACCGTCACCATCCCCACGTCCTACAGCGCGTGCGGCGAGCCGAGCATCGGGGTCCAGGACGGCAAGGTCCTGCTCGCGTACACCGCGCTCCCCACGGGTGCTGCGGACTACCGCAAGCTCTACGTGGTCGACATCACGGACAAGCTCCAGTAGCGCCGAGCCCTCCGGGGCCTGCCTGAGCGAACGAGGCGGTGCGGCTCCCCGAGCCCACCGCCTCTTGCGTCGACGATCGGCAGCCTAGAAGTACTTGCAGTCGTAGTCGGACAGCCAGGAGATGCCGCGATTGGTCGACTCGCCAATCCCGACTGGGTTGCCACTGTTCCCGAACACGACGGTGACGCTCCCGTTGGCGTCGAACACGTCGTAGGTCACGCTGAACTGCTCATCGCCAGCGTAGACGGGGTTGCTGTTGACATCCTCGACACAGTCGGTCTGGTCTTCGTCGACCGTCGCGGAGATCGACAGACTGTAGCTGCCCGCCTGCACGGGGTCGCCGATCACGCCCACGACGTCCCACACGACCTGGCAGGGCTGGAAGCCCGTGTTCGCCGTGAGGTTCGCGTTGGGGTAGAGCAGCCAGAACTCCTGCCCGAGCACGCCTTCGCCGTCGAACGCGTAGTTCCCGGCGAAGAAGTTCGTCGCGATGTTGGCCTCGTCCCAGTAGGGGGCGGTGGCACAGGCTTCCTCTTGACCCGCGACCTCACCGGCGATCCAGTCCGGGACCTCGGCCGGGACGTCGGGGTTGAGGGGATCGGGGGCGGGCACGTTCTTGCACGCCATCGTGACCACCGCGACCAGGAACCAGAACCACCGCATTCGACCTCCTCTCGTCGCCAGACTACCTCGGGAGCGCGCCATTCGCGAGCGCGACGAGGAGGGTGCGATGGCATCGGAGAAACCGGAGGTGCTCGACCTGCTCCAGGAGCTCGGTCGTGACTTCCAGGCGCGGTTCGGCACCTGGTTCGTCGGGGGCGTGGCCCTGGGCGGGATCCAGCTCGGGCTCACGATCGCGTCCGTCGTCTTCATGTACGCGGCCATGATCGGCGGGATGGTGGTCGGCATCTCCGCGGGGGACGAGGACCTGATGTCCCTGGGCATGCTCGGGGGCGCGTTCCTGGGGATCAGCATCATGATCGTCGCGAACCTCGGCGTGCTCACGCCCATGCAGGCGTCGCTCACGCGCGCGCTCGTCGACCACCTCGAAGGGGGGCCGGAGCTCACGATCAGCTCGCCCTTCGCCACCGCCACGCAGGATCTGCCGAAGGTCTACGGCTACGTCCTGCTGAACATGCTGGCCGTCGTCGTGCTCATGCCGTTCTGCTACCTGCCGGCCCTCGTGTTCATCTTCTTCACGACCTTCGCGTGGTTCCGCGTGGTGCTCGAGGGCGAGGGGCCCGTGACCGCCATCCTCTGGTCGATCGGCCACGTGAAGGAGGACATCCCGTGGCACCTGGCGTTCGCCGGTCTGCTGTTCGCGATGCTGTTCATCCTCCAGTACATCCCGATCGTCGGCCCGCTCCTCGCTCCGTCGGTGACCATGGGCTGGGGCGTGTACGCCTACCGGCGCTCCGTGCACGGCACCGCGGCCCTCACCGCCTGAAGGCCCAGCAGCCCGAGCTCTCGATGAGCGCTTCACCGCCGGGCAGCCCGACCCCGATCGCCCTCGAGACGGACCAGGGGGCGAGCGCCCACTCGGGGCCCTCCGCGCGACCGAGCTCCATCGCCTCCGCCAGCGCGCCTCCGCCCTCGCGGAGACCGCGCTGGAAGGCCGACCGGTAGGGGGTCTCGGCGCGCCATGCCGGCGGATGGGCGCCCCCGAAGAGCACGGCAGCCTCGAGCAGGGCTTCCTGCACCACGGGGGTGGGTGCGGCCCCCCGGTCCTCGAAGGCGTGGAGGAGGGCCTCGGTGGCTTCGCCCGCCCGGTCGGCGTCGCCGGTCCAGCTCGCCGCGCGGAGGGCCGTGTGGTGCGCATCCACCGAGACCTCGGCGGCGTCCGCCCGCTCCACCTCGGCCACGAGACGATCGAGCTCCGCGAGGTCGCCGGTGCACGCCGCGTCCCACGCGAGCTGCAGCAGCGCGTGGGCCCACCCGGCCGTGTGCCCGAGCTCGCGCTGATGGTCGGCGAGGGCGAGCCACAGCCGGCGGATCGGCGGATGGCCGTACCCACGGGTGTCCTGATGGGCGCGGGCGATGGACTCCGCCCCCGCGACGGCGCGGGGGTAGTGGGCGAACAGGCCCGTCTCCGCGAGCGGCTCGAGGCACGGCAGGGGATCGAGGCCCGCGCGCGCGAACGCCTTCGCACGCTTCCACGCGACCCGGTGGGCGAGGGGAGCGTCCGGGCCGAGCGCCACGGCGACGTCCCAGGCCACCTCGAGGGCCCCGAGCTCGTCCCCGCCGAGCCGTCGAGCCCGCCGCGCGGCGGTCAGGGCCTCCTCGATGCGTCGTCCGGTCTCCATGGCGGCAGGATACACCCGGCCCCATGTTCCTCGAGCAGCTCGCACAGGTCCCTTCGTCCACGCGCGGCCCGCGGACCCGCTGGGAGGAGGCCAGGGCGCTGCACGCCGATCCCGTCGAGGCCGTGGTGGCGGCCGCCCATGGCGCCCAGACCGTCGGGGAGCTGTTCTACGCGGGCTACCAGGGAGCCATCGCGCTCCTGTTCGGCGACGGGCCTCCAGCGGCGCTCCTCGTGACGGAAGCCGGGGGCCAGCACCCGCGCGCCCTCGCTGCGACCGTGGCACAGGGACGCGTCAGCGGCGAGAAGCTGTTCGTGCTCGCGGACGTCGACCGCTACCATGTCGTCGTGCGCGCCGGCGCGGTGGGCGAGCGGGTGGACCTCCGGGTCGCCACGGTGGCCGCCGCCGATCCCGGTTGCGATTACACTCCGATTCCATCGAGGTTCCTGGCGGACGTGCCGCACGGTCGGCTCACGTTGACCGACGTCGCCGCGGAGTCGGAGCACGAGGACGCCTGGGCGAGGTACGTCCGGCCCTTCCGTGGAGTGGAGGACCTCACCGTGCTGCTCGCGGTCTGCGCGGCGCGCTCGCACGAGGGAGAGGCCTGGCTCGCCCGGGTGGCCGTCCTGTGCGCGCTCGCCCGCCTCGACCCGGACGACCCCGGCGTGGTGCTCGCGCTCGCGGGCGTCCGCCAGGGGATCGTGGCCGAGGGGCCCGCTTCCGCACCACTCGCTGTGAGTTGGGCTGCAGACTCCAGGATCCTGGACGTGGCGGCCGGAGCCCGCGCCCGCCGTCTGGAGGTCGCGAGACGGGCCTGGGCGACAGTCCAGGCGCGTTGACACCCCGGTTCGTTTCGGGCACTGTGACCCTGTTGGACCCAGCCGGAGGAGTCCCTTCATGATCCCCTCGATCGTGGCGCTGCTGGCGCTGCCCGCCGCCTACGCCGTCCCTGTCAACACGCCCGCACAGCTCCAGCAGGTGCTCGATCAGGCGTGCGCCTCCACGGCGCCATCGTTCTCCATCGAGCTCCCCTCGGTCCTCGAGCTCGACCCGTCCGAGGTCGGCGTCTACCCGAACCCCGCGGCGTCCTGCCAGGCCAACCCGCCGGACCTCGTGATCCAGCCGATCAACGACTCCGCGAAGCTCCGCCTCCAGGCGCAGGCGGTCCCTGGCTCCTTCACGCTCCTCACCTTCCTGGGTGGTGTGAACGTCGACATCCGCAACATCCACTTCGATGGCCCGAACCCCGGCGATCCCGGCACCGAGGATCCCGACGAGCCGGCCACCCGCCCCGGAGAGTCCTACACGCCCGAGTGTGCGCTCTACGGCGGTAGCGTCCGCGGCATCGTGATGGACAGCGAGGGCAGCGCCACCCGCGGCACGCTCACCGTCCAGGACAGCCTCTTCACCTGCCTCGACGCCGAGGCGGACGGCTTCTACCCCGGCTCGGGCGGCGCCATCTACGCGATCGACGCGTTCGTCGTGATCGACAACACGGACTTCGAGTTCAACAGCGCCTACCAGGATGGCGGCGCCATCCGCGTCACCGGCACCCAGCCCTCGGCCGCGCAGCCCTGGGGTCTCGACATCTCGCACTCCCGCTTCGAGCGCAACGACGCGCTCCTCGGCGGCGCGGTGAGCAACAACTGGGCCGGGATGGACACCCGCGTCACCCGCGCGCGGTTCATCCTCAACCTGGGCTACCTCGGCGCGGGCGGTCTCGACCTGAAGGACCAGGTGGACCTCGAGTTCATGCGCAACGAGTTCGATCGCCAGAACCCGGCCAACCTGGACGCCGTCCAGGAGGGCGGTGCGCTCCGCGTGGACTCCACGAGCTACTACCGGAACAACCCCAGCGCCACGGGCGGTGAGCTGCTTTTCCGCAACAACATCGTCTGTGGCTCCTGGGCCGGCCGGGGTGGCGGCGTCTTCGTCGACTCCGTGCCCACCATCACGATCGAGGGCAGCGTGTTCGCCGAGAACGGCGGGCTCCAGTACGGCGGCGGTCTCTTCCTCACCAACACCGAGGACAACGTCGTCCAGCCCGACATCACCGTGATCCACAACACCTTCGTCGGCAACGAGGCCGGCAAGACCCCGGAGTGGATCACCCCGCGCTACATCTACTCCTACGGCGGTGGTGGCGCGGCGTCGTTCTTCGGTGTCAACGCCGAGTTCCGCAACAACGTGGTGTCCAACTCCATCTTCGGTGGCGGCGTCTTCCAGGAGTACGTCCCGTTCTCCACGAACGGCTTCGTGCTGGGCGACCCCCTGGTCTTCTACAACAACCTGTTCTTCGAGAACGACGACGGCGCCAACCCGCAGTCCCACCTCACGGGCGACGCGGCGCAGCTGGCCGTGCACCCGTCGAACGTGCTGAACGTCGACCCCGAGCTGTCCTACCTCGGCCTCGGCGAGTACGACTGCGTGCCCGAGGCGTTCTACCCGCTCTACACCTCGCCGGTGATCGACGCGGGCGGTGGACCGGTCGTGAACGGCGTGCCCACGTCGTGTGAGGACTGGGCCGACACGTCCATCCCGCAGGACTTCGTCACCGACGTCGCGCTCACGGGCGACACGTGTGACATCGGCGCCTTCGGCGGTCGTCACGGCTTGTGGATCAAGGACTCCGACCTCGACGGGTTCGCCAACATCTTCGACTGCGACGACAACGACGCCGACATCAACCCCGGCGTGCAGGAGATCTGCGACTTCGCGGACAACGACTGCAACGGCCTCGTCGACGACGGCATCCAGAGCGTGTGGTACCCGGACGCCGACGGCGACGGGCTGGGTGACGCCCAGGCCGCACCGCTCTACAGCTGCGACACGCAGATCGGCATGGTGGCGGCCACCGACGGCATCGCGCTCAACACGGACTGCGACGACGCCGACCCCAACACCTACCCGGGTGCGGTCGAGCTCTGCGACGACAAGGACAACAACTGCGACCGGGTCATCGACGAGAACCTCACGTTCACGCAGTGGTTCGAGGACCTCGACGGCGACGGGTACGGCGCTGCCGGTGGCATGCGCGCCTGCGCCCCGCCCAACCCCGGCTGGGTCAACCAGGGGGGGGACTGCGCCGACACCACGCCGCTCCGGAGCCCCGGTGCACCCGAGCGCTGTGGCAACGACGTCGACGACGACTGCGACGGTCTCATCGACGCGGCGGATCCGGACGCCACGGCGAACTCGTACTGGGTGGACGCCGACGGCGACGGCGACGGCGCGATGGACACCGACCCCTACGCCTCCTGCAGCCCGACGCCGCCCGACGGCTACGCGAGCACGAACACCGACTGCAACGACACCATCGCGGACATCCGCACTGGCGGCACCGAGCTCTGCGGCACGAGCGTGGACGAGGACTGCGACGGTCAGATCGACGAGGCGGACCGCGACTCCGATGCCAACGTCTTCTACGCCGACCAGGACGGTGACGGCTTCGGCAACCCCGCGGCTCCGTACTACCTGTGCGGTGGCGACGCGGGCCCCGGCTACACCACCAACAGCGACGACTGCAACGACGCGGACGCCACGGTGGGCGACTGCCTCAACAAGGGCTGCAGCACCGTGGGTGGCAGCAGCGCGGGCTTCGCGGGCCTGATGCTGGGCCTGGTGGCGATGGCCGGCCGCCGGCGCTGAGCTCCACTACCGAACTCCCTGTCGGCCTGCCGGCCCCACGCGGAAGCGTGCTGGTCCTGCAGGCCGACCTGCGTGCGCTGCACTGTGACCACTGGCTCCTTCCGGTGGACATCGGGTTCCACGCCAGCCGGGCCTGGAGCCGCCACCCCGTCTGGGAGGTGGTGCGGCCGATGCTCCCGGATCGCATGCCGGAGGGGCGCTCGACGTACGCGATCCCCTGGGACGGCCCCGCGCGCCCGTGGGCCACGAACGTCGTCACGGGTCGGCGGGGGCCGATGGACCGCGTGGCAGCCATCGCCCTCGAGTTCCTGCACGCGGCGCTCGAGGCCGGTCCGACCACCGATCGCTTCCTGCCGCTCCTCGCCCTGCCCGTGCTCTCGACGGGGCAGGGCGGGAAGCGCGGGATGGCCGGGCACGTGCTCCAGCGGCTCCTGCCCGTGCTGGAGGCCTTCGTGGCCGAGCACCCCGCGGACGTCGCGCTGGTGTGCTGGAGTGCCGAGGACCTCGCCGCCGCGCAGGCGGCCCGCACGGCCCCGAGCCCGCTGTCGCCCGCCCTGTGCGAGCGTGCGCGCGATCTCGCCTTCCTCGCGAGCCAGCAGCGGCTCGTGGTGTTCATGGGTGCCGGGGTCAGCGCGGGTGCCGGGCTTCCCATGTGGGACGCCCTGCTCGACCAGCTCGCCGAGCGGGCGGGCTTCACGGCTGCCGAGCGTGATCGGCTCGGCAGGATGGACGCGCTCGACCGCGCGCAGCTCGTCGCGCGCCGGCTGGGCGAGCCCTCCACGTTCAAGGCGGCCATCTCGGAGGCCCTGCAGATCCACGATCGGGTGGCCGTCGCGCACGCTCTGCTCGCCAACCTGCCGGTCCGCGAGCTCATCACCACCAACTACGACGACTGCTTCGAGCGCGCAGCACGAGCGGCAGACCGTCCCGTCGCCGTGCTGCCGTACGCCCCGGCCTCCGACGCGAGCCGCTGGCTCCTGAAGATGCACGGGTGCGTCACGAGCCCGGACGACATCGTGCTCACACGCGAGGACTACGTGCGCTACGGCGAGCGCAGCGCCGCGCTGGCCGGCATCGTGCAGGCGATGCTGATCACCCGACACATGCTGTTCGTCGGGTTCTCCCTGAACGACGACAACTTCCACCGCATCGTGGACGCCGTGCGCCGCGCCCTCGCCCGGACCGACCGCAGTCGCCTGGGCACCGTGGTCACCCTGAACGCCGATCCTCTCTTCGAGCAGCTCTGGGGCGACGATCTGGAGTGGGTGCACGTCGATGCCCCGTCCCTGCCGGAGGCCGCCCGGCGGTTCGAGCTCTTCCTCGACGCCGTGAGCCGCACGACCGCGACGTCGGGCCACCTGCTCAATCCGCGCTTCGCCGGGCTCCTCTCGCCGCCGGAGGTCGAGCTCGCGGGTCTGCTCGAGCCGCTCGCGACCTGGGCCGAGTCCGTGCGCGGGGTACCCGAGCTGGCCGCGACCCGTGCCGTCGTCCAGGCCTTCCTGCGCGAGCTCGGAGGGTAGTCAGCCCCCGTAGGCCCCCGGATCGCCGGGCTGGGAGGTGGTCTCGCCCCAGTCGTCGTTCGTCCAGTCGCCGTCGTCGCTCGTGGTCCCGAAGTCGAACAACGGGTCCAGGGGATCCAGCGCGAAGGGCTCGCCGAGCGGATCCACCCCGAAGTACCCGCCGCCCTCCAGGAGCGGCGTGAACCCCGGCTCCGACGTGCCGAACAGGGGGCCCGTGCGCGCCACGAACAGCGAGTCGCGCACGACCAGCCCGCCCGTCCCGTCGGTCCAGAGCGCCTCCGGGTCGCCCGAGAGGTGCCCGAACGTCGCGTTCTCCAGCACGATCCCCGTGTGCGCCAGGAAGACGCCGCCCGCTTCGGGCGCGCTGGCGTCCACGACCAGCAGGTGGTCGAGGTCGGCCTGGCTCGCGAGCATCGAGAGCGCCCCGCCGTGGTCGCCCGCCGTGAGCCCCGCCAGCCGCAGCCCGCTGCCGACGAGCGAGCCGCCCTCCACGTACAGCCCTCCGCCCTCGTGGAAGGCGTGCGAGTCCACGACCTCCGACGCCACGAGGCTCACGTCCGCCTCGTCCGCGGCCAGAGCGCCCCCGCGGACGGCCTCGCAGTCCCGCAGGGTCAGCCCGTTCGCGTCGAGGATCCCGAGGCCCAGCTGGATGCAGCCGCCCGCCAGGTTCCGTCCGCCCTGGACGACGAGGTCGCGCAGGACGATCTGCTCGCCGGCGGTCGCGCGGATCGTCGGACCCGCGTTCAGCCCGTCCAGCACGGGTCCGCCGACGCCCTCCAGCACCACGTCCTTCCCGGCGGGGTCGATCGTGCCGATGTACGTGCCGGGCCCGATGCGCACCGTGCTGCCGGGTGCCACGGCCGCCACGGCCGTCACCACGTCCGGGTAGACGTCCGGCACCGCCAGTGCGCCGTGCACGAGCAGCTCGAGGTCCAGGGTGGCCGTACCCGTCGTCGTCGCCGCGACCCGGACCACGAACCGGCCCGGTACGTCCGGGGTGAACCGGCAGGCGTCGTCGTCCGACACCTGGCCTGGCACGCGCGCCGAGTCGGGTGGTGCGTCCACGAGTGTCCACGCGAACGTGATGTTGCCGCCGCGCGGATCGGTCGTGTCCGACGCGTCCCAGACCACCTCTTCGCCGGGATCCGCCAGGGTGGACCCGTGAACCTGAATCGCCGGCAGGAGGTCGGTGGGGTCGGTGGGGTCGAGCCCGACGCCGAGCTCGGACGGATCGTCCACCCCGTCCCCGTCGCTGTCCGCGAGGTGCGGATCGGTGCCGAGGCCGTGCTCGTCGATGTTGTCGAGGGTGTCGTGGTCGGGGTCGTCCTCCGGGTCGTCGACGCCGTTCGCGACTTCCCAGCCGTCCACCATCCCGTCCCCGTCGAGGTCGCGCAGCCAGAGATCCCAGCCGTCGCGCGCCTCGGGGCCACCCCACGCGCCGAGGTCCGCCGGTGAGCCATCGCGGTCCGAGCCGAACCCCTCGTCGATCGCGACATCCCCGACGCGGAGGCGCAGATCGTCCGGGGGCGACACGAGGCCCTCGAACGGGCCGGTCTGGAGGTCGTGGATCCGACAGTAGGACAGGGTGACGATGCCCTCCGACCAGGGGCCGAGCCCCACGGCCAGCATGTTGCGCAGGGTGACCGCGGTGGAGTGCTCGTTGTGCACCGCGTGCCCGCGCCGTGCCGTGTTCCCGAAGAACGTCACGTGCTCCAGCACCGTCACCGCTCCCCCGCCACGGGAGACACCGCCGCCCGCGGGTCCCGCGGCGTTCCCCTCCATCACGACGTTGGTGACGCGCAGGGGGCTCGAGACCGTGCGGATCGCGCCGCCGTACACCGACGCGTTACGACGGTAGGCCCCACCGGTGTGCGTGACCGAGGAGGACTGGCGCGACTCGATGGCTCCCCCGGACGTGGTGGACCCGTTGTCGAGGAGGTCGACGTCCACGAGGTCCGCGACGCACCCCTCGAGGTACAGCGCCCCGCCGCGGTCGGCGAGGTTGGCCTCGAAGCGGACGTCACGGGCGACCAGAGACGCGCGCTCACATGCGATGGCCCCGCCGCGGTCGGCCATCCCGCCCGTCCAGGTGAGCGACCGCAGCGTGAGGTCCGCCCCCTCGGGTTGCTCGAGGTGACCGCGCACCACCGAGGTGGGCCCGTAGCCCTCGAGGATCAGGTCCTCCTCCAGCACGCCGTCCACGAGGTGCTCGCCAGGCGGCAGGATCAGGCGCGTGACCGTGCCGGATGGCAGGTTCGCGACCGCTGTCGCGAGGTCGGGGAGGAGCGGGGCCGGCAGGACGAACGTGGGCCCGATCTGCACCACCATGCGGGCGGGCGGGGACACCGAGTGGCCGTCCGTTACGGTGAGCTCGATCTCCCAGAGCCCCGGGACATCGGGCTGGAAGGTGAGCACGGGCGCTGGATCGGCAGTGGGGACGGTGGCACCGGCGGGTACGCGCACGAAGCGCCAGCTCGCCGTGAGCGGGTCACCGTCGGGATCGGTGGAGACGCTCGTGAGCACGACGTCCTCGAAGGCCGTCACCCCTCCGGACCGCTCGATGCCGGCCGTGGGCCGGTGGTCGCGGGGGTCGAGAGGCAGGGCGTCCGCGGGGTCGGACACGCCGTCTCCGTCGCTGTCCGCGCGGTCGGGACGGGTGCCGAGCGCGTGCTCCACGCCGTTCACGAGCCCGTCGCCGTCGGGGTCCTCCAGGCTGTCGTCGTTGCGGGTGTCGAGCCCGTACAGGACCTCCCACCCGTCCGACTGGCCGTCTCCGTCGAGATCCTGTTGCCATCGCGCGTCCGCCGGGGTCTGACCCCGACGCGGACCGTCGCTCCGGGACCCGTCCGGATCCACGCGCTCCACCCAGCCCCCGTCGTGGGTCGACGACCCGAGGCGGCCCCACCAGACGTTGTCCAGGGCGTCCCGGACGGCCCGGGCAGGCCGGAGGTCGGCCGGGCGCGTCCGGGCGGTCGTGAAGCGTTCGTCGTCGACGGACTGCGCGCCGTCGTCGTGGAGCTCGAGCACCGTGACCCGGCCAGTGCTCGCGAAGGCGGTGGACTGGAAGATGGAGCCCGTGAGGATGTTGCGCTCCACGAGGTCTTCCAACGCCAGCAGGTCGACACGCTCGCCGTCCACACCCTGGGCTCCCTGGTTCGCCCAGAGCACGGAGCCCTGCACGCTGCCCGAGAGGGTCGTCCCCTCGGGCGCAGCGAGCCAGACGACCGCCGCGTCGCCAGCGTTGAAGGCGACCACGCAGTCGCGGACGCGGAGCCCCGTCAGCTCCAGACCGGCGAGCGCGCCGTAGCGCGAGGCGCGGTTCGACTCGATGGCGCACCGCTCGAGGTCGACGTCGCCGCCCACCACCTGGATCCCGCCGGCCTGATCGGCCTCGTTGCCGATCACCCGGAGATCGCGGCCCACCAGATCGCCACCCGTGACCAGGATGCCGCCACCGGGCGTCACGCTGCGGTTGTGCACGACGTCCACCCGCTCGAGGAGGACGTCGCCCTGGGCCACCGCGACGCCGCCGCCGCCCGTGACCGAGAGCCCACCGGTCACCGTGAGGTCGGCGAGGGCGAGATCACGTCCCACCAGCCCCACGACCGGCCCGCGCCCATCGGGCACGAGCACCGTTCCCGGCCCGCTACCGAACATCCGCACGGCGTCCGAGCCTGGCAGCGTGCGCGGCACGGTCCAGGTGCCCTCGGCGACGGCGACCGCCCAGCCCGCCGGCACGCTGGTGAGGGCCGTGGCGATGTCGGGGTGGTCGGCCGGGACGCGCACGCCCTCGAAGACCTCGACGACCACGGTGTCCGTGGACGCATTGCGACGGTCGTCGGCCGTGACCGCGAACGTGTAGCGGCCCGGCAGGTCGGGCACGAAGGTGTGCTCGCGTCCCGATCCGCCCGTCACTGCGCTGCCCGCGGGCACCTCCTGCGCTTCCCAGCGCACCACGAGCAGATCCCGGTCGGGGTCGTAGCCGCGGTGGTCGAGGGTGACGGGTGTGCCCACGAGGGTCCAGCGGTCGGGGCCCGCGTCGGCAGCCGGAACGCGGTCGCGGGGGTCCAGCGGGTCGCCGCCCGCAGCGAGCTCCACGCCGTCCTCGATGCCGTCGCCGTCGGTGTCGGGGCTCGTGGGATCCGTGCCCGACGCGAGCTCCACGGCGTGGGTCAGCCCGTCGCCGTCGGGATCGGAGCCCGCGCCCTCGTCGGGCGGGATGCGATGGTGACGCGCCCAGCCGTCCGGGAGCCCGTCCCGGTCGGCGTCCTCGAGCAGGCGGGGATCGAGGCTGGCCCCGATCTCTGCGGCCACGAACGGGTCGTCGGGGAGGAGGCGGAGGTCCGGCGAGGTCGGGTCGGCGTCCACGAAGCGCGGCTGCTCGCGGAGACCCTCGACGTCCCAGCGCTGGTCGGTGTCCTGGAGGTGGTCGAACCACCCGTCGTTCGCCGTGGAGAGCCCGTTCAGCGCCGATCGCAGCCCGACCCCCGTGTTCGAGGCGAACAGGGTGCCCTCGACGGCGAGCGCGTCCACAGAGGCGTACACGGCGGCGGGCGTGGTGCTTCCGCTGGTGTTCGCGTAGAACGTGTTCCGCTCCAGCAGGACGTCGCCGCCGAGGATCTGCCCGCCGGTGGTGGACGCGGCGTCGGGCAGCAGGGCGAGGGCGCCGCCGGAACGCGAGGCCTCGTTGAAGCCGAACACGCTGTCGCGCACGACGATCTGCCCGCCGTCGAAGGTCGCGGCGCCGCCCCGCTCGGTGTACGTCTGGTTGGACAGGAACGTGCTGCGCTCGACCGTCACCGTGGCGCGGTCGGCCCAGATGGCCCCACCGGCGTCGGTGGCGCGGTTGCTCTCGAAGGTGCTGTCGACCACCACGAGGCTGGAGTCGGGCAGCCCGGCGATGGCCCCGCCTCGCCCGGAGACGGCGTTGTGGTCGAAGCATGCGCGCTCGACGCGCACGGTCGATCCCCGCACGACGCGCAGGGCACCGCCGTCACGGAGGCCGTCTCCGGGGTTCTCGGTGCCCGTGCCGCCGGTGATCCGGAGGTCGGCCACCGTCCCGCCGTCCATCTGGAGCGCCGTGCCGGCCTGGGCGGCATCGAGGGTCGTGCGGTCGCACCCGCTTCCCGCGAGGGTCAGCGCGCGCCCGGTGAGGTCGAAGGTGCCCTGCCACACGCCCGGCCCGAGCTGCACCACCGCACCGTCGGGCGCGGCGGCCCAGGCGTCCTCCAGGGTGGCGAAGGCTCCCGGAACCTCGAGCTCGTCGAGGTAGCCGTCGCAGTCCTCGTCCACCGGGTTCCCGGGGACCTCGGGGGCAGCGGGGCCGACGAGCGGGTCCGCGTCGTCGCAGTCGCCGCGGTCGAGGGACCACACGTCCACGGCTCCGCAGGCCACTCCGGGCGAGCGCGGGTCGCCGGACCCGTCTCCGTCGGCGTCCAGCCACACGCGGATCTCGTCGAGCCCGTCGTCCACGGCCCCGTCGCAGTCGTTGTCCGCGCCGTCGCACACCTCGGGGAGAGCAGGGGACCGGGTGGGGTCGGAGTCGTCGCAGTCTCCCGTGGCGGCCGCGTACCCGTCCGGTGGCGCGCAGCCCCGCGCCCCCTCGAGCTCGCCGCCCACTCCGTCGCCGTCGAGGTCCACGAAGAACGTGCGGGTGACGCCCTCGTCCACGTCGCCGTCGCAGTCGTCGTCCTGCCCGTTGCAGACCTCCACCGCCCCCGGACGCACGGCCGCGGTGGTGTCGTCGCAGTCGCCGCCCGTGGTCGCGCCGTCTGCTGGGAGCACGCACACGCGGCGGGCCATGCTGGACTGGCCGTACCCGTCACCGTCCCGGTCGAGGAAGGCGACGATGGCGACGTCCTCGTCGATCTGGCCGTCGCAGTCGTTGTCGATCCCGTCGCAGATCTCGACGGCACCCGGATGGATGGCGGGGTCGCCGTCGTGGCAGTCGCGACCCGCGCGCGTCCCGTCGAGGTCGCCGTCCCGGCAGCCGAGGAGCGCGAGGAGCACCAGGCTCACGGCACCTCCCGGGGGTGCGGGTACGTCTGTTCGCCCAGGAGCGTGCCGTTCTCGTCGTAGAGCGCGACCTTCAGGACCTCGTCGAGCTCGATCCACGCGAAGCCCGGCACCGCGAACCCGAGGTCCAGCGGGTTGCCGCGGTCCTCGAAGCCCCGCGCGGACGAACCGCCTCCCGACACCACGAGCGGCACGCCCTCGTGGCGCATGACCTGGAGGTTGTGGTCGTGCCCCGAGACGTAGAGATCCGCCGCGCGCACGTGGCCCTCGAACAGCCTGCGAAGCGCGTTGCCCGAGACGTAGGGCACCCAGCCCCAGCCTTCGTACGTCCCGGCGTTCCCGTGCTTTCCGTTGCTGCGCCAGGGGTGGTGGCCGAACGCGACCTTCCAGCGGGCGTCGGAGGCCGCGAGCTTCGTGTCGAGCCAGGCGGCCTGTTCCTCCTCGCCGTTGAAGAACACCCAGTCGGTGTCGAGGGCGAAGAACGAGGCGGCTCCCCGGTCGAACGTGTAGTACCGGTCGGGCATCGTGAACGTGGGGGTCTTCGCGGCGAACCGGAGCTGCCGGAGGGCGCGGACGGCCTCACCGCCGCCGTAGTCGTGGTTGCCGAGGACGGCCATGAACTCGAGCCCGAGATCCCCGTAGACGTCGGTGAACACGGCCGTCATGCGCGGGTCGTCGTCGGTCTCCATGCCCTTCGGGTAGAGGTTGTCGCCGAGCAGCAGCGCGAAGTCGCAGGTGCGGTGGGCGCAGATGCGGCCCATGGCGGCTGCGACGGCGGTCTGCTCGGGGGTGTTCCTGCCGGTGTCGCCGATGGCCACGAAGCGCACGGGCCCGCTGGAGGGCGGCGGCGCGGGGCCACGCGGGGGCGCCGTCGGCGCGCAGGCCAGCAGGAGGGTGAGCATGGTCCATGCTATCCGCTTCTCCGGCGGTCTGGCCGGACTTGCGGGTGGCTGGGATTTCCTCTTCACGGGTCGGAGGAACCTGGATAACCCCCGTGGCAGCGGGGGAGAGGGTGGGCTTGTCGGAAGGAACGAGGTTCCCCCTGGATTTCCTCTTCTCAGACTGACGAAACCCCGATAACCCCCGTGGCAGCGGGGGAGAGGGTGGGCTCAGAGAATCGGGCCCTCCATGACTCCGCTCCTCCGTCCTACGCCACGTCCACCAGCGGGAACGTCGCGTCCTGCTCGAGGATGCACGACAGGAACCACGCCACGCCTGCATCCCCGGTGAACAGCGACGTCCGGCACAGCTCGTGCTCGTCCCGATGCGCGTGGACCTGCTCCACAGCGTGAGCCGCGAACACCCGGGCGCGCTCGATCCAGCGGGCGTCGCCCGTTCGCTCGTGCAGCACCAGGAACGCCATGCCGTTCCCGGCCGTCCCGTGGCAGAGCCCGCCGCCCTTCGTCACCGGCCCCGCGGCCCAGATCGCCTCGCCAGCCCCCACGAGGAGCCCGTCCAGACGGGCCTCCCGCGGGGCTCGCCGGAACGACGTCACCATGCCCGGCGCGCCGTGGCACCACTGCACCAGCGGGAGCTTCCCGTCCGGTACGTCGATCTCGGGCCACCAGTAGACCCGGCCCTCCTCGTGGACCGCGTGCCGCTCGAGCACGTCGGTCGCCGACGCCACCACGTCGGCCAGCACGTCCGGCGCCAGCCACTCCCGTCCGGCCAGCAAAGACGCCACGTTCCCCGCGAAGCCGTGTCCCGCGCCGAGCATCGTGCGCTTCCGGCCGTACAGATCCTGCTCCCAGAGCCCGTCCGGGCCGCGCTGTTCGAGCAACCGGGCGGCGTCCGCCTCCCAGAGCGCCCGCCAGCGCGCCGGGTCCGGCGCGAACCGCGCGACGAACCGCGACGCCAGCATCGTCCCCGGAGCCCCGACGAACACCTCCCGGCTCGGGTGGTGGGCGTTCAGCGCGATGTCGCGCGCGAGTGCGTCCGCCACACCGTCGTCCCAGCGGGCCTCCAGGGCCACGGCGCGCACCCCGGACCGACCCGTGAACCACCAGGGCTCCGGCGGATCCGACAGGCCTGGAAAGGCCGCGACGTGCGCGTGCGGGTCGAGGTCGACCTCCGGGAGGTGCCCGCGGGCCGCGAGCTCCCGGAGCGTCCAGACGACACCCGCAGCCCCGAAGTACACGTTGTGCATCGGGTGCAGCTCGCGCCCCTCGTCGTCGAGGGGATGCACCGGCCAGGTGCCGTCCGGGAGCCGCTCGCGCAGCATGGGGACGACGAGCTCCCGGATCGACGACGCCAGACCGGCATCGTCGAGGGGATCCAGGGTGACGGGGACGTGCCGCTCGGGGTCGAAGAGCATCAGCGCTGCGCGACCCCGGCGCTCCCGAACTGGTCGTGCACCGCGGCCACCAGGCGGTCGACCGTCTCGTTCACGTCCGTGGCACTCCGGTCCTGCGTGGTGTTGTCGAAGCGCAGCGCGTACGTGATCGACCGCAGCGGGGCGCCCTGTGCGTCCGTTGTGTCGAAGCGATCGACGATGGACACGCGCTCCAGCCAGGTGGGCCCGCAGGCATGGAGGAACGCGCGGATCGAGTCCGCCTCGACGCCCTGGGGCAGCCCGAAGGCGAGGGTGCGCTCGATGGGGTGCGTGCCGGGCGGGTCCACGAACGGCGGGCGCGGCCCCTGCTCGAACAGCGCCTCTGCCGTGATCTCGAAGTACCAGGGGCGCGCCTTCTTCAGCTTCAGGCGCTTGCAGATGGCCGGATGCACCTCGCCCATCAGGCCGACGCGCTGGCCGTCGACCTCGAGGGACACGCGACGCCCGGGGTGCAGGAGGGGCGTGACGGGGTCCGCGTCGCTCGCGGGAGCCGTGATGAGATCGAGGGAGAGCTCGGCCGCGAGCTCCTCGATCAGGCCCTTGAGGAACATGCCGTCGGCGTCACCGCCCCGGTCGGACCACGAGCCCGGGTGGGCCTTCCCGCAGCAGATGCCCCAGAGCAGGCTCCGCTCGGTGCAGGGCGCCCGGGTGCGGCTCGCTTCGCCCGGGAGGGGATGGAAGGTGCGCGTCCACTCGTAGATCTTCACGTCGGACACGCGCATGGAGGCGTTGGCCGCCACGGCCATCACGGCCTGCCCGAGCCCGTTGTTCTTCAGGTACGAGTACGCCCGGTCCACCGCGTTGAGCGTCTGGACGTGGGGGAACAGCGGGTGCGCCTCGTCCACGCCGAGGGCCTCGAGCACCTGGCGCCCGTAGAAGCCGTCCGTGATGACCTCGTAGAACCCCGCACCCGCGAGCACGTCGTCCACGGTGCGCCGCGCGACCTGCGCGGGGCTCGGCAGCGCGCCCATGTCGACGGGCGGCAGCGACACCGGGATGCGCTCGTAGCCCACGCTCTTGGCGAGCTCCTCGTAGAGGTCGGCGGGGTCCTCGACGTCCCAGAGCCTCCAGGAAGGGACCGTCACGTGGAGGGTGGACCCGTCCAGACGGCTCGTGAACCCGTACCGGTCGAGACGATCGGCGATCTCGATCGTGCCCAGGGGCAGCTCGAGGAAGGCCGCCGTGGCCTCCGTGGTGATGGTGATCTCGCGGCGGGGGTCCCGCCAGGTGCCCACCATCGACGTCCCGCCCTCGCGCCGCCAACCGACGGTCTCCAGGAGGTGCACCACACGCCCCGCGCCGACGAGCGCGAGCTCGGGGTCCGCGCCCCGCTCGAACCGCGCGCTGGAGTCCGTGGCGATGTCGAGGGCCCGGCTGGCCTTGCGGACGGCCACGGGGTCGAAGGTGGCGCTCTCGAGCACGATGCGGGTGCTCGCTTCGGTGGCCTTGCTGTCCTCGCAGCCGATCACGCCCGCGATGGCGAGGATCTTGCTGGAGTCCGCCACGACCAGGGTGCCGGAGGGGATCTCGAGGGGACCCTCGGTGAACAGCGGCCAGGCGGTCTCACCCGGACGGCTCTCGCGGAGCACGATGGCGCCGTCGACCCGGTCGGCGTCGAAGACGTGCGTGGGCTGGCCGATCTCGTGGTTCACGAGGTTCGTCGCGTCCACGGGCGCGCTGATGCTGTGGATGCCGGCCGCCTCGAGGGGACGGAGCGTCTCCGCGTCGAAGGAACCCTCGCCCTCGCGCACGAGCAGCGTCGCGCTGTAGCCGAGCACCTTGTCGGAGTGACAGGACACCGGCCACGCGCCGTGGGTCGTGTCGAGGTGCGCCACGGGCACATCGCGCAGCGGGAGGCCCGTGCGGCCGGTGATCTCGCGGGCCACGCCCCGGTAGGAGTGGTGGTCACCCCGGTTGGCGAGCAGCTCCACGGTGAACGTGAGCGGCCCGGACGTGTCGTCCACGCGCTTCACCTCGATGCCGACGTCGTCGAGCAGCAGGCGGAGCTCCCGGTTGTCGCTGGGGAGGTCGGTGAACCGCTCCAGCACGTCGCGCGCGATCTTCACGAGGCACCCCGCTTCAGCGTGCGCATGGTGCGCATGTCCTGTCCGTAGAGGTTGCGGACCTTCGTGGCGCCCGTCTTCTGGGCGGCCATCCGGGTGGTCCCGAGCCCGAAGGCGATGCCGGTGACCTCGGCGGGGTCGTAGCCGAACTGGCGCAGCACCTTCGGGTGCACCATGCCCGCGCCGAGGATCGTCACCCAGCCCGCGCCGTGGCAGGCCTCGCACGAGCCGGTGGCCGAGAGGCCCGACCCGTCGCAGTTCCCGCACGCGAGATCGACGCCGACGCTCGGCTCCGTGTACGGGTAGAACTTGGGCTTGAAGCGGATCCGGCGGTCTCCGTAGAGCGAGCGGGCCACGAAGGCCAGCACGCCCTTGAGGTGCGCGAACGTCAGCCCCCTGTCGAGCCAGAAGCCCTCGAGCTGGTGGAACATGGCGCCGTGGGTCGCGTCCACCGCCTCGTTCCGGTACACGCGGCCCCGGCTGGCCACGCGGATCGGGAGCTCCGGACGCGACTCCAACACCCGCGCCTGCACCGTGGTGGTGTGGCTGCGCAGGCACCAGCCGCCGTCGACCCAGAAGGTGTCCTGCATGTCGCGGGCGGGGTGGTGCTCCGGGATGTTCAGCGCGTCGAAGTTGTAGAAGGGATGCTCGACCTCCGGGCCGTCCACGACCTCGAAGCCGAGGCGGGCGAGCACGGCCAGGCAGCGGTCCTCCACCTCGACGAGGGGGTGCCGCGCGCCGCGCTCCATGAGCGTGCCGGGCATCGAGAGGTCCATCCACTCCGCGGCGACGGCGGCCTCGAGGGCGATGGCGTCGATGCGCTCGCGGGCGGCCTCCACCTCCGCCTCGATGGTCGCGGCGGTCTCGTTGATCGCGGCCGCCACGGCGGGCCGCTCGGCGGGGTCGACGTCGCGGAGGCCCTTCAGCAGGGCCTTCACGGCGCTCTTCTTCCCGGTGTGGCGACGGGCGAGGTCCTCGAGGGCCTCGGGGCTGTCGACGGTGGCGAGCTCGGCGCGGAACGCGGCGAGGATCGACCCTGCGTCGGGCGTGGACATCGTGCCTCCTGGCGGTCGGGGTGCCTAACACCGCTGGCGCAGGTACGGATTAGACTGCCCGTGCGGAGACGCCGTTGAAGATCACCCTCGATCCACGAGCCAGCGTCCTTCTCGCGCCGGTCCGGGAGATCCTCGACACCGGCGCGTCCCTGCTGCCCGAGGGCTCGCCGTTGCACGTCACGGTCGGGCCCACCGGGGGCTATTCCACGCGCCGTGGCGACGTGCTCGTGCTCTCCAACGCCCTCGAGGGGCCGGGGATCTCGCATCCCGACGAGCCCGAGGACGGCCTCCCGCCCCTCGATCGCTGGCGTCGCGCTGCCGGCGAGATCCTCGAGGAGGCCGCCGTCTCCTGCATCGAGGCCGCGGTCGACACCCACCGCGTCGAGGACTGGCGCTGGGTCGGGCTCGCGATGGAGATGGTGGACACCGTGGCGCCCGCGCTGGAGTGGGGTCTCCCGGGGGTCCTCCGGGCCATCCAGTCCGGCGCGCCGGGCCTCGAGCCGCGCTGCGGCGTGGCGGCCATGAAGGCGTGGCGCGCGCGTGGCGTCGACCCTTGGCACCGGGTGCGCGACCTCATCGACGGCGGGGTGGTGTCGCCCCAGGAGTGGCTGGAGGTCGGGCGCTGGGTCATGGATCCGGCCGGCGCCGCGGCCCTCCTGCCGATCCCGGTCGAGCGGGTCGGGGTGCTCGACATCCCCTGTGCGATCGACGCCTGGCGCTGGCAGCCCCTCCAGGTCCCGCCCCACCGGCGCGGCGGGCTGATCGAGGTGATCGGGCCCGGCACGCTGGGCGATCCCTGGGCCGTCGCCAACCTCCCGCACCGCACGTTGGCCGCGTCCACCGGCGGTGTGGTCGAGCTCCGGCCGCTCTCGGGGGGGCCCACCGGTCGCTGGGTGGTCACGAGCGCCGAGGGCTTCGGGCAGGTGATGGGCGCCCGCGGGGTCTCCATGGAGCTCGACAGCGCCGGGCGGATCCAGCTCACCTTCGCGGACGCCTTCGTGGGTCCGCTCGCCGCGGTCCGCATGGCCGAAGAGGTCGGCACGTCGGGCATCACGCGGGGCCGCTGGTCTGTGGCGGCGCCCCATCGGCTCAAGTTCGAGGGGCTCGACGACAGCCAGCTCACGGTGCACGGCCGCACGGCCTCGAGCTACCGCCTGCCGTCCCGCGGGTTCGGCATCGGGGCCTGGATCCAGGCGATGACCGACAGCCCCTGGGCCTGGCAGCAGACCGGTGAGCGCCTGGTGCTGCGCGGTCAGATGCTCCGCGGCTGGGTGGACGTCCGGCTCAAGCGGGAGGGCACGTGAAGCCGCTCGCCCTGATGGGCCTGGTGCTCGCTCTCGGGCTCGCCGTCGTGCCCGACGACGGAGGGTGCTCGGGCAACACCCTGCGCTGGGTGTTCCTGGAGCCACTGGCGGAGACGGTCGGTGTGAAGGCGGTGTTCCGGGAGGACGGTGCCCTCGCGGCGGCCGTGGTGGCCATCCCGCTCGGCGCGCTGTCCCTCGGCGCGGCGCTGGGGGGCCTCGGCCTCCGTCGCATCCAAAGGGCCCGGGACCGCGGGGAGCCCCGTCACGACGGGCTGTTCGCCGTGGGATCGGGCATGTTGCTGGCATCGGCGGGGGGCTGGGCCCTCGTGATTCATGGAGTGTGGTTGTGAGCAGCCTCGAGGACGTGCAGGGCCTCTGGTTCGATGGTGACGCGTGGTGCAAGGCCGCGCGGCTGGACGATCGGTCGGATCCAGCGGGTCGACCCGGTCAGCAGCGCATGGCGGAGGCGGTGGACGCCTGGCGGAGGTCGCGGGACGCCGTGAGCGCGGACCAGGTGCGCGCTCTGCTCGTCGACGACCTGCTCTGCGAGCAGATGCCGGAGTCGTCCTGGTTCGCGGAGTACGAGCGTGGCCCCTGGGTCCGTTGCAGCCGTGCGGAGGCCCTGAAGATCGCCCGCGGGCTCGTGGCCGACCAGGGATGCGAGGCCGCCGAGCAGGCCCTCGCGTGGTTCGAGGGTTTCGTCGGGGGTGCGGGCGCGTGCCTGCGCTTCGGCGGCGACATCCGGGCCACCTTCGCGCTCGACGGGGAGGCCGGCGCGTTCTTCTTCGATGTCGGTTGAGCTGCCAGGGCTCACCGAGGGTGTGCTGCTCTGGTGGGGGACCGCATGGGAGGGCGAGCTGGCCCGTGCCATCGAGGCGCGCTGGGGTCAGGTCGCAGGTCGGCTCCGCGGTTGGAACGAGAGCGCGCGGCAGGGCGCGCTGATCGTCCGTCTGGGGCCCGCGGTCTACCTGGCGGCCCTCCAGGCACCCTCGTCGCTCGCTCTGGCCGACGTGGCGCGGTTCGCCGTGGGCAGGGCGCTCCCGGTGGTGCTCTTCGAGGCCCCCGCACCGGAGGTCCTCCGTGGGCTCGAGGGGGCGGAGGTCCGCCATCCGGGCGGGGAGGCCGAGCCACGACCCTGGGTCCTCCAGGCGGGCGTGGGGCCCGACGCGCCCGAGCTGCTCGTGCGTCCGATGCCGCTCCCACATCGCGTGACGGGCATCGCGCGCGACCGGAGCGGGCTGCTGGCCGTGGGGGAGGGGCGGCTCTCACGCTGGGACGGGGGCTGGACCCCGATGCTGATCCCGGCCGCCACGGAGCGGCTCGTGAGCGGCCCGCACCTCGTGGCGCGCGGTCTGGACGGCACCTTCGAGCTGGTGGACGGCGGGTGGCACCCCGTGGAGCTCCCCGGGGTCTGCGAGGAGGTCGTGGCGCTCGAGGACCAGGCGCTGCTCGCGGTGGGGGACGGCACCTGGGAGCGGGTGGAGGGGGAGTGGGTGACGGTGCCGGATCCGCTCGCGCCGCTCGGGCAGCTGGTCGCGGCGGGTGACCGGGTGGTGCACCTCGGAGCGGACGGGAGGGTCGAGGTCTACGCGAGGCGGCGGTGGTGGACGGCGGGGCGCACAGACGGTCCGGTGGGTTCGGCGGTGGCGCTGGACCGCGGCTGGTGCACGCCACGATGGCTGCAGGACACCGGTCGTCCGATCGCGCTGCAGGGCCCGGGGGCCGGGGTGGTCGTCCCGGCTGCGGACTGCCGGGCGGTGCTCCTCGACGACACGGCCTACCGCCTGTTCCGGGCGGGTGGGGAGTGGGCGGCGGTGGCCGCGCTCCCCGGCCAGGTCCTGGCGGCCGGGGTGCTGGGGGACGGACGGGTACTGGCCGTCACGGACGACCGGGCGCTCCTCCTCTCCCTACGCACGGCGCGGGTCCCGCCCGATCGTCTGTACGGCACGTGGCCCGAGCGTCTCGCGGCGTTCGCGCGGGTGCTCGTCGACGCGGGCGTCGCGGTGGGGTCGCTGCGGGACACATCCGCGAGTCGCCCCGACGATGTGCTCGCGTGGTGCGAGGGCGCCGGCCTCAGCCTCGTGGACGTGGAGTCCGCGCGATCGATCGCCGTCGATGTGGGCCTGGCGAGCTGATCAAGCCGGGCGGAGGCGCCTGGCGAGCCGGCGGACGCGGTCGAAGCGGCGGCGTTGGGGCAGTGGGCCCTCCTGGACGGCCTTCCCGCGGGCCTTCATGCGCTCGATGTCCTGCGCCTCGCGCTCGGTGCCCGCGTAGGGGATGCGCGTCCCGAGGAGGTGGTCCGTCCACGGGCGCGTGACGCACCAGTTGGCGTCCTGGTTGGGGCCCATGTGGTGGTCGTAGTGCCAGGTGAGCTGCTCGCGGGCCCAGACCGGATCGAGGTGGGACTTCCGGTGCACCCACCAGTAGTAGCTGGCGCTGTACCAGACCGTGCACGTGAAGAACGGAGCCACGGGCAGGAGCGGCGCGTGCACGACGGACAGGATGACCAGCCCGAGGATCTCGCGGTTCTGCGGGTTGTCGCCGAGCACGAGCTTCTCGTAGTCGGCGTCGTAGTGGGCGTTCCGCCGCACGTTCCGGTGGTGCTCGTGGAAGTGGAAGGCCCAGAAGCTCTTCTTGTCCTTCCCGAGCCCGTGGAGGATGTAGCGGTGGATGACCCACTCGCTGGCGTTCGCGTAGACGAGCCCTACCGGGATGCCGATCATCGTCACCTCCCGGGCGCCAGATAGTCGGCCCGACGGGCGGCATCCCGTCAGGAAGCTGTCACGTCGGGGCGCGACACGGACGCGACCGAGATGCGACCCCCCGTGTCGTCACGAGGCCCTAGGTTCCCAGCACACTCTGGAGGTCCGATGTCCCGCTGTGCGCTCGTCCTGCTCGTTCTCCCCGCCTGTGGCGGAGGCGGCCCCACCGCGCCAGGAGCGTGTGACAACGGGCTCCCGAGCGCCGTCGTGGACGTCACCCTCACGGGTGGGGTGCAGCAGTCCGGGTCGTTCGGGATCGCCTGTGCGACCGACACCGAAGACCCGTGGCAGACGAGCCTCCAGCACCTGCCGCCCGAGCTGGCGACCCAGCCGCTCCTCTCCATCGCGATCACCCATGCGCAGGACTGGGGTCTGACCCTGGCGTTCGACATGCCGGCGGTCGAGGCGGGCGAGTTCGACGTGCTGACGGACGGCTTCAACTTCGGGACGGCGCTCGGACACGGGTGGGTCGCCGAGCCCGTCGGCCCCGATGGCTACCTGTGGACGGCGTCGTCCGGTTCGATCACCGTCGACTCCATGGAGGACTGGAGCGCGGGCGGTCTCGCGTTCCATGGCATCACGGGCAGTGTGGACGTCAGCCTCGCGCACGTCGACGGCGGCGGGGGCACAGACGTCTCCATCGACTTCCAGGACCTCCTGTTCATCGCGCAGTGAGCCGTCCGAGCGCACGCTGGGCGAGCCGGACGAAGGACAGTGGCGACAGCTCCGCTGGCGCGGGGCTGCCGTCGATGGCCGAGTCCACGACGACGAGGAGGACCTGGAGTGCCGGGAGGCTGTCGGGGAGCAGGCCAGCGGCCTCCTCGCGCGCTTCCTGGGCCTCGGGGACGTCGCCGAGGGCCGCGTTCGCGATGGCGCAGTAGGCCCACGCGATGCCCGTCGGCAGCTGGTTGCCTGCGGTCTGCAGGAGGGTGCGGCCGCGCGTGAGACGCACCAGGGCGGCGTCGGGATCCGCCTGCATGAGCGCGCACATGCCGAGGCTCAGCAACGCCAGCCCCTCGGTCTCCAGGTCGCCGAAGCCCGCGGCCCGGCTGCGGGCCTCCTCCAGCGGTCCGAGCGCTTCCGCCCAGCGCTCCTGGTCCACGAGCAGGCCACCGAGGTTGAGGAGGTGCTGGGGCACGGCAGCCTCGACGCCCGCGGCCCGATCGTCGGCCAGGGCTTCCTCCAGGTGCTCGCGTGCCTGCTCGTGCTCGCCCAGCTCCGCGTGCATCATCGCGAGGTTCGAGCGGCTGCGGGCCGCGGAGACGGCCTCCCCGAGGGCCTGCTGGAGCCCGAGGGCCCGCTGGAGGTGACGGATCGCGGCCCGCGCGTCGCCACGTCGGTGGACCAGGCTCGCGAGTCGGACCTCCGCCATCGCCTCGAGGCTCGAGGCCCCCGAGCGCCGCGCGTCCTGACGGGCCTCCCGGAGGGTGCTCTCGGCCCGCTCGACGTCCCCTTCGTAGAGGGCGAGCCATCCGCTGCGCACCCGGGCCTCCAGCGCCACGGCGGGACCGCCATGGGCGATGGCGACGTCCAGGTCCTGCCTCGCCTCCGCCAGCCGACCCACGAGGTGGCGGAGCGCTCCGCGCACGAGATGGGCCCCGGGGGCGCCGGTACAGGACACGGCACGATCGGCCCACTCGAGCTGCACCGGCCCGCGCAGGAGCATCGGGCGCGACGCGGACACCCACAGCTGCGCGGCCAGGTCCGGATCGATGGCCTCGATCCGCGACGCGAGCTCCGCGGCCGGTGCGTCCGAGCGGCCCGCGCGGGACCAGCTCTCGGCGAGAGCGCGCTCGAGCGCGGGTCGTGGCTCGGCGAGCACGGCCCGCCGGACGATCTCCGGGACCGTCGGCCCCACGTCCATGAGCCCGCGGGCCCTGAGCCTGCCGAGGTCCTCCACCGTGGTCTGGAGGGTCGACCCGGTGGCCGCAGCGACGTCCGAAGCAGCGATCCCGTGGGCGAGCGACAGCACGTACAGCGACGCGGCCAGGTCGCCGGGGAGGGCGCGCACGCCGCGCGACACGGCCGTGTGCACGGCCTCGGGTCCGCCCGAGAGCCAGTCCAGCACGGTCCCCGGGTCCAACCACGCGAGCTGGGACCCGGCGAGCACGAGGGTGAGGGGGTGCCCGCCCGCGGCCGCCACCAGGGCGTCCTCCACCTCGCGCTCGAGGGGAGGTGCGCAGCGGCCCAGGACCTCGCGGGCGGCCTCCGGTGCGAGCGGCTCGACGATCAGGAGCGTCTCGCCGGGCGACTCCAACGGCACCTGGCTCGTGACGACCGTGCGGATCCCGAGCCCGTTCAGCCGGACCACCACCTCGCGGACCTCGTCGATCCGCTCCTCGGCGCCATCGAGCACCACGCCGGGGACGTGGCGGCCCAGCAGAGCGCGTGCGACCCGATCCACCACGAGGGCCGGAGGGCTCGCGGGGGCCACCGGGACCTCGAGGGCATCGGAGAGCACCTGGTCGATCCGGCTGGTCGCCGACCTCTCCAGGGCCACCACCGGGGCGTTCGTCGTCGCCGCCCATGCCCGCGCGAGGGTCGTCTTCCCGATTCCCCCCGGGCCGATGAGGGTCACCAGCGGCAACGTGCGCGCGAGCGCCGTGAGCTCCCGGAGCAGCGCCGTGCGGCCCACCGGTGCCCCGGGCTCCAGCACCGAGACGACCCCCGGCAGCGCCAGGCGGTAGCCCACGCCCCGGACGCTGAGCAGCCACTCGGGGTTCTCGGGGTCGGCCTCCAGCTTGGTTCGCAGGCGGCGGACGGCATGGTCGACCGCGCGGGTCCGGGCCGTGGCGGCGTAGCCCCAGACGTGCTCCAGGAGCTCCTCGCGCGTGGCGGGATCGCCCGCGCGGCCCGCGAGGAACCGCAGGACGTCCGCCTCCTGGGTGGACAGGGCGACCCTGCGGTCGGGCCAGGTGACCTCGCACCGGACGAGGTCCACCCTGGCGTCACCGAGCCTCCAGGTCGCCATGCTCCCCCCCGGCGGTCAGGCCCGCTGGACCGCCAGCATCAGGCCGTGTCCGTCGACGTCCAGGGGCGCGTCACCCGCGAGGGGCCCGACGTCCATGGAGATCGCGAGCACCTCGTGCTGGATGTGCTCCGCGAAGCGCTTGGCGGCGGCCTGGAGCGCGTCGTCGCCCCGGACGTCCACCCGGATGCGGTCGGTGTACCCGAGGTCCAGGTTCTTCCGCTCGGTCTGGATGCGGTTGATCAGCTCGCGCGACAGGCCCTCCTCGCGGAGATCGTCGTCGAGGTCGGCGTGCAGCGCCACGACCGCCCGGGCGGAGCCGGAGGCCTGGAAGCCCTCGCGCGGCTGGACCTCGACGAGCACGTCGTCGGAGGTGAGCGTCACGGGGCCCGAGGGCAGCTCGACCACGAAGCCATCCCCCTGGGTGGCCGCCTGGATGGCCGCGGGGTCCGCCGAGGCGACCGCGGCCGCGCAGGCCTTCATGTCCTTCCCGAGCCGCTTGCCGAGCGCCTTGTAGTTCGGCTTCACGAGGTACTCCACGAACGCGTCGGCACGCGCGGAGAAGCGGATCTCGCGGACGTTCAGCTCGTCCTTCAGGAGGAACAGGAGCGGCTCGAGGCCGGCCTGGAGGGCCTTGTCGGCGAGCACGACCTCAGCGGCGCGGAGGGGCTGACGCACCCGCACGCCCACCTTGTCGCGGGCGGCCAGCCCGAGGCTCGCGAGCTCCCGGATCATCGCCATGCGCTCGGCGAGCGCGGGGTCCAGCCGTCCCTCGTCCTCGGGCCACGCCTGGAGGTGCACGCTGCCCGCACCCGGCACCAGCCGCGTGAACATCGCGTCCGCCAGGAAGGGCACGAAGGGCGCGATGACGCGCGAGAGCCCGACCAGCACGGTGTAGAGCGAGGACAGCGCCGCCGTGGTGTCGTCGCCCTCGCCCCAGAACCGCGCCCGCGAGCGGCGCACGTACCAGTTGGACAGCCCGTCCACGAAGTCCGTGATGGCCCGGGCACTCTCGTAGACGAGGTATTGGTCCATCTGGTCGGTGACGGTGGCCACCGTACGGTCGAGCTCGCCGAGGATCCAGCGGTCCAGCGCGTGACCCGAGGCCACCACGGCGTCCCGGGTGAACCCGTTGATGTTGGCGTAGATCGAGAAGAAGCTGAAGACGTTCATCAGCCGGAGGTGGAACTCGCGCTGGCCCTCGCGGATGGAGCGGAGGCTGTTGCGCGTGTTCGTCCACGGCGGGTTGCTCGCGTAGAACAGCCAGCGGAACGCGTCGGCACCGGGCGCCTGGAAGGGCGCGTGGAACCACGCGGAGCCCGTGATGCCCCACGCGGCCATGTCGTCCGGGTGCATCGCCACGGTCTCCTTGCCGTGGTTGGGACCCGGGACGACCGCGACGTGACCGACGACCTCGCTGGTCTCCTCGTGGGAGACGCCGAGCTTCTCGTCGGCCCCGAGCTCCAGGCTGCGCGTGGCGATCTTCACCATGGAGATCGTGCCGCGCGCGACCTCCGGGCTGCCCACGACGCGCATCTTCATGCGGCCGCGCAGCACGAGGTCCGGGCTCGTGTAGTTGCCCGTGGACTTGGACTCCTTCTTGCCCGTCATGTCGCCGACGTGGCCGAGCACGATGCAGTTCCGGTAGGGCCGCGGCACGTCGACGGGGTCGAGGCCGTAGGCCTTCTGGGTGTCCTCGTCGAAGAGCATCGTGGCGATGATCATCAGGCTGTAGAACCACCCGCGGGTCTGGTCCACGGCCTCGCTGATGAAGTCCGCGGGGAACGCGTGCCGGAAGCGGTCCACGCCCTTGTGCGGGAAGCCGAACTGCGCGAACGGCATGCAGCCCGAGTCGAACCAGCAGTCGATGACCTCGGACACCCGCTCCATCTTCAGGCCGCACTCGGGGCACGGGCAGGTGATGCGGTCCACCCAGGGCTTGTGGATCTGCAGGTGCTTGTCCACCGTCGTGTCGAAGCCCTCGGCACCGGCGTCCTCGAGGGCCTTCATGCTCTCGAAGGCCTTCATGTGGTTGCAGCCCTGGCAGACCCAGATGGGCAGGGGCGTGCCCCAGAACCGCTCGCGGGAGAGGGCCCAGTCCACGTTGTTGCGCAGGAAGTCGCCGAAGCGTCCCTCCTTGATGTGCCCGGGCAGCCAGTTGACGGCGTCGTTGTTGCGCAGGGCCTCCGGGACGAACTCGGTGGTGCGGATGAACCAGCCGGGCCGCGCGAGCTGGAGCAGCGGATCGTCCTTGCTGCGCGGGCTGAACGGGTAGGCGTGCCGGATCGTGCCGCGGTGGAACATGAGCCCGCGGTCGGTCAGGTCGCGCATGATGGCCTTGTCGGCCTCCTTGAAGTACGCGCCCGCCACCCACTCGGGCACGCCCTCGCTCGGGAAGTGGCCGTCGGCCCCCACGAGCTGGATGAGCGCGAGGCCCTCGCGCTTGCCGAGGTCGAAGTCCGCCTCGCCGTACGCGGGTGCGGTGTGCACGATGCCCGAGCCGGCATCGAGCGTGACGTGCTCGCCCGCCAGCACCTCGTACGCGCGGCCGTCCGGGGTGGCCCAGTCGTAGAGCGGCTCGTAGCGGAGGCCCACGAGGTCCGAGCCCTTCACGACTTCCAGGACCTCGCCCTCGGGCGCACGGGACTCGGCGGCGATGAGGATCTGGCCGTCCGCCGTGCGCACCTTCGCGTAGGACAGGTCGGGTCCGACGGCCAGCGCGACGTTGCTCGGCAGGGTCCAGGGCGTGGTGGTCCAGGCGAGGATGAACGTGTTCGGCTGGTCCTTCACGGCGAACCGCACGGTCACCGAGGGGTCGTCCACGTCGCGGTAGCCCTCGCCGACCTCGTGGGACGACAGGGCGGTGCCGCCCTCCGGCCACCACCAGACGCACTTGTGGCCCTGGTACAGCAGCCCGCGGTCGAACAGGGTGGCGAGCGCCCACCAGACGCTCTCGACGTAGTCGCGGTGGTACGTGACGTACGCCTCGTCGGTGTCGACCCAGAAGCCGATGCGCTCGGTGAGCTGCTCCCACTCGTGGGTGTAGGTGAACACGGACTCGATGCAGCGGTGCGCGAAGTTGTCGAGCCCGTACGCCACGACGGCCTCGCGGGCGTTGCGGAACTCCCCGCCGGACCGGACGCCGAGCGTCTTCTCGACCTCGATCTCCACGGGCAGCCCGTGGGTGTCCCAGCCGGCCATGCGGTCGACCCGGTAGCCGCGCATGGTCTTGTAGCGGGGGAACAGGTCCTTCATCGCGCGGGTGAGCACGTGCCCGTTGTGGGGCATGCCGTTCGCGGTGGGCGGACCCTCGTAGAACACGAAGCGCGGCGCGTCCCGGCGGGCCTCGAGGCTCGCGTGGAACACGGCGTCGCGCTTCCAGGTGGCGAGCACCTCCTCTTCGAGGGCGACGGGGGAGGGCAGGTCCTTGAACATCACGACTCCTTGGGACGGCCCGTTATCACGACCGGTTCCGGGCGGCCGACGTCGGCGGTATCCTGGGGTGGGGAGGTCCTGGGATGGGGGGAGAGGAGCCGGATCCGGTCGTGGGGCACGACCCGCCGGGCGCCCTGAGGCTCGAGCTCGTGAGCAGGGGGCCGGACGTCCGTCACGTCCTGGCGCTGGGGGCGTTCCTGCTGGGCGTGGCCAGCATCGGTGGGCTCCAGGAGGGCGAGGTCGGGCCGGCTCTCGCCGCCGGGGCTCTCGCGGTCTGTCTGGGGGGCGCGAGTGCCCTTCGGCTCGACCGGCACGTCCTCGAGCTGCGGGACGGCGTCTTGACCGAGACGCGCGCCGGCATGCGGAAGACCGTGCGGACCGTCCAAGGCGTGCGCGGCGCGACCCTGCGGGGATCCGCCCTCGTGGTCGACGCCGACAGCGGGGCTCTCGAGATCCGCGGGGCACACGAGGCTCTCCGCGATGCGCTCGTCTCCCTCCTGCCGGCGCAGGATGCCGCCACCGATCCAGGGGAGCTGGCTGTGGAGCGTCTTGCCGGTCGCTTCAGGAAGAGCGGGGACTTCGCGGAGATCACGACGGGTGGGACAGCCCGGTGGGTGACCTTGTCGATGGTGGCCGGGCTGATGGTCCTCCTGCTGCCCGTCCTCGTGGTCGTGGCCGTGTTCCCGATCGCCCTGGTCCCCGTCGTGGTGGGAGCCGTGGCGCTGGGAGCCCTGATCCTGCGCGGGAGCACCGACGTCCTCGAGCTCCATCCGCGCGGGCTCGTGATCTCGGTGCGTCGCTCCGTGCGCGGCCGGCGGGCCTGGTGGGTCCCGTGGGACGCGATGGGGGAGGTCGGGGAGGTCCGCGAGGACGGGCGGGTCGGCATCGAGGGCGTGCCCGCGACGGTGCGCACGAACGGGCTGGAGTCGGCGGAGCGTGGGGAGCTCGTGGCCCTCCTCCGGTCCCTGCGGGACGGGCCACGCCGCAGGCTCGCGGAGGGGGCATACGCCCGGGCACCCCAGGGCTTGTCGGGCTGGACGCGGACCACGTTCGACGGTGTGGAGCTGGACCTCTCGCCGGTCCAGGCGCCGCCGGGGCCAGCGCTGGGGGCGCTCGGCGGGCTGGTCGTGGCGGGGATCGTGTGGGTCGCCGTCCTGGTGCTGCTCGGGTTCCTGCTCGTGTCCATGGAGGTGTTCGCGCGCCTGCCGGACCTGGAGCCCTTCGAGGATTTCGTGCTGGTGCTCCCCCTGATCCCGGCCGCGCTCGCGGGCGGGGGGGTGGTGATGCGTGTCCTGCGGGCACCGCGATCGGTGCGTGTCCTTCGGGACAACGCGGCGCTGGAGGTGGAGGTCGGGACGACCCTGGGTACGACACGGTCGCGGGTGCCCATCTCGGCCATCCGGAACATCCGGGTCTGGGGGACCGACGTGGTGGTCATCGCGACGACGGGGCGCGTGCGTCTGCCCATGCCGGGTCGGTCGTCGGCGCGGTGGGAGGTGGTGCAGGTGCTCCAGGACATGGTGGGCGGACCCGCGGTGGGTGCGGAGGCCGTGCCCGCGGCGCTCGGGTCGGTGCGGGCCGGGCCCAGGGGGGATGGATAGTCGGGGAGGGGAGGGCGAATGCTCGTCGGACTGTTGCTGGCGTGTGGGGGCGGGGGGTGCGAGGACGGCGAGGTCCGCGAGGGCACCACCTGTGTGCCGTACGTGGCGGGCGATCCCGAGCCCTTCGCGGGTCCCGGCATCCCGGCGGGGGTGAGCTGGCAGTGGCAGATCACGGGCACGGTGGACACGTCCCTCGACGTGGACGTGTACGACGTGGACCTCTTCGAGCTCACGGACGCCGTGCGCGACGCCATCCACGCGCGGGGGAGCACGCTGGTCTGCTACTTCAGCGCGGGTTCGTACGAGCCGTGGACGCCGGACGCCGCGGAGTTCCCGGAGGACACGATCGGGCGGCGGCTGGAGGGCTGGCCGGACGAGCGCTGGCTGGACGTGAACGACCCGACGGTGCGGGAGATCCTGGAGGCCCGGCTGGATCTGGCGGTCGAGAAGGGCTGTGATGGCGTGGAGCCGGACAACGTCACGGCCTGGGACACCTCGTCGGGCTTCGGGGTCACGCAGCTCGAGCAGCTCGCGTTCAACCGGTTCCTGGCGGATGCAGCGCACGTGCGCGGGCTCTCGGTGGCCCTGAAGAACGACGTGGAGCAGATCGCGGACCTGCTGGACTGGTTCGACTACACGGTGAACGAGGAGTGCTGGGACTACGACGAGTGCGACACGCTGGCGCCGTTCGTGGCTGCAGACAAGGCGGTGTTGCATACGGAGTACGTGGACGACTTCGCGGATGCACAGGCGCTGGCGGACCGGGTGTGTCCGGCGGGTGCAGGTTTCAGCACGATCATCAAGGAGTGGGACCTGGGCCCGGAGCGGCTCGCCTGCCCGTAGAGCGGGACGTCGTCACGGTGCCGGTGCACCCGTTCTCGACAGCCGAATCCCAGCCGGAGGCGACCCACATGAAGCACACGGAAGGCGAGATCCTGGCAATCCTCGACGCATGCGCGGACGCCTACACCTTCCCGATGCTCGACAACGGGTACGTCTACCTGGCGGCGACGCGCCTCACGCTCTTCCGCAGCGCCACGGACTGGGGACTCACGATCGAGGTCGTCGGTTTCAACCCCCGGGCCGGCGCTCCTGATCTCTGCGTCAATGCC
Source organism: Alphaproteobacteria bacterium (assembly GCA_020632885.1). Taxonomy (GTDB): domain Bacteria; phylum Myxococcota_A; class UBA796; order UBA796; genus JACKEQ01. The sequence goes on along the minus strand of JACKEQ010000003.1, from coordinate 579,192 downwards.
TTCGGGAGCGACCTGCGCAACCGGAACACCCGTGACGACTACGTCAGCGACGAGGCCTATCGACACTACCTGGCGAAGGAACCGTTCGATCAGCCCCGCTTCTTCCACCCCATCGACGACGCGTGGCAGGACGAGGAGGAGCACGAGCTCGTGCGCCTGGGCGCCACGACGGCCCTGATTCGCGGCACGCCGGCTGACTTACCGAGCCCTGAGCGTTGTGAGGCGCTGGGCATCGAGCTCTCTATGCCGCCGAGGCTCCGCACGTTCGAAGCGCTCCGGGGACTGGCCGCCACGCACCGAGCCTCGCTCCTGGCGACGGAGACGGAGCTCCGACACGCCTTCGCCGACGATCTCGAGCGCGTACTCCAGCTCGACGACTGGAGGCACCCCGACGTCGCGAACGACGAGCGTCCGAGCGGTTCGGCGACCTTCGAGATGCTCGCAAGGGTCCTGGTCACGGCCGTCCCGGCAGCGGGCCGCTGGCCGTCGACGGTGTGTGACTGTTCGGCGTCTGCCAGTACCCGGGTGAGGACTTCTATCCGCTGCTCCCGTCGGTCTGCGCCATCACCGCCGACAACGCAATCCTTTGCGCGAGCCCGCTGTACCCGGCCGATCTTCTCGAGCAGCTGGAGGCCCTCCGCGTTGAGGTGTCGCTCCTCCCGTCTGCGGTGCCCGAATCGAGCTCGGTGTTTTCAACGCGGAGCATCGGAGCACCGCGGAGCACCGCGGAGGGGGTGAGGAGCTCGAGAGGGGCCTTGCAGGGTCCCAGGCCTCCTGCCTCCACCTGATCCGCGGCTCTCGCAGGATCCGCTCGTCGTGCAGCCAGCCCCTCCGCGGTGCTCCGATGTGCTCCGCTGCTCCGCGTTGAAAGAGGACTCTCGAGTCCCCGGCGCTTGCGTCCGGGTAGGATGGACGCGGGGACGTTCGCCGCATGCTGCTGCTGGTCCTCGTGCTCCAGGCGACGGCCAGGAGGTGGGCCACGGTCGTCGGTCCTCTCGACGACCGGGCCGGGCAACGAGGAAGGTCGCGCGCCTGGGGGAACGGCGAGAAGCTCCGCCTCCAGTGGGCCTCATCGATGAACCTGCAATCCGCTCGAGGCCCCCGATGACTGTCCTCTCGATTCTGGCGTGTACCCAGACGCTTTCCACCGACCCTCTGCCCACCGACCCTCTGCCCACCGAGCCGGCACGTCGCTGGGTCCAGGTGTTGGCGCGGCCTTGCGCGCTCGACTCTGAAGGTGAGCTGACCTGTTGGGCTGCTGAACAGTGGGTCCTTGATGGCAACCTGCCCCATGGGCCTGTCGAAGGTGTCCATGTCGACCCCGAACGTCGGATCTCGGGATTCTACTCCTACCTCTACTCTCACCTGCCAGGCGAGGTGCCGCGGGTCGAGAGCTGCCCGGGCGGTGGAGGCTCCAAGCGCTACTGTGCACCATGGCGCGAGTCTGCCGCCTTCGACTCGTATGGTGGTGTGACGGTCGATGGTGCGCTGTACGACCTCGACGGGGTCGCCGAGGCATCCCGTGGTCGCACGTGGCGCATCCTGACCCATGGCGGAAGCACGACGGGTCTGGACGAGAGCAACATCGCAGCGACACGGAATCACGACTACGAGCTGCTCGAGGTCCCCCTGCCCCCGGAGCTCGAGTTCACGCACCTGGCAACGGCCATCGTGCAGCCGTTGGCAGTCGACGGCGTGTGGCTGTTCGGCGTGTGTGCCCTGGACGTGGACGGTGAGATCACCTGCGCGGGTGCCGGGGACATGACCACCTTCCCGTTCACCGAGGGTCCGTACGAGGATCTGCAGGGGTACATGGGCATCGCGTGCGCGCGTCGGGCCAGCGACAAGGTCATCGTCTGCAGCAACGGCGACGTGTTCGACCTCGGCGAGGTCGTCACGATGTCGGTGGACGTCCGCCAGCACCCGGGTGAGGACTTCGATCCCGCGCTCCCGTCGGTCTGCGCCATCACCGCCGACAACGCGATCCGTTGCGCGGGCCCGCTGTACCCGGCCGATCACCTCGAGCAGCTGGAGGCCCTCCCGCGTTGAGGTGTCGCTCCTCAGGTCTGCGGTGCCCGAATCGAGCTCGGTTGTTTCAACGCGGAGCATCGGAGCACCGCGGAGCACCGCGGAGGGGGTGAGGAGCTGGAGAGGCCTCGCAGCGTCCCAGTCCTCCTGCCTCCACCTGAACTGTGCTTCCCGCACGAGCCGCTCGTCGTGGAGCCTGGCCCTCCGTGGTGCTCCGCTGCTCCGCGTTGAAAGGGGACTCTCCGACCTCACGCGCCCTCTGCAGCGGGTAGGATGGAAGGGGAGGACCCGTGGGCGACGTTCGCCGCATGCTCGGGCGCGTAGGGCGGTCGGCGGGGCTGGCTGCTGGTGTGCTGGTGTTCCTCGTGGTGCTCCTGGTCCTGGCCCTGTTCAGCACGTGGGCCACCGTGCCGATGCTCGCCGGGTTGTCCTGGGTCCTCTACCGCGCCGCCCGTGCCGAGCGGTTCCCGCGCGTGGTGGCCGGCAGGCTCGTGGTCGGCGGGCATCCCACGGTCGTGAAGGATCCTGCCGCCGTGCCCACCACACGCTGGACGTCCAGCCTGTTGTTCATCGGACAGGACGGCCGGCGCGCGCGGATCGACGACGTACCGCACACCGTGGCGCGGCAGGTCGTCCAGGCCGTCCGCGAAGGCCGCTCGCTCACCCCGCGTCCCCGCTTCGAGCCCGCCATGGCCGCGCTCGTCGTGACCGCCCTGTGCGTGTCTGCGTCCTTCGGCCCGATGGTGTGGGGGGCGGTCACCGGACTCTCCGTCGTCCTCCCGGTGCTGGTCGTCGAGTCCCCCTTCCTCCACAGCCGGAGCGAGCCTGTCGCGCCCGACCCCTGGCTCACGAGCTCCCCGCGAAGCGACCTGCCGCTGACGGCCCGTCTGCTCCTCGTCCCCGCCGGGAGGGCCGAGCCGATCGGCATGCTGCTACCGCCCGTCTGCGCTGTCCTCGTCCTGCTCGCCCCCTTCAACCAGCCGGCCCTGGCGGTCCTGCTGACCCTCGGGGTCTGTCTGCTCGCCGGGTGGGCCGGTCTGCGGCACGGGACCGTCGACCATGCGCGCGGCAGCCCGACCGCGCGGGTCTGGGCGTCTGGTCGTGCGGAGGGTCCCGTGGCCACGGCAGACACGGAGGACGGTCTCGCGATCGTCTGGGCGCGCCCCGAGGGGTTCGTCGCCGCGGTCTGGGCCACGCCGTTCGTGCTCGCCGTGCTGGTATCGCTGTCCGCGTGGTCGGTCCTGGCGGTCCTCCCGTACACGTTCGCCATGGGCCCGCTCCTGCGCCTCCGTCTCGAGCGCGACGACCTGCTCCTCATCGACGACGGCCGCACCATCCTCGTCCAGGGCGCCGCACGCGCCACCTTCCACATCGACGACGTCCGCTTCGTCCCGACCCGACGGGCCCTGCGCCTGGAGCTCCGCGACGGCCGCCGCTTCGTGCTCCCCGCCACCCACCCGGACGAGTTGCTGACCACGCTCGCCCGTCTCCAGCGCGATCCCGGAGCCCTCGACGACGCGGCTTCTGCGGCCCTCGCCCGGCTTCGCGCCCTCGGGTGACGCGGGCGGGCCCCGCGTGGGCTACCATCCGGCGATGTTCACACTGCTGCTCCTCGGTTGTCCCTGGGTGGGTCCCTCCACCCTCGAACCCCTCACGGACCTCGACGGCGACGGTGTGGTCGGCGAACGCGACGGCGGGCGCGACTGCGACGACACCGACCCCGGCATCGGCGACTGCGACGCCGACCGCGACGGCGCGCGCTCCGTGGCCGTCGGCGGCCCGGACTGCGACGACACCCGCGCGGACGTCCGCCCCGGCGCCATCGAGGTCTGCGACGGCGTCGACAACGACTGCGACGGCCTCACCGACGACGCGGACACGGCCGTGGAGGGTCGCCAGCCCTGGTTCGTGGACGCCGACCAGGACGGCTTCGGGGCAGGGGAGGCCGTGCTCCGATGTGCAGCACCTCCGGGCTCCAGCGCGTTCGCCGGCGACTGCGACGACAGCAGCGCGGGCGTGAGCCCGGCGGCCCAGGAGACCTGCGACGGCGTGGACCGCAACTGCGACGGCGACCCCGCGGCGGGCGCCCGGCAGGAGTGGTTCGCGGACGGCGACGGCGACGGCTTCGGCGACCCCGCGAACCTCGTGGCGGACACGTGCACCCGTCCCGCGGGGCAGGCCGTGGTCACCAACGCCTTCGACTGTGACGACACCGACGCGAACGCCCATCCCGCGGACGTCGCCACGGGCGACACCACCGAGATCTGCGACGGCATCGACAACGACTGCGACGGGCTCGTGGACGCCGCGGACCCCGGCATCGACCTCTCCACCGCGACGCTCGGCTTCCCGGACGCGGACGGCGACGGGTTCGGGGACGCCGGAGCAGCCCAGGCGAACGTGTGCGGAGCGGCAGCCGTGGTGGGCGGAGACTGCGACGACACCGACTCCGAGGTGCACCCCGGTGCCGGCGAGCGCTGCGCGACTGCCGGAGACGACGACTGCGACGGGCTCCTCGGGCCCAACGACCCCGACAACGACGGCGCGTTCACGTGGTACCGCGACGCGGACGGTGACGGCCGGGGCGTGGCCAGCGATCCCGCGCCGGTCTGCGACGAAGCGGTGGGACGCTCGGGCTACGCACCGGTGGACACCGACTGCAACGACGCGGACGCCACCGTGTTCGCGCCCATCCCGTGGTACCCGGACGCCGACGGCGATGGCTACGGGTTCTCGGATCCCGTCGTCATGTCGTGCTTCCAGGTGCACGGCCACGTCCGCGCGGTCGGTGATTGTGACGACACGCTCGCGGCCGTGCACCCCGGGGCCGTCGAGATCTGCGACGGCATCGACAACGACTGCAGCGGGCTCGTGGACGTCGGTGCTCCCGGTTCCGTGTTCGGTTGGCCCGACCTCGATGGGGACGGGTTCGGCGACGCCGCGGCGGAGCCGGGCACGCTCTGCATCCTGGACGGTTTCTTCGCCACCAACGGCGACGACTGCGACGACACGGACGAGGAGATCCATCCGGGCGCCCCCGAGGACTGCGCGCCGGTGGACCGGAACTGCAGCTTCACGGGCCAGGGCGTGGAGGACCCCACCACGGACCCCGCGCTCGTGCCCGACATCTGGTACCGCGACGCCGACCTGGACGGCTTCGGCGACCCCGCGGGCGGCGTGCTCGCCCAGTGCGCGCCACCGCCGGGCTTCCTCCGCGCGGACGACAGCCAGCTCGACTGCGACGACAGCGAGCCCGCCCGGTACTTCTCGACCTACATCGCCAACGAGCCCGGCGCGACCGAGCTCGACCCGCGGTACGTCTTCTCCCTCGCGGAGATGCTCGGGAACCCCGGGCGCTGCCGGGCCGCGGAGGCGGGCGACGCGCTCACGACGACCGTGGAGCTGTCGGACGTCCAGCCGTTCGTGATCGGCGCCTCGGCGACCATCGACGACGACGAGACCGTGGTCCTCCACGCGCCGGTCGCCTCCCGCGCGGTCGTCTGCATGGACCCCGCCGCCTCCCTGACTCTGGACGGTCGGCTCGTCCTGGAGCGGGTGGATCTGGTGTTCGGCACGCCCTCCGCGGATCTGCTGACCTGCGAGCCAGCGCCCGCCACGGCGAGGCCGTTCGTGCTCACGGGCTCCATCGACACCGACCTCGCCCTCGCTTCCGTGCTCGAGCTCGACGGCGTGACCGTCCGGGACGCTTCGCTCGCCGAGCCCCTGATCTCCTCCGCAGGCACGGACCCCGTGGCGCTGCTGGTGCGCGGGAGCTCGTTCTCCGGCCTGGACCTGCAGGGTGGGCTGGTGGACTTCTCGAGCGCGGGCGCCGCGGTGGACATGGCCCAGACCACGCTCGACGCCATCGTGAGCGGCACGGGGCTGCTGTCGGTGGGCGGGAACCACGTTGCCGGCGGTCAGCTCATCAACACCCGCCTCTCCGCGGTCACCGTGTCCCAGTCGTCCATCCAGGGCTCTCTCTGGGCCGGGATCGACCGTGCGTCCTTCGCCGCCGAGCGGCTCGCCGTCGTAGACGTGGAGGTCGCAGCGCCCCTCCTGTGCGTCGGGGGGCCCGGATGCTCCGCGGTCGGTCTGCTGGGCCCGGTGCGCATCGAGCTCGTCGAGTCCGACATCGACGACGTCTTCGAGCAGCCCGACCCGCTGGACGACGGCTCGCGCGTGCCCGCCGTGCTCGCGTCCCTCGACATCGACAGCCACGTCGTGACCGAAGACACGCGGATCCGCACACCCTACGCGCCGTCGGCGACCCTGGTGTCTCTCGAGGCCTCGGGCGCATGGTCCTCCCGGCGCGACCGCATCGGCCCGGGCGTCGGCGGGCTGGTAGGCGACGGCGGCACCCACACGATGTCGGGCTCCACCTTCCTCGGCGGGCTCTCGGTGGACGACCCCACCGGGTCCATCGAGCTGCACGGGGGGGCCGTGGTGGGCGGCGCGCTGGACGTCGACACCGCGAGCCTCGTCCTGGCCGGCGTGGTGGTGGACGCCGCGCCCACGAGCACCGCGACGCCCGTGCAGGACGGCGTGAACGCGCTCTACACGCTGCCGGACCTCGACGTGACCTGTCCCACCGGGCTCGACTGTGCGCCGCTCGAACCGGAGCCCTACGTGAGCTGGTCACCCACGCTGCCCCTCGAGCGCTGGATGCCGTTCCCGAACCACAGCCACCTCGCCTGCGCGCTCGCCCAACCGGACCCCAACCTGTCCTTCGACGGCGTCTGCTGGGGGCTCGACCCCAACGCGGACGGGCTCCCCGTGGCCTGGCTGGTGGCGCACGGGGCGGACCCGTCGTGCTGGGATGCGGGTCCGGCGCTGTTCGATCCGGTCGCCGATGTCGATGGTGACGGGCTCGTCAACGCGGTGGAGGCGTCGCTCGGCACCTGGCCGTGCATCGCGGACACCGACGGCGACTTCCTGCCCGATGGTGACGACCCCGATCCGCTCGCGCCCTGAGGAAGTCCGTCTGAAAGGCACGCCCGTGGGGCTCGCGGGTACGATCCGGCGCAGGAGGTCCCCATGATCCGTCTGTTCCCCGTGCTCCTTCTCGCTGCCTGTGCCGCGAAGGCTCCCATGTCGCCTGCGGTCGTCGCGAAGCAGCTCTCGGGCACGTGGGTCGACACGGGCGGGGCCACCGCGAGCTTCGACGGGAAGGGCAAGAACCTCGTGTGCACGTCGGTGGTGGACTACGACGGCGAGGAGTTCGTGATCACCGAGAGCGGCTTCAAGGACGGGCAGTTCGCCTGGACGTACTCCGTCCCGTCCACCGGGTATGTCGTCACCCACACCGTCACGTCCGTGGAGGACGGCGTGTTCACCGCCCACTGGGCGAACGTGAAGGCGTCGGGGGACGAGACCTTCACGAAGCAGTGATCTTCATGGGGCGAACGGCACGAGGTTGAGGGCGGGGGTGTCGCCCTCGCTCACGGTGACCAGCCCGTCCGGCGTCCAGGCGATGCCTTCGCCCTGCCCCTCGCCCAAGAGCCCCACCGCACACACGTCGTTGGCGAGGGCGTCCAGAACGCTCTCTCCCGGGTTGCGCGGCCAGACGAACGCGGTCTGGAGGTACGTCCGCAGGACCAGCCCGCGCGGCCCGAAGTCTCCAGCGGTCACCTGGGTGGCGTCGCCGAGCGGCGGCTCCCCGAGCTGCAGGCTGGTCATGCGCTGGAGCGCGTTGATTCCCGGCATCGGCAGGCGCACCTGGTACAGGCCCGTATTCCCGTCCACCTGCTTGTCCGCCAGCCAGAGCGCACCCTGGTCGTCGATCCACAACGACTCGGCGTCCCGGGGTCCGTCCGGCCACACGAGGTCGAGCCGCTCGGCGGTGACGGGCCCGTCGTCGAAGGCCGGGAGCGCGAACCGGTAGACCTGCACGCCCTCCGTCCGCCGCGAGAGGTTGTCGCCGATGTCGCCGACGTACACAGTCTCGTCGCCCAGGGGAGACGTCCCGATGGCGATGTCCTCGAAGTCCACCGCGTCGACCCCGGTGAGCGACCACGTCCCGAGGTGGGCGCCGTCCGGCCCGAGCACGTGGACCTCCGCGGGCTCGCCCGAGTCGTTGTGGACGAGGTAGCGACCGTCCGAGGAGGCCGCGATGCCCGACAGCTCCGTGGCGGGCGGCGTGGGCACGGTGCCGAGCGCAGCGCCGGCCTCGAACTCCGGACAACCCGCTGGCCCTGGCGGCTCGGTGGGCTCCGTCGGGCCTCCCGCGCAGCCGACGAGCAGGATCAGACCCGCGCGCACGCGATGCCCCGCTCGCCGAGCGCCACGGCCACGAGGCGGTCCACCCCGAGCGCGATGCCCGCGGTGGGCGGCATGCGCCCCACGGCCTCCACGAACGCCTCGTCCACGGGGTTGTGGGCCTCTCCGGCTGCCGCCCGCTTCGCGTTGGCCTCCGCGAAGCGGCGGCGCTGCTCGGGGGCGTCCGTGAGCTCCAGGAAGGCGTTGGCGAGCTCGACGCCGTCCACGTAGGCCTCGAAGCGCTGCGTGACCGGCCAGGGCCCGTCCGTGCGCACCTGGGCGAGCGCCGACTGCGTGGCCGGCCAGTCCTCCACGAACAGCGCGCCGCGGAAGCGGGGCTCGATGCGGTCCACCCAGCGCGCGAAGAACGCGGTGTCCCAGTCCGTCTCGCCAGGCCGGAGCTCGTCCGGGGTGGCGGTGGCCAGATCGACGCCGTCCTCGGCGAAGAGCTCGCGCACCGTGCGGCGCACGAACGGGGTGGGGGAGGACCGCCCCACCGCGGTGAACGCGACGTCCACCAGCTCACCGACCTCCTCCATGAGGTCCGGGAGCCCCGCCCCCACGCGGTACCACTCGAGCATCAGGAACTCGGTGGCGTGCCAGTCGCCCTGCTCGCGGCCCCGGTAGCAAGGGCCGATCTCGTAGATGCGCGGCAGACCGGCAGCCACGACCCGCTTGAGGGCGAGCTCCGGGGAGGTGCGCAGGAAGGCGCCTTCGACCCGGAGGGGATGGAGGTGCTCCTCGAGGGCTCCCGTCGGCACGACCGTGGGCGTGGGGACCTCGAGGTAGCCGTGGTCTGCGAACCATCCGCGCAGGGCGTGGAGCACGCGCGCGCGGGCCCGCAGACCGTCCGGGCTCACTTCTTCACGCGCTCGACGTACTGACCCGTGCGGGTGTCGATGCGGAGCCACTCGCCCTGGTCGATGAACAGCGGCACCTGGATCTCGGCGCCGGTGGTCATCCGGGCGGTCTTGGTGGCGCCCTGGGCGGTGTTGCCCTTCATGCCGGGCTCCGTGTACTCGATCTGCAGCTCCACGAAGTTCGGGAGGTCGATGTTCACGGGCTTGCCGTTGAAGAACAGAACCTGGCACATCATCTCTTCGAGCAGCCAGTCCGTGGCGTCGGAGAGCACCTTGGCGTCGATGCCGATCTGCTCGAACGTCTCGGTGTTCATGAAGTGGAACTGCTCGCCGTCGTTGTAGAGGTACTGCATCTCGTGCTCCGAGATGTCGGCCGTCTCCACCTTCTCCACGATCTTGTAGGTGCGGTCGAGCGTGGCGCCCGTGATGAGGTTCTTCATCTTCACGCGCTGGAAGGCCTGGCCCTTCCCGGGCTTCACGAACTGGGCTTCCGTGACGGTGTAGGGCCAGCCGTCGATCTGGAGCTTCATTCCCTTCTTGATGTCGCCGGCAGATTGAGTAGACATGTCGTCCTCGGGGGTGCGATGGGTGCGGACGTGTATCACAGATCGGGCAAGATGGTGCGCCGCGACGCGCTCCTGGACGCCCGGCCCGACCTGGCCCCCGTGTACGACGCCGTGGACGCGCTCTTCCCGGTCCGGGTGACGTCCTCCTGGGCCTCCCGCGCGGTCCTCGACGACCACGCCGACCCCCTGGCCCTGCAGGTCCTCCCGCATCCCGCGGAGCTCGACGACGACGGTCTGGACGACCCCGTCGGCGAGAAGGCCCACAGCCCGGTGCCCTGGCTGGTCCGGAAGTACCGCGACCGCGCGCTCCTGCTGGTCACCAAGCGGTGCCACCTGTACTGCCGCTACTGCTTCCGGCGCACCCACGCGCCCGGGGAGGCGCTCGACCCCACGGACGCCGAGCTGGACGCGGCCTTCGCGTACCTGGCGGGCGCCGAGGGCCTGCGGGAGGTCATCCTCTCGGGCGGCGACCCCCTCATCCTGCCGCGCCGCAGGCTCCTCGGGCTGATCGACCGGGTGGCGGCCCTCGGGCTGCGCGTCCGGGTGCACACCCGGGCTCCGGTGAGCTTCCCGGAGGCCGTGGACCCCGACCTGGCCCGTGAGCTCGCCGGCCGTGGCGTGTTCGTGGTGGTCCACTGCAACCACCCGCGCGAGCTCGCGGACGACGTGCGCGCCTCGCTGGCCACGCTCGTGGACGCGGGGGTGCCCGTGCTCTGCCAGACCGTGCTCCTCGCGGGGGTCAACGACGATCCGGCCGTGCTGACCGACCTCTTCGAGACCCTGGCGCGCCTCCGGGTGCGCCCGTACTACCTGCATCACCCGGACGCCGTGACGGGCAACGCCCACTTCCGCGTGCCCGTGGAGCGCGGGCTCGCGATCTACGCCGCGGTGCGCGAGACCCTCGGTGGCGTCGCGCTCCCGCGCTACGTCTGGGACCCTCCGGACGGCGGCGGCAAGCGGGATGTCGCGCCTGGGCCGGATCGCGCGATATAGTCGCGGACGGAGATTGCGAATGGTCCGCCTCACCGCCCTGTTGCTCGTCGCGTCCCTCTTGGGGTGCAAGAAGAACGGCGCTCCAACCACGGATATGGACGACTTCTCCACGGGCTTCGTCGACATCGACCTGACCGCCGAGGAGGAGGAGCTCGAGGCCCTGATGGGGTCCGAGATCAGCCAGGCCGTCGCCCCGTGCGGAGACCTCGTGCGTCTGGAGCCCGCGGCCATCATGGGTCGCCTGAAGGACGGTGAGATCCGCTGTCTCGACCGTACGCAGCGCGAAGCCGAGCTGCAGACCGTGAAGCGCAAGGTGAGCATCGTGCTCATGCGCGACGCGTGGGCGAAGGGCGACCTCCACCGCTGGGAGGGCATCGTCCGCCGGCACCTCTCCGAGATCGACCAGTCCGATCCGGCGCTCTGCTACATGTTCGCGAAGTACCTGTCCAAGAAGGGCCCCGACTACATGGAGGAGGCCATCCGCTGGGCGGACATCGCGCTCGACAACCGGAATGTCTGGAGCGGCGACCAGTTCGTCGAGAACGTCTACACGCTCCACAAGATCAAGGCGATCTCCGCCCACAAGGAGTGGCGCTACCTCTCGGAGCGCTACACCATCGAGCCCAGCGACGAGCTCGACGAGCGCGTGAAGGCGAGCCGGAACAACACCAAGACCCTCGCGCGCGAGTGGCTCGACTACGCCCGTACCGCGAAGCGCAGCACGGACGCGGCCTATCAGCTCTGCATCAGCGCCGCGGGCACCGACGGGTTCTGCGACGAGTCCGGCGCCGGCGGCGGCGAGTAGCCCTCCTCGCGGAACACCACGGTGCCGTCCTCCACGACGGCCTGCACCGCGCGCTTGCCGGCGTTCGCGATCATCCGGCTTCCGAGCGGCTCGGCCACGAGCTCTTCCACGGCGCGCACCACCGGACGGGCGCCGAAGGCGGGGTCCGCGCCATGCTCGGCGCAGAGGGCCGCCACACCGGACGTCCAGGTGAGCACGACGCCTCGCTCGGCTGCCCGCTCGGCGAGGCCCTGGAGGTGGAGCTCGGCGATGGCGCGCCGCGCGTCGACCTCGAGGGGGTCGAAGACGATGGTGTCGTCGAGGCGGTTGAGGAGCTCGGGGCGGAAGGACTGCCGTAGGCGCTCGATGGCGAGGGACCGACGCTGACCGGGGTCGCTGCCGCCGAACCCGAGCCGCGAGCGGCCGGAGAACTCGGTGCCCGCGTTGGTCGTGAGGATGAAGAACGCCTCGGTGGCGTGCACCTCGCGGCCCTCTGCGTCGGTGAGCCGCCCCTCGTCGAAGAGCGAGAGGAACATCGCCTGGACGTCGGGGTGGGCCTTCTCGAACTCGTCGAGCAGGACGACGGAGTACGGGCGACGGCGGAGGGGACCGGAGAGCTGGCCCTCCTCGCCACGGCCGGCGTAGCCCGGCGGCGCGCCGACGAGCCGGCTGGCGGTGAACTTGTCGCTGAACTCCGACATGTCCATGCGGATGAGGGCGTCGCCCTCCGGGAACAGCGTGTCCGCGAGGGTCTTCGCGAGCTCGGTCTTGCCGACCCCGCTGCTGCCCACGAACATGAACACCCCGCGCGGACGGCCTGGATCGCGCAGGCCGCTGCGGGCCATGCGCACCGCGTTGGCGATCTCGCGGACGGCCTCGGGCTGGCCGACGACCTTGCGGGACAGGGCGTCCTCGAGGTGCAGGAGCCGGTCGCGCTCGCTGTCGCCCAGGTCGGCCACGGGAACGCCCGTGCGCTCGGACATCACCTCGGCCACGGTCTTCCGGGTGACGAGCGCCAGCCCGCCCAGGGAGGCCTCCGCGCACGCCTCGTCCAGCACGTCGAGCGCCTTGTCGGGGAGGCGACGGTCCGGGATGAAGCGCACCGCGAGACGGACGCACGCCGAGAGGGCCGCGCGGTCGATCTTCACCTCGTGGTGCTTCTCGTAGGCGCTCGCGAGCGCGGTGAGCAGCTCGACGGCCTCGTCCTCGCTGGGCTCCTCGATGCGGATGGGCTGGAAGCGACGGTCGAGCGCGCTGTCGGTCTCGAAGCTGCGCGTGTACTCCTCGACGGTCGTGGCACCGATGATCGTGATCTCCCCGCGGGCCAGGGCGGGCTTGAGGATGTTCGCGGCGTCGAGCGAGCCCCCCTCCGTGCGTCCGGCCCCGACGAGCGTGTGGATCTCGTCGATGAACAGCACGATCTCGGGGTTGTCGCGGCACTCCTTCACGATGCTCTTGAGGCGCTCCTCGAAGGTGCCCCGGTACTTCGTGCCCGCCACCAGGCCGCCCATGGACAGCTCGATGATGCGGAGGTTCTTGAGCCGCTCGGGGGCGCCGGGGCCCACCAGGCGCTGCGCGACGCCCTCCACGACGGCGGTCTTCCCGACGCCGGGGTCACCGAGGAGCAGGGGGTTGGCCTTGAGACGCCGCACGAGGGTCTTCATCACCGAGCGGATCTCGGACTTCCGTCCGATCACCGGCGCCAGGCGGCCCGCCCGCGCGAGCTCGGTGAGGTCGCGGCCCTGCTCCTGGAGCACGCTGGGCTCCTCGTCGAGCTTGGGCTCGGTGAGGTTGGCCTGGCACTTGGCGAGCCCGTCCTGCGCGAACTTGCTCGTGGGCTCGATGGCCAGCGCGCGCTCCCAGAGCGGCTGGGCCTCGTCGAAGCGCCCGAGGGTGTTGAGGGCGGCGGCCTTGCCCTGGATGGCGAACGCGTGCTGGTCGTTCTCGGCGAGAGCCTTGTCGAACCACTCCAGCGCACCCTCGTTGTCCTTCTCCATGCGCATGCACTCGGCGCGGCCGGCCAGGGCGTAGAGGTAGGTGGGCTGGATGCGCAGGGCGCGGTCGTACGCGTCGATGGCCTCGGCGTACCGGCCGTTCTTGCGCATGGCCTCGCCGATGTTCGTGGCCGCCTGGTAGTGCTGGTCGTCGATGGCGATGCAGCGCTCGTAGGCCTCGATGGCGGCGTCGTACTGGCGGTCGTCCTCGTAGGCCATGCCGAGGCGCAGGGCGGCCTCGTTGAACGCGGGGTCGATCGACAGGGCGCGCCGGAAGGCGTGGATGGCCTGCTGGTACTCGCCGGCCTTGTAGTGGCTCCGACCCTGCTCGACGGCCTGCTGGGCCCGTGAGCGCACGCCGGGGCCGCGGACCATGCCGGTCTGCTGGGCGGGCATGAGGGACCCCGCCTCCGGGCGCCCCAGGGCGGCCCGGCAGCTGGCGAGGCCCCGGCGGATGAACGGCGAGCGGGAGTTGTCCTGGAGGGCGGCCACCCAGATGGGCTCGGCCTCCCGGAAGCGGCCGAGCGCGTTGAGGCACGCCGCCTTCCCGCAGAGCGCGAAGTTGTGGTTGGGCCGTACGGCCAGGGCCCGCTCGAACCAGCGCAGAGCGGCGGTGAAGTCGCCCAGCATCCGGCTGCACTCGCCACGCTGGGTGAGGGCGCGGATCTCGTCGGGCTGGAGCTCCAGGATGGCGTCGTAGGCCTCGATGGCGCTGCGGTAGTCGCTGTTCTTCCGCATGGCGTTGGCGCGCGCGAGGGCGGCCTCGAGGTGCTCGGGCTCGAGGGCGAGTGCCGTCTCCAGCGCGTCGATGGCGCCGGTGTAGTCGCGCATCTCGACCCGTGCGACGCCCAGGAGGTAGAGCGGCTCGACCCAGGTGGGGTCGGTGCGGGTCGCCTCCTCGAGCAGCTGGATGGCCTCGGCGTGGCGGGCCTGCCGGATGAGGCCCTGGGCGCGGCTCAGGGTCGCGCGGTCGGGGAGCTGGTGCCCGTTCCACGGCACCAGGCGGGCGGGCTCGTCGTCCGCCAGGGCCTCCCGGGTCTTCTCGAGGCCCACGGAGCTGAACGCGGACGCGGGATCCACGCCCAGCGCGCGCTCCCAGAGGGGCAGGGCCTCTTCGTGCCGGCCGAGGGCGTTCAGGGCGGCCGCCTTGCCGCGGAGGGCGAAGGCGTACTGCGGGCGCTGCTCGACGGCCCGCGAGAACCACGTCAGCGCGGCGTCGAACCTGGACAGGTGCCGGAGGGCCTCGCCGCGACCCGCGAGGGCCTCGACGTGGTCGGGCTTGAGCTGGAGCGCGCGGTCGTAGGCGCCGATGGCCTCCTCGTAGCGCTCCTCCTTGCGGAGGACATCGCCCTGGTTGCTCGCGGCCTCCACGCGGGTGGGCTCCATCTCGAGCACCCGGTCGTAGGCGCGCAGGGCGTCTTCCCAGGCCTGGGACTCCTCGTGGGCGATGGCGAGCTCGAGGGCGCAGTCCACCCACGTGGACCGGACCTCCAGGGCCTGCTGGAAGGCCTCGATGGCCGCTGGCCAGCGGCGCTCGGAGGCCAGCGCGCGGCCCCAGTCGTAGCGGTTGCGGGCGAGAAGGGCGGCGCCGACCATGGGCGGCGTGTCGTCGGGCGGGCTGCCGCGGTCGCCGGCCTCCATCGCACGACGGGCTTCGTCACGGCCCTGGATCGAGAAGCTGGACTCTGGATCGAGTGCGATGGCCTCGGTCCAGTAGGGCAGCGCCTCCTCGTACCGCGCGAGAGCGTTGAGGGTGGCGGCCTTCCCGCGCAGCGCGAACACGTGCTCGGGGTTCACGCCCAGCGCGCTGTCGAACCACGCGAGGGCCTCGTGGCTGCGCCCGAGCATCCGGAGGGTCTCGGCGCGGCCCGCGAGGGCGAACAGGTGGTCGGGTTGGACCTCGAGCGCCCGCGTGTAGTCCTCGAGCGCGAGGGGGTAGCAGCCCGCCTGCCGCAGGCACTCGCCGCGGTTGGCGAGGGCGGTCTGGTGGGTGGGCTCGTGCTCCAGCAGCCTGTCGTACGCCTCCACGGCTCGCGTCCAGGCGCCCTGGGCCTCGCGCACGCGGGCCAGCTGGAACGCGGCGGCCGTGAGGGTGGGATCGATGGCGAGCGCCTGCTCGAAGGCCCTTGCGGCCTCGTCGAGCTGTCCGGCGGTGAAGAGCTTGCTGCCTGTCGAGAAGTGCTGGCGGGCGTTCTGCGACAACGTTCGTCCTCCTCGGGTGACCCTAAGCACACCTGGCCCGTGCGACGACCTGTTCGACGCATCCGCGCGAGGATGGAGCGTCGATCGCAGGATAGATGGCGCGGATGGAACCTGCCCGCTGGTTGGCCATCGCCGCATTGTGCGCCTCGGGGGCGGTCACCCCGGGACCCAGTCTGGCGGTGGTCGTGCGGAACACCGTGGCTGGCGGGCGCTCGCGCGGGATGGCCACGGGGCTGGGTCACGGCATCGGCGTGGGGCTGTATGCGTTCGGCGCCGTGGCGGGCTTCTCGGCCCTGGTCACCACGGTGCCTGGCCTTCGTCGCGCCCTGGCCCTCGCGGGCGGGCTGTTCCTCGTCTACCTCGGTGTGCGCTCGCTGATGGCGTCCGGTGGGGGCGGCGAGGAGGAGGTGCAGGGACGGGGCTTCCGCGAGGGCTTCCTGACGGCGTTCCTGAACCCGAAGATCGCCGTGTTCTTCCTGGCCCTGCTGGGCTCCTTCGTGCCGGACGGCAGCACGCTCGGCACGCGAGCGGGCATCGCGGCCCTCGCGATGGTGATCGACGCGTCCTGGTACGTGTTCGCCGCTGCGGCGCTCGTGGGTGTGGGGGGAGACCGCTGGCTCGCCGAGCGCGGCCGGGTCGTCGAGGTGCTCACCGGTGTGCTGCTGGTGGTCGTCGGCATCGCTGTGGTGGTGACCTGACGCCTCCCCCGCGGTAGGCTCGGGCCGGAGGCACACATGGCGCGTCGGCGGAAGATCGTGGGAGCCCCGCTCCTGTTGGCGGGTGTGGGGCTGATGGCCTGCGGGAAGAAGACCCCCGACCCTCCAGAGCCTCCCGTGGGCAACCTCATGGCGCCCCCCACCGTCGAGGCGAAGTATTGCGTGGACGTCGTGCCGGAGGGTGCGGAGGTCCGCGTGAACGACGCCGTGGCCACCGAGCGGTGCACCACGTTGACCACGTACGAGGGCAGCACCGTCACCGTGAAGGTCTCCCATCCCGGCTACGACAGCGAGGAGCGCACCTTCTCGCACCAGGGCGAGGAGACGTGGACCGTGGAGCTGAGGCCCGAGGGGCCCGATCTCGAGCCACCGGTCGGCAACCTGATGCCTCCACCGCAGCGCCTGGGCGGGCCCGGCTGACATGGAGGAGCTCTTCGAGCTCGAGCTGGTCGGCGGATCCATCGAGCGGCGCTACCGCCGCCAGCGGCCCGAGGTGGAGGCGATGCCCTGGGGCACCCTCGACCCGCGGGAGCATCCCGAGGCCACGATCGAGGCGGCACGGCGGGCCTGGACGGGCGCGGCGTTCCAGGAGCACCGCACCGGTGCGGCCTGCGCGGCCACCCTCCGGTCGCTCATCGAGTGCCGCGCGCCCCTCGATCTGATCGCGCTCGCCAGCCGCTTCCCGCTCGACGAGATGGTGCACGTGGAGCTGTGTGCCCGGGTCGCCGGCGAGCTGGGCGGGGCGGTGTCGCTGACCTACGACCCCGAGCGGATGGTCGCGTCGTACGGGGAAGGGTGCGAGCCGCTCGTGAAGGCCGCCCACCAGGTCGTGGCGTTCTTCTGCGTGGGCGAAGCGCTGTCCATCCCGCTCCTCCACGGTACCTGGAAGGCGTGCACCCACCCGCTCACGAGGGCCGTGCTGGCGCGGATCGTGGAGGACGAGGCGGACCACGGGACCTTCGGGTGGACCTTCCTGGACTGGGCGCTCCACCACCTCACCCCCGACGACGTCGAGGCGCTCGGGCGCACGGCGGACGCCGCCATCGCGGGCGTGGAGGCCAACTGGGCCGACCTCCGGGCCCGTCCACCGGAGGCCGAGGTCCACGCATCCGATCTGGGCTGGATGCGGACCGAGGCGTACCTGGTGGCCGCGGAGCGCGCGCTGCAGCGCCAGGTGCTCGCACCCCTGCGCGCCCGGGGGATCCCCGTCAGCCGGGCTTGAGCGCCACGCCCCGGATGGCGGGGACGAGACCGAGGGCGAGCGGGAAGCTCGAGCGGGTGAGCTCCTGGAACGTGAAGCCCGCACGCTCGAAGGTGGCCCCGCTGTCGCGGTCGAGCTGGCAACCGCCGGCCACCCGTGACCAGAGGGGCGTCAGACCGCGGTGGAGGCTGCCCAGCGCCCCGTGACCCACGACATGCTCGACGAACACGGCCTGCCCGCCCGGCCGGAGCACCCGGAAGGCCTCCGCCACGACCCGGTCGGGGTCGCGCACGCTGCAGAGCACGAGGCCGAACACCACGGCGTCCATGCTGGCGTCGGGGAGGGGCAGGGTCTCGGCGAAGGTGTCGAGCACCTCGACCTCACGGCCGGCGGCCCGCTCGACGAGCTTGTCGCGCATGCCCTCGCTGGGCTCGAGGAGCACGAGCCGCCGGACGTCGGGCCCGTAGTGGGCGAGGTTGGCCCCGGTGCCCGCACCGATCTCGAGCACGTCGCCCGAGAGCCCGCCGAGGAGCTCGGACCTCCAGCGCCGCAGCCCGGCGGCCTCGAAGCCCGCCATGAACGTGTCGTACACCGTCGAGAACGTGTCCATCGAGACCCCGGCTAGACGTCGAGGGCCTCGATGTCGTCGATGCTCTCGGCCTCGTCCATGATGAACCGGTAGCGCATGGCGGGGTCCTTGCCCATGAGGTCCGCGATGGTGCGGTCGGCCGTCATCGGCTCGGGCAGGGTGACGCGCTGGAGCCGGCGGTTCTCGGGGTCGAGCGTGGTCTCGAACAGCGTCTTGGCGGGCATCTCGCCCAGCCCCTTGAAGCGCGTGATCTCGGGCTTCACGCGGGCCGGCAGGGCATCGAGGATGCGCTCCTTGTCGGCGTCCGTCAGGGCCCAGTGCGTGTCCTTCCCGGCATTGATCCGGTAGAGCGGCGGCTGTGCGATGTAGACGTGGCCCTTGTCGATGAGCGGCTTGAGCTGACGGAAGAAGAACGTCAACAGCAGGGTGGCGATGTGGTGGCCGTCGCTGTCCGCGTCCATCAGGAGGACGATGCGGTTGTAGCGCAGCCGATCCTCGCGGAAGTCCTTGCCCATCCCGCATCCCAGCGCCTCCACGACGTTCGAGAGCTCCTCGTTCTGGAGGAGCTTCGCCATGGTGGCCTGCTCGGCGTTGAGCACCTTGCCGCGCAGCGGGAGGATGGCCTGGAACTTCCGGTTGCGGCCCTGCTTCGCGGAGCCCCCGGCGCTGTCGCCCTCGACGATGAACAGCTCGCACTCGTCGGGGTCGGACGAGCTGCAGTCCGCGAGCTTGCCGGGCAGGTTGAGCTTGTCGGAGGTGGCCGACTTCCGCCGCACGGCGTTGGCCGCCTGACGGGAGGCCGCACGGGCACGGGCCGCCTGCACGGCGCGGAGCACGATGGCCTCGCCCTGCGACCTGTTGTTCAGGAGCCACTGCTCGAACGCCGGGCGCACCTGGGAGTCGATCAGCCCCTTGATCTCGGGGTTGTTGAGGCGGTTCTTGGTCTGGCTCTGGAACTGGGGGTCCGGCAGCAGCACCGAGATGACCGCCACGATGCCCTCGCGGATGTCGTCGGCGGTGATGGTCACGCCGCGGGGCTGGAGGTTGTGGGTGTCGATGAACGACCGCAGGCCCTTCAGGATGGCGTCGCGCAGGCCCTGCTCGTGGGTGCCGCCGTCTTGCGTGTGGATGCCGTTGGCGTAGGACATGACGCGCGTGGCCGTCGAGTCCGTCCAGTTGAGCGCGAGGGAGAAGCGGACGCCGTCCTCCTCCACGTCGAGCTCGTACGGGCTGTCGAGGATGGGGCGCGCCTCGAAGCGCGTCTGGAGCACGCCGAGGTAGTCCGGGAGCCCCTCGTCGTGCTTCATGTCGTGGGTGGCGCCGTTCACCTTGTCGCGGAAGACGATGCGCAGCCCGCTGTTCAGGAAGGTCTTCACCTCGAGCGCCTTCTGGATGCGATCGGGGTCGAAGGTGGTCTCCTCGAACATCTCGGGGTCGGGCGTGAAGGTGATGGTGGTGCCGGTGCCGCGCGCGGGACCCACGTTGGCGATGGGCTTCTTGGGCCGACCGCGCTTGTAGGTCTGCATCCACTCGTGCCCGTCGCGCTTCACGCGCGCCTCGAGGAACACCGAGAGGGCGTTCACCACGCTGCTGCCCACGCCGTGGAGACCGCCGGACGCCTTGTAGTTGTTGCCCGAGAACTTGCCGCCTGCGCCGATCTCCGTGAGCACGAGCTCGAGGGCGCTCCGGTTGCCGTGCTTGGGGTTCACGTCCACGGGGATGCCGCGCCCGTTGTCCTCGACGGTGACGGTGTCGCCCGTCGCGGAGAGGGTGACCTTGATGAAGCTCGCGTGGCCGTTCATGGCCTCGTCCACCGAGTTGTCCACGATCTCCCAGAGGAGGTGGTGGAGCCCGTCCGTGCCGGTGGAGCCGATGTACATGGCCGGGCGCCGACGGACGTGGGCTATGCCCTGGAGGACCTCGATGTCCTCCGCGGTGTAGCTGCTGCTCATGCCTCACCTCCGGGCGGGGTCCGGGCTTCTTCGGTCTCTTCGGTGGGGTCGTCGTCCTCGGTGGGGGTGTCGGGGACCCCGAGGAGCAGGATGGGCTGACGGTTCCAGGCGTCGATGGTGCCGCGCTTGAGCACGATGCGCCCGCGCGCCCCGCGCTTGCTGATGCCGAACTTCCGCTCGCGCACGACCAGCTCACGTCCCCCGTTCGTGACGACCTCCGGGCCGTCCAGGGAGCCCTTCGCGAGCTCGAAGGCCACCACACGGTCGTCGTCGCGGACCTTGATGCCCGTGGACCCCTTGCCGGACCGCGCCAGGATGGGCGTCTCGGCGACCGGGAAGAGGATGGCCCGACCGAGGCGGGTGGCTGCGGCACAGGCCTCGTCGCCCGAGCAGGAGTAGACCGCGAGCACCTCGTCGCCGTCGTCGAGCCGCGCGTAGCGGCGCCCAGACTTCGTGGACACCTCCTCGTGGGCCGTGAAGGGCACGCGCAGCACGCGTCCGCCGGTGGTCATCGCGACCGCCCACGGCGGGGAGGCGTCGTCGTCCGCCAGCGGCAGGGACTCCTGGATCACGGGCCGGTGCCGGGCGTCGTGGCTGATGACACCGACCACCTTCTCGCCGTCCGAGAAGTTGAAGTAACGCTGTAGGGGTTCGCCGTATCCCGTGGTTGCAGGCACATCATCGACGCGCATGACGTACGCCGAGCCCTGGCTGCTGAACAGGGTGAGGGTGGAGCGCGTGTGGGCCTTGATGAGCCACCCGATCTCGTCGGTGTCGCGGACGCGGATGCGGCTGACGTCGCTGAACGAGGACTGCCGCTTGATCCACCCGTCGCGGGTGATCACGACGAACGTGTCCTCCTTCACGATGTAGGCGTCCTCGTCGTACGTGAGCTCCACCTCGGCGTCGTCGATGCGGGTGCGCCGCTCGTCCAGGTAGACCTTCCGCAGCTCCGCGAGCTCGCCCTTCACGACGTCCCACAGGCGTGCCTCGGAGGCGAGGATGGCCTCGATCTGTGCGGCCTCCTCGCGCTTCTCGGCGAGCTCCTCGCGGATGGCCAGGATCTGCAGGCGGGCGAGCCGGTAGAGCCGCAGCTCCAGGATGGCGTCGGTCTGGAGCTCCGAGAGCCCGAAGGCGTCCATCAGGCTCTCGGCGGCGTCCCGGCGCCCCTCGCTCTCGCGGATGATGCGGATGGCCTCGTCGAGCATGTCGAAGACGATGGCGAAGCCCTCGAGGATGTGGATGCGCTCGCGGAGCACGCGCAGGTCGTACTCGAAGCGGCGTCGCACGGTCTCGAAGCGGAACGTGAGCCAGTGGTTGAGGATCTCCTTGAGGTCCAGCCGACGGGGGGTGGGGATGCCCGTGTCGCTCGGGATCAACGCCGTGAGGTTGATGGACCACGTGGTCTGCAGCGGCGTGTGCTTGAAGACGTAGGCCATCACGGCCTCGGGGGAGCTGCCGGTCTTCAGGTCGAGCACGATGCGCACGTCGTCCGTGGACTCGTCGCGCACGTCCACCACCTGCGGGAGCTTCTTCTGGCGCACGTGGTCGCCGATGGCCTGGATGAGCTTGGCCTTGTTCTGCCCGTAGGGGATGGAGTCGATGACGATCTGGTTGCGGCGACCGTCCTTGTCGATGCGGTAGGTGCCGCGCACCTTCACCGAGCCCGCACCGGTCTCGTAGATCTCGCGGATCTCGGGCTTGCTCGAGATGATGTGGCCACCGGTGGGGAAGTCCGGGCCCTTGATCGTGCGGAGCAGCTCGGCGACGGAGAGGTCGTTGTCGATGAGGCGGATGGCGGCCTGCACGACCTCGCCGAGGTTGTGCGGGGGGATCCGGGTGGCCATGCCGACCGCGATGCCCTCGCTGCCGTTCACCAGGAGCTGCGGGAACTGGGCGGGCAGGACGCGCGGCTCGGTGCGCTGACCGTCGTAGTTCGGCTGGAAGTCGACGGTCTCCTTCTTGATCTCCTGGAGGAGGTCCTCGGCGAGCTGGCGGAGCTTGCACTCGGTGTAGCGCATGGCGGCCGCGGGGTCGCCGTCCAGGGAGCCGAAGTTGCCGTGCCCGTCCACGAGCGGATGCCGCAGCGAGAAGTCCTGCGCCATGCGGACCATCGCGTCGTAGATGGACTGGTCGCCGTGCGGGTGGAACTTGCCCATGACCTCGCCGACGACCGCCGCGCACTTCCGGTAGCGGCCCTGCGGGTGCAGGCTCATCTCGTTGAACATCGTGTAGAGGATGCGCCGCTGGACGGGCTTCAGGCCGTCGCGCACGTCGGGCAGGGCCCGGGCGGTGATGACGGACAGCGCGTAGTTCAGGTAGCGCTCGCTCGCGGCGAGGTGGAGCGGGACGTCCTCGATGGACGCGGTGGGCATCGGGTCTCCCTGGGGAGCGAGGGGGCAGGGGGGCGCGCCGGGAAGCGCGCGCGGCACTGCACCCTACCAGACCGCGGACCCCGATGCGAGCCCGTGCGGTCCGTGGAAAACGTGCTATTTGTTGGTTGACCGACAAAGAAGGACTCCGCGCATGCCGAGAGCGTCGAAGGCCGTTCGAAGGGCCCAGATCGTCGAGGGGCTGGCGACCCTCCTGGAGCACAGGAGCTACGCGGAGGCCTCGGTGGCGGAGATCGCTAGGGAGGCCGGGCTCGCGGGCGGGCTCGTGCACTACCACTTCGCGAGCAAGCGCGAGATCCTCCTGGCTCTCGTGGACCGGCTGGCGGATTCCTGGCGCGACCGGGTGCGCACACGGCAGGCGGAGGTACGGGGCCCCGTGCGGAGGATCCGGGCGTTGATCGATGCCACGCTGGCCACGGGTGAGGACGCCCGGCCCCGCGACGTGGGGCTGTGGACGACCCTGGGTGCGGAGGCCGCCCGCAGCGAAGACGTCGCGCACGCCTTCCGGGGCGTGCTCCGCGAGGCCCAGAGGCTCCTGGAGGACGATCTGGACGCCCTGGGCATCCGTGACCCCGCCCGGACCGCCCGGTCGCTCGTCGCGGCCATGGAGGGCGTCTTCCGGCTCGCGGCCCTCGGGCTCGTCCCGGCGGGCGAGGGGGCCGATCTCGTGCACCGGCTCGTGGACGCCCTGGTGGTGGAGCGATGAAGAGCCCCGATCTCCGCTACAAGCTCGTGCTGCTCGGCAGCCTGTACCTCTCGCAGGGGCTCCCGTTCGGCTTCATGACGCAGACCGTGCCCGTCCTGCTGCGCGCGGAGGGCGCGTCGCTCACGACCATCGGCGACACGTCGATCCTGATGGCCCCGTGGCTCCTGAAGGTGCTCTGGGCGCCCCTGGTGGACGGGTGGGGATCGGAGCGGTTCGGCCGCCGCCGGTCGTGGATCGTGCCGCTGCAGGGGCTCACCGTCCTGCTCCTGGCCGGGCTGGCGCTCGCGCCACCCACGGACGTGGTGTCGGTGCTGCTCGCAGCGACGTTCGTGACCGCGCTCCTCGCGTCCACCCAGGACATCGCCACCGACGGTCTCGCGGTCTCGTTGCTCTCGGAGCGCGAGCGGGGGCTCGGCAACGGCGTGCAGGTGGCCGCCTACCGCCAGGGCATGGTCATCGGGGGCGGGGCGCTCCTGGTGGTGTTCGCGCGGTCCGGGTGGAGCGCGAGCTTCGCGACGATGGCCGGGCTCATGGCGCTGGCGACCGTGCCCATCCTCCTCCACCGGGAGGCGCCGGCTCCCCGGGCGACGCCGGGGGAGAGCGTGCGCGGCCTGCTCGCCCGTCCGGGTGTGCTCACGTGGCTCGCGCTGCTCGTGGGCTACAAGGTGGGCGAGCAGATGGGTGGGGCCGTCACCAAGCCCATGCTGGTGGACCTCGGGCTCGACATCGAGCTCATCGGGTGGCTGTCGGCGGCGGACTCCACGGCGAGCCTGCTGGGCGCCCTGCTGGGCGGGTGGGTCGTGGGGCGCATCCCGTCCAGGACCACGGCCCTGGTGGGCTTCGGCGTGCTCCAGGCCGTCGGCGTGCTCGGATGGGTGGCTCCGGCGCTGGGCTGGGTGGGGCTGGAGGGGCTCGTGGTCGTGAAGCTCGCCGACGGCTTCGTGGGCAGCATGGCCACCGCGGCGCTGTTCACAGCGATGATGGACACCTGCCGACCCGAGGCGGGCGGCACGGACTACACGGTCCAGGCGAGCGTCGTGGTGCTGGCGTCCTTCCTGGGCTCTGCCCTGGGCGGGCGGCTCGCGGACGCCTGCATCCACGGGATGGGCGCGGCCGGCGCAGGCTACGCGCTGCACTTCGCGGTGGGCGCGATGCTCACGGCTCTCGGGGCCTTCGCCATGGGTGTCGTGCGCGTCAGGCCTTCCTGAGGCGTCGCGCGAGGTTCTTCGCCGTTCCCGAGCGCTCCCGTCCCGGCCGCACCCACGCGATGTCGACGGTGGAGGCGGCCGTCATGGCGGCGTCCCGGGAGGTGTCGTCGGTGTAGCCCCCCTGGGTGAGGTGCGGTCCGGGGTCGAAGCGCGGGCGCTCGAGCATGTGGAAGACCGTGACCTCCGCACCCCGGTCGGCCAGCCAGGACGCCGCGAGACGGTCGGCGCCGCGGGCATCGCCGACGACGAACGCGGCACCGTCGAGGAAGGCGCGCTCCATCGCAGGCACGTAGTGCTCCTGCAGCTCCTGGGGCGTGAGATCGAGGTGCCCGCTCACGAACGCCACCTCGGGCGGTCCGAGCGGCTGCACGTGCACGCGGGGCACGGTGGTGGGACGACCGTCCACGACGTCGTGCAGGGCCTTCACGACATCCGCGAAGTCGCGGGCACCGCTGTCGGTGGGGTGGACCATCAGGCGACGGACGTGCACCCGCAGGTCGCCGAGCTCCGCCTCCATGGCGGGGCGCAGCCAGGGGTGCGGCGTGCCGTCCTGATCGACGAGGGGCCCGAGCAGTGCGGGCGTTCCGCGTCGCACGGTCGCGTGGATGCGCGCGAACCGCGAGGGGCACGACGTCTGCATTCCAAGCAGGACGTCGGCGTGGCTCGCGGATCCGGGAAGCGCGGTTGGGTTCTGCATTCTCGTCTTTCTACCCCCTTTCGGTGGGAGCGCACGACGCGCCGCGCGGGCTATGGTGGCGGCCGTGACTGCAGATTCCATCGTAGCCGTCGTCCGAACGCGTCGCCCGGGCGTCGAGGAGGCACTGGCCGGGCTGCCCCGCACCCGGTGTGGGCGGTTCGTGGTGCTGTCCGACGAGCCCGTGTCGGACGGGGTCTGGGTGGCCCTGGTGGACTCGGATGCCGAGGGCGACGCCGCGGTGGAGGCGGGCGCCCATGACGCGCTCGTCTGGCCCGCGGACAAGGCCCGGTTGGGCCGCGCCGTGCGGGCCGCCCAGCGAGCCGCGGGGCTCCGCGCGGACCTGGAGCGGTACCGCACGGTCTTTCGCGAGTCGCCTTCCTGGCAGGAGGTCCTCGACACCGACATCGTGCTCCTCGACGTCTCGGAGGGCTTCGAGGAGGCCACCGGGCGCGACCGGGACGCTGCGGTCGGCAACACCCCGCGGTCGCTGTTCCGCGGAGGCACGCACTCTCCGGCCTTCTACGACGGCATCGTGAGCGCCGTGGCGACGACCGGACGCTGGCGGGGCGACATGCTCGGGCGGCGGAGCGACGGGAGCCTCGGGGTGCTCGACAGCCAGATCGGGAAGGTCGAGCTGTGGGACGTACCCATCGGGCAGTACGCGATCAAGCGCGAGGCCGGCGAGACCCGGGCGGGTGGGCTGCAGACGTGGGTCGACGAGCGCGCGGGCTGCCCGTGGATGGTCCTACCGGTCGACGGAGCCGTGCTGGAGGCCAGCTCGCACATCCACCAGGTGCTCGGTGTGCCCCGCCAGGTCGTCCTCGGTCGGGATCTCTCCGCCCTGGGGCTCCGCGTGGACGTGCCGGCCCTCGATGCCTCCGTCGTCACCGACCGCTGGATCGGCGGGCGGGCATGGGAGGTGGACGTCGCGCGGCGCCTGGTGGGCGATCTGGACGTGCTGCACGTGGTGTTCACGGACATCACCACCCGGAAGGCCGAGGCCGAACGGCTCGATGCGCTCGCCCACGCGCTCGCCGCGGCCCGCGATCAGGCCCTCGCGGCCGACCGGTCCAAGAGCGCCTTCCTGGCTGCCATGAGCCACGAGCTGCGCACACCCCTCAACGCCATCCTCGGCTACACGGAGCTCCTGCTGGAGGACGCCCAGGGCTCGGATGTCGTGGATCTGGAGCGCATCGCGACGTCCGGACGCCACCTGCTCGGCCTGGTGGACGAGGTGCTCGACCTCGCGCGTGTGGAGGCCGGGGTGGTGGAGTGTCGCCTGGAGCCCGTCGACGTGGGGGCTCTGCTCCAGCAGGTCGTGGAGGGCATGGCGATCCGGGCTCGTGAGGCCGGCAAGCGCCTCGTCGTGCGGGGAGACGGCTGTAGGGTCATCGCCGATCCCGAGCGGCTCCGCCAGATCGTGGCCAACCTCGTCACCAACGCCCTCCGCTACGCCGATCCGGGCACCGTCACTGTGGGATGTGTCGACGGAACGGTGTTCGTGGAGGACGAGGGGCCGGGCATCGACGCCGAGCACCAGCGCGCGATCTTCGAGCCGTTCAGGCGCTTCCACGACGACGACCAGGGCATGGGCCTCGGGCTGGCGCTCTGCCAGCGGCTGGCGCGGGTGCTCGGCACCGAGGTCGGCGTGGTCTCGGAGGCCGGGAAGGGCAGCCGGTTCACGCTGCGCCTGCCGGTGGCGGACGCCCGGTAGCCTCAGAGCAGGAGGCGGTCGAAGAAGCCCGACGCTATCCCCACGGACACCGCGCCCGTCGCGTTGATGGGGAGCGCGAGGTTCGCGAGGGCGAGCAGCAGCACCAGCGCCACGCGGTGCTGGATGCGCCCGACCGTCGCGATGAGCAGCCACATCACGGCCGCCACGGCGACGGTCCCGGCAGCGGCCGTCCACGACGACGCGGCCAGCGGGTCCTCGATCAAGAACGCGACCGCGGGGAGCAGGGCAGAGGCGGTGACGATGCGCGCGACGGACTGCACGCCGGCCCGCGCCTCTCCGGACGAGAGCTCGCCGGAGTCGTAGGCCCGCATGACCCCGGAGCCCCACCAGCCCGTGAGCAGGGCCTGCCAGACGAAGACCGCGTACGTGAGCGGGATGGCCGCGGCGGTGCGCTCGAACAGGTAGAGGAGCACGAGCACGAAGCCCCAGGCCACGATGCCGCCCAGGTAGAGCTGGAGGGTGCTGTCGGGGAGCGACCGGAGGTCGTCGTCGCGCTCGTCGTCCTCCATCAGACCGTCGCGGCCGCCCCGGGCGGGTCGGGCTGCTCGCCGTTGGCGATGATCCGGACGTAGCCGGGGTCGGCGTGCAGCCTGCCCGTGACCTTCAGCTTCAGCATGCGCATGTCGCCGCGAAGCGACCAGGCCGGGTAGGTGAAGGTGGCGGGCCGGTTCTTCTCGATGATGAAGTGACCCACCCAGGCCGCCCCGTAGCCACAGACCATCCCGGCGGGGATGGCGAAGGGGTTCAGCATGAGCGTGCCGAGCCCGGCCACGGCGAGCCCGGTGCCGGTGCCCACGTAGTGCAGGCCGCGGCAGACGGGGTTCCGGTGCTCGGAGAGGTAGTACGGCCAGAAGGCCTCGAACGTGTCGTAGCGGTCGCTCATGGTCCCCCCGCGGGAAGTTGCGGCATACTCTAGCGCGGCTCGCCCCCGGAGGTCCCCTTGCTCGCGCTCTTCCTGCTCGTCGGCTGCGGCACCGAGTCCACGGCCACGTTCCTCCGCGGCAACCGGTTCGAGTGGGACTACTTCAACCATCGCCTGTCCCACCTGGAGTACGGGATCGAGGACGAGCAGGCCCACCTCGCCATCGTCGGTGGCACGTCCACCACCGCGTTCGCGCCGCCCCTGCCGGCCGGGTGCGACGTCGACACCTGCACGGAGTTCCCGTTCGCGGACCGCGCGCAGATGCGCCTCGACTGGGGCCGGGTGACGACGACCCAGGCGGTGTTCGGCACCGGCGCCGCCTCGGTGGTCGCGGATGCCGACGGCGAGACCGTCACCGCCACCATCCCGCTCGGCGCGCGGGGGCGGAAGGTCCCCCACGTGCTCCTGAACGGCTACACCATCAGCTCCAACGAGCCGCTGGCGGGCGAGGAGGCCTGCTATCTCCCCCAGAACGGCTGGCTCCCCACGCGGGTCGCGCTCACGCTCGGCGAGCCGGCGCTCTCCGCGGACGGCATGTCCGTGACGGTCGATGTGACCGCTGTGTTCGCGGCCGGGCCCACCTACGAGGACGAGCGGGTATGCCTCGACGAGGTGATCGACCGCGCCCGGGTGCGCTTCGACGTCCACCTGCTCGCCGTGGTCACCCACGTGGAGCCCCAGGAGCTCACGTTCGACCAGACCCAGAGCTTCGCGTACGGCGACCGCTTCGATCCGCTCGAGCAGCCCGAGCCCGACCCCGCGGAGCATGCGCTCGGCGTCGGTGGCGACGCAGACCTCACGCTCGGCTGGACCGGCTGGGACTTCCGGTTCCACACCGAAGGCCAGGAGCGCGGGGCGTACATCCGGAGCCTCGAGCTCTTCCTCGACGGCGCGGGCGACGTGGGGTGGGCCCACGCCCGGAACTACTCGCCCGGCACGCAGCTCTCGGGCTTCGACTACGCGTTCACGGGCCGGGCGCTGGCCTTCCCGCTGAAGGGCGAGACCACGACGGGCTCGGTGGACGAGCTGGTGCTCGTGGACGTCACGCCCGACGGCGTGCCGACGGTGTTCACCTACGATCTGTGAGCCCCGGCCAGCCGGCTTCCCCGGGGCTCCGGAACAACCCGCGCTCCGTGATCCAGCCGGCGACGAGCCCGGCGGGGGTGACGTCGAACGCGGGGTTGCGGCACGGCGAGCGCGTGGTGCGCACGCGGCGGAACACCCCGTCGTCGTCGAGGCCCCAGGTGTACGCGACCTCCTCGGCCGAGCGCTCCTCGATCGGGATGCCCTCACCGTCGGGGGTGCCGGGGTCGAACGTGGATGCGGGCGCCGCCACGTAGAACGGGATGCCGTGGGCGCGCGCGCAGAGGGCGACGGCGTACGTGCCGATCTTGTTGGCGACGTCCCCGTTGGCCGCGATGCGGTCGGCTCCCGTGATCACGACGTCCACGTCGCCCGCCCGCATCCGGGAGGCCAGCGCGTTGTCCGCGATGACGTGGTGCGCCACCCCCTCCTGCTCGAGCTCCCAGGCCGTGAGCCGGGCACCCTGGCCGCGCGGGCGGGTCTCGTCGACCCACACCGACACGCGCTTGCCCTGGCGAACGGCCCGGTAGACGGGGGCGAGCGCGCTTCCCCAGTCCACGAAGGCCAGCCAGCCGGCGTTGCAGTGGGTGGCCACCCGCATCCCGTCCGCCAGCAGCTCCGCGCCGACGTGGCCGATGCGCTCGCAGGCTGCGGCGTCCCCGTCGATCACGGCGTCTGCCGCGCCCAGCGCCGCCTCCAGGCGGTCCGCGACGTCCGCCCGGCGTGCGGCGTCCAGGACGGCGTCGATGGCGTAGAAGAGGTTCTGGGCCGTGGGCCGCGTGCGTCGGAGGCGGGCGGCCCCCGCGTCGAGGGCGGCCAGCACGTCGCGCTCGCCGAGCAGGGCGGCCTGGGCCATGCCTGCGGCGGCCGTGGCCCCGATGGCGCCCGCTCCCCGCACGATCATGTCGGAGATGGCGCTGGCCGTCTCCTCGACGGTGTGGAGCCTCACGCGGCGGAAGGCGTGCGGGAGGAGCGGCTGGTCGATGAGGTCCACCACGGCACCGTCGCGCACGACCGTCCGCTGGTGCACGCCGTCCACGATCATGCGGTCTCCTCGGCAGCCACGGGCTCCTGCTCGGGTGGAGCCTCCAGCATCAGAGGCTCCAGCTGCGCCGGCCGGAGGTGCGAGAGGTACTGGTAGTCCCGCACGTAGCTCTCCCAGCCCCGGAGGCGCCCCTTGCGCTCTTCGCCCTCCCGGAAGCGCAGGAAGCCCATGTAGTTCTCGCGCCACCACTGGAAGAAGTCGCGCTCGTACACGAAGCCCTCCAGGAGGGGCTCGTAGAACTCCTGGCCGAAGTCGCGGCCCGTGATCCAGTCGCTCGCCTGGAAGCGCTCGCCGTCCCACACCACGTAGTGGGAGCTGGCGAACGTCCAGGAGCCGGTGTTCACGTACCCGCCGGGGCGACCGGGCACCGGCACGATGCCGGGCAGGTGGCTGTGCCCGCAGATCACCCACGGCCACGGGCCCGCCTTCGCGGTGGCGTACGCGGGCCGGAAGATCCCCATGGGGTCGCCCATGTTCCCCTGGGCCCAGTAGTCGAGGTAGCGGTTGAGGGGGTCGCTGGTCGCGTCGATCCCGAGGGCGCGCTGCAGGCGCGTGAACGCGTTGCCCACGAGCGCGATCTTGTGGGCGAGCCAGAACATCAGGCGGTTCGAGAGGGTGTAGAACTCGCCGAGCGGGATGCGCAGCCAGGTGTTGAGGTAGCGCTCGACCAGGTGGTGCACCGTGGTGGACCACTGGTGGCCCTTGGGGACCTCCTCGGCGAGGAAGGGGTCGAACTGCCACCCGTGCAGCGCCAGGACCCGGTCGCCGATGTGGAGCTCGTCGCACACGCGGAAGTTCAGGATCTCACGGTAGAGCGTGATGTCGTAGTCGTGGTTGCCGATGACGTAGTAGAGGCGACCCTCGCGCGAGAGCCCGCTCATGGCCGACAGCAGCTCCTGGTGCGCGCGGAGCACGCGGGTGAACGACCAGGCCTGGTTGAAGTCGATGGCGTCGCCGAGCACGACGAGCACGCCGCCCTCCTCCTGTACGCGCTCGATCAGGGCGATGAGGTGGCGGTCCTTGCCGAAGAACACGTCGCTCCGCGTGCCGTCGCCGAGGTGCATGTCGGACACGAACCACACCTTCGCATCCGTGTCGAGGTGCTCGACGACGGTGCGGCGACGGTTCCACCCCGGGAAGAGGGGCTCTGTGGGCGGTGTGCTCATCCTCGCGGGATCGATATCACGCGGGCCGGTAGCCCATCCCGAGCACGAACAGCTCCACGCTCTCGCGCCGGACGGCCTCGGGCCGGACGCGCTTCGTGGTCGTGAACAGCTTGCGCACGTCGTCCACGAAGCCCGGTGCGTCTTCGCCCTCGAACACCTTGCACACGAAGGCGCCGCCGGGAGCGAGGGTCTGCGTGGCGACCTCGAGGGCCCGCCGGGCGATCGCGATCTGGCGCACGTGGTCGCCGAACCGATCGCCCGTGGTGTTGGGCGCCATGTCGGAGAGCACGATGTCCGCCGGACCGCCGAGGAGATCGAGCAGCTCCTCGCTCGTGACCGTGTAGACGTCGCGCTGGAGGAGGGTGCAGCCCGCCAGGGACTGGACCTCCTGGATGTCGATGCCCACGACGACACCGTTCCGACCGACCTGCTGCTGGGCGTACCGCGACCAGCTCCCGGGCGCGCAGCCTAGGTCGATCACGCGCTGTCCCTGCTTGAACGGGCGGAAGCGCTTCTGGATCTCGGAGAGCTTGTACACGCTCCGGGCCCGGTAGCCCTCGTCCTTCGCCTTCTGGTTGAAGCGGTCGCCGGTCTTGTAGGAGTTCCGACGGCTCATCGGATGGCCGCTTCGATGGCCGCCCAGACCTCGTCGCGCCCGCGCCGCTCGGGGCTCGAGAAGGCGATGGGCCGCCCGCCGTACGCCCGGGCGAGGAGCGCGAGCTGCTGGTCGAGAGCCCGACGCTTCAGCTTGTCGGACTTGGTGGCCACGATCTGGAACGGGATGCCCGCGTCGTTCAGGCCCTCGGCGAGCGCGAGGTCCATGTCGACGGGCTCGCGGCGGACGTCGACGAGCACCACCACGAGCTTCAGCGCCTCCCGACCGCCCAGGTAGCCCTCCACCATGGGCTTCCAGCGCTCCTGGATGCGCCCGGGCACCTTGGCGAAGCCGTACCCCGGCAGGTCCGCGAACACGACCCGGTCGCGGACCTTGAACAGGTTGATGGCCTGCGTGCGGCCCGGCGTCGACGACACCCGCGCGATGCGCTTGCTGTCGAGCAGGCAGTTCAGGGCGCTGGACTTCCCGACGTTGCTGCGCCCGGCGAACGCGATCTCGGGGAGCCCGAGGTCCGGGAGCGCGTCGGGGAAGCTCCCGATGAACTCGAACTGGCCCCCGACGTCCTTCACGCCAGCGACGCGACCCACGTCGCGAGGCTGCGGACCATCTGGCCCGTGCCGCCCGGAGCCCACGCCTTGGTCGCGCTGTCGCGCCAGGAGGAGCCCGCGACGTCGAGGTGGCACCAGCGCACGTCTTCCGTGACGAAGTGCTGGAGGAACAGCGCGGCCGTGGTGGCCCCCGCGTCCCGCCCGCCGACGTTCTTGATCTGGCTCCACTTGCCCTTGAGCTTCTCGCTGTAGGGGTTGTGGAGCGGAAGGCGCCAGAGGCCGTCACCGCACGCGTCCGACGCTTCCTGGAGCTCGCGCGCGAGGGCGTCGTCGTGGGTGAACATGCCCGTGAAGTCCTCGCCGAGCGCGATCACGCAGGCGCCGGTGAGGGTGGCCGCGTCGATGACGGTGTCCACACCCTCCACCGCACACGCGTTGATCAGGCAGTCGGCGAGCACCAGCCGGCCCTCGGCGTCGGTGTTGTGGATCTCGACGGTCACGCCGTTGCGGTAGCGGAGGATGTCGCCGAGCTTGTAGCTGTTGCCGTCGTTCATGTTCTCGACGGCACCCACGAAGCAGTCCACGCTCACCGGCACACCGAGCTCCGCGAGGGCGCCGATGGCGCCGAGCACG
This sequence comes from Alphaproteobacteria bacterium, assembly GCA_020632885.1. Lineage (GTDB taxonomy): Bacteria > Myxococcota_A > UBA796 > UBA796 > JACKEQ01. The sequence goes on along the minus strand of JACKEQ010000003.1, from coordinate 546,300 downwards.
ACGGCCGCACCGCCCATGTCGCAGCGCATGGTCTGCATGGCCGCGCTCGGCTTGAGCGACAGGCCCCCGGAGTCGAAGGTGACGCCCTTGCCGACGAACGCGATGTGCCGGGTGGCGTTCGCGGGGCGGTAGGCGACGTGGATCAGGCAGCCGGGACGCGTGGAGCCCTGGCCCACCGCGACGAGGCCGACGAGGCCCTCGTCCTTGCAGCGGTCGAGGTCCCAGACGTCGACGGAGACGCCGTCGATGCCGGAGAGGGCCTCGTACGCCTTCTGCGCGAGGGTCTCGGGGTAGAGGTCGGCGGGGGGCGCGTTCACGAGGTCGCGCGACCAGTCCTGCCAGCGCGACCGCACGTCGGCCTCGGCGGCAGCGGCGTCGAGGCCCGGAGAGGCCTCCGCGCCCAGCACGATCAGCCCGTCCACCGGAGGCGTGCGGTCCTTCTCGGCCTTGTAGGCCTCCCAGGCGTAGCTGCCGGCCCGGAACTGCTCGAGCAGCGCGCCGGCGTCGTCCGTGGGCAGGCCCAGGAGCGCGACGGTCTCGTAGCCGGAGGCGCGAGCGGTGCGGCCGGCCTTCGCGAACGCCATGGCGAGGCCCTTCTCGCCACAGGGCACGAGCAGCAGGTTGCGGGGAGCGATGCGCCCGAAGGTGGGCACGGAGCGCGCGCTGCTGTCGAAGTCCTCGGCCTCGAGCCAGCCCACGAGCCCACCGCCCATGGCGGCGTCGAGCCCGGCGAGCTCCTCGCGCCAGGCGTCTCCGACGATCACGACCAGGGCGTCGCAGGCGACATCGGCGGGCTTGGCGGTAGAGAACGTGACTTTCAAGGGAGACTCCAGGTTGTCAGCAGGCTCGGAGCAGCGCGAGGGTCAGGAGGATGAGCAGGAAACAACCCGCGATGACGGCCACGAAGAACTTCGGGGAGTCGGGGCGGGCGAAGTCACCGAGCTGCTCGCGGACGGCGTCCAGGGGGGACGGCCGCCTGCCGGTGACGAGGTCTTCGCCGCCACCACCGGGCACACCGCTCTCGGGCTGGAAGAACTCGGCCTCGTGGGCGTGCGAGGCTTCCCAGCCGGGATGATCGGCGCCCAGGGGCGACGGGGGGGGTGGAGGAACCGCGATCTGCGGCTTCACGACGGGGGTGGGGGGAGGTGTGGGCCGGATCGACGGGCCGGGCGGGCCCATCGGGGGCGGCGCGGCGATCGTGATGGACGGCTGGGGCGCGACCACGCTGGGCACGGGCGTGTGGGACGGCGGGTCGACCTCGGAGACCTCGGAGTCCGTCTCGCTCGGTGCGGGCGTGGGCACTGCGGCCAGCAGGGGCCGGGGGGCCGCGACAGGGGCGGAGACCGGGGGCGGGAGCGGCGGTGCGGGCTGCTCGTCCACCAGGGTGCCGGGCGACGTGGGCGCCAGGGGCCGCGGGAACATCTGGACCACGGCGTCCTCGTCGGCGTCGGGGTCGGTGTCCTCGCCGCCGTCGGTGTCGATGGTCGGGCGCTTCATGAGCACCGTGGCGGCGTCGTCGTCGCTGTCGTCCTCGTCGTCGTCGAGCACGAGGGGCTTCAGGGCCCCGGTGAACGCGAGGGGCGCGACCTCCTCCTCGTCTGGCGGGGGCGGGACGTAGCCGGGCGGCGGGCGTACCTGGAAGGTGCCTTCGGCCACGGACGGCTCGTCGCCGGAGTCCTTGACGCTGAACGCGACGCGCACCCGGTAGCGGCCGGGGGACACCTCGGGGATGTCGAACTCGAAGCGGAACCTGCCGGACGGGTGCTTGTTGACGGCGAACTGGGTGTCCGCGAGGGGCACCCGCCGATCGCCCGTCGCGTCGAGGTCCTCGAGCCGGACGCCACACACGATGTCGTCGGGCTCGGTGACGCCCGCGGTGGGCCCGACGGACACGGTGAACCCGACGGGACCGGGCGCGTCGAACACGTCGCCGGACGCGGAGCTCGAGAGCAGCAGGCGCCCGACGCTCTCGATGCCCGGACGGACGAGCGCGTGGACCTCCTGGAGCCGCGGGAGCAGGTCGCGCGCCGTGAGGAACCGGTAGGGCGGGGAGGGATCCGCGCGGCCGGAGAGACCCCGTGCCAGCAGGGTGGCCAGGCGCTCGGCGGTGCGGTGCATGAAGCGGGGGTTGGCGCCGTCGCGGCGGAGACGGGCGACGGCCTTGTCGCGCAGACCCGCGAGGGCCACCTTGTCGAGACCCGTGGCGGGCGACTGGGGCAGCGCGGACGCGTCGCGGACGTCCTCCTCGAGCATCGCGGCCGTGTAGATCGCGCTGCAGAGGGCCCACTGGTCGTTCGCGATGTGATCGGGAGCCGACCAGCGCTTGCGGTCCGGAGCCGTGCGCTCGGCCCCGGGCAGCAGGGTCTTGAGCGTGGGCGTGACGGGATCCGCCAGCATCGGGCGGCCGTCGCTGCCGATGAGGATGTTCGAGGGGCGCAGGTTGCCGTGCTCCACCCCGGCCGCCGCGAGCATCTCGACCACCGCGAGCACCTCGTCGAGGGCCTCCACGAGCGGGAGCCCGGACTGGAGCTGGCGGGCCAGGGTGGTGGGCGCCTGGGGGAAGAGGAGGGCGACCGCACCGGACGGCAGCGTGATGCGGTCTTCGAGGGGTGGCAGCCAGGCGGGGCCGGACGTGTGGAGCTCGGCAGCCTCCACGGCGCACTTCCGCATGAGGGGCACGCGGTCCACGCTGGCGGGCGGGAGGTCTTCGGGCTCGTAGGGGACCTTGAGGACGCGGGTGCGATTCCCGTCGTCCCGCACGGACCACACACGTCCCCACGCACCCTCGCCGAGCAGGTTCCCGAGGGTCCAGGCAGCCGCGCGGCTGTCCGTGACGATGTCGCCGGTCTTCATCGGGGCGCGCCTATTGGACCGGACGCCCGCGGGCAACGTCTCCGCGCTGGCAAGACGCTACCGGCACTCATCGCTGTCGCCGACGAAGCAGATGTACTCCCGCGGCTCGGTGCCCTCGACGCGCGCCCGGAGGCGCTTCTTGTCGCCCAGGATGACGGTCACGATGCAGTCGCCGTGCTCGGCACCGGCGATGGCCACGCTGTCGCCGCCCGTCTCGCGGCCGCTGTCGCAGCTCACCTGCATGCGCTCGGTGTTGGAGCGCGCCGACACGAAGCGCACGTGCGGGCCGTCCACCGGGACGGGCTCCGGGGCGGGTTCGGGCTCCACGGGCTCCACCCCCACGGGTTCCACGGGCTGTGGGGGCAGGGGAATCGGAACGGCGCTGACGGTGGGCGTGGCCATCATGGACAGGGCGAGCACGATGCCGAGCAGCGACATGCCGATGAGCGCGAGGCCGCTCCCCACCAGGAACATCACGGCGACCGTGGCCACCAGGCCCTTCCGCGAGGACCCCTGCTTCCTGCGCCGCGGCTTCGGGGCCCGCGGCGGGGGGGGCGGCTCGGGGCGCGGCGGCGCCTTGGGCGGCGCTGCCACCAGCGTGGGCTCGCTCTCCGGCTCGTGGTCGATCTCGACCTCGTCGGGGGGCGGCGCGGGCCGTGGGGGCTTGCGCCGGTCGGGCACCGGGAGGGGCTCGAGGGGCGTTGGCGGGCTGTCCTGCTGCTCCACCGGAGGCGGCCGGGGCGGCGGGGGGACGCGCGCGGGCCCGCGGTCGAGGGGGACCGGATCCGCGATCGGCTCGGCGTCCGGGTCGGTGTCGGGGTCGAGCTCTTCGGCGTCCGCGGGCTCCGTGGGCCCATCGGCGGGCCGCTGGATCTCGCCGCGCTTGGCCATGTCCTCGATGGTGGCCTGCTTCAGGGCCTTCCAGCGGGCGTCGTCCGCGAGGGAGCCCGTGAGCTCGTCCTCGAGGGCGTTGAGGTCCAGCGCGCGGGTGGAGGCACCGGTGTTCTCGTCCCAGATGGAGCGCTGGTCGAGGGCCTTGGCGTCCTCGGTGAGGATGGTGTCCACCAGGGAGCCCGGGCTGCGCGCCTCGCTCTTCTCGCGCGTGGCCCGCAGGAGCGGGGGCACGGTCTGCTCGGCCCACTCCTCGAGGGGGTGCTCGGTGATGCGGCGCGCGAACGAGCGCAGACGCGCCACCGCATCGGCGGCGGAGGGCCGGTCGGGCTCGTCGAACGCGAGCATGCTCATGAGGAGCTCGTGGAGGAGGTCCTCGGCCTCGCGGTGGAGCGGGTAGCGGTCCAGCAGCAGGTCGAACCGGTCCTCGAAGTAGGCCTCGTGCTCCTTGGGGCGGAGCTTGGCCTTGCCGAACTTCTCGAGGGCCAGCATCTCGTAGAGGGTGGCCCCCAGCGAGTACACGTCGGACGCGGGCGACTCCGGCTCGAAGAACAGGCGCTCGGGCGGCATGTACTCCAGCGAGCCGAACGCCATCTCCTGCGTCTTGCTCTCCCGCTCGTCGAACTCCGCGCGTGCGACGCCGAAGTCGAGCACCTTCACCACGCCCGAGTCGTCGATCATGATGTTCGACGGCTTGATGTCGCGGTGGATGACCCGCAGCGGCTTCTCGCCGGCGTACGGCGGCCGGTTGTACGCGGCGTCCAGCGCGCTCGCCACGGCCGCGCACATCTCCAGCGCCGGGCGGAGCGGGAGCCGCTGCCCGATCTCGGCGCAGTGGTTGATCACCACCTTCACGTCGACGGCGTCGAGGTACTCCATGATCACGGCACAACGGCCGTCGATCAGGGTGAGATCCATGACGTCGACGATGTTCTTGTGGCGCAGCCAGCCGAGGAGACGGGCCTCGTCCCGCATCCGGCTCGCGATCTCCTCGTTCTCCGACCATCGCGGATGGAGGAGCTTCACCGCCACCAATCGGGAGAATCCGTCCGCGTGGATCACCTTCGTGAGGTACACGCTTCCGAAACCGCCTGAGGCGATCTCGCGGATGAAGTGGAATCTCCTGGAGGACTCGCTGGAGGACACTCGGGTTCCAGAGGGGCACGGCGGGTGCGTGCTCACCCTACCATCGGTGGTGCGGGGACGGTTGTATACTGCACGCGGAGGATGGATGACACGGCTGGTGCTTCCGCTGCTGCTCGCGGCGGGCTGCTGGGACGGCGAGCGGTCCGAGCTGCCGCGTTCGACGGTGGACTTCGAGCCCCAGGCGGGCGCGATCGACGGGTGGGTGGTCACCGAGGCCACGTTCGACCTCGCGTGCCCGGACGGGCGTGACGCGCGCGTCTACTTCGTGCACCCCGCGGAGGTGGACCGTCCGCTCGCCACGGCGGTCGTGTTCCACAGCGGGAGCTTCGACTACATCGACCAGCCCGAGGGCGGGCAGCCGCTCGCCGGGCAGTCGCTCCAGGAGGTCACGCGGCTCACCGCGCCGTTCGGCATCCGGATGGTCTTCGCCACTCTCGGGATGTACCCGGCCCCCATCGAGCACGACGACCACATGGGCGCGCTCCCGTTGGCGTTCGCCGAGGAGGACGTGGCCCTCGTGCTCCCGATGAACTGCTGGGGAGACCTCTGGCACGACAAGCCGGGCACCCGCGAGAACGACTTCTACGCGGACCTCTTCTTCCGGTCGGGCGGCGCGGCCGCCGAGTGGGGCTGGCGCCTCGTGGCGGAGGACGGCTTCGGCGACCTGCTCGGCGTCGAGCTCCCGTTCGAGCCGGACCGAAACCGGCTCGCGCTGGTGGGCCTCGGCGAGGGGGGACGCGCGGTGGGCGAGGTGCTCGCGTACGGCGCGACGCCGGCGGCCGTCGTGATCGAGGGCCACAACGACGACCTCGACGCGTGGTCGGCCGCGCAGCCGCTCGTGGGGCCGGGGCTCGATCGGATCTTCAAGCCGGGCGACCCTCCCATGGAGCGCGCGTTCTCGAGCGCACCGACCCTCCCGCCCACGCTGTGGATCTGGTCGTCCCTCGACCCCTCGCTGGCTGCAGGCTCCCAGGATCTCGTGCTCCCGCGGCTCTCGCCCCAGGAGATCGTGGAGCGCGACGACACCGCCCACATCGCGGTGAACGCGGATGCCGACCTCGCCGAGCAGGCGGTACGGTTCGTGCTGGACGCCTTCTGAGCGTCCTGGTCACCACCGGGGCCAACCCCACGACCGCCCACGAGGCCCGGGCACGCGAGGTCGCTGCGGCCACGGGTAGCCCCTTCGTGCGCCGGCGCGGCGCGCTCGCCCGGATGCTCGCGACCCACGAGTCGGACCTCGCCTACGTGGTGGCGGGCGATGGCGAGTCGCTGCAGGGCCCGTCGGGACGGCTCCGCGTGGACGTCGGGCTCCTCCACGCGAAGGTCGCGGCGGGCGCGGAGCACCCGCTGATCCGGGCGCTGGGTCCCGTACGCCGGGTCCTCGACGGTACGCTCGGGATGGCGCAGGACGCGCTGCACATCGCGGCCGTCACGGGGGCTGTCGTGGAGGGGGCGGAAGCGAGCCCCTGGGTCGCGCAGCTCGTGTCGGCGGGCCTCCGGGGCCTCGAGGGCAGCCGCTGGTCCGACGCTGCCGGACGGATCCGGGTGCACGCCATGCCCTCCGTGGAGCTCGCCTCGCGGGTGGAGCCTGTGGACGCCGTGTTCTGTGCGCCGATGTTCGAGACTCCGGCACGCGCGGCGCCGGGCTTCCCGCTGTTCCGGGAGGTCGCGGATCCACGACCGCTCGACGACGCCACCTTCGACGCCTTCCTGCGCATCGGCCGCCGCCTCGTCGTGCGGGTCGAGAAGGGCGCGCCGCCGCCGCGTCCCGGGATGCTCGCCGTGCCCGGCAAGGCCGTGGACTACTGGGTGTGCGGGTGCGTCGACGGTCAGGTATGAACCGGCATGCCTCTCCGTCTCGTCGCCGTCGTCCTCCTCGTGGCCTGCAAGGGCTCTTCGACCCCCGTGAGCGGCGAGTGCACGCCGAACGACGAGCCCACCCTCGACGTCGCGCAGGGCGGTGACTGGAACATGCCGGACGGGCACGTGAACATGGGGATCCCCCCGCAGGGCGGGGCTCCCTACGCGCCGTTCGAGATCCGGCTCGTCGGCGTCGAGGCGGCGGATGCCTACCGCGTCGACATGGACGCGGTGGTGGACGGGGTCGACTACGCCACGCCGCCCTACCAGGAGCGCTTCGTGTGCCGGAACGTCGGTGAGGAGGCGGGCACCCGCTACACCCCCGACCTCCACATGCGGTTCTTCGGCACCGATCCCGCCACCCTGGCCGGGAAGACCGCCCAGCTGCACTTCGAGGCCTGGATCGGCAACGACGGCCCGGTGGTGGAGCGCGACCTCGAGGTGATCCTGGACTGGACGCTGGGCCCCATGGAATAGGGGACTACCCCTCCGAGAGGACCAGCGGCAGGTAGATCCGGACCGTGGTGGCCCCGCCGGACGAGTGCACCACCAGGCGTCCCTCGTGGGCGCGCACGATGCCGGCCGCCAGCGACAGGTCGCGGTGGCCCTCGGGCGCGAAGGGCTCCTCGGGGTGCTCCCAGACGGGCATCTCGCCCGCGTCGCGCACCCGGATGACGGCGTGGGGGACGTCCGCCAGCCAGAGCTTCCGGAGTGACCGCTCGTCGGGATCCACGAGACCCGCTTCGACCGTGACGGGCCCGGGGCCCGCGGCGAGGGCGGCAGCGACGACCTCCAGGACGGCCTGGACGAGCCCCTCGGGGTCTCCGGACACCTCGAGCTCGGGCTCCGCGTCGATCGTCACGCGGCTCGTGTCGTCCAGCGCCTCCTCGATGGCCGAGAGCACCTGGGCGAGGTCGATGTCCTGCACCTCCGCGCGCGGTGCGCCGGTGCGCGCCAGGGTGCGGGCGGCCTCCAGGCCCTCCCGGGCGAGCTCGGCGACGACCTCCGGCGTGGCGCCGCGGGCCAGCATGCCCTCGAACAGCGCGGAGAACGCGGTGCCGGCCTCGTGGGCCACACGATGGGCGGCCGCGGCGCGCTGGGACGCGACGGTGCGCTCGTGGAGCGATCCGAACGACGCGACCGTGAGCTGCACGCCCTTCCCGAGACCGATGCGATCCCCGAGGGCCAGGTGGTGCGAGCCGACCTCCTCGCCGTTGACGTAGGTGCCGTTGGAGCTGCCGTTGTCCACGAGCAGCAGGCTGCCGTCGTCCTCGGGCTCGATCCGCGCGTGTTGCCTGGACACGCGGCGGTCGTCGAGGTGCACGTCGCACGCCGGATCCCGACCCAGGATGATGGTGTGGGTCCCGAGGGGGAACATCCGGCCGGGCTCGCGCCCGGCGGTCATCACGAGGGCGAGCGCAGGCCGGTCGTGGGTCTCTTGCGTGGACATGGGCGCATCATGGCACAACGGGTCGGCGGGTCAACCCGCGCCGGGCGGTCCTGCGTCGGGGTCGGTGGCGGGGGCCAGGCGGCGCACCAGGACCACCTCCAGCGGGAGCTGGAGCGCGAACAGGCCGTACTGCACGGGCCCGCTCACGAACAGCCAGGTTTCGCGGGGCTGGGTGGTGCTCCAGGCGGTGAGGAGGGCGTGCAGCGCGAGGTTCGCGGAGAGCCGTGCGGTGACGCCGCGGAGGAAGGCACGCATTGCGAGGTCCACGGGTGCCTCGGGGTCCTGCTCCCGCAGCGCGATCTCCAGCGCGGACCCCTCGGACGCCGCCAGGCTCGCCAGCAACAGGGCCACGAACACACCATCGCCGAGCACCGGGGTCCAGAGCACGTACCGCTCGTCGCCCGCCAGGATCGAGAGCCCGCCGAGCGCCACGACCAGCACGGTGGACACGATGACCACGCGGTTCACACGCCCGTCGACGAACCGCCCGTACGCGACGTCCACCAGGCTCGTGAGCACCGCCGCGAGCACGCCGGCCCTCATGCCCCAGAGCGATTCGGCCGCGTAGAACGCCACCAGGGGCAGCAGCCCGAGGAGCAGGCGCATCAGACCATCATCCGGACTTCCCGCCGGTAGGGCTCGTCGAGCTGGTCGAGCTCGCCACGCTCGGCGCGGTGCAGCAGCCTGGCGATGTGCGGGCCGAGCAGGTCGATCTCGGTGGAGACGTACCGATCGCCGAACGTCGCTGCCATGCGGGTCTGCTCGCCGAGGATCTTCACGTCCTGGCTGAAGATGTAGAGGGCCGCGGGCTGCACGATGGGGCGCACGAGCCACGTGGGCACCCGCGAGCGCACCGACACCACCGCGTAGAGGCGCGTGCTGTCCGGCGTGACGGGCGTGCACGCCGCGTTGAGCACGATGTGGTTCTCCTCGCCGATCCGGTACTCGACCTCCACGATGCAGGGCAGGTAGAAGCGGTCGAAGTGCGTGACGATGCCCCCCGAGGGCGAGAGGATCCGGGCGACGATGCCCTCCGGCCGGGGCTCGCCGATGTACTCGACCTCCACGCGGTCGCGGGTGCGCTCGATCACGCAGGTGATCTCGTTGCGGTCTCCCTCGGAGCGGAAGAGGCCGGCGTGCACGAAGGGCGTGTGGGGCACGTCCAGCGCGTTCTCGGCGACGGCGAGCAGGCCGCCGGGCGCGTCGAGCTGCTTGCGGACGGTGAGGTATCCGGGGGCGTCCGCGAGCCGGAACGTGAACGGCTCGCCCACGGGCTCCTGTGTGGGGTCCATCCACACCCAGACGTGCCCCTGCTGCTCGCGCACCGGGTAGCCGGTGACGCACCGCGCGGGGTTGGGCGTGGGGTCGAGCAGGCCGGGGACCGCGGTGCACGCGCCCCCGGTGTCGAAGGACCATCCGTGGTACCCGCAGTGCAGCGCGCCACCCTTCACGAACCCGAGGGACAGGGGCACCCCGCGGTGGGGGCAGCGATCCAGCAGCGCCCCGACGCCCTCCCTGGTGCGGAAGAGCACGAGGGGCACGCCCAGCACGGTGCGCGGGAGGGGCCGGTCCGTGACCTCGGCAGACGTGGCCGCGACGTACCAGGCTGCCTTGAACCCGAAGCCGGTCTCCGTGGCCGTCACGCGAAGTCCTCGGGGTCTCCGATCACGGCCTCCACACGCTGCATGCCCGGCTCGTCGTTCAGCGCGCGGTACTGGTACCAGGCGAAGCGGTAGGCGGCCCTGGAGCGGCCCGCGCGGTCGGCCTGGAGCGCGAGGTCGCCGGCCTTGTGTGCGCACCACGCCACGTCGGCCTCGCACAGCCCGGTCTTGCGCACCGATTCCGTCGCGGCCTCGAGGTGCTCGTCGAAGGCCGTCCAGTCCCGGCGACCGGCGCTGGAGGCCAGGAGCACGACGTGCGTGGCTCCGAGCTCGCGGGGACGCCCGATCTCCGTCAGCCGGTCCATGGCGCGTCGCGCCTCCCGATCCGCCTCGTCGTAGTCGGCCTTCTTGAGGTGCAGCAGGGCCAGGTTGAGGCGGGGGATCACGGCCTGCGCGCTGCCCGTGGACTCGTAGATCTGGAGCGCGTGACGGTAGCCGAGCTCGGCCTCCCCGACGTCGCCCCGGCCGCGCGAGACCTCCGCGAGCCCGTTCAGGCAGGCGGCCATCTGGTGCCGCTCACCTTCCTCCTCGTAGACCTCGAGGGCCCGCTTGTAGAGCCCGGCCGCCCCGTCCAGCTCGCCCTGGCGGAGGTCGAGGTCCGCCATGTCCTTCCAGGCGTCGGCCACACCCACGCGATTGCCGGCCTGCTCGAAGTAGCGCCGGGCCTCGCTGAAGTACGCGAGCGCCTGGTCGAGCATCCCGCGGGACCGGGCCACGCTCGCGAGCCCGTGCATGGCCTTCGCGTAGAGGTTGGGGTCGTTGTCCTCCGACACGGACGCCTTGAGCTGGTTGAGGAGCTGCTCCGCACCCGCGAGCTCCGAGCGCCGCAGCGCGATCTGCGCCTGCCGGAACACGGCCTCCTGCAGCACCTCCCGCCACTCGGCCCAGCTGTGCTCGGAGGCGGTCAGGGCTGCCCGGCGCGCCCACTGCTCGGCGTCGGCGTAGTTGCCGCGCATGAACTCGAGCTGGGCGCGGACGATCCAGAGCTGACCCCACCGGGGGTCCTTCGCCGGCAGGTTCAGGCGCTCCATGGTGTCCTCGCACACCGCGAGCAGCGACAGGGCGGGCTTCACGCCGCTGGTGCTCTTTCGCTCGGCCACCCCGCGCATCATGGGCTCGAGCGCCTCCTCCAGCTCACCCGCGGCGTGCAGGTGGTCGCCCAGACGCTCCCAGAGGTGGTCGCCCGTGATGCGCATCTTCACCCGCAGCATGGCGGCCGCGGCGCGGTGGTGTTGCTCGTAGCGCCCGGTGTCACGGGCCCAGCGGATGAGCGACTCGCGGATCATCCCGTGGCTGAAGGCCCAGCCGGTGTCGGTCTCCTCCGCGAGCCGGAAGTCGAGCAGGCGCTCGGCGAGCTTGGCGCGGATGCGCGCGTTGTGCGGGAAGAAGGCCTTGCCGCCCTTCTCGAGGAAGTACGGGAAGTAGAAGCCGTCGGGGTGGTCGGTGACCTGGGCCCACTCCTCCTCGTCCACCTCCAGCCCGAGGATGGCGGCGGCCTCCAGGAAGCTCGACGCCTCTGGGGGAAGCCCCATGAGCACGCGCTCCACGCGGCGCATCCACACGGCATGGAGGTCGTCGGGGAGCACGAGCTGCTCGCCCGGGGCGAGCTCGAAGCCCTGGACGGTGGGATCGAGCACACCGCGCTGGACCCAGTCGCCCACGACCTCCACGGCGAGCTGCGGATTTCCGCTGGTACGCTCGCAGACCTGCGTGGCCAGGGACTCCTCGAGCCCCAGCACGCGCTGCAGGAGATCCTGCTGGTACGGGCGGGGCAGGGGACCGACCGCGATCTCCATGGTGCCTTCGAGCTTCAGGATCTCCTGGATGAGGGCGCGCTCCACGGGGCGCTCGGCGATGGTCTCGTCGCGCGGGGTGAGCACGAAGAGCACCGGCATGGGCGAGTAGCGCTGGTTCTCCATGACCGAGTAGGCCAGGCCGAGCGCGTCGTTGCCCCAGTGGGCGTCCTCCAGCCACACGATCAGCGGCCGCTCGAGCGTCAGGAGCCGGAAGAACCGGCGGACCGTGGAGTGCCGCTCCTCGACCCCGGACACCCTGCGTGTGGACGCGTCGGCCCGCACGTCCGGGGAGACGAGGTCCGTCAGCGCCTCCACCTCGTCGATCTGGCGCACGCCGCGCTCGAACAGGTAGGTCTTCACGCGCTCGAACACGCCCTCCCGGTCGAGCCGACCGGCGCGGAGGTGCGTGGTGAACATGCGCCGCACGCTGGTGCCGGGCGACTCCGTGCGGGCGTGGGTGGCCTTGAGCACCGTGGCTGCGCCGAGCTCGTGGGCCCGCTCGCAGAGCCACCGTGCGACGTGCGTCTTCCCGATCCCCGCCCGCCCCGACAGCACGACCAGGCGCCCCGAGCGGTTCTGGACGACGTCGCGGAAGGCCTCCCAGAGCAGCGTGCGCTCCACCTCGCGGTCGAGCATGGGCTGGCGCATGAGCGCGAACAGCCCGAGCCCCGAGCCGCGCGGGCGCTCGTAGCGGTACTCCACCTTCTCCTGCCAGGTGGCGGGCACGGGCGGGACGTCCGGGGACAGGGTGCCCTGGAACACGGTGAGCTCGGCCTGGGTGAGCTCGGGCTCCGTGCTGAACGCGACGTCCGGCTCGTTGCGCTCGAGCTCGCGGCGGATGGCGTTCATGTCGAACTGGCCGGACTCGTGCTGGACGAACGCGCGCGGAGAGTCGTCGAGGGCCACCACGAGGGCGTCCGCCTGGGTGACCGGCAGGTCGCGCGCGACGTCGCCGAGGCGGATGAGGGCCCACGCCGCGTCGGCCGCACGCTGGAAGCGCTTGGCGGGCGCCTTCCGGGTGAGACGGTCGAGCCACTCCTCGAGGCCTTCGGGCACGGGCCCGGTGGGGTCGAGGGTGGGCAGGGACCGGTCGAGCTGCGCGTCGACGAGGTGCTTCTCGCGCAGGCCACGGAACGGGCGGCGGTTGCAGGCCAGGTGCCACGCGAGGCAGCCGAGCGCGTAGAGATCGGAGGCGGGCCCCACGTTCCGCCAGTCGCGGCGGAGCTGCTCGGGGGCCATGTAGTGCAGACCGGTGCCGAGCGCGGCCCAGTCCTCCTCGAGCACCATGCCGTCGACGTAGGTACCCAGGCGCATGCCCGCGAGCTTGATGCCGGTGCGCTCGTCCTTCGGGCCGTTGAGCAGGATGTGCTCGGGGGCGAGGGCGCCGTGGACGATCCCCCGGCTGTGCATGTGGGCGAGCCCGTCCAGCAGGCCCACCAGGATCCCCTTCAGCTCGGACCACCGGAAGGGGCGCTTGATCTCGTCGACGGAGCCACCGCTGCAGAGCTCGGTGACCTGCCAGGGCAGGCCGGCCTTGAGCTTGCCTCCGCTGGCGGCCTCCGCCACGCCGTCCACCTCGCCCGCATCGTAGACATGGAGGATGTTGGGGTTGGCGAGCTCGGCGCTGCGGCGCAGCCCGATGCGGAAGTTCTTCAGGTGGAGCTGGACGTCGCCGGCCTCCGACGTGAGGACCTCGAGCGCGACGGTGCGTTGGCTGGGACCATGGGTGGCCGCCCAGACGGTGGTGGTCGCGGTGGTGCCGATGGCCCGCCGCAGCCTGTAGGGACCGATGTGAACGGCGCCGCGCATGGAGAACATCCTATCCGCTTGCGGGACTCACTTGGATCCGTCGACGACAGGTGGTATCCCGGCGGCGGAGACACCATGCTGCACTTCCTCGCCATCTTCGTGGACGACGAGCTCAAGTCGCCCATCTACGCGGACCCCGAACCCCAGGAGCTGGAGCCGGACCTCTGGGCGAAGGTCGCCGATCTCGTGGTCGACGCGCAGGACGGTGAGCTGCGCGCGGAGGGGGCGGAGCGTCACGGGGACATGCTGATCGGGTGGCGGGCCATGGTGCGCAACGGCCTGACGTTCGTGTGCGTGGTGGAGGACGTCGAGGAGGCGGACGTGAAGGTCTACCTGAAGGAGCTCGCGGGCCGGTACTTCGACGAGGTCGACGACGTGCGTCACCCGGAGCGCGACGGGGTGGCCGACGTGGTCGTGGACGTGATCCCCCCCTGGGACTGACATCGCGCGGCGGGGGATGCCGAGGGGTTGCTATGGAGCGCCATGGCCGATCTCCCCGCGACCCGCGCCCGGTTCCCCTTCCGGCTCGGCGCACCGAGCGCCCGTGAGCTCTCCGACGCCGTGCGCGATCACGGCGACATGCCGTACAGCTACGAGGCGGTCGGTGGGACGGCGGGCGACCTGCCCGTCGGTTGGGCCCACGACGACGAGACCCTGGAGCTCGGTCGTGGGCAGGAGGTCTGGGACCGGGCCCGCGTGGCCCTGCGTCGCTGGAGCCAGTTCGACCTCGGCTGGGTGCGGATGGCGGACCCCGATGCGCCCATCCAGGCCGGCCAGATCGTGGCCTTCGCGTCCAACCAGCTCGGGTTCTGGGCCCTGAACGTGTGCCGGATCGCGTACGTGGTGGACGACGACGACGGGACGACCGCGCGGTTCGGGTTCGCCTACGGCACCCTCGCGGACCACGTGGTGCAGGGCGAGGAGCGCTTCCTGCTGACCTGGGATCACGCGAGCGACAGGGTCGCCTTCCGCATCACGAAGTTCAGCCGCCCGGCCCACCGGCTCGTGCACCTCTTCAGCCCGCTGGCGACGGCGGTGCAGCGGCGGTTCACGCGTCAGGCTCTCGAGCGCCTCAAGGCGGAGGTGGCGGCATGACGACCGTCATCGCTGGGGCCTCCGGCTTCGTGGGCAGCCGTCTGGCCGAGCGGCTCGAGGGCGCCGGACGCCCCGTGCGCCTGGGTTCCCGCGATCCCGAGCGGGCGGGGCGGTCGCGGGCCGGAGCCTGGGTGCGCCTGGACGTGGAGGACCGCGCCAGCCTCGATGCCGCGCTCGCCGGTGCTTCGCACCTCGTCTACCTCGTGCACGGCATGCGCCACGACGCCGCCGATCTGGTCGCCCACGAGGAGGCGTGCGCGCGCCGGGTCGCGGAGGCAGCGGCTGCGGCGGGCGTGCGGCGCATCGTGTACCTCGGCGCGCCCGAGCCTTCCGGGCCGCCTTCGGAGCACCTCCGCGCGCGGCTGGCCACCGGTCGGGTGCTCCGGGCGGGTTCCGTGCCCACGACCGAGCTCCGGGCCGGGATGGTCATCGGGGCGGGCTCGGAGTCGTGGGTGATCGTCCGCGACCTCGCGCTCCGCCTGCCGGCCATGGTGCTCCCGCGGTGGCTCGAGTCCCGCTCTCAGCCCGTGTGCATCGGCGATGTCGTGAGCGCCCTCGCGGCGGCGCTGGAGCTCGAGGGCCCCTCGGAGGTGCTCGACGTGCCGGGACCCGAGACCCTCTCGGCGCGCGAGATCCTCCTGCGGGTCGCGGCGGCCGCGGGCAACCGGCCCGTGATGATCGGGGTCCCGCTGCTCTCGCCGCGCCTCTCGAGCCACTGGATCCGCTGGGTCACGCGGGCCGACGTGCGCATCGCCAGGCAGCTCGTCGACGGGCTCACCCACGACATCGTGGCTCCGGACGATGGTGTCTGGGCGCGGTGTCCGCACCTGACGCGCACGCCCCTCGACGTCGCCATCCGTCGCGCCCTCGACGAAGAACCCCCGCTCCCGCGCGGAGCGGCGCTCTGGGAGCGTGCGGTCAGGCGCCTGGGGCGTCGCTGAGATCAGCGAACCAGCGCTCGGCGGCCGTACGCGGGTCGGGCGGGCCGCCGAGGACCTCGTGGTACCAGCGCAGGTTGGCGTACCGGTGCAGGCAGGCCATCGCGAACAGGCGCTCCGGAGCCACGTCCTCCCCGGCGCCGTCCAGCACGGCGCGGAGCACGCCAGGACGGCCGCGGGCGAAGAACAGCCCGACGGAGGCGTACTCGTAGTGCACCGGCGCCATCCAGGACGGCTCGAAGTCGATCAGCCCGGAGAGTCGCCAGCCCGCGTGGGTGCGGCGCGCGAACAGGTGCTCCGGCATGACCTCCGTGTGCAGCCAGCCCTGGCGGCCCGCATCCGTGTCGATGCTCCCGAGCACGTCGAGCAGGCCGTCCAGGAGGCCCTCCGGACAGCTCCGGGCGCGCTGGCGCTCGAGGAGTGACCCGAGCCGCTCCGTCCGCCAGGTGTCCCACTCCACGCGCGGCAGGTCCGCGGGCGCGTCTGTGGCATGCAGGGCCGCGAGGGCCTCGCCGAGCTGGCGCCCGAGGTCGGGGAGGTCGGCGGCGGCCACCTCGACGTCCGCCAGACGCTCGCCCTGCAGGCGCCGCATCCGCACGTACGGGAGCCCGCGCCACACGCCCGCGTCCACGAGCTCTGGAACGTCGATCGGGAGCTTGCCGTGGAGGTGGGTCAGGCAGGTCCGCTCCACCGCGAGCAGCTCGGCGTCCACGGCCGACATGGCCTTCACGACCTCGTGCTCCCCGAGGCCCACGAGCGCCGATCCGTCGCGCGGGAGGTCGAGCGGACCTGTG
The DNA here is from genome assembly GCA_020632885.1 of Alphaproteobacteria bacterium. Classification (GTDB taxonomy): domain Bacteria; phylum Myxococcota_A; class UBA796; order UBA796; genus JACKEQ01. The sequence goes on along the minus strand of JACKEQ010000003.1, from coordinate 530,007 downwards.
CCGAGCTCGCTGGACAGGAGGCCCAGCAGCTCACGGCGGGCCTCGCGGTCGCGCATGAGGGCGTCCCAGGCGTCGTTGTCCCGGACCGCCTCCAGGCGCTCGAGGGCGCTCGTCATCGAAGGGACGGGCGGGTGACGGGGATCCAGAGCAGCCCGAACTGATCGAGGCGGATGTCCGCACGCTCGAGCTTCACGTCGATCGTCTCGATGCCGTCGAGCTTCCCGAGCTCGTCGTTCCGGATCGCCTGGATCTCGGTCTCCAGGTTGCTCTCGAGGTCGTAGAGCTCGCGCTCCACGTCGGTCAGGTCGGCCTGGGCACGCTCCAGGCGCTCGCCGGCCTGGCGCGTCTGGTTCCGCTTCGACATCGCGGTGCTCACGGAGCGCCGGCGGCCGGTGAACCACGCGAAGGCCGTCTCGGCGATGTTCATCATCTCGCTCGCCTGACGGTTGCTCACGTCGCTCTCGCGGGACGCGATGTCGCGGGCGAGCTGCTTCTGCTTCTGCTCGAGGCGGGCGACGTCGCGATCCACCTTGTCCTTGAGCTTCGCGATGCGCGCGTCCGCGGCGTCCTCCAGGGCCTCCCGCACGCGGGCCTCGAACTGGTCGCGGGTCTCGCCGGCCCGGCTGTCGAGCTTCAGCTTGGTGTGGCGGAACATGTGCTCGGTCTCACCGCGGTAGACCTCCTCGATCACGCGCTTCTCGAGGGCCTTCAGCTCCCGCGACTCGTCGATCATCGCCGGGAGGGGGTGGAAGCGGCCGCCGGGAGGTGCGCTCGGGAGGAAGTCGCCCGGCTCGAGCTCCGGCTCGATGCTCTCGCCGATCCGGCTGTCCGTGATCGGGAAGAACAGGCGGGTCTCCTCGCGCTGGAGGGCGAACTCCCGGCCCTCGTCGAAGGTGAGGTGGAGCTTCGCGAGCACCCCGGGACGCCAGACGATGGCACCGTCTTCGCGGCGCGCTTCCTCGGCCTCCTCGAGCGCTTCGCGCAGGCGTGCGGTGAAGGCGACCTCGGGGTCGAGGAACTGCACGGGGCGCCCGTCGGGATCGGGGGGCGGCTCGGAGAGCAGGCCGTCGTCGCGGGGCTGTTCGCGTGCCGGGCCCGCCGGCGCTCCCGCGGGACGGGGCACCTCGACGTCCTGCTCGAGCTGGCCGATCTCGCGGCGGGTGAGGGGACCGCGCAGGTAGCTGATGGCCCAGCGGCTCTTGATGACGAAGGGTTCCTTCTCCTTCACGTCCTTCACCAGGAACGTCCGGCTCGGGAGCCCCTCGAGCCACGCGGAGAGCGTCGGGCGGTCGATGTCGCCGGCAGCGCCCGCGAGCCCGTCCAGCACGCGCTCGCGGTCCTGGCGCGTCTGGAGCCGTCCCATCATCCAGAGGCCCGCGTTGGACATGGCGGCGTAGTCGACGTCCACGGGGTTCTGGGTGACGAGCATCGTCCCGACACCGACGGCGCGGGCCTGCTTCATGAGCGTGAGCACGGGCTGCTTCGTGGGCGGGTTCTTCGGGTAGGGCGGCAGGAAGCCGTAGACCTCGTCGAAGTAGACGAGCGCCCGGAGGGCCGACGAGCCCGGCTGGCGGCGGCTCCACGCGACGACCTGGTTGAGCAGCATGCTCGCGAAGAACATGCGCTCGGCCCCGTCCAGGTGGGCCATCGTGAAGATGTGGATGGGCGTGCGGCCCGAGCGGTCCAGGAGGCGGTCGACGTCGAGGGGGACGCCGCGGCTCCAGGCAGCGAACGCCGGAGAGGCGGCCACGCCGTTGAGCTTCATGGCGAGCTCCATCCGGTCCTTGCGCGGATGGAAGGTGTCGACCGGGAACACGCCGACCTTCTTGAACGGCGGATCCACGAGCTGGAGGATGAGGGACTCGAGGTCCACGTCCTTCCCCGCGGTCCACGCGTCGTGCAGGATGCGCGAGAGGAGGATGTGGGCGGGGTCCTTCACGGGATCGGCGTCCACACCGACCAGGCCGAGCAGGCTGCTCACCGTGCCGGACACGAGATCGCCCGTCCCCTCGGGGTCCGCGAGCAGGTCGCCCTGCGGACGGTTCAGCATGGCGAGCACGTCGACCGACACACCGGCGGTGGATCCGGGGGTGTAGATGGTGACCTTCGCGCCCTGGACGAACGCGTCCACGCGCTCCTGGGTGACGCCGTGGCCAGCCAGGCCCTTCTTCCAGCGCGCGGACAGGCGCTCGGCGAGCTCACGAACGCTGATGCCCTCACGGTCGGCCTCGCTGGGGTCGACCCACGGCTCGAAGTCCTCGGGAGCGTGCTCGCCGAAGGCGAGGGCGAGGTTGGTCATGTCGCCCTTGGGATCGAGCACGATCACCGGAACGCCCGCCATGCCGAGCTCCTCGAGCAGGGTGACGCACAGGCCGGTCTTCCCGGAGCCGGTCATGCCGAAGCAGACGGCGTGGCGTGTGAGGCGGTCGCAGTCGAAGGCGTAGGCGCCGCCCGTCTCGGTCATGGTGGCGGGGTCGACGGTCCGTCCGAGGTACAGGTCGCTCATGGGTCCTCCGCGCGCCTGATAACCGTCAAGGCTGGCGAAGGTCCTCTCGGAACCCGCGATGGCAGGCCACACAGCCGGCCTGGAGCTCGGCGAGGTGCTGCAGGATGGCCGGAACGTCGTTCGAACCGGCCGCCTCGGCCAGGCGGACGGCGCTGTCGTGAACGTCCTCGTCGGCCCGGTGGAAGGCCGTCATCCGGTCGCCCAACACCGCGTGGATCCGCGCGATCTCGGAAGGGGCGATGTGGGGATGGTCTGCGATCCGCTGCGCTTCCCGCGCCACGCCGGGGTGATCGCTCCGCCAGAGGGACCCACTCAGGTCCGCCATGGCCACCTCGAGCTCATGCATGACCGCGGGGAGGTCCTGCGCATCGGCTGCGGCGACGTGGTCGTGGGCCACGGCGAGGTGACCGGGATCGGCGTGTGACACGGGCACTTCGGGCTTCCGGTCCGCGGCGGGTTCCGGGTGCGCGGCGGGTTCGGTGTGCGCGGGTGAGGAGCAGGCGAGAGCGAGCCAGAGGGTCCACATGTTGTCTCCGGAGTAAGTGCTCGCTTTGTATTCGATGTGGACGCGATGTCCAGCCAGGTGTGGCTCCCGACCCGCTCTGTTCGCTCCTTCGGGGGATGACGCCCATCGAGCTCCAGCCGCCGGGGTCTTCGGGCCCGCGTGGGATGAGGTCGCCGATCGCCTGCCTCCGAGGGATCCGGCCGCCGAAGACGGCTTGCGCGAGCCGCTTTTCGCGGGCCTCACCTCCTCTCGACGCTCGCCACGTCCTGGCTCGAAGTGTACTCGTCTCCCGGCCATTAGCGGGCCAGGACGTGTTGACCGTCAAACGGAAATTGATCACTCCGGCCGCCGAAGGCGGCCTGCGCGGCCCGCTTCGCGCGGGCCTTGCCTCCTCTTGACGCTCACCACGCCCTGGCTCGAAGTGTGCTGGTATCACCGTCCTTCGCGGGCCAGGACGTGTTGACCGTCAAACGGAATCCGCGGGAGATGAGGCCCATCGAGTCCTGCCACCGAGGTCCCGGAGCCCTCGCGGGATGCGGTCATCGAGCGCCTGCCGCCGACAATCCCTGTTCGCCATGATGTCTTCCCGCGGTCACCCGCGGCTTGGATCCATGGTTCTGGCGGCCTCCTGCTCCCGGATGCGGTCGCCACCTTGTCGAGCACATCATCGAGTTTATAGAGTGAGTACTCGCTTTGGAGATGACATGGAACGACTCGCCTCCGGCCGCATCAACCTCGCTGTCGGCCTGCTCGGTATCGCTGCCTTCATGGTGTTCGGGTTCATCCTGATCTTCCTCCGGGACTTCGCCCCGGGGCACGAGCAGTGGGCTGCGGACTACGGGATCGGGAAGCACTTCGAGGCGAGGCTGGCCCACGTCCACGGGGCCCTCTTCAGCGTCCTCAACCTGGTGATCGGGGTCGTCTTGCCCCAGCTCGGCGGTGCGCGCACCCGCTCCGGGATTGCTGCGCTCACGCTGGCCGGGCTCCTCATGCCTGCAGGCATCCTCGCGGAGGTGCTCTTCGGGGCGCCGCCCGTGTTCGTGCTCCTCGGCGGGGTGTCCATCCTGGTCGCGTTCGTCTGGGCCGGGGTCGAGGCGCTCCGCACCCCCTGAGTGGCCCCGCCCGTCGTCGCTCGTGATACCCGGCTCGGGCTGGAGGCCAGCACACCGACGCGGAGGCGCCCGTGGGCCGTCCCTACATCGACCGTGACGTGCGCCGCCGCCTGGTGGCCGAGGCTGCGCTCGCCGCACTCGCGCATGGCGGGGTGGGTCGCTTCACCACCCGGGCCGTGGCCGAGCGGGCAGGCCTCAGCGAGGGCACGATCTTCCGCCACTTCCACTCGAAGGAGGAGATCGTGCTCGAGGCGATGGCGCGCCTCGAGGCCTCCCTCGACGTCTCCATGGTCGAGACCGCGGACCCACTCGCGGATCTCGAAGGGTTCTTTCGCCACCGGGCCGCATTCGTCGGGGAGCAGGCCTCGGTGGGACGCCTCGTGTTCTCCGACGAGGTCGCCCAGCTCGCCGGCATGGCCGGCGTCCAGCGGCTGCGGGACTGGCGCGGGCGAAGCCTCGGCTGGCTCGAGCGGCGCCTGGCGGCGAGCGCGGCGCTCGGGCAGATCCGAGTGGATCTGGCCCCACGGGCCGCCGCTCAGGTCATCCAGGGCATGCTGCTGACGTTCGCGATGGCTGCGGCGGTGGGGGACGACCGCATGGACCTGGGAACGCGGGTCGATGGCGCGTGGCTCACGCTCCGGACCCTGCTCTCGGCATGAGGCGTCAGAGGCGGAACAGCATGACCTCCGGCAGGGGCTCCTGGGGTTCGTAGCGGACCTCGACGATCTCCACCTCGCGCTTCCCGGCCGGTGCGTGGAAGGTGACCGCCTCGCCCTCCGCCTTGCCCATGATCGCCTTCGCGATCGGGGACTGCCACGAGATCACGCCGTTCTCGACGTCCACCTCGTCCTCGCCGTAGATCCGCCAGGTGCGCTCGTTGCCGTCCTCGTCCTCGATGACCACGGTGGCGCCGAACTTCACGACCTCGCCGCTCATCTGGGCGGGGTCCACCAGCCGGACCTTCTCGAGGCGCTTGATGAGGTGGCGCCGCCGCGAGTCGATCGCCCGCAGGCGCTTCTTCCCGTAGATGTACTCGGCGTTCTCGGAGCGGTCGCCCATGGACGCGGCGTACTGCACCTCGGCGACGATGCGGGGGCGTTCTTCGCCCTCCAACCATGCGATCTCGCGCCTGAGGCGCTCCAGCCCGTTGGGCGTGATGTAGTTCGGTACCATGGGGACGAGCGTACCCCGGCGGGGCCGTGTCGGGAACGTGCTACGATCGAGGCATGCGGGACGAGCGCGACAACGGGCTGGCGTGGGCGGGGAGGCCGCCCGAGAAGCGCGCTGGGGGCTTCGTGGACGGCGTGGGGCTCAACCAGAAGACCCACGAGCTGGCCGTGGATCCCGAGGGTGTGGTGGGGCCGGCGGCCCCTGCCGCGCAGGGCTCGCGGAGCACCATGCTGAAGGTGGAGCGGCTCGACGGCCAGGAGCCCACCCGCGTCCAGCGGAACGGGCGCGTGCGCCTGTCGTCGACCTGAGCCCTTGGCCTTCGAACGGCGGGAGCACGACGGGTCGGGGGCGGAGTGGGCAGGTCCCGCATCCCTCGTGTGCAGCGTGCTCGCCATGTTCTCGTGGGGCGCCTGCTGCATGCCGTTCCTGGGCATGTTCGCGTGGTCGCTGGTCGCGTTCTTCGCCTTCCCGGGCCTGCTCTTCGGCGTGGTGGGCCGGCGCGCGAACCCCGAGGACAGCACGAACCGCGGGCTCGCCATCGCGGGGATCGCGATGAACACCGTGCACATCGTGCTCCTCACGCTCCTCTTCATGTTCCAGCTCGGCTTGTTCAGCCTGGTGGGGCTCACCATGCTGCTCGACGGCAACTGACCGCGGGCTACGGGGGTCGCATGCGCGACGACGACATCGACGATCTGGTGGACGGAATCCTCGACGCGCTCGACGCGTCCGACCCCGAGCTCCGCGAGAAGCTCCGCGAGAGCCTCGAGCGCGGCATCGATCTGGCCATGGACCAACCTGGCGCGAACGTCGAGATCCAGCTCGACCTCGACCCCGATGCCGGTCCGGACGTGGTCGTGCTGGACGGGGGACGTGTGGGGCCGCCCGATGACGGTCCCCGCGAGCCCGGGCCGGATCTCACGGTCCTCGACGGTGACGCGGACGACGAGCACGTCCACGTGGAGGTCCGGGGCCGCACGGTGCGCGCGCGCACGGGGCGGATCGACGTCCACGACAGCACCCAGGCCGTCTACGTGGGCGCGGCACCCCGGCTGTACCGCGTCCGCTGCTTCCAGGGGGCGCTGATGGTGCTCGCGGACGGTTCGCCGGTCGCCGAGCTCCGGCACGGCCAGACCACCGACGTGGAGGCAGCTCGCATCGAGGTCCACGGGCTCGGCACCGGAGCCTACGCGCCCGTCTGATCCTCGGCCCGGCCGCCTCTAATGTCCCGCACGTTGCGCCGATGAGGCTCCCGCGCACCCGACGGACCCGGTGCGCAGGGGGGCCACACCATGCTTTCGATCATCCTCTCGCTCCCGGCGGAGGCCTGGACGGGTCTCACCACGCCGGACGGCTCCTACCACTGGAGCCACAGCTCCGTGATGGTGGACCCCGACCGTCCCGACTCCTACCCGCTGGACCCGTTGACCAGCCTGCAGGCGAGCTACGGCGCGTCGGGTGACCTGCACCTGGGTGCCGACGACAGCATGATCCTCGCGCTCGGCGACTCGTTCGTGTTCTACGGTACGAGCTACGATCACCTGCTCGTGTGCGCCAACGGATTCGTCAGCTTCGACCTCGCGGCGGACTGCACGGCACCGCAGCGGTCCTTCCCCGATCCGGACGGTCCGGAGCTCGCGCTGGCTCCGTTCTGGGCGGACCTGTCGGGGCAGGGGACGGTGCACGCCTTCGTGTCCGCGCAGGCGACCGTCATCCACTGGGAGCGCGTGTCCCCGGTGGGCGCGCCCGCGGCCACCGCGACGTTCCAGGTCCTGCTGTCCCATCCGGACGACACGGTGTACTTCGCGTACGGCCAGGTCGCGGACACGCCGGTGTGGGCGGGCTCGCCGCCGGTCGTGGGCGTGCAGGGGCCGTTCGGTGTGGACGGGTCGACGTTCTTCGCGCACGGCCGACCGTCTGTGCTGAGCCAGGGCACCTACGTGCTGGACTCGTGTGCGACGACGTCGGACTTCGACAACGACGGCATCACGTACTGCATGGACTGCAACGACTTCGTCGCGGGCGACTCGTTCCTGGATCTGGGTGCTGACGTCGACGGTGACGGGCACGGCGACCCGGGCGCGACGCTCCAGTTCTGTCTCCCGATCGACGCCACGGGCTACCTGGCCGACACGGCCGACTGCGACGACACGGACGCGGACATCAGCCCGGACGGGACGGAGGTCCCGGGCAACGGGGTCGACGAGACCTGCGACGGTCTGGACGCGGATCTCGGCGTGGACGCGCTGGTCGCCGGTGACCTCGTCATCCGCGAGATCATGACGGACCCCTCCGCTGTGCCGGACGCGGTGGGGGAGTGGTTCGAGGTGGTGAACACCTCGGGTCTGTGGTTCGATCTCAAGGACCTCCGGGTGACGGACGGGGGTGCGGACGACTGGTCGGTGGCGGGCAACCTGGTCGTGCCGCCGGGCGGCGACCTCGTCTTCGCTCGCTCTGCCGTGGGCAACGGTGGTGTGCCCGAAGACGCCGTGTTCGTGGGCTCTCTGGACGCCGTGGACGCCCTGGAGCTCTGGGGTGGCGCGACGCTGGTGGACCGCGTGGCGTGGAACGGGAGCTTCCCGGCGGCGCCGGGCGCGTCGATGAGCCTGGCGCCTGCGTCTCTGGACGCGACGTCGAACGACCTCGGCTCGAGCTGGTGTACACCGCTCTTCGACACCTACGGCGCGGGTGATCTCGGCACGCCGGGTCAGGCGAACCCGCTCTGCCCGGCCGACGACGACGTGGATGGCTACTACTCGGAGGCGACGGGCGGCGACGACTGCAACGACCTGGACGACGGCATCCACCCGGGCGCCTTCGACATCCCGGACAACGGGATCGACGAGGACTGTGATGGGGCGGACGCGGTGTCGGGCGACGCGGACACGGACGCGGACAGCGACTCGGACACGGACACCGATGCGGACGCGGACTCGGACGCCGACAGCGACTCGGATGCCGACAGCGACTCGGATGCGGACGCCGACAGCGACGCGGACAGCGATGCCGATGCGGACGCCGACAGCGACGCGGACAGCGATGCCGATGCGGACGCCGACAGCGACGCGGACAGCGATGCCGATGCGGACGCCGCAGCGACAGCGACAGCGATGCCGACGCGGACGCGGACAGCGATGCCGATGCGGACGCCGACAGCGACGCGGACGCGGACAGCGATGCCGATGCGGACGCGGACAGCGACGCGGACGCCGACAGCGACGCGGACGCGGACAGCGATGCGGACGCCGACAGCGACACGGATGCGGACACCGACACGGCGGACACCGGTGACTTCGGCGATGCGGACACCGACGCGGACAGCGACTCCGACGCGGACACGGACACCGATGCGGACAGCGACTCGGACGCGGACTCGGATTCGGATTCGGATTCGGACAGTGATGCCGACGCGGACAGCGACTCCGATTCCGACACGGATGCCGATGCCGACACGGCCTTCGTGGACACCGGCGATACCGGGCTGATCGAGGGAGACGCGGACACCGACGCCGACAGCGACGCGGATTCGGATGCCGACAGCGACACCGACGCGGACAGCGACACGGACGCTGACTCCGATGCGGACAGCGACACGGACGCGGACGCGGACAGCGACACGGACACGGACACGGACACGGACGCGGACGCGGACAGCGACACGGACGCGGACAGCGACACGGACGCGGACTCCGATGCGGACGCGGATTCCGATGCGGACACGGACGCGGACTCCGATGCGGACAGCGACACGGACGCGGATTCCGACGCTGACGCGGATTCCGACGCTGACGCGGATTCCGACGCTGACGCGGATTCCGATGCGGACACGGACGCTGACTCAGATGCAGACAGCGACACGGACGCCGATGCGGACAGCGACACGGACGCCGATGCGGACAGCGACACGGACGCGGACAGCGACACGGACGCGGACAGCGACACGGACGCTGACGCGGACAGCGACACGGACGCCGATGCGGCGACACGGACGCGGACAGCGACACGGACGCGGACAGCGACACGGACGCGGACAGCGACACGGACGCGGATTCCGACGCTGACTCCGATGCGGACGCGGATTCCGATGCAGACACGGACGCGGACTCCGACGCGACAGCGACAGCGACACGGACACGGATGCGGACAGCGACACGGACGCCGACGCGGACAGCGACACGGACGCCGATGCGGACACGGACGCCGATGCGGATACGGACGCGGACAGCGACACGGACGCGGACAGCGACACGGACACGGACGCGGACAGCGACACGGACGCGGACAGCGACGCGGACAGCGACACGGACGCGGACAGCGACACGGACGCGGACAGCGACACGGACAGCGACACGGACGCGGACAGCGACACGGACGCGGACAGCGACTCGGACACGGACGCCGATGCGGACACGGACGCCGATGCGGACGCGGACGCGGACAGCGACACGGACGCGGACAGCGACACGGACGCGGACAGCGACACGGACACCGACACCGACACCGACACCGACACCGACAGTGACGCGGACACGGACACCGATGCCGACAGTGACGCGGACGCCGACACCGACGCCGATGCCGACAGTGACGCGGACGCCGACAGCGACACGGACGTAGACACGGACGCTGACGCCGACACCGATGCGGACAGCGACGCGGACACGGACACCGTCCCGAGCAGCGAGGAGCTCCGCAAGCGCTGCGGTTGCGCGAGCGGCTCGCCGCCGTCGGGTCTCTTCGCGGGCCTGGCAGGCCTCCTGTTCCTCCGCCGGCGCTGACAGCGCCGGGTCGTCGCGCGTCGGGGAGCAGAGCGGGCAGGGGCCTCCCTGCCCGGCTGGGTCACGTCAGCCGAGGTTCTCGCGGAGCCGGCGCGTGACCCGGCTGATGTGGAGGACCGCGTCCCGGTCGAAGCCCGCCAGCATCTCGTCCGCGATGGCGTTGCTGACGCGGATGAACTGCGGCAGGGCCTCCCGGGCCCGGCGGGTGGGGGTGATCAGGATGGCCCGCGAGTCGTCCGGGTCGCGGTTCCGCTCGATCCAGCCGTTCTCCTCGAGCTTGCGGACGAACCGGCCCACCGTGACCTCCGAGACCTCGAGGCTCTTGGCGAGCTGACGGGCGGTCATGGGGGCGCGATGGTTCACGAGGGCCATCAGCACGTTCGCCTGGGAGGGCGTGACGTCCAGGCCCTCTTCCGTGAGGCGATCGGCGATGCGCTGCTCGGCGAGATGCCGGATCCGCTGGAGATCGAGGAGTAGCTCGGCCTGCACGCGCCGGAGCTCGAGGTCGGTGGTCATGGCGCGAAGCCTAACCGGAAAAACGTTGAGCATGCTCAACATGAGCATGCTAAGCGTTGCTCCTGATCAGGGAGGACCGATGAGCGCGTACATCTTCGACGCCGTGAGAACCCCCCGGGGACGTGGGAAGACGAGTGGTGCGCTGTACACCACCCGGCCCATCGATCTCCTCGCGGGGCTGCTGGAGGGGATCCGGGACCGCAACGAGCTCGACACCAACGAGGTCGACGACGTGGTGGTGGGCTGTGTGACCCAGGTGGGCGACCAGGGCGCGTGCATCGCGCGGTTCGCCGCGCTCCAGGCCTGGGAGGGCAACAGCGTGCCGGGCGTCACGCTCAACCGCTTCTGCGCCAGCGGGCTGGAGGCCGTGAACCACGCGGCTGCCATGGTCGCCTCGGGCCTGCACGACTGCGTGGTGGCGGGTGGCGTCGAGTCCATGTCACGCGTGCCGATGGGCGCGGATGGCGGGGCCATCTTCGATCCCGCCGTGCAGTGGAAGGTCGGCAGCGTGCCCCAGGGCATCTCGGCGGACCTGATCGCCACGCTCGACGGCATCACGCGCGACGAGGTCGACCGCTTCGCCCTCGACAGCCAGCAGAAGGCCGCGGCGGCGATGGAGGACGGCCGGTTCGTGCGCTCGATCCTCGCCGTGCGCGACGAGAACGGGCTGCCGATCCTGGAGGTCGACGAGTTCCCCCGGCCGGAGACCACCCTCGACGGGCTCGCCAAGCTCGGCGCCAGCTTCGAGGCGTTCGGCGTGCAGTTCGGCCTCGACACGCTCGTGCGTCGTCGGTACCCGTCGGTGGACCGCATCACCCACGTCCACCACGCCGGGAACTCGTCGGGCATCGTGGACGGCGCGGCCGCCCTCCTGATCGCGAACGAGGCGAAGGGCCGCGCCCTGGGGCTCACGCCACGCGCGCGCATCCGCAGCGTCGCGCTCACCGCCGAGGAGCCCATCATCATGCTCACCGGGCCGGTGACCGCCACGAAGAAGGCGCTCGCCAAGGCCGGCATGACCGTGGACGACATCGATCTGTTCGAGTGCAACGAGGCCTTCGCGGTCGTCCCGATGCACTGGATGCGCGAGCTGGGCGTGGACCCCGCGAAGGTGAACGTGAACGGCGGGTCCATCGCGTTCGGTCACCCGCTCGGCGCGACGGGCGCCATGCTCCTGAACACGGTCCTCGACGAGCTCGAGCGCCGCGACCTGAACACCGGCCTCGTCACGCTCTGTGTGGGCGGCGGCATGGGCATCGCCACCATCATCGAGAGGGTCTGACCATGACGACGTACGACAACGACGCGCTCCGCATCGCGATCGACGACGGCATCGCGGTGATCACGCTCGCCATGGACGGCGGGTTCAACAAGGTGAACCGCGTGCTCCTCGAGGGGCTCGCGGGAGGGCTCGACTGGCTCGACGCGCAGGAGGGCGTGCGCGGCATCGTGCTCACCTCCGCCCACCGTGACTTCTGCGTGGGTGCGGACCTCGAGATGGTCCTCGGCAACGACGACCCCGCGCTGATGCTCGAGGCCACGGCCGCCCTGAACGCCATCACGCGCCGCCTGGAGACCGGGAAGCCCGTCGTGGCGGCCCTGAACGGCAGCGCCCTCGGCGGCGGCTACGAGCTCGCGCTCGGCTGCCACCACCGCATCGCGCTCGACACCCCGAAGTCCCAGATCGGCCTGCCCGAGGTCTCCCTCGGCGTGATCCCCGGCGGCGGCGGCACCCAGCGCCTGCCGCGCCTCGTGGGCATCCAGGCAGCCCTGGACGTCATCCTCCAGGCGAAGATGCTGCGCCCGCCGAAGGCGAAGCAGGCGGGCCTCGTGGACGCCCTCGCACCCGATCGCGACGCGCTGCTCGCCGCCGCGAAGGCGTGGGTCACCGAGAACCCGAAGGCGAAGCAGCCGTGGGACACCAAGGGCTACCGCTGGCCCGGTGCGCGCCCGGCGTCCCCGGACGCCCGGAACATGTTCCTCGCCGCTAGCGCCATGGTCTACAAGAAGACCGCGGGCGCCTTCCCGGCCGCCGAGGTCGCGCTGTCGGTCGTCCAGGAGGGCTCGGCGGTGATCTTCGAGCGCTCGCTGGAGATCGAGGCCCGGGCCTTCGCGAAGCTCGCCACGAGCCCGCAGGCCAGGGCGATGATCCGCACGCTGTTCTTCCACAAGACCGCGGCGGACAAGCAGAAGGGCCTGCCGCACGTGGAGGACCCCGGCTTCCGGAAGGTCGCGGTCCTGGGCGCGGGCATGATGGGTGCCGGTCTCGCGTTCGTCAGCGCGAAGGCCGGCTACGACGTGGTCCTCAAGGACATCTCCACCGAGGCCCTCGACCGCGGTATGGCGCACATCGACGCAGAGCTCGCCAGGCTGAAGCACCTCGATGCCGACGCGCGGGCCGCCCTGCGCGCGCGGATCACGCCCACGGTCGAGCTCGAGGGCCTGCGCGGCACGGACCTCGTGATCGAGGCCGTGTTCGAGGACCTGGCGCTCAAGCACCGCGTCATCCGCGAGGTGGAGCCGATGCTCGCCGAGAACGCGGTGTTCGCGTCCAACACGAGCGCCCTGCCCATCGCGGACCTGGCGACGGCGAGCGCCCACCCGGACCGCTTCATCGGCCTGCACTTCTTCAGCCCGGTCGAGAAGATGCCGCTGCTCGAGATCATCACGAGCGCCGGCACCGACGATCACACGCTGGCGCGCAGCCTCGCGTACTGCCGGGCCATCAAGAAGACCCCGATTGTGGTGAACGACGGCTACGGCTTCTACACCACGCGCGTCTTCTCGGCGTACATCCTCGAGGGTGCGCAGCTCGTGGCCGAGGGTCACGACCCCGTGCTCGTGGACTGGGCCGCCCGCGTCGCCGGCATGGTCGTCGGGCCGCTCCAGGTGTTCGACGAGGTGACCCTCACCCTCGGCGTGCACGCGATGGCGGAGGCCGAGAAGTACCTCGGTGTGGCGTCCATCCCGGGTGCCGAGCTCGTGAAGCGCATGGTGGCGGCCGACCGGAAGGGCAAGGCACACGGTGCGGGCTTCTACGACTACGCGAGCGGGCGGCGGAAGGGCTCCTGGGACGGTCTTGACGGCGTGCGCGCCGATCTGGGCGTCGCGGCGACCGACGGCTCGGTGGAGGCCCTCGGCGAGCGGCTGATCCTGGCCCAGGTCGCGGAGGTCGGTCGCGCGCTGGACGCCGGCATCATCCGCAACTGGCGGGATGCCGAGGTGGGCGCCATCTTCGGCATCGGGTTCGCTCCGAACACGGGAGGTCCGCTGTCGTACGCCGACCAGCGCGGGCTCCCGGAGCTCGTGGCGGCCCTCCGGCGCCTGGAGGCCGCGCACGGCGAGCGCTACGCGCCGGCCCGCACGTTCGTCGAGATGGCCGAGAAGGGCGAGACCTTCTTCGGGTGAGCCCTACCGACGCGCGAGGAGCCCCGCCAGACCGGGGTTCCCGCGCGTCGCGGTGCACCCGCATCCCGTCGGCTCCTCGTCCATGCGGGCGCTGAAGGCGTAGGGGAAGCGCTCGCCGTCCTCGTACTCCACCGGCACGGCGACCACGATGGTGTGCAGGACATCCCCAGGAAGGACGTCCAGGCGGGTGGTGCCCGTGAACGGCAGGTGCTCGAGCACGCCGTCCCGCTCGCGCACGAGCTCGGTGACGAGCGTGGTCGGGCTCCCGTGGTCGCCACGGGCGTCCGGGGTGATCCCGACGGTCGCGCTCCCCGCTTCCTGCACGGTCCACACGAGGCGGTTCCATGCGAACCCCTCGGGGGCACGGTCCTCCATGCGTCCCTCGCCCCCGCGCGTGCCGAGGGAGCCCGTCACCTGCCAGTCCCCGCCGGCCGTGCCCTCGTCCTCGATGCCCTGTTCGTAGAGCCCGGCGTAGGGGTGCTCGCCCAGGGCGTGGGAGACCGCGAAGCCCACGAACACGTCGCGGATGCCGCCCTCCACGCGCAGGTCGAGCCACTCGAGCGGGTCGACACCGGGCACGGCCTCGATCCAGAGGTCGCGGATCAGGTCGGGCCCGAGCCCACGGGTCTCCGAGAGGTACTGGAGGAAGGTCGCCGCGTCGTACTGGCGGGCGCCGCGCAGCGGGTCGTCGAAGTCGTAGCTCGCGGTGGTGACCGTGAGCTCGGGGTGCAGCAGGTACCGTCCCCAGCCCGCGATGGCGGCGTCGTTGCCGGTCACGAGCGGGGTCACCCAGCTGGCGGTCGCCTCCCAGAGGAACAGGCCCCGCTCGCCCCAGTATGCGTCGCCGCTGTGGTACTGCAGCGTGTGGTTCAGCTCGTGGGCGAGCACGTCGAACGGGCCTTCGGGCTCGGTGGCGTACTGGTCCGGGATGTCCGTGCTGATGACCATGTACGGCGTGCCGTCGTGCTCGTAGGGGTAGACGTAGCCCCCCGAGAAGTCCATCTCCGGCGCGTTCGGACCGGACGCACCGAAGAACAGGTCGAGCTTCCAGGTCTCCGTGCCCGGCGGGGCCGGCCAGCCCAGATCGTCCATCTGCGCGGACCAGGCGGCCTCCGCGTCGATGGCGAGCTGCTCGAGGGCGTCGGGATCGGGCGTGAAGTCGGTGTCCCAGCGGATGACGAAGTGCTCGGTCTCGTGGGCGTGGGCGGTCCCGAAGACGTTCCGGGTCCCCGGCGGGTCGTCAACGGCCGTCCGCACGAGCGGCGTCGACGAGGGGATGAACGCGCAGAGAAGCATCGGACCTCCAGGGCCTACCGTGTCCGCGGATCGACCGGTCGTGAACCCTCGCCCGTGGAATCCTCACGCGGCTCCCAGCTCGTCGCGACTGCGGTGCACTCCCGATGGGCTGGGATCCACGCCAGCGGCGCGAGGCTCGCGCCCAGCGAGAGGTCGGGCAGCAGCTGGACGGCGACCCGGCCCGTGGGATCCACCGCCTCGAGCTTCGCGGCGAGTCCCGCGGGAGCCACGGTCCCGAGGTCCACGGCGCGCCCGTTCGCTCGCTGGAGCACCCGAAAGGACCCGTCGGCCTCCACGCGGACGGTGAGGGGCTCCTGGCGCACGTGCACGGTGAGCACGCGCAGCCCTGCCGGCGTCGCGACGGGGATCTGCCGATAGGCCCACAGGGCCGGGTCGCCGACCGGCTGGTCGGCCCCGCGATCCTCGATCCATGGGGCTCCCTGGCCGAGCGGGTGACACACGAGCGCCGAACCGTCGCGGCGGAAGGGCCGGGACGCGGGCCATCCCGGCAGGAGCGGCCACGGGACGTCGCAGGTCGCCCGAACGGTCGCGGCACCGCGGGTCTGCATGTCGGCCGCGAGCCACGCGTCGAACGGGGCGTCGTACATCGCGAACGAGGGCGCCACGTAGAGCCCGAGACCCGCGACGGAACCCGCCAGGAGGGCGCCGACGACGCCACTGCGGACGAGTGCCCGGCGCAGGACCCCGAGATCGGAGCCGGCGGCGGAGACCATGGCGACCACCGCCCCCACCGCAGGTCCCACCAGGAAGGCGACCGGGGGCGGTGGCACGACGCAGAGGGCCAGCTCCAGGTGGTCGAGTCCGCACAGAGCGGCGGTCCAGACCCCCACGGCGACGCAGGACTGGAGCACGGCCACGGCGGTCGTCGCGCGCCAGGCGAGGGTGCGCTCGCGGTCGGCACGCCCACGCGGCAGCCGCAGCCCCGCCAGCAGCAGACCGAGGGCCGCGGCCGCGAGGACTCCGATACCCACGGGGTCGACACCCTTCCAGAGCGCGGGCACGCTCGCGAGCAGGACCGCGGCGAGCAGCGCAGCCCGTGGGGTGGGCCCCGGATCCGGTCGGGCGGTCAGGAGCGTCGCGAGCCCGGCCGAGAGCGCGACCACGCCCGCCGTCACCCCGGCACCCACGAGCCCGAGCACCACGGGCCACGCGGCCGGCGTGAGGGAGGCTGCGAGCCCCCAGAATCGTCGTGGGTCGAGCTGTCCGGCCTCCGCCAGCAGCCTCCACGACCCCACCAGCGCGCCAGCGACGACCGGCACCCAGGGCGCCAGGGCGGCGAGGACCTCGGGGGGGCGACGACGCATCCGCGCGAGCAACCCGACCGCGACGGCGAAGCCCAGGAGCGTGGCGAGCGCGACCAGCAGCGCAGCAGCAGGATCCCGTCCGACGAGCACCAGGGGCGTGACGCGCTCCGGCGGGACACCGAGACCGAGATCCATCAGACCGCGGTGGGCCCGGTGTCCACCATGCCGCCCCCGTGCACGCCGGGCAGCCAGAGGCGGAAACGCGACCCGACCTCCCGCTGCGACTCCACCTCCAGGGCACCGCCCATGACCTCCGCCAGATCCCGGGACAGCGCGAGCCCGAGGCCCGTGCCGCCGTAGTCCGCGTGTCGCTCGTCGTGGACCTGCTCGAACCTGCGGAACAGGCGGTCGATCTGCTCGGGGCTCATGCCGATGCCGTTGTCCTCCACCTCCACGAAGGCGCGGGCGCCATCGACGCCACAGCGGAGGTCCACCCGCCCCTCACGCGTGAACTTGGCAGCGTTGGACAGCAGGTTGAGCACGATCTGGCGGACGCGGATGGGGTCGCCCATGGCGGTCGCGGGCCGCGCGTCCACCGCGAGCACGTTGCCGTTCTCCCGCGCCAGCACGGCCCCCGCGTCCTCCACCTCGCCGAGGAGCCCACGCAGGTCGATGATCTCGCGGGAGACCTCGAGGCGACCGGCATCCAGCTTGGAGAGATCGAGCACGTCCCCCAGGAGGCGGAGGAGGTAGCGGCCACTCGCGATGATCCGGTCGAGGTCGGGTGTCTGCTCGGGGTCGGCGTCCTCGCGGAGCAGCTCGCCGTAGCCGATGATGGCGTTCAGGGGCGTGCGGAGCTCGTGGCTCATGTTCGCCAGGAACGTGCTCTTCGCGCGGTCGGCAGCCTCGGCTTCCGCCCGGGCGGCCTCGGCGACCTCCCGGGCCTCCACGAGCCCCCGCTCGGCGGCCCGGAGGTGGCGCACGTCCGTGAGCGCCATGGCGACCCGGACCTGCTCGGGGTGCGGGATGGGGGACATCGCCACCAGGCAGGCGACCCCGCGCACCTCGGCCGCGACACCCCTGCAGGGTGAACCCGCGGCCGCCCCTTCGAGGCATGGCCGGATGTCGGAGCCGAACGGGCGGGTCCCGACCTCGAGTCCGTACACCTCGGCGGCCGCCCGGTTGAGCCAGAGGATCTCACCGTTCGGCTCGACCACGACGATGGCCTCGCCGGCCGCGTCGAGGGTGGGGCGGGCGGCCTCTTCGATGTTGAACGTCAGGAGCTCGTGCCGACGGATGGCCACCACCAGGCTCGCGTGGAACAGGGGCACCGCGAGGTTGTAGAGCGGGAGGTCCACCACGCGGGTGATGGTCGCGATGGCGCCGATCATCGGCAGCGCGAGCCCACCGACGAGCACGACGGCGGCACGGGACCGCGTGGGATGGTAGCGCCAGTGGATGGCGTAGCGGGCTGCGAGGCCGACGAGCGCGAGGATGCAGAGCCCGCCGTACGCGCGCTGGAAGGGGTCGAGCGGGCCCGACTGCTCGAGGAGGTAGCCGAACACGGGGTCGCTGACGGCCCGCGTCACCACGAGCCCCGAGGTGTGCCCGGAGAACACGACGAGCGCGCCGCCGTAGAGGACCGCGCAGAACGCCAGGGTCCTCCCGATGCGCAGCTCGTTGAGCAGCACCATGAAGTGCAGGCCCGAAGACGCCATCAGCGCGGGGCTCCACGCGAACAGGGACGCGTAGAACGCCGCGGCCTCGGGGTCCGTGGCGATGGCGGGCAGGAGGAAGCGGGCCTGGTAGCCCACAGCACCCAGGATGGAGACGACGAGGGCGACGAGGGAGGCGCGCGGCTCGAGCCGGAACGCCGCCCACGCAGCGACGGTCAGGGAGACGACGGCCGATCCGCCGACCACGACGACGAGGGGGAGGTGCGCACCAGGATCCAGCCCGTCGAGCATGGGTCAGTCTTCGTCGATGTCCTCGCCGAGCCAGGCGCCCACGACGCGCGGCAGAGCGATCTCGGCGGGCTCGACGTGCTGTTCGTCGAAGGGCGCGCCGCTCGGGACGGGGTTGATCTCGACCGTGTGCGCACCGTGGGCCCGGGCGAGCGAGACGAGCCCTGCAGCCGGGTAGACCACGCCGGACGTGCCCACACTGATGAAGAGGTCGCAACCCTCGACGGCGTGCTGGATGGCGTCCATGTCGTAGGGGATCTCGCCGAACCAGACGACGTCCGGGCGCAGCGGAGCACCGCAGACCTTGCACATGGCCGAGGGGTTCTGGGCGCCGAACACCCCGACCAGCGGGTGCTCGCGGTGGTCGGCGCAGCGCAGCCGGAACAGGGACCCGTGCATCTCGATGACGTGCTCGGCGCTGGCCTTCTGGAGGAGCCCGTCGATGTTCTGGGTGATCAGGGTGCAGCGCTTCACACCGAGGGCGTGCTGCAGGCGGGACAGCGCGAAGTGACCGTCGTTGGGCATCACCGCGGCGCAGGCGATGCGGCGCTCGTCGTAGAAGCGGCGGACGGTGGCGGGGTCGCGCGCCCAGGCCTCGGGGGTGGCCACCTCGGTGACCTCGTGCCCCTCCCAGAGGCCCTCCGCGTCGCGGAAGGTCGGGATTCCGGACGCCTTGGACAACCCGGCTCCAGAGAGCACCACCACGCGGCGGCCTTCGTCAGCGCGCAGGTCCTTCATCTCGCGTGCTCCCTCCCCTCGGAAGTGCAGAGTCTAATCGGTCGGGCCTTCGTTGTGCGGGCGGACCATGTGCTTCACCCTGGCGACCACGGGTGTGAGGACCAGCGTGAGCACGATGCGGAGGGGCTGCAGGACCTTGGTGGCCGCGTAGGCCGCGCCGATCTTGCCGACCTCGCCCACGTTGCCCCCGACCTCGAAGCCCATCCCGATGGCGACGTAGAAGATCAGGATGCTCCCGAAGAAGATCGTGAAGTACACGACGATGGCGATGGTGCCGTACTCGGCGAGCAGGTCCTCGTAGCGGTCGCGCAGGTCGGCGAACCAGCCCTTCTTCTCGGGGGTCTCGGTCATTCGGTGTCCTCGGGGCGCTCGACGAACTGGGATTCGAAGAGCCCATGGTAGACGCCGCTCGACGCCATGAGCTCCGCGTGCGTGCCGCGCTCCACGATGCGGCCCGCGTCCATCACCAGGATCTGGTCGGCGCGCATGACGGTGGAGAGGCGGTGGGCGATGACGATCACGGTGCGCCGCTCGAGGAGCACGTCCGTGGCGGCCTGGATGCGGGCCTCCGTCAGCGAGTCGACGTTCGCGGTGGCCTCGTCGAGGATGACCATCGGCGTGTGGGCGGCGAGCGTGCGGGCGAACGAGAGCAGCTGGCCCTCCCCGACGCTGACGTTGCGTCCCTGGTGCTCGATCCGCCCGTCGAGGCCGCCCAGCCGCTCCACCAGCGCGTCCGCCCGGCAGAGCCGGATGGCGTCGAGGAGCGTGGCGTCGTCGATCGGGGCGCCGAGGGTGAGGTTGAACCGGACGGTGCCCTTGAAGAGCTGGACGTCCTGCTGCACGACCCCGATGCTCCGGCGCAGGCTGTCCGCCGTGAGCTCGGAGAGCTCGATGCCGTCGAGCCGGATGGCGCCGCGGTAGCCCGCATAGGCGCGGGTGAGCAGCCGGCCGATGGTGGACTTTCCGGAGCCCGTGCGGCCCACGACGGCCACGGTCTGGCCGGACCGCACGGCGAACGACAGGCCCTTCAGCACGTCGGGGCCGCCCTCGTAGGCGAAGGCGAGGTCGGTCACCTCGATGGACCCGAGCTCACCGGGCAGCTCGCGGTCGCCGAACGGAACGAAGGCGTGGGTGTCGAGCAGGCCGAAGATCTTCTCGAGGGCCGCGGCGGCACGTTGGATCACCGCCAGCTTCTGGCTGAACTCGCGGATCGGCTCGAACAGCCGGCTGATGTACTCGATGAACGCCGCGAGGAGCCCCGCGCTGACGATCGACGCGCCGAACACCCCGGCCCCGTACCAGAGCAGGAGCGCCATGCAGATGGACGACAGCCCGTCCACGATGGCGAACAACAGGGCGTCCCAGAAGTTCGACTGGATCGTGGTGTCCCGGTACACCCCGAGCTTCTCGTCGAAGGACTCCAGGGTCCGCGCCTCGTCGCGGTAGAGCTGCACCACGTCGAGGCCCGTGATCCGCTCGGACGCATAGGCGTTGAGCGCGGAGAGCGCCGTGCGCACCCGGACGAACAGCGTGCGCAGGCGGGCGCGCACGAGGTTCACCACGATGGCCAGCGGGGGACCGATGAGCAGCAGGATGCCCGTCAGCTTGGCGTCGAAGGCGAACATCGCGCCGAGCACGCCCATCACGAGCAGCACGTCGAGCACGATGGTGACGGCACCCGCCGTCAGGGTCTCGCCCAGGGCGTCCACGTCGGACGTCACGCGCGTGAGGAGCTTCCCGGTGGGCTGCTTGTCGAAGTAGGCGCGCTCGAGACGGAGCGTGTGGGCATAGACGTCGCGGCGGACGGCCACGATGGTCCGCATGGCGCCGTAGGAGAGCGCCAGCATGTAGAGCGCCTCGGCGGCGAACCCGACCAGCACGGCCCCGAGGTAGAGCCACGCGATCCAGACGAGCCCGGGGACGTCACCGGTGAGGATGTGCTCGTCGATGGCGCGCTTGAGCAGCCAGGGCTGGGCGACGACGAGGGCCGTGCTGGCCGGGGCCGCGAGCAGGGCGACGAGGTAGTACGGCGCGTCGGCCCGGACGTAGGGACCCAGGCGCCAGAGCAGCGAGCCGACGGAGGGGGAGGACTCAGCCATGGCCGCCTCCCTCGGACTCCGTCTGGTGGAGCCAGGTGTCGCGGTAGATGCCGTCCCGCGCGAGCAGCTCGGCGTGCGTGCCGCTGTCGACGACCCGTCCGCCGTCCAGCACGAGGATGAGGTCGGCGTGCTGGAGCGCGCTCAGGCGATGGGCGACGAGCACCGTGGTGGGCCGTGGTGACCGGCTGCGCAGGACGTCCACGAGCTGCTGTTCGGTCTTGTGGTCGACGGCCGAGAGCACGTCGTCGAGCATGAGCACCCGTCCGGGTCGGGCGAGCCCGCGGGCGAGGGCCGTGCGCTGGCGCTGCCCGCCGGAGAGCGTGACGCCGGCCTCGCCCACCTGGGTCTCCACGCCCTCCGGCAGAGCCGCGACGTCCACGTCGAGGGCCGCGAGGGCCACGAGCGCGTCGAGGCCACCGCGCGGGCCTCCGAGGAGGATGTTGTCCGCCAGCGACTCGGAGAACAGGTAGCTCTTCTGGGGCACGAGGGTCATGGCTTCGCGCCAGCCGTCGAGATCGATGCACCGCACGCACGTCCCGTCGATCCGGATGGCGTCGGCCGGGGGATCGTAGAGCCTGGCGAGCACGCGCAGCAGCGTGGTCTTGCCGCTGCCCGTCGGCCCGACCACGCCGAGGGTCCCGCCCGCCGGCAGCGAGAACGAGATGTCGCGGAGGGTGGGGGAGGTCTCGCCCGGGTACGTGAACGTGAGCCCATGGACCTCGATGGCAGGAGCCTCGCCCGGGGGCGGCGCCGGGTCCGGCAGGTCCGGGCGGTCTAGTGGGACGTCGAGCACCTCCTCGAGGCGCTCGAGCGAGGCCTGCGACTGCTTCACGAGGGCGAAGATGAAGCTCATGCCGCGCATGGGGCCCGTGAGGTACGCCACGAGCGTCATGAACGCGACGAGGTCGCCCACGGACAGCTCGCCCGTGATGGCCTGGGGCCCGCCGTAGCGCAGCAGCAGGAAGACGTTGACCGCCGCCCCGAGCGAGAGGATCGGACCGAACACCGTGCGCACGTTGGCCCGCTGGAGCACCACCTTCAGGAAGGCCTGGTTCTTCTCCTCGAAGCGTGCCTCGAACGCAGGTCCGGCACCGAAGGCCTGGATGGTCGCGACACCCTGGTAGCTCGAGAGGGCGGCCTCCGAGAGCTCGCCCGAGAGGTCCTGCATCGCGCGGGTGATGCGGTGGAGCTGGGTCATGAAGACCTGGATGACCAGGAAGCTCCCCAGCAGCGGGAGGGCCGCGAGGGCGGCCAGGGTGGGCGAGATGCGCACCATCTGGGAGCCCGTGAGCGTGAGGGCGGCGACGGTGTTCACCACGCCCAGCGACGCGAAGCCCGCGAGCATGCGCACCATGCCGGCGTCGTTGCTGACGCGGCTGATGAGGTCGCCCGTCGCGAAGCGGTCGAGGGTGGACGGCTGGTGGGCGAGGATCCTCGCGAACACGTCGTGCTTCACCTCGGCCTCGACGAGCCGGCCGGGCGTGAAGAACAGCAAGCGGGATGCCGTGCGGATGCCGATGACGATCACGCCCAGCACGGCAACCACGAGCGCCGAGGACAGCGCTGTGTCCCGTCCTGCCGGGCCCTTCGCGAGGGCGTCGATGCCCTCGGCCACGTAGAGCGGGATGGTGACCGCGATCCAGTTCGTGAGCCACAGGCAGAGCGTGCCCGCGGCGTACCACTTCGCGTAGGGCAGCATGTAGCGGCGGACGAACCGGGTGACGGTCGTCATCCGTCCACGCGCACGAGGATCCGTCCGGCGAGCACGTCCCGGCCCACCCGGAGACGCTCGGCTGGCGCGTCGGCCACCGGCAGGACGAGGCGCAGGTCGAGCATCCGGATGCGGAGCGTCACCTCGAAGGGCTCGCCGCCGCCGGGCCGCTCGAGCACCGTGCGGGCGAGGGTGGGCTCTAGCTGGGCCGGCACGCTGTGGCCGGGCTCGAGGAGGAGGACGTCGAGGGACCACGGCAGGGCGGGCAGCTCCTCCTGGGTCGCGAAGTCCTCGAGCTCCAGTCCGTCCAGCGGGTCGAGCAGGCTGCCGAGATCGAGGGTGTCGAGCGGTGTGCCGTCGGGCTCGTGGCCCAGGAGGTCCATGTCCTCCTCGGGGTGCAGCGCCTCCTCGATGAAGTGCAGCTCACCGGCGGGCTCCGGCGCTCCGGGGTCGAGGGGGACGAGCGCGTCGTCCGGTTCCTCGGGGAGCTCGGGCAGGTCGGGCTTGCGCGGGTCGTGAGGCATGGGGCGCCGTATCCCGATGCGGCCCCGGGTGTACGATGGCGTGGGAGGTGGTGATGCTCTTCATGCTCGGCCTGGCGCTCGCCCAGGAAGGTCCCGTCCACAACGAGGCCACGGTGTTCCGTCCGATGCACGAGAGCTGGTACACCAGCGGCAAGCACGTGCACCGGATCGGCAATGTCTTCGGGCTGGTCGGTGGGGCCGCGGTGGTGACCTCGGTAGCCCTCGCCAACGCAGGCGGCCGGTCCGACGGCGCCGCGTCCATGGGCGTGCTCGCGGGTGCCCCCGCCCTCATCGTCGGTGGCACGCTGTCGGCCATCGGCAGCGTGCGCGCCGCCCGCGCCGTCGGGAAGCCCACCGCGATGGGCCTGGTCGCTGGAGGCCTGGCCATGGCGGCGGTGCCCGCGGTCATCGTGCTCCCGGGCGTCCTGGGCACCGCTCGGTGGCGGTGAGCGGCGTCCCGGGCGGGATGCGCGTGGCCGGGACCTTCTGACCCTCAGAGGCCCGTGATCGCGAGCGTCACGCCGGTCCTGTAGAGGTTCACGAACAGCACACGGCCGTCCGGGGAGGGGCAGACGCCAGCCAGCTCGTCGCCCTCCAGCACGGAGCGCGCGATGGGCGTGAGCGAGCCGTCCGACCCGAGCACGTGCAGGCGGCACGGGCACCCGTGGTCCTCGCACACCACGACCCGTCCGTCCGCCAGGATCGTCAGGTTGTCCGGGCGCAGGAGGTCGTCGAGGTCCGCGCTCGCGTAGAGCACCGTCAGGACGTCCGATTCGACGTCGAGGGCGAAGATCTGCCCGGCCAGAGCGGGCCCGCCGGAGGTCGCCGTGAACACCAGGCGCCCATCGCGCAGCCAGGCGCCCTCCCCGCGTGCGAACCGGGCCGCACCGAGCCCTGCGGCCTCGCTCCGCAGGGTGCCGTCGGTGGGCGGGAGGTCGACCCACGAGACGTCCAGGACGGTGCCGGTGGCGAGAGGCGTGGTGTCCGTGAGGCCGTCCACGGCGAGGGCCTGGAGCCGTCCAGGACCGAAGGGTTCCGTGGGGTCGTCGGGGACGTAGCGGTACAGGCAGCCGTCCGGCTCGTCCTCCGTCAGCCACGCGCGCCCGGACGATGCGTCCAGGACCGCTGCTTCGTGGCGCATGCGTCCGTAGGCCCCGATCCGCACGGGCTCGCGGAGGCCGTCGGCTGCGGGATCGCAGAGGAACACCCAGCCGTGGCCGGGGTCGCGGGTCTCCTCGCACGCGAGCCAACCGTGCGGGGTCTGACCCCCACCGCAGGGCATCCGGACGCCCGTGAGCACGAGGTTGCTGCTGCGCACTGTGAGGGTCGCCGGATCGAGCACCACCCGGCTGACCCCGCCGATGTCCGCGGGGTCGAAGGCCAGCGGGGACGCGTCCGGGGCGGTCGTCGGCGGCGGGAGCTCGTGGTTGCGCACGAGGACCCAGCCCTCCGCGGTGTCGAAGCAACCCATGCCGTCGGGGCGCTCCGGAACGGGATGCCCGTCGGACATGGGGTCGCCCGCCATGTCGACGACGACGTACGCGAGGCCGTCGGCGAGGTCGAGCAGACCGTCCGGATCGGCGTTCAGGTCGGCGTCGGCGCACGTCTCACGGCACCCTCCGGCTGCGAGGGCGCTCGCGAGCGCTCCGACGAACCCCCGGCGGGTGAGCATGCCCGCCCGCCCGGGAGGGTCAGTAGCCGCCGGTGTAGCGCCAGGCGCGGCTGTTGAGCACGATCATGGTGAGCGCGCCGAGCAGCACGAGGCCGATGCTGTAGTTGGAGGCGGGGAGCCGGCCGATGTTGTCGAGGCCGGACGCGCCGAGCACGGAGAGGTTCTGGAACATCAGCCCCTCGGGGATCCCGAAGCTGTACCAGAGCATGACGACCCCCGACCCGAAGATCAGGCTGCCCCCGAGGAGCCCGAAGACGTAGGGCAGGTTGGGTTGGTCGTTCTTGGCGAGAGGGTTGTGGGCCATGTGCGTCTCCCAGTGGCCTTGGAGGATATCCGAGACGTCCTCATCGGCAAGGACGCACATCGTTGCAGCCCGTCAGAGCGGACGGACGCCAGAGAGGGCGGACATGACGTCCTCGATCGCGTCTGTGGCGACGTCCTCGGCGGCCAGGCGGGCCCGGAAGGCGGCGGCGTCCGCGCGGCCGTTGGCGATGGCGAGCACACCGCGCAGGACGTTCGTGATGTTGTGCGCGTCCCGGAGCTTCAGGATGTGGCCCTCGGGGAGCACGGTGGCCCACTGGCCGAGCACCGTCGCGTCCGAGTAGGCGTCGTAGGTCGCCGCATCGCCGGCCGGTGCGGGGTCGAAGGAGAAGCTGCAGACCTGGATGTCGCTCGCGACCTTCAGCTCGCCGTTCGGGGAGATCACGCCCTCGTGGTAGAGCAGGTCGCCGTCGACCTCGACCTCCACCCGGAACGGCGTGGGCGCGCGATCCGGCTCGTGGAAGTTGAAGTTCCGGACCATCACCTTGTACTCACCGACCGGGGCCGTGCCCTTCTTCCAGCGGACGTTCTCGACCGGGGTGGTGGTCTCGCCCTGGACGTTGCGATCCACGTCGAGGCTCCCGCCGCATCGGCTGTTCCGGTTGCCGTAGTAGATCTGCTCGCCCGCTGGCGTGGTGACGTGCAGGTCGAGGTCGTTCCGGTTGTCCCAGACGAGCGTGATGCGGACGTCCACGTCGTCGTACTGGCCCCCGGCGTCGAGCACGCGCTTGCGGATCTCGGCGTCGATGTCGGCCCGGCGGTCCTCCATGGACTTGGCCGGGTAGACGAGGAACGTGTGGAACTTCTCCTGGAGCTTCGCGAACGCCTCGCTGCTCGGCACGTCCTCGGCGGGCTGCCCGAGCACCGAGGCCCGGTGGGCGCCCGCGACGACGGGGTAGAAGCCCTCGTCGCCCACGAAGACGAAGAAGCCCTTGCGGCCCGAGCCTGCTGCGAGCTGCACGCAGTTGGTGTGGGCGTAGTACCAGGCGGCGAGCTCGTAGGACTCCTGCCCGGTGCCTCCGCCGCCCTCCTCGATCCACATGCTGGTGATGACCGCGTCGAGGCGGTTGTCGGCCTCGAACTGCCCGACCTGCAGGGGCGCCTTGTCGGAGTCGGCGTCGCCGATGGCCGCGAAGCTGATGCCGGGACCGTCCACCACGTTGCCGGCCTCGAGGCGCTCCATGAGCTTGGGGAGCTGGTCGTAGAGCCGGCGCGTGTCGTCGCCTCGCGAGCGCGTGACGTCCATCGCGATCACGATGGGGGTGTCGTTGTTGACCTCGCGGGGCCCGGCCTTCGGGTCGAGGCTCGGGTGCACACCGTCGCGCGGCTCCCAGGCGGGCTTCTGGCGACGGTTGGAGTGCGCGATGTCCTGGCTGTAGCGACCGTGTCCCATGGGCCCTCCTGACGGGTCGGGAGTGTACACCGACGGTATCGACTATCCTTCGGGCGGGAGGCACCTTGGGCTATTCGAGCTGGAGCAGCGCGGCGTACGGGGACGTCCGACGCGCGCGCACGTCGCGTCCCGCAGGCGAGATCTTCCGGGAGACCGGCACCGTGGACCCCCTGATGGACCCGCGTCACCTCGTCGTGCGCGAGGCCCGCGACAGCGAGCACCACCCGCGCTCGGTCCCGATCATCGTGGGCTTCGACGTCACCGCGTCCATGGGGCACATCCCGACGGACTTCGCGAAGGTGCAGCTCGGGCGGCTCATGACGCTGCTCGTGGAGCAGGGGTGGGTGCGCGATCCGCAGGTGCTGTTCGCGGCCCACGGAGACGCCGTGAGCGACCGGGGGCCACTCCAGGTCGGGCAGTTCGAGAGCGGGCTCGAGATGGACATGTGGCTCACCCGGATCTGGCTGGAGGGCCGTGGGGGCGACGTACCGGAGTCCACCACGCTCGTGCACTGGTTCGCGGCCCACCGCACCGCCACCGACGCGTGGGAGAAGCGCGGCGAGCGGGGCTTCCTGTTCACGATCGGCGACGCCCCCAACAAGGAGCTGCGGCCGAGCCACCTCTCGCGCGTCTTCGGCGGGTCGCCCACCGAGGCCTGCAGCGACGCCGAGGTCCTCGCAGCAGCTCGGGAGCGCTGGGACTGCTGGCACATCGTGGTCCCCTCCGGTGCGCGCGTGTACCCGCACTCCGTCACGAGCTGGCGGCGGCTGCTCGGCGAGCAGGCGATCGTGTGCACCCGCCACCAGGCCATCTGCGAGCTGATGGGGGCGATCATGGGCGTGCGGCAGGCGAGGCTCGACCTCGAGGCCGCGCGCGACGTGCTGGTCGGGGCGCAGGTGGCCTCGACCGAGATCGACGACGTGCTGGCGGCCCTCGCATGAGGGTCGTGCTGTGTGACTCCTGTGGCGCGCCGCTCGACGCGCCGTGGGACGACCTCGTGGTCGTCTGCCGGTACTGTGGGGCCCACAACCTCCCCGGTCGTCCGGGAGACGCGGTGCGGCCCATCGTCCCCGCGGATGGGCGTCCGCGTGTCTCGCTCGGGGGGCGAACGTACGTCGTGGAGAGCCGCCTCGGGCAGGGCGAGTCCAGCCTGGTCTATCGGGCCCGTTGGGTCGTACGGCTCGGGGAGCTCGTGGTGCTCAAGGTCCTCCAGGCCCGCGCGGACGCCGACCTGTTCCGCAACGGCTGGCGAGTGGTGCGCGAGCTCCAGTCCAGCTCGGTGGAGGGCGCGGAGCACTTCCTCACGCGGCTCTCGTCGCCCGTGGCCCACGGGTTGATCGACACGGATGCTCCGCGACCGGCGAGCGTGTTCGGGTGGAAGAGCGGCTTCGTGCACACGCTGCGGGAGGTCGGCGAGGTGTACCGGGGGGGCGTGCCGGGCGAGGTCGTGGTCTGGATCCTGAAGCGTCTGCTCGAGCTGCTCGGGTTCGTGCACCGCTCGGGCTTCGTGCACGGCGCAGTCACGCCCGACCACGTGCTCGTCCACCCGTACGACCACGGCGCGATGCTCGTGGGCTGGAGCCTCGCGCGGCCCTGGCGCGACGGGCGTTCCGAGCGGTTGCTCGCACGCAGCCGGACGTGGTCGTCCCTGTACGGCGGGGCCACCGAGGCCACCCCCGCCCTCGACATCGCGATGGCCTGCCGGTGTGCGAGCACCATCGCGGGCTGGCACCTCGAGAACGCCGTCGTGCAGCCCGCCCTCCAGGGCCTCCTGGACCGGGGCGCCGAGGGTCGTGTGGACGACGCCTGGGCCCTGCGCGACCTGCTCGTGGAGATCAGCCGTGCGACCTTCGGTCCGGCGGCGTACCACCCTCTGACCATGCCGGGCTGGCGTCGCTGAGGATCAGCGTGCGTGGACCCCGGTGATCTGGCCGCCCTCGCAGGCCACGAAGCCGTACGCCATCCCCTGGTAGACGAGGTTGTTGGCGGTGAGGGGGAAGGCGATGTCCCAGGTGGACCCGAACCCCCCGAGCTGGAAGGGACCGAACGCCTGGTCGTGCTCGGGGTAGAGCGCCCACGCCCACACCTCGTCGGCCTGGGACTCGACCTGTCCGTAGGCCGACTGGTTGCCATCGCCGTCCGTGTAGAGCCCGGCGGCCGGGACGACGAGCGTCTCGAACCGGTCTTCCGTGCCGGTGGGGGCGGAGGGGGTGCCGTTGTCGAGGCCGACGCCCGTGAACACCGTCCGGTCGAGCAGGTCGCAGCCGCCGGGCTCACCGGGTGGCGGGGCGATCTCCCAGACCTGGGTGTTGGCGACCTCCCCGGGTCCCACCACCACCCCCGGGCTCCACTCGCCCATCCAGGTGCCGTTCGAGAGGTCCCATGCATCGGCGACGACGCTCGTGGGCGGGTCCGAGAAGCGCGACTCCTCGAAGCGCGCGACCCACGAGCTCCCGACGCACACGAGGGTGGCGGTGAAGCCGAGCTCGCCCTCCTGGCTCAGGGTGGGCGCGACGAGCGGCGCGACCGGCGTGGTGGGGGTGACGCCGGCCATGCAGCCGTCGGTGATCGGCGTGCCGTAGGTGACCGGGATGTTCGGCTCGACGTCCGTGTCGGCATCGGTGTCCGTGTCGCTGTCGGCGTCCGCGTCGGTGTCCGCGTCCGCCTCGGTGGGCGCGGGCGGTGCGGGATCTCCGGTACACGCGACGGCGAGCAGGGTGAGCATGCGGCCTCCTGCGCGAGCATAGTCCACGGCGGTGTAGGCTTGGACGGGAGGCACCATGGGCTACGGGGAGTACAGCCACGCCGCGCACGTCGCGATCACCCGGCGTCGGAGCGCGGGCGGCGAGCGGCCGTTCGTGGGCTCCGGGGCCAGCCCGCTGATGAGCCCCTTCCAGACGAGCCGGGAGTCCCGCGACAGCCCCGACCATCCCGCGTCCCTCGGGGTGGTGTTCGTGCTCGACGTCACGGGCTCGATGGCTCGGGTGGCCCACGACCTCGCCACGACGACCCTCCCGACGTTCATGGAGACCCTCCTCGACGCGCGCGTCGAGCACCCGCAGGTGTGCTTCATGGCCGTCGGGCACGCCATGGACCGCGCTCCGCTCCAGGTCGGGCAGTTCGAGAGCACGGCGTCCCTCATCGACGCCTGGCTCACGCGGATCTGGATGGAGGGCGGAGGGGCCGGCCAGCACGAGGCCTACGAGCTCGCGATGTACTACGCGGCCCGCCATGTCACGCTCGACAGCGTGCAGCTGCGCGGCCAGCGGGGCTTCCTGTTCCTCACCGCGGACGTCGCGCCCAACCCGGCCGTCTCGCGGGTGGAGGTGAAGCGCATCCTCGGTGACGACCTGCCTGCGGACGTCCCGATCCGCGCGCTCATCGAGGAGCTCCAGCGGTCGTTCGAGCCGTTCGTGCTGCTCGCGGACGCCGCGTCCCCCAAGGTGGAGCGCGCCTGGCGCGACCTGTTCGGCGACCGGGTCCTCCGCATGCGCCACACCGACGACGCCGCCCACATCGCGTCCGGGCTGGTCGCGCTCCTGCAGGGCTCGGTCGGCAGCCTGGGCGCCTACGTGGGGCGCCTCGAGGCCCAGGGGCTCGGGCGGAAGGCGGCCGCACGGGTGGCCACGGCGCTGGTGCCGTTCGCCGCGAGCATCGGGCGCGACGGGGCCCCTCGCCCCATCGTCAAGCCGCTGGACCTGCCGAAGGGGGACCCTCCGAGTGGGCTCGAGCGGCTCTAGAGGTGCGTGGGCCGTGATCGACCTCGGGTTCGGTGACGCCGGGAAGGGCGCCACCACGGACTTCCTCTGCCGTGAGGTGGGTGCGGACGTCGTCGTGCGCTTCAACGGCGGTGCCCAGGCCGGCCACAACGTCGTCACGCCCGACGGACGGCACCACACGTTCAGCCAGCTCGGCGCCGGGACCTTCGCGGGGGCGCGCACGCTCCTGGGCCCGGACTTCCT
This sequence comes from Alphaproteobacteria bacterium, assembly GCA_020632885.1. Taxonomy (GTDB): domain Bacteria; phylum Myxococcota_A; class UBA796; order UBA796; genus JACKEQ01. The sequence continues at coordinate 499,067 of JACKEQ010000003.1, read as the reverse complement.
CCTGCACCCGCTCGGGCTGCTGCTCGAGGCCGATCACCTCGTCGACGTCGGTGTGCACGACCCCCTCGCGATGCTCGCGGTCCACCGGGAGGCCCGGGTGATCACGCCGTTCCAGCAGGCCGCCAACCAGATCCGCGAGCGCGCCAGGGGCGATGCCGCGCACGGGACCTGCGGTGTCGGCGTGGGGGAGTGCGCCTCGGACTCGCTCTCGGCGGACGACACCGTGCGCGCGGGCGATCTGGGCGACCCCGTGCGCCTGGCGCGGCTCCTCCGGTCCCAGCGCGACCGGAAGCGCGTGGAGCTCCTCTCCCAGGGCCTCGATCCGGGCGGGATCTTCGACGACCCAGAGCTCGTCGGACGTGTCCTGGACGTGTGGGGCGAGGTCGCCCGAGCCGTGCGCCTGGTGGACGATGCGGGTCTCCGGGCCGAGCTCGACGCCGCGAGGTCGGTCGTGTTCGAGGGCGCCCAGGGCGTGCTCCTCGACGAGCACTGGGGCTTCCACCCGCACACGACGTGGAGCGACTGCACGGGCAGCACGCTCGGAACCCTGTGGGACGGGCCGACCGTGCGCCTGGGCGTGGTTCGCACTTACCAGACCCGGCACGGCGCCGGTCCGTTCCCCACGGAAGGCACCCTCGACGTCCCCGAGGTCCACAACGGCCCGGAGTGCTGGCAGGGTGCCTTCCGGACGGGTGCCCTCGACGGGGTCCTGCTGCGGTACGCCCTCGACGTCGTGGGTGGGGTCGACGGTCTGGCCGTGACCCACCTCGACCGACTCGCGAACGGCCCGGTGTGCACGGGCTATTCGGGGCTCCCGGAGAGCTTCGGGTCCGACCGGCTGCGGCCCGGCGCGAAGGACGACCTCACGTGGCGGGAGGCGCTCGGACACGCGCTGCGGGGCGTGCGTCCCATCCTCGAGACCGTCGACGTGCGGGCGTGGCTCACGGGCCTCGCCCCGGTGGCCCTGGAGGCCTGGGGCCCCACCGCCCGCGAGCGGCGGCTCACGTCGCGAAGAGGCGCTCGGGGTCCCGGAAGCTCTTGAACTCGAGCGCGTTCCCGCTGGGGTCGTCCACGAAGAAGGTGCCCTGCTCGCCGACCTCTCCCGGGAAACGCACGGTGGGCGCGATGCGGAAGGGCACGCCCGCCGCGCGGACCCGCGCCGCCAGGGCCTCCCAGGCGTCCCAGTCGAGCACGACCCCGAAGTGGCGCACGGGGATGGACTCCCCGTCGACGTCGTTGTGGCTGGGGTCGCCGCCCGTCCCGAGGTGCGCCGAGATCTGGTGGCCCCAGAAGTCGAAGTCGATCCACCGGGTGTCGCGGCGGGCGGCGCGCGCGCCGAGCACGCCGACGTAGAACGCCTCGGTCGCGGCGAGGTCGGACACCGGGAAGGCCAGGTGGAACGGCACGATCCCGCCCGCCCGTCGCTTGAAGCCGAGGTTCAGGGCGCGGATGCTGCGGGCGCGGACCTGGGCGCACAGGGCGGGGTCGTCGTGCAGGGAGCGGCCCCACGACTGGAGGAGCTCGCGCAGTCGGGCGTCCCAGCCGGCCTGGACGCGCTCGGGGAAGCAGCGCGTGATGACGTCGAGCATGATGGCCACGGCGGTCGAGGCGCCCGGGGACGCGCCGAGGAGCGCGGCGATCGAGCCGTCCGCGCTGGTGACGACCTCGGTCCCGAACTGCAGCCGGCCGACCCGGTCGGGGTCGCGCTTGATGATCTGCACGCGCTGGCCTGCGATCTCGAGCTCCCAGTCCTCGTCCCGGGCCCCGGGGAGGTACTGCCGGAGCATCGCCAGGCGGTCCTCGGGGTCCAGCAGGACCTGGCCCACGAGGTAGCGCGTGAGGTCGAGGTTCTGGGCGCCAGCGGCGACGAGCGGGGCGATGTTGTCGATGCCGATGGACTTCAGGAGGTCGAGGTACGAGCCCTGCTTGAGGAACTTGGTGCTGAAGCCCGCGTACGGCCCGAAGAGGAGGTTCCGCTGGCCCTCGATCCAGCGGGTGTCGAGGTGGGGCACCGACATGGGCGGCGCGCCCACGGCGGCCTTCCCGTAGACCTTGGCCTCGTGCCGCGCGATGACATCGGGGTTCGTGCAGCGCAGGAACTGCCCGCTCACGGGGAAGCCGCCGAACCCCGCACCCTCGGGGATCCCGGAGGCCTCGAGCAGCTCCAGCGTGCCGCCCCCGGCGCCGAGGAACAGGAAGCGCGTGCGCACGACGCGGTCGGTGCGGCTGTCGAGGTCGTGCACGGTGACCCGCCAGACCCCGTCTTCGCGGCGCAGGTCGCGCACCTCGTGTCCGTAGTGCACGACCACGCCGGGCAGGGTGTCGAGACGTCCGATGAGGCTGCGCGCGATGGTCCCGAAGTCCACGTCGTTCCCGATGGCCATGCGCGTCGCTGCGACCGGCACAGACGGATCGCGGCCCTCCATGATGAGCGGCGCCCATTCCGCGAGCTGCTCCGGATCCGTGCTGATCTCCATGCCCGCGAACAGGGGAGAGCCCTGCATGGCCCGGAAGCGGGCGTGCAGGAAGGCCACGGCGTCCTCGCCCCACACGAAGGCCAAGTGCGGCACGGTGCGGATGAAGCGCTCGGGGGCGGGGAGTGCGCCAGACGCGACCAGCGCGGCCCAGAGCTGCTTGGAGAGCTCGAACTGCTCGGCGATGCGCACGGCCTTCGTGACGTCCACGCTTCCGTCCGGTCCCTCGGGCGTGTAGTTGAGCTCGCAGAAGGCCGAGTGGCCGGTGCCCGCGTTGTTCCAGGCGTCCGAGGACTCCGTGGCCGCGGTGTCCATGCGCTCGAAGATCCGGACGGAGAGCCCGGGGTCGAGCTCGCGGAGCAGGGTGCCGAGCGTGGCGCTCATGATGCCGGCGCCCACCAGCACGACGTCGTGTACCTCTTCGGCCATGGCTCCCTCCGGGTCGCCATCCTCGCACAGGGATACCGAGCGGGCATGACGGAGCTGCTCACGGACCTCGGACGCGCGGTGGACCTCCTGCGGGCGGGCCGGCTGGTGGCCTTCCCGACGGAGACCGTGTACGGCCTGGGCGCGCGGGCCGCCGATCCTGTCGCCGTGGCCGGGATCTTCGTGGCCAAGGGCCGCCCGCAGGACAACCCGCTCATCGTGCACGTGGCGGACGGTGTGGAGGGTGTGGTCGCGGGCTGGCCCGCTGTGGCGCGAGATCTCGCGGAGGCCTTCTGGCCGGGCCCGCTGACGATCGTGGCCGCGCGGGACCCCGGGTTCCCGGACGCCGTGAGCGCGGGTCGGTCGACGGTCGCCGTGCGCTGCCCGGACCACCCGGTGGCCCTGGAGCTCATCCGGGGGGCGGGTCCCCTCGCTGCGCCGTCGGCGAACCGCAGCGGCACGCCGAGCCCGACGACCGCCCAGCACGTGCTCGACGACCTGTCGGGGCGCATCGCGGCCGTGGTGGACGGAGGGCCCTGCCTGCACGGTCTCGAGAGCACGGTGGTCGACGTGACGGGCGCGCGCCCGCTGGTCCTGCGGCCCGGCGCGCTGGACGTCGAGGCCCTGGAGGCCGTCGTGGGCGCGGTGGACGTGCACCCGAGCGTCGATCGGCCCTCGGAGGTCACCGACGCGCGCGCACCGGGCATGAAGTACCGCCACTACAGCCCGGCCGCGGACGTATGGCTGGTGGAGGGTCCGCCGGCGCGGGTGCGCGAGCTGCTCGACGGCCCGGACGTCTACGGCGTGTTCGTCGGGGAGGCGAGGAGCCCACAGGAGCGGGCCTTCCCGGACGTCGCGAGCCTCGCGAGGGCGCTGTACGCGGTGCTTCGTGAGCTCGACGCGCTCGGTGCCACGCGCATCGTCGTGGGTGGGGTCCCCGCCGACGGGCTCGGGCGCGCCCTGCGGAACCGGCTCCGCAAGGCGGCGTCCCGCGTGCTCGTCACGCCTCCTTGAGGGCCTGGTTCAAGGCGCTCATCTGGTCCTTGCCGTCGCCGAAGAGCATCATCGTCTTGTCGAGGTAGAACAGGTCGTTGTCGACGCCGGCGTACCCGACGGACAGGCTGCGCTTCACGATGATGATGGCCGGTGCGGCCTCCACGTCGAGGATCGGCATGCCGGCCAGCGGCCCCTCGCCGCTGCGCGCGACGGGGTTGGTGGTGTCGTTGGCCCCGATGACGAGCACGGCGTCACAGGTCGCGAACTGGGAGTTGATCTCGTCCATCTCGATCTGCTGCTCGTAGGGCACGCTGGCCTCGGCGAGTAGGACGTTCATGTGCCCCGGCATGCGCCCGGCGACGGGGTGGATGGCGTAGGAGACCTCCGTGCCGTACTTCTCGCGCAGGATCTCGGCGAACTCGCGCACGGCGTGCTGGCACTGGCTGACGGCCATGCCGTAGCCCGGCACCACGATGACGTTCTGGGCGCCCTCGAGGATCATGGCGACCTCGTCGGGGTCGCTGCCGACCTTGGTGCGCGTGAGCTTCTGCTTCCCGCCGCCGCCGCCGAACGACTTGAAGAGCACGTCGTAGAGGTCGCGGTTCATGGCCTTGCACATGATGATGGTCAGGATGAGCCCGCTGGCGCCGACGAGGCTGCCGGCCACGATGAGTACGCTGTTGTTCAGGATGAACCCGGTGAAGGCGGCCGCGAGCCCCGACATCGAGTTGAGCAGGCTGACCACCACCGGCATGTCCGCGCCACCGATCGGGAGCACCAGGATGACCCCGAGCACGCAGGACAGGATCACGATCATCCAGACGAGGAACATGTTCGTCGGGAAGATCATCGTCAGCAGGATGAGGAACAGCACGGCGCCGGTGAGCCCGGCCTTGGCCTGGTTGAGCCACGGCGGGCCCCACGACGGCGTGTCGATCCAGCGACCGAAGATGGAGATGCCCCCGGCCAGCTTGGCCATGGCGACGAGGCTGCCCGTGAGCGTGGACCAGCCCACGAGGGCCGACAGACCGATGGCAATCCAGACGGTGGAGAGCTCCACCGCGCTGGTGGGCATGTGGTTTTCCTGGACGCGACCGGTGACCTCCGCGAGGGCGACGAGCGCGCTCGCCGCACCGCCGAGGCCGTTGAGGAGCGCGACCATCTCGGGCATCTGGGTCATCTGCACGCGGGTGGCGATCAGCAGCCCGATGCCGGAGCCGATGACCACGCCCCCCGTCATGAGCCACGGAATCCCGTGCAAGCCCTCGCCGCCCAGCGCGATGAGCAGCACCGTGGTGATCACGGCGACCAGCATGCCGGCCGCGCCGAGCTGGTTGCCCTGCGGGGCGGTGCGCGGGTGGCCGAGCCGCTTGAGGCCGAAGATGAACAGGCTGGCCGAGACCAGGTAGCCGATGTCGAAGATTGCGGGGCTCACTTCTCACCTCCGCCCTTGCGCTTTCCGGCGATCATCTCCAGCATGCGGTTGGTGACCGCGAAGCCCCCGACGACGTTGATGGTCGCGAGGATCAGGGCCACGAAGGCGTACCAGCCGGCCGTAGAGGTCTCGGTGCCCTGGAACTGCACGTTCGCGAGCATCAGCGCGCCCACGATGCTGATGCCGGAGATGGCGTTCGCCCCGCTCATGAGCGGCGTGTGCAGGGTGGGCGGAACCTTCGTGATGAGCTCGAAGCCCAGGAAGATCGCGATCACGAAGAGCGTGATGCTCGCGACCAGGGCTGAGAGGGTGAGGGTCATGCGAGCACCCCTGCGAGGCGGGTCTGGTTGGGATGGATCTTGCCGTCGTGCGTGAGCAGCATGCCGCCCATGCCGGGGACGTGGAAGGCGTCGCCCTCGGGGGGACCAGTGAGGATGGGGTCCTTCAGGTCGACGACCACAGCGCCGTCCTTCACGAGCGTCACGACGAAGTTGGTGACGTTGTTGCTGAACAGCATGCTCGCCGTGGTGGCCACGGTGCCCGGCAGGTTCGGCGTGCCGACGATGGTGACGCCGTTCTCGGTGGTGACGATCTCGCCGGCCACGGTGAGCTCGCAGTTGCCGCCGACGTCGGCGTTCATGTCCACCACGACCGCCCCGGGCTTGAAGCGGGCGACCGCGCTCGCCGGCACCGTGATGGGCGCGGGTCGCCCGAAGATCCGGGCGGTGGTGATGATGACGTCGGCGTCCTCGGCCACGCCGCACACCACGTCGTTCACCTTCTGCACGAACTCGGGCGTCAGGGGCTTCGCGTACCCCGAGGCGTCCTCGAAGTCCTCCATGCCGTCCACGTGGATGAACCGGCCGCCGACGGACTCGATCTGCTCCTTCGCCGCGAGGCGGACGTCGCTGGCGTACACCACGGCGCCGATGCGCTTGGCGGTGGCGATGGCCTGGAGGCCCGCCACACCGGACCCCATGACCACGAACCGCGCCGGCTTCACCGTGCCTGCGGAGGTCGTCATCATCGGGACCGCCTTGGAGAGGCTCGCGGCACCCAGCACCACGGCCTTCCAGCCGGCCAGGTTGTCCTGGGAGGAGTTCACGTCCATCGCCTGGGCCTTGGAGAGCCGGCGCGGGATCATGTCCATGCTGACGAGCACGATGCCCCGGTCCGCGCATTCCTTCACGAACTCCGGGGCGCGGAAGGGGTCCGCCACGCAGCAGAGGACCTTGCCGGACGCGACCGTGGCGGGGTCGATGCGGCGGATGCACGCGATGACGTCGGCTCCCAGCGCCGTCTCGCGGTCGACGAGCTCCGCACCGGCCTCGGCGTAGTCGGCGTCGCGGTAGTGGGACGCCACGCCGGCGCCCTTCTCGACCTGCACCGTGTAGCCGGCCTTCAGGAGCCGCTTGAGGCTCCCCGGCACGACGCTCACCCGGGTCTCGTCCCCCTTTTCCTTCAGCACGCCCAGTCGCATGGATGCTCTCCCGTCCTCCGGGGCCGGATAACCCGGGTTCCGGTCAGTGGGAGGGGAAGAGCGGGACGGACTCCATGGCGGTGGCGCCCGTGGCGTGCCGGGCGTGCAGGTCCTCGTAGTATGCGGCGTTCTCCGAGGTGAGGGGCTCGAAGGCCACGTAGTCCAGCCGCTTCCCGTCCGCGTCGTACCAGGTGGCCGTCGGGTGCGAGCACACCTCCGGGCTCCCCTCGACGAAGTAGCGGTGCACGGACAGGTCCGGCTTGCGCCAGACCCGGACGTCGGTGCGCTCGTCGGTGCAGGGAGGCGCATCGGCGCGGATGGCGGCGAGCGCGGTGTCGTGGGCACCTGCGGGCGCCGGGCTCCCGCAGGCGAGGGTGAGGAGGAGGGTCATGCGGGCACCGTGAGCGAGGAGTACATGTGGTAGGCCTGACCCTCGTGCAGGACGAAGCTGCTCACGACCCGCGAGGCTCCCTCCCCGGTGCGACCGCGCGAGGTGCGCACGCGGGAGCTTCGGGGGTCGCCGAACCGCTGGTCGAAGGAGGGGTCCAGGCTCTGGAGCACGCCGTGATCCCACCCGTGCTCGCGCGCCCACACGAGCGCCTCCTCGAGCGGACGGGCGGTGACGGCGACGACCCGCGCGTCCGGCTCGCCGCCGCCCTCGGGCCGCGCCATGCGCTCACACCAGACCCGGCATCCCTCGCAGGACGAGCCACTGTCCAGGTGGCAGACGAGGAGCTGCCGGCGCCCCTCGAACACCTCGGCCAGCGTGAGCTCGCCGGTGACCCCGAGGAAGCGGGGCACACCTTCCACGGCGAACCAGGGCAGCCCGCGCCGCATGCGCTCGAGCGCGTCGGTCTGGCGTGCCAGCTCCGCCTCGAGCTCGGCGAGCTCGCGGCGGGCGCGGGCGATGGCTTCGGGTGACGTACCGGTCATCGGCTTCTCGGCTCCGACGAGGATGGATCCGCGGGTGTTCCGCCGTCAAGGCGTACCCCGGAGACACCCGGGTGACCGAGATACGAGATGACATCCCACTGGCATGACGACGGGGCGCCGAGCGGGTATGCGGGCGCCGGAGGTCCCATGGTTGCGATCTGGCTGGCGCTTCTGGGGTGTCAAGAGGTCGGGGTGACCGTGCTCCCGCCCGGTGTGGAGTTCGTGAGCCCCGTCGAGGGCGGCCTGTTCGTGCCCGGACCCGTGTCCGTGTGCGCGGCGGTGGACTTCTCGGGCGACGTGAGCGTGCTCGCGGTCGAGCTGGCCTCCGACGTCGACGGGGTGCTCGCGACCGACGGGTTCGGCCCGTGCGACGGGGGCGAGCTGGGCGTCGAGGTGCCCCTCTCCGACGCCACCCAGATCCTGACGATCACGGTCACCGACGCGAGCGGCCGCAGCGGGTCCGACACGATCACGCTCACACCCGCACCGAACACCACGCCCACGTGCTCGATCACCAGCCCCACGCCGAACACGGTGTTCGCGGACGGCGAGCAGGTCGGGGTCACGGTGCGCGCGGAAGACGCCGACGGCGACCCGCTGGCCCTCTCGCTCACGTCCAGCGTCGACGGCCTGCTCGAGACCGTGCCCCTCCCGGGGCCGGGCTCCACGAGCTTCGACCTCCTGCTCGCCTCCGGGCCCCACGATCTCACCGTGAAGGTCGAGGATCCCCGCGGAGCGGTGGGGAGCTGCGGCGTGCACATCGAGCTGTCGATCTGTCAGGACGCCGACGGGGACGGCTTCGACGTCTGCGACGGCGACTGCGACGACTCCGCCCCGCACTCGAATCCCGCCGCGATCGAGCTGCCCGACGGTCAGGACAACGACTGTGACGGCATCGTCGACGAGGGCACGGCGCTCTCCGACGACGACGGCGACGGCCTGCACGAGCTCGAGGGCGACTGCGACGACACCGATGCGTCCATCCACCCCGGCGCCACCGAGATCCCCGACGACGCCATCGACCAGGACTGCGACGGCACCGACGCGGTCACGTGCTTCGTCGACGGTGACGGCGACGGCTACGGGTCCACGGCGACCCTCGTGGCGGCGGACGGCGACTGCGAGAGCCCCGGCGAGTCCGAGACGTCGGACGACTGCGACGACACGAACGCGGGGGTCAGCCCCGGCGCGGCCGAGATCCCGGCCGACGGCATCGACCAGGACTGCGACGGCATCGACCCCACGGGCTGCTACCAGGATCTCGACGGCGACGGGTACGGCACGTCCATCGTGCTCCCGGCGAACGACGCGGACTGCGACGACCCCCAGGAGTCCTCGTTCCGGACGGACTGCGACGACGGCGACCCCGCCATCCACCCCGGCGCCGTGGAGATCCTGGCGGACGGGGAGGACCAGGACTGCAACGGGGACGACGCCATCACGTGCTTCGAGGACAGCGACTACGACGGGTTCGGGTCCGACGAGACGGTGACCGCGCGTGACGGGTCCTGCGACACCGCCGACAACGAGTCGGCCGTGGACACCGACTGCAACGACGCGAACGCGGCGATCCACCCCGGAGCGACCGAGATCCCCGGCGATGGCGTCGACCAGGACTGCGACGGGACGGACGGTCGGAACTGCTTCGTGGACGACGACGACGACGGCTACGGCACCAACGCGACGATCCCGTCGGTGGATGCCGACTGCCTGGACGCGGGTGAGGCGCCGGTGAACGGCGACTGCAGCGACCAGGATCCCACCGTGCACCCGGGCGGCATCGAGATCCCCGACGATCTGATCGACCAGGACTGCAGCGGCGACGACACGGTCACCTGCTACGACGACGGCGACCGCGACGGCTACGGCACCTCCGACACGCTGCTCGCGGCCGACGGTTCCTGCGACACGGCGCAGTCCGAGGCGGACGTGGACGGGGACTGCGACGACACGAACCCGAGCGTGTACCCCGGTGCGGACGACTCCAACGCCGCGGACGGCATCGACGCGAACTGCGACGGTCAGGACGGCTACGGGGGGGATGACGCGGACGGGGACGGCTCCAGCGTGCCGGACGACTGCGACGACACCAACCCGGCCGTGCACCCGGGGGCTCCCGAGGTGCGGGACTCCTTCGACAACGACTGTGACGGGAAGTGCGACGAGGGTCTCATCCTGGCGGGCGACCTCGTGATCACGGAGATCATGGTCACCCCGCGGGCGAGCGCGCCCACGAAGGGCGAGTGGCTGGAGATCTTCAACCCCACGGGCGTCGACATCGCCCTGTGCGACGGCTGGACGCTGTCGGACGACGGGCTCGACTCCCTCGTGCTGCCCGGTGACGTCGTGGTGCCCGCGGGCGGGTACATCGTGGCCGGGACCAACGCGAGCATCACCCAGAACGGCGGCGTCCTGCTCGACTTCGCGTACGACCGGGCCTTCCTCGCGATCTCCGCCCCCGACGAGCTCTACCTCGACTTCGACGGCCTCCGGATCGACGGGGTCACCTGGCTCGCCGAGCCGGGCGACGGTGCGGCTTGGCAGCTCGACGGGGCCATGCTGGACGCGGTCTCCAACGACACGCCCGCCAACTGGTGCGACGCCGCGACGCCGTGGCCCGGGAGCGCCGGCGACGACGGGTCACCTGGCGTCCCGAACCCGGTCTGCCCGTAGCGGGTGCGGCTCAGAGCTCGAGCAGCGCCTCGGCGGGCCGTCCCACCACCGCGCGGTCGCCCTTCACGCCGATCGGGCGCTGGAGGAGCCGCGGGTTGTCGGCCATGGCCGCGATGAGCCCGTCGTCGTCGAGGTCGTCGGGGATGCCGTTCTTCTTCGCGTCCGCCGACCGGAGGACCGCGCGTGGACCCACGCCCAGCTTGGCGAGCACCTCGCGGATCTCGCGCTCGGACAGGGGGTCCTTGGTGTACTCGCGGTAGGTGTACGCGAGCCCGCGCTCGTCGAGCAAGGCGACCGCCTTGCGACAGGCGCTTCAGGTACGGGTGCAGATCAGGTCGATCATGAGGTCCTCCTGGGCCCTCATACTTCGCACCCGTCCGGACCGCAGGCCTCCGCCGTGGCCTCCGCGTGCTCCGCGCGCGTCCCGACCGCGTGCTCGAGGGCCTGGCGCAGGACCTCGGGCGGCTGCGCGCCCGACACCGCCAGGCGCTGGTCGATGACGAAGAACGGCACGCCCGACACCCCGAGCTGGCGGGCGAGCGCCTGCTCCCCGCGGACCTCGCGGCCGTAGCGGTCGCTGGCGAGCACGTCGGCCACTGCGTCTGCCGGCAGCCCGACCTCCACCGCGAGGCGCTGCAGCACCTCGTGCGTCCCCACGGCCTCGCCCTCGCAGAGGTAGGCTCGGAACAGCCGGCCCTTCAGGGCGTCCTGGAGGCCGTGCTCGTGGGCGAGGTGCAGGAGCCGGTGGGCGTCGAACGTGTTGCCCGCGATGGCCCGCGAGAAGTCCATCGGGATGCCCACCGAGCGACCGCGGGCCTCCATCTCCCGGAGCATCTGCAGCGCCTGATCGCGCGTGCGTCCGTACTTCCGCCCCAGCCGCTCGGCGTAGTCGCCCTCCACGATCCGCGGCGCGTCCGGCTGCAGCTCGAAGGCCCGCCAGCGCACGTTCACGGGCTCGCCCGCCCAGCCGTCCAGCGCGGCCTCGAGGTTCGCGCGCCCCACGGCACACCAGGGACACATCACGTCCGACCACACGTCGATCTCCATGCCGACCTCCGCCATCGTCCGTAAGCGCGCCGCGTGTCCGGTGCGCGTACGAAGGAGGCAACAGTCTGGAGGCGAGCATGGGTACAGAGGGAAGGACGGCACTGGTGACCGGCGCGAACGGCGGGTTCGGCACGCGCCTGCTGCTCGCGATGGTGGCGTCGGGCTGGCGGGTGACGGCGGTGGTGCGGGGAGGGGAGGACCGGCTCGCGCTGCACCCGGCCCTCCAGAAGGCCCTGCGCGCCGGGCAGCTCGCGGTGCTCGACCTCGATCTGGACGCCTACGTGCGGGATGGTGTCGCCCGGCCGCTGGTGGACGGGCCCCTGGACGCGCTCGTGAACATCGCGGGCACGAGCCTCTTCGGGAGCGTGAGCGACGTGCCGCTCGCGGACTACCGGGCGCTGATGCGCCTGAACGTGGAGGCGCCCTACCTGCTCGTCCAGGCGCACCTGCCGGCGCTCGCGCGCGCGAAGGGCGTGATCGTGCAGACGAGCTCCCTCTCGGCCGCCATGCCGATCCCGTACTACGGCGTCTACGCCTCCACGAAGCTGGCCCTCGAGGGCTGGAGCGAGGCCCTGGCCCACGAGGTCGCGCCGCTCGGGGTGAGCGTGTTCTGCGTGCAGCCCGGGGCCTTCCGCACCGGCGTGCAGCACAGGATGCGCTTCGAGCCGCCCGCCAGCCTGCCGGCCCTGCTCCCGTCGTTCCGGGTGTTCCGCGCCTTCGTCCAGGACGCCGGGATCCGGATGGCCGAGGACCCCGATCGCTTCGCCGAGCGCGTGCTCCACCTCGTCGAGCGCCGCAGCGGGGCCTTCCGTCAGCCCCTCGGGCCGGGGTCGGCGGTGGTGCGCTGGGCGCTCCGGATCCCCGAGCGTCTCCGGCATCCGCTCGTGCGTGCCGTGCTCTGGGCGAGGATCCACCGCGCACCTTCCCTCGCGATGGGTGAAAGATCGGGTGTGGTCCCACGTACGTAGGACAGGGAGGTGCGATGTCCAAGCGCGAGAACAGCATGGTGGCGGTCGGGCTCGAGGTGGGTCCGGGCGTGATCTTCCAGACCTTCGGGGTCGGGCACCTCTACCAGGGCCGGGTGGCCGCGGGCCTCGGCTTCATGCTGAGCTACTGGGCACTCCAGGCCGTGAACGGCTTCCTCGTGTCGTTCGGCGGGCTCGGGTTCGTCACGGGCTTCCTCACCTGGCTCGCCTACATGGTGGTCGCGCCCACGGACGTGCTCCGTGAGTGAGCCTACGCAAGGGTGCCGTCAGCCCAGAGGCCCACGCACCTGAGCAGGAAGGGCGCCTGGGCCGGCAGGATCTTCTGGGTGGCCGCGATGGGGTCGAGCCACGCTGCCCGGTCGATCTCCGGGAACGGCAGCCGGACCCCCGACCGGGGCGGCCACTCGAGGTCGACGGTGTTCGAGACCAGGGTGGCGGGATCCACGTCGTGCACGACCGCCCAGGCGTGCACGCGCTTCTTGGACTGATCGACGAACCCGAGCGGCACGAAGGGGCCCGCGACCTCCCAGCCGGTCTCCTCGCGCACCTCGCGCACCGCGGCCTCCAGGAGCGACTCGCCGGGCTCCACCTGGCCCTTGGGGATCGACCACCAGCCGTCGTCGCGCCGCGTGTAGAACGGACCGCCCGGATGCACCAGGAGGAGCTCGGGCAGGGGGCCCACCCGGCGGGTCAACAGGAGTCCGGCGCTGACGATCGGCATCGGATTCCGGTATCCTGCCGGTGGAGGCGACGTGCTGCTGATCCTGCTGGCTTGTGGAGGTAGCGAGCCTGTTTCGCCGCAGCCCGCACCCGAACCCCCACCGGAGCCGACGGCCGAGCCCAGCGACGGGCCTGTCCCCACGGGCGACACGGCGGGCGAACCGCCCATCGGGGTCGACCCGCTCGTGCTGCCTGCGCTGCCTGCCCTCGGGATGCCCGTGTCGGCGCGGCCCATCGCGAGCGCCTTCGGTCCACGCGTGCACGACGGGAGCCCCGAGATGCACCTGGGCATCGATCTCCACGGGACCCGCGGGGAGGACGTGCTGGCGGCCCTCCCGGGCACCGTCCGGACGGTGCGCGTGCCCCAGACGCCGTCCCAGAGCCTGTTCGTGATCCTCGAGCACCCGGTGGCCCCGTTCGCCTGGCAGGGCGGAACCTACGACCGGATCTACACGTCCTACCACCACCTCGAGAGCACGGAGCTCGTCGAGGACGCGCCCATCGCCGCGGGGGACGTCGTGGGGGGCATGGGCGACTCCGGTGGCGCGGCCATGGTGCACCTGCACCTCGAGCTGCGTCTGGGGACGTCGTGCTCGCTCGAGTACCAGCTCGCCAACCCGGACAGCTCGTGTGTGACGGGCTTCTCGCCCCACGTCGACCCGCTGATGGCGCTCCCGACGCCCGAGACGCCCCTGGAGCTCGCGTGGACGTCCGACCGCCTCACGATCCGCGCGGCGCTGGACGACCCCAGCATCCGGCGTGTCGAGACTCCGGACGGTGTGCTGGATCTGGCGACCTGGGAGGGGTTCGACCCATCGTCGGAGGCCGCGCTCGACGTGCTGGATCGCGGCTGGGTCACGCTCGTGCCCGAGGACGCCGCGGACGCGCGGGTGCTCCACCTGGACTTCGCGACGCGTCCGGAGTGGGTGCGGGTGTGGGACGCCCGGGGAAACGGCGTCGTCAGCGTGCCGTAGCCGTCACCTCACGTCAGATCGGGACCTGGAGCGCTCGACCCTGGCGCTCGAGGCCCAGGCTGCCCGAGGTCGCGGTGGAGAGCGCCGTGCGGACGTCCGCCGGGGCGTACATGGGCAGGCCGTCGACGGTACGGACGACGTCGTCGAGCTGAACGCCCGCCCGGGAGGCCCGTGAGCGCGGGCGGATCGCGACCACGCGGCCTCCGCTGCCGGCCAGGGGACGGAGGGTCATGCCGGCGATGACGACAGGCTGGCTCGCCCAGTCCGAGAGCTCCACCTCGAGCACCTGGAGCTGCCCGTCGCGCAGGAGGCGGATGTGGGTGCGGTGACCGCCGGGCAGGGCGTCCAGGCGGTCGTAGAGATCGGTGGTCCGCCCGATGTCGACGTCGTCGAAGCCCGTGACCAGGTCACCCGGCTGGAGCCCGGCGACGTCCGCGGGACCGGTGGGGATGGTGGAGACGACCTCCACGCCGCGCTCGGTGTCGTCGGCACGGATGCCGAGGAAGCCCCGGCTCACGTGCCGTCCGGCGCGCAGATCCGGCATGGCCTCCGCGACGACGTCGGTGGGCACGGCGAACCCGATGCCCTGGCCCTCCGTGTGCGTGCCCGTGAGCAGCCCGACCAGCTCGCCCTCGAGGTTGAAGATGGGCCCCCCGGAGTTGCCGGGGTTGAGCGGGATGGAGAGCTGCAGGAACCCCACCCGCGGGCCGCCTCCGGCCTGCAGACGGCGGTCCTTGGCGCCCACGACGCCCACCGAGAGGCTGTGGGACAGGCCGAACGGGTTGCCCACGGCCAGCACGGTGTCGCCGACCCGCACCCGGCCCGCGTTGCCCATGCGGGCGGGCTCGAGGGGCCTGTCGATGGCGAGGAGGGCGAGGTCCGAGCGCGCGTCCGTCCCGACGACACGGGCCTGTTGGAGGGTGCCGTCGTGCGCGCGCACCTCGAGCGGCCCGGCCGCGTCGAACACGAGGTGGCGCGCCGTGACCACCTCGAGCGGCCCGACGACCACTCCGGCGCCGAGCTTCTCCCGATCGCCGGGCACCCGGACGTCCACCACGCTGGGACGCACGCGATCGAACACGGTGGCGACGTCCGCGGTGGGCTCGGGCTCGGCGCGCGGTGCGCCCATGCGCTGGCTCGCGATGCCCACGACGAGCCCGAGGAGGGCGGCGAGGACGAGCCAGAGGGGGGCGGGCAGGCGTGGGTTCAGCGGGGCCTCCGGGGCCGCGGCGCCCCGTGGCGCCATTATGGCCCGAAGCGCGTCTCCATCAGGGCCCTGGCGCGCATCCACCCCGCCTGGCAGGGCTCGGCGTCGGGGTGGGCCTGACACACCGCCCACATCCAGGGCTCGGAGCCGACGAGGGGCTGGAGGTCGATGCGGAGGGGGACGCCGCTGCACACCTCGGGCATCAGGTCCCGCCAGGTCTGCTTCTCGCACAACCGCCGCAGCTCGGCTGTCCGCGTCATCCCCGTCCGCTTCATCGCGTCCGCGGCGATCTGGAGGCCGGTGGCGTCGGCGCCCGGCAGGGTCACGAGACGCGTGCGCCCCTCCCCCTGGCGCTCCTCGCGGCCGGGTCCGAGCGGCTCGCGGGGACCGACGCGCCAGGTCCGATTGGAGCCGTACTGGGCCCGGATCAGCGTGAGCTCGAGGGCCAGGGCGTCACCCGTGAGGGGCGGGGATCCCTCGGCGACCTGCCGGGCGAGCCACGCCGTCAGCCAGGCTCCGCGGGCCGCGTGCACGCCCGCCATCCTGACGCCCTGATCCTCCCGGGCGAGGGCCCGGAGCTCGTCGTCGGAGAGCAGGTCGTCGCGGCCGACGATGCCGAGGTCCGTGCGGGTGCCGTGCCGACAATGGTCTTCGGATTCGAGCCACAGGCTTCCCCGGCCCGTGGCGTCCACCTCGATGCCGTCGTGCTCGACGCGGGCGAGGACGTCCGCGAGGACCCAGTAGCGCTCGCAGGTCGCGGGCACGGTCTCCTCGACCCGGACGTCCCGGAGCACGGTGGCCGAAGGCTGGCGCAACCGGATGCGGGTGTGGGCGTCCCAGGCGTTGGCGAGCCGCGACTGGAGGCTGTTCATGAGGCTGGCGTTCGCGTGGGAGGACTCCGTCCAGGTCTGGGCCTCCTTCGCCGTCAGGCCCGGGCCTGCGCGGAAGGTGTCGCCCCCCGCGAACCCTGCGATCCGGCCCATCTCGGTCTCGATCTCCGCGATCTCCGCCTCGACCGCTTCGATCTCCTTCCGCCAGGCCGCGAGGGCGGGGTTGGGGACCTCGGCGCTGACGGACTTCTCCCCTCGGACCACCGTCTCGAACGCGGCCCGCCGGACCTCGACGGGCACGACGGTGACGACCTCTGCGGGGATGCGGGTGTACGACCAACCGAGTACCTGCAGGGCGACCTCGGCGTTGGCGAGGGATTCCGGGTCGAGCGGAGGTACGGTGAACCGCGAGGCCACCGCGATCCCCTCGCGCTCGAGGGCTTCGCGAGCCTTCGCGTCGGGGGCGAGCCGTTGGCGCTGTGCGGCGAGCCACCAGGGTGTGAAGACGGCGCCCGCGCTCCGGGCCTCCTGCTCCCAGGCTTCCAGGGCGGCGAACCAGCGGTCCTGGAGCGCGTCGATCTCCGCCCGCCTCATGGCGACCACCGCCTGTGGCGCGCTCCGGACGGCGCTGGCCAGGTCGTCCCACGGGTCGATCCACCCGTCTCTCGGGCCGTCCAGGAGGGAGCTGACGCGTGCGAGTGCGCTGTCCAGGGCGGCGAGATCCGCGACGTCGGGGTCTGGGGTGCCGTCCCGGGCCGCCGACACGACCTCGCGTCGCAGGGCCGCGGAGCGCTCGAGCAGTGCGGTGCGCCTGGGGGACGGGGGCAGATCGTAGAGGGCCGTCGCCGCGTCCCGCCAGGGGTCGTCATGGGTGGGGTCGTAGGGCCCGAGGACCGGAATCTCCGCGGTGGGACTGAGGCACAACCAGTCCGAAGGGTCGCTCCAACACCGCACGTACGGGAAGTCCGGCCGCCAGTAGTCCACGCCGTTCACGCTCCCCCTGCCTCGGAGCACGCCCATGACGCCGTGTCCATCGACGATCAGGAAGACGTCCGGCCGCGTGGTGGACCACACCGGATGGAGCGGGAGGTAGGGGATGAGGGGGCAGGCGAGCCGGGTGTAGTCGTCGCTGCGATCCAGCAGGCCCCATGGCTCCACGGCGTCGAGCCCGAGGGCGGCCGCCTGTTCGGGGATCGTCGCTCCTGCGGGCGTCTCCCGGAGCCAGCCGATGACCAGGCCGGTGGACATGCCCTCGCGCTGGGTCGCCAGCTCGACGACCGAGAACGCGCTCCCGTCCGGCGGGGTCAGCCGCAGGACATGGTCGGTGCCGGGACACGCCGCATGGGGGCTCCTCCGGCTCCAGCCCGTGATCGGCCCGGAGAGCACGCGTCCGTCCACGAGCTCATGGGTATCGGTCGGCAGGGACGGAGGTGCAGCCAGGGCGGCGAGGTGGAGCAGCATGCGCGCCGGTATCCGGAGGGCTCCCGGGGGCCCACTGCGTGAAAGCGGTTCGGGAAGCGGGACCACCGGCACGTCATTGCCGCCACGCTGGCGACCATTAAGGAACCCCCATGCCCCATGCGTCGCTCGGGAAGTACGAGCTGGTCGAGCGCCTCGCGACCGGCGGGATGGCGGAGCTGTTCCTCGCACGGGCCCGCGGCCCCGCGGGTGTCCGCAAGACCGTCGTGGTGAAGCGCATCAAGCCGGAGCTCGCGGAAGACCCCCGGTTCGTGAGCCTGTTCATCAACGAGGCCCGGATCGGCATCCAGCTCAACCACCCGAACATCGTGCAGGTCTACGAGCTGGATCGCTCGGCCGGCACGTGGTTCATCGCCATGGAGCTC
This sequence comes from Alphaproteobacteria bacterium, assembly GCA_020632885.1. Taxonomy (GTDB): domain Bacteria; phylum Myxococcota_A; class UBA796; order UBA796; genus JACKEQ01. The sequence continues at coordinate 481,042 of JACKEQ010000003.1, read as the reverse complement.
GTCGACGGGCGCGACCTGACGCGCCTCGCGCGCCGCCTTTCGGCGAGCGGCGAGCGGGTGCCCGACGGCGTGGCGGTGTTCGTGGCGGCCGAGCTCGCCCGCGGGCTGCACCACGCCCACTCGCGCACCGACGAGGAGGGCGAGCCGCTCGGGCTCATCCACCAGGACGTCTCGCCGCACAACGTGCTCGTGAGCTTCGACGGTGAGGTCAAGCTCGTGGACTTCGGCATCGCGCGGGTCCAGGAGCGCGACGGCGGAGCCGTCTCCGACAGCGTGACGCCTGCCGGACGCGGGAAGTTCACCTACGCCAGCCCGGAGATGCTCGCGGGTCGGGAGGTCGACCACCGGTCCGACATCTACTCCGCGGGCGTCGTGCTCTGGGAGCTCCTGGCCGGCGAGCGCCCCCTCAAGGGTCTCGACCCCGCCACGCGCGTGACCCTCGTGCAGGAGGAGGGCCTGCCGTCGCTCGCCACCGTGCGTCCCGACCTCGACGGGGATCTCGTGGCCATCGTCGACCGGTGCACGGCCGTGGACCCCGAGGCCCGCCACGCGAGCGCCGCGCTCCTCGAGGAGGACCTCCGGGCCTGGCTGTACGCGCGGGGTGGGCGCGTCGGAGCGCAGGACCTCGCCGCCGCCGTGGCCGCCGCCTTCCCCGAGGGGCGCATGCGTCCCCAGGGCCTGTCGGTGGACGCGTTCGCCCGCGACCTCGAGCGCCTCGACACCGAGGTCGAGCCGGCCGCCGCCCAACGCGCCCTCCCCGGACGTCTCCAGCAGTCTCCCGGCGAGCGCAAGCAGGTGGCGGTGCTCGTGGTGGACGTGGACGGGCTCACCGAGCTCTCCGCGCGCCTCGAGCCCGAGCGCTTCTTCCGTCGCCAGTTCCGCCTGCTCCGCTGGGTCCGGCGCATCGTGGACGCCTGGGGCGGCATCCTGCAGCGGGCCATCGACGACCACCTGTTCATCCTCTTCGGCGTGCCGCGCACCCGGGAGGACGACCTGTCCCGCGCCATGGACTGCGCCCTGGAGCTCCAGCGACGCCGCGAGGAGCTCGTGGGCAAGGGGCTCTCGCTGGAGTTCTGCATCGGTCTGCACGCCGGCGAGGTGACCATCGGCGCCGGGAAGGCCCGCGTGCAGTACATGGCGCGCGGGAACACCACACGCCTGGCCCGGCGGCTGTCGGCCACGGCGGACCACGGCGAGATCCTCGTTTCCGACCGCGTCGTGAGCCAGATGGCGGCCGACTTCCGGCTCAGCCAGGGTCCCGCGGTGCCCAGCCGTGGCGGGCGGTCCGCGCTCCCGTCCTACCGGCTCGAGGGCCGACGCGAGGGCGTGCGCCTGGCGCGGCGAGGCCCGTGGTTGCGGCGCGGTCCGGAGATCGAGCAGCTCCGCAAGGCGGTCGAGAAGCTCCAGCGCGGCGAGGGCACCGCGCTCGCCATCGTGGGGCCCGTGGGCGCGGGGAAGACCCGGCTCTCCGAGGAGGTCCAGGTCCTCGCGGGACGCCGCCGCATCCCGTTCCACGCGGTCCAGCGCTCGGGGTGGGGGAGCGGGCACCCGCTCCGCGGCATCGTGCAGGGCGTGTTCCACCTCGACCGTGACGCCTCTCCGGAGGTCATCGGCGCCCAGCTCGCGAGAGGCTCGGAGATCGGGCTGTCCGAGCGTGAGATCGAGGCCCTCCGCTGGCTCGTGGGCATCCCGATCCCCATCGTGCCCGAGCGGGCCGAGTGGGTGAGCGCCCTCGAGCACCTCATCCGCGGTGTCTGTCAGGCCGGTGCGGCCATCCTGTCCATCGAGCTCGACGGGCTGCGGCCCGCGGACCTGGCGGTGCTCGTGCACGTCCTCAAGCGCACGTCCGACTGCCCGCTGCTCGCGCTGCTCGTCTCGCGTCCGCCGCTGCCCGAGGTGCTCGAGGACGCCGTCGAGGTCGTGGCGCTGCAGCCCTTCGATCGCGAGGCCCAGGGGCGTCTGCTGCGGTCGTTGCTGGACGTGGACGTGCTGCCCGACGCGCTCGTGGATCTCGTGCACGCGACCAGCGAGGGGAACCCGCTCTACATCCAGGAGATCGTGAAGGTCCTGGTGGATCGGGGCGACGTGGAGGTGGAGGACGGGCGGGCCAGCCTGCGGGAGGGCGCGTCGCTCGACCTCCCCGACACGCTCCATGGGCTCATCGCGTCCCGGATCGACGCGCTGGACGCGGCCAGCAAGGGCATCCTGCAGCTCGCGAGCGTCATCGGGCCCTCGTTCGGGGCCAACCTGCTGGCCCGTGCGGCGGGGCTGGACGATCCGAGCCCCCTGCTGCTCGAGCTCGAGGCGGCCGGGCTCGTGGTGCGGACCGAGGAGGCCTGGGCCTTCACCACCGAGCTCGTACGGGAGGCCGCGGCCCGCGGCATCCTCGGGGTCCAGCGGCGCGACTACCACCGCCTGGTGTCCGAGGCGATCGAGGCGACCTACGCGGACCACCTGGAGCCCTGGTACGACGACCTCGCCACGCACTGCGCGCTGGGAGCGCGCTGGATCGCGGCAGCCCGGTACGCGCGGGAGGCCGGGCTGGCCCTCGAGAAGGCCGGCCGGCTGGAGGACGCACGCACGCGGTTCCAGCGCGGGCTCACCTGGCTGGCGAGCGCGGTCGACCCCGACGACCACGATGCCCGCGTGCAGGGCGAAGCCGCGCTGAACCTCAAGGTCGGTAGCCTCTCGCTCCTGCTCGGCGACACGGAGCGCGGCATGCGGGCCGTCACCCTGGCCCTCGACATCGCCAGCGACGCCAACCTGCCGTGGATCGAGGTCCGCGCGCACCTCGAGCTGGGCAGGCGGTATGCGGCCGAGGGGCGGCATCGGCTCGCAGCGGCGCACCTCTCGACGGCTCGGGCACAGGCGGCCCTGGAGGACGACACCCAGGTGGAGCTCGAGGTGTTCGAGGCCTCCGCGGCCCTCGCCCTCGATCAGGGCCGTGCGGACGAGGCGGAGGGGCTCTGGCAGCAGGTGCTCACGCGCGCCGCCGACACCCCGACCCTGTCGGCCCGCTGCCAGTCGGGCCTCGCGACGCTCTGGCTGCGGGCGGGGCAGACCGAGCGGGCCGAGCCCATGTTGCAGAGTGCGCTGGACGCCGCACGCAAGGCCAAGGACCGCATCCTCGAGGGCCGCGTGCTCAACAACATAGGGCTCGTACACAGCCTGTCCGGACGCCACGACGAGGCGCTGGTGTACTACCGGAGAGCCCTCGAGGTGCGGGAGGGCATCGGGTACACCCGTGGGATGGTGATCAACCACCACAACATCGGTGACGTGCACTTCCAGCGCGGTGACTATGCAAGGGCCCACGTGGCCTTCCAGAGGTCCTACGAGCTCGCCATCCAGTCCGACTGGGAGCGGGGCCAGGTGCTCAACGAGGTGTTCCTGACGTACCTCGACGCCCACTTCGGCCGGGAGCCTGCAGACCACCTCGAGGACGTGCGCCGACGTGCGCTCGCTCTCGAAGACACCACGACCGCCGCGACCGCACGGTGGCTCCGGGGCCGGCTGCACATGGAGGCCGACGAGCTCGATCAGGCTGCAGAGGTCCTCCACGCCGCCCTCGTCGAGGCGGAGCAGCTCGGTCTCGCACCGGTGCAGACCCTGGTGGAGCGCACGCTCGCCTCGATGTGATCCTGCAAGATTTGCGTGAATCCCATGTGATGCTAAGTGGAATGCAACACAATGGAGGAACCCATGCGTCATGCAACCGCTCTGCTCGCCCTCGTCGCTCTCGCCGGATGTGCCCAGAAGGCGCCCCCGGCCCCGGTGGAGGCGGCCGTGGTCGTCGAGCCCGCGCCCTTCGTCGTGGTGGAGGAGGTCGTGGAGATCGACCCCGTCGTCACGCAGGTCCACGAGAACTTCTCGCGCCTCTACTTCGCGTTCGACTCCGCCGAGATCAACCCAGACTCCATGGACGTCCTCGAGCAGAACGCGAAGATCCTCCAGGAGCATCCGGATGTCCGGGTGCAGATCGAGGGTCACGCGGACGAGCGCGGCACCATCGACTACAACCTCGCGCTCGCGGAGCGTCGTGCGCGGGCCGTGGAGCGCGCGCTGACGTCCATGGGTGTGAGCGAGGGCCAGCTCGGTGTCGTGTCCTTCGGCGAGGAGCGTCCACTCCGCACGGGCGAGAGCCCCTCCGCGTTCAGCGTGAACCGCCGGGCGGAGTTCCGCGTCACGCGCGACGCGGACGGCATGGTGGACGGTTCGCTTGACCAGCCGGTGCCGGCCCACGGACTGATCTCGCCCGAGGACGAGCTGTAGGGCTATGCTGCCGCATGCTCCTCCTCACGACCGCCCTCGGCGCGCCTGCCGTGCAGATCCTCGGTGACGATCTGCAGCTCCTCGATCACTTCGCAGAGCTGCAGGGGAAGATGCCGGGTCGGGCGACGTACGGCAACGCGCTGAAGCGGCGTGCGACCACCGTGGTGTACGCGCGGGAGGGCGTGGATGCCGCACCATTCCTCGCGGTGCTGCCGTCCACGGCGACCTCCGCGACCCTCGACTGGGCCACGAAGGCGGACGTCGTGGTGGCCCTCGGCGACGACCTGGACCAGGCCGCGGTGCCGTCGGGCGCGCGGGATCCGAAGGACCCGTACCTCTACGGCATCTCACCGCGCTTCGAGGGCTTCGACGGGCCGATGCTCGCGGTGGCCCAGGAGGGGTGGGGGTGCTGCGAGGTGGCGCCGGACCAGTTCACCGACGTGTGGCTGGTGGACCCCGCGGGGAAGCGGGAGGGCTACCGGGTGGCGTTCCGCATCGAGGAGGACGAGCGGCGCACGCCATCGTTCGCGGGCTTTGCGGAGAAGAGCCAGACCCACCCGACAGGCCGACGGCCGGGGCTGGAGGCACGACGGGCGCGCATGTCCGCCGTCGTGGAGGGGCCGAAGGGGCCCAGGGCCTCCGTGGACATCGCGGTGAGCGCGGGCCGTGCCGTGCCGGACGCCACCGGGTGGACCCTGGTGGGTGGGTGTGACGCGGGTGGGCTGATCCTGACGGTGACCGTCACGCCTGCAGAGGGGCCGGCGCGCACGACGAAGCACGACGTGCACCACGCGTACTGCTACAACCAGGTCGGTGAGATGATGCACGGCAGCCGGCTGCGTCCGGTGTGGTCGGCAGCCGGCGACGCGGGCATGCTGGTGGCGGACGTGCCGCACCCGTTCGACCACCGCCAGCTCGGCTTCTTCGCGCTTCCCTGAGCGTTCAGCCGGGCTTGCGGAACTTCAGGGCGAACCGGTCGCTGGTTCCGCGTCGCTCGCCGGCCGCGCGTGGGCTGGCGCTCCAGTCGCGGGTGTCGTCGGGGTTGCGCAGGAAGTCCGAGGTGTCGACGAGCTCGAAGCCGGCCGCCTCGATCTCGGCGCGGATCAGGGCCTCGTCCCCGCGGTGGAGCGTCTGGACGTGGGCGTCCCCGGACCCCTCCGCGGCGGAGTGGTCGATGACGGCGTAGACGCCACCGGGCTTGAGGGCCGTGAAGATCGCGCGGTTCATGGCCGCACGATCGACCTCCTGCCAGAAGAAGTCGTGGTAGACGAGGATGCTGAACACCACGTCGAGCTCGTCGTTCATGCCGGGGAAGGGGGCGTCGAACGGGGCATCGATGCGGTGGACGTTGGCGTTCACCGGCTTGGCGAGGCGCTCGGCCCAGGGGCCTTCCGCGAACCGCTCGAGCATCTCGGGGCTGTTCACGCCGTACACGGCACCCGCTGGCCCGACGGCCCTGGCGAACAGCTCCGCGGAGTAGCCGCCCCCCGCGAACATCTCGCCGATCCGCATGCCCGGGACCACACCGTAGAACCGGAGCATCTCCGCAGGATCCCGGCCCTCGTCGAGCGCCCGGTCCGCGTCGGTGCGGTCGGTGGCGGCGACGATGGCGGCGGGGTCGTAGGCGGTCACCATGACGGTCGTCGGCGCGGGGACCGCCGGGGGGGCGTTGTGGGCGCAACCGGCGAGGACGAGAGCGAGGATGGCGTGGTGCACGGCGTCTCCTGGGGTGGTGCGCTCTATCACCGCGCTGCCGGCTTGCGGGATCACACGACGAGAGAGCTCACACTGTGAGGATGATGGAGGATCCTGGTTCTCTCGGCGCGGGCCCTCCCGTGACTCGGAATCGCTCGATTCTCCTCACACTGTGAGGAGAATGCGACATGAGGTGTGCAGGGGTCGTGGTGCGGCCCCGGGCGGGTTACGCGGGCGGGTCCTACCCCTGGAGTCTCCGTGTACCTGGCCCTGCCCGTCAGCGATGTCGTCCTCTTCCCCGGCATGTTCCGCGTCGCGCACGTGAAGGCCGGGGTCGGTGTGCGCGCCGTCGACAAGGTGGCCGAGAACCCCGAGCCCCTCGTCTGCCTGCACCAGCTCCGGCCCGGCGAGGAGGACCCGAAGCGCGCCGAGTACCCCGATCTCGGCGTGATCTGCCAGGTCCTCCGCGTCATCGACATGCCCGACGGCAGCCTCCGCGTGCTGCTCGAGGGCCTCGAGCGCGCCGCGCTCACCGGCAAGCCCACCGTGAAGGCGGGCACCCTCCGCGTCCAGGCCAAGCCGCTGAACGTGCGCCCGAAGGACCCCGTTCGCTTCGAGGCGGTCGCCCGCGAGCTCGATCTCCGCTACCGCGACTTCATGATCGGCACCGGCGTCAGCCAGTCGGACCACGCGGTCATGGGCTCCCACAGCGAAGAGCCCGAGCGCCTGGCCGATCAGGTCCTCGCGAACCTCGACCTCACCTACGAGGAGCGCCTGCACGGCCTGCTCATCCGCGACCCCCTCGCGCGTCTGGAGCACGCCCTGGAGCAGGTGGCCGTGGCGCTGGGTCAGCAGGCGGTCGCCCGTGAGGTGAACGACCGCATGCAGGCCACGATGGACCGCTCGCAGCGCGAGTACCAGCTCAAGGAGCAGCTCAAGGCCATCCGCAGCGAGCTCGGCGAGGCGGTCGGCAGCGAGGCGGAGGCGGACGCCTTCGAGGCCCGCATCCACGAGTCGCGCATGCCCGACGAGGTGCGCGAGGAGTCCCTGAAGGAGGTCGGGCGGCTCCGGCGCATCCACAGCGACTCCGCGGAGTACACCGTGCTGCGGTCGTGGCTCGAGACCGTGTGCGACATCCCATGGGGGAAGTACAGCGACGACACCACGGACCTCCCGGCCGCGAAGGCCGTGCTGGACGGCGACCACCATGGGCTGGACGAGGTGAAGGAGCGGGTGCTCGAGTACCTGGCGGTGCGCGAGCTGAACCCGGACTCGAAGGGTCCCGTGCTCTGCTTCGTCGGCCCCCCGGGCGTCGGCAAGACCTCGCTCGGGCGCTCCATCGCGACGGCCCTCGGGCGCTCGTTCGGGCGCTTCGCGCTCGGCGGCGTGAAGGACGAGACCGAGATCCGCGGGCACCGCCGCACCTACATCGGCGCCATGGCCGGACGCCTCGTGCGCACGCTCATCCGCACGGGCACGGCGAACCCGGTCATCGTGCTCGACGAGCTCGACAAGGTCGGCAACGACTTCCGCGGCGACCCCGCGTCCGCCCTGCTGGAGGTGCTCGACCCCGAGCAGAACCACGCCTTCCTCGACCACTACGTGGACCTGCCCGTCGACCTCTCGAAGGTGCTGTTCATCGGCACCGCGAACCTGCAGGACCCCATCCCGGCGGCCCTCCGCGACCGCCTCGAGATCATCGAGATCCCCGGCTACACGGAGGAGGAGAAGGTGGAGATCGCCGACCGCTTCCTGCTCCCGAACCTCCGGAAGAGCCACGGTCTCACCGAGAAGCAGATCAAGATCGACCGCGACACGCTCACCCAGGTGGTGCGCGATTACACCCGCGAGGCCGGCGTCCGGCACCTGGAGCGCAAGCTCGGCGCCCTGCATCGCAAGGTCGCGCGCAAGGTGGTGGAGAAGGAAGCGAAGAGCGTGAAGGTCACACCCAAGAAGCTCGGCGAGCTGCTCGGGCCGCCCGTGTACCACCCGGAGCTCGCGGAGCGCGTGGACCAGCCCGGCATCGCCATCGGCCTCGCGTGGACGGCGGTGGGCGGGGAGATCCTGTTCATCGAGGCCACCAAGATGCCCGGCAAGCGCAGCATGAAGCTGACGGGCTCCCTCGGCGACGTCATGAAGGAGTCTGCAGAGGCCGCCATGAGCTGGCTCCGCACGAACGCCGCGGCGTACGGCATCGAGCCCGAGGCCTTCGAGCACGAGTTCCACCTGCACGTGCCCGCGGGTGCGATCCCCAAGGACGGGCCGTCGGCGGGCGTGGTCATGGTGGCCGCGCTGGCGAGCATCGTCACCGGGCGTCGCTTCCGGACCCGCTGGGCGATGACGGGCGAGATCACCCTGCGCGGCCGGGTCCTCCCCATCGGCGGGGTGAAGGAGAAGGCGCTGGCCGCACGGCGGGCGGGCGTCACCGACATCGTGCTCCCGGTGTTCAACCGCCGCGACCTCGAGGACATCGCGCCCGAGCTGCGGGAGGGGCTGACGTTCCACTACGTGGAGACCGTCGACGAGGTCCTCTCGCTGGCCTTGGAGCCGATGCAGTAGTCCCGTGCGCTCGCCCGTAGGGCGGGCATGCTGGTGCTCCTCGCCATCGCGCGCGCCGCCGTCCCCCTGGAGCGGTGCGTGGAGTCCGGGCTCGTCGGGCCCCTCGACGCCGTCGTGGCGGAGGGCGTGGTGCGCGGGTCGCTCGCGGATCCCGCGGCGGCGCTCCTGGAGCTCGACCGGCTGACGCTCGCCTGGCCTTCCTGCGACGCGCTGTGGATGGCGCGGGCGGCCGCCCAGCACGCGCTGGGCCGCGACGATCACGCGGTGGTGTCGCTGCAGCGGGCGGTGGCAGTGAAGGGTGGTCCGGAGGCGGAGCGCGCCTTGGCCGTCGCGCTGCACCGGCAGGGCAGGGGAGGGGCCTTCCTGCGGGCCGCGGTGGCGAGCTCGCCCGACGACCCCCTGCTGAAGATCCTCGCAGCACGGGAGCTCTCGCCGAGTGCCCGGGTGGACGCCCTCCGGGAGGCGGAGCGCGCGCATCCGGACCGCGAGGACGTCGTGGTGGAGCTCGTGCTGTCGCTGCGGGACGCCGGACGCCCGCAGGAGGCCGTGCGCGTGGGCCGTGCGTCGAAGGTGGACAGCCCGAGGCTGCGGGCCCTGGTGGACACCATCGAGGCGCCGTTCGTCGAGCGCGTGGAGGTGCGTCCCCAGCGGCCATCGGAGGTGCGCACCCTGGCCGACGGCACCGAGGAGATCGTGGTCTACAGCCCGGGCCGGGCGAAGGCGGCGGTGCTCGAGCGCCTGGAGGTGCTCGGGTACACGGCGGCGGAGGAGGTGGATGGGGGTGTGCGCTACCGGAGCGAACGGCCGGTGTCCCCCTATGTGGACGTGTTCGACGACGGGCGGGTGGAGGTCCAGGAGAAGGGCTGGGTGAAGCCGGCTCCGGTCGCACCCGGCCAGACGATGATCCCCGTGATCAGCGAGCGGAAGCTCCGTCCCGACCGGATCCGCGTCATGGAGTCCATCGCCTACGAGGTGACCGCGTGGCAGCAGGCGCTCCGCCTGGAGACCTTCCAGCAGGAGGTGGACGAGCGGCTCCCCGACCGGCTGACGGCCCTCTGGGAGCGGGGGGAGCCGCTGTACGGCTCGGGCGACCTGCCCACCCTGCGGGCCCGGCGGGACGCGCTGGTGGCGCACTGGGCGAGCCGGGCGTGCAACGGGGATGGCGACTACGTGCGCGCGGTGGTGGTGCGGTTCCTGCGGAACGTCGTTCAGGAGTCGGAGGTGGCCCTGACGGCGGAGGAGGTGCGGGCTGCCACCGCCACCTCTGCATGTCCGGATCGCACGCTGGATCTCTGAGCGGGTCGTCGCGGCCCGGGCTATCCTGGCGGGTCACCCGGAGCCGTGATGCGCATGCTCTCCCTGTTCGTGTGGTGCGGTCTCTCCGCTTGCGGCTCACAGGGACGCCCGACTCTCCGCACCTGCCCGGACTACGGCATCCGCGAGCTCCCTGCCGACGCCTGCGATCTCGACGACCTCGCCGAGGGCGAGTGCCAGGACCTGGGGCCTCCGGTGGGTTGCGACGTGGCGCTGGCGTGCTGGTTGGGTGACGAGCTGGAGCCGAGCACCGTCGAGGAGGTGCTGGCCTGGTCGGTCGACGTCGACGAGAGGGACGTGGGCTGCTGCGGGACACCGGAGGGTGCGGTGTACCAGATGCTCACAGCCCGTGGAGCCGAGTCCATGGTCGACTACTACTTCGAGGACGGCCGGTTGGTCGGTATGAACACCCGAGGCTCCCTGAGCAGCGCGAACACAGGGGTGTGCTGTTCGACCTGGCGCGGGCCGGGGATCCGGGCGGACACCTGGCAGGGGCGCGTCATCCCCGTGTGCTCACCCGTGCCGTGACTCCACGTCCCGCCTGGACACGGCTGGCGGGGCCCACGGCGACGTCGCGGGGGCGGGCGTGGCGCTCCGTGACGAAGCACGGCGTGCGTCGCTCCGGGGATGCCGCGGCCGCCTGGCCCGGGCTCCTGGCGCGCTCCCGGCCTGTCCGGGCTCTCCCTCCGGAGGCAGCGCACGCCGACGTCGAATAGGGGCGACCCCGGTGCGTCCATGGCGTATCTTTCGACGGGAGGACGGATGCGACAGGGACTCATGGTGGCGGCGATGGCGGTGCTCGCGGCGGGCTGCTCCCGCGTGCAGGACACCGACACCCAGACCTTCAGCTCCCTGGGCGTCGGGTTCGTGCAGGGCACCACCCAGGCGGGTCGCATCTCCTACGACGGCAGCGCCGTGTTCGAGGAGTTCACGGTCACGACCACCATGTGGGGCACGGGCAGCAGCCGGTCGCGCGCCGAGCGGCACCTGGAGGACGGCGGCCGCGCGAACATCGGGGTGGACGTGGACACCCTGCTGGTCGAGGGCACCTCGGGCTACCGCTCGGGCGTGGACTTCGACATCCTCGGGCCGGGCGTGATCAACACCGATCTGTACGTGCAGGACGGCTCGGTGAACCTCTACAACGTCACGGGCTACAGCCGCATGGAGGGCGACCGCCTGTACGGCCGCGGCATCGCCGGCGAGGGCGACTTCATCGCGAACGGCGGCGACGTGGACCTGCAGCTCTTCCCGTACATCGACGGCGCGCTCATCGTCGTGGACTCGAGCGGCGGAGACGTTCAGATCGGGCTCCCGCTGTACCTGGACTACGACCTCACGGTCACCGGCGACCCCGACTACGACATCGTCGTGGACGACCTGGGCTTCGACCCCGGCACCATCGCGGCGTCCCCGGGCCTCTTCCTCGCGCGTCGGGGCTTCCGCGACGTGCGCGTGGACGTGTTCGCCACCGGCGGCACCGTCCAGATCTACGGGATCTGATGCCGAGCACCGCGCGATACCGCTTCGAGTACCGGCTCTTCGACTGGGCCGAGGACCACATCCGCAACCTCGCGGGCGAGCGCGTGGCGTTCTTCGTCGCGTGCCGGCAGGACGGGACGCTCCGGCGCATCTACGTCGCCGCGCCCTACAGCCCGTGGGACCAGGACCAGCGCGCGAGCATGGCGGACGCCCACCCGCGGTGGTTCCTGTTCGTGCCGGGCACCGAGCCGGGCAGGGGCTACATCGAGTGGTGCGAGCTGCCCGTGTCGATCGCGCGCCGCTGGCTCGGCCGGCCCATGCTGGACGCGGACTTCCAGGCGGTGACCGGCGGCGAGCCGCTCCAGCACTGGCCGGATTCCTGGACGGTCACCTTCTGACGGGCGTGGGCGGGACGACCCACCCTGGGTTACGTGCGCCAGCGGACCGAAGGCGGCCGTTCAGGAGGACTCCCCGTGACCGACGTGCAGACCGATCTCGAAGGTGTCGTGAAGCTCCCGCTGGCCGAGCGCCTCGGGCCCCTGGTCGCCCTGGGCAGGCGTCTGCTGGCGGAGGGCGCCAACGGCTCCGCCGCCTCGGTCGTCCCGCTGCTCGTGGAGGTCGTGGAGTCCGGTGAGGGCGAGCGCTCCGAGCGGCTCGAGGTCGGCGAGATCCTCGGCATGCTGGGCGACCCCCGGCTGCGCACCCCGGACGAGCGCGACTACTGGGTCGAGGTGGACGTCGGGGAGGGCGCGCCCATCCAGATCGCCCGCTTCCCCGTCACCAACGCGGAGTTCTTCCAGTTCGCGGACGGCGGGGGCTACACGGACCGCTCGCTGTGGAGCGAGGAGGGCTGGGCCTGGCTGCAGGGCAAGCCGAACCCCTGGCCCGCGCACGCGCACCTCGAGAGCGCCCGGTCGCTCGTGGTGCCCAACCAGCCCGTCGTGGGCGTCACGTTCTTCGAGGCGGAGGCCTACGCGAACAGCGTGGGTGCCCGTCTGCCCCGCGCCGACGAGCGCATCGCGGTGGTCCGCGGCAACGAGAAGCGCCCGTACCCCTGGGGCGCCCCGTTCGGCGAGGGCAACGCCAACACCCGCGAGGAGGTGCTCGCGCGCCCCTGCGCCGTCGGCCTCTTCGTGAACGACCGCACCCCCGAGGGCGTGCGCGACCTCGCCGGCAACGTCGCCGAGTGGACCGCGGACCGCGTGGGCGACGAGTACCTCGTGCACCCGGGCGCCTGGGACCAGCCGTCCATGGCCGCGTGGGCGAAGGCCCTGACGATGGCCTCGCCGTCCTCCCGCTGGGCGGGGCTCGGTTTCCGCCTCGTGCGTTGAGCAAGCAGAAGCGAGCTCCCGGGCACCAGCAGGCCCAGGCCGAGGGCAAGGAGGACGCGCGCGGTCCGGAGTCCGTGCAGGCGGTGAGCAACCAGTCGGTGCTCGACCAGCTCGGCGCGGAGGTCGTCCAGGGTGACGAGTCGGGCGTGGAGGCGGTGCTCGCCATCGCGGAGCCGCTCGTGGAGCGCGGGCTGTTCGCGGTGCACGCGGAGCCCCGGCCCGCCGAGCGCATCGCGAAGTACGTGGACGTCCTGCAGGGCTCGAAGCTGCCGTCCGACCGGAAGACCGTGCTGATCGAGAAGCTCCAGAACGACCAGGAGGCCGCGCTGGCGGCCCAGGAGGCCGTCGAGCGGCACTTCGGCGGGTCCGAGGAGGCGCTCGTGGCGCTCCAGTCCGTGTGGACCGGGCTCCACGCCGAGGGTGCCGCGCCTCCGGCCGAAGGCAGCGTGACCGAGCGCGCCGAGGCCTGGATCGCCGACCTGGCGGGAGAGCGGGCGGAGGCCGTGCAGGCGTTCTGCCGCGAGGTGCACCTCATCCTCGGGTTCGACGAGGAGGAGGAAGAGGAAGAGGCGGCCTTCGCGCCGACCGTGGAGGTGGACTGATGGACCGTTCGCTCGGAGGCACCCTGCTGGAGCTCCAGCCGGAAGTCGACCAGGCGTTCCTCGACGCCAACCGGGATGCCCTGCTCGCAGCGCTCGTGGAGGATCCCGGCGTGGACTCCGTGCGGGCCGCCGTGCTCCGGGAGCTCGATCGCTTCGGGCTCGACGCGGCGCGCCGCGACGGGCTCCTCCAGGACGTCGCGCGCGTGCTGCGCGGCTACCCGGAGGCCGTCGCGTCGGGTGATCCGCTGCAGCTCATGGCCCGCCACCCCGCGTGGGTCGGGCTCTGCCACCTGGAGCTCGTGGAGCGTCTGGAGGGCGACCGGGACGCGGCCCTGGAGGTCGCCGTCCAGCACGCCCGGCTCGGGTTCTCCGCGGCTGCCCAGGGGCCCGTGCAGGACGGCGAGACCCTCTGGGCGATGGCGGAGACGGCGGAGGACGTCGGGTGGGACGATCGGGCCCACACGCTCCTGGAGCGCGCCCTCCACGCGACCTTCGCGGACGACGGGGCGCGGGAGCAGGTGGTCCTGCTGCTCGGGACCCGGCTGGCCGGCAGCGATCCGGGCCGTGCGGCGGCCCTGCTCGGTCCGGTCGTGGAGGGGGAGGGCGACGTGCCCACGCGCGTGCAGGCGTCCTTCGTGCTGGCGCGAATCGCCGAGGCGGCCGACCTCGTGGGCGACGCCCGCGACCACCTGGAGCGCGCCGCCGCCATCGCCGGGGAGGCCGGCGACCACCATGTCGTCCGAGCCCTTCAGGCGGAGCTCGGGAGGCTGGGGGTCGCGTGAGGCCTCGTGGAGCCGCGCGGCCGATCCTCGGGGGCGATGTCGACGGGCCACCCGCGAAGGGCGCTGTTATCAGGGGCGACCATGCCGTTCGTGACGCCTGAGCAACGCGAGTCCCTCCTGCGGGCCCCCACCTGGGTGGCCCACTCCGGGCTGCCCGGGGATGTGGTGATCGACCGCATCGAGGCCGCCCTGACGGAGCTCGAGCCCGGCGTGCGCGACGTGCTCCTGGAGGGTCTCGCGGAGGCTCCGGACCGCGTCCGCGTCGAGCTCGCCGTGATCGCCCTGGCCCGGGCCGCGGGCGCCCGTCCCGTGGACGCTGCCGACGATCACCTCGTGTTCGAGGCGTCTTCCGGTAGCCGGTTCGCGGTGGCCTCGCTGTTCTGGGCCACCACGGCGGAGCCGGCGGGTCGGAAGGAGGACGTCGACCGGCTCACGGCCATCCTCGAAAGCACCTTCCAGGGCCGGCAGTACGCGCTCTACCTCCGCCGTCCCGTGCCGCGGGCCTTCGACCCCGCGCCCGTCAGCCGTGCGGTGCACCTCTGGCTCCAGGCCATCGACCGCGGTGAGTGGAAGGGCCGGCACGCCATCTACGAGGACGACGACGTCGCCCTCGAGCTCACGCTCGTCCAGCAGCGCCCGGACTCCCGCGGCGGCCGTGTCACGACGGTGGGGCCCATCGACACCCTCGAGCGCCTCGCGCAGGTCGACACCACCATCGTGGAGCGGGCGGGACGTCACCGCCTCGAGCATCCCGACCTTCCGCTGGTCCTCGCGCTCGGCGCCCAGCCCGTGTGGCGCCTGCCGCGCGGCTACGTCGAGCAGCTCCTGTACGGTACGGCCGATCGCACCGAGGCCGCCCGCGGTCCCGAGGGTCCCACGTACCGCGCCGCCTTCCGGGCCAGCCAGCGCGCGCTGTTCGCGGACACCGCCCTGCAGGGCCTCGCTGCTCTCTGGTGGTTCGAGGCCGCCGGCACCGACCCCTTCGGCTTCCGGGCCTGGTGCAACGACAACCCGTGGTCCCCGGGCCGTGTGGCCCTCCCCGACGTTCCGGTGTCCCGCTTCCTCGCGGCAGACGCCTCGGGCGACGAGAAGGTGCTCTCCTGGTACCGCCGTCCCGAGAAGGACTGGAGGAGCGCGTGATCCCGCGCCGCTTCCCCCAGTCCGGCTGGGTCGAGGTGGTGACGGGCTGCATGTTCAGCGGCAAGACCGAGGAGCTCATCCGGCGCCTGAACCGCGCGCGGTACGCGAAGCTCGAGGTCGTGGTGTTCAAGCCCTCGGTGGACGTGCGCTACGCCGTCGCGGACGTGGTGTCCCACAGCGACGAGCGCATCCCGTGCAAGCCCGTGAAGACGGCAGGAGACATCCTGCGCAACGTGGGCACGGCGAGCGTCGTGGGCATCGACGAGGCGCAGTTCTTCGATGCGTCCCTGGTGGACGTCGTGAACCGGCTGGCCGACGAGGGCCGCCGCGTGGTCGTGGCCGGGCTCGACCAGGACTTCCGCGGACGCCCGTTCGAGCCCATCCCGCAGCTGATGGCCATCGCCGAGTACGTCGACAAGACGCTCGCCGTGTGCATGGTGTGCGGCGCGCCGGCCAACCGGAGCCAGCGCATGGTACACCGGGAGAGCCAGGTGCTCCTCGGGGCGGCGGAGGTCTACGAGGCCCGCTGCCGCGCCCACTGGGACCCCGACACGTTCGACGCCCGCCAGGAGGAGCTCCCCCTATGACCCCCCGCACCACCGCGCTCCTCGGGCTGCTCGTGCCCGTCCTGGCCGTGCTCTCCGCCTGCGGCACCACCCAGAAGACCTTCGCGGAGGACTTCGTCGAGCTGTACTGCTCGGAGCACGCGGACTGCGACCGGATCGGGCGTCCCTGCCCCGTGCGCATCTCCGAGGAGGGCGCGAAGTACCGCGACTGTGCGTTCGACGCGGCGCTGGCGGAGTCATGCCTTGCGGGGGCGTTCACCTGCGACGACTCGGTGCCGGAGAACGCCTCGGTCATCGTTCCCGAGGACTGCCTGAACGTGTGCGGCGACATCGCCACCGGGGCCGAGTGATATGATCGGGTCCCAGCTGGAGGCCCGCTTGCGATCTGTGTTGCTCCTCGTGCCGCTCGTGGCGGGCTGCTACTCGCAGTACGACTACGTGACGACCAAGACCGACACGTTCTGCTCGTGGCTCCTGGAGTGCACCGACCCCTCCGTGCTCGCGTTCGACGGCATGAACATGGAAGTCTGCCAGGGCTTCTGGGGTCCCCGCTTCGAGGAGGAGGGCCTCGAGTGCAAGAAGTTCAAGCGGGGCGTGGCCAAGCAGTGCATCGAGGCGCTGGAGCTGGCGACCTGTCCCGCGGACGGCTCGCCCGTCAGCGACAACATCCCGGAGGTCTGCGACTTCGTGTACCTGAGGTGCGAGCCGCAGGCCCTGGAAGAGCCCGAGCCGACCGACGGCTGACGTCGGGCAGGGGAGTGTACGGATGAGGATGCTCGCGGTGGCCCTGACGGCCACTCTGCTGCCGTGGACCGCGCTCGCGGGCGTCACGGCCTCCAGCGAAGCCGTGAACAGCGACGGCGAGAAGCAGCGCGCGGCCCACGCCGTCGACGGGCTCCTCTCCACCGCCTGGGCGGAGGGCGACGAGGGGGACGGTGTGGGGGCGTGGCTCGAGATCACGCTCGACAAGGTCACCGACGTGCACTTCGTCTCGATCTGGCCGGGCCGGCTGGCGCAGGGCTCGCGTGGCCTCCGCGAGTACGGGCGTCCCCACACGCTCACCATCACGCTGTCCGGCGGTGGTGAGGACGTGACCAAGGAGGTCCGCGTGCTCGACATCGCCGAGACGGGGCCCACCCGGCTCGACGTGCCCATCGAGGGCAAGGCGCGCAAGGTCCGGCTCACGCTCGATCAGGTGTACGGCGGCGGCGTGCGCTCCGACACGTACATCACCGAGGTCGCGGTGAACTTCGTGGGGGCCGACGTGCATCCGTCGGTCGCGAAGTTCCAGGAGTGGCGCGGCAGCGACACGGCCGTGAAGGCCCGCGAGAAGTTCGAGGAGAGCCTCGCGGAGTCCAAGCAGACCATCGAGGAGAGCGAGTTCGGCGATCGGAGCCTGTTCGAGACCATCAAGGTCGCGGCGTCCGACGGCCCGCAGTTCGAGGTCGACAAGGCCCGCACGATGGTCCCGGACGGCTTCCGCGCGCAGGCCGTGCCCCCCAACCGGGCCGCCCTGAACGCCCTCCTGGAGCTCGAGGACCCCAACGCCATCGCGGCGCTGGAGCTCGCGGCCACCCGCACCACGGGCGAGATGCAGGAGAAGATCCAGGACCGAGCGTCCCGGTTCCGGGCGGCAGCCGAGCTGAAGGGCGGCGAGCGTCGCAACGTGAAGCCGTTCGGCGAGTCCGGGTGGTGCAAGGGCTGCCTCCGCGGCTTCGGGGAGCCGCTCGACATCGCGGTGGACGGCTTCGGGGGCGTGTGGATCGCGGACGTCGGCAACCACCGCATCCAGAGCTTCTCCTTCGACGGCATCGCCAAGGGCGGGCTGGGGGCAGGGGAGCCGCAGATCGCGAACGTGTGGCTCGGAACGCGCCCGCGCGACTGGTACGCCAGCGCCAGGATGCCCACCGAGAAGGACGGCGGCTTCGGGCTGCCCGTGAGCGTGGCGGTCGTCCCGGAGAAAGCGGGCGACACGCTGCTCGTGCTCGATGGCGCCAAGACCGTGAAGCACATCGACGCGGCCGGGAAGGTCCTGAAGAGCTGGAAGGTCGACGTCGACAGCCCGCTGACGCCGCGCGTCGGTGGCGACGGCCACGTGGTGCTCGCCAAGGACCACGTCGTGGTGGCGTGGGGTGACGAGGTGTTCGTCTACACGCTCGAGGGCGAGGAGGTCCACCGCTTCGAGCTGAAGGGCGGCTCGGCGGGCGGGCTCGTGGCCTTCAAGAACGGCCGCATCGGCGTCTGGCAGGACGACGACCTCGTCTCGTACGCCACGGACGGCTTCGAGTTCGGTCCGGTGCTCGGCGAGACCGTGCCTCGCGGCTACGAGTACGTCGCCGTCACGACGGACGAGCTCGGCAAGCTCTGGGTGGTCACGGACACCGGGCTCGCCATCAAGTACAAGAAGCCCGGGAAGGTCGACTACAGCGTGCAGCTCGTGGACCGCTCGTTCGCCATCCCGCGCGCGGCGGTCTACCAGGACCTCGTGTTCGTGACGGACAACGACAGCTTCCAGAAGTTCGACGCGCTCCAGATGCACCAGAACGCCGAAGCCGCGAAGTGAGCCGTCCGGCCCGGTCGCTCGCGGTGCTCGGGGCGCTCCTGATGGGTGGGGGCTCGCTCCTCATCCTCGGGTGCATCGAGCCACCACCGCCCCTCCCGCCGGTGCCGGGTCCAGCTCCGGGTCCAGCTCCGGGTCCTGCGCCCGAGGCCCCGAAGGCCGACCCGGTGGAGGAGGTCCCGGCTCCAGAGGTCGCGTTCCAGCGGGCCTCCAGGGAAGGGAAGTCCCCGGTGGCCCAGCCCTCCACGCCCGAGCTCGACAAGGCGCGCCAGGTGCTCGAGTGGGTGGTGACCACGTACGCGCGTGACCCCGACGACCCCTGGGCCCTCGGCCACGGCATGCTCGCCCTCGGGGCGGACATGGAGACGATGACGGACAAGCCCGCGGTGGACTGGCTCTTCGAGGAGTACGGCCAGCGGCGCATGGTCGCGGGCACGCCGCTCGTGGGCTTCCCGCGCTCCCGGGGCAACATCCGGGTCGAGCCGCACACCGATCTCGTGCTCAAGGCGCTGATGGAGACGGGCGTGCCGCTCGACCGCGAGGTCACCGTCGAGGGACAGCCCGCGAAGGTGGCGGACCTCTACCGCTACTCGCTCTGGAAGGCGTGGGTGGAGCCCGACGGGTCCACGTCCTTCGACAGCCTGCACGACACACCCTGGGCGCTCCAGGGCTTCGCCACGGCCGCACCGCCGGGGCTGGCGTGGACCGCGAGCGGCGGGCACGCGATGACGCTGGACGGGTTCACCGACATCGTCGCGAAGGATCTGGGGGCGCAGACGCAGTTCATGAAGGACGCGATGGCCCGCGGCGAGGCCGTCGAGAAGCGCCGGCAGGGCATCTTCGCCTACACCTGCGGGGGACAGCACTCCATCCAGGGCCTCGCGTACGCGGTGGCGCGGGGCTTCGGGTCGCAGGTCGCCAAGGACGAGGTCCAGGACCAGATCACGCTGCTGTACTGGCGCCTGGACGTGGAGCTGAAGATCTACGACGACCTGCTCCGCGAGCGTCCGGACGCGGCCATCATCCTGCTCGAGCAGCGTCTGAAGTTCCTCGGTCACTTCCTGGAGTCGACCCACAAGATGGCGGCCATGGGGCTCCACACGCCCTCGGAGGCGCAGGCGGAGAAGCTCGCGTGGGCGCGCCAGCAGCTCGTCGTCACGGTGGGCACGCTCGAAGGCGGGCAGGCCTTCCAGTCGCTCCAGGAGATGCGGGCGGATCCATCTGTCTACCAGATGTACCTGGACTTCGTGGGCGACAGCGCGCACGCGCTGCGGGGCCTCGACCTCTCCACGGGCAAGGCCTCCATCGCCTACTGAGCGGCGGACCGCAGGAGCTCCATCGTCCTCGCGGAGGCCCGCAGCGCCGGGTCCGATCCGAGCGTCCTGCCTTCGCGGAAGGCCGCCACGAGGCCCGCCAGGTAGGCCGGTGACGCGGTCTCCGAGAGCCACGGGATGCGCGGCGCCGTCGCGGGATCCAGGGCGGGACGCAGGAGATCGACGGTCCCGTCGGGATGGACGGTCATCAGCCCCGCGATCGGGAACGACTGACCCCGACGCAGGGTGGGTCGCATGGCGTCGCCCAGGCGGCTGACCGCCGGTCCCAGCACGTCGGCGTGCGTGGGCGCGACGGGATCCAGGCCGCCAGGGACGCCCGCCCAGCACCAACGGCCGGCGAGCACGTCGTGGAGCTGGCGCTCCAGGAGGCCCTCCAGGTCGAGCCCGGGTCCCGTCCTCCCCCAGACGTGGCGGATCACGCGACCCCCCTCGTCGATCGTCCACTGCTCCCCGGGACCCTTCGCGAAGTCGAAGGTCCTCGGGCGGCGGTAGCCGATCCACAGCAGCTCGGAGAGGGGCAGGGGCTCGACGGCCCGCGTCGGGTACAGGCCCCTGGGCGGGCGTCCAGCAGCCTCGTAGAGCGCGACGAGCTCGGCGGGCACCCCCAGATCACGCGCGCGGTTCAGGCGGTCGGTGTCGGGCTCGGACGGATGCCAGCCCTGCTCCACGAACCAGTCGAGAAGGACGGGGAGACAGGACTCCCGGAGGGTCTGCCAGACGTCCGGTCCCTCCAGGCGCCTGTGGTGCACGGGACCCGTGCCCAGCCAGCCGTCCCGGTCGCGCTCGACGGGCCGCGACGTCCAGCCGGGCGGCTGGACCCCCTGGATCCAGGCGTCGACGGGACCCGCGAACGCCGACAGGGGCAGGAACAGCGCGTCGGAGCGGGGCGAGGGGAGCTCGAGGGCGAAGCGGACCCAGCGGGGCCGGCGGTTCGGGTTCGTCGGAAGCTCGACCTCCACGCGGCAGGTCGTCGTGTCGGTCGGCCCTCCGTGGACCTGCGTGGCCCAGGAGGTCCGGTGGGGCAGACCGAGTGCTGCGAACAGGTCGCCGGCGGGCAGGAACGCGACGTCGTGGTGCGCCTCGGGGTCGTACGGGAGATCGAGCGTCAGGCGCTCTTCCGCTGTCTCCCCCTGGAGGACGAGGGCCTGGCGCCCGGGTGCGACGAACCGGGCGAACAGGGCTCCCTGCCTGAGGGTCACAGGCCCTTGGCGTCGAGGGCCTGGGTGACCGTCCAGGTCGTGGTGTTCACGATCTCGCGGACCGTTGCGTGCACCGGGATGACGTTCACGGCACCCGACAGGCCCACGAGCAGCGGCCCGAGGACCTCGGCAGCACCGAGCTTGTCCAGCAGCTTGTAGGCGATGTTGCCGCTCGTGAGGTCCGGGAAGACGAGCACGTTGGCGGCGTCCGTGAGCTGGCTGAACGGGAAGTGCTTCTGCTTGTCGGGGTCGATGGCGGTGTCCGCCTGCATCTCACCGTCGATCTCGAGGTCTGGCCGGACCTCGCGGACGATGGACAGCGCCTCCTGCACCCGCTCGACCTTGGGGTGGCGACGATGCTCGCCGAAGTCCGAGAACGACAGCATGGCGGCGCGCGGCACGACCCCGAAGGCCTCCGCGACCTCCGCCGTGTTCATGGCGATGGCCGCGAGCGTGCGGGCCTTGGGGTCGACGTTCACGGTGCAGTCGCCGAAGAACAGCTTCTGGTCGTCGAACATCATCACGTACACGCCGGAGACCGCCATGTGGTCGTCGTCCACGCCGAGGATGCGCAGGGCCGGGCGCAGCGTGTGCTTGTACGCGCGACCGGGCCCGCCGACGAGCCCGTCCGCGAAGCCCTGCTTCACCATCATGGCCGCGTAGTAGTCGCGGTCTTCGAGGATGGCGCGGGCCGCGGGCAGCGTGACGCCCTTGCGCTGACGGAGCTTCCAGAACGCGTCGGCCAGCTCGTCGCGGAGGTCCATGTGGTGGAGCGTGATGCCGTCGAGCACCACACCGTGCTCCTCGGCGCGCCTCCGGATCTTCTCGATCGGGCCGAGCAGGATCGGCGAGCAGATCCGCTCCTCGACGAGCACCTGGGCCGCGCGGAGGATGGCGGGGTTCGTGCCGTCGGGGAAGACGATCTTCTGCTGGGGTGCCGAGCGGGCGCGGCGGATCAGGGGGTGCATGAGTCCCCGGCTGCGCTCCACCAGGCGGTGGAGCTGCTCGCGGTAGGCCTCGATGTTGGTGATGGGCTCGCGGGCCACACCACTGGCGGCGGCGGCCTCCGCGACGGCGGGGGCCACGAAGAGCAGCACGCGCGGGTCGAACGGCTTGGGGATGATGTAGTCCGGGCCGAACCGGAGGTCGGAGGACCCGTACGCCTTGCGCACGCTGTCGGGGACGTCGTGCCGCGCGAGCCGCGCGAGGGCCTGGGTGGCCGCGACCTTCATCTCCTCGGTGATCTTGCGGGCCCGGCAGTCCAGGGCGCCGCGGAACACGAACGGGAAGCCGAGGACGTTGTTCACCTGGTTCGGGTGGTCGGACCGGCCGGTGGCGACGATGGCGTCTGGCCGCGTGGACTTCGCGAGCGCGTAGGGGATCTCGGGGTCCGGGTTGGCCATGGCGAAGATCAGGGGCTTCGGGGCCATGACGCGCACCATGTCCGCGGAGAGCACGCCGCCGACGGACAGGCCGATGAAGCAGTCGGCGTCCACCATGGCGCTCGCGAGGTCCGTGAGGTCGCGCGTGGTGGCGAACTCCGCCTTCTCCTCGGGCAGGTGGGGGCGGTCGGCGCGGATGACCCCGCGCGAGTCGCACATCACGATGTTCTCCCGGCTGGCGCCCAGGGAGACGTACAGCTTGGCGCACGCGACGGCGGCAGCGCCGGCCCCCGAGAAGACGATGCGGGTGGAGGCCATCTCGCGCCCGGTGAGCTCGACCGCGTTCAGCAGCGCCGCCGCGGAGATGATGGCCGTGCCGTGCTGGTCGTCGTGGAAGACCGGGATGTCCACCTCCTCCTGGAGGCGTCGCTCGAGCTCGAAACACTCGGGCGCCTTGATGTCCTCGAGGTTGATGCCGCCGAAGGTGGGGGCGATGGCCTTGCAGACCGCCAGCATCTCCTCGACCGTGTGGGCGTCGAGCTCGATGTCGAAGACGTCGATGTCCGCGAACTTCTTGAAGAGGTTCGCCTTGCCCTCCATGACGGGCTTGCCGGCTTCGGGACCGATGTCACCGAGGCCGAGGACGGCGGTGCCGTTGGTGACCACGGCCACGAGGTTGCCCTTCGCGGTGTAGCGGAAGACGTCGGAGGGCGTGGCGTGGATGCGGAGACAGGCCTCGGCGACCCCCGGCGTGTAGGCCAGCGAGAGGTCGCGCTGGGTCTGCAGGGGCTTGGTGGGCACGACCTCGAGCTTCCCGGGCCGGCGCCCCTCGTGGTACGCGAGCGCTTCCTGATCGAACTCCGACGCCATCCTACCTCCAGGGCGTGGGGAATAACCCAGGAGGGGGGGCCGCGGTTCGAGAGGCCCATAAGCCGAGTTCTGTTCCCCTGGCGGTCACCCGCTTCGGGGCGGAGAACATTCATCTAGGGCCGCCGTCGCCGACGGCCTCGAGCGACCTACCCGGGAGCTCGGGCGGGCCGCCCTCGAACGCTCCACGTCTGGTCTTGCTCCTGGTGGGGTTTACCTGGCCGACCCTGTCACCAGGGTCGCCGGTGCGCTCTTACCGCACCGTTTCAACGCTTACCGACTGTCGTCCCCGGTGCTCTCCGGTGGCCGTGCCGCGAGAACGCGGGTGGCTCCGGGTCTGCCGGGAGGCCCGAGGGCCTGGCGTGCTGCTCTCTGTTGCGCTTTCCTCCGGGTCACCCCGACCGGGCGTTACCCGGCACCGTGCCCTGTGGAGCTCGGACTTTCCTCCCGTACGCCGAAGCGTACCGGCGTTCCCCAGGTCCTCTCGAACCGCGCGGGGGTCCTAACCGGGGTCGGGGGGCAGGAGCCACCGACCGCAGCCGTCGCACGCGTACATCAGGCCGCGCTGGAGGTCCGCGATGTTCTGCTGGCGGACGACCCGTTGGCAGCCGGAGCAGGAACCGTCGACGATCTCGGCGATCGCACGGCCACGTCGTGACAGGAGGGTCTCGTACCGACCGAGGATCGTCTTGTCGAGCAGGGCGAGGGTGGCCTCGCGCTCGGGCAGGATGGCCGTGAACTTCGCCTTGAGGGCTGCGATCTTCCCGTCGTGGCCGGCCTTCTCGGCCTCGAGGAACGCCGCGGCGTCCGCGGCATCGGCGGCGGCCTGGGTGCGCTCGGACTCCAGCTCCTCGAGCGCCTCCATCTTCTCGAGGAGCTCGGTCTCCAGGGTGTCGAGCACCTCGGCGACGGAGGCGAGCTGACGCTCGGCAGCCGCAGCGTCCCCGGTGCCGTTCTCGAGGATCCGGGTGGCCGAGCGACGGCGGGCCTCGTAGCTCTCGACCTCGCGGTTGAGCTCGCGCTGGCGGGCCTTGTTGGCGTCTATGGACGCGACGAGCCCGGCGAGCCGCTCGCGGGCGGCCTGGTCGCGCGCCTCGGCCTTCGCGAGGATGTCGAGCTGGGTGGCCTTCTTCTTGCGGAGGTCGCGGATCTGCCGGTCGTACCGGTCCGCGACCATCAGGTGCTCGAGGTCGGGGTGCAACGGGTCTCCGTGGCGGGGTGGCGTGGGCCCACCAGGACTCGAACCTGGGACACTCCGGGTATGAGCCGGGTGCTCTGACCAACTGAGCTATGGGCCCGTCCGGCCAGCGTACCCGGCCTGTCCTCCCGAGGGAACCTCAGGTCTCCATGAAGGAGCGGAGACGCTTGGACCGCGAGGGGTGCCGGAGCTTGCGCAGCGCCTTCGCCTCGATCTGGCGGATGCGCTCGCGGGTGACCTCGAAGTCCTGCCCGACCTCCTCGAGGGTGTGGTCGTGGGGCTGGCCGATGCCGAAACGCAGGCGCAGCACGCGCTCCTCGCGCGGCGTGAGCGTGGCGAGCACCTTGCGGGTGGCCTCGGTGAGTGACGCGTTCACCATGTTCTCGGCGGGCGAGAGGGTGTTCTTGTCCTCGATGAAGTCGCCGAGGTGGGAGTCCTCCTCCTCGCCGATGGGGGTCTCGAGGCTGATGGGCTCCTTGGCGATCTTCAGGATCTTGTGGACCTTCTCGACCGGCATCTCCATCTTCTCGGCGATCTCCTCGGGGCGGGGCTCGCGGGAGAGCTCCTGTTGGAGGTGACGCTGGGTGCGGATCAGCTTGTTGATGGTCTCGATCATGTGGACCGGGATCCGGATGGTGCGGGCCTGGTCCGCGATGGCGCGGGTGATGGCCTGCCGGATCCACCACGTGGCGTACGTGGAGAACTTGTAGCCCCGGCGGTACTCGAACTTCTCGACCGCCTTCATGAGGCCGATGTTGCCCTCCTGGATGAGGTCCAGGAACTGGAGGCCGCGGTTGGTGTACTTCTTGGCGATGGACACCACGAGGCGGAGGTTGGCCTCCACGAGCTCGCACTTCGCGACCTCGGCGAGGGCCTCGCCGCGCTTGAGGTCCTGCGCGCAGACCTGGAGGCCCGCGCGGGTCATGCCGCACTGCTCCTCGACCTTGCGGATCTTCCGGAGCTCACGGCGCACGCGCGAGTCGAACTCCTTCCACTGGTCCTCGGGGATGCCCGTGCGCTGGATGACCTCGAGGCCACCCTCCTCGAGGCTGCGACGCACCTTGCGGATGGAGGGCCGGAGGTCCCTCACGGGCAGTCGCGCGTCGCGCGCGACCTTCTCGATCTCCTTGTCCGCCCGGGCGCACTCGGCCCAGGAGTCCTGGATGCGGAACGAGATGGTGGCGATGTCCTTCTTGGTGAGGTTGAGCGTCTCCATGCGCTCGTAGAGCTCCTCGCCGAGGTCGAGCACCTGCTCTTCGAGCTCGGACCGGCGCTTCTTGCTCTTGGCCTTCAGGAGCTGGTCCGTGCAGTCGACGAGCTGCCGGTTGAGGTCCGAGCAGGCCTTCTGGACGTCCGGGAGGGGCTTCCCGTCGGCCGACTTGATCGGCTTGGCCTTCTTGCCGCTCTTGATCGCCTTGGAGACGCGCCGATCGTCCTCGTCGATGATCTCGGAGATGTAGGCGACACCCACCGCGGACGTGAGCGCGATGCGCTTGACGGTGTACTCGCCCTCTTCGATGCGCTTGGCGATCTCGATCTCGCCCTCGCGCGAGAGCAGGCTCACGGAGCCCATCTTGCGGAGGTAGACGCGAACGGGGTCGTTGCTGCGGGTGCCGTCGCCGCTCTGGGGACCGTCCTTGCCCGCGCGCTCGGCCTCGGCCTTCTTGCGCTGCTCGTTGACGATCTCGATGTCCATGTCGCTGAACATGAACATCAGGTCGTCGAGGCGATCGCTGCTCACGAGGTGGGTGGGCAGGACCTTGCTCATCTCACCGTAAGTGACGTACCCTCGCTTCTTGCCCATGTTGATGAGCTGTTGGACTTCCGGTTCCGAAAGATCCTTGGACATCGACATTCGTCGTGACTCCTGGAGGGTGGGGGAGCAGTCGGGGATCGCGACGCGCTCGGTACGGGCGTAACGCCTGTCTGGCGCCCTTGCCATGTCGGGCCTTGGGCGTCAAGAAGCGCGAACAGAGTTCATGAAGCCCACGACGTCCTCCGCCTCCAGCGCCTCGTCGAGTGCGGAGGTTCGCGCGTGGAGGGCCGCGCGGGCCTGGAGGAGCTCGCGCTGGGTGGCAGGATCGCCCTCGCGGATGGCCGCCTCGAGGGCTGCGGTGAGGCGGGACCTCTCGGCGTGCTGGCGGGGGGCGAGCAGCCGCCGGACGACCTGGGCCATCGACAGGGCCGCGACGTCCGCGTCGTAGAGGGTGTCCCGCGCCACGACCGCGGAGAGCGTGCGGGCCACGCCGGGATCGGGCTCCTCGTTGATGACGGCCGCGACGGGCTCGCCGGACAGGAGCCGCGCCAGGCTCCCGTGGGTGGCCGGGTGGTCGCCGAAGACGTCGGGAGGCAGGCCCTGGACGAGGTCGGCGACCTGGTCGTAGCGGTGCACGAGCAGCCAGAACACGTGCACCATGTCGCGGTGGGGACGCCAGCCCGCGGTCTGCACGGTGGGCTGGGCCTCCTGGGGACGCGGGGCGTGCTTGAGCGACTCGAGCACGATCTCCTCGCGCATGCCGATCCGCGCGGCGACCCGGCTCACGAGGCTGTGCGGGAGGAGGGCGAGCAGGTCGCGGAGGTCCTCGAGCACGCGCTCCCGGGACATCGCGGTGCGCTGGGGACCCGCGGCCGTCTGGTCGGCGTACTGGGCGAGCTTGCGGTCGACGACCCACTCCACGAGGCTCTGGCGGTGCTCCAGGGCCGCTGTGAGCGCCTCGGGGCCGTTCGTGGCCACGTACTCGTCGGGGTCCTTCGCACCCGGGAGATCCACGCGGAACCCGTGCACACCGGCCTTCACGAGCATCGGGAGGGAGCGCTCGGCGGCGTCCTGCCCGGCCTGATCGCCGTCCGTGAGCAGCAAGAGGTTCCGCGAGAGCCTGGAGAGCCGGTCGACGTGCTGCTCGGTGAGCGCGGTCCCGCAGCAGGCGACGGCCTCGTAGTGGCCGGCCGCGCGCATGGCGAGCACGTCGAAGTACCCCTCGACCACGATGGTGCGGTCGGCCCTCTGGATGGCCCCGCGTGCGCCCTCGATGCCGTAGAGCACGGTGGACTTCGCGTACAGCGGGGTCTCGCCGTTGTTGAAGTACTTGGGCGCGTCGTCGCCGGGCAGGACGCGTCCGCCGAAGCCGATGACCCGGTTGCGGTCGTCTCGGATCGGGAACATCAGGCGGTTGCGGAAGAAGTCGTAGTGCCCGTCGTTGCCGCGCCGCTCGCGCGCGAGCCCGGCCTCCATGACCATCCGGGCCGGGAACCCGCGGCCGTGCAGGTGCTCGAGCAGCCGGTTCCATCCGTCGGGCGCGCACCCGAGCCTGGCTTCGCGCACGATGGCCTCGGGGAGCCCGCGCTCGCGGAGGTAGTCGCGGCACGCCTGGCCCTCCGGCCGCGTCCAGAGGGTGCTCTCGTAGAACGAGGCGGCCTCCTCGAGCACGTCGAACAGGGTGGTGCGGGCGCGCAGCCGGCGGCGCTCGTCCGGCGAGAGGTCCTCCTCCACGAGGGTGACCCCGGCCGGCCCGGCGAGCTCCTTGACGGCCTCCACGAACGACAGCCCCTCGACCCGCATCAGGAACCCGAAGACGTCGCCGCTCTCCTGGCACCCGAAGCAGTGGAAGATGCCCTTGCTCGGGATGACGTGGAAGGAGGGGGTCTTCTCCTGGTGGAACGGGCAGAGCCCCTTGAGCGACGCCCCGGCCTTCTGGAGCTTCACCCGCCGGCCGATCACCGCCGAGATGTCGGTGCGGTCGCGGATGGCGTCGACGATCTCGCGGGGGATGCGGGCCATGACAGCGTGTACTGCGCGCGGCCCCCGGGCGCGATAGCGAGCCGCATGAACCGCATCACCCAGGTCGCACAGAGCTGGCTCGGGCGCCTCGTGGTGCTCGGTGCCTTCGTCGGGATCCCGCTCGCCGTCTGGTGGATCGCGAGCCCGCTCCTCGGCACGAAGCACGTCGGGGAGGCCACCCGCGGGCTGATGACCACCCTGATCCTGGCGTCGGTCGTGTTCGGCCTCACGTCCGCGTGGATGGTCTGGCGGGACCTCGACGCGGAGCCCTGAGGTCGCGGGTCAGGCGATGGCTTCGAACTCCGGAGCCGACAGCGAGCGCTTCATGGCGCCGGGGTCGGTGACGGCGTCGCTCACGCGCCCGATCCGCGCACCCACACCGCGGAGCTTGCCCACGAGGTTCTCGTAGCCACGGTCGAGGTGGTAGATGCGCAGGACCTCGGTGAGGCCCGTCGCGGCGAGCCCGGCGAGCACGAGGGCCGCGGAGGCCCGGAGGTCGGACGCCATCACGGCGGCGCCCTGGAGCCCCTCGACGCCGTCGATGGTCGCCACGCTGCTCGTGTGGTGGAGGGACGCGCCCATCCGGCGCAGCTCGGCGGCGTGCATGAACCGGTTCTCGAAGATGGTCTCCTCGATGCGGCTCTGCCCGTTGGCGAGGGCGGCGACGGTCATGAGCTGCGCCTGCATGTCGGTCGGGAAGTCCGGGTAGGGCGCCGTGGTGACCTCGAAGGGCGTGAGCGGACCCGTGCGACGGCAGCGGATCCAGTCGGCCCCCGTGGTGATCTCGCAGCCGGCCGCGCGGAGGACGTCGAGCACGGAGCCGAGGATGCCGGGATCGGTGCCGGTGACCGTGATGTCGCCGCCCGTGACGGCCGCCGCGCAGAGGTAGGTGCCGGTCTCGATGCGGTCGGGGAGGATGCGGTAGGGCCGGCTGGCGGCCCACAGGCGCGGCACGCCCTCCACCGTGAGGGTGTCGGTGCCGATGCCCTCGATGCGGGCTCCGATGGACACCAGGAAGTTGCAGAGGTCCACGACCTCGGGCTCCATCGCGGCGTTGCGCAGGACGGAGGTGCCGCGCGCGAGGACCGCCGCCATCACCACGTTCTCCGTGCCCGTGACGGTGACGACGTCGAAGGTGAAGTCCGCCCCGTGGAGGTCGTCCGCGCGGCCGTGGATCATGCCGCCCGAGAGCTCGAAGGTGCAGCCCAGCGCCTCGAGGCCCTTGAGGTGCTGGTCGATCGGGCGCGTGCCGATGGCGCAGCCACCGGGGAGGGAGACGTGCGCCTCGCCACACCGGGCCAGGAGCGGACCGAGGACGAGCACGCTGGCGCGCATCTTCCGGACCACGTCGTAGGGGGCCTCGTTGAAGGCCACCCGCGTGGTGTCGAGCCGGATGGAGTCCGGACCGATGAGGCTCGGGCAGCCCAGGCGACCGAGGAGCGACAGGGTGTAGCTCGTGTCCGTGAGGGCCGGGACGTTCGTGAGGCGGTGCTCGCCCGGAGCGAGGAGCGTGGCGATCAGGATCGGGAGGGCGGCGTTCTTGGCACCCGAGGCGCGGAGGGTGCCGTGCAGCGCGGTGCCGCCTTCGATGACGATCTTTTCCATGGTGGGCTCCAGGGGGATTCGGGCGGTGTGCCCGCCCGGGAAGCGCGGTGCTTCGCGGGTGACGCGATGACCCGGTGCAGGGTGCGTGCCAGCGTCGGAGGGAGGAACCGGGACGCGCGGACGAGGGATCGACCGGGCCACCCCGGGGGTGGGAGGAGACGGCGGGAAGCCACGGCGATCATAGCGTGCGATCCCCGGCGAAGCACGGGTTCGGGCGGTGTCTCCGCGAAACCGGCGTTCGCGGATCCGAATCGTGATTCAGCTCTCTTCGCGACGCTCGGACGACGTGGCGCGCCAGTCGGCGTCGGGATGCTCGAGGGCCCAGCGAACGCGGTTCACCATGCCGCGGAGGGCCTCCACGTGACGCACGCTGAACCCACCGGCCTGGAGGGCATGGCTGGCCGACAGGCGCACCTTCTCCTCGGGCGTGGCGCGGAAGTAGCCGACGGTGTCCAGGAGCTGCAGGATCTCGTCCACGGCGGGCTGGATGCGCTCCAGCTCGGCAGGACGGTCGCGCTTGCCGGGCTTGGACTTGGACGCCGTGGTGTTCGTGCCGCGCGAGCCCCCGAGCGTGCGGCCGGTGGCGACCTTCAGCCCGTGGTGGCGGGCCTCCTCGAAGAGCGCGTGGCTCACGAGGAGCACGGCCTGAGCGAGGTTCAGGCTGGCGTGCTCGGGGGTCGGGATGCGGAGGATGGCCTCGGCGTGCATGACGTCGTCGTTCGAGAGCCCGAAGTCCTCACGCCCGAAGAGGAGGGCGAAGCGCCTGTCGTCCTGCTCGCGGATGCGGGTCGCCAGCGCCGGCGGATCGAGCACGGGCTGCCCGCGCCGACGGTGGCGCGCGGTGGACGCGACACACACGTGGCAGTCCGCGATGGCCTCGCGCACGGTGGATACGATTCGTAGACTCGCCAGCAACGATTCGCAGCCGGGCGCCATCCAGCGCGCCGACTCCATGTCGAGCGCCGGAGGATCCACGACCACGAGGTCCGACAGACCCATGTTGACCATCGCGCGCGCGGCCGCGCCGACGTTCCCGGGGTGCTGCGGCTGCACGAGCACGATGCGAACGCGCTCGAGCATGGGTCAGCCTCCGAAGAGACCCTTGAAGAAGGCCATGATGCGCCCGAAGAACCCGACCGGTGCGGCCGGGGGATCCGCGGGACCGTCGTCCGCGGTGGCCTTGGGCGGCGCAGCCGGACCCTTGGCGGTGGTGGGCGAGATCGGCATCGGAGCGTCTTCCTGCTCCGGGGCCGCCGGCTTGGCGATGCTGGGCTTCGCGGACAGCGAGGCGTTGGGCATGTTGAGGGAGGGGGGCGGGGCCTCGGGGGCTTCGTCCTCCTTCTTCTTCTTGATCTTCTTCTTCTGCTGGGTCGGCCGCGGCGGCGCGTCGGGGTCCTTGCCCAGCTTCAGGCGGGACTCGACGAGCTGGCCGGTGTCGAGGTCGCGGGCGGTGAGGTTGAGGATGCCTTCCGAGTCGATGTGGAAGGTGACCTCGATCTTCACCTTGCCCTTGGGGGCCTCGCGCAGACCGGAGAACACGAACGTGCCGAGGAGCTCGTTCTCGGCGACGTACTTGGACTCGCCCTGGTAGATCCGCAGCATGATCGAGCGCTGGTTGTCCTTGCTCGTGGTCAGCGTGCGGGTCTTGTAGTCCGGGAGCGGCTGGTTCTTGGCGAACAGGACGTGCATCGAGCCGTCGACCTTGTTCAGGCCGATCGCCATCGGGAGCACGTCGAGGAGCGTCATGTCCTGCGGGCCGGCCTTGGACGACAGGCTGTGCGCCATGATCGCCGCGCCGATGCCGACCGCCTCGTCCGGGTGGACCTTCTGGCTGGGCGGCTTGCCGATGAAGTCCTGGAGCTTCTTGCGGACGAGGGGCATCCGGGACTGACCACCGACGAGGAGGATCTCGTCGACGCCCTCGCGGGAGGTGCCCGCCTCGAGCAGGATGCGCTCGCAGGTCGCGATGGAGCGATCGATCAGGTCGGTCGTGAGCTCTTCGAGCTTCGCCCGCGTGATCGTCATGTCGAGGTCGAGGGCGTTGCCGTCGTCGTCGTCGCAGATGTGCTTGAGCTGGATCCGGGTCTCCTGCTCGTCCGACAGGCGGATCTTCGCCTGCTCGGAGGCGTCCCGGATCCGGGTGACGGCCGTGCGGTCGTAGGAGACGTCGATGTCCGTGTCGTCCACGAAGGTCTGGAGCACGAACTGCATCAGCCGATCGTCGAAGTCGACGCCGCCGAGGAACGTGTCGCCGCCCGTGGCGATGACCTCGAAGATCTTGTCCTTGATGTCGATGATCGAGATGTCGAACGTGCCGCCACCCAGATCGTAGATCGCCACGCGCTGGTTGAGCGTGCGCCCCAGGCCGTAGGCGAGGGCCGCCGCGGTGGGCTCGTTGAGCACCCGGAGCACCTTCAGGCCCGCGAGCTTGCCCGCGGAGCGCACGGCCTGACGCTGACGGTCGTTGAAGTACGCCGGAACGGTGATGACGGCCTGGTCGACCTCGTCGTCCAGCGCGTCCTCCGCCTGATCCTTGATGCGGCGGAGGATGGCGGCGGAGATCTGCTCCAGGGTGAACACCTGGTCGGCGACCTTGATCAACACCTCGGAGGACTCGCCTTCGACGAGCTCGTAGGTGAAGACCTGCTGCATCTTCTCCATGGCGCTGGAACCGAAGGATCGGCCGATCAGGCGCTTGGAGGCAGCGATGGTGTTCTGGGGGTTCAGGGCCTGCTGGTCGCGGGCTTCGTTGCCCACGAGCCGGTTGCCCTTCTTGTCGATCGCGAACATGGACGGAATCGTGCGGGACCCGTCGCGGTACGTGATGACCGTTGGCTTTCCGTTCTCGACGAACGCGGCACACGAGTTCGTGGTGCCGAGGTCGATCCCGATCGCTCTGCCCATTCTGCGGACGCCTCGTTGCTGGCTGCGGGCCTTCGTCGACCCAGAGTCGCGGACGGAGATAGCACACCCGTTCCGCGCAGGTCAATGCGACCGGGCGAACTCCCGGGAGACGCCGCGTTCGGGTTAGGTGGGGCGGAGCCCGGGCATGTCCGGGTTGTTCGACGGGGGAACAGGAGATGGCGGCGAAGGGTTCCGACCTGGCGGCGAGGCTGCGCGCCGCCGTGGAGCGCGAGCAGAACGCGCGCTCCTCGGAGGAGCGGGCGCGCGAGGCGAAGGCCGCCGCGGCGCACAAGGCACGCCAGGAGCTCTTCGAGAGCCTGGTGGAGCTGGGGGGCCAGCTGCCCTTCCTCGAGACCCGCCTCCAGGAGGGGGGCGTGGTGTTCCGTCGTGGTGCGTTGGACCTGCGCTTCGTGCCGTCGGGCGAGGAGGAGGTCACCATCGACTTCAAGCTCCGCGACACCTCCGACACCCACCGGCTCTACCGCGAGCCTGCGCTCGAGGACCGGTGGATCTGGGTCCGGACGCGGGGCAAGCGGGAGGATCGCCTCCCGTTGTTCGACCGCGGTCTCGAGGTCCTCCTGGTGCACGCGCTGGAGCTCCCCGATCCCGACGCACCTGCGCCCGCGCAGACCACGTCCGGTCCCTCCTTCACGGAGGAGGAGGTCGACACCCTCGCGACCACCAAGCGCCGCCTCTGAAGCACCACCAGCCCCAACACGGTGAATCCTCATGCACACACTCGAGCTCACGCAGCAGGGCTGCGCGCCCTACGCCTTCCCGCTGTCCGACAGCCCCGTGCTCATCGGCCGGGCCCCGAGCAACGATCTCGTCGTCTCCGACGATCAGGTGTCGTGGCACCACGCGGCCGTCTGGCTCGAGAACGGCGCGCTGCACGTGCGCGACATGGGGAGCCGCAACGGGACGCTGCTGAACGGCGAGCGGATCCGCGGGCTCGGGCGCATCGAGGAGGGCGACGTCGTCTCTCTGGGGCCCACGACGCAGATCCGGTTGCGGACGTCCCCGCGCGCCACACCGGCCATCGCGCTGCTCCTGGAGCAGATCGACGCCGGCGTGCGGATCCCGCTGCGGTCGGACCGCTTCGACATCGGAAGCGGGGCCCAGTGCGATCTGCGCATCCCCGATGCGCCGCCCCGCGCCGCCACCCTCCTCGTGGAGCAGGACGGTGAGGTCGTGCTCGCCACCGAGGACTCCGCCATCGCCCTGCACCACGGGCAGGTGTTCGAGATCGCCGGCCACCACCTCCGCGTGGTGTCCGTGCCGCCCACCCACGCGCCCACGGTGGAGCCGGAGGAGGATCGCTACCCCTACGCCCTGCGGGTCACGCTCAACGGCGTCACGGGGCCGGAGGCCACCCTCGAGGACACGTCGGTGGGGCTCGTCTACCGTGTGGACGCCGAGAACCGCGCCATCCTGCTCTACATGCTGGCGCGGAAGCTCACGGCGGACCTGGACGACGGCATGGACGCGTCCGACGCGGGCTGGGCGTCCGACGACGAGGTGAGCGTGGGCGTATGGGGGAAGGGCGGTCCGAGCGACGCCAACAACCTCCACGTGCTCGTCTACCGGCTCCGCAAGGAGCTCCAGAAGGCGGGCTTCGATCCGTGGTTCATCGAGAAGCGCCGGCGGGCGTTGCGGGTGCGCCTTCGCGGCGTGCGGGTCGACTGACGTGAGCGTCAGGGCAGCGTGAGGCGCACCTGGAGCACGGCGCGCGCGTTGCCCTGCTCGATGGTGAGCCGCATGTCGTCGATGACCACGGTCTCGTCGGGGGCCGGGATGCGGCCGGTGTGGTCGAGGATCAGTCCGGCGACCGTCTCGTAGGCGCCCTCCGGGAGCTTGCGGCCGATCGCACGCTCCACGGCTTCGAGCTCGGTGCGCGCGGGGATCCGCCACTCGCGCTCGCCGATCTGCCGGATGGAGGGCTCGAGGACGTCCCGCTCGTCGTGGATCTCGCCGAAGAGCTCCTCCAGCAGGTCCTCGAGGGTCACCATCCCCACGACGCCGCCGTATTCGTCGACCACCACGCGGAGCTCCTCGCCGGACGCGCGCATCTCGTCGAGCAGCTCGCGGGCGGACTTCACCTCGGGCGTGTAGGTCTCGAGGATCTCCATGCGGTCCGCGACGGACTGGCCGGGCTCGGCGCCGAAGAGGAGGGCTGCGTGGTCGATGACGCCGATGATGTTGTCGACCCGGTCGCTGTAGACGAGGAGGCGCGAGTGGCCGTGCTTCAGGATCTGGGCGACCGCGTCTTCGATGGGGGCGTCGCGCGACACGGCCCGGACGTCCACGAGGGGGGTCATGGCGTCCTCGACGGTGAGGTCGTCGAGGCCGAGCACCCGGCGGATGATCCGACGCTCGCGGGGCTTGATGTCGCTGCCCTGATCGGCGTCGAGGAGCATCACGAGCTCCTGCCGTGACGGATGGGACTCGCGGTCCAGCGCGCCCCCGAGGAGCTTCGCCCAGGCGCCCACGACCCAGAGCATGGGCGTGAACAGCACCTGTGCGACCCGCAGCGGACCCGACAGGATCGGGGCCAGGGTGTTCGCGTGGTGCTGGTAGACGGTCTTCGGGACGGCCTCGCCGAGCAGGAGCGCGAACGGCGCGAGCGCGAAGGTCGCCAGGAGCTCCGAGCCCCCGCGGGAGAGCACCATCCCGGACACGACCGTAGCGCCCGTGATCAGCGAGACGTTCGTCCCGATGAGACAGGTGCCGAGCAGCTGGTCTTCGCGCTCGAGCATCTCGAGGGCCCGGGCGGCACCGCGGTTGCCTTCGGCCTTCATGGCCTCGAGGCGCGCGCGGTTGGCGGAGACGAACGCCATCTCGGAGCCGCTGAAGAAGCCCTGCGCGACGAGGGCGATGCCGACCGTGGCGAGGCCGATGGCGAGCCAGACGTTCATCCTGCCGCCTGCCGCAGGTGCGAGATCTCGACCTCCGAGATGCGCCGACCGTCCATCCGCTTCACGAGGAACCGCATGCCGCAGGCGTCCACGGCCTCTCCGGGGTTCGGCAGGCGCCCGAAGCAGTGGAACACGAAGCCGCCGACCGTGTGGTACTCGCCCTCGGGCAGCTCGATGCCGGTCTCCTCCTGGAAGTCCTCGAGATCGATGGACGCCCGCACGGTGAGGGTGTCGGGCCGGAGGTTCGTGATCTCGGAGTCCTCGGTCGAGGCGTCCGCGATGCCCAGCAGCTCGCGCACGAGATCGTCGAGGGTGACGAGCCCGACCAGCGTGCCGTGCTCGTCGATGACGATGGCCATGTGGTGCTTGCGTTGGACGAACTCGCGGAACATCGAGTCCGCGGGCTTGCTCGTGGGGACGACGATGGGGCGGCGAAGCATGCCGCGCAACCAGCCCGGACGGGTGCGGAGGTCCGGGCGGTCGCGCAGCCGGAGGAGGTCCTTCACGAGCAGGATCCCGGCCACGTCGTCGACGGACGACTCGTAGACGGGCACCCGGGACTTCCGGTTCTCGGCGCAGGTCGCGATCAGCGTGTCCCAGTCGATGTCGATGGGCACCGCGAAGATGTCGGGACGCGGGGTCATGACGCGGTCGATGGTCACGTCGTCGAGCTCGAAGACGTTCTCGATGAGCTCCCGCTCCCCCTCGCCGAGCTCGCCGGCGGCTGCGCCACGATCGACCAGGACCATGAGCTCGGCTTCCTCGAGCCCTTCGGTCATGGCGACGGGATCGGCGCGGAACAGACGGGCGATGGCGATGACCAGGCGCTCGAACACCCACCGGACCGGGCTGATCACGAACAGGAACAGCGAGAGGGGCCCGGCCGCCGCGAGCGACCAGGCCCGGTTCGTGCGGATGGCCGTGAACTTCGGGGTGATCTCGCTCACGAGCACGAGGACGGGCGTGAGCACGACGACGTTGAGCCAGGGGTACTCGGGCGCGAACCGGAGGATGAGGGCCGCCGTGGTGGCCGCGAGCGCGATGTTCGCCAGCTCGTTGCCCATCAGGATCGTGGTGAGCGTGGCCGCGCGGCGTCCGAGGAGCTTTCCGACCAGCGCGCCCATCCGGCCCGACGCGACGAGCTGCTGGCGGTCGATCGCCTGGAGGCTGAACAGGGCGGTCTCGGTGCCACTGAAGAAGAACGAGCACCCGAGGAGGAAGACCACGAGGGCCATGGTGGGGAGCAGCGGCGCGTTGGGGTCGATCTCGAGACCGCCGCCGGAGGCGAGGATCATCGTGCGCCCCCGAAGTGCGCGAACAGCACGGTAGGCCAGTCGCCGCCGTCCAGCCAAACGGCCGGGCCCGCGGTGAGCTGCCCGATGCGCGTGACGTCACCGAGGGCGGCGATGCGCGTCCGGTGGGCCGGGGAGGCCGTGAAGAGCAGCTGGTAGTCCTCCCCGCCGCGGGTGGCCTCGCGCACGCTGACGTCGTGGGGGCGGGGGAGGGCGGCGGAGTCGATCTCCGCGCCGCATCCGGACGCCCGACAGAGCCTCGCCAGGTCGGTGGCCAGCCCGTCCGACAGGTCCATGGCGGCCGTGGCCAGCCCCTCGCGTGCGAGGGTGACCGCGAGCTCCACGGGAGGCTCCGGCCGCCTCAGGGCCGCCAGGGCCCAGTCGGGCGGCGTGCTGCGTGACCAGCCGGCTCCCGCCGCCCCCAGAGCGCCTGAGACCCAGACGTCGTCGCCCGGCCGGCCTCCGGACCGCAGGAGGGGTCTGGCTGCGCACCGCCCTCCCACGACACCCGTGATCACGCGCGCCCCGGGGCTCCGTGTGGTGTCGCCGCCCGCGAGGGCGACCCCGAAGTGCCTGCAGGCTTCGGCGACGCCGGCCGTGAGCCCCTCGACGAAGGCGTCGTCCGCAGGGACGGAGACCCCGAGCAGCACCCAGCAGGGCAGGGCCCCCATGGCGGCGACGTCGCTCACCGACACCGCGACGGCCTTGTAGCCGACGTCCTCGGGCGCGAGACGGGCGTCGAAGTGCACGCCCTCGACGAGGACGTCCATCGACCACACCGTACCGTCCGGCAACACCGTGGCGTCATCTCCGATCCCGATCTCTGGCGGCTCGGCGCGGGCGGATCCGCGCGTCGAGCGCTCCAGGCGGTCGATGATGTTCGCTTCGGCCCCCTCCGATGGTCGGGGGGCGTCGGGAGAGGGGGGTTCCAGCTCCGTGCCTCCGGTCCGGCCATCTTACCCACCCCGGTGGGTCGCGTCACGTCACGCGTCGTCAGGGGGTGGGGGTCTCTTCGGAGCCACCCAGGGGTTGGATGCCCTCCTTCGTGATGGTGAGGATGGCGATCGGGGTGTCCGGCCGGCCCTCCTGCAGGCCTGTGAGACCGGTGGTGGAACCCGAGACCTTCGCCCCCTTCAGGGCGTCGCGGAAGGCGGCTCGGTCGGCGCCCCCGATGCGGCTCGCGGCGCCCAGGAGACGGCCCGCGTCGACCGTGACGGCCTCCAGCGACGTGGGTGTGCGGCCGGTCTTCTCCTTGTACTGCGCCGCGAACGCCGCGCTGTCGGAGGGGAGCCAGGCGTCGGTGAAGCGGCTGTTGCGCACGTACTCCCCACCGGCGCTCACGATGCCCTTCTGGTTCCAGCCGTTCAGGCCGAGCAGGGGGATGAGGGTCTCGCCGGCCCGCGGACGGAACTCGCCGACCGGGAACTCCTCGTACGCCAGCGCGGCGCACGCGATCGGGATCTTGCGGGCGGAGTCCGGGACGAAGATCGCCTCGTAGTCGATGGTCGGGGGCAGGACGATGGTGCCGGGGTCGCGGCCTGCATCTTCGGCGGCCTTCTTCAGACGCCAGAGCTCGCCCTTCCGGGCGGGGTCGTCCTTCTTGCCGAGCTTCGCGGCGAACGGCATCAGCGCGTTGGCCTCGGGATCGTAGAAGACCTCGGCGGAGATGGTGCCCTTGCGCTCCTCGACGTTGGCCCGGAACGACTCGGCGGCACGGTGGCCGTAGGCGGTGTCGGGCGCGAAGATCGCGAAGCGCTTCATGTTCTCCTGGACCATGACGTGCTTCACGAGGGCGGCCGTCTGGTCGCCCACGGACGGCACGCCCTGGAGCACCCAGGACGCCTTCTCCTCGTTGCTCTGGGACAGCGAGAGGAGCGGGACCTCCATGGCCTGGGCGGCCTTCACGACCACCTCGGTGGTGTCCGAGAGCAGGGGGCCGACGACGGCCACGGAACCCTCGTCCAGCACGGCCTTCTCCAGAGCGGCCACCGCGGACTCCGGGGTGGCGCCGGTGTCGACGAACACGAGCTGGTGTGTGCCGCCGGACGCCTGGTAGCCCATCTCGAAGGCCTCGCGGACCTGCTTCGCGGCGCCTTCGTACTTGCCGGAGAGGGGCAGGAGCACGGTGATGCGCTTGGGGTCCACAGCCACCGCGGTGGTGGCGCGGCGCTCGAGGTACTTCGCGGCCATCGCGTCGTCTGAGCCCTCCTCGGCCTCCGCGAGGGCCTGGCGGGCGAGCTCGGCCGCCCGCTGGCGGTCGCCCTTCTCGAGGGACGTCCGGGCCCGGTCGAGCAGGCTCTTCTCCGCCCCTCCGGTCACCTCGACGTCGGTGTTCCCGGTCTTGAGGGCCTCGACCGCGGCCGGGATGCGCTCCGCGGTCGCGGGGTCCAGCTTGGCGAGGGCCAGGGCGCGCTTGGTGTTGGCCCCGACGGCCTTCGCGTCGTCGCGCCGGGCGGCGTCCACCGCGAGCAGCAGGAGCCGGTCGGCGTTCTGGGTGTCCGTGAGCGCGCGCTCGTCGGCCTTCTCGAGGATCTGCAGGCCGCGTGCGTCCACGCCGGCGGACGACGCCAGGAGCACCAGGCCCACCTCGCCTGCGGACTTCGCGGACTTGTCACCGCTGTCGACGGCCGCCTGGAAGTGCTCCCGGGCGGTGTCGGCTTCGCCGGACAGGCGGTACTGCTCCGCCACGTGGACCTCGAGGAGGCCCGCCGTCTTGGGCTTGGCGTCGGCCAGCGCGGCCTCGAGGATCTGGATGGCCTTCGCGCGGTCGGTCTCCACGTAGGCCAGGGCGTCCTCCACGGCGTCCGGGACGACCGGCTTGCGGCCGGCGTGGGCGGGGGAGAGGAGGCTCAGCAGGGCGATCAGGGTCATTCGCGTTCCTCGAGGGCTCGATCGAAGGCGGCCCGCCGGGGGTGGGCCTGGGGGGGCAACGTGTCGCGGAGGGCCTCGATGGCCCGGCGCTGGAGGGGCTCGATCCCCGCGGGGAGCTCGAGCTGGAGCTGGAGGTGGAGGTCGCCGCGCCCGGCGCTGCTCACGCGGGGCAGGCCGCGGCCGGCGAGCCGGAGGACCTTGCCGGGCTCGGAGCCCGCCGGGATTCGGATGGTGGTGACGCCCTCGAGGGTGGGGACCTTCACGTCCGCGCCGAGGATGAGCTCGTCGAAGCGGAGGGGGAGATCCACCAGGAGGTCCTCGCCGCGACGCCGGAAGAGCGGGTGGTCGGCGACGCTGACGACCACGTACAGATCACCGTCGGGCCCGTCACCGCGGGACGCGTCGCCCTTGCCGGCGAGCTTGAGCTTCTGGCCCGCAGCCACCCCGGGGGGCACCTTGACGGTGAGGGTGTCCTCCAGGCTGACGCGCCCGTCTCCGTCGCACTTCGTGCAGGCCGAGGAGGCCGTGAAGCCGCGCCCTTCGCAGTGGTAGCAGTTGCTGCGGAACAGCCGGGTGCCCTTCGCCTTGCCCGAGCCTCCGCACACCTCGCAGTCCACGCGGGCCTCGGGGGTGACGCCGAGCCCGTCGCAGACGTTGCAGCGGATCTTCCGGGGCACGACGATCGGCTTGTCGACGCCCTTCGCGACCTCCTCGAGGGTCAGGCTCACGGTGTAGCGGAGGTCTTCGCCACGCTCGTTGGACCGCCGGCGGAACATCCCGCCGAAGAAGCTCGTGACGACCTCGTTGACGTCCTCGGGCCGGGGGGGACGGCCGTCTTCGCGGTAGAGGGGACCGAGACGGTCGTACCGCCGGCGCTTGTCGGGGTCCGACAGCGTCCGGTAGGCCTCGGTGATGTCCTTGAAGCGGTCTGCGGCGGCCTCGTCTCCCGGGTTCTTGTCGGGATGCCAGCGCCTCGCGAGCGACCGGTAGGCCTTCTTCACGTCGTCCTGGGTGGCGTTCCTGGGGATGCCGAGCACGTTGTAGAAGTCGCGGGTCAAGGTCGCTCCAGTCCGGCCTCCCTAAACCGATTTGCCGCGGCGCGCGACGGACGTGCGGCCGCTCGGGCTCACGGCTTGCTGACACCCTCTGCGGGGCTCCCATTCCCGGCGAGCGCCTCGACGGCCCGACGGGCCTCGACGAACCCGGTGGCGCGGAGCTGGAAGCCGACGTCCCGCCCGACGGGCACGAGCTCCACGAGCTCGGCGTGCACCAGCCGCGCGAGCAGCCGGAGCAGGGGCCCGAGGTCCTGGCGGGTGGTCGTGGCGAGCTCGGCGGCGGCCGTCGGGCCGGCGTGGAGCGCGAGGACGACCCGTCGGGCCGTACGGTCGCCGAGGGCGTCGAGGGTGGGGACGTCGATCATGTCTGGGTGGGTGACGGTTGTCGTCAGGTGGGTCGCACGGCCTGCGCCAGCGCCCGGATGACCGCGTCCGCCACCGGGAAGCCGTCGTGGGCCAGCGCCATGCGCCAGCCGTCCACCTCGAGCAACCCGGCGCTCTGCAGCTGACCGAGCACGACCGGGTCGATGCGATGCCGGCCCAGCGCCGCGAACGGCAGGCCCTCCACACCCCGCATCCCGCTGATCAGCGCGTCCAGGACGGCCTGCTCGGGATCCGGGCGCTCGATCTCCGGCTCCTCGCCGCGCCTCCAACCCGCCCAGCTCGCGTTCACCCAGCGCCGACCGTCCGGCGCGAACCCGTGGGCTCCCGGACCCACCGCCAGGTACGGAGCGCCCTGCCAGTACAGCGCGTTGTGCGCCGACCGATGACCGTTCCGGGCGAAGTTGCTCACCTCGTACCGATGGAGCCCTGCCGCCTCGAGCCGCTCGACGAGGTGGTCGTACATGGAACGCCACACGTCGGCGTCCGGCTCCATCTCGCGCCCCCGGGCCTCCAGGCGCGCGAAGCCCGTGCCCGGCTCGATCGTGAGCCCGTACAGCGAGACGTGCGGGGGCTCGTGGGCGAGCAGGGCCTCCAGATCGGCAACCAGGTCGGCCAGCGTCTGCCCGGGGAGCCCGAAGATCAGGTCGACGGACCAGCTGTCCAGGCCGGATCCCCGCAGCCGCTCGATGGCCGGACCCGCCGGCACGTGCGCCCGTCCGAGCCTCCGGGCGAACCTCGGCACCGTCGACTGCACCCCGAGCGACACGCGGGACACCCCGCCCGCCACGAGGGCCTCCAGCCACTCCGGCTCGAGGTCCTCCGGGTTCGCCTCGACCGTCACGTCCGGTGCACCCACCGTCTCCACGAGCCCCAGCAGCGTGTCCGCCGACAGCCGCGACGGCGTGCCCCCCCCGATGTAGAGCGTGGCCGGATCCCCCGTGAAAGCGGGTCTCCAGCGCTGCAGGTCGCCCAGCACCCCGAGCAGCCAGGCGTCCTCGTCGGGACGTTCGCGCGGCACGATGTCGAACGCGCAGTACGGGCAGCGCACCCGGCACCACGGCACGTGCGCGTAGACCCCCCACGGCGTCATCGGCAGGCCGCCAGCGCGTCGTCCAACAGCGACTGCAGGTACCCCTCCGGGGCCTCGGGGTGGGCCTCGAGGACCGGGAGGAGCCCTGGATCCCCGACGATGGCCGCGGCCTCGAGGGCCAGGGGGGACCACGTGGGGCCTGCGAGCGCCCCGAGCAGGACGGAGGTCACGGCCTCTCCGCGCCTCGCCAGGCCGACGAGCGCTTCCCCGCGGGTGTCTTCGTGGCCGTCCTCCAAGCGCGCCCAGAGGGCTTCGCGCACGGCCGGGGTGTCTTCGTCGCGCTGGGACCCGACAGCGAAGGTCGCCCAGTCGCGGACGTCGGGATCGGGGTCGGCCATGAGGGCCAGGAGCGCCTCCAGCGCGCGTGGATCCGGTGCCGTCGCCAGGGCGAGGGTCGCCCCGAGCCGCACGTCTGCATCGCGATGGCCGACGAGGGCCAGCACGGCGGGGGCGATCCGCGGATCGTCGTGGTGACCGAGGCCCGTCGCGAGGGCCGCGAGCACCTCTGGATCGTCCTCCACGACCAGCCGTCCGAGGAGCAGCCCCAGGCAGGTGGCCCTTCCGAGCCCATGCTGCGCCAGGACATCGGCTCCGGCGGTCCTCGCGGCTGGATCCGGATCGTCCAGCAGGCCGGCAGCGCGGGGCAGCACGGCGGGGTCGGCGCTCCTGTGGAGCGCGGAGATCGCGGTCCACCTGGAGCCCTCGTCCGACCCGAGGGCCTGCGCGAACAGCTCGTCGATGGCGGGAGGAACGGGCATCGTCGCTCTCCACGGTGGTCACCAGCGGGATAACACCCGGGGTCGGAGGTCGATGTGTCGGTCGTCACGGGTGTTCGTAAGGGTTCGGTTGCGGCCATCGCCGCCGACACGCTCTACACGATGGGCGACAGGCCCCGGCGGTACGGGTTCTTCCGCGACACGTCCAAGCTCGTGGCCCTCCCGCACGGCGGGTTCGTCGGCGTGGTCGGGAGCACCACGAACCTCATGGTGATGCGGTCGCTCGTGCGCGAGCACCCCAAGAAGCTCAAGCTCACCTCGATCGACACCATCTTCCGCTCGCTCCTCGACCTCCAGCCCATCCTGGAGGAGCGCTACCGGGTGCGCATCGACGAGGACGACGACGAGCAGCCCTACGACTCCAACCAGCTCGAGCTGCTCGTGGTGAACCCCCACGGCATCTTCCACCTGCTGACGTACCGGGAGGTCATCGAGGTCGACCGGTTCTGGGCCATCGGCTCGGGGGCGGACGTCGCGCTCGGCGCCATGCACGCGCTGTACGACCGCATCGACGACCCGCTCGAGATCGCCCGCGCGGGCGCCCTCGCCGCGGCGGAGCTGGAGATCACCTGCGGTCCTCCGATCGAGGCCGAGTCCGTCGACCTGCTCGCCTGATGGGCGTGCTCCACCTCCCCATCGGGCCCGTCGGGGCGGGGAAGTCCACCTGGAGCCTGCGGCAGCGGGCGCTGCACGTCGATGTGGACACCTGGATGGTCGACCTCTTCGGTGCGGACCCCCGGCCGTCCACCGACGTGCTCGCGTGGTACCTGGAGCGCCGCGAGCGCGTTCGACGACGCGCATGGGCCGTGGCCACCGACGCGCTGGAGCTCGGCGTGGACGTCGTGCTGGAGCTCGGGCTGGTCGGCCGTGCGGAGCGCATCGACGCCTACCATCGGGCCATGACGCTCGACGCCGAGGTGCGCATCGCCTGGATCGACGCTCCCCGCGTCGAGCGCAGGGCCCGCGTGCTCGCCCGCAACGCCCAGGCGGGCGCGCAGGTCGTGTCTGAGGCGATGTTCGAGAGGGCCTCCGACGCGTGGGAGCCGCCCGAGGACGACGAGGTCGCCAGGTACGGCATCTCCAGGGGCTGATCAGCCCGGCGCCACCGTGACCGTGAACAGCGGGGCGAGCGCGCCCATCGCGTCCTTCACGGCCTGGCGGTCGACGGCCGCGATCTCCCGGCGGGCCGCGTCCGTGCCGGGCTCGACGCCGTAGAGCCCCGCGAGCGCCAGCCCCACCGCACGACCGGCCGCCGACTGGTGCGCAGCGGCGAGCTGGCCGAGCACCATCGCCTTCGTGCGCGCGAGCTCGGCATCCGTCGGACCCTCGTCGGCGAAGCGGGCCATGGCGTCCAGGAGCGCGCGCCGCGCGACCCCCTTCCGGGCGGGGTCGGTCGCCAGGCCCACCGTGAGCAGGCCGGCCGTGGGGGCCTCCGCCATGCGCGCGAAGACGGTGTAGGCCAGGGAGCGACGCTCGCGCAGGTCGAGGAAGAGCGGTCCCGACTGGGCCCCCAGCAGCCCGACCGCCACGCGGAGGGCCGCCGTGTGGGCGTGGTGCAGGGACGGCGTGCGTGTGGCCGCGACCACGATGGCCTGCTCGCTGCCTCCCGAGGACGTGAAGTGACCCTCGGGCTGCGGCCCGAGCTCGGGCGGCGTGAAGGAGGGCGGGTCGTCGGGGAGACCGACGAGCAGCCGATCGAGCCATCCGGGCACCCGGTCGTGGACCGGCCCGGCCACCCCGACGACCAGCCCACCCCGCGTGATCCAGCGGCCGTGGAAGGCCTCGAAGGCCTCGGTGCGCAGCCCGCGGATCTGGGTTCGCGAGCGCTG
Organism: Alphaproteobacteria bacterium; assembly: GCA_020632885.1. GTDB lineage: Bacteria > Myxococcota_A > UBA796 > UBA796 > JACKEQ01. The sequence continues at coordinate 436,260 of JACKEQ010000003.1, read as the reverse complement.
AACGGCCCACGGGTGGCCCTTCCAGGCCAGGCTCCAGAGCCGGCGGTGCAGGACCTCGTCGGGTCGGTCGTCGAGGGTGTCGAGGTCGAGGAGCTGCTCGTCCTGCAGCCGCTCCCACTCGCTGGCCTCGAAGCGCGGCGCCCGCACGACGTCGGCGAGCACGTCGATCGCGGCGTCCATCCCACCGACCGGTGCCGTGAGCTGGAGCCCCACGCTGCTCCGGCCTGCGACCGCCCGCAGCGACGCCCCGTGACGGTCGAGCTCGGCGGCGAGCGCGACGCTCCCGAGCGACCCGGCACCGGTGGTCACCGCGAGGGCCCAGGCGTCCGTGACGCCCGCCGTGGACGGGTCCTCGGCCTGAACGCCCCCCGACCACGCCAGGTACATCGAGGCGATGGCGGACCGGTCGAGACCGGCGTCCTCGGGGGACGCGCGCATCACGCGGACCTGCCGCTCCTCGTGGGCCGCCCTGATGGGGAGTGTGGTCGGGGCGTCCTGGGCCAGGACCACCACGGTGGGGTCGACGAGCCACCGTGCGGCCACCCGGCGCACGTCGTCGGGTGTGACGGCGGCCAGCGCCGCCCGCCAGGCCGCGTCACCCTCGGCGTCCCCGTCGCGTCCCGCGAAGAAGACGACGTCGTGGGCGGTGTTGTCGACCTGCTCGGACGCGAAGAGGAGGTCGGTGAGCACGTTGTTCCGGCCCCGCTCGACGACCTGGGGGCCGAGGGCCGCCGGGCTCGCGACGATGTCGAGCACCTCGGCGAGGGCCTGCTCGAGGCACCCGTCCGTCGGCACGAAGCCGATCTCCATCGACCCCACCGACCGGCGCGTGTACGCCGAGCACCACACGTCGGCCACGGTGCCCGAGCCGAACCGCATGCGCTCCTGGAGCACGCTGGCACGACCGGAGCCCAGCGCGCTCGCGAGCACCTCGAGGGCCGCGTTGTCCGGGTGCCCGTCGCCCGGCAGCACGAAGCCCACAGAAACGACCGAGGTGTCGAAGTCCCGATCCAACACGTGGAGACCGGGCTCTCCGCGCTCGGGCGGGGGAGGGGGCTCCGCAGGCGCCGAATGGAAGGGGTCGAGGGCCTCGACCGCCCGGCGGACCTCCTCGGGGTCCATGGGGCCCGCGATCCCCACGATGCACCGCTCGGCGCCGTAGGACCGCTTCCAGAAGCCCTCCAGCGTGGCCCGCGACATGCCGAGCACGCTGGCGTCGGTGCCGAGCACGGGCGTGCCGTAGGCGCTCGACGGGAACAGCCTGGCGACCATGGCGTCGTCGACGACGCTCTCCGGATCGTCGTCGTAGCCGTGGATCTCCTCGACCACGACGGGCTTCTCGCGCTCCAGCTCGTCGGCGTCGAGGTGGCTGCGCCACGCCATGTCGGCCAGGACCGCGAGGGCCTCGCGCCAGCCGTCTGCCACCACCGTGGCGTGGAGGACGGTCTGATCCCAGGTGGTGTAGGCGTTCAGGTCGCCCCCGAGGGCCTCGATGGTGGCTGCCGCCTCTCCGAGCCCGTAGGACGCGCTGCCCTTGAAGAGCATGTGCTCGAGCAGGTGGGCCGCACCGCGCTCCTCCGGACCCTCCCAGGCCGTGCCGGCGTCGAACCACAGGTAGACGGCCGCCAGCTGGCCCGGGTGCCGGCGGTGAGCGACCCGGAGCCCGTTCGCGCACCGATGGAGGGAGGACGCCCCGTCGGACGGCATCACTTGCCCTGGTTGTCGGGGCACATGGACAGCGCCGAGATCTGGTACCAGCCGAGCTCGTCGAGCCAGTACTCGCCTTCGAACGGCCACACCCGGAAGCCCTTCTTCTCGCGGGAGACCTTCTTGAGCTGGGCCTTGCGATCGAGGGGCTCGAGGGTGCCGGTGGCGGCGGCACGCTCGTACATCCGCGACTCGCGGTCGAGGATGTCGACCCGCGCGAGCTCGAGGCCCGCCATCATCTCGCCCAGCTCGGTGCGCTGGCTCTTCACGCGCTGGAAGATCCGGTCGCCCTCGGTCTTCTCGATGGCATCCGCCCGGGCGGTCGCCCAGCCGGCGAGGGTGGAGGCCTTCGTGCCGAGACCCGACGTGTCGGTGGCCGCCGCGCGGTAGGCGGCGACGGCCGTCCGTGCGGACGCCAGGCGATCCTCGCCCCTGTACGCGCGCAGCACCATCTCCGGCAGCGGCTGGGTGCCACCGTCGAGCCAGGTGGTCGCGGCCGTCCAGGCCCCGCGGTCGTCCATGGTGCCCAGCGCGCGCTCGAGCTCCTCGAGCACGGGCTTGTAGCGCCCCTCGTAGGCGTCCATCGCGTCGATCGCGGCACCGTAGCGGCACATGACGAACAGGCTCTGGGCCCGGAGCATCCAGGCCTCCGGGAACCACAGCTCGTCGAAGAAGGGGCTCTGGTGGGTCTGGAGCTCGCCGAGGGCTCCCGCGGCGTCCTGGGCGCGGAAGTGCGCCCAGGCCTTCTCGAAGCGGGCCTCGGGCCAGTAGAGCGAGTCGCGCGGCACGAGGGCGTAGTGGTAGATCGCCTGGCCGTAGTTCTTGTCGGCGTAGTGGGACCGCGCGAGGTTCATCAGGATGCGGTCGTCGAAGTCGCGCCCCTTCTCCAGGGTCTTCCCGAGGGCGCGGGCGGTCTGGAGGGGCACGAGCGCGTCGGTGTGCTTGCCCTTCTGCGCGAGCACGACCCCCCGGAGGCTCTCGGCGTCCGCGAAGGCCGGTGTGTCGCCCCCCACGCGCTTCAGCCAGTCCTCGGACCGGGAGAGCTGGCCGTCGCGGAGCAGCGCGCGGGCCACCAGGTAGGCGTTCTGGGACTTCGCGTCCCCCTCGCCGGGCGCGTCCTTCCGCTCCTGGAGGGCGAGCGCGACGAGATCGACGTCACCGACGGTCTGGGCGAGGGCCAGGGCCTCCGCGGCTCCGGGGCCCTCGGGGTCGAGGGCGAGGGCCTTCGCGTACGCCAGCACGGCCAGGGCGGGCTTGCCGTCCGCGGCCAGGGTGGACCCGAGCCGCGAGTAGGCCTCCGCGGCAGTGGCCTCTTCGGCGGCCAGGGGCACGAGGGCGTCGACCTTCGCGGCGGTGGTGGTCGCGCTGTCCACGGCATCGAACGGTCCGGCCGCGAGGGCCGTGAGGAGCCAGACCAGCATCAGCGGGGCGCCCGGGACGAGAGCTTCGTGAGGCCCACCGTGACGCCGGCGTTCTGCTTGAGGTTCCAGGAGCTCGTGAGCGCGCGCCGCTCGAGGAGCACGTCGTCGCGGAGCTCGACGCGCAGGGTGGTGTCGTCACCCAGGAAGAACCGGCTCCCGATGCCCGGCGAGACCGTGGGGGCCAGGGCGAAGCTGCCGTCCGGGATGACGCTGCGCTCGAGGGACACACCGCCGCGGCCGGCGAAGTAGATGTCGAAGTGCACGACCTTGGCGCCACCGACGTTCATCTTGGCGTAGATCGGCGACCACTGGGCGCCCACCAGGGCCGACGCGAGGTAGCGGTAGGCGAAGGGGGCCACACCGTAGGTCGGGGTCTGGAGCTGCCGGCTCGTCGCGTTCTGGATGCCGTACCCGCCGCCCACGAGCAGGCCGATGGCCATCTTCTCGGAGCTGTGCATGTCGTAGGAGACCTGCAGGTTGGGCGTGAACACGAAGGCGTCGAAGGGCATCAGGCCCAGGTGGACGCCGATCTCGCTGCGATCGGTCTTGGGGTGGAGGATCTGCTGGACGACGGTGATGTCGTCGTCCGAGAGCCTGCCGAGCTCGATGGTCTCCTGCGCCGAGGCAGAGGAGGTCAGGGCAGCGAAGGCCAGCCAGGAGGTCATGAAGGGCATCCGGGGGGTGGAAGGAGGTGATCTAGAACGGCAGGTCGCGCGGGTTCCCGTCGATGGGCAGGTAGAAGACCTGGATCGTCTCGTCGAACGCGGGGATGGCGTCGCCGTGCAGGAGCACCGTGTTGGTGGGACGGTCGTAGCTCCAGCCGTCCTCGTAGATGGGCACGCCGGCGTCGGACGTCCCGACGAGATCGGCAGGGCGCACGGCGCCGCCGTCCGACGTGTAGACGGCGATGCTGCCGTCCTGCGGGATGGACTTCAGCCGGAAGGAGCGGTTGAGGCTCTTGAGGAGCTCGCCGAGCTCCGCGAGGGTCTCGTCGAAGTCGCGCGACTCGCACTGCGCGTTGTTGATGGGCGTGTACAGGCCGCCCGTGGACTCCACGAAGTGCTGGACGCGCAGCGTGCCGTTCTGGCCGGCTCCGCAGCGGTAGTCGCCGTCGTCGTCGCGGTCCGGGCCGATGTAGCTCCAGACCATGCGCTGATCGAACTGGGCGAAGAGGCGCTTGTAGACGTCCGGGACGATCTCCGAGGTCTCCATGCGGCGGCTGTCGTCGCCCTCGTCGCTCACGATGACCGGGATGAAGGTGGCGTCGGGGCGGATGAGCCCCGTGGGGTCCACCTGTTGCTCCGTGAAGCTCGAGTACTCGGGGTCGAAGCAGGCCACCGGCGGGTTCGGGACAGCCCGGCACATGGCCATGAACACCGCCTCGATGGGCTCCTCCTGCGCGCTACCGCAGTTGTTCCGCCAGCTCCCCGCGCCACACTCGCAGTCGAGCCACTGCACCGACACGTCGTTGCCGAGGGGATCCCCGCAGTCGAAGCTCAGGTCGTTCGGCGGGGTCTGCAGGAAGCACGTGGAGTCGCAGAGCAGGTTCTGGGAGAACCCCTTGTCGATCTCCGCGTCGAAGCGCGTGAGCACACCGGACCGCGGCTGGCTCGGAATCGTGCCGGCGAGCACACCCTCGTCGCCGCCATCCGTGGTGACGATGCCGAGCTGGTAGTTGACGAAGTCGCCCTTCCCGTCCGTGCTCGCGGCGTAGAACGTGACCGCGTCCGACAGCCCGTCGGTGGGGAAGTCCGCCTGCTCCTGGCCGAGCGTGGCGATGAACGCCGCGAAGCTCGTGGCCAGACCGCTGGCCTCCTCCTGCATCGAGTCCGAGTTGTCGATGACGAAGAGGATGTCGGCCTTGGGCGAGAACGACTCCTGCTGGAAGCCCGTGACGTTGAACATCGCGTAGCGGTTGCAGGAGGCGAGGACGAGGAGCGGGAGGACGCGGCGCATGGCGCATCCTATCCCCTCGGGGCGGGAACGGGCGAGGACGTCGTCACCAGAGCGTCCCGAGCGAGAGATGGGCCCGCAGCGGCGGCTCCTCCCACGCGCGCACCAGGAGGTCGCGGCGGGCACCGCGGGCCGTCGCCGCCTGCACGTTGCTGGCCACGTCGAGCTGGAGCGGACCGACGGGGGTGGCGATCCGCACGCCTGCACCGATGCCGTAGCGGAGGGCCGGCACGCCGGCGAGGGACTTGGTCGTGGGCTCGCCCGAGCCGAGCTGCCAGACGTTGCCCACGTCCGCGAACAGCGCCCCCGCGTAGCCCTCCCAGCCGGGCATCCCGAGCGCGGGGAGGGGGAGCAGGAGCTCGGCCGTGGCGACCCCCGTCGTGTCGCCGCCCGTGGGCACCCAGCGGTCACGCGTGTCGCGTCCGGACACGTCGAGCACCGGGGCGAGGCCGTCCGGCCAGTCGACGTCCACCCGCTGGGCCTGGTTGCGCGGGCCGACGGTCTGGCGTCGGAAGCCCCGCATCGAGCCCGTGCCACCGAGCCTGAAGCGGTCCTCCAGCGGCACCACGGCGCCCCCGAGACCCCGTGCGAGGCCGCCCTCGCCGGAGAGCTGCAGGATGGGTCCCCCGAGCGGCACGAACCCCGCCAGTCGCCCCTCGGCCTTCACGAAGGGCGCGTTGAGCTCGGGGGCCTGGAAGCCCACGGCGGGCGAGATCTCCGCGATGCCGGAGACCAGGAAGCCCCGGGAGGGCTGGACGGGGTCGTTGCGGCGGTCGTGGAGCAGCACGGTCTGCAGCGTGGTGGCGAGCCGGCAGGGGTAGCAGGCCGCGAGGACGGCGTCGGGGTCGTCGGTGAGCACCTGCCAGGGCTCGCCCGCGATCAGGGCGCGACGGTCGACCTCCTGGAGGTTCCGGACCTCGATGCGCGCGGTGTTCTGGACGGACGTGTGGGCGCCGAGCGCCGTGTCCAGCGTGATGCCGAGCCCCGTGCGCGCCATGCGCCAGGTGCGCTCCTGGCGACGCTCCTGGAGCAGGAGGTCGAACACGAGGTCGTTGTTTCGCATCGGCGTGTGGGGGGCCGTGTACGACACGCCCCCGCGCCACTCGAGGTTCCGGAGGTCCGGGCGCCAGTCCGTGACCGAGTCGCTGATGTAGTCCACGCCGACCAGCCCGTACGCGTCGACGCGGTGGGCGAGCCCGAAGAGGTTGCGCCTCGTGAGACGCCCGATGACACGGGCGCCCTGGTCGGTGTTGATGCCGCCGCCGGCCTCGGCGGCCCAGCGCTTGCGCTCCTGGACGGTGACCAGCAGGTCGCGGGCGGTGCCCTCGCCGAGGAGCGTGGTGCCGACGGACGCGAAGATCCCGAGGTCATAGAGCTGGCGGCGGGCGTCGTCGAGCGCGGTGGACGACAGGGGCGCGCCGCGCACGAGGTCCAGCTCGCGGCGCACCAGGCTCGGACGTGTGAGCCGCAGGCCCCGGGTGACCACCGACCGCAGGAGCACCAGGGGGCCGGGCTCCACAGCCACGATGCTCGTGACCGCGTGCCCCTCGTGCTCCTCGTTGTGCACCCGCGCGTCGACCTGGAGGTAGCCCGCCCGTCGGTGGCGCTCGACGACCTGGCGCTGGACGGACTCGAGCGCGACGGGGTCGTACGGGCCCCCGGCGAGGCCCCGCAGCATGGCGTCCAGGTCGGCGAGCTCGACCTCGGGCGCGGCGCCGGCGATGGCCGCGGCCCGCTGCAACGTGAGAGGACCCTCGCGGACCTCCACGACAGGGACGAGCCGGCGCGGCACGGGCTGCCCGAGGAGGCGGGCCCACGCGCGGGCCAGGGGGCGCGTCAGACGCGTGCCCACCGGGCGGTTCCCGAGGTCCGCGAGCCGCAGGGAGACCTCCTGGTAGCCGCGGGTCCGGTAGACGTCCCGGATGGCGGAGAGCCCGCGGTCGAGCTCGTCGTGGGTGAAGTAGTCGAGCCGGATGACGTCCTCGGAGGCCTGGTCGACCACACGGACGAGCTCGGCGTCGGTCAACGCCGTGTTGCCCTGGAACTGCACGCTCTTCCGGGGGGGCTGGGCGCGCAGCGCGTGACGCGGGCCCCGATCGACCTCGACGAGGAGGGTCTGGATGGCATCCGACCCTCCGCGCAGCTCGACCACGGCGGACGCCGCGAAGTAGCCCTCGCGGGCCAGGGACGCCTCGAGGCGCTCGGGGGCCTCGTCGATGAAGCCGCGTGTGAGGCGGACGCGCTCGTCGATGCCCAGGGCGTCGCGGACCTTCTTGGCGGGTCGCCAGCGCAGGCCGTTCACGGCGAGCTCGAGGCGCGGGCCGGGCTCGATGGCCCAGGTGACCGTGACGTCGCCGCTGTCGTCGCGGGTGACGGCGGGGGAGACACGCGCGGAGATCCAGCCGTGGGGCGGGCGCAGCAGACCTCCCGTGACGCGCGCCAGGTTCGCCCGCATCGCGAACTGGGCCTCGCGGATGGCCTCCTGGCTGACGGGCTTCCCCACCACGAGCCCGGAACGTCGGGCCCAGCGCTGGAGGGCCGGCTCGCCCACGGCCTCGGGGATGTCGCCCACGAAGGTCATCGTGCGGAGCGTGTTCGGCTCGCCCTCGAAGATGCGGACCCACACCTCCCAGGTGTCCCGGGAGACGCGGAGGGGGTCCACCTCCACCTCGACGTTCACGTACCCCTGCCGCCGGTACCACCCGAGCACCCGCTCGCGCACGACGTCCGTGTCGAGGTCCGGGTAGAAGACCTGCCCTGCGTTCAGCGCCGTGGCATCGAGCACCTTCCGTGTGCTGAAGCTCTGGTGGCCCTGGACGTGGACCCGGGTGACGCGCGGGGCCGGGAAGACCCGGTAGGTGAGGTTCACGGCGGGGACCTGCTCGCCGTCGGCGTCGTAGGCGACCCAGGGGCTCGCGTAGGCCTCGACGTTCGCGAAGTCACCGACCCGGAAGAGGGTGGTGAGGTCGAGCCTGACGAGCTGGGGGTCGTAGCGCTCGCCCTGGCGGGCGCGGAGCAGCGCCTCCAGGGACTCCTCGGGCAGCCCGCCGCGCGGGGCCTCGAGCGTGACGCCGGCGATCGGCAGGCCCACCTCGGGCGTGGGGTCCTCCTCGGGACCCGCGAGGGCCAGCGCCAGGAGGGCCGTCCACACGGGTCAGTCCATCTCCCAGCGAGCGGTGACGTCGACGCCGTAGGCCCCGCCGATGGGCAGGACGCGATCGCGCTGCAGGGTGGCGTACCAGCCGGCGATGGACCACACGCCGCCCACCCGCTTGTCGACGCGGAGGTAGTTGTCCTCCGGCCGTCCGAGGTTGAACTCCCAGGTCAGGTCGACGTCGCCGAGGTCCTGGAGCCGCTTGGAGACGACCAGGCGCGGCTCCGCGGAGTACTCGCCGCGGCCGTTCACGCCGGTGGCGACGTCGATCCTGTCGAACAGGAGGTCGGGGACCTCGCCGAGCTCACTCGCCTGCGTGGAGGCGAACAGGTCGGTGAGCAGCAGGTCCGCCACGCCCTGGGCGACCGCGGTGGGCAGCTCGCCGGACTGCTCGAGCTCGTCGGTGGTCACGCCGAACCAGAGGAGCGCGTTCACGTCGGACTGCGGGAGGCCGGGGTCGCTGCGCGTGGCTGTGCGCCAGTCCGAGAAGGGGCCGAAGATCTGGTAGTTCACGCGGTACCGCTGGTTGCGGCTCTGGATGTCGGTGACCAGGTCGAAGTCCACGTCGGGGTCCCAGGACCAGGGGTCGTTGTACGCGATCTCGCCGCGGTCGACGCGGAACTCGCGGTCCTGCAGCAGGATGACGCCGTCGTCCACGCGCGCCCACCCGAGGATGCCGGGCCGCGCGGTGTCGCCCACCAGCCGCAGATCCGCGGACGCGGTGCCCTCCGCGAGGTTGTTGCGCAGACGCACGGTGCGCGGCGCCGCGATGTGCACGCTCATGTCGAACAGGCCGTCCGCGTCGGCCTCCAGCGAGGGGTCCACCATGACCTCGCTCCGGTACTCGACGACCCAGTCCTCCCAGTCGATCCGGTCGCTGAACACCATGTCCTCGACCACCACCTCCCCCTCGAGCAGCAGGGCGTCGCTGGGACCGTCGAACCAGAGGTCGGCGTCGCCGATGGCCGGGGGCAGCGAGTCCACCCACTGGACCTGGGCGTCGCGCACCGCTGCGGAGAGGTCGTAGCGCGAGGGGGTCCACTCCACCGCGTCGATGACCCCCGAGGCCTGGAGCGTGCCGCCGCCCACGCTGCCGTCGAGTGACAGGAGGTCGAACCGGTCCTGGGTGAGGTGCAGGCGGGCCTTCACCTCCTCGAAGGCCGCGGGGACGGTCTCGTAGCGCAGGAGGTCCGCGTCCACGTCGACGTCCACCGCCGCCTCGACGTCCCCGGCCACCCGGTCCACGGAGAGCACCACGCGACCCACGCCCTCCGCGCGTTGCAGCCCGGGGACGACGGCCCGCAGGAGATCGAGCTCGATCTCGCCCTCGCCGTCGAGCTCGAGGGTCTCGCCGCCCACCGCGGAGACCGCGAAGTTGGTCCGGCCACCCGCCAGGTCGAAGCTCTCGAGCACGAAGTCCCGCCCGGTCTGGCGGTACGTCCACGGGCTCCGGTTGGCGAGCTCGTGGCCTGCCCACGCCACGCGCACCTCGTCCAGCTGGCCGTCGAGGGTCACGGGCGACCAGTGGGGCCCGAAGTTCCCAGAGAGCTGCAGGGTGCCGTTCCCCTCGGCGACGATGGGCGAGCCGTCCGCACCCACGGGGTAGAACACGTGGGCCGGGAAGCGCGCGAGCGTGGCGTCGATCCGGTAGGGCTGGTCGCCCCAGAGCCCCAGGGTGCCGTCGCCCACGACGGCGTTCCCGAGCAGCTCGCCGTGGAAGCGCAACACGCCGTCCACGGTGCGGAAGCCCACGCGGCTGTCGTCGAGCGGACGCCCGGCGTAGCGCACCTCGCGGACCACGAACCGCCCGTGTGGGGCGGGGTCGAACAGGGTGTTGTCGATCCGCGCCCAGCCCGTCGCGCGACCCGAGACCGGGAGGCCCTGGGCCGCGAGGGTGTCGAGGGTCTGGAGCTGGAAGCCGTCGGCCAGCAGGTCCATGTCGAGCTTCCACTCGCGCCCGACCGTCCCGCGCAGCATGAGCCCCTCGGAGCCGTCGCCCCGGAGCACCCGCAGGTCGTCCAGGGTGAAGATCCCCGTGTCCATGGTGCTCTCGGAGGTGCCGCCCGGGAAGCGCTCGCCCCAGAGCTCCACGTCCTGGAAGGTGAAGCGCTGCACCCCGTCCATGTCGAAGAGCGGCCCGTGGAGCCCGAGGGTGCCGGACATCCTGCCCTTGACGCCGTCCAGGTCCAGGAAGACGCCCAGGATGTCCTCGATGCGTCCGTCCTGGATGACGAGGTCGGTGTCCATGGACATCGGTGAGCGGAAGTCGATCCGGTAGTCGCCCCCGTACGTGGAGGTGCCCACGTGGGCGCGCGCGTCCAGGAGCTCGAGGCTGCGGAGGTCGCTCCGGAGCGTGGGGACCTCCAGGCGGTCAGCGAACGGGATGCCGAGCACGCTGAACTGCTGGACGTCGCCGGTCCCCTCGAAGGTCAGCGCGTTGAACGGCCCGTGCATGCGGCCCGAGATGGGCCCGATGCCCGAGAGCTGCACGCCGCCGAGGGGCTGGAAGTCGGAGAGGTCGGCCTGCACGCTGGCCTTCAGGTCGAGGGGGCCGAAGGCCTTGAAGCCGATGTCGACGTCCACCTCGCCGCGCGTTCCGGGCCCGCGGATCTCGGGAGCCACGAGGCGGATGTGGTCCTTCTCGAGCACGAGGTCGCCGCGGGCCCACGCATACGGGATGTCGAGCATGCGGGTCGCGCCCCTCAGGTGCACCGGCGCGTTGGTGACGAGCAGGTCCGCGACGTCGAGGTCGAACTCACCCTCGAGGTGCAGGGGGTCGAGGGTGCCACGAGCGCGGATCTCGGCGTCGCAGCTCATGTCGATCCACGGGTTGGGCGCGCCGTCGAACTGGACCAGGATGTCGCGGAGGCTGACGGAGTCGCCGACGATGCGCGCGTCGACGATCTCGCGGGCCCGGGGGTCGATGAGGCCGGTGGCGCGGAGGGTCCCGCCCGCCCAGTAGGCCACGAGGTCCTCCACGACGACCTTGTCGCGGGTGGCCGTCGCGGCCACGGTGACCTCGTCGAACCGGTAGTGGAGCACGGGCGTGCGGTCGCCGGGCGTGTCGAGCATCAGCCCGCGCCCCCAGGCGGTGACGGCGGCGGTGAGGTTGTTCGGCGGACCGCGCAGCTCGACGTCGGCGGCGGCCTCGCCGTGGAGGGCCGTGGGTGGGGGGAGGAGGCCGTCCAGCTCGTCCAGGCGGGCGGTGAGCGTGAGGTCGGCCTCCATGTCGCCGCGCAGGGGCACCCAGACGCGCCCCGTGACGTCGAGCGGATCGGTCTTCAGATCGATTGCCGGCACGCCGACGACGCGGGGACCGATGGTCAGGTCGTCGATGCGGAAGGGGAAGGTGCGCTCCCACTGGTCCTGGACGACGTGGAGATCGGCGACCAGGCGGTGCTCCCGGCCGTCCACGGGCTGGAGGTAGAGGCCGCGCAGGGCGACCTCGCCCTTGGGATGCACGACCCGCACGGTGCCGTCGACGATGTCGAGGCCGGAGAAGGGCAGCTCCTCGAGGGGCTTGCCGTTGCCCTTCGCGGCGTTGCGGAGCTCGCGCAGACCGCCCTCTTCGATGTGGACCTGGACCACCGGACGCACGAGCGCGATGCGACCGAGCCGCGGGCCGCTCCAGCCGAGCTCGACGGGGATGGTCACCCGCTCGGCGGAGACGATGGTCTCGCCGGTGGGCTCGTGGAAGAGGTTGATGCCGCGGATCTCGGCGCCCGGGGGCCAGAACGCGACGTCGAGCCTGGACACCGACAGCTGCTCGCCGGTCTGGTGCTCGATGACGATCTCGGCGAGGGTCCGGGCGCGTCGCTGGAAGTCGTCCGACCCGAGCCAGACCACGAGCGTGACGACCGAGGCCAGCACGAGCAGCACGCCGGTCTGTGTGGTCCGGACCGCGATCCATCGCATCCACCCACGGGGTTTTTGCGGCTGGCGCGCGATGGGTGGTCGCTTCGGGGCCATCCTCCCCATTCTAGCCAACCGCGATCGCGTGCGCCGCGCGGGGTGGTGCCCTTTGCGGGAGCCTGTTAGGGCACCTGTGCTCTGCGGGCGTAACTCAGTTGGTAGAGTACAAGCTTCCCAAGCTTGCTGTCGCGAGTTCGAGTCTCGTCGCCCGCTCTCACCCGCTTCCATGGCGAATGGAAGCGGGTTTCGTGTTTCTGGACGTCGCGGGGAGGGGAGATGCGGGCTGCCATCGATCTCGGGAGCAACAGCGCGCTCCTCACCGTGATGGACGGTGAGCACGTCGTCCACGACGAGGCGCGCGTGGTGGGCCTCGGACGGGGCGTCGCCGATGGGGGGCCGTTCCGGGACGACCGCATGGACGCGGCCCTGGCGGCCCTGGCGGACTACGCGCACACCGCGCGGTCGCTGGGCGTGGACCCCGCGGACGTCGTGGCCCTGACGACCTCTGCAGCGCGGCGGGCGACGAACGCCGCTGTGTTCTTCGAGCGCGTGACGGAAGCGACCGGCCTGCGGTTCCGGGTCATCTCCGGGGACGAGGAGGCCGCGCGCACGTTCCTGGGGGCGGCGTCCGGGCTCGAACTGGACGGACGGGTGCTCGTCGTGGATCTGGGCGGCGGGTCGACGGAGCTGGCGATGGGCGTCCACATCCCGGACTTCCGGCACAGCTACGAGATCGGCTCGGTGCGGCTCACGGAGGCCGTGCTGGGTGCAGAAGTGCGGGTGGCCGGGCCGTCCGACCTGATCGCTCTGCGTCGGCGCGTGGACGCTGCCCTCGACACCGTCGACCTCCCGGGACAGCCGGATGTCGTGGTGGGTGTGGCGGGCAGCGTGACCACCCTGATGGCCACGGAGCTCGGGCTCGCGGTGTTCGAGCCCGATGCCGTCCACGGCCGCGTGCTCGAGGACACCGTGCTGGCGGGCATGGAAGCGGCCCTGTTGGGACTGGACGCCGAGGGGAGGCGCGCGATGTTCCCGGTCTCCCCGGCGCGCGCGGACTACCTCCTGGCCGCTTGCGTGGTCCTGCGTGCCGTCCTCGCTCGCGCGGGTGAGCGGGGGATGGTGGTGTCCACCCGTGGGCTGCGGTTCGGCGCCCTGATGGACCTCCCTTCGGTGTCGGACGTGCACCGGATGCTGTGAGCCTGGCGGGTCGCCCTCCGACGGTCTAGCTTCTGCGGATGATGCTCCTCCTGTTCGCCTGCCGCGGCACGATGATCTACCTGCCGCCCGAGTCCGATACGGACACGGACACCGACACGGATGCCGATGCGGACAGCGATGCCGACGTCGACGCCGACACCGACACCGACGCCGACACGGATACTGGCGAGCCCGCGTACGAGGTGGACGTCAGCGCAGGCGACATCCGCACCCTCGTCGTGCCCCCGCACGCCATCCATGCCACCATCGAGGTGGTCGGTGCAGGTGGAGGCGGCGGGTTCTACGGGGGGGCGGACGGCACGCGCATGATCGTGGAGGTCCCGAGCCCGTTCCCAGGGGAGGAATGGGTCCTCGTCGCCGGTGGTGGTGGTCAGGCCGGCTGTGGTGGCGGTGGTGGCGGTGGCTACTCGGCGGTCCGCGACCCGATCCGATGGCTCGCGGTCGCTGCGGGTGGTGCAGGCGGCGGCGACATCAACAACCCGTACGGGGGCGATTCGGTGGTGTTCGAGGTGTCCGAGGTGGGCGGGGCTCCCGCGGGCACCGGCGGTTTCGGGCAATCCGGCGGCATCTGGCCCGAGGTGCAGCCCGCCTCGCCGCAGGGGGCCTCCTGCCTCGGCGGAGCAGGCGGTTTCGCGGGCGGAGGTGCCGGCGGCAGTGGTGGGCCCAGCGCCGTCGTGGGGGGTGGGGCCGGTGGTGGCGTGCGGGTCCCGGGCCAGGCGGGTGGGGTGAGTGGGCTCTCCGGCACCAACTTCCCCTACTCGTCCATCGTGGGCCTCGTGACTCCCACCGGTGCCGCGGGTGGGGCCCCGTGGCAGCCGGGCCTCGGCGGGTGGGTGCACGTGACCTTCGAGCGAGCGCCGTGACGAGGAGGTGGCGGGTCGCGCGGCGGGCATCTAGCATTCCCGGATGATCCTGCTCCTCCTCGCCTGTCGTCACCCCTCCACCGAGCCCGAGCCCGTGCCCGACGCCGACGCCGACGCCGACGCCGACACCGACGCGGACAGCGACACCGATGTCGACACGGACACGGACACGGACACGGACGCGGACGCCGACACCGGCATGGAGCCGCAGTACGAGGTCCACGTGGACGGGGACACTGCGCGCTCGATCGTCGTGCCGCCCTACGCCGTCCGCGCCAGGATCGAGGTCGCCGGCGCGGGAGGCGGCGGTGCAGCCACGGCTGGTGAGAATGGCGCGTTGCTCGTCGCGGAGGTGACCACGCCGTTCCCTGGCGAGGTGTGGGAGGTGATCGTCGGGGGCGGAGGCCAGCCCGGGTGTGGAGGCGCCGGGGGAGGAGGCTTCTCGGGCGTCCGCGACCCCGTCCGGTGGCTGGCCGTGGCAGGTGGCGGGACCGGCGCGGGGTACGACGACGCCGTGTCGACGGCGAGGTGGCTGCTGGTCTCGGTGGACCGGGTCGGCGGGGGCCGACCGGGTGAGGGAGAGACGACCGGGAGCGCGGGCGCGACCTGGCCGACCGTCGCGCCTGTGCTGGCACCGAACGGTCCCTGCATGGGCGGGGAGGGTGGTTTCGCGGGAGGAGGTCCCGGGGGGACGGGACTTCCGTCGGATCGGGTCGGAGGTGGCGGCGGCGGTGGCGTGTACTACCAGGACGAGGATCTCGGCGTGAACGGCGTGTCAGGAGTGACGCTGCCCTTCTCGTCGGCCCTGGAGCTGCCCACCACTACGGGTGGCGCCGGCGGAGCGCCCGGAGAGGCCGGGGCACCTGGCTGGGTGCACATCGCCTTCGAGCGCGCACCCTGATCGTCAGCGGATGAACACCGGCTGGGTCCAGCTTCCGGACGCCGTGACCTGGGACTGCACGCGACCGTCCGCGGTGGACATCCAGAGCTGCGAGGAGCCCGTGCGCGTCGAGCTGAACACGAGGTAGCGCCCGTCCGGGCTCCAGCTGGGGTCTTCGTTGTCGCCCATGTTCTGCGTGATGCGCAGGAGGCCGGACTTGTCGGCGTTGATCACGAACACGTCGAACCTTCCGCCGTCCCGTCCCACGAAGGCGACCTTGCTGCCGTCCGGCGAGAACACGGGGTCGGTGTTGAAGCTCCCGTCCATCGTGAGGCGCGTGGTGGAGCCGGTCGTGGCGTCCGCGATGAAGATCTGCGAGCCGCCGGACTGCTCCGAGGCGTACACGATGCGGCGCCCGTCCGGCGAGAAGTCCGGGGAGACGTCGATGCCGGCGTCGTTGGTGAGCCGGCGGACCACCTCGCCCGACTTCGCGTCGAGGATGTAGATGTCGCTGTTGCCGCCGTTGCTGCGCGCCATCGCCACGAGCGAGCCGTCCGGCGAGAAGGCCGGCGACGCGTTGATCCCGTCCAGGTTGGAGAGAACGCGCGCGCGACCGGTGCGGAGGTCCTTGATGTAGAGGTCCGGGTTCCCCTTCTTGTAGGACGTCCAGGCGAGCTGACCGCCCCCGGGCGCGACGGCGGGCGAGAGGTTGATGCTCCCGTTGCGCGTGGCGGGCGAGACGCCCTCGCCGTCGCTGTCGAGCAGGAAGATCTCCTTGTTGCCACCCTTCCGACCCACCGCGGCGAGGCGCGAACCGAAGTGCGAGCGCTGCCCGGTGACGGCGTAGACGACCTCGTTGGCGATGGAATGCCCGAGCGCGCGCTGGGAGCCGGTCTCGGCGCGGAACCGGTTCGATGCGAGCACCTGGCCGTTCACGACGTAGTAGACCCACGCGTCTGCGCACACGGTGTTGGGCTTCCCGCACGTGGAGGGCTCGGGGATGCGGGTCTTCACGAGGACCGCGACCTTGAGCTTGCTCCAGCTGTCGAACGCGAACGAGCCGGGCTCGACGCCCCCGTTGTCGATCGCCGCCGCGGGGTCGACCAGCGTGAAGTAGCCCGACTGACGCAGGTCGTTGTCGATGGTGGACCAGATGGACTCGCTCAGGGCGGCCTCGGCGCCTCCATGGGCAGGACGCGGCAGCGCGAGCTGCACCTCGCGACCGCCCGCCACGTGCACGACGAAGCCGGCGGACTGGGCGTGGGCGCTGGGGCCGAGGGCGAGGGCGAGGAGGGCGAGTGTGGAGAGGATGAGCTTGGTCATGGCCTTCAGTCGAACACGATGTCGTAACCCCGCCCCATGCGGTCCCGGTACTTCTCGGGGGGGAGGGGGATGGAGCTCACCGCCTCGACGGCGCGCTGGGCGGCGGCGTCGAAGGCGTCGACCCCGGAGGGGCGGGTGACGTCGAAGCGCACGATGCGGCCGGTGCCGGTCTCGACGGTGATGTGGATCACGCACCGGATGCCCGGGTTGGCGTCCCGGATGGACTGGAGGGGGTGGAAGGCCTCCATGAAGCGCGCGCGCACCTGGGCGATGTAGCGAGCGAACTCGGGGTCGCCCGGAGTGCCGATGGCGCCGACGTCCGCGACCTCGTCGGACTCCGAGTTGGGGTCCGTGGCGGCCTGGTTCAGGTCGCCGAGGGCCGCTTCCATCTGCGCCAGCCGCTCCTGCTGCTCGAGGAGCTTCAGCGCGTCCTCCAGCCTGCGGGTGTCGACGCCGGGCTTGGGCTCGGCCTTCTCGGTCTTCACCGCGAGGTCGGAGGTGTGCTTGACGTCCGGTGCGGGCGTGGGCTGCGCGACGGGCTCGGGCTTTCCGACCGGCTCCGGGGCCCGGGTCGCGCGGTCCGGCATCCGCGACCTGCTCTTCGGGAGCTGCACCATCGCGACCTCCATGGCGTCGTCGGGGTCGATGATGGGCTTGCTGTCTCCGCAGAACGTCAGCAGGAACGTGAATCCCGTGAAGCCCACGATCATGCCGACGTGCCCGACCACGCTCACCACGAGGGGGAGGAGGAGGGGGTCGCGGTGGCCGTGCAGGCTGCTCTTCACGCGGTCACTTCGGCTCGGGGGGCGTGGGATCGAACACGAGGCCCACGCGGGGCATTCCGGCGTCCTTGGCGGCCGCGAGCACCGCCGCGACCTCCCGGTAGGGTACCGCACCGTCGGACCGCAGGAACACGGGCAGCTCGGGGTTGGCCTTCGCGATGGCCGCGAGCTTCTCGCGCATGGTCTCCCGCGGGAACTCGACGTCGTCGATGTACGTGCGGAGCTCCGCGTCGATCGTGAGGATGAGCTGGTCGTCCTTCTGGTCGAGGGCCGGAGCCTCCTCGCGCGGGAGGTCGATCTGGACGCCCGCGTTGTTCAGCATGGGTGCCGTCACCATGAAGATGATGAGCAGCACGAGCATGACGTCCACCAACGGGGTGACGTTGATGTCGGCCATCGCCTGGTCGTTTCCGCCGCCGGACATCCCCATGGCGGCTACCGCACGTGCCGCTTCACGATGTTCAGGAAGTCCGCCGAGAAGTTGTCCATCTCGGTGTTGAGCACGCGGATGGTGGAGTTGAAGAAGTTGAAGGCGATGACGGCCGGGATGGCTGCCGCGAGCCCGACCGCCGTGGCGATGAGGGCGTGGGCGATGTCCGGGCCGACGACCTGGATGGTGGCGGCACCTGCGCCCTGGAGCTTGGAGAAGGCGCGCATGATGCCCCAGACCGTGCCGAACAGGCCGATGAACGGCGCGGTGGAGCCGGTGGTCGCCAGGAAGGTGATGTAGCTCTGGAGCCCCGTGGACTCGACGGCTGCCGCGCGGCGCAGGGTGCGCGTGAGGTTGTCGGTGGCGTCGTCCGACTTGCCGCCCTGCGTGACCTTGGCGAGCTCCTGGTAGCCGGCCTTGAAGACCTCCGCGACGGGGCTCTTCCGGAACTGCGGGACCTTCTCGTACACGGCGTCGAGGCGCTTGGACGACCAGAAGGCGTCGAGGAACCGGGCCGACTGGCGCGATGCCGCGCGGAGCCGGAAGAACTTCTGGACGATGATGGCCCAGCTGACGAGGCTCATGCCGATGAGCATCAGGAGCACCATCTGCACGATGAGGTCGGCCTCGAAGACGAGCTCGAGGATCGACAGCGACCCACCGCCGGACGCGGGCACGGTCAGGTAGACTTCCATGGTTTCCACGGTGGATGCTCCCGCTGGGTGGGCCCCGAGGGCACCCGCCTGTATGCCCTGGGATCGACCCTGGCAACCGCGAGGCCCTCCGGGGGGTCAGGGGTCGGCCGTGACCCTCCAGACCTCGGCGGTCACGAACGGTTCCAGACGCGCGAGCCACCAACGCTGCGCGTCCGACAGGGTGTCGTTCGGGGTCTTGACCTCCACCAGGAGCACGTCGGGGGTGAGCCGCGATGGCAGAGCCCCGGGGATCCTGGTGGACGGACCGGGGAGCACGGCGAGGTCCGGCAGGCCGCGGGCCGCCTTCCAGCCGCGTTCCAGGAGCACGGACAGGACCGCGTTCAACAGGCCCGGACCGAGCCCCTCCACGATGGCCACGTCGCGGTCCTCCGAGTCCCAGCGCACCCCCGCGATCTGGCAGCCCTCCCAGGCCTCCCATGTTCGGCGGACGAGATCCGGAGCCCTGCCCTCCGCCACGGCCCGGAGGGCACGCTCGACCTCGACGGGCCGCCGCTCGGCGAAGCCCGACGTGCCGAGGTCGAGCGGACCGGCGAGGAAGGGCGCGGGGAGCTGACCGACCGGGGCGAAGAGCGCATCGCCGAGCAGGAGCCCGTAGAGGTGCCGCCACAGACCCCCTTCCGCGTGCAGGGCCGTGCGCCCCAGACCTGTGAGCAGCTCGATGACGGCGAGCTCGACGGTGTGCTCGTCGTCGCCGAACACCGGCCTGCCCGCCCGGTGCCCCGCCCTGGGGAGCCGCACGTTGCGCTCGCGCAGGGGAGGGTGGGGGGCGGGGGGAGCCCACGACCGCCTGCAAGCCCTCGCGGTGCGGCGCCCCGCGCGATGGACGGCCAGCGCCTCGGGCCCGCGGGCATCGCGGAGGCCGGAGAGCACACCGAGCGCATCCAGGGCGGCCCCCGAGGCCTCCAGCGTACGTGCCTCGCGGATGCCTGCCGCCACCCGCCGCTCCGGACAGCACACGGCGACCTCCCTGTAGACCGCACGCGCCTGCTCGGGCTCTCCGGCGCGCTCCAGATCGCGTGCGACCTCGAGCAGCGTGCGCCCGAGCCGACGGTGTGCGTCCAGGCGTCCAGGCGCGCGTGCGTGGCCCTCGCGCAGGGCCTGGAGGAGCCCCTGCAGCTCGACCTCCTCTCCGGACTCGACCGCCACGAGCGCGTCCAGCACCGCCTCCCAGCGCAGGAGGGCCTCCCGGTCTGCGAAGAGCGGCGGTGCCGGCTCGGTGGGGTAGGCGACCCAGCGCACGTGGCCGAGCCGCTCGATGACCGGCCGGGCGGGGTCTGGGTGACGCTCGAGGAAGGCGAGGCGGTCGCACCTCCGCAGCAGCTCGCGATGCTCCACCCGCACCCACCGCTGGAACGACCAGCCCGCGTGCGGAGCGAGCCGCTCGACGAGCGTGTCGCGACGACCCCGCGTGGACCGCCCGACTGCACGCAGACCCTCCTGGAGCTCCGGCACCGTGCACCGCGCCGCGCGGTCCGCCCACGGCACGTCCTCCACGACCAGCCCCGCTTCGAGCATCAGGGCGGCGTGCTCCCCGAGGTGCTCGTACCGCTGCACCGCGTGGGTGCGGCGCGCGATCCGCGCCCAGACGGAGAGCGCGGGGTCGTCGAGCGCCTGGAGCGTGAGCACGACCTCCAGCTCGTCGGGGGTGAGCAGGTGACGGCCGCGCTCCAGGGCACGGGCGAGCACCCAGCGGAGGTCCGTGGCAGGCGAGGGGGGCGGGGAGACGACCATGGAGCCAGCGTACCGCCGGGCCCGGACAGATTCTGGTCGTGCGGATCCCGTGGTACATCAGGTCGGCGGGGGACCGATGGGCGTGAGGGAGGCGAGGTGACCGGACGCGCCCGACTCGTACGGGTCGGCATGGGTGCCGTGCTCGCGTCCTGCCTGGTGTTCGCGGTGGCCCGGGCGGGCGTGCAGCTCTCGAGCGGCGCGCTCACACCGTGGTGGGCCAACGCGCTCGGGTTCGCCGTGATGGCTGCCCTGTGGTTCTGGTTCCACCAGGACCCCGACGGCCGCGCGGACGTGAGCATCCACGCCTCGGCTGTGGTGGCCACGGGTGCCCTCGTCGTCCCGGTGGCCTACGGCATGCCGTCCACGCTGTGGTGGCTCGCGCTCGTGCCGATGGCCATGGTGCTCCTCGCCACGCTGCGCGCGGGCGGGGTGTGGACGGTGGCGACGGTGGCGGTCGTCGCCGTGGGGAGCTGGGTCTCCGAGCACGCCGTCGTGGTCGGTGCGGCCGGGGAGGCCGGCGTGGAGGTCTTCCTGGCGCGCGTCGTGTTCGTCGGTATCCTCGTGGGCATCGCGCTCGGCTTCCGGCGCGAGGTGGACCGGCGGTCGGCCGAGCTGCGCGCCGTCGTGGCGGACCTCGAGGAGGCGAGCCAGGCCAAGGATCGCTTCCTGGCGCACATGAGCCACGAGCTGCGCACTCCGCTCCACGCCGTCGTCGCGATGACCGAGCTCGCGCTCGAGGCGGACCTGCCGCCAGACGTCAGGAACCGTGTGCACACCGCCCACGCCAGCGCGGGCCTGCTCCACAGGCTCCTGAACGACCTGCTGGACGTGAGCCGCGCTCAGGAGGCCCGCCTGGAGCTGGCCGAGCGGGACTTCTCCCTGGCAGCCGTGCTCGCCGACACGCTGGGGCCGTTGGCGCACCAGGCCCGGGAGCGTGGGCTCGACCTGGTGGGACGCTCGGTCGGCGAGGTCCCCGACGCGCGGACCGGGGACCCCGTACGGCTCGCGCAGATCGTGCTGAACCTCGTCGGGAACGCGCTCAAGCACACGGCGGAGGGCCGGGTCGAGGTCACCGTGGCCGCGGACGGCGACAAGGTCGTGCTCACGGTCGACGACACGGGGCCGGGGATCCCGGAAGCCGACCGCGAGCGGGTGTTCGAGCCCTTCACCCAGCTGGCGCCCGACACGGACGGTGCGGGGCTCGGGCTCGCCATCGTGGCCGAGCTGACGGGTCGCATGGGAGGCGGGGTCACGGCGCTCGAGGCTCCGTCCGGGGGCGCGCGGCTCGTCGCGGTGGTGCGGTTCGCGGTGCGCGCGGGGCCCTCTCTGCCCGCGGACCTCCTGGCGGCGCGCGAGGAGCCCGTCCACGCGGTACCTGTCGCGCCTCGGCTCCGCGTGCTGGTGGCGGAGGACGACGCGACCAGCCGGCTCGTCGCGAGGGCCTTCCTGGTGCGGCTGGGGCATGACCCGACGCTCGTGG
This sequence comes from Alphaproteobacteria bacterium, assembly GCA_020632885.1. GTDB lineage: Bacteria > Myxococcota_A > UBA796 > UBA796 > JACKEQ01. The sequence continues at coordinate 414,690 of JACKEQ010000003.1, read as the reverse complement.
ACGACGGGATCGCGGCCCTCGAGGCGCTGGACGTCGGGGAGTACGACGTCGTGATCACGGACCTGCGGATGCCGCGACTCGACGGGCTGGGGCTCCTCGACGCCATGCGCGACCGGGGCCATTCCGTGCCGGTGGTGCTGTGCTCGGCCCAGACCGGAGCGGCCCTCCCGGAGGCGCCGGCCGACGCGGTGGTGCTGGGGAAGCCCTTCACCCTCGAGGAGCTCGCCGACGCTCTCGACTCCGCTTCCGGGCGCGGGCCGGGGTAGGCTGCGCGTGATGTTCGCGCGGAACCCCGATGTCTACCGGATGGCCCTCGGGCTGGTGTGCGTGGTGCTGCCGTCCCTCGCGATCGCCTTCCGGCTGGGGGCACCGCAGCACGGTGACCCGACGCTGGAACGGTTTCTCTGGGCCGGGCTCGCGCTCTCCTTGATCGCGGCGTCCTGGCGTGTGGCGTGGGTCGAGCGTCACCTGGGTCTGCTCTGCCAGGCCTTCATGTCCGCGCTCGGCGTCTGGGTGCTCTACTACGCTGCGGAGTCGGGGTTCGAGGCGCCTGATCTCGGTGGCATGCTCGTGTTCCAGTTCGCCACCAACCTGATCTTCACGCGGAGCCGCGAGGTGGTGGTGAACACGGCCTGGTGGCTCGGGAACATCGTGCTGATGCTCGTGTTCGTGGCGCCCGACCCCATCACCCACCCCGCGTTCCTGCTGGGGCTCCCGATGGCCTTCGCGTTCGTGGGCGGCGCGTCGGCGTGGGAGCGCGACCGTCTCTTCGCGACCATCCTGGAGCAGCGCGACCACCTCGAGGTCCGGGTGGAGGAGCGCACCCGCGCGCTGTCGCGGGAGGTCGAGCAACGGCGGTCCGCGGAGGCCGAAGCGCGCTCGGCGAGCCAGGCGAAGTCCGCGTTCCTGACCCGGATGAGCCACGAGCTGCGCACGCCGATCAACGCCATCGTCGGGTACACGGAGCTCGTGCGGGAGGAGGTGGACGGTGACCTCGGGGAGGATCTGGACCGCGTGCTCGACGCGAGCCACCAGCTCCTGCGGCTCGTGGACGACGTGCTGGATGTCTCGCGCATCGAGCGGGGCGAGGTGGGGCTCGAGGTGGGCGACACGAGCCTGGCGTCGCTCGTGGAGCGAGCGGTGGCCACGGTGCGGGCCGGTGTGGAGGCGGGCGGCAACACCCTCGTGGTGGCGGCCCTCCCGGAGCACACGCTCCGCGTGGACGCCGATCGGGTCGTGCAGATCCTGGTGAACCTCCTGCACAACGCCGGGCGCTTCACGCAGGACGGCCGCGTGGAGGTGACGGCGGAGGTGGACGGAACGACGACGCGCATCGCGGTGCACGACACGGGGCGGGGGATCCCGGCCGACCTGCTGGACCGGGTCTTCGAGCCCTTCTTCCAGGTGGATGAGTCCTCGGTGCGCGAGGTGGACGGCGTGGGTCTCGGGCTGACCATCGCGCGCGACCTCGCCGAGCGGATGGGAGGGACGCTGGAGGTGCGGTCTCAGGTCGGCGAGGGCTCGGTGTTCACGCTGGTGCTCGAAGCCTGATCACGTGGACACCGCTGCGATGTCGCGCTGACGGCCTGTCTTCCGCATCCCTGTCAGGAGGAGGTCCAACATGGCCACGGCATCGTCGGCGGTGACATCCTCACCCGGGCTCACGAACGACGCAGTGTAGGGAATCGACATCCCATCATCGTCGCTGCCGAGGTGGAGGTGGCTGCGCAGACCGCGTGCCTCGTTGGCATGGCCCGGCGGGTTCAGGTCGAAGCGCGCCCACCCAGGACCGTCCTTCCAGGTGTCCGGGAACCTGATCTCGAACGACCAGGCGATGATCTGGCCCTTGCGGAGCGTGATTCCGAAGTCGAACCAGGCGCCGTCGCTCCTCGCGAAGTGCGGCAGGCCACGGTCTCTGCGGAAGTTGCGGGAGTCCCTCGGGACCTGGATCACCTCGTCAGCCCCGTTGCTCGCGATCTGGAGGAGTCCGAGCATCTCGGCCACCGTGGTGGCGAGGTCGCCGATGTCACAAGCGGTCCGCAGCCGCTCACGGAGCGCCTTCTCCAGCCGACGCGCCTGCGGGCTCGGCCTACTCGCCAAGCAGGCCGCCCTCACCGAGGAGCGCGAGCCATTCCGCCCACAGCGGATCCCGGCTCAGCTCGCCCCGAGCGGCGCGTTGGAGGACCTGCTCGTTCGTCAGACCTGTGGCGACGGAGAGCTCGCCGAGGCGAGCTGCGACGTCGAGAGGAGGAGCGGGCTCGATGACGTGGTAGTCGGGGCCTACGAGACTCCATGTGTGGGGAGCGACCCGCGCGACGCGCTCGAGGTCCCCGCGGTGTCCGATCAGGACCACGGTGCCTCTGCCGACATGGCGGACCCGCGTCCGGTCGAGCTCGGTCAGGGCCGCGTCATCGAGCGCGTCGACCCGAATCACCTCGTGGCGGACGTCGCTCAGCTCGATGTCGAGGTCTTCGAGCGTACCCTCGATGTCGTCGGTCTCGAGGGCGATCCACGCGTCGCCGTCGGTGCGCGCGAGCGCGACACGGGCCAGCGTGCTCAAGCCGACCTGGCGGGGAGGAAGGGGAGCACGCAGGGGTGGACGTGGAAGCGCATGGGGATGTCTCGGGTGGGGATGAGGAGGCGCCGCAGCACCAGAGAGGCCAACAAGGCGGGGTCGACCAGCGGCAGCGGTGCCCTGGTGCTGTCGGACGCCGCAGCGTCACCCAACAGTCTCAGGGTCGAGGCGTCCACTGCCCGCAGCAGGGATGCGCCCAATCGCGCGGCGGCGATCTCTGCATGGGCGAGCTCGGCGCGTTCGGCCCCGTCGACATAGGCCTCCTCGACGGCTTGCCTGGCCATGAGGATGAGGTCCCGCATGAGACCGCCGCTCCTCGTCACGATGTGGTCCAGGGCACCCTGGGTGAAGAACCCTTCAGACCGATGATCGAGGACGGATCGAAGGAAGATGCGTCCCACCGCATCAGTGGTGTCCACCGCGCCACACACCAACGTCTGGTCGAACCAGTCTTCTTCGAGGGACGGGGCGTCCACCTGGAGTGCGGGCGGACCCACCATCACCACGCCCTGGCGCATGCAGCTGAGGTATGACAGCACGTCGGCCACACGCTCCCGGAACGACGGGACGTTGGATGTCCGATCCAGGCCATCGACCAACAAGACGTCGATACGGGCACCCTCCCAGGCCAGCACTGCCCGGTTGATGATGGCCGAACGCAGGTCGACGTCGAGGTCGGTCTCCCGCTCCCCATCTCCGAGGTCCATGTACCCGCATCGAAGCTCGGGAGCGTTCGACCTCAGTGAGGCCATCACCCCGAGCAGTGCCGTGGTCTTCCCGCTTCCCACACTGCCGACCACCAGGTGCGAGCCGTTGGGGCGGATCTCCAGCGAGGCCGTCAAGCGCTCGATCACACGATCGGGACGCGACAGACACAGGCCCTCTCTCAGTGCGACGCTGGGATCGTCGCTACCGTCCAACCGCGCGATGAGACGCCGAAAGCGCTCCCTCCGCGTCGGGATGACCTGTGCCTCCGACACCGCTCCTCCAGATGGCCCCATTGTAACCGTGGGCTGAACCTCACCGCGGAGGCAGCTCCTCCGCCTCTGCGTCCGCCGACCAGGCGGCGGGCTCCGCGAGCCGCGACAGCACCCGCGCCATGCGCTCGCCCATCGCCGCCGTGCTGGTCTCCGGAGCCCGGACCGAGCCCACGACCGGCAGGAAGCGCAGCGGACCGTCCGCGGCGTCGGCCGTCGCGCGGCCCAGCACGGCGCGCAGGAGCGTGCCCGACAGCGAGCGGCTCCCGGGCTGCAGGACCGCCGTCGCGCGCGGCACGATGGGCGCATGCTCCGGCAGCTCGATCTCCAGCGCAGCCGAGAGCGCCCGCCAGAGGGCCGTGCGCCCGCGGTCCTCCGAGGGATCGAACCCGTAGACCACCGCAAGCCGCTGCGCGAGCCGCAACAGCCCCACGCTCTCGGAGAGCACCTCGCCGGGCACGCTCGGAGCCCCGGCGAGCCCGACCAACCGGGCCGTGAGCCCGCGACGGCGCGTCGCGCGGGACACGACCCAGGCCGCCGTCGCGTCCAGCTCGGAGGTGGGCACCGCCCGACCATCCGGAGAGGCGTAGGCCCGTCCGGCCGCACGGAGACGGCTCCGTTCCCGCACGGGATCGACGGACACGAGCTTCACCAGCGCCCGCAGCGCGTCCTCGTCCAGCCGCGTCAGGACGTCCCGCAGCAGCGGGTTCAACGGGGCTCCGCCGCAGCGGCGTAGGCGCAGCGGACGCCAGCGTCCGCGGGCGCGCTGCCCTCGGGTGGCACCCGGCGTCCCGCACGACCGAGCTCCTTCGCGTTGGAGCGCACGCCGCCGCCCATCAGGACCTGCGTGCCGTCGACACCGGCCACCCACTCCCAGGCGTTGCCCGCCAGATCCACGGCACCGTCCGCACTCGCACCCAGACGCGCCGCCCCCACCGGCTCGAGGGTCTCGGCACACCCGAGCGCCACGGCGTGGTCGCAGGTGGCCGCGCCCTCACCCCACGGGAACCGGGCCGGACCGTGGGCGCGCAGCCACTGGGCCTCCGTGGGCACCCGCCCCCCGAGGTGCCCGCAGAGCTTCGACGCCATCTCGAACGTCAGAGGCGCGGCGGGCTGCTCGAGCCGCCCGACCCCGTTGACGTTCCCGCACGCTCCGGCCTCGATGCAGTCGCGCAGGGCGCTCACCGGGACCTCGGTGGTGTCGAGCTGGAAGGCCTGCACGGCCACGGTGCCCTCGGCGGTCTGGACGGTGCCGGCGGCGATGTTCACGCGGTCCGGCAGGGCGCGCGTGGACACGAACGCCTTCTCGAGCGTCGGCCAGGCGAACCAGACACCCACGCCACCCCCGACGATCAGCGCCCCGAGCGCGAGGAGACCGACCACCGACGTCCCGGCCACGAGCGTGGTGCGGTGGCTGCTGTCGTCCACGTCACCGAAGGTGCTGGCGCCGGTGTCGGCATGGAGCAGCGTGGACAGCGAGCCCCGCTCGGGCACGACGAGCCGGGCGAGGTCCTCGATGGCCTCGGCGAGCTCGTCCGCGTCGCGGAAACGGTTGGGCGGGGAGGGGTGCGACAACGGCGAGAGCCCGCGCACGAGGAGGTTCCACAGACCCCTCTGGATCTGCGTGCGCGCCTCCTCGTCGACGTGAGCGAGCGTGCAGAGGCGCTGCACACCGTCCGTGATGGCCTCGCGGTCGCCGGAGACGAGGGCCGCGCGCCCGGTGAGGTCGACGAGGTCCGCGGCCGTGGAGCCCTTGCGCATCACGGCGAACTTCTGGGACGCCTCGGACTTCTCGGCGCCCGTGGCCTCGATGGCGTCGCGGGCGGCCTCCCAGAGCGCCTGCCCTGCAGCGGTGAGGAGCTCACGGGGATCGGCCTGGTAGGCGGGGCGCGCACCCGTGATCGCTGCATAGAGCAGCACGCACACAGCGTAGGTGTCCCACGTGGGGTCGGGCATGGCGCGGCCCGGGAGGAGCTGATCGAGCGGCGCCCACATCGGCGTGCCGAACATCGCGAGCTCCATCGCCTTGAGCTCCTCGACGGCCATGGCGCCCCCGAAGTCGCCGAGGAAGACGTTGCCCACACCGTCGAGGAACAGGTTCTCGGGCTTGATGTCGCGGTGAACGACGGTGCCGCCCTCGTAGTAGACCTTGTGGACGGACGCGATCGTGCGCGCGATGCGGGCGTGGAGCTCGAGGATCTCCTGGAGGGTGCCCGGGCCGGGCTCGAGGATCACGCGCTTGAGCCAATGGCCCATGTGGTCGGGGTAGCGCGGCATGACCATCGCGGGCCGATCGCCGTCGGGACCCTCGTACCGGAAGCTGTCGAGGATCGGCATCACGCCCTGGACCCCCGCGTCGCGCATGTGGCGCAACAGCTCCATCTCCTTCATGAGGGCGCGCGAGGCGGACGTGCCCGGCGCGGCGACCTTCACGGCGACGGGATCCCCGTCGGGAGAGGTGCCGAAGTAGACCTCGCCCTGTCCTCCGCGGGCGACGGGCTCGGGATCGAGGATGTAGCCGTGGTCGTCGTCCATGGGCGGACCCATCCTACCCCGCGCGACGCGCTTCGATGGCACGCTCGAACACCTCGACGTACCGACCCACGACGGTGGACCACCCCACCTCGAGACGCATGGCCCGATCGCGGATGGCGGCCTGCGCGGGCGTGCCGTGCTGGGCGAGCGCCCGGTGGACGGCTCCGCGGAACGCGTAGCCGGTGGGCGCGTCGAACGTGTAGCCGGTACGCCCCTCCTCGACGGAGTCGGCGAGCCCGCCCGTCCGGCGCACGATGGGCAGGGTGCCGTACCGCTGGCTGTACAGCTGGTTGAGCCCGCAGGGCTCGAACAGGCTCGGCATGGCGAACAGGTCGGCTCCGGCCTCGATCCTGTGGGCGAGACCCTCGGAGAACCCGACGGTGACGGAGAGACGCCCCGGGAAGCGTGCAGCCAGCCCGCGCAGCTCGGCCTCGAAGCGCCGGTGGGCTGCGGCCGCAGACCCGAGGACGGCGACCTGTGCGCCCTGATCGAGGATCCACGGGATGCTCTCGAGCAGGAGCTCGGTGCCCTTCTGCGGGTCGAGCCGTCCCACACTTCCCATCAGGGGCGCCTCGGGGTCACGGACGAGCCCGAGCTCGTCCTGCAGGGCGGACTTGCAGAGGCGCTTCCCGGCGAGGTCGTCGGCGCTGAAGGGCGCCGGGAGATGAGGGTCGTCGGTGGGGTCCCAGACTTCGGTGTCGATGCCGTTCAGGATGCCCGTGAGGTCCGCGAAACGCCCGCGGAACAGGGCATCGAGACCGAACCCTCCCTCGGGACGCGTGATCTCCCAGGCGAAGCCCGGCGACACGGTGGTGAGCTGGTCGGCGTGCAGGATCCCGCACTTCAGCAGGCCCAGATCGCCGTACCACTCGAACCCGGCCGGCGAGAACCAGTGCGCGGGGAGGTCGAGGTCGTCGAAGAACCGGTGCGGCAGGCGTCCCTGATGCATCGGGTTGTGCAGGGTCAGGACGGTCGGGCTGTCGCGGAAGAAGCCCAGGGGGCGGTAGAAGTGGTCGAGGTAGGCGGGGAGCCCGGCGGCCTGCCAGTCGTGCAGGTGGAAGACGGGGGCGGGGTCGTCCACGAGGTTGCGTGCGGCCTCGAGGGCGGCGCGCTGGAGCAGGGCGAACCGGAGGTGGTTGTCGCCGAAGCTGCCGTTCTGGTCGCCGTAGAGACCCTGGCGGTCCGCGAAGATGCCGTGCTCTACGAACAGGTGGCGTACCCCGTCCACGACCCGCTCGCGCAGGGTGGCCTCCTGCTCGGTGGTGCCGAGGCGCGCTCGCACGACGACATCGGTGTCGACGAGCCCCTCATCATCGACGCTCCCGTACCGCGGAGACACGGTGGTCACGGCGACCCCGGCCTTCACGAGGGCCGCGCTCAGGGCGCCCACGACGTCGCCCATGCCGCCCGACTTGGAGTAGGGCGCGACCTCGCTGCTGACCATCACCACGTGCACGGGGGCCTCCGGTCGGTGCCGGTAACCCGCACGGCCTACGAGGCGACGCGCTCCAGGAGGTCGAGCTCCTCCATGACCCTGGCCACGCCGCGGGAGACGGCGGTTCCCGGGGACTCCGCGGCGAACACGGGCAGCCCGGTGAGGTGCCGGAGGGCGTCCGGCATGCAGTCGAGCTCGGCGCCTCCGCCCACCAGGATGACGCCGTTCTCGACGACGTCGCTGGCCAGCTCGGGGGGCACGCTCTCCACGATCTCGCGGATCGCGTCCGCCAGCTCGGCGATGGCGGGGGCGAGGGCGGCCTGCACGTCCGCCGCGGTGACCTCGACGGCCCGGGGCACGCCGAGCCGCAGGCAGCGGCCCTTGGCGGTGGTGGACCCCTGGATGCCGCCCTGGACGGCGCTCCCGAGGGTGCACTTCAGGTGCTCGGCGGTCGGGCGCCCGATCTCGATGGCGTGATGACGGCGCACATAGTCCACGATGCGCTTGTCGAGGGCCTCTCCACCGCCGGGGAGCACGCGGCCCTGGACGACGTGGGAGAGGGAGAGCACGCTGATCTCGGTGGACGTACCGCCGAGATCGACGACCAGGTGGCCGTTCGGCTCGTGGATGGGGAGCTCGGCTCCCAATGCTGCGGCGAGCGGCCGGGGCACGAGATGGATCTCGCGTGCTCCGGCCGCAGCGCAACTGTCCCGAAGAGCGCGCATGGCCATGTCGCTGCACCCGGTGGGCAGCGCCACGGCCATACGCGGCTTGAGCAGGCCCGGCGTACCGTGGGCACGGCGCACGAGCTGCAGGAGGAGGGCCTCCGCGACTTCGAAGTCTTCGATCGTCCCGTTGCGGACGGGCTGGATCGCCTGGATGTCCTCGGGGGTGCGCCCGAGCATAGGCAGGGCCTCGCTGCCCACGGCGAGCACCTTCCGTCGACCATCCCTGGGGGTATGGACGGCGACGACGGAGGGCTCGTCACAGACGAGGCCGGTACCTCGCAGGTGGATCCTGGTGCGGGACGAACCAAGATCCACTGCGAGGTCCTGTGTGAACAGACCGAAGACTGCGCTGAGCATCGCGGGGGTTTCGGGGGAGGGTGTTGGGGAGGGACCGTTTCGGCGGGGGGAGCGCCTGGCGGTGGGCACGGGTCGGGGAGACCCGCTGGGAGGGAGGGTTTGGAGAGGAGCCCGGGGGAGAGCCCCTGCCCGAAGCGATAATACCGTCGTCGATCTGCTTCGCAACCCGGTTTCCCGACCTTTCTGGGCGTCGGTGGGAGGGCGGTCGGCGATAACGCGATCCGAACGGTGGAAATCGTCCGTTCGGCTGGTCGCCCGCAGATTTGAGAGAAATTCGTGAGCGTCGGGAGTGACTCGATCATTGTGCGGATCGGACGCCGCGATCCGTGATTCCTCCCCGTGAGGTCGGGTTGAACCCACGCGCGGTGCGGTTAGTCGGGAGTGCTCAGGAGTCGAGAATGGGTGTTCTGGAGTCCATGCGGTCGAGCTCGGACTCGACCGGCATGCAGGTGATCCTGGTCCTCGTCATCATCTCCTTCGTGGGCTGGATGGCGATGCCGCAGGGCGACAAGACCATGCCGGTCGCGCGGGTGAACGGGGTGCCCATCATGGACACCGAGTACCGCCAGCTCTACTCGAACGCGAAAGCCGAGAGGGAGCGCCAGATCGACGGTCCGCTCTCCGCAGAGGAGGAGCAGAGCCTCGGCGAGCAGGTCCGCCAGCAGCTCATCCGGAACGAGGTGCTCCTCCAGGAGGCCCAGGCGATGGGCCTCACCGTGTCCAACTACGAGCTCCAGTGGGAGATCATCCGGACCGGTCAGTACGTCGGGTACGCCGACGAGGACGGCAAGCTCGACGAGGAGAAGTACCTCCGGTACCTCACGCGTCGCGGTCTCACGAAGGGCGCGTGGGAGAACCAGCTCATGGAAGGGCTGCTCCTGCAGAAGGTCAAGCAGCTCCTGTTCGTGGGCACCACCATCAGCGAGCCGGTGCTCCGCAAGATCTACGAGTCGAACCAGAAGAAGGTCGCCGTACAGTACGTGCGCATCCGCCCCAGCGCCTTCTTCAGCACGATCGAGGTCGACGATGCGGCCATCGACGCCTGGCTCACGGAGAAGGAGGGGCTGGCGAAGGAGATCTACGACGAGGAGTTCGAGCGCCGGTACAAGCATCCGGAGCGCATGAACCTCGCGATGATCCGCCTCGCCGCGCAGGGCGACGAGAAGCCGGCGGATCTGCTGCCGCGCATGAACCGGATCCGCGAGGAGCTCGTGGGAGGCGCGGACTTCGCGACGCTCGCGCGCCGTTGGTCGGAGGATCCGTCCGCGGGGCAGGGCGGCGAGATGGGCCTCAAGCCGGTCCTGAAGATCGCGGTGGACGTGACGAACGCGGTCGGCGACACCCCGCAGGGCGAGATCACGCGCGTGATCCCCGGCGACACCGACGTGCGGATCTACAAGGTGATCGAGCGGATCGAGGCGAAGGAGGAGTCCTTCGACGAGGTGAAGCGCGCGATCGCCAAGGAGGAGATCCGGAAGGAGAAGGCTCCGGCCCTCGCCGCCGAATTCGCGAGCAAGGAGCTCCTGCCGGCCTGGAAGGCCTCCGGCTCGGCTCCGCTGGACATGCTGACGTCCAAGGGCCTCAACGCGCAGTCCACGCGCCTGATGGCCGCCACCGATCCGCCGCCTCCCTTCGGTCCTCCGGCCGAGGTGATCGCCAAGGCCGCCGATCTGCCGCAGGGCACCGTCATCGACGAGGTGTTCGAGAACGGTGGGGTCTACTGGGTCGCTCAGGTGAGCGAGCGCCAGGACGCCGACCTCGCCGCCTTCGAGGCCCAGCGCGAGACCATCCGGAACCAGGAGCTGCTCACACGTCGCAGCCAGTTCCTGGAGAACTGGATCACGTCCCGCGTGGCAGCCTCGGACGTCAAGTAGTCGTCTCTCGACCCGTCAAGGGTCGACTTGAACGAGAACATGAGATGCGCCACGGGTCGTTCCGATCCTGGCGCGATCGCGATCGCGATCCTCCCGAGGAGGATCGCGTTCGTGTTTTCGGGGATGTGCGAGGTTCGAGCGGATGGATCCGCGATCTTTGATATTGACGCGTCAATATGCGATCCTCGAAATCACCTCAAATTTTTCGGTCGCTGTGCATCATCCGCGGTCCAGTGCCTAGGATCAGGATGCCCAGGCCAGGTCCCGGGCGGGGCTGAAGAGCCCGCGCACTCCCTCCCTCCCTCCCTCCCCGATCTCCCACCTCGCTCCCCATGTCCCTCCCCGATCGTCCTCGCGCTGCTCTCTCTCCTCCCGCCCGGGCCCTGGCGGCGTCCGCCGTCGAGCTCACGCGCCGCATCGCCTGGCGCACCCTGCACCCCGCCGACCGCGAGAGCTTCCTCGAGGCCCCCCGGCCTCCCGCGCTCTCGCGGCTCGGCTATGTCGCCGCCGACGGCAGTCGCGCGGACCTGCACGTCCTCGAGCCCGCTGCGGGTGGGGGAGGGGAGCCCGTCCTGCTCGCCCACGCCGTCGGGCTCGGCGTCGACGCGTACCGCTACGGCGCCGGCAGCCTCGCCCACGCGCTGGCGGACGCGGGCTTCCGGGTCTACCTGTTCGCCCATCGTGGCGACCCCGACACCCACACGCCGCACGGGGTGCCGCTCGACTTCGACGCCATCGTCGAGCAGGACGTGCCCGCGGCCCTGGAGGCGGTGCGGGTCGACAGTGGCTTCGAGCGGGTGCACTGGATCGGACACGCCCTCGGTGGGCAGCTCGGTCTCGTGGCGGCCGCCCGTGCCGAGCCCCTGGCAACCGTGGTCGCCCTGTCGGCCCCGGTGACCTTCCAGCGTCCGCGCACCGAGGTCCGGGCCCTGTCGCTGCTCACCCGACTCCTGCCCGAGGGGGCCGTGCTGCCGGGCCATGTGCTCGCGCGCGCCGCGCTCCCTGCCGTGGGCCAGGAGGGCTGGATGGGCTCCGCGCCGGGCGAGCGGGTCCGGGGGCTCATCGAGTTCGCCACGACGGGTGTCGCGGGGGGGCTGGTCGATCAGGTGTCCACGTGGATCCGGGAAGGCACCCTCACATCCCGGGCCGGCCTGGTCGACTACGTGTCGACGTTCGGTCGCGCGACCGTCCCGCTGCTCACCGTGTACGGCCGCGCATCGGGTGTGGCCGGAGAGGCCCAGACGGCTGCAGCCCTCCACGCCTGGGGTCATGCCGACGCGCTGGCCCTCGCGGTTCCGGGGCGGTCGGCGGACGTGCTGTTCGGGGCCGACGCGAAGCGAACCGCCGTGCAGCCCGTCGTGGAGTGGTTGGCGGACCGCCGACGCATGGCCTGGGGCCCGGACTGGGTGGCCTCTCGGACTGCTTGACGCGTCAACAAGCTCACGGTAGGTGCAGAGGCACCAGGAGGAGCCTTGGGCAGCGCCAGCCGTCATCGTGTCGCCAGCAACTTCGTGAGCCGCTTCGGTGTGGGTGGCCTTCATTGGCTCGTGGATGCCCTGGGGCGCGGCGAGAGCGGCCAGGTCATCGCCGACCACTTCGACGTGAGCCGCGAGCGCGTGCGTCAGTGGAAGAACGCCTTCGGGCAGGTCGTCACGCTCTACCAGGTGCACCCCGAGGTCGCTGCCCTGCTCGAGCAGCCCGAGCCCGTGGAGGCCCCGGCCGCACCGAGATCAGGAGCGGGGGTCTACCTCGTCGAGGACGGCCAGGACGGCTGATCCGAAGTCCCGCACCTGCCAGCTTCGCACCTCGGGGATGGCGGCCATCTCCTCGAGGTCGAAGGGACGGGCGGTGGCGAGCTTGCGCAGCGTGCCGTTGGAGAGCACGTTGTGGCTCGTGTAGCGGGGGTTCTCGTCGCAGAGCCGGTTGCGCCACTGCTTGAGTGCCTCGGTGGCACGGTCGGCCTGACGACCCGTGAGCCGCGGACGCGGGCCCTTGCGGCGCGTGCGGGGCGGCTTGGGTGGCTCGGTGGACACGGGGCTGTCGTCGGCCAGGCCCGCCGTCACGGCGTCGAGCAGGCCGCGGCCCCAGCGCCGCCGGATGGACGACCGGCTGGAGAGCACCTTGCCGAGATCGTCGTCGGCCTTGGGCTTGAGGCGCGCGAGGTCGATGAGGGTCTGGTTCGGGATGACCTTGAACGTGGGCCGGTCCATGGCCTCGGCCTGCTGCTCACGGAACGCGTAGAGCTTGCGGAGCACCCGGAGAGCGCCGTCGTCGAGGCCACGGATCCCCTTGAGCTTGAACGCGTCGTCGGGGTCGAACGGACGGTCGTTCGGCTCCAGGTCCTCCATGATCCGGCACTCCTCGACCACGTGCGGGATGCGACCCGCCCGGTCGAGCCGGCGCAGCAGGAGCTCGCGGAGCGCGATGAGGAAGTGCGTGTCGCCCCGCGCGTAGTCGAGGTGCTCGGTGAGGAGGGGACGCCTTCCCCAGTCGTGGCGCTGGAACTGCTTGTCGACCTCGACACCGAAGAAGCGGACGAGGAGGTCGGCGAGGCCGATCTTCTGCATCCCGAGCATCTGGGCGGCGATGAGGGTGTCGAACAGGCCGCGGATCTGGAACCCGTAGTCGCGCTTCAGGCAGCGGATGTCGTAGTCCGCTCCATGGAGGACCGTGGGCTTGTCGGGGTCGGCGAGCACCGCGGCCAGAGACGAGAGGTCGTCCACGGCGAGGGGATCGACGATCCAGTCGCTGTCGAGCACCGAGAACTGCAGCAGGCAGACGCGCTCCTGGTACGCGTACATGCTGTTGGATTCGGTATCGACCGCTATGACCGGAGCGGCCTCGAGGGCCTTGACGAGCCGGGCGAGGGCTTCCTCGTCCTCGACCATGTGGAGAGGCGTGTCACCGAACATCTTGCGGGCCCCTCGCTCTCGAGCAGTGCAACGGACGGCTCCTGGAAACTCGAACAGGCTGGTAACGGAGATGGTGCTGTGCGACCATGCGGGATGGCCTGCGGAGAGCACCGCATCGCGCCTGGAGGCACGTGAACCGCCACCCCGAGTCCGACGCCGTCGAGAGAGCCCACGCCCTGCTGGCCCAGCACCTCGGGGAGGCCCCTCCCACGGCGATCGTGCTCGGCTCCGGTCTCGGACCCGTAGTGGCCCGCATCCGCGAGCCCCGAACGGTGCCCTCCACCGAGGTCGGCTTCCCGCAGTCCACCGTGGCCGGGCATGCTGGAAAGCTCGTGATGGGCGAGCTGGAGGGCGCCCCGGTCGTCGCCCTCAGCGGACGTGTGCACCTCTACGAGGGCCTGCCGCCTGCCGTGGTCGTCCGCTGCGTGCGCGCGCTCCACGCCTGGGGTGTGAAGCAGATCGTCCTCACCGCGAGCGTCGGGGGCATCACGGAAGGGCTCGATCCCGGTGAGGTCGTCCTCGTCACCGATCACATCAACCTCCAGGGCCGGAACCCGCTCACGGGTCCGGCCTGGGGAACGCGCTTCCCGGACCTCTCGAACGCCTACCACCCCCGGCTGCGGGCGGTCCTGGCGGCTTCGGCCGCCGCCACGGGGCTCACGCTCCACGAGGGCGTCTACGCGGCCATGCCTGGCCCGAGCTACGAGACGCCAGCCGAGGTGCGCATGCTGCGGACGCTCGGAGCGGACGTGGTCGGGATGAGCACCGTTCCGGAGGTCCTGGCGGCCAACGAGCTGGGTCTCCCGGTCGCGGCCATCGCTGTGGTGAGCAACCGGGCCGCTGGGCTCGGGGATGGCGCTCTGCACCACGAGGAGGTCACCGTGGCCGCCAACCTCGTGGCCGACCGTCTCGCCGACCTCTTCTCCCACGCCATCCCGAGGTTCTGATGCCCCTGCTGCCCATCCAGACCGACGCGGCACCCGCCGCCATCGGGCCCTACTCCCAGGCCGTCGTGGCCGGAGGGTTCGTGTTCTGTTCGGGTCAGATCGCCATGGATCCCGCCACCGGCGCCCTGGTGGAGGGCGACGTGGCCGCGCAGACCCGTCAGGTGCTCACCAACCTCGCTGCGGTGCTGGACGCGTCGGGCGCCCAGCTCCAGACGGTCGTGAAGTGCACCGTGTTCCTGAAGTCGATGGACGACTTCCAGGCCATGAACGCAGTGTACGCCGAGTTCTTCGGGGAGCACGCGCCCGCCCGGGCCGCAGTCGAGGTCAGCCGTCTCCCGCGGGACGTGGACGTCGAGATCGACGCCATCGCGCTCTGCGTGTGATCAGTCGAAGAGGTAGCGGGCGCCCACGGTGACCTGGGTGCCGTGGCTCCACACCTTGCGGAAGCGCGCGAGGTAGTGGACGTCGCCGAACACGAAGAGCGCCTTGTTCAGGCGGAGGGACGCGGTCGGACCGATCGTGCCCTGGAAGAACTCGTTGTGGTCGGACGTGAGCACACCACTTCCGAGGTGGGCGGACGCGCCGAACGCGAACTTGTCGGTGTCGCCGAAGAAGTTCCAGGACAGGCCCATCGTGGCCATGCCGACATGGCGGGCCGCGGTGCGCTGCACGGCGACCACGGACGTGGCGGGGATGGCGTACGAACCGCCGTCTGCTCCGGAGACGTCGCATCCGCCGTCGCACGGCGTGCCCTGGGGGAGGTCCACGTTCCAGAAGCCCCGGAACACACCGATGATGCGGTCGTCACGGTCGCCGAGGATGAACTCGACGCCCGAGCCGAACTGCGGGATCGCCTGCACGGAGCCGAACTGCGGGTAGGCCAGGGGCTCGGAGATCGACACGCCCGAAGCGGGGTCGGTGCTGCTGTAGAAGAACACCTTCTCCGTGTGGAATCCCCCATGTCCGACGAGCCCGAAACCACCCGCGAGCGCGGGGGTGGAGGCGAGGAGTGCGGCAGAGAGGACGAGGGTACGCATCGACAGGCTCCAGAGGGGCGTCAGGGGACGCTTGATTACACCCATTCGGGAAGGGATTCAACCCGTTCACGTCGGGACGGTGCGCAGCGGACGGGCACCGTTAACCCAGGTTCAGGGATCCGTCCCGGTGTCGCCGGTGTTCCCCACGGGAGAGCCACTGATCTCCAGGGACGCGGAGCCCTGACCGTAGGCATTCACCACGGTCAGCACGGAGGGTCCGGGAGGTGCGTCCGACGGCACCGCGACCGTCAGGGTCTCGACGCACGCAGCGCACGTGGACTCGCAGGGCACACAGGGCCCGCAGACCTCGCATGCCTCCACGTTCCTGCAGGCGTCGCACAGGCTGCACTCCGTGCGCGCGACGTCCACGACGTCGACCCGAGCGCCGTCGAGCAGCGCGGTAGTGTCGCGGGCGGACGTGAGCGGCCCTGCCACGAAGGCGACGGTCGCCCCGGCGTCGACGGGAGCCACGGGGGTCTCGATCCCGAGGTCACACACCTCGTAGACGAACGTGGAGGAGGCCAGACATCCGGCCAGGATCAGCAGCATGTTCCCTCAGAGCTCTGTCATCAGCTCGCCGACCGTGATCTGGTCGGCGGCGACACCGGTGGACTCGGGCACCGTGCCCGCGAGGAAGGGGTACGGCCGGCCGCCGGATTCCACTCGCCGTCCGGTGTCTTCGTCGATCAGCGCGCTCTGGACGTCTCCCCACATCGGGAAGGGACGGTCCTTGTCCTTGGGCGCGGCGACCTCCATGTAGTCCATCCAGATCGGGAGCGCGGTGCGCCCACCGGTGGACGACACGCCGAGGGGCGCGGGCTGATCGAAGCCGACCCAGACGGCCGTGATGACGTCGTTCGTGAAGCCGATGAACCAGGCGTCCTTCTCGTCGTTGGTGGTGCCGGTCTTCCCCGCGAGGGCCTTGAGGCCCAGGCGGTTGGCCGCTGCGGCGGTGCCGCCCTGGACGACGTTCTGGAGGAGCCACGTGGTGATGGCGGCCACCTCGGGCTCGAGGACCTGGGGTGGCACGGGTGCCTCGTGGGCGAAGAGCACCTTGCCGTCGCGGTCCTTCACCTCGGTGACGTAGTAGGGCTCGATGAGCTTCCCGCCCGTGGCGAACGCGCTGTAGGCGCGCACCATCTCCTCCATGGTGATGGAGGCGGAGCCGAGCGCCATGCTCATGTCGCAGGAGCGGCAGAGCTTCGTCCCCGGGCCCTTGGGCACGGTGTCCTTGCAGCCATGGTCCTCGGGGACCTCGACCCACGGGCAGAGCTGGTCGGTCTCCGGTGTGATCCGGTGATCCGGGGGCAGCCGGTAGAGCGGGATGCCACCGATGCCCAGGCGACGCCCGAACTCGTAGATGACGTCGTTCTCCATCGAGGGGTCGGTGGCCTCGAGGACCCGGACGGTGCACGTGTTCCGGGACATCGCGAGCGCCTTCCGGAGCGTGATGTTCCCGAGGTAGTCGTTGCCGTAGTTGCCGGGCTTCCACACGAAGTCCGTGGTGGTGGCCTTGGCCATCGGCGCGTCGGGGACGATGGTGGCCGCGGTGACCTTCTTGGACTCGATGGCCGCCGCGTACACGATGGGCTTGAAGGTGGACCCGACCTGACGGCGGCTCTGCACGGTGCGGTTGAGCTGGCTGCGCGTGAAGTCCGCGCCGCCCACCATCGTGCGGACGGCGCCGGTGTGGAGGTCCATCGAGAGCAGCGCGCCCTCCACCTCCGGGACCTGCCACAGACGCGCGGCCACGAGAGCGGACTTCTCGCCCGGGGTGCCCTTGAACGCCTTGGGGAGCTCCTTGGCCAGCGTCTCGTCGTCGGAGGTGAGGGTGGAGAGGCTCGCCACCTTCGCGAGGATGACGTCGCCGCGCTCGAGGACCGCGTGGTCCTTGGTGCCGTCGTCGTCCCAGTCGTACTTCGTGGTGAGGTCCGCCTGGTCGCGGAAGCGCCAGCTCCGCTTGGGGTCCGGCTGGTAGGCCCAGTCCGCCCAGGCCACCGGGATGACGGCCTCGTGGTCGCCGATGCCGATGCGCACCCAGCCCTTGTCGACCTCCAGCACGACGGCCTTGTAGACCTGCCCGACCTCCAGCGTGCTCTTGCTGGGGAGGGGGGAACGACCCTTGGCGGCGTCCTCCAGGGTGCCCTGGGCGGCGCGCATGCCCATCTCGTGCTCCTTGCGCACCTTCGCGATCTCGGAGTCCGAGCCGACGGTGCCCGCGAGGGCGGCGCGGCGGAACCCCATGCGCTGATCGACCTCGAAGATGCCGTCGGTGACGGCGTCCTGGCCGAGCTTCTGGAGGTCGAGATCGCAGGTCGTGGTGACCTGGAGCCCCTGGTTGAGCACCTTCTCCTCGCCGTAACGGTCGACCAGGAAGCGCCGGGCGTGCTCCGTGAAGTGCGGAGCCTGCTCCAGGAACGTGTTCCCACGCGGGATGATCGTGATCTTCTCCGCCAGGGCGGCCTTGCCTTCCGCGGCCGTGAGGTGGCCCTTCTCGACCATCTGCGCGACGACGTACTCCTGCCGCTTCCGCGCGCTCTCCCAGGACCGGTGGGGCGAGTAGCCGGACGGACGGGGCGGGAGGCCTGCCAGCAGCGCGGCCTCGCCGTGGGTGAGGTCCTTCACGGACTTGCCGAAGTACGTGCGCGCGCCGGCCTCGACGCCGTAGGCCTGGGAGCCCAGGTAGATCTCGTTGAGGTACAGGAAGAGGATGTGCTCTTTGTCGTACGTGTCCTCGATCCGCCAGGAGAGGATGGCCTCCTTGATCTTCCGCGTGATCGAGTGCTCGTTGGTGAGCAGGAAGTTCTTGGCGACCTGCTGCGTGATGGTCGACGTGCCCTTGGGGCTCGATCCGGACGTGAACGAGCGGCCGATCGCGCGCACGATGCCCATGTAGTTCACGCCGCCGTGCTCGAAGAAGGTGGCGTCCTCCGCCGAGACGAAGGCCATCTGCACGTGCTTCGGGATCTCCTCGAGCGGCAGGACGTAGCGGCGCTGCTCGTAGATCTCGCCGAGCAGGCGGCCGTCCTTGTCGAGCACCGTCGTGACCGTGGCGGGCGTGTACTCGCGCAGGGCCTCCACGGTGGGGAGGTCCTTGGAGTAGTACCAGTAGCCCCCGCCGATGCCCGCGAGCCCGAGGACCACGGCGGCCACGGCGCTCCCGCAGCCCATCGTGCCGAACCCGCCGAGGCACCCGAGGACGCCGCGCTTCCTGCCCTTCTTCGGTTGCTTCGCCAACGCCTGCCTCTCGGTTCGTTCGGTGACCTCTCGACCGGCCCTCGCTCGTCCGGTCGCCTCGGAATCGGGCCGACGTCGCGCTTGCTGCTGCTCCGTCGGCGCTTCGGTACCGCCCTTATCGACGAACCTGCGAGTGGGCTCGTTCTCAGCGGGTCCGACATCGCGGCGCGACTCGGGTTCCTCGACGTTGCCCGCCAATCCGCCGTAGGGCGAGCGCGCCGAGGGCACGGTGCGGTCGAACTCCTCCTCGCCGAAGGCCTCCGGAGCCACCTCGGTGCCGTCGACGACCGTGCCTTCCGCGACCGTGCCGCCCTCGAACCCGCCGGCCTCCGTGCGTGCCGCCGTGGCAGCCTCGGTGCTCACGCGGTCTCCCAGGACCTCGGTGGCCTGGGTGGGCGGGGGCTCGCGCCGCCGGCCCGGTGGCGGCGGGGGAGGGGCGGACGGCACACGGGGCGCGTCCACCGGATGCGCTGCGGGGTCGGGCACCGCGCGACGCTCGCCCACGAAGCGCTTCCCGCGCGATCGGAGCTGCTCGACGACGCCGTCGGGGTAGCTGACCGCGAGCCCGCGACCACACGTGGTGCACTTGAGCTGTGAGCCGGGTTGGGGGAAAGGCTCGGACAGGGCGATCTTCGCGCCGCACTCGGGGCAGGGGAGGTTGAGGGGCATGGGGTAGCCAGGAAGGAGGACGGGGAGGGAAGGGGATCATAGCGCACGAGGATCCGCGATGCACCCCCGTCCGGACGGTGTTGTCGCCACTTGTCTGGCAGGTTGACGCTGACTCCGGGGGTCCCATACGATGAAGGTGTGGGGGTCCGGATGGGACGACTACTTCGCCCGCTCATCGCGCTCGGGGTCGTGGGGGCGGCGCTGGCTGTGGCCGGTGCCCGGCTGCACGCCCGGGAGTCCGCTCCGCTCCTGCTCGCCGGTCCCCATCCCGACGCCACGGCCGGCGCCCAGCTCGGGGCGTACGACCTCGGCAAGCTCAAGATCCTCGAGCCCACGCTGTACCACGTCGAGCTGTCCTATGTGGAGCCGGACCGCATCGACTACGAGCGGATGTACCGGTCCGGGCTGGAGGCGGTCGAGCGGCGGGTGCCGGGCTTCCGGTTCACCCGCAACGCGGACGCCGGCCGGGTGAGCCTGGAGATCGGCGACCTCTCCACGGTGCTCGAGGTCGATCGGGTGGGGTCGTCCCGCGAGCTCCAGGTCGAGCTCCGCCGGGTGGCCTCCCTCCTCCAGCAGCACCTCGGCCCCGACGACGTGCCCGTGGATCCGGGCCAGGACCCCCACTCCGAGATCGAGTACGCGCTCGTGAACGGCGTGCTCGACACCCTCGATCCCCACAGCATGCTCCTCCCGCCCGAGGACGCCTCGGAGATGGACGTCGAGAACCAGGGCGAGTTCGGGGGTCTCGGGGTCACCATCGTCGAGCGCGACGGGGCGCTCCTGGTCGAGAGCACCCTCACGGGCACGCCGGCCGAGCGCGCAGGCGTGCTGGCCCACGACCGCATCACGCGGATCGCTGGCCAGTCCACCATGAACATGTCGCTCGACGAGGCCGTCCAGCTCCTCCGCGGGCCGGTGGGAGCGCCCATCGGCATCGAGATCATGCGAGCGGGCTTCGACGAGCCCCGCACGTTCAGCATCCAGCGCGAGCTGATCAAGCTCAACGAGGTCGCCGGCACGCTCCTCGAGGGCGACGTGGGCGTCGTCCGCATCCAGACCTTCCACCGCAACGTCGAGAGCGAGCTCCACGCCACGCTCGCGCGCCTCCGTCGCGAGTCGAGCTCCGGTCGGCTGGCCGGCCTGATCCTCGACCTGCGCGACAACCCCGGCGGCTACCTCAACCAGGCCGTGGCGGTGTCGGACACGTTCCTCGACCAGGGCGAGATCGTGAGCACGGTCGACGGCGCGGGGCGCCGGCAGGACGTCAAGCACGCCCGTCGCACCGCGCGCACCGAAGAGCCGTACCCCATGGTGGTGCTGCTCAACGCGAGCTCGGCGTCGGCCTCGGAGATCGTCGCGGGGGCTCTCCGCAACAACGAGCGCGCGGTCATCGTCGGCGAGCGTTCGTTCGGCAAGGGGAGCGTGCAGGACCTCCACCAGCTCTACGACACCTCCAAGCTCAAGCTCACCATCAGCCAGTACCTCACGCCGGGCGACAAGAGCATCCAGACCGTGGGGATCCCGGCGGACGTGGAGCTGTTGCCCGTGCGGGTCGACGCTCCCGACGAGGCGGCGGGCGACGCCGCGGGCCCTGCGGCCCGGGTGTACTGGCGGGAGCGGGTGCGTCGCGAGGCGGACCTCGATCAGCGGCTGGACCGGTCCGTGCGGTCGCTCGACCTCTCGGGCGAGACCGCGTACTCCTTCCACTACCTCGACCGGGGCGGGCCCTCGGGCAACCGGCCCCTCGACACGTCGGACTACCCGACCGCCTTCGCCCGCGAGCTCCTGCTGGCCGCGGGCAGCGCCCGTCGCCCGGACACGCTGGCCAAGGCCGGGCGCCTGGTCGACCAGCACGCCCGCCGCGGCGACGCGGACATCGTGAAGGCCTTCGGTGAGGTCGGTATCGACTGGACCGACGGTGTGTCCCGCCACGACGGGCCGTTCCCGGTGGAGGCCTCGCTCGACCTCGGCCCCGACGGCTTCATCGACGCCGGGGTGCGCGAGAAGGTCACCCTGACGCTGCGCAACACCTCCGACCGCACGCTCTACCGGGTGGGCGCCCTGGCCCTCGAGCACGACGTGCTGGCCGGTCGGGAGTTCCTGTTCGGCAAGCTCGAGCCGGGGGCGTCCAGGAGCTTCGACGTCTGGGTGAACCTGGTGGACGGCTACCCGGACCACGAGGGCGACGTGCTCCTGTCGGTCCGGGACGGCGAGAGCTCGCCCCTCGGCGAGACCCGGGTCCCCGTGCACATCCGTGGGCGCTCGCTGCCGTCGCTCACCTGGCAGGCGGGCTTCGTGGAGGTCGAGGGTGACCAGGACGGCGTGGCCGAGGTGGGCGAGGTGATCGGCATCGATCTCCGCGTCACCAACCACGGTCCGGGCACGTCCGCCGCGGCGTTCGCGCGCCTGAAGAACCGTGCGGGCCGCGCGCTCGACATCATGGACGGCATGGTCGAGCCGGGCGACCTGCGCACGGCAGACGGGAAGAGCTGCGCCAAGCTCGACCGCAAGGCCGGATGCCAGCGGCGCATGCTCGCCGGTGAGCGGTGGAACGGTCGCCTCACCGTGAAGCTCAAGGAGCAGGCCGAGCCCACCTGGAACCTCGACCTGCTCGTCGGAGACGACGAGGCCTACGACCACGCGTCGGTCGTGGCTGCGGGGCTCCACGAGCACTTCGCCCAGAAGCAGCGGCTCGAGATCCCGGCCGATCAGCCCCTCGGGAGCCTGTCCGAGAGCGTGCCACCCTCCGTCGAGATCACCCGCCGTCCGTCCCCGACCTCCACCGCGGACCGCGTCACGCTGTCGGGGCGGGTCACCGACGACGTCGGCATCCGGCACGTCATGGTGTTCGCGGGCGGCGACAAGCTGTTCTACGAGGGCGAGCGTGGCGGCGTGCGCAGCGTGCCGTTCACCGCGGACATCCCGCTGAAGCCCGGCCACAACGTGATCACCGTCGTGGCCGAGGACGACGATGGCTACACGCGCACCGCGAGTGTGGTGACCATCGGCCCGCCCTCCGAGGTCGCCCGGAGCGAGTGATCAGCCGTCCGGGAGCGTGCGGTGGGCCCAGCCTCCGTGCACGACCAGGCCGAGCTTCGCGGTCACCTTGAGCACCGTGCTGGCGTTGATGGCCCACCAGAGCCCGTTCGCGCCGAACCCGAGCGTGACGGCGAGGTACCAGGAGAGCGGCACGCGCAGGAGGTTCAGCGGGACGTTCACCACGAAGAGCTTGGTGGTGTCGCCGGAACCGGCCAGGACGCCCTCCGAGACGGCCTCGAGGGCCACGAGCGGCTGGACGACGGCGAGGATGGTCGCGTAGCGCAGCCCTTCCCGGAAGCTCGCGGGGTCCTCCGCGAAGGCGTGCATGATGGTGGACCCCCCGAGGCCGTAGAGCGCTGCCATGCCCACGCCGAAAAGGGCGGCAGGAGCGAGGCAGAGGCGCACGGCGCGGTGGGCCCCGGCGATGTCCCCCGCGCCCAGGAGCCGGCTCACCAGGGACGACGCGGCCACCGACAGGCCCGAGTAGGTCGGCCAGGCCACGCTCTCGAGCACGCCGAAGCCGAGCCCGAGGCCCGCGTAGACCTCCTGACCCAGGGCCTTGAGGGTGGTGCCCATCATCAGGAAGTACACGATGCCGAACATCGCGGAAGCCAGTCCCATCGGGATGCCCACGCGCAACACCCCCGGCGTGGTGGGCCCTGGGACGCATCGGCTCCACCGGAGGTCCAGCCTGCGCTGGAGGACCACGAGGCCCACCCCGGTCGCCAGCGTCTGCGCGATCACCGTGCCCACCGCGGCGCCCGCTACCCCCAGCACGGGCACGAGGGTGGCCGTGAGCGCGAGGTTCAGCGCGACCGCGCCCGCCTGCAGGTAGAGCGGCAGCCGCGTGTCCCCCATCGCGTGGAAGGTCGCGTCCACGGTGGGCGCCACGGTGAGCGCCATGCCCGCGAAGAACAGCACCTGCAGGTAGGCGACCGCGTGATCCACCGCCACGCCCTCCAGCCCGAGAGCCACCACGAGCGGCCGTGAGCCCACCCACCCGAGCACGGCGAGCACGACGGCCAGCACGACCCCCGCGCCCAGCGCCTGCTCCACGACGTCCCGGCGGGCCTCCCAGCGGCCGGCGCCCGTGTGCCGACCCACGTACGCCGCCGTGCCTGCCGAGAGCACCAGCCACGCCGAGAACACGAGGATGGTGACCATCGTCGCCACGCCGAGGGCGCCCTGCGCCGGCGCGCCGAGGTCCTGCACGAAATACTGATCCACCGGACGGAACATCGCCTGGAGCACGCCGGACGCCATCACCGGCAGTGCCAGCGCCAGCACGCGGGCGAGCGTGACCTCTGGCATGCGTCGACCTCCTCCCGAGGGTACGATCCGCTCATGGAACTCGTCCTGGTCGCCCTGTCCACCGTCCTCGCCATCGTCCCGATGGTGTTCTTCCTGGCCGTGGTGTGGCTGTCGGACCGCTACGACCGGGAGCCTCTGTGGCTGGTCGTGCTCACGTTCCTCTGGGGCGCCATCGGCGCCGTGTTCATCGCGCTTCCCCTGAACACCGGCTTCCAGATGCTCGTCTCCGGGGTGATCGCACCGGTCTCCGGGGATGCGTCCGGGTTCCTGGAGCACTTCCTCGGGCCTGCCGTCGGGGCGCCGCTGTTCGAGGAGCCCGCCAAGGCGATGTTCCTGTTGTTCGTGGCCTGGAACCGTCGCCCGCCGGACATGTCGAGCGGCTTCGTGTACGGCGCGGCCGCGGGGCTCGGCTTCGCGATGACCGAGAACTTCATGTACTTCAGCTCGGTGGCCGGCGACCTCGCCACGTTCGCGAGCACCGTGGCCATCCGGACGTTCTACTGCGCGGCCCTCCACGCGATGGCGAGCTCGGTCGTGGGTGCGGCCTTCGGGTTCGGTCGGCTGCGCTCGTGGCCCGTGTGGATCGTGTCCACCGGGCTCGGGCTCGCGGCCGCGATGGTCCTCCACGCGCTCTGGAACGGGCCGCTCGCCCTCGACGACTTCTCGGCCGCAGACCTCACGACGCTCGTGTTCTTCATGCTGCCCGTCGAGGTGCTCTTCGTGCTCTTCATCTGGCAGCTCTGCCTGTTCGACGATGCGCTGAGCATCCGCCGCGAGCTCCAGGAGGAGGAGGATGCCGGCCTCCTGCCGCGCGACCAGAGCTGGAAGATCGCGAGCTGGTGGCGCCGGTTGTTCGTGGCTGCCGGTCCGCCCGGCGTCGATCCGCACAGGTTCGTGCGGACGGCCACCGCCCTGGCACGTCGGAAGCGCCAGTTGGCCCTGCTCGGCACGCGCGCCCCGGACTTCTACCGGGACGACGTGCGCCGCCTCCGCCGCCAGCTCCAGATGATCCTGGCGGCCGCCCCGACATCCGGCTGAAATCCCGTCTGCGCAGGCGGTCCCATAGGAGATCGCATGCAACAGAGAAACCCGACGCTGGTCCCGTCCGCGCTCGCGGACCTCCTCCCGTTCGCCACCAAGCCTCCGGTCGCGGAGTCCGTGGTCGTCCGCCTCGAGCCGCCCCCGGTGCGACCGGGCGCGGTCCGCCGACGCACAGGACCTCCGAGCCCCCCGATCCCGTTCACCCGACCGCCGGGGAGCGCTCCGGTCGTGGTGCCCGAGCCCACCGCACGAGAGCCCGTCCCGCCCGGGCTGCGGGTCGCTCTGGTCCTCTCGGCGCTCTTCTGCGCGGCGATGGCGCTCTTCGCCGTCGTCTCGGTGGGCTACGCCTTCGCGTCCCACTCCCCAGACCCCGCGCCCACCCCGCTCGGTGTGGTCTCGGTGGAGATCAGAGGTTGAGCGCGAAGACGGCGGCGAACATCGACGCGTAGAGCGCGATGATCGAGACGAAGAACAGGATCCAGGCGCCCGCGAAGAGCACGGATGCGGCATGGAGGTTGCGTGCGGGCAGCGCGTAGGCCTTCACCATGTCGTCCACGCCGTCGCCGTCGAGGGCGTCGCGCGCGAGCTTCAGGCCCCACAGCGCGATGGGCAGCGCGAACACCGCCATCATGATGCCGCCGCAGCTGGTGATGAAGCAGAGGAGCACCGCCAGGAAGGCGAGCATCGAGCTCTGCTCGGCCTTCTTGAGGCGCTCCTCGGTGGTCAGCGGTTCCACGGCAGCTCCTGGAAGCGGGCGAGGAGCCCGTCGGCTTCGGGGCTCGGGAGGAAGCTGTCGAGCAACGACTGGGCCTCCGACTTCCCGAACACCTTGGCATAGTCGTCGAAGTAGCGCGAGAAGCGGAAGCGGTTCTCCTCGTGCGTGAGCTCGGGGTGGAACTGCGTGGCGTACACGTTCGTCCCGACGCGGAAGGCCTGGTAGGGGCAGCGCGGCGACGAGGCGAGGAGCACGCAGGCCTCCGGGAGCACGGTGGCGCGGTCCTTGTGACCGAGCTGCGCGTTGAACCGGGCCGGCATGCCGCGGAACACGGGGTCGTCCGCGGACGCGCCCGTGACGTCGAGGGCGTACGTGCCCACCTCCGCGTTGTCCTCGTCGCGCTCCACGCGGCCGCCGAGGGCCATCACGAGCCCCTGGAACCCGAAGCAGGACGCGAACATCGGCACCTGATCGTCCGCCAGGGCACCGAGCGCGTCGATGAAGGCCGGCAGCCAGGGCTCGGGGTCGAAGATGCTGAACTTGCCGCTCCCACCGACCAGCACGGCGTCCACGCCGTCCGCGACCTCACGGGCGTCCGTCCGCCTGGACAGGCAGTCGTAGGGGAGCACGTCCGACACGGGGACACCGAGGCGGGCGGCGAACGAGCCGCGCTCCTCGTCCCGGACGGGGTCACCCGGGGTGCGGGCCTGGAGCAGGCGGTACGTCGGCATCGGGTCCTCGGCGGGAGAGCCAGGGGAGGAGCGCCACGCTCCAGCTCGCGAGCGTCCCGAGCGTGGCCGACCAGAGCGGGATCGACGGAGTCCTATCGGGGTCCAGGGCGAGCAGCACCACCATGCCCACCACGTTGTTCGCGGCGTGGGCGGCGATGGCCGGGAGCACGGATCCGGTGCGCCACCGGAGGAAACCGAGCAGCAGGGCGGTGGGCAGGAGGCTCGGCGTCTGGAGCCGATCGAGGTGGAAGAGGAGGAAGACGACGGAGGTGATCGCGAGGGTGGCCGGCGCGCTCAGGGCGCGACGAAGGTGGGTCCAGAGGAACCCCCGGAACGCGAGCTCCTCGGCGATGGGCGCCAGCACGCAGATGGCGAGCACCAGACCCAGGCGCGGCCCGAGCCCGGCGTCGGGCAGGGTGTGCTGGAGCACCGTGAGCAGGCTCTCACCGGAGGGCGCGAGCTCCCGGAGGCGGTCGGCGATCCAGCCCGGCAGGAGGCCCACGGTGAGGCCGGTGAGGGCGGCCAGGCCCACCTGGACGGGCCGGGCGGGGGCCGAGGACGCAGGCCGACCGAACGCCCGCAGGAGGAGGAGCACCACAGCGAGTGTGCCGCCGGTCTGGAGCACGGCACCGAGGGCGAGCGCCGCGGGCAGGCGGGCGGCCACCTCCAGAGGCATGGAGGGATCGGGGCGCAGGGCGGCCGCGATCACCGCTGTGATCAGGCCGCCCAGGAGCAGCCAGCCCACCGTGGCGGCCAGGAACGCGACCCCGGCGTGCACGACCTCCGCGCGGGTCTCGGGGTCCGTCTGGATAGAGTCTGGCATGCGTGGAGCCGACGCCGCGCGGGAGGGTTCGATGCAGATCGAGGTGCGGGGAGCACGCGACAACAACCTCGCGGACGTGAGCCTCGAGCTGCCCCTGGGCCGGCTTATCGCGTTCTGTGGGCGCTCGGGCTCGGGCAAGTCCTCGCTCGCCTTCGACACGCTCCATCGCGAGGGCCAGCGGCGCTACCTCGAGGCGCTGCTGATGCGCACGGCCTCGCTGCGCAGGCCGGACGTGGAGGCCATCCACGGGCTGCCGCCCACCATCGGTCTCGACCAACGTGAGCGCTCGGTGGCCAGCACGCTCACGGTGGCGGCCGTGTCCGAGCTCGAGACCTCCCTCGCGGTGCTCTTCGGGCGCACGGGGGTCCAGCGCTGCCCGCGCTGCGGGCGGATCATCGAGCCGCTCTCCCACGACGCCATCGTGGAGCGGCTCCTGGCGCTCCCGTCCGGCTCGCGCCTCACCCTGGAGGCGCCGGTCGAGAACGGCCCGGGTGTGCTCGAGGAGGTCGTGCGCGCCGGGTTCTCGCGGGTGCGTGTGGACGGAGAGGTCCACCGGCTGGACGCGATGCCGCCCGTTCCCGCGGGCGCCACCGTGCGCATCGTGGTGGACCGCGTGAAGATCGACCCCCAGAAGCGCGGCCGCCTGCTGGACGGTGTGCGGCTCGCGTCGCGGGCCGGCAAGGGCGTCGTGGTGGCCGACCACGGCGACACGACCGTGTTCGTGGACCGCCCGCTCTGCGTGCACGACGGCCTCGTGCTCCCACCGAACGACCCCACGCGCTTCCGCACCGACGCGACCCTGGAGGACCTCGGGCTGGACGAGGCGGCCCGGGCGGTGACCGTGGACGGACGCTCCTTCCTGCAGGCGCTGGGGTCCACGGCCGGCGAGCTCCGCGAGGACCTGGGCTCCTGGACGTCCACGCCCCTGACGGAGGCCGTGCTGGCGGACCTCAGGCACCGGCTGGACGTCCTGCTGGAGCTCGGGCTCGGCGGGTTGGTGCTGGGGTCCCCCGCCGTGCAGACGAGCCGCGGGGAGGGCGTCCGGCTGCGGCTGGCGCGCCAGGTCAGCAGCCGGGTGTCCGGGGTGCTCTACGTGCTCGACGAGCCGGCCAGTGGCCTCGACGACGCGTCTGCGGAGGCCGTGACCCGCGTGCTCCGGGCCCTCGTCCATCAGGGCAACACGGTCATCGCCGTGGACCATCACCCCGTGCTCGTGCGGGCTGCCGACCACGTGGTGGAGATGGGGCCCGGGGCCGGTCCGCGTGGCGGGCACGTGGTGTACGCAGGCCCCCCGGACGGTCTGGGCGATTCGCCGACCGGTCGGGTGCTCCGGGGCGAGGTGCGCACGCCAGCCGCGCTGCCCGGCGGTGGCACCGTCTCGCTCGGGGGGTGGACCGTCGACCGGCCCGGCGTCACCGTGCTCCGCGGGCCCTCGGGCTGCGGGAAGACCCTGGCGCTCGAGGCGGTCGCGGAGGCCGGTCGCGCGACGATCGAGCGGGTGGTGGAGGCGGGGGTGGAGAGCATCGCGAGGTCCCGCCGCTCGAGCCCTGCGACCTACACGGGGATCTGGACGATCCTGCGCGACCTCCTCGCCCAGACGCGCGAGGCCCGGGTCCAGGGGCTGGCGAGCTCGGCGTTCTCGCTGAACACGAAGGGCGGCCGCTGCGAGACGTGCGGCGGGGACGGGGAGATCCGGACCGTGATGGACCCCCTGCCGGACGTGTGGACGACGTGTCCGGTGTGCGGCGGACGTCGCTTCCAGTCGGACGTCCTCGAGGTGCGCTGGAAGGGCCATGCCCCCGACGAGCTTCTGGACCTCGCCGTCTCCGACGCGCACGTGCTGCTCGCCGGCAACCCCGCCCTCGAGCGGTCGCTCCGCGCGCTCCTCGACGTCGGGCTGGGCCACGTGCAGATCGGGCGCGCCACCGACACGCTGTCGGGTGGGGAGGTCCGGAGGCTCAAGCTCGCCCGGGAGCTCGCGCGCGGCCGTGGACCCGGGCTCGTGCTCGCCGACGACCCGAGCCTCGGGCTCCACCCGGAGGACACCGTGGAGCTCATGGCGGCCTTCCAGCGGTTGGCGGAGGAGGGGAGTGCCGTCGTGCTGGCCTCGTCGGACCCCTGGGTCGCGGCCGGCGCGTCCCGGGTGGTCGACCTGCCACTCTGAAAGAATCACTCCTGGGGCCTGGTCCGTCCGCGGGCTTCGTCGTTCACGGGCACCACGCCGAGGAACTCGCGTCCGATCTCCGTCGCACGAAGCCGGCTGCCCATCTGACCGAGGAGGACGTTGCGCTTGAACTGCTTGCCCTCGAAGCCCCAGAAGATGAAGGACGCCCAGTAGTCCTGGGCCGTGTACCAGGCGAAGTCCTCGCCCTGCACGCTGGTGAGGTCCCACCGGGCGCCGTCGGTGAGGTCCACGAGGGCGATGGCGGGCGGCCGTACGGTCTTCTGGTAGCTCTCGGGCAGCCCCGACGCGAGCTTCTCCGCCCGTGCCTGCTCGCGGCGACGCTGGGCCTCGGACATGTCGTCCCAGGCGCGCTGGTAGAAGATGGAGACCTCTTCGCCCAGGTGCTCGAGGGCCAGCCAGCGACCCTTGGGGTGGAGCGCGCCGGCCGTGGCGTCCTCGAACGTCTTCCACACCTCGCCGGAGCTGGCGTCGTGCAGCGTGACGGTGTTCCCGCGACCCACCACGGCGACCTCGGCCGGCACGGGGGTCTGCATGTCCTCGCCGCTGGTGACCACCCAGTCGAGGGTGTCGAAGCCCGTGAGCCAGGGGGCGGCGGGCTCGACGGCGCCATCCGCGAGTGCGATGCGCACGAGGGACCGCGGGGCGGTCTCGCTCTCCGCGACCACCAACAGCGCCTCACCCGGGGTGGCGGGCTTGTGCACCGCCTGGATGCTCCCATGCGGGACCTCCCGGTAGAACACGGACTGCTGCTCGAGGTCGAACACGGCGAGGCGGTTCTTGCCGTCTGCCGCCTCGGGGCCCACCGGGATGGCGATCTGGGACGCCGAGAGCCAGGCGGCCTCACCGATGGGGGAGGGGGTGGGCACCGTGAGCGTGCGCTTGTCCTCCGCGGACGCGTGCATCACGTAGGCCGTCTGGCCGAGCTGGAAGTAGAGGTGGGTGCCGGTGGGCGCCCACGCGAACGCACCGAACTGGTTGTTCCCACAGGGCTCGAACACGGTCTGGAAGTTGTGCTTGGTGGCCAGGAACCGGATCTCGCTCTCCTGGCACGGGGCGAAGGCCTGGCCGACGTTGTCGGGCAGGGTGCCCACCGTGGGGTCGTACGAGCAGCCGATGAGCGCGAGCAGGAACAACCTGTACCTCCGGGTTCTGCCGATATCCGACCGGGATGGGCGGCCACGGTTCGTATCGTGTTTGCAAAACGGGTGGCGAGAGGGGTGCGAGCCGCGCCCCGGGTCGCGGGTGATACGCTTGGGCACCCATGCGGACTCTGACCTTCAACCGCGTCATCGGCGCCGGTTCCTTCGGGACCGTCTACCACGCCGAGTTGCGCGTACCACGTGGCTTCTCGCGTCAGTGCGCCGTGAAGGTCATGAACGCCACCTCGCCCGACCAGGACCACTTCCGGGCGCGGATGCGCGACGAGGCGCGCCTCCTGGGCATGCTGGCGGACGAGCAGATCCTCGGGGTGGCCGAGCTCGTGATGGCGGACAACCGCGACATCGTGGTGATGGACTACGTCGAGGGCGTCGACCTGTCCGACATCATCGTCTCCCAGCCGGTCCCACCCCGCGCGCTCGCCGAGATGGGCGCGGAGATCGCGGGCACCCTGCACCGCGCGCACACCGCCGCGCACCCGAACACGGGCGAGCCGCTGCGGGTCGTGCACCGCGACGTGAAGCCCGCAAACGTGATGATCACGGCCCGCGGTGGCGTGCGGCTCCTCGACTTCGGGGTCGCCCGGGCCGCGTTCTCCGCGCGCGAGACCGAGACCCAGGGCCTCGTGCTCGGCACGCTCAACTACTTCCCTCCCGAGATCCTCGCGGGTGCGGACCCCTCGCCGGCTGTCGACATCTACGGGCTCGGGCTGATCCTCTGGGAGTGCGCCACGGGCAAGGAGTGGGGGAGCCCCCAGGTCCACCGCAAGCGCTTCGAGAGGCGCGTTGAGCAGCGGCTGGCGGCTGTCGAGCCCGACTATGCCGACCTCCTGCCCGTGCTGCGCGCCATCCTGGAGTGGGACCCCGCGCAGCGCCCGGATGGTGGGGAGGTCGAGCAGCTCCTGCTCTCGGCGGCCGACGCCTGCACCGGGGAAGGCCTGCGCACGTGGGCCCGGATGGTGGTGCCACCGATCCTGGAGGCGCGCCAGTCCGAGCAGCTCCAGGACGAGCTGGTCGGTCGAACGCTGCCCCTGCAGGGCGAAGAGCAGTCCGACGGCCTGCAGCCCATCCCGGAAGCGGTCACCGTGAAGGCCGAGACCTCGGTGGAGTCGGTCACCTACAACGATCTCGCGCCGCCCGCCGCAGTCGACCGTGCCACGGACCGTCCGCTGCCGGTCGCCGAGGTCCGCGAGCTCGCCATCCCCCGTGCGTTCGGGGAGGCCGACGACGTCGTGACGGAGAAGAATCCGTCCGCCGCGCCCATCGACCGTCCACCGCCGCCGCGGGTGCCCCAGCAGCAGCAGCAGCGCTCGCCGGCACCGCGTCCCAAGAAGGCCGCGAAGGGAGGGAACAACCTCTACTTCGCCGTGGGTGCCGCCGTCGTCGTGGGCTCCATCATCGGCGTGTTGCTGGTGTTCCTCGTGCTCCTGCTGCTCATCCTCATCAAGGTCATGAGCTGAGCCGGGATCTCAGGCGTCGGCGGGGCTCATCAGCACCCACTCGGGCGTGAGGCCCAGGGTGGCGATGGCGCGCTCCCAGCAGTCCGCGGCCTCGCCTCCGAAGACGAGATCGGGGCGGGCCTCTGTGAACAGCCAGCTCCCCTCGGCGATCTCGCGGTCGAGCTGCCCCGGGCCCCAGCCCGCGTAGCCCAGGCAGAGCCGCAGGGACGCGCCGTCGCGCACCACCCGCAGGAGGGCGTCGTGGCTCCGCGTGATCGCGAGGCCTGTCGGGAGCACCCAACCTTCGCCGTCCTCGATGGGCGCCGTCGTGATGAGCGTGCCGCTGTCGGTGTCGACGGGCCCACCCCAGTTCACCGGGTGCGACGCGTACTCCCCGAGCTCCTGGCCCTCCTCGACGACGAGCACGTCACCGATGGAGATGCCGACACCCTCCGGCATCACCCCGAGCGCGCTGGCCTCGGAGAGCGGGCGGTTCACCACCACACCGATGGCCCCGTCCTCGTCGTGGTGCCAGACGAGCACGACGGTGCGCTCGAAGAACGGGTCTTTCATCTGCGGGGAGGCGATGAGGAGCTGGGGTTCCATGGCTACGCCGGGGCGTCGCTCTCGGCGGCGGTGACGAACCGGGGTTCCTCCTCGCCGCGCACGGAAGCCGCGGTGACCACGACCTCCGAGAGCCCCTCGACCGACGGGACCTCGAACATCACGTTGAGCATCACCTTCTCGATGATGGCCCGCAGCCCGCGCGCGCCGGACTTCCGCTCCATGCTCGCCTCGGCGATGGCGCGCACGGCGTCCTCGTCGAAGGAGAGCTTGGTCTTCTCGAACTTCATCAGCTTCTGGTACTGCTTGATGAGCGCGTTCTTCGGCTGGGTGAGCACGTGCACGAGGTCGTCGGCGGACAGGGGGTCCATCACGGCCTGGACGGGCAGGCGGCCGATGAACTCCGGGATGAGCCCGAACTTGTCGAGGTCCTCGGTGGTCACGCGCTGCAGGAGGTTCCGGCGGCGCTGGATGGAGTCCGGGGTCTGATCGTCGCCCCCGATCGGCTCCTCGCGGTCGAAGCCCACGCTACGGCGGCCGATCCGCTGCTCGATGATGCGCTCGAGGCCCTCGAACGACCCGCCCACGATGAACAGGATGTTCTTGGTGTCGATCTGGACGGACTCCTGGTTGGGCATGCGCTTGTTGCCCTTGACCTGGATGTTCGCGACCGTGCCCTCGAGGATCTTCAGGAGCGCCTGCTGCACGCCTTCGCCGGAGACGTCGCGGCTCACGGAGCTCGAGAAGTTCTTCTTGGTGAGCTTGTCGATCTCGTCGACGTAGATGATCCCGCGCTGGGTGCGCTCGATGTTGTTGTTGGCGCTCTGGTACAGGTTGAGGACGATGTTCTCGACGTCCTCACCGACGTACCCGGCCTCGGTGAGCGTGGTGGCGTCCGCGATGACGAACGGCACGTCCAGGAAGCGCGCGAGCGTCTGCGCGAGCAGCGTCTTCCCCGTTCCGGTGGGCCCGATGAGCAGCACGTTGCTCTTCTGGACCTCGACCCCGCCCTCCTCCTGACGCGCGTTGGCCTCGAGGCGCTTGTAGTGGTTGTAGACGGCCACGGCGAGCTTGCGCTTGGCGGCGTCCTGACCGACCACGTACTGATCGAGGTACGTCTTGATCTTCGCGGGCACGGGAACGCCGGACTGGCCCCAGCTGACGGGCTTCTGGCGACCCGAGTTCTCCCGGATGATGTCGAGGCAGAGGCGGATGCACTCCGAGCAGATGTAGACGTTCGGACCCGCGATGATCTTGTCGACCTCGCGCTGGGGCTTGTGGCAGAACGAGCAGCTCAGGCCGCTCGGGTTGCTGTACTTGCCCATCCTCACCTCGGCGGGGGCCGGACGATCGAGACCCCATCTGTAGTCACTATAGGCAACCGCGAGCGGATGCACACCGGGGTGACGGGAGACGTCCCGCCACGTACAATCCCGCGCATGTCGACGGACTACTACGAGCTGCTCGGTGTCCCGCGGGACGCCACCGCGCAGGACATCAAGAAGGCCTTCCGAACGATCGCGCGCGAGTGCCACCCGGACGTGTCCGGTGGGGATCCGGCGGCCGAAGAGCGCTTCAAGAAGGCGCGCAACGCGTACGAGACCCTGATGGACCCCGTGACCCGCGCCCGGTACGACCGGCGGGGCGAGCGGCGCAGCCAGGGCTTCGGTGCCGGAGGAGGGAGCTTCTTCGACGCCTTCTACAAGGCGACCGGCGAACGCGACGCGGGTGCGCAGCGTGGACCGCACACGCGCCAGAGCCGGAAGGACGACGCCCGCAAGAACAACATCGGTCTCGACGACCTGTTCAACGTGGGTGACTTCGGGTTCGGCAGCAACACCGGCAGCCAGCCGCCCCCGCCGGGCCCGAGCAGCGGTCCGCCGCGCCCGATGCCGGGGATGGACGTCGAGATCACGCTCGACGTCCCGGCGGACATCGCGGCCCGCGGCGGCAGTGTCACGGCCGTCTACCATCGGCTCCAGCGCGCGGACTCCTGGCGTCCGGGTGCCGGCGACGACGGTCTCGTGCGCGTGCAGGACATCGCGGACATCCGCATCGTCCCGGGAACGCGGGACGGCATGATGCTCCGCGAGCGCGGGCTCGGCGACGCAGGTGCGTGGGGGGGGATCTACGGAGACCTCGTGGCCACCGTGCGCCTCGTGGGCCGCGTCACCCCGCCCCCGGGCCCCCAGCCGTCCACCCCTCACGCGGCGCACACCGCGCAGACGGCAGGCCCCCGCGTGGCGACGGCGGCTCCGCCCGGCCAGAACGGCGGCGAGCAGACCCTGCTCCTCGAGATCTCCGTCGTGGAGGCCCTCCTCGGCGGACGTGTCGAGCTCGACACCCCGGCGGGGAAGGTCCGGCTCACGATCCCGCCCGGCACGTCGGGCGGCACGCGCATGCGCCTCAAGGGCAAGGGCACCGGTGGCGAGGACCTCTACGTGGAGATCCGGATCCGGGTCCCCCGTTCGCTGGACGACGAGTCCCGGCGCCTCATCGAGGAGTTCGCGCGCCTCAACCCCTGAGGGTCAGCGCGTGCGGATGGACGCGACGGCCACCGAGCCGACGAGCCGCTCGAGGGCCGTGCGGTAGTGGCTCTCGGGCACGCTGTGGAGCGCCTGACGCGCGTTCCAGCTCTCCTGGAGCATGCGCTCGCGGGCGGCCGTGAGCCCGCCGGACTCCGCCACGAGCCCCGCCAGCCAGGAGGCAGCCCCGTCAGAGGGGTGCGACACGAGCTGCGTCCAGAGGCGCCCGACCGACGGGGTGCGCTCGATCGCGCAGGCGACGGGCAGCATCGGCCGCCCCGCCAGCGCCCGGGCCACCAGCGCCTGCTGGAGCTCGACCTGCTGGAGCACCGCGACGTCCTCCGCGATGTGCCAGAGGCGCCCGAGGTGGCGGCCGTAGCGCGCCAGGTCCTCCGAGATCCTGGGGTTCGCGCTGGTCTTGGCGCCCACCTTGCAGCAGAACGCGAACAGGGCGCCCGTGTGCCTGTCGGCGTGCTCCATCCAGTCTTCGCGGGTGGGCGGACGGCCCTCCTGGAGCTCGGCCATCAGCTCGTGGCCGTCGGCGAACTCGCGCACCGTGGAGAGGAGGTCGCCCAGCACGTCCGGCCGGGCCGCCTGGGCCAGCTCGATCGCGCGGAGGGTGAGGTGGTTGCCGCCCAACCAGGTGACACCGCGCTTGAGGACGCGCCGCGCGACCCGCCGGCGCCGACCGCCCTCGCGACCCAGCGCGACGTCGTGCACCGCGAGCGCCTTGTGGAGCAGCTCGGCCGCGCGCTGCAGGTCGGCGTCGGAGTCCTGACCGCTCGCGCGCGCCGCGAGCACCACGAGGATCGGGCGGATCCGCGGCAGCTCCGGGCCGCGCTCGAAGGGCAGGAAGGGATCGTCGGGGGGGTCGTCGTGAAGGCCCTCGAACGCACCCGAGGGGAGCACGTCCTCTCCCACCAGCTCGTGGAGTGAGAGGAGGCCGTCGTGTTCGGGCATGCCGTCGCCCTCCGTGCTTCCTGATAGGCTGTCTGCGTCCCCCCGCCAAGCGTCTGCACAGGATCTGAGCGAACCGTGATCCCCGCCCTGCTCGCGCTGCTCGCGGGACCCGCCCACGCCGAGCCTCTCGAGCTCCCGTGCTGCTCGGACCCCGCGGCCTCCAAGACCCTCACGTACTACCTGAGGGTTCGGAGCTCGCTGCTCACACCGGGCGACGAGCGGTGGTCCGGCCACGTCTCGGCCTGGTTGGGTCACCTGCAGAGCGGGCGGGCGAGCACCCCGGAGGAGGCGGCCGTGCGCGAGGAGCTCCGGAAGACGGTGGGCGAGCTCCAGCGGACGTGGAAGAAGCAGGCGTTCGCAGAGGGGTTCTCGCGCATCACGCCACACGTCGTCTTCCTGTTGCTCCGCCATCCGGGGGGATCCCGGGGCGTGGCGGAGGCCGTCTGTGGGTCGGAGCACTGGCTCCAGCCCCTCGACGAGCCCTTGAAGGCGGTGGTGGAGGGGTGCGGCGAGCCCCGCTGGCTCACGGAGCCCTGAGGGCCTCCACCACGGCGTCGTGGGCGGCCGTGGACCAGAGGAGCCCGTTGTGGCCGTGCCCTTCGAGCACCACCTCGCGTACCCCCGGCAGCCGCGCGCGCTCGGGCGGGAAGACCTGCTGGTCGTACCGTGCGCGGATCACCACGGTGTCCACGGGCTCGGGACCCTCCGCGAGCAGCTCGACCCAGTAGCCCGCGGGGTCCAGCACGGGCCCCAGGGTCTCGGGCGCCAGCCGATGGAGCAGGGTGCCCGCGTGGGGACCGCCGAGGCTCACGAACCGCCTCACCTTGTCCGCGCCGCCGAACTCCCGCAGCCAGGCGCGGGTGGACACGGCACCCAGGCTGTGCCCGACGACGTCGATGGGACCGTGGGCCTCCACCAGAGGCCGCGCGGCGGCGTCGATGCGCTGGACGATCTCCGCGAGCCGCAGGCGTGAGCTGGGGTAGCCGACCGCCTCCACGTGCCTCCAGCCCTCGAGGTACAGCCGGCGCCGCAGAGGGCGGAAGACCTCGGGGTGGCCGAGGAAGCCATGGACCATGAGCACCGGCCTGAGCTCCGAGGTGCCCGGCGTGGCCATGGGATGCAGGCGTGCGAGCGGCCAGAGCGCGGAACGGAGCGTGGCGACCGACTCCCTGGACACCACGCCCGCCATCCGGAGGACCTCGGTCGGGGTTCGGGCATGCACGGGGTCACCTCGGTTACGGGGGCTCGTCTGCACAGGAGCATAGGCCAATGCGTTCCCTCACGGGAATCAAGCCCACCGGCGACATCCACATGGGCAACCTGCTCGGGAGCGTGCTCCCGGCGCTGGCGCTGCAGGAGAAGTACACCGCGTACTACTTCATCGCCGACTACCACGCGCTCACCACCGCCCGTGACCCGGACGGCGTGCGTCGGGCGAGCCGCGAGGTGGCGGCCACCTTCCTGGCGTTCGGGCTCGACATCGAGAAGAACGTCCTCTTCCGGCAGTCCGATGTGCCGGTCGTCTGCGAGCTCGCGTGGATCCTCGCGTGCCAGATGGGTGCGGGCGTCATCGACCGCGGTCACGCCGTGAAGGCCGCGCGCGACGGCGGCCACGACATCACGGCCGGCACGATGTTCTACCCGGTGCTCATGGCGGCGGACATCCTGCTCTACGACAGCGCCATCGTGCCCGTCGGGAAGGACCAGAAGCAGCACGTCGAGATCGCCCGCGACATCGCCGTCAGCATCAACCACCACTACGGCGCCGGGACGCTCGTGGTGCCCGAGGTCTCCATCCAGGCCGAGGTGGGCGTGGTCCCGGGTCTGGACGGCCGGAAGATGAGCAAGTCCTACGGCAACGCCATCCCGATCTGGTCCACGTCCAAGCAGCTCCGGAAGACCTGCATGAAGATCGTGACCGACAGCCTCGGCGTGGACGACGCGAAGGACCCGGACACCGACAACGTGTTCAACCTCTACAAGCTCTTCGCCACGCCGGAGCAGCGCGAGGATCTCGCGGCCCGCTACCGTGCGGGCGGCCTCGGATACGGGCACGCCAAGCAGGAGCTGTTCGAGGTCATCGACGCGCTGTTGGCGGACAAGCGGCCGATCTACGAGCACTGGATCGCCCATCCGGAGGAGCTCGACGCCCTCCTCGCCGCCGGTGGGGAGCGCGCGCGGGCCACCGCGGACGCCCGTATGGACGTGGTCCGGCGCGCTGTGGGTCTCCGGTAGGTCCCGCGTCTGGTACGCTTGTGCCGACGGGGATCTCCGGAGGCGAGATGAGGGAGTCCAAGCGCCGCACCGTGCGTCTCACGGCCGAGGAGGAGAAGGAGCTCGCGCGCCTGATCCACCAGGCCGAGGCCGAGGCCCGGGAGGCGATCGACGGGCTCGACGTCGCGGCGAACATCCTCGACGACAAGCCCAACCGCGCCGAGAAGACCCGCGCGGGCTCGGTGGACAGG
This sequence comes from Alphaproteobacteria bacterium, assembly GCA_020632885.1. GTDB lineage: Bacteria > Myxococcota_A > UBA796 > UBA796 > JACKEQ01. The sequence continues at coordinate 376,452 of JACKEQ010000003.1, read as the reverse complement.
CTGGAGGCCGCCGTCGCTGCCGTGTGGGAGGCGAGCCGCGATCGGCCCGAGATCCGCGCTGCCGCGCGTCGCGCGAAGGGCGCCTGGGACCAGGCGGAGTCCCTGCGCTGGCGTCTCGCGATGAGCGGCCGTCGCATCGCCCACGGCGAAGCGCGCAAGCTCGCGGGGCCGTTCATGAACGAGGAGGACCTCGTCCAGGAGGGCTACATCGGGCTCCTGCGGGCCGCCAAGCGGTTCGACCCCGACCGCGACATCCGCTTCTCCACGTACGCGCGCTGGTGGGTGCGCGCGCAGATGACCCGCGCGATCGACCACACCGGGCGGCCCGTGCGGCTGCCGGGCTGCGCGGTCGAGCAGACCCGCAACCTCCGCAAGGCCATGAAGCGCTACGAGGCGGAGGGCGTGCCCTACACGCTGTCGGACCTCGCCGAGGAGGTCGGCATCGACACCCGGCGCGCCGAGCTGTTGATGCAGCAGGGGCAGACCGTGTCCCTCGAGTCGCCGGTGGACGAGGGCCCGCGGCCCCGGTCCCTGGAGCGCTTCCTGCACGACGAGGACGCCGAGGACCCCAACCTCCACGCCATCCTCGCCCAGGAGCTCCAGCGCATCCGCAGCGCGTTCGCCTCGGTGCTCTCGGAGCGCCAGCAGATGGTGCTCATGCGGCGCTACGGGCTGGAGGACGGCGAGTACCGCACCCTCTCGCGCGTGGGTCACGAGATGGCGCTCTCCCGGGAGCGCGTCCGCCAGATCGAGCGGGAGGCGCTCCATCGTCTGCGCACTCTCGCGGACATCCGCGAGGCGGGCTGACGGCTCAGCGGGTGAGGGTGCCCGAGCAGTCGGCGTCTGCGACGGTGATGGTGTCTGCGCCGTCCCAGGTCACCTCGCCGAAGTCGCCCGCCTCGTCCTCGAGCTCGGTGGGATCGATGCCCGCCTCGTCGCACGAGTCGGTGAAGAGCTCTCCGTCCACGTAGACGGTGCACTCCATCTCCGTGCCGAGCGAACGGATCTGGAGGGTCTGCTCGCCCTTTCCGTCCGCGGTGATCTCGAGGTCGAAGTGCAGGTCGAACTCGATGTCGATGGTCAGCCCCTTGCCTTCCACCTGCTGGTCGACGTCCCAGTCCATCGTGGCGGGGTAGACGCCCTTGCTGCCCGGCTCCACGGTCAGGGTGCTCGGGACGTCCGTGTTCTCGCACTCGATGGTGCCCGACCACGAGCCCTCGAGGTTGGGGCCGCAGGCGGCGAGGAGGAGGAGGAGGAGGGGGGTCTTGGTCATCATGGTGGGTCTCCCTGTCGGACGGCGGAATCTACCACACTTCCAGGGCGGTGAGCCAGGGCACGCCATCGTGGAGACGGTCGAGCTCCGGGCGCTGCATCCGGCCGAGCTCCACGCACCGCACACCCTCGGCGACGTCGCCGTCCGTGCCGAGCACGCTCGTGCGCGCCGGGTCGATCGGGACGTCCGCGAATGTGGCCACCGGGTGGACCACCGCCAGGCCCGGCGCCGACCGCGGGACCCAGAGCCTCGCGGGTAGCTCGACGACCCGGTCGCTCACGACGCGACCCACCACCCGCGCCAGCGCGGTCCGCTCGCGGATCCAGGCGTGCTCTGACGGGTGCACCGTGCCGAGCGGGACCACCGCGCGTGCACGCTCCAGAGCCTCCGCCAGGCGCTCCGCAGCGTCGGGGATGGGCGAGAAGATGCCGGTCGGCGCCATGCAGCCCCGGCCGTCGTAGAGCACGCGGTCCAGCGCGAGGTCCACCGCGTGGGTGGGGTCGGTCCACCACGCCAGGCTGTGACGGCTCCCGAAGGCGAGGAGCCTCGAGGGGTCGGGGAGGGCGGCCCGCACGGCCTCCACGGTGGCGTCCGAGCCCATCAGCACGACCCGATCGGCGGTCGCGAGCACACGGCGGTCCGTCGTGGCCTCGAGCGGCAGGCCGGTGTCGCGGGTGATGGCGGCGTACCAGGGCTCCAGGCCCCGCGGGACCTTGAGGGTCACGCGACCTCCACGGGCGAGCAGGACGGCGCACCACTCGAGGGCCACCGTGAACACCGTGGAGGACGCGACGAACACCGTGTGGGCGGGTGCTGGGCGGTCCAGGTGCTCCGGCACCTCGCGGAGGGCCATCCTGGCGAGGTCGAGGGCCATCCGGGCGCCCTCCGGCGAGAGGTCCGGCACGAGCGGGAGGTGGGCGTCCAGCCCCGCCAGCCAGGCCTCCACGTCCGGCCAGCGGCTCACAGGAGGTCCTCCACGGCCAGCGAGCACCCGCGGGCGGGCGCGTCGGGCAGGCGGCCGTGCAGCGTGACCCGTCCGTCCGGGTGCACGACCCCCTGGTCCAGGGTCTCGATGGCGAGGGTCCCGTCGAGGTTGCAGAGGTCGAGGAACCGCAGCTGGCCGACCTCTCCGGGCCCGAGGGGCACTCCCGACGCGGGGTCCACGGCCGTGACGCGCAGCCAGTGCGGAGGCTCGAAGGGCTCGCCCGGACGGGACCAGAGCTGCGAGGAGAGCTCGGTCATGCCGTACTCCTGGACGACCGGGGCGCGGAGGACCGCGGCATCCACGACAGAGCCCGCGTCCAGGTGCGTGCGACGGCCCTTGAAGCCGCCCGTGACGAGGATGGCGCTGCCGTCGGGCAGGGCGGGAGGATCGGTGGCGAGCCACGCATCGAGGGCGAAGGCGGTGGTGCAGAGGAAGGTGGGCTCCCCGACGCGCTCGAGACCCTCGAGGTGCAGGCCGTCGGTGTCGACGAGCCAGGTCACCGGCCCCGTGACGGGCGCGAAGCCGCGCACCATGTGGGCGAGGGAGGAGACGGGGCTGTCCGCCAGCAGCGCGACCGTTCGGGACGTCCGGGGCAGCCAGGGCCGCGCGTGCCGCATGCAGCCAGCGTCGTAGAGGACCGTGTCGCGCATGCGGTGGACGCCGGGACGACCGGTGGTCGTGCCGGAGGTGTGGAAGGCCACGTGAGGCCCGGCGGGGTCGACGGTGCCGACGTCGAGGTCGCGGAAGAGCCCGACGGGGACGGCAGGGATGGCGTCGAGGGTCGTGGCGGGCGCCGGCGAGAGGGCCCGCACCACGGGGTCGTGCGCGTGCTGCCAGCGGTGCACGTCGAGGGCGAGCTCCGTCCAGTCGACCCCCGGCGCATCGAGGGCCTCGAGGATCCGGCGGGCGAGCCCGTCCCTCACGCGACCTCCACGAGGGCCTCGACGAACCCGTCGATCTGGGCGTCCGAGAGCACGCTCGGGGGCGTGAGCGCCAGCACCTCGCCCTGCATGCCGGCGGGGAGCGCCAGATAGCCCCGGGCCAGGAGGCGACGGTGGACCCCGTAGGCGTCGGGCAGCACGACGCCGAGCATGAGCCCGCGCCCCTGCACGGTGAGCCCCTCCGCCGCGAGACGACCCGCCAGCCGGGCCCCGCGCTCCGCGCAGCGCGCCGTCATCGTGTCGAGCTGCCCGAGCACCGCCAGGGCGGCCGCACAGCCGACCGGGTGCCCGAGGAACGTCTGGGTGTGGATGGCCTCGCCCTTCGACGCGCCCCAGGCGCCCATGGCCGCGGACGTCCCCACGGCGGCCGAGAGGGGGAACCCACCGCCGAGCGCCTTCCCGACGGCCAGGAGGTCCGGCGTGACGTCGCCGGCCCACACCGCCCCTGTCCGGCCGAGCCCGCACTGGATCTCGTCGTGGGCCACGAGCGCCCCGTGGGCCCGCGCCTCGCGGTGGACGCGGCGGAGCCAGCCGTCCTCCGGCACCCGGATGCCCCCACGACCCTGGATGGGCTCGACCAGCACGAGCCCGATGCCCTCCCGTTGCACGAGCGCCCCGACGTCGGCGGGGTCGCAGCCGAACGGCAGCACGTGGACGTGAGGGTGGGTGATGCCCCGGAAGGGGTCGCTGAACGACGCCTTGTAGGCCTGCAGGGGGACCGTCCCCAGCGAGAGGCCGTGGTAGGACCCCTCGAACACGAGCACGCCGTCCCGCCCCGTGGCGAGCACGGCGGTCTTCACCACGGCATCCACGGCGTCCGCCCCCGACAGGCCGAGGATGGCGTGATCGAGCCCGTCCGGACAGGCGGCCGCGAGGGCCTCGAGCAGCCGGATGCGGGTGACGTCCGGGTAGGCGTCGCCCATCGCGTGCAGGAGCCGGTCCACCTGGGCGTGCGCGGCGGCCACGACGGCCGGATCGCGGTGCCCGACCGTCGCCACGCCGAACCCGGCGGTCAGGTCCACGAGCCGGTTGCCATCGGCGTCCCAGAGGTTCGCGCCCACCGCCGTCTCCCACACGAACGGGTCGGTGTCCGCGACCCCGAGAGACGCGGCACGACGGGCTCTTCGCGCGGTGATGGCGGGGCACTCGTGGCGGGCGAGCACGTCCACGAGGGCGGTCGACGCGGGGCCCGGCAGGGGCGTGACGAGGGCCGGGAGGTCCGAGCCCGTCGTGTTTTCGTGAGGATGGCGTTGCAACTCGTGCTTCCGGTTGGCACGTTGTGAGTACGAGGAGGTGCGATGATCGTGGACGGATTGCGGACCCTCGTGCTCGACGCGGCCTTCCGCCCTCTCCACGCCATCCGCTGGCAGCGCGCCATGGTGCTCGATCTGCTCGATCGCGTGGACGTGCTGGAGTACTACGACGCCGTCGTGCGCACGTCCAGGGACGTCTTCCCCCTGCCGGCGGTGGTCCGGCACCGGGGCTACGTGCAGCGCGGGCCCGGGCGCATCGCGCTCACGCGTCGCAACCTGCTCGCCCGCGACGGGAGCACCTGCCAGTACTGCGGTCACCACGGCGTGAGCCGCGAGCTCACGGTGGACCACGTGATGCCGCGGAGCCGCGGTGGTGGGTCCACCTGGGACAACCTCGTCATCGCGTGCGGTCCGTGCAACCGGAAGAAGGGCGACCGCACCCCGCGCGAGGCGGGCATGCCGCTGCTCTCCAGGCCCATGCAGCCTACCGGCATCGCGCTGGGCTCGGATGGGATGATCAGCGGGCAGACACCCCTCGAGTGGGCCCAGTGGCTGCCGGCATGAAAGTCAGCCGCTGAAGCGGGCGCCGAGGAGCTCGAGCAGCTTGCCGTGGAGCCCGCCGAACGCGCCGTTGCTGAAGATGGCGACCACGTCGGCCGGGTGGGCACCCACCGCCACGGTCTGCGCGATGGCATCGGCACCGTCGAGCAGGACGGCGTCCACCCCGCGGTCGGCGAGGTCGCGGATGAGCAGGCCCGCGTCGAAGCGCTGGTCCTCCGGGATGCCCGAGGTGTCGAACGGCTGGGCGACCACGACGCGGTCCGCACCGTCGAAGGCCTCGGCGTAGGCGGCCTGGAAGACGTTCCGCCGGGAGGTCGCGGACCGGGGCTCCCACACGACCCAGAGCCGGCGCTGCCCGAACCGCTGCCGGAGGGCCGCGATGGTGGAGGCCACGGCGGTCGGGTGGTGGGCGAAGTCGTCGATCACGGTGACGCCACCGGGCTCCCCGATGACCTCCTGGCGCCGCTTGATGCCCTGGAACGTGCGGAAGCCCTCGGCGAGCTCCTCGGGCGTCAGGCCCGCGCGCAGGGCGGCAGCGGCGGCGGCGACCTGGTTGTAGAGGTTGTGCTCGCCCACCAGGGAGGTCGTGTAGGTGCCGACCGGCTCGCCCTCGCGCAGGAGGGTGAAGTCCATCGTGCCCCGGTCGGTGTCCACGGACTCCACCCGGCCGTCCCACATGCGCCCGGGCCCGTACGGCCACACCGTGCACGTCGCGTCCTGCGCGACGTCGTGGGCGCCCGGGTCGTCGTCCCGGACGATCAGGCAGCCGTCTGCTGGGAGGATGCCCATGAGCCGACGGAAGCTCTGCTTCACGTGGTCGAGATCCGTGTAGATGTCGGCGTGGTCGAACTCCACAGAGGTCAGGACGGCTGTGACGGGGCGGTAGTGGAGGAACTTGGGGCCCTTGTCGAAGAAGGCGGTGTCGTACTCGTCGCCCTCGATGACGAAGTGCGTGCCCGCCCCCGTGCGTGCCGTGCGGTCGAAGTTCTTCGCGATGCCGCCGACGAGGAAGCCCGGCTCGCGCCCCGCAGACGAGAGCAACCAGGCCGTGATGGACGTGGTGGTGGTCTTCCCGTGGGTGCCGGCCACCACGATGTTGTGGGCGTCGGCCAGGAAGAGGTGCCCGAGCACCTCGGGGAAGCTCATGTAGGGGATGTCGCTCGCGAGGAGCGCTGTGGCCTCGTCGTACACGGCCCGCACGACGTTCCCGACGACCACGAGGTCCGGTCGGTGGTCGAGGTTGCTCGCGACGAAGCCCTCCATGACGGGGATTCCGAGGGACTCGAGGTACGTGGACATCGGCGGGTACACGGCCTTGTCGGAGCCGGTGACCGTGTAGCCGGCGTCCTTCAGCATGCCGGCGAGGGCGGCCATGGCGGTTCCGGCGATGCCCATGACGTGGATGGTGCGGAGGGGGGAGGGGAGCGCGGTGGCGTGGGGCACGGGGACTCCAGGGAGGCGGGACGGTCGGGACTAACCCGTCCCACGGGCGGAACGCGCGATCAGCGGCTATGGTCCGGCCCGTCGTCGAGGAGGGTCAGAGATGCAACGGGCCTGGGCAGCGTTCTGTCTGCTCGTGTTCGCCGTCGTCCTCCTTCGCACCTCGTGGACCTGCGACGACGCCTACATCACGTTCCGCACCATCGACAACGCGATCCACGGGCTCGGGCTGCGCTGGAACCCCGCGGAGCGCGTGCAGGCCTTCACCCACCCGGCGTGGCTGTTCCTGCTCCTCCCCTTCGTCGCGTGGACCGGAGAGGTCTACTACACCGTGCAGGCCGTCTCGGCGGGCATCGCGCTGGGCACGCTGGCCGTGCTCCTGCTGAACGCGCGCAGCCTCGGGGCGAGCGTGCTCGTGGGGATCGCCGCGCTGGGGTCCATGGCGTACGTGGACTTCTCCACGAGTGGCCTCGAGAACCCGCTCACCCACGCGCTGCTCGCGGCCTTCGTGCTCCTGATGGCCCACGTGCCCAGGTCGGCCGAGACCCCCGAGCGCTGGAGCCTCGCCATCGTGCTCGTGGCCACGGTCGCGGTGCTCAACCGCATCGATCTGGCCGTGCTCGTGGGTCCCGCGGTGCTCTACCGTCTCTACCCGTACCCCTGGCGCACCGCGCTCCGTCTCGCCTTGATCGGTGGGTCGCCGTTCGCTGCCTGGGAGCTGTTCTCGCTCGTGTACTACGGGTCTCTCGTGCCCAACACGGCCATCGCGAAGCTCGGAGCGGGCATCCCGGCCTCCAACTTCCTCTACACGGGCACGTTGTACCTCCGGAACTCGGTGCGCTGGGACCCCGTGACCCTCCCGACGGCCGCGATCTGCGTGCTCGTGGCCCTCCGTCGCGGCGGGGTGGAGCGGGTGCTGGCCGTGTGCATGCTGCTGCACGTCGCGTACGTGGTGCGGGTCGGCGGTGACCACATGAGCGGCCGGTTCCTGACGCCGCCCTTCGCCCTCGCCCTCGCCATGCTCTCCACCTGGGAGGTGCGGGCGCCGGTGGCGGTCGTGGGGACCCTCGGCCTCGTGGTGGCGGGCGCCAACGCGCTCATCCCTCCGCTGACCAGCGGTCCGGACGCGCTTCATCTGGGCCTCGATCGCCATGTCGCCCACGAGCGCGGGTTCTTCTACCGCCTCTCCGGGCTCCTCCGGCCCGAGAAGGACCGGCCGACCCACGAGACCCTGAACACCATGCGCGCGAAGCGGGACGTCGAGGAGGGCAAGAAGGTCGACGTGCGCGGGATGATCGGGTGGTACGGCTATGCCGCCGGCCCGCAGATCCACGTGATCGACGTGCTGGCGCTGACCGACCCCCTGCTCGCTCGGCTACCCACCCGCGACGGTCGCTGGCGGGTGGGCCACTACGCCCGCGACCTGCCCGAGGGCTACGAGCAGGCGGCCATCGGAGAGGGGCGCCTCGCGGACCGCGAGCTGGCCGCCTACTACGACGATCTCCAGCTCGTGACGCGGGGGCCCCTATTCGCGCCCGAGCGCTGGCGTGCGATGGCCCGGTTGGCGTGGAGCGGTGACGCGACGATCGATGCGTACTGCCGCCGGCGTTGCTCGATCCACAACCCGCCGTTCCTCTCGGGAGCCGGACCCAGCCGCAACCGCACCCTGGACGTCCACCCGCACGGCATCGCCCTCCGACGGGCGAAGGGCAAGGCGCCGTGGGGCATCGAGATCGTGGGCGAGCCCATGCCGATGCAGCTCGAGGTCCGTCGGGTGGACCACACGAACGCCGTGATCGACGTGGAGCCGGGACCCGTGGGAGGGCAGGAGGGGTGGGCGACCACGACGGTCCAGCTCCCGACCAACGTGCTGCCCTACACCTCGGTGCGCCTGTTCGCGCCGGGGATGGAGCTCCACAGCATGAAGTGGCTGCCCCGCGAGCCTCAGCGGTAGCGGTTCACCGCGAGCAGGATGCGGTAGCCCGCTCTCACGGCCCCCTGGAGGCTCCCGCTGATCTTGCTGCGTCCGGCCCGCCGCCGACGGTAGGGGAGCGGGAGCTCCAGGATGCGCAGGCCACGCTTCACGGCCTTCATCTGCATCTCGACGTTCCAGCCCCAGGTGGGGTCCTCCATCTCCAGGACCGCGAGGCTCTCCCAGCGAAGAGCCCGGAAGGGCCCCATGTCGCGGTACCGGTGGCCGGTCGCCCTGGCGATGAGGGCCGTGGACAGGCCGTTCCCGAGGATCTGGACTGCGGAGAGCGCGTGGGGCTCGGCCGTGATCGTGCGGTCCGTGAGGACCATGTCGTACCGGTCCTCGTCGATGGGGCGGACGAGGTCTGGGATGCGGAGAGGGTCGTCCGCGTGGTCGGCATCGAGGATCACCACCACGGTCGGCGGATCCGCGGCGAGGTGCGCCATCCCGGCGAGCACGGCCGTGCCGTAGCCCCTGCGCTCCTCGCGGAGCACCTCCACCCCGAAGCCCCGCGCGACCTCCCCCGTGCCGTCCGTGGATCCGTTGTCCACGACCACCACCCTGAGGTCCGGCATCGTGGAGAGATCCCGGAGGACCGCCGGGATGGATGCGGCCTCGTCGAGGGCGGGGATGATCACGGCGACGGACAGGAAGGCCTCCGGGATGGGAACGAGGGACAGGCGCATTAATGAACGGGGTGCGCGCTCGCTCCCCGGAGGACGCATGGTCGCCTGGCTGCTCGGATCCGTTTCACTCGCGAACCCTTACGGTGGCGGAGGGCTCTCGATCCCGTCCGCAGCGCCGGAGGTGGCTCCGTTCCACTGGGAGGTCCCCGAGCGCGCGGTGGGCTCGATCACGCTCGTGCTCACCGTGCCGAAGGACCACGCGGTCTATCAGGATGCCGTGGCGATCGAGGCCGTGAGGGGGCGCATCGGCAAGCCCGTGTACCCCGAGGCGCGCCTGGCCCCGGATCCCTACGAGCCCGGTAGCTGGCGGGCTTCCTGGTCGGCGGACGTGCGTGTGGAGGTGCCGGTGGAGGCCGCGGACGCCGGCGTCGTCGAGCTGCGCCTGACCCACCAGGGCTGTCGCGCGGGTCTGTGCTGGCCCATCGAGGTGAGCACGCATACGGTCCACGTGGCGCTTCCGGTGGAGGAGCGCAGGGAGTCTCCATGAACGGTGCCCGCCACACGGGCCTCCTGCACGACGACGGGATCCGGGCGATGCGGGTGGACATCCGCGCCATCGCGGCCCATGCCGCCCAGGTGCACGGGCTCGGTGAGGTCGCCGCACGGCTGCAGGCGGACGCCCTCGCGGCGGCTGCGCTGCTCTCGGCCTACCTCGACGACACCGAGCGCCTCACGCTCCAGCTCCAGCTCGAGCAGCCCCGGCTCGCACTCACAGCCGACGTGTACGACAGCGGGGCGATCCGCTGCCGCACCACGCCGCCCACCCCTCGCGACGCACCGATGCTCGAGGGCATCCTCTTCGTGCTGAAGAGCGTGCGCGGGCGCGAGGTCTACCGCGGCATCACGGCGGTCCACCACGACGACCTCGGTCAGGTCCTGCAGGACCACCTGCACGGCAGCGACCAGGTGCCCGCCCGCGTCAGGGTGCGCGACGGCATCGGCGTGTTCGTGGAGCGATTGCCCGGCCAGGCCGAGGACGTCGACCTCGACGCCGTGCTGGAGGAGGTCTGGAACGGTCTCGAGGGCGGTGAGGCCCCGCTGTTCTGGCAGTGCACCTGCTCGCGCGAGAAGGTCCTGACGATGCTCTCGACCCTCGGTGACGAGGAGATCCAGGCGATGATCGACGAGGACGGCGGAGCGACGGTGGAGTGCAACTTCTGCCGCACCGAGACCGTGCTCGGCGTGCCGGACCTCCAGGCGCTCCTGACCTCCTGACCGCCTACTTCAGGCCGGCCAGGTAGATCTCGGGCATGTCGACGATGGCCAGGAGCTGCCCGTCGTCCGCCGCCATGAACGCGGCCCACTGCTGGTTCGCGTAGCCGACCCGCGCGGCGAGCAGCGGGCGCCCGCGCTCCACGTGGGACAGGAGGAGGGTGGCCGTGGCGGCGAGCTGCAGGCGCCCGGCGCGGATGGCCCGGGCCTGGTGGGCCTCCCAGAGCGCTCGGAACACGCCGGCGTTGGAGACCGGGTGCTCGCTCTCGATGAGCACGCCCGGCAGGATCTCCGCGAGCAGGGACAGCGGGCGCACGAGGGGCTGGGCGTCGGGCGGTGGCGGCAGGGGCACCGGGGACGCCTCGACGGGGGCCGTGTAGGACGGGCCGAGCGCCGCTGCGGGCGTGGACTGGCGCGTGGGCGCGGGCTCCGCGGAGAAGCGCGCGAGGGCCTCGGCGGCGGAGAGCGGCTTCCGGGTGCGCGGGGCCCGATCGGCCAGACGGCCGGGCGCTGGCTCCGACGTGCCCGCCGAACGCTCCGGGGCCACGGGGGGCGCTGGCTCGATGGCAGGCGCGACCGTGGTGCTCGTGAGCGGCTCGGGCTCGAGCGGTGCGGATGCGAGCGGCGGTGCGGACTGACGCTCGGGCGCGGGGGTCCCGGACCGGGCCAGGCGGGCCTTCGCCTCCATGGCGAGGCGGCGCGCGAGGGCTGCGGGGTCCTCCGGCGGCGGCGCGGCCTCCGCGACCATCGGGGGAGGCGAGGTGGGGTGGGGGACCGGCGGCGCAGGCTCGCGGTGCGGCGGGGCCGTCCGGCGCGGGGGAGCCGGCATGGGCGTGGGCTTGCTGGGCTCCGCGCGTGCGGGCTCCGGGCGCGGCGGCTCGGGACGGGGCTCGGGGCGCTCGGCGGCGCGCGTGGGAGCCGGGGCCGGGGTCGCGCGGGGCGGAGCGGGTGCGGGTGTGGGCGCGGTGCGCGGCGTCACCCGCGAAGGGGCCGGTGCCGGGGTGGCCCGGGGCGTGGCGGGCGCAGGCGTGGCGTCCCGAGCGCGCTTCTGGGCCGCCCGGACGCGCTCGCTCATGGGCTGGGCGGGCTTCGCGTTGAGCTGCGGGGGCTCGCTGCTGGGCGAGGACTTCCGGACTACGGTGGGCCGCTGGCTCTGCCGCGGAGCGCGCACCGTGCGGTCGATCGGCGCGGACTTCCGCTCGGGAGCCGGACGGTCCGTGCGCGGGCGGCCCGGCGAGGACTCCCGGGCGGTCTCGTCGCGGAGGTCGTCGGTGCGGGCGAGCCGGGCCTTGGCCTCCTCGGCCAGCCGACGGGCGAGGGCCGCAGGATCCTCGATGGGTACGGGGCTCCCGACGGAGTTGGCCTCGCTCGGGCCCTCCAGCGCAGGCCCGCGGGTGGTGGGCTGGTCCTCGGGCATCTCGCGGCCGCGCCGGACCGGCGCACGCACGGTGGTCTCGGCCACCTCACCCTTGGCGCGTGCCAGCCGCTGGGCCAGGGCCCGGGGATCCACCTTGAGGAGCTCGGCCTCCAGCTCCGCGCCCTTCCGGGACGAGGCGAAGTTGGTCTCGTCGTCCACCGGCAGCAGACCGCCCCGCGTGCGCAGGGTGACCTCGGTGGCGTCGTCCGGAGGCGGCCTCTCGGACGAAGTCCCCCGCTCGAGCGAAGTGCGGATGGGAGCTTCGTAACGGTTCTTGCGCGCCACCCGACGTTCCCCTTGCGCTGGCGGTTGGACTGGGATCAGTCTATGGAATCGGGGGCCGATACACCCGGCAAAAGGATCGTCATGACGCGTTCATCTGGATCATCGTCTGGTTTGGGAGCCGGTCTCGAGGCGCCCGGAGGCGTGGTCGTGGTGCTGCTGCGGCACGGGCGCACCGCCTGGAACGCTGAGAAGCGTTTCCTCGGTCGGGCGGACGTCCCGCTCGACGATGTGGGGCACGGGCAGGTGGCGAAGGTCGCTCCGGGGCTCGTGGGCCGCTTCGACGCCGTGTTCAGCTCGCCGCTCCAGCGCGCTCTGCAGACCGCCGCGCCGGTCGAGCCCGATCCCGTCGTGCTGGACGGGCTCACGGAGCTCGATCTCGGCGAGCTCGACGGCACCATCGCGATGAACGCGATGAACACGCACCCCGAGTTCCTGGCCAAGTGGGGGTTCGACCCCACGGACGTGGAGGCTCCCGGAGGCGGCGAGTCCATGGGGGCCGTCCAGGCCCGCGCCCTCCGTGCGCTCCACGCCATGGCGGAGGCGCACCCGGGCGGCCGTGTGCTCGGCGTCACCCACCAGATGGTCGTGGCGGCGCTCTCCTGCCACGCGGTCGGCGAGCCCCTTCGCCGCTGGCGGAAGTACATGATCGGCAACGCCGAGATGAGCGCCTTCGGGGTGTGGCCCGGGCGGGTCGAGCTCCTCGCGAAGGGGCTGACGGCCTTGGCATGAGCCAGCGCGCCCGCGTCCTCGTCGTCTCTGCCGATCGCGAGCTCCGCCGCCACCTGGAGCGGATGGTGCGCGCGTCGGACCTCGAGCCGTTCCTCGTCGAGGGGGTGGACGAGGCCCTGCAGTCCCTCGCGGACCTCGGTGCGGACGTGGTCCTCGTGGGCTCCGCGCCGGAGCGCGTGGGCGCCGATGTGGCCCTCCTCCGCGACCAGGGCGTCCCGCTCGTGGTGGCCGTCGAGACCCCGGACGTCACGTCCACGGTGGACTGGATGCGCCACGGGGCCTCGGATGTGGTGCCCGCACGCGACCGCCGCGCGTTCCGGACCGCGCTGGAGCGGGCCGTCCAGGAGTCCAGCAGCCGGGGAGGGCTCGAGGGCGCCAGCCGCGAGGTGCGCGACCGCTACGGGTTCAACCAGCTCGTCAGCCAGAGCCCCCGGATGCTCGAGGTGTTCGACCGCATCCAGGCCGTCGCGAAGACCGACGCCACCGTGCTCGTGCTCGGCGAGACCGGCACGGGAAAGGAGCGCATCAGCCAGGCGATCCACGCGCGGAGCAATCGCCGCGACAAGCCCATGATCGCCGTGAACTGCGGTGCGTTCGCGGAGTCGCTGCTCGAGAGCGAGCTGTTCGGCCACGAGCGCGGGTCGTTCACCGGCGCCACCGGCCGTCGCGAAGGGCTCTTCGAGATGGCGGACGGCGGCACGCTCTTCCTCGACGAGCTCGGCGAGACGTCGCTGAACGTCCAGGTGAGCCTGCTCCGGGTGCTGGAGGACTTCCGCTTCCGCAGGGTGGGCGGGCGCGATCTGGTCGATGTAGACGTGCGGATCGTCGCGGCCACGAACGTCGAGCTCGAGACCGCGGTGAACGAGGGGAGGTTCCGGCAGGATCTCTTCTACCGGCTGAACGTCTTCCCCATCCACCTCCCTCCGCTCCGCGAGCGGCCCGAGGACATCCCTCTCCTGATGCGGATGTTCCTCGACGAGATGGCCGAGTCCTACACCCTCGACCCGCCCATCGTGAGCGCCGAGGCCATGGACGCCATCCTCCGCTACCACTGGCCGGGGAACATCCGGCAGCTCCGCGCGATGTGCGAGCGCTGGGTGATCACCCGGCCCGGGCAGCGCCTCGAGGCCGCCGATCTCGACCGGGCGATGGTGCAGCAGCGTCCATCGCCGCGGCCCGGCACGCTCACGATCCAGGACGACGCCTCGCTCAAGGCCAACACCAACCGCGTCGTCGAGCAGCTCGAGCGCGCCTACCTCTACCGGCAGCTCCGTCGGCAGGGCGGCCACCTCGCCCGCACCGCGGAGGCCGCCGGCATCACGCGCCGCACGCTCTACACGAAGATGAAGCAGTACGGGCTCGAGGCCTCGGACTTCCGGCTCGGTGAGGAGCCTTGAGGCTCCTGCTCGTCCTCCTGGCCGGCTGCGCGATGACCGAGGGCCGGTTCGAGCAGAAGGGCTTCAAGCGGTGGTGCGTGCAGGCGAACGCTTGCGACGAGGCCGTGGACGTGGACGCCTGCGTGGAGACCCTGCGGTCGACGGACCGGACGGACTGCGTGTACGATCCCGTCGCGGGCCAGGCGTGCTTCGACGCGCTGCGTGAGGTCACGTGCCTGGACGTCGGCCTCGAGGTCCGCGTGATCGACGTGCCGAGGGACTGCGAGGACACCTGGGTGTGCGGAGGGGGGGAGCCTTGACGGACGAGCGACTGGCGGCGGGACGTTTCCACCTCTCGGAGGGCGAGAAGGCGCTGGCCTCGCGCGACCTCGAGGGGGCGCGGAGCTCCTTCGAGTCCGCGGTGCTCCAGTTCGCCGGACCCGACCTGAAGATGGGCGAGGGGCACGCGCTGCGCGGCCTGGCGGGCGTGGCGATGGGCGACCGCGACATGGAGCGCGCGGAGTCCCTGCTGAACGGTGCCGTGGCCTGCTTCCGCACGGTGCGCACGCTGCTCGATGCCCTCGACGACGCGGGGGTCTCCGCGGCCTACCGCGCCGATGCCCTGGAGGCCGAGGCCAGCGTGCAGGTCGAGCTCGGCGGGCTGTACCTGCGGGCCGGCCGGGTGTCCGAGGCACAGGAGGCCCGCGACTGGGCCCGAGCGGCCTTCGACGCCGTGGGGAGCCGGCCGTCCGAGGCGGGCGTCTGGGCGCTGACCGCGCACATCGCCACGCGGCAGGGCGACCTGGACGAGGCGGCCATGGCGTGGCGGCAGGTGCTCGGGATCCACGAGAAGGCCGGGGATCTGCGCGGGCAGGCGGGGGCCCTGCTGTCCCTCGCCGAGGTCGCGCGGCTCTCGGATCAGCTGGAGACCGCGGAGGACCAGCAGAAGCGCGCCCTCTCGCTCGCCAGGCAGATCGGCGATCGGGGTGTCGAGGCCCGCACGCTCGCGGGGCTCGGGCTCATCGCGCGCCACCGGGGCGAGACGGAGGCGGCCGTGATGGCCTACGAGGCGGCCCAGAAGACTGCCCGGGGCCTCGGTGACGTCGAGCTGCAGGGGTTCTGCGAGCTGAACCTCGGCGAGCTGCGCTCGCGGTCGCGGAGCGGCCAGCCCGTGGCGCACTTCCGGCGGGCGGTCGAGCTGCTCGGCACGGTGGGCGCGGAGCACGCCATCGGCGCCACCCTCCTGCACGCCTCCGAGCATGCGCTGCGCACGGGCAACGACGACCTCGCCATCCCGCTCGCAGAGGGCGCACGGCGCATCTGGCGCTCGCTGGACCCCGTGCGCGGCGTGGGCCAGGCGTACCGGGTGCTGGTGAAGGCGCTCGGGTCCACCGCGTCCGATGAGGCCCTGCTGTTGCTGGCGGTGGTCCGCGAGGACATCGTGGGCGACGCGCAGCCCCACGCCGAGGCCGTCGCGGACTACTACCGCTTCCGGGTCGAGGCGGACGACCTCGTCCGGGTGGAGGCCATGGAGCCCGAGGAGCGGCGCCAGACGGCCGAGGAGTACCTGCTCGCGAAGCTCGAGGAGCGGCTCGAGGGCACGGGTCTGAACCTCTCGGACCTCGGAACGGTGCGCGGGGCGCTCGTGTTGCTCGACATGCTCGCCCAGGCCCCTGACGAGCGGGAGCTCACGAGGCTCGAGGAGGACGATCTCGAGGCCCTCCCGCCGGAGGACGACTTCTACGTGCTCACCGAGGCCGATCTGGTGCCCGGAGACGGCACGTGAGGGACGTCTACAGCTTCGCGCTGTCGTCGGACGGCATGCAGCTCGCTGTCGGTGACGGGCCGGAGCTGTTGGTGTACCGGGGCGATGGGCAGCCCGTGTACAAGGTGTTCTGCGACGGCATCCTGCTCGGGATGGCCTTCGTGGGCGACACGCTCGCCACGGTCGACAGCGAGGGCCGGGTGGTGTTCCACCGGGCGGCGGACGGTCGGAAGCTCGAGGAGGTGCAGCTCGACAGCACCCCCCTCGGCGCGTTCGCCAGCCCCGACGGCGCGTTCGCGGTGATCACCACCCAGGGGCCCGTGCTGGTGGAGCCGAACGGGCAGGCGGGCGGCTATCCGCTCCAGGATCTCGTGTGTGCGAGCTTCGGGCCCGACCGCACGAGCCTGGGGCTCGGGACGTCCACGGGCCACTTCGTGGCCATGGACGGCATGTCGGGTGCGGCCTGGGGCTCGCTGCCCGTGGGCATGCCGATCATCGACGTGAAGTGGAACCACCAGGGCTTCTGGGTGCTCGCGGTGGAGGGCGCGTTGCTGCGCGTGGACGGCGGGGCCACGGCCATCCTGGGGCGCGAGGAGCTCGAGGGCACGCCGCGTCAGCTCGCGATCAGCTCGGACGGCGCGCTGTGCGCCGTGCTGCTCGAGGGCGGCAGGGTGGCGGTGGTGGAGCAGCACACCCACCAGAACGCCGGACACGTCGTGTTCCGGCGCGACGTGCACGCCATCGCGTTCGGGCGGGCGGCCCTCCTCGGGTTCGGGCTCGACGACGGCGACGCGAGTCTCGTGGACCTCATCACGCGCGCGACCGTCCGCACGGAGCCCCACCCGGGCCGTGGTCGCAACAACTGGAACGTGGATCTGTCCTTCGACGGCGGGAAGATCCGCGGCGCCGTCACGCTGCTGCGTTCAGGCGGTGCCGCGCCCATCCTGCACCTCCCGCAGGAGGACGTGCAGGGCGGCCGACGGGGCTGGTTGGGTGCGGGGTGCATGCTGATGAACGCGATGGTGTTCGCGTGCGGGGGGTGTCTCGGGATCTCGTTCATGTTGCATTACATGAAGGTCTTCTGAAGCCGGCTCCCGCGCGGAGCGCGGCCAGCCGGCCCCGTGCCCGTGCCCGTGCCCGTGCCCGTGCCCGTGCCCGAGGGGCCTCGGTCCTGGCGAGACCGTCCCATTGCGCGGCGACTTCGGTCCTTTGATGGAGACACTGACCGCTGCACGGCGCGCTGCGGCAGCCAGCGCGCGATGCGTCAGGGCGCGGAGGGCCCGAGGGCTGCCTTCGGGCACGCGTAGGCGCACGGGCACAGACTGGAGGGGCGCGACGACGGCCTCTCTCCGCCGTCGGAGGTGGCCCCCTCAGCGATGGTGGGTCCTGTGGACTGGGGCTTCGAGCACTGCCAACGATCGCGCGGTCGCACCCCCACCGTGTCCGCACCAGGTCGTCACACCGAGCCGGCGGGAACTTCGTTCGGGCGCGCTCCGGTGGTGGCACGATCTCCCGCGCGATGCCCCGTCATGCCGGGCATCAGTGGCGAGCTGGGCCGTGGTGGCGGTGTCGAGCACCAGCACCACAGCAGGCTCGGCACCAGCGGGATGCGCGCCTCGTGGACGCTGGCGGCGTCGGGCTGGACCGCGAGCACCGCGCCGGATGCCGCGTTCTGTGGCCAGGATGCGCACCGTCGCCGGCCTGATGCCGGACACGTTTGACGAGGTCGTCGAACGAACGGAACGGGCCGTGCACAGCGCGATGCGCGACGATCGCCGAACGCGACTTCGAACCGGCTCTCCGATGCCCGTGAGCACTTCCCGTCCATGCTGGTCGGTGGGGAAGCGTCGAGGTCAGTGGCAGATCCTCCTCGCTCGCTGACGAGGTCCAACGAGCGCCGCCGTCGGACGAGTCGGCGGACGGTGGAGCTCGCGGCTGCGTGTGGTCGGGGAGCCGGCGGACCAGCGACCGTGCACCTCGACTCCACCTCGGAAGCCCGAAGCAGCGGATCGGGGTCGCCACCCGCTGGAGTTCCAGGTGATGTGGGTCGCGCTGCTTCTCCTGGTTCAGCGCAGATCGCCCAGGTGAGCGTCAATCCTCGTCTCGTCCGATGAGCTGCGGACGATGCAGCGACGGCCCGTCCTTCTGGTGGAGATCGTGGCGAGCCTACCGACCAGCCGGGAAGAGAACAGCCACGTCCTGTTTGGGAGGAGCGGGCTCGTCGATCGGCTCCAGAGCAATCTCCAGGCGCCCGCTGCGTGGTAGGCGTGTCGACGCCCGTCACCGTCGGCCAACGTTGGGCCAACGTCGACTGCTCGTAGGCCGACTGTGAAGATGCGCCGAGCATGCAACCACTTCATACGGGACGCGCTCCACAATGCCGTGATGGCGTTGTAGAACGCGGAACCACCAAGAGACCCGGGTTGTGGACCGACACCGACGTAGAGCGCTCCGCCTGACGGAGGGCTCGCTCCTGCCGTGCTCGTGACCGTGCCGCTCACGCGCTTCACGCCGCCGTGCCAGGACGTCTACCGGGCGATGATGCCACTCGCCGTCCAGCACGCCCTGATGCTGGTCGAAGGCCACGACCACGACTGGGTGAGCCTGACGGCGGGGTCGACCACGCCCCGCGCAGCGGGCGCACCGTCCCGGCTGCTGGCCGGCCTCGGCCGCTTCCGTCGGGCTCCATCCTGGGGTCCTGATCCTTGACAACCGGTTCAGAGTCCGTGCCCGAGGGGCCTCGGTCCTGGCGAGACCGTCCCATTGCGCGGCGACGTCGGTCCTTTGATGGAGAGACACTGACCGCTGCACGGCGCGCTGCGGCAGCCAGCGCGCGATGCGTCAGGGCGCGGAGGGCCCGAGGCCGCCTTTGGGCACGGGCACGGGCACGGGCACGGGTGAGCGGCCCGGACGGCCTCTCCGCCGTCCCGGCCCCCCTCACGACGCAGAGATCCCTCAACCCCGCCACCGTCGCCGGCCCCACCCCCACCGCCCGCACCAGGTCGTCACACGAGCTGAACGGCCTCCGGGCGCGCGCCTCCACGATCGCCTCCGCGCGATGCCCCGTGATGCCGGGCCAGGTGGCGAGCTGGGCCGTGGTGGCGGTGTTGGGGTCCAGCACCACAGCGCTCGGCACCAGCGGGATGCGCGCCTCGCTGGCGGGCGGCGTCGGGGGCTGGACCGCGAGCACCGGCGCCGAGATCCGCGTCTGGGTGGCCAGGATGCGCACCGTCGCCGGCCCGATACCGGACACCGCAGAGAGGTCGTCGAACGAACGGAACGGACCGTGCACCGCGCGATGCGCGACGATCGCCGTGGCCTTCGCGCGCCCGATGCCCGGCAGCCCGTCGAGCTGGTCGAGGGTGGCGCCGTTGAGGTCGACGG
Source organism: Alphaproteobacteria bacterium (assembly GCA_020632885.1). Lineage (GTDB taxonomy): Bacteria > Myxococcota_A > UBA796 > UBA796 > JACKEQ01. The sequence goes on along the minus strand of JACKEQ010000003.1, from coordinate 357,173 downwards.
GCGCCGCCAGCGCGGCCCCGACGAGCAGGATCAACGGAGCTCCCGGAACAGCTCCGTGGTGTAGAGGCCCGCGTTGGTGTGGTCGTACGAGCCGGCGAACCAGCGACCGTTCACCTCGACCACCTCGTTGTGGAAGCCCACGGCGCGGTCTGCGCCCGCCACCCGCTGGATGTCCCAGGAACCGTCGTCGCGCTGGGACGCGAGCAGCATGTCGTTGTCCTGACCGTCGAAGTACACGATGTGCGGCAGGCCGTCCTTCTGGAAGAACACGGTGTCCGCACCGCGGAACTCAGCCGGAATCCACCACGGTCGGGCTGCCCCAGGAGCCGCCCGTGCGGCGGATCAGCCGGAGATCCTGGTCGCCCACGTGGTGGTAGGCGATGACGACCTCGTCGTCGTCGGCCCAGACGTTGGGCCATGCGCCCACATCGCCGGGGGTGTCGACGTCGGTGTGGGTCCAGGCGCCCGGCGTGCCCTCGATCATCTCGAGGTTGCCGTTGGCGGCGTTGTAGAACGCGATGTACACGACGCCGTTGTGGACGTAGAGGTCTGCGTACCTGCCGACGTCCTCCGCCTGCCAGGCGGTCTCGCTCGACCAGCCGTTCTCGCTGTGCCGGCTCACGCGCAGCACGCCGCCCGCCTTGTCGTAGTGGGCGATGATGGGCTCGCCGTCCAGCAGACCGATGCTGGTCCAGTAGCCCGCGCCCGACTGGGTGAGCCCGACGCCGGGGTCGACCACGCCGGCCTCCCACTGGTTGGGCCCGAGCCGCTGGGCGGCCTTGAGGGTGCCGTTGGCGCTGTCCTGGTAGGCGACCCACACCGTGCCGTCGTCGCCGACGACGTGGGACCCGTACCGACCGCGGTCGCCGCGATCCAGACCGTCCGCCTCGGGGTAGCCGTCCACGTGCTCGTGGAGCCAGGTGATCGAGCCGTCGTCCGCGATCGTACCGGTGGCGAACCCCACGCCCGTGGTGATGCGGTCGTAGTAGGTCATCGTGATGCGGCGGCCGTCCGGGGCCTTCCCGAAGGACAGGTAGCTCCCGAAGTCCGGCGGCGTCTCCGCGAACTGGACCGCCAGCGGCTCGGGGAAGGTGTACTCCTGGTTGCAGCCGCAGCCGACCGACACGAGCGCGGGTGCGGCCCAGAGGGCCAGGATGGAGCGGCGCATTGGGGACTCCCAGAGACACGGGCGCGTCCGCCCGCACAGATCAGATCGAACCGATCCGCACGATCGCACGCCCACCGGCGGCTGTCAACGCAGAAAGACCCTGCGCGGACGGCCTCACAGCGGGATCGGGTACTCCTCGCGGATCCCGGCCAGCGTGGTGGCCACCAGCTCCGCCGTGCGCTCCAGCTGCTCGAAGCTGTGCGTGGAGGAGAGGAAGAACCGCAGGCGTGCCGCGTCGTCGGCGACGGCCGGGTACACGATGGGCTGCACGTTCACCCCGGCGCGGTTCAGGCGCTGGGAGAGCAGGAGCGCGTGCAGCGAGTTGCCCGTGATGGCGGGGACGACCGCGCTTCCGCCCTTCGCGGGGCCCGTGTCGATACCGCGCTTCACGAGCTCGTCGTGGAAGTGCTGCGCGTTGGCCTGGAGCTTCTCGACGCGCCAGGGCTCCTTCAGCATCACGGACAGCGACGAGAGGGCCGCGGTGCCGTTCGCCGGCGTGATGCCCGCGCTGTAGACGAACCCGGGAGCGGTGTACCGGAGGTAGCGGATGAGCGGCGCGCGGCCCGCGATCCAGCCGCCGCAGGAGGCGACGGACTTGGAGAGCGTGCCCATCCAGATGTCGACGTCGGTGCCGGGGAACCCGAAGTGCTCGCGCACGCCCTGGCCCGTGGCGCCCACGACGCCGAAGCTGTGGGCCTCGTCGCACATCAGCAGGCACCCGTACTTCTTCTTGAGCCGGATGTAGGACGGCATGTCGCAGATGTCGCCGTCCATCGAGTACACGCCTTCGACGACGATCAGCACCTTCTCGTAGTGCGGGCGGAGCTCGCGGAGCTGGTTCTCGAGGTCGGTGGGGTCGTCGTGCTTGAACCCACGGCGCGCGCAGCCGGCCAGCTTGATGCCCTGCAGGATGGAGTCGTGGATCAGCTCGTCGTGCAGGACGAGGTCGCCCTTGCCCATGAGGTGGCCGATGGCCGCCATGTTCGTGGCGTGGCCCGCCGTGAACACCACGGAGTCCTCGGTGTCCTGGCAGCCCGCGAGGAGCGCCTCGAGCTCGTGGTGGAAGGGCCGTTCGCCCGACGCCACGCGGCTCGCGGACACGCTGGTGCCGTACTTCGCGACGGCCGCCTGGGTGGCCTCCACGACGCGGGGGTCACCGGAGAGCCCGAGGTAGTTGTAGCTGCTGAAGTTGATGAGCTCGCGGCCCTTCGACGACGGTGGTGTCGCGGGCGGTGCCCTCGTGCACGGAGAAGTACGGGTTGTCGATCCCGCTGGCCTTCGCCATCTCCAGCCGCATGTCGAGGTCCTTGAGGGCCGGCCAGGTGGACGGGTCGATCCACTCGCGCTTCACCTCGAAGTCGAAGTCGTCGGACGCGATGCGGCGGAGCTCGGCCACCGTGCGCTCGGCGACCAGCACGGGGCGCCCGTCCGGACGGCGGAGCACGATCGTGCCGGCGAACCGGTCGTCCTCGCGCTCGCCGAAGTGCACCTCGGCGAGGAGCTCGCCTTCGGGGAGGGGCGCGAGCTGCACGAGACGGCCGATGCCCACGGGGGTCCCGGCGCGCTCGAAGCGGGTGAGGGCGACGTATCCCGAGAGCTGCATGGCGCTGTCGAGGGCCAGGGGGTCGACGGCGAAGCGGGCGCGGGTCGTCCCGGGCTCCCAGTCCACCGGGCGGCCCGTGCGGACGCGGCCGCGCACGAAGCCCGCCCCGACGCCCTCGATGGCGGTGATGCCCTGGAGCAGCGGGCCGTGGAAGGTGCCGCCGTCGTAGAACGCCTCGAGGGAGAGGGACGGCGCGTCGCCACCCACCGGGGCCTCGGGGATGGCCAGCTCGTCGGCGAAGGCCCGGATGCGCGCCCGGTAGGAGAGCACGCCGCGGTCGCCCTGGCGGAGCTCGACCCGGTCGCCGCGGACGCGGATCTGCAGGGTGACGGGCTCGCGGACGGCCACGCCCTGGTAGAGGCGCAGGTCGTCGACCTCGAAGGGCGGCACGAGGCCCGTGGCCTCCACCATGAGGTCGGTGGCACCGGCCAGCGCGAGCACGGGCGTGCCCTCGATGGCGTGGTCGAGGAGCCAGGGGTGTGTGCTGGTGGACAGGCGCACGGAGCGCCGGACCTGACGCGTGGTCAGCGGGAGGTCCCGGCCCTGCGTGCGGATGCCCGATCCGCGCAGCAGGTCCGCGAGGAGCGCGTCCATACCGGCTTCGTCGCCGACGAAGTCCACACCCTCGCTGCGCATGGTGGCCTGGATGGGCGCAGGGATCGTGCGGACCATCTCGGACGTCGACCAGGGGCCGTACTCGCCGACCACCACGCGATCCGAGGCTTCCGCGAGGGCCGCCATGCCCGCGTTCGCCGCGGCGTAGTGGGCCTGGTGGCGGTTGCCGAAGCGACCGGCCCACGACCCGATGCCCATGACCACACGCGCGTTCGGGCAGGCGTCGATGAGGTTGCGGAAGCCGTCGATCTTCACGCGCCGGGCGAGCGCACCGGCGTCGGGCTCGACGGACTCGAGGGGCCCATCGGCGAGCACGCCCGCCGCGTGGACCACGGCGGCCACGTCACGACCGGCGAGCGCCGCACGCAGGGCCTCCGCGTCGGTCACGTCGACCGCCAGACACTCCATGCCCTCGACGGCGGCAGCGCTCCGGCCGAGGAGCACCGGGACGCAGCCACGGGCCTTGAGGCGCTGGGCGAGGGCGAGCCCGATGCCGCGCGTACCGCCGGAGATCACGACGACATCACCCTCACCGAGGGGACGCTCGTGGACCTCGGGGGCCACGACGAACCCGCGGATCCGGCGATTGCCGCCAGCGTAGTGGACGTCGGGCGTGCGGTCGCAGTCGAGCCACTCGTCGACGACGTGGGGCAGGGCATCGCCGGAGAGGACCTTGCTCACGACGTCGCGCTCGGCGGCGTACGCGCGCACGACACCCGCGACGGCCGCGTGATCCGCAGACCCCGGGACCACCAGGAGGTCGGGCTCGGCACCGCGCTGGAGCTGGTGGGCGAGCAGCGCGATCAGCGCGCCGGGATCGGTCTCGTCGCAGACCACGAGCTCCGCGGGCTCGTCGCGGTCGGACGTGCACTCCACCCCGGCTGCCACGAGGGCGCTGGCGACGGGGTCGAGATCGCCCACCACCAGGGCCACGGCACGCCGGGTGTCCCTACCGGACCGGCCGATGCGGGGCGCGTCGATCCACACGGGACGGTAGGCCGTGAGCGGCGCGTCGTCGTCGACCTCGCCGGCCGTCCCCGCGGTCTTCACGAAGTCCACGAGGTCCTGCACGGTGGGCCCGTTGATCAGGAGCTCCTGCGGGATGCCGCCGATGCCCGGGAAGGCGTCCGCGAGGCCGGTGGCCATGTCGCCGACCATCAGGGAGTCGAAGCCCAGGTCGTCCACGAGGCGCATGGACGCCTTGAGCGCGTCGATCGGGTAGGCGCTGACCTTGGCGACGACCGCGAACACCTTGCGGGCGTCCTCGTCGGCCGACGGCTCCGGAGCGGCCGGTGCCACGGGGGCCGCAGGTGCGGACTCCACGCGGGCGACGGGAGCCGCCTCGGTGGTCTTGAGGGACAGGGCCTTCTGCGCGCGCTCCTTCACGGCCCAGTAGGGCTCCGTGGGCAGGCGCTCGGCCGGGAGGGACACCACGGTCGCGGCGGCCGTGATGGGCCGGACGTCGAGGTCCACGCCCTGGCACCACAGCCAACCGAGCCCGTCGAGGATGCTGGCGCCGCCGTCGTCGTCCTTCCGGCCGCCGAGGGTCTGGATGCCCTTCACCCGGCCGCCCACGGCACCCCGGGCGAAGCTCGCGAGGGGACCGCCCGCACCGACCTGCAGCAGCACGTCCGCGCCGGCCTCCACGAGCTGCTCGAGGGCGCCCACGAAGTCCACGGGGCTGCGCGTGTGGCGCAGGAACACCTGGCGGGCGGCGCTGGCGTCGGCGTACGGCCGACCGTCGATCCCACTCGCCACGACGAGCGTGGGGTCGTGGAGCTCGAGGCCCTCCAGCCACGGGGTGGCGTCGATCCGGTCGAAGATCGGGCTGTGGAAGGCGTGGCTCACCACGAGCGGCTTGGCGCTCACGCCGGCCTCGGTGGCCCGGGCGACCACGGCCGCCACACCGTCGGTGGTGCCGGAGATCACGAGCTGGCGGGGGTGGTTCACGTTGGCGATCACCACGCCGTCGACCAGCAGATCCGCGACCACCTCGCGGGGCGCCATCACCGCCGCCATGGCGCCGGTGTCACCCTCGACCGAGGCCATCGCCCGGCCGCGCGCCGTGACGAACCGCGCGCCGTCGACCGCGCTCATCACGCCGCCTTCGACGGCCGCGTTGAACTCACCGAGGCTGTGGCCCGTCGCGGCCACGGGCTGCACGCCCACCTGACGCAGGAGGCGCGCGAGGGCCACGCTGCACGCGTACATCACGGGCTGGCAGGCCGCGGTGTCGGTGATCTGGGCGTCTGCGGTGGCGGGATCGACCGGCTCGGAGCGCAGCGTGGGGTAGAGCAGGTGCGCGATGGGGAGCTCGAGATCCAGGGCCGCGTCGAGCTCGTCGAGGGTGGACCCCACGATCGGGAAGCGCTGGCGGGCGTCTGCGAGCATGCCGACGCGCTGGGCGCCCTGGCCGGGGAAGAGCAGGCCGAGCTTCGCGGGCTCCTCGACGTGACCCGTGCGCAGGTCGTTGGCGCCGCCGTCGGCGAAGGCGCGGAGCTGGGCGCTCGCCGCCTGGCGGTCGGAGGCCACGAGGGCGGCGCGGTGGGCGAGGGGCGTGCGGGCGGCCAGCGCACGGGCGACGGACGCCACCGAGGCGCCGGCGTCGAGGGCATCGGCCGTGGAGGCTGCGAGGGCGCGGAGATCGTCGGGGCTCGCGGCGGAGAGGGCGAGCAGCTCGTCCTGGACGGCGACCTCGACGGGGGCGCCGGGGGCCGCGGCGAGCACGGCGTGCACGTTGGTCCCGCCGAAGCCGAAGCTCGACACGCCGGCCACGACGTCGTCTTCCCAGCGCTCGGCGGCGGTGGGGACGAAGAACGCGGAGGCCTCGAGGCCGAGCTCGGGCTTGGACGCCTCGAAGCCCGCCATGGGCGGCAGGGTGCGGTGGTGGATCGCGAGCGCGGTGCGCACGAGGCCCGCGATGCCGGCGGCGGACATCGTGTGCCCGATGTTGGCCTTGGAGGACCCGAGCGCCACGCGGGTGGCGCGGTCGCCGAGCGCCTCGACGAGGCCCTCGAGCTCGGTCTGGTCGCCCACGGACGTGCCCGTGCCGTGCGTCTCGACGTAGCCCACGTTCCCGACGGACCCGGCGTCGGACCAGGCGCGGCGGATGGCGTCCATCTGACCGCTCTTGAGGGGCGCCATGGGCCCATCGCCGTGGCCGTCGTTGTTGGCCGCGATGCCGTGCACCACGGCGTAGATCCGGTCTCCGTCGCGCTGGGCGTCCTCGAGCCGCTTGAGCACGACCGCCCCGGCTCCGTCGCCCTGGACGAAGCCGTCGGCGCGGGAGTCGAAGGGACGGCACACCCCGGAGCGGCTGATGGCCCCGATGCGGCTGAAGGCGATGTGGTTCTCGGGGGACAGCGCGAGGTACACGCCGCCCGCGATGGCGCAGTCGACCGTGCCGGCGCGGAGGGCCTGGACGGCGTTCTCGAGCGCCACCATGCCCGACGCGCACGCGGCGTCCACCGTGTACGCCGGACCGTGCAGGTCGAGCTCCTGGGCCACGGCCGCCGCGACCATGTTCGCGAGGGCGCCAGGCGCCGAGAACGGCCGGCTGGGCACCACGTTCTGGATGGCCTTGGAGAGGACGGAGAGGTCGTCGGGCGCCTCGCCGAGGGTGCCGCTCGCCATGAGCTGGGCCACCACGCGCCCGCCGAGCAGCGTGCGCCACTCGGAGGCCGTGACGCCCATGTAGACGCCCGTTCGCTCCGGGATCTCTCCGATCCGGTAGCCGGCGTCCTGGATCGCCTCGCGCGCCACGAGGAGCGCGTGCCGCTGTTGGGGGTCCATGACCTCCACCCGCCGCGGGGGGATCCCGAGCGCGAGCGCCGGGAACGAGCGGATGTCGTCGATGAACGCGCCGTTCGGCGCGTAGGACTTGTCCGTCGAGCGGGGGTTGGTGTCGAAGAACTGCTCGTGCGGCCAGCGGTCTGCGGGAACGGGCCCGAAGGCGTCGCGCCCCTCGACCGTGAGCCGCCAGTAGGCCCCGACGTCGGGGGAGCCGGCGAACCGGCAGCCCATCCCGACGATGGCGATCGGATGCTTCACGAGGTCTCGCGGGTCAGCTGGCGCGGCCAGTGCGGATGAGGTTGGCGAGGTCGCCGATCTTGCTCACCTCGGTGAGCTCCTCGTCCGGGAAGGTGGCGTCCACGCGCTCCTCGAGGAACCCGACCATCTCCATCGTGGCGATGGAGTCGAGGCCGAGGCTCTCGATGGTGGTGTCCACACCGATGTCGGCGAACTCGCCGGCGCGGTTCGGCGCGACGTCCGCGAGGGCTTCCTGGATGAGGGAGATGATCTGGGCGTCGTTCATGACAGTGCTCCGTGTCCGCCGGCCCGCGGCCGGGGACGAGGTGAAGAGGGTCGGCCTTATCGTGCCGGGAGCGGGGCTGGCGTCACACGCGCATCACGGCGTGTGGGCGCTCACGCGAAGGAGTGCTTCGCCCGGCTCCAGAGGGACTTGGCGAGGTGCTTGGCGAGCACGCGCTTGCTGCCGCCGGCGCCCATCGTGCGGGTGCCGTCGTCGCCCAGCCGGCCGAGCAGGTACTGCTGGCGGGTCTTGCGGCGCTGGAGCTTGCCGGAGCTGGTCTTGGGGAGCGAGCCGCTCGGGAGGAGCACGACGTCCGACACGGCCAGGGAGAGCTCGCGCTGGACGACGTTCCTCACCTCGGCGGTGATGCGCTCGGCAGCCTCGCTGTCGCGAGTCTCGCAGACCACGACGAGCTCCTCGCTGCTCTCGCCGGGACGGGAGAACGCGACCACGTTGCCCTTGCGCACGCCCTCGACCTCGGCGGCGGCCCACTCGACCGCCTGCGGGTGCACGTTGCGCCCATTGACGATGATGAGGTCCTTGATGCGGCCGGTGATGTAGACCTGCCCGTCGTGGAGGAAGCCGAGGTCGCCCGTGTGGAGCCAGCCGTCGCGGAACGCGGCCGAGGTGGCCTCGGGGTTGTTGTAGTAGCCGGGGGTGACGGAGGGGCCGCGCACGCAGAGCTCGCCCTCGCGGTCGTCGCCGAGGACGTTGCCGCTCTCGTCCATCACGACCACCTCGTGGTCCGCGAAGGGCACGCCGCAGCCGACGTGCTCGATGGCGGCGCGCTCGCCGTGCTCGGGAGACTCGACGCGGCCGGTCTCCTGGAAGCGCTCGGCGTCGCACACCACGGTCACGAAGTTCTCGGGCGCCGGCTTGAGCGAGATGGCGAGGGTGGCCTCGGCCATGCCGTACGCCGGCATGATCGACGTCGTGGGCAGACCGCAGGGACCGTGGAAGGTGTCGGTGAACATCCGCATCGTCTCGGCCTGGATGGGCTCGGCGCCGCAGCCGAGCACCTTGACGCAGGACAGATCCCACTTCTCGAGGTCGGAGGGCCGGGCACGGCGGGCGGCCAGCGCGTAGGCGAAGTTGGGTCCGAAGGAGGACGTCCCGCGGTGACGGTGGATGGTGTCCATCCACACGTTCGGCCGCTTGATGAAGCGGAGGGTGGGGATGAACACGATGGGGATGGCGTGGCAGATGGGCGCGATGACGAAGCCGATGAGGCCCATGTCGTGGTAGAGCGGCAGCCAGCTCACGCCCTTGTCGTGCTCGGGGGAGATCTGCAGGCCCTCGTGGATGATGCCCTTGGCGTTGGCCACCAGGCAGCCGTGGGTGACCATGACGCCCTTGGGGTCGGCCGTGGAGCCGCTCGTGTACTGGAGGAACGCGATGTCCTCGGGGGTGATCGAGGGGTAGTCCGGGGTTCCGCGCGCGCCGCGGAGGTCCTCGGCCTTCACGAGGCGCTCGAGGCTCGGCACGGTGTCGACCAGCGACCAGAGCACGTTCTGGAGCTTGGCGGAGGCCAGGATGACGCGGGCCTCGGCATCGCCGAGCACCTTCGCGGTGCGCTCGGAGTACGCGTCGAGGCTGCCGAAGCTCATGGGCGGGTAGAGCGGGACGGGGATGACGCCGATCCGCAGGCACCCGAGGAAGCCGAGCACGAAGTCCTCGGGCTCGATGATGATGAGGCCGACCCGGTCGCCTTTCTTCAGGCCCATCTCCTGCATCGCCTTGGCGCGGCCCGCGGTCTCCTTCTCGACGGCCACGAAGTCGAACGCCTTCTCCTCGCCGGCCAGGTCCTGGAAGACGAAGTCGTTCTGCGGGTAGTACTTGCCCACTTCGGCGATGGCTTCGGCGACGGTCTGGAAGGAAGGCAGCATGGGAGCTCCTGTCGGCGAACGGGGTGGCTGGGGAGGGGAGGGGAGCAGGGTCCGGGAGGTCCCTTCTCGTGCCGCCTTGCTATGACGCTGATCCCGGGACGGCAAGTCGCGATGAGCACGTCTGCGTCGGTGTTTTCTCTCGATCGACGAAACCGACCGGTCGGTATTTTCGGCGCCCCGGAACCTACCGGTGGGTCGGTTTCCAGACCGGCCCGCGGGTGCCGTGATTTGTTGCGGTGAGAGGGGGACAATCTGCTGCACCCCATTCTGACCCGAGCGAAGGTTCTCTCGCTCGAACCTCTCTCTCAGGCCTCTCTCGGGGTCTCCGTGCCCTCGCGCTCGGGATGCTTACGCTCCCTTACACCGTCCTGGCGCGCCGGAGCCGGCGCTTCCGTGGGGCGCGCCCCGGCGCCGCGGGGGATCCGGTGTGGGGAAACGCACGTGGCGGCAGGGCTTTTTGCACCGTCCTTGCAGTCGGCCCCCGGGGCTTGGCTATAGTCGGCGCCGTCTCCGGAGCACTCGCCGATGGAATCTTCGTCCCCGAGCTACTTCATCCTCTACCTGTTCACGGGTGTGGGGAACTGCGTGCTCCTGTTGCTCGCGCTCTACAACCTGGTCGCGCTGGTGGGCGTGATGCGGGCCGAGGCCGAGCAGGGTGCCAGCGGTCTCGCGAAGGGCGCCTGGGGCATGGGCTGCCTCTCGGCGATGTTCTACCCGTGTGCGCCGCTGCTCTCGCTCATCGCCGTGGTGATGAGCCGCATCGAGATCGGTCGGGTCTACCGCGACGAGTCGCCCCTCGCGTCGGCCACGCCCGCGCGCATGGGCTCCGTGAACGCCGGTGTGGCGTTCCTCGCCTGGCTGCTCCTCCTGCTCGGGCTGGTCATCAACCTGGTGCTCTGACCGGCGCCTGCGAGGGGCGTCAGCTCCCGCGGTAGGTGCTGTACCCGTACGGGCTCACGAGCAGCGGGATGTGGTAGTGCTCGTGGGGGGCGTCCACCACGAACACCACGGTGACCTCGGGGTAGAACACCGGCAGGTCGTTGGCGCGCAGCCAGTCGGCCGTGTGGAAGGTGGCCCGGTACGTGGCCGCGACGAACGTCTCCTGCGTGAACAGGCCAGGCACGCGGCCGTCCGCGTTGGTCTCCCCGCGCGCGGCGGGCACCCAGGCGTCTCCCTCGAGGCGGTCGATCGTGAGGCGCATCCCCTGGGCCGGGCGGCCCCGGGCGGTGTCGAGCACGTGGGAGGTGAGGGGGCTCATGCGGGCGCTCCGGCGTTCAGGCGGATGTGGGTGATGGCGACGTGCTGGGCGGCGGCCTCGCGGAGCTCGCGCTCCGGCGTGTTGTGGATGCGGACCCGCAGCGCGTCGAGCATCTGCTGGGCCCTGAGGCCCGTGGCGCAGATCAGGAACACGTGGCCGAACTTCGCCTCGTAGGCCTCGTTGAGGCGCTGGAGCTCGGCGAGCACCACCTCGCTGGCTCCCTGGACGCCCGCCTGCTCGCGGGAGGACTGCGCGGCGGTGTGGGCGAAGCGTGCCCGGAGACGCTCGGGGTCCTCGCCGATGCGGGGGTGGTGCCCGAACGCCTCGAGCCAGTCGGCCTCGGATGCGGTCCACCACAGCCGGCGCGCGAGGTTGAAGAGCTCGCCGCGGTGCTCGAAGGGACGGGCGGCCACCATGCGCGCGGCCCAGCGGCGGGACCCGCAGGTGCCGAGGAACGCGGTGAAGGCGTCCTCGTCGGGGAGCGCGTTGTAGTGGGCGGTGAGGGCATCGACGGTGCCGACCGGACGCCCGAAGGCGCGCAGGCGGCTCACGCCACCACAGGGCGCGATCCGCAGGCGGAGGTGGGTGTAGGGACCGGCAGCCTCGAGGTCGATGGGGTGGGGGTGGTGGGCCTGGAGCTTCATGGAGGGCACCACGGTCTGCCAGAGGTCGGAGGCCAGGAGCTCGTGGGGCGAACCGTCGGGCCAGTCGATGCCCTCGACGATGGCGGTGTCGGGGAAGTTGCCCTTGAAGTGCTCGGTGTCCAGCACGAGCCGATCGAGGATGCCGCGTCTGGCGAGGCGCACGAGCACCCAGTCCTCGCCGGGACCCCGACGGCGTCGGGTCTCCCAGCCCCCCCGCATGTCCGGCGCGCGGCCGGGGGCGATGAGGTGGTCCATGTTGCCGAAGTACATGTCCGAGCAGGCGAGCGCCTTGCCGCCGTTCTCGAGCGCTGCGAGGTCCACCTCGCCCTCGAGGTGCTTCCTGACCTCTCCGTAGAGGCGGAGGCGCGCCACGCCGCCGTCCGGGTAGATGCGGAGGCGGACGTGGGTGAAGAGGCGGTCGTCGCGGAGGGGGAAGGGGTTGTGGGACCCCAGGCGGAGCGCGACGGACGGGAGGATCTCGACCCATTCGGCCTCGTCGCGCAGGGTGTCGGCGTCCGGGGAGCCCTCGAAGAAGGTGGCCTCCACGCTCGCCCAGGGCGCGTGGTTGCCCGTGAAGTGCGTGGTCTCGATGTCGGCGGCGTGCAGGATGCCGGGCGCGCCGAGCTGGAGGATGCACCAGTCGTGGCCGGGGCCGCGCTTCCGCCGTGACTCCCAGCCGTCCATGACCTTGCCGCGCTCGTAGTACGCGTCGGGATCGAAGGCCGGGGGCGCGTCCTCCACCAGGTTGTGCATCGACGCGAAGAAGTCGTCGGAGCACGCCAGGGCGCGCGCGCCGAGGCTCCCGGAGAGGAGGTTCGTGAGGTGCGGATAGGGTGCCTGGGACGACGACATGCGGGGAACGCTCCGTGACCCGGCCGTCTTAGCGCGGCGCTCCGGCCCTCGCGACCCGCACGTCCTCTCCGCACTCGGCGTACGCGGACGTCTCGGAGGTGTGCGACCACCGCACGGGCCCGGGATCGAGGACCGGGAGGCCCTCGGAGCTCGCGCGGGCCACGAGCAGGCAGCGGCCGTCGTGCTCCAGGCGCTCCACGGTGAGCTCGATCGTCTCGGGGTCGACGGGCACCAGGGTCACGGAGGCCGTGAGATCGGCGAACCCGATGGTCACGGAGGCCTCGGTGTCCGTCGCCACGAGGACGAGGCCGTCGTCCTCCCAGACGTCGGCCGTCCCGTCGAGGTCGAGATCCGCGAGCCGGAAGCCGAGCGGCCGACCCCGCCGGTCGCGCAGCCCGATGCCGAGGGGGCTCGGGACTCCCGGCAGGACGCCGACCTCCTCCAGGTCCTCGCCGAGCATCCGGCCGACCTGGAGGGCCTCCACGGGACGCCAGCGGGCCACGAAGCGGTCGCGCACGCCGTCGGCCTCCGCCGTCACCACAGCGCGCCCGTGGCCGTCCAGGACGACGTCTTCGCGGGCCGGGCCGCCGTCGACGGACAGCTGGACGTGCTTCGGCTCCTGCCCCGTCGCCAGGATCTCGCCCACCGCGAGGCGCGGGCTGGTGCCTTCGGCCAGGGCGTACGCGGGGGTCCACGCGGTGTGGAGATCGAGGCGGGCGTCCGTGAGGAAGCCGAGCTCCCCGCGGTCTCCCGCGAAGTCGAAGCAGGCGGTGAGGCCGAGAAGGACGAGGGGAAGGGTGACGAGACGGCGCATGGTTCCTCCTGGGATGGACCTCATGTCACCGGCCCTTCTGGATGCCCTGCGCACGCCGGGTGAAACCGAGGTGAACCTGTCGTCCCGGAGTCGGGTACAGTCCCGGGATGCGACGCATCCTGCCCTTGATCCTGTTGCTGGGCTGCCCGGAGGCCCCCGCGCCCACCGGGCTCCCCACGCCCGCGCCGGTCCCGGTGCCCGTCCCTGTGCCCGTCCCCGAGCCCGTGCCGTCGGTGCCGCTGAAGATCGTGGCCTACAACGTGGAGTCGGGTGGAGCGGAGGCCGAGACGGTCGCGGCGAACGTCCAGACCATCTCCGGGGAGGCGATCTGGGCCTTCGAGGAGTGCCTGAACCAGGACTGGCTCACGATGTTCGCGGCCGCCGCGGCGGACGATGCCAGCCAGACCTTCCAGACGGTCCTGGGCACCACGGGGTTCTCGGATCGCCTCGGTCTCGCGTACGACACGTCGCAGGTCACCCTGGAGTCCCACGAGGAGCTCGCGTCCATCAACATCGGCGGGAACGGTCGCGCGCCGCTGGTGGGCACGTTCGTCCACAACGAGACGGGCGTGCGCTTCAAGCTCGTCGTGAACCACCTCTGGCGCACGGACGCGGCCCTCCGGCACCAGCAGGCCTCGATGCTCAACACCTGGGCGGCCGGCCAGACGCTGCCCATCGTCGCGGTTGGCGACTACAACTTCGACTGGGCCGTGACGGGCGGAGAGTCCGACCACGACGTCGGCTACGACAACATGGTCGCGGGGGGCGTGTACAGGTGGCTACGCCCGGCCACGCTGGTGAACACGCAGTGCTCGGGCGACTCGGTCCTCGACTTCGTGTTCGTGGCCCAGGGTGCCAGGGACTGGACGGGCGTGGGCGACATCCTCCTGCGCGGGAACGTGCACTGCCAGCCGAGCGATCTGCGGCCGGATCACCGGCCCGTTTCGGCGGTGTTCCAGCTCCCGCTGCCCGCGCTCTGACCGCCTAGAAGGCGAACACGTCGGGGCAGTCGTTCCCGAGGTCGCCCTGCTCGAAGTCCTGGCAGGTCGTGTCCTTCACGTCGTCGAGGCAGTTGCGGAGCTCCTCGAGGTCGAGATCGAAGCCGAGGAGGTCCATCGCGTCGCGGAGGTCGTCGAAGTCGTCGGCGAGCTCGTCGCGGCAGGTGGCCATGTCGGCGTCGTAGGTGTCGGTCCACGCGTCGGTCTCGCAGGAACGGTGCTTCTTGCAGAACACCTTCGCGCTGACGTCGGGCGCGTTGTCGTCGGTGAGCGGGGTCGCGCAACCGAACAGGAGGCCGATCGCGATCGCGGGCGCAAGCGGACGGATGAGATACATGCGGCTCTTCGCTCCAGGGCGGACAGGTTTTGACATCGGACTGCCAGTCTATCCGCTTGACTTGGGTCCGACCGGTGACGAAAATGCTCTCCCGGTGAGGGTGTGGTCCCGGTGACCGCCCCCGATGGCCTCTACCCGAACGCACCTGTGGTGGGTGCGTGACGCCCATGGCCGAACACCTGTAAGGAAGGTCACCATCGACGCCTTCGGACCAAGACAGAGCAAGTCGGAGCGCCTGACCGCCGAAGAGGAGAAGGAGATGGCGCGCGCGATCCGCCGAGCGGAGGATCGTGCGCGTGAAGCCGTCGCCGGAATCGACGTGGCGGATGCGTGCCTCCAGCGAAAGCCCGATCGTGCCGAGCGCACCCGGGCGGGCATGGTCGATCGCCTCGAGAAGGCGGTCGAGTCCGTCTGGAAGGCCAGCCAGGGCCGTGCCGAGCTCAAGCCCCGCGCCCGCAAGGCGAAGGGTGCCTGGGCGGAGGCCGAGGCCCTGCGGTGGAAGCTCGCCATGTCCGGTCGCCGGATCGCCCACGGTGAGGCCCGCAAGCTCGCGGGCCCCTTCATGGACGAGCCGGACCTCGTGCAGGAGGGCTACATCGGTCTCCTGCGGGCCGCCAAGCGCTTCGACCCCGACCGCGACATCCGGTTCTCCACGTACGCCCGCTGGTGGGTGCGCGCGCAGATGACGCGCGCGATCGACCACACCGGTCGTCCCGTGCGTCTGCCGGGGTGTGCGGTCGAGCAGACCCGCAACCTGCGCAAGGCCATCAAGCGCTTCGAGGCGGCCGGCGTCACCTTCACGGTGTCGGACCTCGCCGAGGAGGTAGGTGTCGACAAGGCGCGCGCGGAGTTCCTGCTGTCCCAGGGGAACACGGTCAGCCTCGACCAGCCGGTCGATGGCGGGCCGCGCCCGCGGTCGCTGGAGCACTTCCTCGCGGACGAGGACGCCACGCACCCGGACGACGAGGCGATCCACCAGCAGGAGATCGGGCGCATGCTCGAGGCCTTCCACATGGTGCTCACCGAGCGTCACCGGTACGTGCTCACGCGTCGCTACGGCCTCGAGGACAACGAGTTCCGCACGCTGTCCGAGGTGGGCAAGGGCATGAACCTGTCCCGCGAGCGCGTCCGGCAGATCGAGCGCGAGGCGCTCATCCGGCTTCGTGAGCAGGCGAACATCCGCGACGGACTGAAGGGCGGCCCCCCGCCGACCCCCGGTCAATAGTCGCGGTCGATGCTCTGGGCGGCGCTCGCCGTCGGGATCGTGGCGGGCCTCGTCCTGCTGCGCGTCCGGCGCGGTGCGTCTGCCCATCGTGCGCACTGGGTGCTCACACGTGAGGGGCTCGTGCGCTTCGGCCGGTCGCGCGTGCACTTCTTCGCCTGGGAGGGCGTGGAGCTCGCCGACGGCGCGGTCGTGATGCGCCTCCCGCCGCGCGTCTGGGTCCACGGACGTGACGAGGAGGTCGCGGATCCCCGCACCCTCGATCCCGACATGGTCCGCGCGATCGCCGGGGTGCTCGCGGACCCTGCCTCGCGGCGCGCGCTCCCCACGTTCCTGCAGCCGGACGGACCGCCCGAAGCCGTGCTCGCCGACCTCCACGACTGATACCATCGGGCGGGAGGTGACGTTGTTCTCGAGCGACCTGGCGACCCTTTGCGCGAAGCTGGACCCCGTCCGTCATGCCGGCGAGCTCAAGAAGCTCCAGTCGTGCAGGCGGGTGGAGGACCTCGAGTGGCTCGCGGAGAACGAGGGGGGCTGGCTCAGCGAGCCCCGGCGGGGCCCGCGGCTGAAGCTCGTGCGCCACGGCACGGGGACGTTCCTGGTCGTGCAGTACGACGACGGCTGGTCGACCACGATCTCCCAGGCGCCGTTCCGCAAGCGGCGGTGACGCGGCGCGTCAGCCGCGCATGAGCATCACGATGCCGATGCCGGTGCCGATGCCGGTGCACACCAGGAACATCAGCACCATCGCGATGCCGACGTAGAGCATCGTGCTGCCGCCGCTGCTGGCGACCTCCTCGGGCTCGGGCGCCGCAGACTTGGAGATCGGGGCGGACGTGGGCTTCGCGGGCTTGTTGGGGGCCTTGTTCGCGGGCGCGTCGTCGTCCGACGACTCGGATGCGTCGCCGTCACCGTCGCCGCCTTCGGCCTCCTCGTCGTCGAACCAGTCCGCGGAGAACAGGGTGTCGGCGTTCCCGCGCCGCTTGGCGATGTCCGGGAGCTCGTCGGGCTTGGCCTCGTCCGCCTTCACCGCAGTGGGCTTCGGGGGCTCGACCTTGGGGGGCTCGGCCTTCGGGGGCTCGGCCTTCGGCGGAGCCTTCTGCGCGGCGGGCGGCGGCACGGGCGGCGGAGGCGCCGGCGGCTCGTCGTCGTCGAGATCGAAGTCCGGGAGGATGGTGGGGTTCGACAGCCGCTTGGGCGGCGGCGGGGCCGGAGGCGGCGCGACCGGCGGGGGCGACGGCTTCACCTCGGGTGCGGGAGGCTGGTACATGGCCGGAGCCGAGATGTCGGGAGCCTTCTCCTCGCCACCCTCCGCAGCGCCCTCCTCCTCCTCGTCGAACCAGTCCGCGGAGAACAGCGTGTCGGCGTTCCCGCGGCGCCGTGCGACCTCGGGGAGCTTCTCGTCGTCGTTGTTTCCGGCCAAGGGTGTTCTCCTCTGTGCGCGCGCATTGTCGCACGGGTGGATGGAGTCGTGGAACTCGACATCCCGTTGGGGTGGTCTACCTCGTTCGATCGCGTCGTGCGACCCCCGACCGCCGCGCCTCTGGTGGTGGGGGGTGGCTTGCGCATCGGGCCCGTGCTGGTGGGTCCACCTGGGACCCTCCCCGGCGCGCGACCGGAAATCTGGCGGGCCCCCCGGGCGGGTGGCGATTCACCTGGGCTAGGGTGGGTGGGAATCTGGGAAGAGGGGATTCCGAATGACGAGACTGGTTCTGATCCTGGTGACGCTCGCCGCCTGCAAGGGAGGCGAGGAGCCGCCTGTCGAGACCGACGCGGACACCGACGCGGACGCCGACAGCGACACCGACACCGACGCGGACGCGGACGCCGATGCGGACAGCGATGCCGACACCGACGTCGACGACGCCGACGGGGACGGCCTGTCGGACGCGGACGAGACGGGTGTGCACGGCACCGATCCGAACGACCCGGACTCGGACGACGACGGCCTCCCGGACGGGCTGGAGGTGGGGCTCGTGGGCGACGCGGACCCGACCACCACGACGGATCCGAACGATGCGGACTCCGACGACGACGGGCTCACGGACGGGCAGGAGGACGCCAATGCCGACGGTGCCTGGGTCGCCACGATCGGCGGCACGGGCACGGCGGGAACCGGCGAGTCGGACCCCAACGTCGCGGACACGGACGGCGATCTGCTCTCGGACGGTGACGAGATCGCGGCCGGGTCCTCCCCGGTGGACACCGACACCGACGACGGCGACGTGGACGACTACGTCGAGGTGGTGGAGCGGAGCACGAGCCCGCTGGATCCGTTCGACGATCACTGGATCGTGCGCCCCCATCCCTGCGTCGGCTCCAAGACCGACACGTTGCTCGTCGAAGACGACGGCGACACGCTCTGGGTGGGCTGCGGCACCACCACGAACGGCACGGGCCTCTACCACTCGGGCGACGCCGGGGTCACCTGGGCGGCGTTCACGGCCACCACGCCCGTCCCGTTCTTCTTCGACTCCTGGCGGGTGAACGACATCAGCCGCGCGCCGGACGGCAAGCTCTACATCGCGGGCAACGACACTCAGAGCCTCGCACGCGTGGTCTCCCTCGACACCACGACGGGGCTCGTGGGCGAGGTGCTCACGGGCCAGGGGCAGCTCTGGAACAACATGGTGGTGGGAACGTTCCGCCAGACCCCGGGCGGCGACGAGGTGGCCGAGAGCCAGAACGGCACGGACTCCGCGTTCCGCGCGTCCACGGCGGTGTCGTTCGTGGACGGGTACAACTGGTGGACCAACGGGACCAGCAAGCAGATCCTCGATCTCGAGGTGTTCGGCGAGGATTTCTACGGGGTGGGCTCCACCATCGCCAACCCGCCGGTCGTGTTCCTGCCGCCCCAGCCGCCGGCCGTGCGCACGGGCTTCCAGATGACCCAGGTGCAGCTCGCCAACGGGATTTTCGAGTACGACGGTGAGCTCTGGGACATCCACGTCGACGACGACGGTATCCTCGTCGCAGGAGTGAACCAGGATGCCGACCACGGTGTGGTGTACATCAGCGGCTCGGACCCCTACAGCGCCGCCACCTGGACGTACTGGGGCGCCAACGCGATGTTCCCGTCCCTGGCGTCCTGGTTCGACGGTGTCTGTCGTGCGGGCACCCGCATCCTGGCCGTCGGCCGGTTCTCCGTCACACAGGACGGCGTCGCGGTGTACTCGGACGACAACGGCGTCACCTGGACCGAGCTCGCCCTCCCGCCGGACACCGGCCCGATCAGCAACTGTCGCGGCTTCGACGACGGCAGCGTGCGGTTCTCCGGGGCGGACGGGTTCTACGCCATCTGGCTCCCCTGAGGCACCGTGAGCCCGCCACCACGGCTTCATGCGGAGGTGTCGGTGGACGGGCTCGTCTGCCGGCTCCCGAGCAGGACCGTGCTGGTCGGGCTGCCGGTCGCCGCCTGGGTCTGGCTGGGCGCCTGGGGGCTCATGGGGGCCGTGCTCGCTGTGCCCTCCTGGGTGTGGCCCCAGGACAGCAGCCTCCTGGTGGGCGGCGTGGTCGGCGTGCTCGGGGTCACCGGCGGCGTAGGGCTGTGGGTGTACCTGTTCCAGGAGATGGTGGGCGAGGGCCATCGCATCCTCCGGGCAGACGCTGTCGGGTTCGAGGTGCTGGACGCCAAGCTCGCCAGATCACCGATGATGTCGGCGCTCTCGCGGCACTCGCCCGGCTACGTCTTCGGTCGCTGGTCGCAGATCGACGCCGTCGTGGATCGGGGTGACGCCCTGGTCTGCACGCGGTCCGTCGGCGACCCCGTGGAGGTGCCGGTCGGCGGGCTCACCCGATTGGAGCGGATCTGGCTGACCCAGCGGCTCAACGAGCTCAACGGGAGGCTGGACGCGAGCGGCGTGGTGCCCGAGGCGCTGAAGGGGCTCGCCCGAGCGGGCCGGGAGACGTCGTGATCCTGGGGCTGGCGGCGTGCGGAGGCTGGCACGTGCTCGAGGGCTCCGGGGATCCGGCCGGCTGTGACGAGTCGTTCGAGGATCACACCCTGGTGGGCCCGGCTTCGATGGAGGAGCTGCGGGCCCTCTCCGCGGACGACGGCGAGGCCTTCGCGGCCGAGATGATCATCGCCTCGCTCCCGGATCCGTCGATCCGCAAGGTCCGGTGGGTGGACCGGAGCTTCTACCGCTTCCACGACGAGTGGTACTGGTTCCGCCTCCTGAACGGCGAGCTGGCCTGTGGCGCGTCCACCGATCCCATCGGCGGGCTGCGCTTCTCGACGGTCCCGGAGGTGTATGCCTGGGCCCGGGACGAGGACGTCCTGCCGCTGGACCTCGAGTGGGTGGAGTACGAGGGCCGGGACCGGCTGTACTCGGAGAGCTTCTACGCGCTCGCGTTCACCGTGGAGCCCCGCAGCTACGGCACGGGTGCGGTGCGCTGGCGTCCGGAGGAGGGTGTGTTCGCGCTCGAGCTCTGGCGCTTCGACACGCCGACGGACACGGAGCTGGCGCTGTTCCGGGAGGCGCTGGAGCCCGTGCTGCCGGCGCCTCTCGTCATCGATCCGTGAGCTCCGATGCCTCGGCCTGTCGGGGCTGGAGGTGGTGGCCCTCGGCGAACCAGGTGGCGGTCGCGGGCGAGATGCGGCGTAGTGCGTCCGGATCGAGCTTCCACAAAGCGAAGGCCTCCGCGAAGGCCTCCTTCGGGTTTCCCGCGGCATAGGCGGTGACGGCGACGGGCCCGACCTCCTCGACGAGCCTGTGGGCGGGCCGCCGGTCGGCTGCCAGCTGGCCGTTCCACACGGGGTGGTCGTCGAGAGCGTGGCCCATCTCGTGCACGATGGTGTGCACGGCAGGGTGGTGTGGGGAGGTCACGGAGCCGACGAAGCCGCCGCGGGCCGTCACGACGGTGTCGTAGAGGAGGAAGGCTCGCTCGGGCCCGTCCCGACGGTAGGCCGCTGCGGCCGGGTTGCCCATCCAGGACATCGGGGGCTCGGCGTCGCTGCGCTGGAACGGGACCGCGCGCACGACCTCGAGCTCCTCTGGTGCGAGGGTCTGCAGGGCTTCTTCGACACCCGCCGCCAGCCGCGGCGACCACTCTGCGTCCCCGTCACGATCGAGCTGCAGCCCGAAACGCGACGCCACGTCTCCGCGGGAGGCCTCCCGCAGCGGAGGGACCGGGGGCCCTTCCGCCACCGTCAGCCGGCCCTCGTCCTCCCACACGGTGAGGGGCACGACCTGACCCTCCCGGTTCTCCTTGATCCAGTCCACCTCCGACTCCGAGCGGTCCCGGTTCACCGCGCAGCCGACCACGACCAGGGCCTCGCGTGACAGGTCGGACAGCTTGGCAGCCCCGTCGCGGCGGGGGAGCACGCGCTCCGAGACCCCGTCGTGGACCACATGGAGCTCGAGGCCGGCGGCGCGCAGCTCGGCCGTGATGTGCCGCCGCAGGTCGGCGAGGGGAATGGGGCGGACGGTCGCCGGACCCCGACACCCTCCGCCGGGGAGGTAGATGGGCTGGGCGTGGACGGCAGTGAGGAGGGCCAACATGGTCGCGGGGTAATCGATTTCCGCGTCAGCCGGGCAGGTCGAGACGGAGCTCCACCATCGGCCAGTCGCCGCCGGACGTCCCGACCTCCTGGAACCCATGACGAGCGTACAACGAACGCAACGCGAGGTTCGTCGGGTGCGTGTGCGCCTGGAGGTACGCGAGCCCCTGCCCGTGGAACCAGTCGAAGGCGTGCTGCATGAGGGCGGACGCGATGTCTCGCCTCCGGTAGGCCGGGAGCACGTAGCGGCTGAAGAAGTACCCGTACGGGAGCCCGTCCGCGTCGGTCTTCCGGAAGATCATGCTGTGGGCGACCGGCGTACCGTCCAGCAGGGCCAGGAAGAACGCGTGGGTCGGGCGCTGCATGCTCTCGGCGAACATGGCGCGCATGGCCTCGTGCGTGAAGTTCGGCCAGCGGGCACGCGCCTTCTCGGGGTCACCCGCGAGCTCCGGGATCGTCTCCAGCACGGTGGCCATGCACCAGGACGTCACGAGGTCCAGCTCGTCCTCGCGGAGGTCGCGGATGTGCAGGGTGGTCATGCGGGGCCCGGCGATGCGAGGTCGCCGATGGCGTCCGCCACCGACCGGCGGAGCTCGTCCACGAAGTCCGCGTGGGCCTCCTCGGGCAACCGCTTGCGGGCCGCGGAGCTCATCGTGACCGTGAGGAGCTCGATGACCTGCAGGGCCGCGCCCAGCGTGGGGTCCCGCTCGTGCACCGACTCCGGCATGGCGTGCGTCAGCCCCTCGTGGACCTGCTGCATCATGCGCTCGGTGGTCGTGGAGAGCGGGGGAGCGGGGGCGTCTGGCGCGCGTGCGGGGAGGCTCGCGCCCTTCTCCACGAGCTCGCGGAGCGCCCGGATCTCGCGGAGGAGCGGCCCGAAGGCGTCGCCCAGCTCGACGGCCGGTGGCGGACGCGTGGCAGCGGCCCCGAGGGACGCCTGGCCCGCGAGGAGAGCCTCCGCGAGGGACTGGAGCTTCGCTTCGATGCCGGTCATCTGCGGCGGTGCACCGATCTTCGCGGCGAGGGTGTCGGACAGGCCGCCCAGCCGGGCGTCCAGCGCGCCGAGGCGCTCCGGGACCGCGGGGCTCTCCAGACGTTCGCCGAGCCTGCCGATGGCCTTCGTGACGCCCGAGAGCACACCGCTGATCTTCGCCGCCGGGTCGTCGTCTCCACCCATCAGCTGCAGCCGCCGGAACTCCTCCTTGATCTGCTCCCACCGCGCCTTCTGCTCGGGCGTCTGGAGACCCCGGATCTCGGCGAGCTTGAGCAGGTTGGACTCGGCACCCGTCGTGAGTGTCTGGGACTCGCCCTGGTAGTGGTCCGTGATGAGCGAGCGCACCTCGTCGGTGTTCATCGCGGGGACCACCTTCTCGGCGAGCTTCGCCATGTTCCGGTAGGAGCCCTGGAGCTGGAAGCGCGGTTCGGTCCGGTAGCCGTCCTCCATGGACGCGCTGCGGATGTACTCCGCGTTCACCGCGAGCAGCACCTCCTGGCACACGAACAGGTGCTGGAAGGTCCCGACGATGTCGTTGACCTCCACTGCCGAGTACTCGTGGGCGAGGTCGGTGAGGGGGAGCTGCTCGCCCTGGGCCATGCGGACGAGCTTGTAGACGTCCTCCTGGGGACGGGTCGCCAGGGGGGCCAGGGCGGGGTTGGAGGTGAGCGCGTTCTCGATGAACGACAGCGCGAACTTGTCCTGGGAGCCTCCCAGGATGTCGCCGAGGTTGTACGTGTCGGCACGGTTGGCGAGCATGTCCGGGATCTGGAACTTCTCGCCCGTCTCCGTGTACGGGTTGCCCGCCATGCACACCGCGAACTTCTTGCCGCGCAGGTCGTAGGTGCGCGTGCGGCCGTTCCAGACGCCCTCGATCCGGCGCTGGCCGTCGCAGAGGCTGATGAACTTCTGGAGGAACTCGGGATTGCAGTGCTGGATGTCGTCCAGGTAGAGCAGGACGTTGTTGCCCATCTCGAGCGCGAGGTTGACCTTGTCGACCTCCTGCCGGGCCGTCGCGTTCGGAGCTTCCGCCGCATCCAGCGAGGTGACCTCGTGCCCGAGCGCCGGGCCGTTCACCTTCACGAAGGTCAGCCCGAGCCGGCTCGAGATGTACTCCATGAGCGTGGTCTTGCCGTAGCCGGGGGGGCTGATGAGCAGCAGCAGGCCCATGAGGTCCGTGCGCTTGCCCGCGCCCGCCGCACCGAGCTGCTTGGCGAAGTTGTCGCCCACGAGGTGCAGGTAGACGTCGTTGATCAGCTTGTTGCGCACGAAGCTCGTCATCACGCGGGGCTCGAGCTCGTCGAGGCGGAGCCGCCGGCGCTCGCGCTCCAGGAGGTCCTGACGTGCGGCCCGGTAGGCCCGGAAGCCCGGCACGCGCTCGGAGGCGAACCGCCGCAGCCGGGCCTCGAAGGCGTCGAGCTGGAGCACGAGGGTGCCGTTGTCGACGCGCGCGTGGCGCCCGAGGAGCCCGGTGACCTCGGTGCGGTTGTCGCCCCCGGCCACGTGGAGCGACAGGTGCCCGTCCACGGTGAGGAGGGTGGCCGCCTCCAGCGCGATGGCGGGCTCGTCGCGGTGGAGCGCCAGGCAGGTCGCGTGCACGAGCTCGAAGCGCTCGGCGGCGGGCAGGGGGGCCAGGCTGCGCTCGAAGCTCGAGAAGCCTCCGTTGTCCTCGGCCCAGCGGCGCAGCGTGTCCTTGAGCTCCTCCGCGGGACGGCTGAACACGTGGGCCCCGTCGCGCGCGAGCACCTCGAGGAGGTACCGGGCGGACGCATCGGCGTCGATCTCGGCCACCAGCGGGACGTCGGTGAAGAACGCCTCGATGGCAGTCGCGCGCTGCCGGATCCACGCGTCGATCTGCGGGGTGTGCCCCAGGCTGTCGCGCAGCCGGACCAGGGTGCGGGCCGCGATGGACCAGCGCTCCAGGGGGAGCTCGCCGCCCAGGGCGACGAACAGGGAGGCCACAGCGCGGTCCCGGGCGCCGAAGCGCAGCAGGTCCGCGGTGCGCCGCAGGGCGAGGAGCTTCTGGAGGATGTGGGTGGCGTCCACGTCGTGGATGCCGCGGTCGTAGCCCTCCTCGTACCGGTCGGCCGCCCAGGCGCGCACGCGCTCGAGCAGGGCGGACTCCTGGAGCATCGCCTCCTCGATCTGGCCCACGGAGAGCCCGCCCTGGCCGCGCTCCGCCGCGAACAGCAGGCTCGCGGCGAGGAACTCGGCCCGGTAGGTCGTGGCGTCCTCGCTGATGACGGTCTGGTCCCAGTACGGACGCGTGGCGAGGAAGCCGGGGTCGGTCACGGGCTCGTAGAAGTCGGTGCCCGTCAGGTGCAGGGAGAGACCGTCGCCGCGCGGGACGAGCGTGAGCTCGAGGGCGGACGTGTTCACGCTGAACCGGTGCTTCCCGAGCTTGATGAGGTTGTCGTCGCCCTCGAACAGCTCGAGCTTGTCGCGGAGTC
The DNA here is from genome assembly GCA_020632885.1 of Alphaproteobacteria bacterium. Classification (GTDB taxonomy): domain Bacteria; phylum Myxococcota_A; class UBA796; order UBA796; genus JACKEQ01. Next base: position 332,520 of record JACKEQ010000003.1, on the reverse strand, counting down.
CACGGAGGGCGTCCTGCCGGGAGGACTTCAGGCGGGACTGGAGCTCGTCGGACTTCACCGAGTCGCCCAGGGCCAGGAGCTGGTCCGCGAGCGCGCGGAGCTTCATGACCATGGGGTCGGACGCGAACCACGCGTTGAGCTCGTCCTCGGTCTTGAACGTGCCCGCGCGCCGCTTCACGCCGCCGAGGATGCGGTCCGCGGCCGTGAGGACGTTGCCGATGCGCCGCTGGCGCTCGTCCAGCAGGGTCTGCTTGCGGCTGCTGAAGGCCTCGTAGACCTCGTCGCGCTTCTCGGCGAGCTGGGGGAGGAAGGCGTCGAAGTCGCTGAAGCGGGCCTCGAGCTCCTCGAGCTGCAGGAGCATGCGCGAGAGCTGGTCGTCGCACGCCTCCGGGGAGTCGCACAGACCCAGGGCGGACGCGACCGCCTGACCGAAGAGCTTGAACTGGGCGGCGAACTCCGCGGAGCCCTCGTCGGACCGGAGCGCACGGCGGCGCTGGTCGAGGAGCGCACGCACGCGGTTGGCGCCCGCGACCACCTCGCTGATCCCCTCGAGCAGCGTGGTCTTGATGGTGGGGTCGTCCACCTCCAGGCCCGCGACCACCTCCCCGAGCAGGTTGATGCCCTCGGTGACCTTGTCGAGGCGCGCCTGGAGCGGCTCGAGCTCCACGGCCTTCGCCACGCCCGCGATGCCGGCCTCGATGCCGTCCAGCTCGGTGAGGAGGGGCTTGAGGGCCTCGTCGCCGAGCAGGAAGTCGACCGTCGCGCGCGACACGGCGTCGAAGCGCTGGACGGTGGCCTCCTGGAGCTGCTGGAGGCGCGGGACGTCGATGTAGCGGGTCTCCTCGAGGGTGATGAGCTCCCCGCGGTGCTTGCGGAGGCGCGTCATGGCCTCGAGGTACTCCGCGACCCCCTTGAAGTACTCGGGCCGGACGTCCGTGAAGAGCGTGTCGTGGGCCCTCTCGGTCTTCACCAGGAGCTCGGCGGCCCGCGCCTTGAGCGTCTGGACCTTCACGAACTCGTCGATGATGCGCTCGGCCGTGCGCCGGATCTCCTCGATGACGGGCTTCAGCCCGATCTCGTCCTCGGAGAGCCAGTAGTACGCGTCGATGGCGCGGTTGCAGGCCTGGACGAGCTCCTCGTAGACCTGGCGTGTGGGCGTCTGGTTCGCGACGAGCCGACAGAGGGTGTACGCGTCGGAGATGCCGCGCACGAGGTCGCGGTTGCCGATCCTGGCCACGAGACTGCCGTCGTTCGGGGCGTTCTCGTGGATCTCCGCGCTGACGAACGGGGTCTTCCAGATCTGCACCGGGTGGACCCGCGTGGGCTCGGGGGTCGCCCGGAACACGATCAGCGTGCCGTCCGCGAACAGGCTGTAGCCGTGGGCCGAGATCGGCTGGTTGATCTCCTTGCCGATGAGGTTGTACGGGTAGAGCTTGTAGAGCCCGTCCGACCGCCGGTGGAAGACGTACAGGATGTCCTCGCCGTTGGGCGAGGGGATGGAGCGCACGAACTCGAGGTCGTCGACGCTCTGCTCGAAGATCTTGGTCTCGCCCGTGCGCAGCGTGTAGCCGCCGGGGAACAGGATGCCGTGGTCTTCGGGGAGGCTGACGCACGACGTGCCGATGGCGTCGACCCGCACCACCTGGCGGGTGTTCGTGTTGAACACCAGGTGGCGGGGCTTCTCCGCGCGCGGCTGCACGTGCAGGAGGATCAGCGATCCGAGCCGTGCGTACTTGATCTTCGCGTCGTCGAGGGACTGGTTGGGGTCGTCGACCGGCTCGTTGTAGATGCCGACCCCGTCGGACGTGTTGTCCTCGACCTTCACGGTGAGGTCGCCCCCGACCGTCTCCACGAACACGGTGTCGAGGATGTTCACGTGGGGGTGCCGGCCGAGCACGTGGTCGGCCCGGGTGGTCTCGACCCACGTGAAGTCGTGGCGCGGGGGGTAGACGTGGTCGCGCTCGCCGCGGTTGTCGACGTACTGGATGCGTCCGCCGGGCTGGACGGCCCAGCGCAGGACCTTCACGTCGCGGGCGGTGGCGCCGGTCTGGAACACCGCGAGCAGCTTGCTCTCGGTGAGCCGCATCTGGATGAGCCGGGCGTCCTTGTAGTACTGGTAGAGCTCGTCGAACTCGCGCAGGAAGGTGGGGTCGCGGAGCCAGTCCAGGCGGGCGTCGTCGGTGACGGTGTGGAAGGCGAAGCCGTCGTCCGTGCGCTCGAAGGACTGGTAGCTGAACACGTCGTCGGGCGTGGTCTGCTTCTTCAGGCCGAGGAAGACGTTGTAGCCGAACAGCAGGCCGCCGCCCGGGGCGGTGATGTCCACCGGGATGCAGTTGTTCTCGGTGCGCACGCGCTCGTTGCCGAGGACCTTCAGCTCGGTGCTGCCGAAGGTCTGGCGGCGCCTGGCGTCCAGGCCGTCCGTGGCCTGGCGCAGGGACTTCCCGAGGGTCTCGAGCCGCGCGCGGACGACGTCGTAGTTGCCGCCCTCCACCGCGTCGCTGTGGACCTCGTCGGTGGGGGCGTCTTCAGCTTCGGACACACGTGCTCCTGGAAAGCGGGCCGCGCAGGCCGCCTTAGGCGGCCGGAGTGATCAGATTCGGGGAACCGGGCCTCAGCGCCGGGCGGCCTCGAGCAGGGCGGCGATGCGCGCCCGCTCCTCGTCGTCCTTCGCGGCCGCGAGCAGCTTCTCGGGGTCGAGGGTGTCGCGCTTGGGGGTCACCGCGTCGATGACGTCCGCGATGCCGTCGCCCACGGACTTCTGGCCCGAGAGGAAGGGCATCAGCAGCCCCTGGGCGGCGCTGCTGTTCTGCAGGAACCCGTCGATGGCGCTGCCGACGCTCGCCGCCTGGACGAACTTGTCGAGGAAGGCGCCGTCTCCGCCCATGATCTTGATGTCGGCGCTCGCGAACGCCGTGCCCAGGACCTTGGCCTGCTCGGCGGCGAGCCGCTCCTGCATCGCGATGGCCGCCAGGCGGACCTTCTCCTCGTGCTCGAGGCGGAGCCGGAACTCCTCGTGGTCGCGGGCCGCACCCTCCATCTTCTGCATGGCGGCGAGCTTCTCTGCGAGACCCTTGGCCTCGGCGAGCATGCGCTCCTCGATGGCCCGGGCCTCGGCGAGCCCCGACATCTCGGTGCCCTTGGCCTCGGCGGTGAGGAGCTTCTCGGTGGCCGCCGCATCGGCCTCCTTGCCGGCGGCCTGGGCGAGCAGGCGCTGCTTCATGGCGTCCGCAGCGGCGCGCTCGCCTTCGGCTTCGGCGAGCTTCCGGTCGCGGATCGCGGCGGCCTCGGCAGCCCCCATCTTCGCGATGGCAGCGGCGTCGGCCTCCTTCCCGGCGGCCTCGGCGACCGCCTTCTCGCGGGCGAGCTGCGCCTCGAGCTCGATCTCGCGCTGGCGCACGGTCATCTCCGCCAGGCCCTGCTTCTCGTCGCCCTGGGCCTTGGCGCTGGCCTTCTCGAGCTGCACGCGGGCTTCGGCGAGCCCCTCCTTCTCGAGGGCCACGGCGTTCGCCTCCTTCACCTTGACGGCCGCGAGACCGCTGGCGGCCTCCTCGGCCTGGACGCCCTCCGCGATGCGGATCTTGGACTTCGCGATGCGCTCCGCGGCCTCGAGGTCCGCGTTGGCCAGGGTGAGCTTCTCGCGGGCCTTGAACTCCGCGACCTTCTCGGCGGCCTCCGCACCCTTGATCTCCTTGACGAGCACCTCCTCGGCGTTCGCCTGGGCACCGATGACCTGGACGTCCTTGCTCCGGTTGGCCTCGGCCGTCGCCCGGAGGTCCTTGATGCGCTCCTCCTCCTCGGCCACGTTCTTGTCGACGACGATGCGCGTACGGACGACCTCGGCGATCTCCTTGCGCTTCACCTCGAGCTCCATCTCCTTGTCGATCTCCTGGCGCTCCACCTCGCGCTTCCGGGCGATCTCCTCGAGCTCGCGGTCGCGCTGGACCTGCTCGGCCTTGATGGCGACGACGCGCTCGCGGTCCTTGTCGGCGACCTCGACCTGCCGCTGACGGTTCAGCTCGGCGACCTCGAGCTCCTGCTGAGCCCCGATGCGCGCCTTCTCCGCACGCTCGTGCTCCTCGGACTGGACCTTGGCGGTCTCCGCGGCCTCGCGGGCCCGGACGGTCTCGATCTCGCGGTGCTGCTTGGCCTCCGCGTCGGCGCGACGGCGCTCGAGCTCGAGGATGGCCTCGTCGGCCTCGAGGTTCTGGCGGGTGATCTCCTTGCGCTCGTTCTGGCGGAGGTCGTTCGTCTTCAGGTTCTGCTCGGCCGTGATCTCGGTGATCTTCCGGATGCCGCGGCTGTCGAGCACGTTGTCCTTGTTGAGGCTCTGGAGCGGCGTCTGCTCGAGGTAGTCGATCGCGCAGTCGTCGAGCACGTAGCCGTTCAGGTCGCGCCCGATGACGCGGATGATCTCGTCCTTGAAGTCGTCGCGCTGGGTGTAGAGCTGCTCGAACTCGAGCTTCTTGCCGACGGTCTTGAGCGCCTCGGAGAACTTCGCGGCGAACAGCTCCACGAGGGTCTCCTGCTTGCTCGCCCGCTCGCAGCCGATGTTCTGGGCGACCTTGAGCACGTCCTCGGTGGTCTTGTTCACCCGGACGAAGAAGGTGACCTTGATGTCCGCGCGGATGTTGTCCTTGCAGATGAGGCCGTCGTGCCCGTCACGCGAGATCTCGATCGTCTTCAGCGAGATGTCCATGACCTCGGCGCGGTTGATGATCGGGAACACGATGCCGCCCGTGAACGTCACGGTGGGCTCGTTGCGCATCTTGTTGATGATGAGGGCCTTCCCCTGGTCGACCTTCCGGTAGAAGCGGGTGAGGACGACCCCTGCACCCGCTCCGAGCACGATGAGTCCGATGAACAGGGCGATGGCGCCGAATCCGAGCGTGATGAAGTTCATGGGGGATCAGCTCTCCTTGTGGGTGCGTGCTGGGTGAGGGGACGTGTGCACGGGCTCGTGGGCGACGTGGAGAGGCTCCACGACGAACGCCTCGCGGGCCGTGTCGTAGCTGACGATGAGGACCCGATCGCCGCGCTGCAGGCCGTTGCTGCTGTCGCAACGGACCTGGAAGAGCAGGTCGTCGCCGCCGACCTGGGTGGCCGCCTGGCCGAACCCGTGGTCGACGCGCTGGGTGGTGAGCTCGCAGGTCTCGCCGACGAGGGAGGCGCGCAGGCGGCCCGACTGGAGCTTGAACATCGGCTCGAACGGGCGCGAGGCCAGGTTCGTGGTGACCAGGGCCCCCGCCGTGCTCGCGATGAACGAGCTCCCGGCGAACACCCCCCACGGCGCGGACTCGGGGAAGTGCAGGTAGAGCCACGTGAGCACGTAGGACACGGCGAACCCGCCGAGCGCGAAGAACGTGAGCGAGATGGTGAGCGGGATGCGCCCGAGGCGCAGGATGTTCGCGAGCACCACGAGGGGACCGAAGCCCAGCATGCCGTGTGCCGCGCCCTCGGTGGCTTCCCCGGCCGCTTCGCCCGCGGCTTCCCCGGCGGCTTCGCCCAGGGCCTCCCCGGCGGCTTCGCCGGCGGCGTCCGCTGCGGCGTCGAGGGCACCGTCGACCCCCTCGAGCGCGCCGTCCAGGCCGTCCACCAGCTCCAGATCGGCGGCCCCGACGACCACGAGCGCCCAGTAGAACACCGCGAGCACGAAGGCGAGGCTGAAGAGGAGGGTGGGGAAGGAGAGGACGATTTCGAGGAATCCAGCCATGTCCGCCCGCGTGCCGCTCCAGGTGCCCGGCCGCTTGACAACCGGGGTTCGACCTCTGTGTGCCACAGGATGTAAGCGCGTGTCGCGGGATGTGAAGACCGATCACCACGGATTTCCGGTGCCGGGGCTCGCGGGGTCGGCCCCGGGCCGTTGTGGGTAGGGCATCCCGAGGGGTACAATCCCCCATGCTCATCGCCCTCGTAATGCCTGCATGGTCCGCTGATTTCGTCGTTCCCCGCGACGGATCCCTCGCTGAGGGGCTCGCTGCCGCCGCCGGGCAGGGGTCCTTCGAGATCGTCCTGGATCCCGGGGTGTACCTCTACGCCACGGGTGGCACGGCCCACACCGGGCTGGACGTGACGATCCGTGCCCTCGTCCCCAACACGGTCACGCTCGAGGCGGATGGCGCCGACATGCTCCGGATGTCCGGATCGTCCCTGGTGCTCGAGGGCGTCGATCTCGACTGCCAGGGCGCGCGCTGCGTCGACGCGGTCGGCGGGTCGGTCGAGCTTCGGGGCGTGCGGTCGCTGGCGCGCTCGGGCAGCGGGAACGGCGGGGTGATCCGGGGAACCGGGGGCGCGACCGTCACGCTCACCCGCTCCACGCTCCTGGCCTCCGATCAGTCGGGCTCGGGCGGCCACATCGACGTCGACGGTGCCCTGGTCGTGACGGGCAGCCACCTGGAGCTCGGGGGTGCGGGCTCGGATGGTGGGGCGGTGCGCGCCACCGGCGGTCTGACGATGACGCGTTCGCTCGTGACGGACGGCACCGCGAACAACGGCGGCGCCCTGGCGTTCTCGTCTGGCGCGACCATCGCCGACTCCACGTTCCTCCGCAACGCCGCCACGAATGCCGGCGGCGCGATCCGGGGTGTCGGCACGGCGCGGATCGACCGTTCGGTGCTCTGCGAGAGCAACGGTGGGTCGGGCGGGGCCGTGTGGTGGCAGAACGCCGCCAACACGACCAACACGTTCGACGTGAACCACACGATGTTCCTCCACTCCGAGTCGGCGACCGTCGGTGGGGGCGCGCGGATCCCGGACACGTCGGGCACCAAGACGATCCGGTTCATCCGCCCGTCGTTCATCGACACGCTGAGCAACGACGGCATCCTGATCGACTCGGACACATCCTCGGGCGACAGCATCCTCGTCCAGGACGCCCTGATCCTCCACACGGCGCAGCACTCCGGCACGGCCGCCTTCTTCTGGCGCGACGGCCAGGGTTCCGGCACGATCGACGGGGCGGACTACTGGGACTGGTACAACCTCTACTATCCCGTGGGTTTCTCCCGTTCCGACTACCAGGAGGACGCTCCGGGCTTCGCCATCCCATCCGGCTGCGATCCCCTCGATGCCATCCCGGACGGGAGCACGGCGAACCGGGGGGCCGTGCACAGTGGAGGGATCCACGACGCCGACTCGGACCTGCGGGTCGCTGGGCTCGACTGCGACGAGGGCCGGGCGGACACGTGGCGCGGTGCTCCGGACACCACGTGTGACGGCGTCGATCAGGACTGCGACGGCCGCGTCGACGACGACGCCTCCGACACGGTGTTCTACCGGGACTTCGACGAGGACGGTGCGGGTGACCCCGGTGTCTCTGTGGCAGGCTGCGCGTCGTCACCGCCGGACTACTACGTGGCCAACGCGGACGACTGCGACGACACGGACCCCCTGAACCAGACCGGGCGCACCTGGTACCGCGATGCCGACGGCGACGGGCACGGCGACCCCGGCGAGAACGTCGACCAGTGCGGCCAGCCGAACGGCTACGTCGACAACGCGGACGACTGCGACGACACCGTGTTCGACACGTCACCCGGCGGCACCTGGTACGACGACCTCGACGCCGACGGCTACGGCGACCCCGCCACCGCCGTGGTGGACTGCGTGCAGCCCTTGGGGACCGTCGACAACGGGGACGACTGCGACGACACGACCGGAGCCGTCACCACCGGCGACCTCTACTACGCGGACCTCGATGGCGACGGGTACGGCACGGGCCCCAGGGGCGCCGGCCTGCGCGCCCCCCGCGAACACGGCCGACAACGACCTCGACTGCGACGACGGCGACCCGACGGTCCAGGGCATGGTCGCGTTCGCGCGCGACCTCGACGGAGACGGCTACGGCGACCCCGACGCGAGCGACCTGCTCTGCGCGGCCGATGCCACGCACGTGGTCGACGCTTCGGACTGCGACGACAGCGACCCTGACGTCAATCCCGCTGGCGTCGAGGTGTGCAACGGCGCGGACGACGACTGCGACGGGCTCGTGGACGAGGATGGGAGCCCGACGACCTGGTACCGGGACGCCGACGCGGACGGGTTCGGCGACGCCTCGCTCACGCAGATCGCGTGTGCGGCGCCCGCGGGCTTCGTGGTCGACGGCACGGACTGCGACGACACCGCCGCCGGCGTGAACCCCGGTGCCGCGGAGGTCTGCGACGGCGCGGACCAGGACTGCGACGGCCTGGCCGACCAGGGGCTCCCGACGTTCACCTTCTACGCGGACGGGGACGGTGACGGCTACGGCACCGGAACGGCCTCGATGGACTGCGTGCAGCCGGTGGGCACGGCGCTCGTGGCGAACGACTGCGACGACGCCGATCCCGACGTGAGCCCAGGTGCCACGGAGACCTGCAACGGGGTCGACGACGACTGCGACAGGGGAGACCGACGAGGGCACCTCGGCAGAGACCTGGTACCGCGACGCCGACGGTGACGGATACGGCGATGCCCTCGACAGCGTGCTGTCCTGCGAGCCGCTGGTGGGGTTCGCGCCCCAGGCAGGCGACTGCGACGACGTCGATCTCGACGTGAACCCCGCGGCCGAGGAGGTCTGCAACGGGGTCGACGACGACTGCGACGGGGAGACCGACGAGGGCGGGTCCCCGAGACCTGGTACCGCGACAACGACGGGGACGGGTACGGCGACCCCCTGGACAGCCAGCTGTCGTGCTCGCCTCCGCCGGGCTTCGTGACCCAGGCCGGCGACTGCCTGGACTTCTCGCCGACCGTGCATCCCAGGGCGACCGGGATCTGCAACAGGGTCGACGACGACTGCGACCTCGAGGTGGACGAGGGCCTGCCGACCCAGCTCCAGTACCCCGACAGTGACGGCGACGGGCACGGCGAGCAGGGCTCCCAGGCCGTGGCTGCCTGCGGCAACGCGCCCAACTTCGCGGTGCTGGCGGACGACTGCGACGACACGGATCCGGCCGTGCACCCGGGCGTCGGCGAGGTGTGCAACGGGGTCGACGACGACTGCGACGGCGGCGACTGGACGAGGGGCTGTCGCCCGTGTCGTACTACCTGGACGGCGACGGAGACGGCTTCGGGTCCGGGGAGGCCCTCGTCGACTGCATGCTGCCCGAGGGCGGAGCGCGCGCCGCCGGCGACTGCGACGACACGGACCCGACGTGAGCCCCGCAGCCGAAGAGGTCTGCGGCGACGGGACCGACAACGACTGCGACCCGTCCACCGAGGACGACTGCGGCCCCGGGGTGGTGGTGCCGCCGCCGGAGACCAGCGGCTGCGGATGTGCGTCGGGGCCGTCGGGCACGGCGTCCCTGGGCCTGTTCGCCGGGCTCCTCGCCCTGGTCGTCAGGCGCAGGGGGTGAGCGTCACTCGACCTCGACCGTGATCGAGGCCGTGAGGTCCGGGCCGTAGGAGCGGTGCAGGCCGTCCGCGAACTGGAGGGTGAGCGTGTGCTTGCCGGGCTTCAGCTCCAGCTCGACCTCGGTCTGGCCGCCGCCGAAGTGGATGTGCGTGTCGTCCTTGGGCACCACGTCGCCGTAGGCCGGAGCCTCGCCGTCGATGATGATGTGGTGGTGACCCGTGCCGTCCTCGAGCTCGCCGGCGGGCTTCACGGTCATGCTCTCGACGCCCATCACCACCTTGACGGGGGAGTGGACCTTGTCGCCGTCGTGGGGCGACACGAACATCACTTTCGCGCCGTCCGGCGCCTTCTTCATCGCCATCGCCTCGTTGCCACCGACGTGGTGGTCGTGGTCGTCGGCGGGCTTCTCCGCGGGGGCGGCGTGCTCGGCGTGCTCGGCGTGGTCGTCGTGGGCGGGCGTGGGGGCGGGCTGCTCGGCGCCGCCGCAACCCACGAGAGGGCGAACAGGAGGGAGATCATCGGTGGCTCCAGGGTCAGGGAGCCGTGGGCCTAACGCTCCGGGTGTGCCGAATCGAGCAGCTCGGCCACGAACGGCGTGGCGGGGGCGGCGCGGAGCTCCGCCAGGGAGCCCACCTGCACGACCCTCCCGGCCTCCAGGACACGAACGGGCGCGTCCAGGGCGGCCACGTCGCGCGGGTCGTGCGTGACGACGAGGCTCAGGCAGCCCAGGGACGCGAGGCGCTCGCGGAGGAAGCCCCGCACCTGACGGCGCGTGCCGGCGTCCAGGGCGGCGAGGGGCTCGTCGAGGAGCAGGAGGGACGGACCGGGTGCCAGGGCCCGCGCGAGGGCCACGCGCTGGCGCTCGCCTCCCGACAGGGCCGCCGGGCGGAGGTGAGCGACGTGCGCGCAGCCCAGCGCGTCGAGGGCGGCGTGCGCCCGCTCGCGGGCGTGCTCCCGGAGCCCGAAAGCGACGTTGTCGAGGGCCGTGAGGTGGGGAACAGCCCGTAGCCCTGGGGCACGTACCCGATGCTCCGGCCCTCCGGTGGGACGTCGATGGACGCGGCGCTGTCGAAGAGCGTCCGTCCTCCGACCTCCAGGCGACCCCGCGCGGGGCGCAGCCCGCCCGCCAGGAACCGGAGGAGCGTGGTCTTCCCGCTGCCGTTGGGTCCGACGAGGGCGGTGGGGCCGGGACCTCCGGCGAGCTCCACGTCCAGCGCGAAGTCCCCGCGGCGCCCGGCGATCGACGCGGTCCACATCACGGGCGCCAGGTGGGCACGGCCCGGAGGACCCCGAGGAGGAGGCCGCCGAGGGCGACGAGGGCGAGGGCGAGCACCACGGCGAGCTGGACGTCGCTCTCGAGGGCCGTGAGCACCGCGAGGGGCAGCGTGGTGGTGCGGCCTGGCAGGCTCCCCGCGAAGAGCAGGGTGGCGCCGAGCTCGCCGAGCGCCCGGGCCCAGGCGAGGCTGGCGGCACCCACGAGGCCGGGCAGGGCGATGGGGAGGGCGACGCGCCCGAAGGCCGCGGCAGGCCCGGCCCCCAGGGTGCGCGCGACGAGCAGCACCTCGGGATCGACGTCCCGGAAGGCGTTCACGGCGGCCTGGACGTAGAACGGCGCGGCCACGACGACCTGCGCGACGACGACGGCCGCGGGTGTGAACGGGAGCTGCACCCCGACGGCAGCCAGCGCGGGACCGAACAGCCCCCGCCGCCCGAAGGCCTGGAGCAGCGCGATGCCCAGTGCGGCGGGCGGCACCACCAGGGGCAGATCCACGAGCAGCCCGACCGGCCGGACCCACCGCGAGCCGGACGTCGCCAGCCACCAGGCGAGCGGCGTACCGGCGAGCACGATGACCGCCACGCTGGACGCGCTGGTGGCGAGCGAGAGCCCGAGGGCCGGGAGGAACGCGGGATCGGCGACCGCCGCGGCGACCGCGGTGGGGGATGACGCCACCACCAGGGCGAGCAGCGGGAGGACGAGCAGGGCCAGCAGCCCCGCGGCCAGGAAGGCCCCGAGGCCCGTGAGCGCGCGGTCGATCAAGGGTCGAAGCCGTGGTCGAGGAGCGCCGCATCGCCGGTGGGGCCCAGCGCCCAGGCGAAGAAGGCCTGTGCTTCGCGGGACGCCTCGGGGCGCAGGGCGACCACGTGGGTGGCCCGGACGGCGAGGGCTTCGGGGAGGGGGAGGGCCCGGAGGCCCGGGCTGACGTCCGTGCGGTAGACGAAGGCGGCGTCCGCCTCGCCCAGCTCGACCTTCGCGCGCACCAGGCGGACGTTCGGCTCCTCCGAGACGATCGAGCCGGCGATGGCCTCCGCGAACGCGTCGCCGCGGACGGTGCGGGCGCGCTGCAGGACCTGCCGGGTGTACGCGCCCACCGGGACGTTCGGCGTGCCGACCACGATGCGCGTGGCACGGGGGAGGTCGTCGAAGGTGCGCAGGGGGCTCGCGTCCGGAACGACGGCGACGAGGGCGTTGTGGGCGAGCACCTCGGGAGACCCGAGCAGGCCGGCCTCCCAGAGGAGGCGGGCGTGCGAGGGGTCCGCCGAGGCGAACAGGTCGGCAGGTGCACCCTCCTCGATCTGCAGCCGCAGGACCTGGCTCCCGGCGGAGGTGACCCGCACGTCGACGTCCGGGTGCGCGGCCTCGAAGGACTCCGCGAGGTCGCCCGGGACGTCCGCGAGCGAGGAGGCCGCGAAGACCTCGACGGACACGGCGTCTCCGGGCGTGCAGGCCAGCAGGAGTGCTAACAGGCCGCCCCTCCGAACGTCTGGCCCACGAGGGCGAGGTCGTAGCCGGGCAGGCCGCTGGCATCGGCGCGGAAGCGCAGGCCCGAGAGGCGCTCGAGCAGCCGGGCGATCCGGGGGTCGGCGAGGCGTGCTCCGGGCACGACGAGGTCGAAGCGCTCCTCGGCGAGCGGGAGGAAGGGCAGGCCATGGGCGAGGGCGACGGGCTCGATGGCCACCCCGACGTCCACCACGCCCCAGCGCACCATGCGCGCGACCTCCTCGTGGTCGGCGGCGACGGGACCCGGCGGGACGGGGGCGCCCGCGAAGGCCCGCTCGAGGACGCGCTGCGCGCCGGCCCCGGCAGGTCGGTGGGCCACGCGGAGCCCCGGACGGCGGAGGTCTTCGGCGCTCCGGATGCCCAGCGGGTTGCCGGCCGCGAGCACGAGGCCCTGCTGCCAGCGGGTGACGTTCACCACGACAGGCGCCTCCACCGCGGACCGCGCGAGCTCGGCGTGGCCCTCGGCGTCGGACGCGAGGTGCAGGCCGGCCACGTGGACCTCCCCGCGGGCGAGGAGCTGGAGCGCCGCCGTGCTCGTGGTGGGGAGCCAGGAGGCCTCCAGGAGCCCCAGGAGGGGTGCGCAGCCCGCGAGGAGCACGCGCTCGGACAGGACCTCCGGATCCGCCAGGAGCTCGGTGCCATCCGGCCGGACGCGGCCGTCGGCGGGCCGGTCGGCGGGTGCGGGATGGGCGACCCACCGGCCGTCCACGCAGCCCAGCACCACCCGGTCGGCGGGGGCCACCTGGACGGGGCGCATCACGTCCGGCAGGAGCCCGAAGAGGTCCTCGACCGCACAGCCGAGCGCGCGCGCCAGCCCCAGCGCGACGGTCGTGGACGGCACCGAACGGCCGGACTCCACGGCCGCCAGGGCCTGCCTGGAGATCCCGATCCGCCCGGCCAGGTCGGCCTGGGAGAGCCCCAGGGCCCCCCGTCGCTCGCGCACCCTGACCACGACGTCCGCCATCGTCCGAGCGTAAAGCGAACACGACACGAAGACAAGTCAGCGCGTCAGGGGATGCCGTCGCAGTTCAGGTCGGCGCCGAGCAGCGGGTCGTTCGCGAAGGGGTGGGCGTCGGGGTTCGTGTCGTCGCAGTCGTCGCCTCCGAGGGTCTCGGACAGGTAGCCATCCCGGTCGCAGTCGTCGTCGGGCCACCCGTCGCAGTCGGAGTCCAAGCCGTCGTAGCAGGCGTCCGGGGCGCCCTGGTAGACGAACGGGTCGCTGTCGTCGCAGTCGGTGCCGCCGCGCGAGAAGGCCGTCTGCCCGTCCGCGTCGCAGTCGTCGTCGTCACGGCCGTCGCAGTTCGCGTCGCGCCCGTCGTAGCAGATGTCTGTGGCTCCGGGGTGCACGTCCGGGCGGGTGTCGTCGCAGTCCTCGGGTGCGAGGTACCCGTCGAAGTCGCAGTCCTGGTTCGGGGTGCCCGAGCAGTCCTGGTCGACGGTGTCGCCGCAGGTGTCCACGGCCATCGGGAAGATGGTGCCGTCGGTGTCGTCGCAGTCCGTCCCGCCCCGGTCCAGCGCGATCGCACCGTCGCCGTCGCAGTCCGCGAGGTCCACGAAGCCGTCGCAGTCGGCGTCCACGAGGTCTCCGCACGCCTCGGTGGCGCTGGGGTGCACCGTGGGGTCCGTGTCGTCGCAGTCGCCGGCCGCCAGGGTCACCCCGTCCGCGTCCTGGTCGCCGTCGTTGCCGTCGCAGCTCTGGTCCACGCCGTCGTACCAGACCTCCGGGGCGCCCGGGTACACGTCGGTCCGCGCGTCGTCGCAGTCGATGTCCACCGGGAACCCGTCGCCGTCGCAGTCGTCCTCGTCCGCGCCGTCGCAGTTCGCGTCGACCCCGTCGTAGCAGGCGTCTGCGGTCTGATCGGGCCGGATCGAGGCGTCCGTGTCGTCGCAGTCGCAGGTGGCGTCCGACGTGGCGTCGCAGTCGGTCCAGCCGTCCCGGTCGCAGTCGTCCTCGTCGGTGGGGTCGCAGTTCTGATCGATGCCGTCGGCGCAGATCTCGAGCAGGAGGGGCGAGCGGCCGGGGTCCGTGTCGTCGCAGTCCACGCTCTCGACCGCGCCATCGAGGTCCTGGTCGAAGTCGTTGCGGCCGTCGCAGTTCTGATCGATGCCGTCGTACCAGACCTCGGGGATGCCGGGCCGCACGCCGGGGTCGTGGTCGTCGCAGTCGCCCTGGCAGGCCGTGATGCCGTCGCCGTCCTCGTCGAGACCCTCGAGCCCGGTGGCCTCGGGGTCCGTGTCGTCGCAGTCGCCCTGGCAGGTGGACAGCCCGTCGCCGTCGGCGTCCAGCGAGGTCAGCAGGGGGTTGAGGTCGTTGCAGTCGCCGCCGCCGTGCTCGGCCGAGGGGTCGCCGTCGCCGTCACGATCGAAGTCGTTCGCACCGTCGCAGTCGCCATCGATGCCGTCGTACCAGACCTCCACGTTGCCAGGGAACGCCAGCGGCTCGCCGTCGTTGCAGTCCTCCGACCGGGGGACCCCGTCGCCGTCGCAGTCCTCCTCGTCCGCCCCGTCGCAGTTCGTGTCCACGCCGTCGTAGCACCGGTCCACGGCGCCCGGGTTCACGCGGTTGTCGAGGTCGTCGCAGTCCACGCCGAGTCCGAAGCCGTCGCGGTCTGGTCCCGAAATCGGACGCGCCGTCACAGTCTGATCGATACCTCGTACCAGGAGTCCTCGACGTCAGGATACTTTTGATTATAAGGGGTCGTTGTCGTCCTCGCAGTCCGGGCCGCCGAACACGGCCTTTCTCGAAGCCGTCCCCGTCCGCGTCGAGACGCTCGCGGAGCTCCGGGTCAGGTGACCCACGCGCAGCCGGCGAGGACGAGGAGCCACAGGCTGCGCTTCGTCAACAGACCCCGAGAGCGTCACGGCGAGTCGGACGGTCTGGCCCCGGGCGACAGTGACCTGCGTGGCCAACGACGCCTTCTGGTTGTCGAACACCCGCACACGCCGTAGGTGCCAGAAATTGAGTCGACGAGCGGGTGGCGCGCGCCGTCCTCGCCGACAGGAGTAGCCGTCAGGTCCGGGGCACGATGCGTGTGGAGGGCTCTGATGCGACGGCGGGAGCCGTCAGGGTCGGAGGGAGCCAGTGGAGGCTCCGGCACGAAATACTGCGACGCGAACGGGGGCAGGCGAGGTGGCAGCGCCGTCAAAGCGACGGGCTCCGGAAGGCGGCTCGGGCTGAGGCGGGCGCCCGGAGGTGCAGGGCGTCCGGAGGAGCTCCGGCTGTGGGGACGGCAGTCGCTCCCGGTGGGTGTGGGAGAGTACTGGCGAAGACCGCGGGTGGTAGGGCCGGCCAGGGTGCCAGCAGCGCCGTCCGACGACCACGGCGGCGAGGGCCGGAGCCGAAGACGGCGTCAGGTGCGGTTCAATGGTGGCGGTGGGGCGGGTCTCGAGGATGGGTGCGTCACCACCGGTCTCCTCGCCAGGCCTGACGGCGAGGGCAGCCTCGACGTCGTCTTCTTCCTCAGGCATCCCGTCGTCCCCTCGGCGTCCTCGTCCTCGTCGTCGTCGTCCTCCTCCGGCAGGTTCCGCAGCGCTGATCTCCGCAGGCGCCCGGCCTCAGGGGTGGGGACCCGGTGTTCCCCAGAGGGTGCAGGAAGATCGCGATGTCGGGCGGGGCGGTCGCGCCCGGGTCGAGCGCAGGGGGCCCTTCGACGGCGTCCGTCAGCGGGGAGGCTTTCGGTGCGAGCTCGCCGAGCGGGATGTGCCTCGCCCTGGAGGCAGCAGCGCATCATTGGGCAGGTCGCCGCTCGCGATGGCGGGCCGGCCCGACACCAGCTCGTAGAGGATGGCGCCAGGCTGTAGAGGTCTGCGCGGCCTCGACGGCGGAAGGCGTCCCGGTATAACTCGAGGGGCCATGAACTGTGGGGTGCCCATGATGGTGCAGGACGGGTGGCGCGTCCGACGCGCATCGCGTCAGCGGCCTTCGCGAGCCAGAAGTCCATGATGCGAGGACCAGCCCCGACAGCGGCGTCTGCATCATCACGTTCTCAGGCTTGAGGTCGCAGTACTGAGCCGAAGCTGGTGGGCGGCCTCGATGCCGTCGAACAGGGCCGCCGCTGTCGCGCGTCGTTGCGGGCACGGTGAGCGGTGCACCCCGTCGCTCGCGCGAGCGTCACGCCTCCACGAGCTCCATCACGTCGACAGGCCCATCGGCGCAGACGAAGTCCGTGACACCATTTTGACGTTCGGGTGGCAGAGCCGCCTGGATCCGGGCTTCCTGGAGGAACCGGTCGCCCGCGAGCTCCGCGGAGAGCGTGAGGAGCTTCAGGCGTCGGGGGTGCCGAGGTCGGCATGCCGGACCCGCAGGACCCGCGGCCACATCGCGCCCTCGCCGAGCGCCCTCCACGATGTGGCGGTCGATGCGGTCCATCAAAGCCGTCCGACCGGGGAGGGCGCCGTGAACGTGGTGACGACACGCAGGCCTGCAGACGTGCCCACCATGCTGTTCGCCGCTGGGCGCCGCGAGCCGAGCAGGGTGTCGCGGTCAGAGAGCGCCTGGAACCGCGCGTTCGCCAGGCCGGCCACGCCGTAGGTACTTAAACGGCGACAGCCGCGGAGAGCCACGAGGTCGTCAGGAGCACCGTGCGGAAGGCGCGCAGATTGCCCACCAACGGCAGGAGCACCGGACGCGTGGGGTGGGGGCATCGCGTCGGTGGCGCAGCCGCGGACGCCCTGCACCACCATCATCGAGCACCTGCGAGGGTCGGAGCGGGCCGGGCCGCTCGGTGGACGCCACGCCGTCCATGAACCAGAGCTTCCTTCGCCGGGGTGGGAGCACCAGCAGGACGGCGGGTCAGGCTCCGACTCCGCGTAGAGCTAACCGGAGCGCGTGCTGCTCGGGCAGGAGCCAGAACGGAAGACGTAGCCGGGGTCAGCGAAAGGCCTGGCAGAGCGAAGAGAGCCGCGCGGGTGTCGCCCTCTGCCGTCCGAGGTAGGCGCGCAGCCCGAAGGCCAGTAGATGAGCTGCCATGGTGGGTGTGACGGTGCCCTCCAGGCACGCGACGTCTGGGCGAGGGCTCGCGGTGAGCTCGAAGAACCAGTCACTCGCGAGGGTGTAGACGCCCGCTCCGCCTCTTCAGGCCGCAGGCCTCCAGAGCCTCAGGCGACGTCCGTGTCGCACGTGGCTCCGAGGCCACCGCCATCAGCCCCGCGGCCTCCGTGGGTCCCTGGTCGCACCGCCTGACCACATCCGTACAATAGCGTACGGATTGCGGTTGTGCGGGGATCGCGATCGTCGGCGAGGTCGTCGGTGATCGCGGGTGGAGCGGGCGCGTACAGGTCGACGGAGGAGCGCGTGCTCCCGGTCACGGACCCATCGCGAGCGACATCCATGGCTGGAATCTGGGGGTCCTGGCGGCAACCGGGTGTGTGTTGCTACACGTGGGGGTGGATCCGACCCCGGACTGGCTCGTGCCGTGCGCGACCGCGCGCGGACAGGGGAGGCGTTCGCGCGTCCTGTTCGCCTGGATGGGCCCATTTAAGATAAGAAGGCGTGGTTGCTCGCGGCCAGGCGGGGTGACCCGACGCTGGCCGAGGAGCTCACGCAGGACGTGTTCCTGCGGGTCTGGCGTACCAGTACGACCCGAGCGGGGAGATGCGGCAGCCTGGATCTTCACGGTGGCGCGCAACGCGCACACGGACCACCTGCGACGGCGGCGGGCTGTGGTGGAGGCGGACGACCCCGCGCTGGTGGAGGACCCCGCGCCCCGTCCGGACGAGCGGGCGGACCGCTCACGGAGGGCTTCCAGGTGCGATCTGCGCTGGGCGACTCCCGCCGGAGCAGGCGGACGTCCTCCGTATGCGTACTTCGGCGGGCGCACGCTCGCCGAGATCGCCGAGCACACGGCGACGCCGCTCGGTACGGTGAAGAGTCGCGTGCGTCTGGCGATGGCGAGGCTCCGCACGCGTCTGGAGGACGTGTCGTGAGCCCTTCGCACCACCCGCCGGAAGGGTCCTCGCGCCTACGTGGGGTCGGGACAGAGGCCCTGGATCTGCTGGTAGCCGCTCACGCCACGCTGTGCTCCGTCGTGTCAGGCGCACATCGCGGATCTCGAGGCGGCGGCCCCGCAGTCTGGCCGAGAAGGACGCGGGTGTGCCGGTGGGGTCAGGGGCGCTGGACGCTCACGAAAGCAGCTCGACGTGCAGGATGCCCCGCGAGCCGTTGGCACCGCACCCGGACGGTCTCCCGATGCCGGTGCGGCGGTACCTCGCCGATGACGCGCTGCCGTGGCTTCCTGATCGGGCTCGCCCAGGTCGAGTACCGATCGTGCACGGCGACATGCCGGTGGGCTCTGCCTGGCGCGGGCCTGAGGTCCCCGGGCACACCCACGCGGGTCTGGGCGCACCTGGGTGCTCTCGGTGGAGTACGACGACGGGCAGGCACGTTCGAGCGGGATCTGGGGTCCGCGACGCTTCGACGGTGCACGTGCAGCGGATCACGCGGACGCGCGATGCGCGTAACAGGTGGTGGCCGGACGCGCCGCGCTGGTCCCGGAGGGTTGCTGAGGCACGGTACTGAGCTGGTTCGTGCGGGCCTGATGACGCGGTTACAGGGCCGGCGGCGGCTTCCGCCGATATGTGCAGGCCCGGTCTTCCAAAACCGAGGTCGGACGGGTCAGAGGCTTCCGTTCGGTGGGTTCGATTCCATAGTCCGCCGCCATGCCTCCTTGTTCGTAGCGTTCACCAGGCTGGCGTCGGGATCGGGTGGCCGACGCTGCTGGCCCTCCACGGGCCGCAGCGGCAGACCTCCTGCGGGCATGCCGAAGCAGTTGCGGGTCTATCGATGGCCCAGGCGGCAACGAGCAAATCTCGCCGAAGCTGAGGGGGTACCGGAGCACTGCTCGGCACTCCGGTCTGCTCGATGGGACGTCTGGCGCTCAGGCGATGGTCTCGGGGCTTGGTCGCCGCTTCAGTGGATTTGGATGGCCCGGCGAACGTGGTCGTCGTGCAGAAGTCACTGAAGGCCCGTGTCTGCAGCGGCGACGGTGGCGATGTGCAGGACATTTCGTAGTTGTACACGTCGCCTGCAAGGGTGCTTCTGAAGACAGAGAGGTCCCTGTCACCTCCGGGCAGCGGACTACCTGTTGGGGGAGTAGGCGTGGTCTCGATCGAGCGCTCCAGACCAGGTATCGACTCCTGCGCCCAAACCCGATGCTTCGCTCCCAACCACACCAGATCGCCCCTGTGCGATGCCACCCAGCCCCCTTCAGCACCTCCTCGACGACTGCGGGCTGATGGCCCCATCATCCCGTAGTATTAGCACCACCAACTGGCTGTTCTGCATCGCTCCTTCACCGCCGCAGAAGAGTGGGGTCGATGGCGTGGGCCACCGCCATCATCATCATAGCATCACCACCTCCTCCATCGAGCCTGGCCAGCATCTCCCTATGCCTCCCGAGGATGTGCCGTGCTTCGCGGAGAGAGACGCCAGTGCGCTCCCGGCGGACCGCGAATGGGTGGAGTGTCACCCGTCGCGGCGCAGCGCAACCTCGGCTTCTGTCGGGGACGGCGCACTCAGCAGAACGACCCACTCCAGACAGATGCTCTGGAAGCACTGCGTGGGTGCCGTCTGGCCGGGAAGATCCGGAAACTCTGGCCGCTCGGCATAGTGTAGCAGGACGTGTGTGCCGGGGTGACGCAACGCGTCGTCTCGTCGGCGTCAGGCGGCCACCCCTTCCTCGCGCCGTCAGAGCGCCGTTCCGGCTCCCTGACGCCCCTCGTGCAGGGGACCCGGCCATGCTCGACTCCGCCGCGACGCCGCGTTCCTTGCTTTTCATGGGGGCGAAGCACAAGGTGCTTCGCCCCCTGGTCTTTGGGCCCGGTCAGCCGACGCCGGGTCGATTCCGGATTCAGACCGAGGTTTCGGGCGCCTCCCGAAGCTCGGCCTCGATGCTTTCCGGAAGGTGACGTCGTCTCCACGAGGGTCCGCCGAGTGCGAGGTGCACGCCGCGCTCGAGGATGCGGTCGAGGATGACTTCGGCGAGGTCGGGGTCGTGGAGAACCGTGCCCCAGGCCGACAGGCGCTTGTTCGTCGTCAGGATGATGGGCCGCTTTCGGAGGTAGCGCTGGTCGACGACCCCGAAGAGCACGTTGGCCGCGTCGTCGGCGTGGTGCAGGTAGCCGACCTCGTCGATGACGAGGACGTGGGGCGCGACGAACTCCGCCGTGGCGTCCCGCAGTCGACCCTCTTTCGCGGCAGCGCTCAGTGTGTCGATGAGGTCGGCAGCGCTGATGAAGCGGGCGTCGTGCCCGTTCTGGATGGCACGGTAGGCGACGGAGATCGCGATGTGCGTCTTGCCGCGGCCGGGCTTTCCGGACAGGACGAGGTTGCGTCCCTCGGTGACCAGCTCAGGTCCAAGGAAGGGCCCGAGCGCCTGACGGCGCAGGCTGGATTGGAAGACGAAGTCGAAGTCCTCGATCGTCCGGACGAACGGAAATTGAGCTTTGCGCACGGCCTTCGCGACCCGCGTGCCGTTCCGGTGTGCGACCTCTTCGGCGATCAGCACGGCAACGAAGTCCCGATGAGACCACCCTTCCACAGCAGCTCGGGTCTCGAGCTCGGGAAGCAGTCGCCTCACGGTGGGCAGGTGGAGGCGGCGAAGGAGGGCGTCGATGTCGATGTCTTCGCGGTTCATGCGGCCTCCACACCGAGCGCGCGCCGAACCCCGCGTACGGAGATGTCGTTTCGCGTGAGGGACGCCCCGAGGGCGGCGAGCACGCGCTCGCCGCCGTGCTCCTGCAGGAGCTCGAACAGGGCCGCCACGGGCTCGTGCCAGGCCTCCGGCGGCCCGGCGTAGATGAGGCGCGTGAGGAAGTCCTCGGCAGCCTCGCCCAGCTCTCGGAGGCACTCCCGCTTGAAGAACCCGGTCTGCCGGCCGCCCAGAACCGCCAGGGTGGCCTCACGGTCTTCTCGAGAACGAACCACACCACCGCGTTTGTCGCGGCGCGCGTGCCGCGCCACGACGTGGCCGGCGTCGACGACTTCGAGGAAGTCGAGCCCGATACGCAGGTCAACCGTGTGCCCCACGGCCCGAGGGTGGACCGCGTATGGCGTGCCCTCATGATGGATGAGCGCGCTCGCCGACACGACCCGCTGCTCGCGGATCGTGTACCTGGCCGCGCAGACAGAGTCCGGCACCGGCCGTAGCAGCTCGCGCTCACGCTCGTACCTGACGGCCGGCACCTCACCGGTGGCTCGGCACGGGCGAATGTGGTTGGTCTCGTGGAGCCACTCGGCGAGCTGGACGAGGACGTCCTCGCGATCGCGGAACTTCCGGGCGAAGAAGAAGTCGCCCTTCACGAAGCCCACCAGATTCTCGACGGAGCCCTTCTGGTTGCCCTTCCGCGGCAAGCAGAAGGTGGGGATCCCGCCGACCTCGGCGAGCAGGTCCCGCAGGTGGGTGTGGGGCACCGGCGGCTCGACGCCGGGCAGGGAGATGCGGATCGTACGCGGGTTGTCGAACACCCACTCCCGCGGCGCCCCGCGCCACTGCTCGAAGGTGGCGACCAGGGAGCGGACCACGGTCTCCGCCTTCTGATTCGGCGTCACGACGACATGCAGGAGACGCGAGAACTTCAGGCGCGACGCGAAGAAGTGAAGTCGCTCGTGCCGCCCATCTGCGTACGTCAGCGTCGCTTCACCGAAGTCGAACTGGCCGTACTCGCCAGGCAAACCCTCGAACCTGACGACCAGGTCGGGCTTCTTCTCCGGCCGGAGCCGGCGGACCAGCTCGCTCATGGCGCTGCGCTTGCCCGCGTAGCCCCAGCCCACGGCGCGCCGGTACACCTCCGTCGCGGGGATGCTTGGCTCCTCCACGAGCAGCTTCCGGATGCGCTCGATGAGCTCAGGGGCGGCCTTGGTCGGGCGGCCCTGCTTGGGGCCCGCGGCCCGCCGATCGGCACGCACCTCGTCCGGCGTGGGGCAGGGCTCGGTGAGGATGCGACGCACGGACCGTTCTCCGACCTTCAATCGGTCCGCGATGTCTTGCTGCGTATGCTCGTTCTCGGCAAGCAGGTGGATGTTGGCTCTGGTCATGACGGGAATCACCTGGCTGGGCCTCGGGTAGGACCTGCCGGCTACCCAGACCCAGGTGGGGCGGCCGGTAGGGAACCGGCCAGAGTTTCCGGATCCTCAGCGGCCAGACTTTCCGGATCCACAACTGCGTCGCGGCTTCGAGGCCGGCCTGTCCGTAGCCGTAGAAGTGGCCTCTCGCTCCTCTGTCCTCGTAGGCGATCGTGAGACAAGGGTTGGTGTCGGCCCAGGAACAATGTGCGCTCCCCCCAGCAGAGGCGATGATCGCGACGTGCTTTCTCCGCCAGCACCTGAGGTGTCGTAGCAGCCTGTACCTGGGCGTCCAGCTCCTGGAGCAGCTTCACGTCGTTCTGGCCAGGGACGTTCCATCCGGACGCAGACACCCTCGAACACCAAGTCCACCTCGCTCCTGCGGCCGTCCTTCCCGCCCTCGAAGGGTGCCAGCGACCAGTGGTTCCTGGTCCCGGAGATCAACACTTCGATGCTCGCGGTGCGGACGGCCATGCGGTCGTCTACTCGACCCCCTGCGACAGGCCACCCCCGTCAGGGGCTACCGTGGTGCTCTGTCCACACATCCCAGACCCGGCGCGCCAGCCGGTCGTAGCGTTCGATAGGTCCAGCGTGCCCAACGCCGAACCACTTCTCGAACTCCTCGAAGATGACGCGCTGGGCTTCTTCGGGTGTGGCACACGCGACCAGCCGGGGCAGGATCGTCTGCACCTCTGGCTCGTACTCGTCGGTGTTCCTGCCGAAGTTGATGCCGATGGGGTCGTGCTCGAACAGGATGTTGGACACCTCGTCCCACAGATCAGCTCCGAAGGCATCTCGGACTGCGCGACGATCGGCTCCGATGCGCTCTCGCTCGGTCTCTCCCATGTGGGTGCCTATGGTCCGTGGCGGCCTGCCGCCACTCCCTTCGATTCATGCAAGCTCGACGATGAGCTGTCGAACGTGCGCCTGACCCGCCGCGAGGCCTCCCGAGTATTTCGCGGTATCCTCCGAGGGTCGGTGGTGGCCGTGAACCGTGGCGCACTGCTGGTACGGGATGTTCATGGCGACCTGCGGCAACTGCGACTCGGAGCTCTCCGGACGCGAGTGGAGGGGAAGCTCCTACCCCTATTGTCCACGCTGCCGGGTGTTCTGGCCGAACCCCGAGCGGCTCGCGCTGGTCCACGCGCATCGACGCAGCCCACCGCCATCGGCCACGGTGAGCCTGGTGTACGAACCCAACGGGACCGAGCACCGCGACCTCATCCTGCGCGTGGGCACCTGGGCCGACCGGAACGACAGCTACTACTTCGCGCTGGATCACCCAGCCGACCAGGAGCCGGATGCCGGCGGGTCGGTTCGGGCCATGCTGCTGGGATGGCTGGCGGCCGTCGAGACCTGCGCGGACGGCGAGGTGGCGTGGTTGCCGCACGACTTCTCCGACCAGCACTCGGGGTGGCTCCGGTGCCTCCGGCGAGGTGACGCGTTCGAGATCGTGGACGGCTGGGCAGGCCTCGAGGGCTGGGCCTTCTACCCCTCGCACTTCGAGGAGGCGGTCGATCGCCTGGACGACTTCGCGCCCTACGACGACTTCGGGGAGCCGGAGCGGGTCGAGCGGCAGCAGCTCCTCGCGGACATCCGCGCCAGCCTCTCGCTCCTGGGCCGTGGGGGCGCATGAGCGTCCGTGTGCGTGGGGTTCGGCCCGATGATGGGAAGGCCCACACGGCTGTCGACGTTTCCGTCGAGGTCGACCGGCTCGCAGCCAGGTGCCGCGCTCTCGCCGAGGTGGCCGTCATCGAGGGGCGCTGGGATGGGGACACCCAGGGCTGGATGCTCGACATCAACGTGTACAGCGCCTCGGGTACCGCGACGCCACTGCGCGTGGAATCGCTGCGATACGGGGCAGGCGACTTCCGCTTGTTCACAGGGGAGGTTCCACCGTGGCCCGAGGTCACGGTGCTTCGTGCGCTCACGGATGCGCTGTCCTGCGAGCTCTGGCTCCCGTCATGGTGCCCATGGTCCGTGGCGGCGCGCCGCCATACCCCCATGATGGGTGGGCCCGGCCGGTCGGTCGACGGTGGGGCACCGCGAGGAGAGCGGCTTGACGGTGATCGCACTTGGGCTGGTCCTGCAGGGATGTCGAGCGACGCCAAACACCTGCGTTGTCGCCATGGACATGCCGAACGACTCGGCCGAGTTCCGGCGGGCCGAAGGCGCGGTCGCAGCATCCTCCCTCATCTGCGCCGGCGGGCCATCCGAGGCCACCTTCGACGTCGCCATGACCGTGGCGTGCGGTCGAATATGGGAGGAGCAGGCCAGCGCGTGGGGCGAAGAGGCGAACTACGAGGCGTTCCAGGCGGTGTGCGAATCAGGTCCGGTGGTCCAATGGTTCGATCGTGTACCCGATCCGTGTGACCCACAGTCGGAGGTGCGCGCTCGGTGGGTCGGGATGCTGTGGGACCGCCTCCAGCTGGAAGAAGTGGGGCGCAGCGCCGCCGTGCGGGCGGCTCGAATTCCGCTGGGCGTGGACAGCTCGATGGATGTCGCCGGCTTCGGACTGCAGGCTGGCGTCGTGTCTATCGCATCCCCCGAGAGCACCCGCATCACGTTCGTCGACGGCGCGGGCGCGAGGTCCATCACGATTCCCGTGCCCGTCGGGACCGTCGGAGGCCGAGCGGGTGAAGTGGTACACCTTCCACATCCGGCAGACGGATTACCGCCGATGGTGTTCGACGACCAGGGTGGGTTGCTGGAATCGCTCGACACGACCTGGCGCTATCCGAGCAGCGTGGCGACGCTAACCCGCCAGGTGGTGTTCAGCGGCCACACATCCTACTCTGATGCACCCCCAGTGGTGGTGGACCGTCAGACGGGCGCCACGACGGAGGTCGACCTCGGTCTCGGAGCGGGAGAGCTGGCGGAGTCCCTGTTCGCCCTGTCGGCCGAGCCCCTGATCCACTACGCCTTCTACGTCGTCGAACCGGCCGAACAGGTGCGGACCGTGCTCGGCTGGCGGTACGGGACGGTATCGGCGGACGGGGAGTACACGCAGATTCTCGGCAACGGGGATCTGGAGGCCACGGTTCGACCCCTCGGCGTCCTCGGGCCGTACCTCCTGGTCGAGCAATCCCATAGAACGAGCGCCGGGCGCATGGCCCTGGTCCCGACTCTGGATTCATCTCTCCCTCCTGTGGTCGTGGAGGGCACGTGTGGCGAGCGCGATCAGTCGAGGCCCACGCCCATCGGGGACACCATGTTCGGTCGCCTTCTCGGCGATGCCGACGGCCGGTCCATGGATGTCTACCGGATCGACCCCGTCGCGCGTTGACCTCGGGATGGAGACCGAAGGCCGAGGAGCTTCTCGCCGCCCTGGGAGAGCGGGGGGCGACGGGGAACGGGTCGTACGTAGGGGACGTGCTATGGCTTCGACATGCCAGGCGTGACGTACGACCAGCACTACCGCGATGACCCCTCCGCGTGTGGCGAGCCCTTCACGGAGGCGCCTCCGGGCTCGGTCCTGGACCTGGGCTGCGGGCAGGGGAGGGACGCCCTGATGTTCGCGCGGGCAGGGCACCGCGTCGTGGGCGTCGACGTGTCCTCGGTGGGCGTCGAGCAGATGCTCGCGACCGCTCGCTCCGAGCATCTCGACGTGCATGGCGTGGTCTGCGACATCCGCACCTACCGACCCGAGACGACCTTCGACATCGTCGTGCTCGACCGCGTCCTCCACATGCTCGACCCGGAAGACCGTCTCCCCGTGCTCGCCACCGCCATGCAGGCCGTCACCCCCGGCGGCCGGCTGCTCGTCGCGGAGGGCCCCAAGGGGATGGCGGTGCTGCGCGAGGCCGTGACGACCGCGGGATGGACGCTGACGAAGTCCACGCGAAACCGGCTCGTCGCTCGCCGTCCAGGTGGATGAGCCCGGCCTCCCGGTCAGACGTCGTCGAGGGTGCGCTCGAAGGTCAGTGAGCCGTCCCGGGCGTAGAACGCCACGTGGATGGTGCCCGCATCGGGGTCGAAGGTGAGGATGGGCAGGTGGGGTCTCGTGTCCACGAGCTCGAACTGCTCACGCGACAGACCCCCGGCCAGCGGGTTCACGTTGCCCGAGGTGACGCAGACCTCCCAGGCGTCCTGGGACGGTGCGTCGCCCTCGAGGCTGACGCGACCCAGGTAGTTCATGTGCAGGTCGCCGGCGACGAAGACGACGTGGCGGGCATCCAGGGCGTCCAGCAGGGCCGTCACGCGCCCGCGGTCTGCCGTGTAGGCCTCCCAGCGGTCCTGGTTGTCGGCCGCCAGCGCGGGGTCACTCGTGATGTTCGCGAACGGACGCGGCGTGGCCACGCACACGAACCGGCAGGGGCTGCTCTCGATGCGGTCGAGCAGGAAGTCCAGCTGCGCCGTGCTCATCAGGTGGTCTTCCTGGAGCTCGTACCGACAGTCGAGGAGCACGAGCTCCACGGTGCCACCGAAGCGGAAGCTACGCCAGACGGGCGCTTCCGACGGGGTCATCGCGTCGATCGGCATCACCCGGTACCAGGCCTCCTGCGCGTTGGCGACCTTCGCGTCGATCTCCGGCGTGGTGTCCCAGGGGTCGAAGTCCGAGTTGTCGGTCGCCTCGTGGTCGTCCCACGTCGCGTAGAGAGGGGCCAGAGGGTAGACGTCGCGGTACCCGCCACCATGGAAGGCACCCCAGGCGTTCAGGTAGGCCTCCACGGTGCCGTCCTGGAGCTCCCAGACGTAGTCGAGGTACGCCTGGTCGCCGAGGTGCACGATGGCGTCGAGGTCGTGCTCCCGGGCGTGGGTGAAGACCTCCCACTGGATGGGCTCGGTGGTGGGGACCGGCATGCCCTCGGGGTAGTAGTAGTCCGGCAGGATGGTGCCCTGGCCGACACAGGCCAGCAGCGCGATGGACACGGGCTCACGGGTGTCTTCGGAGGGCCAGGTCCGGAACCGCCCGATCAGGCTGCGCTCCTCGAACCGTCGCGGCTTCCCGGAGAAGACCGCGTAGTGGTACTCGGTGCCGGGCACGAGGTCGTCCACCATGACCTTGTGGAAGCCGTCCCCGTTGGGCTCGATCGCGCTGTCGAGCACCACCTCTTCGCCCGTCCAGACCCGGAGGACGACGGGCGTGTCGTCGGCGACGTGGAAGGTGAGCACCGCCCGGGTGGACGTGACGTCGCCCGACATCGGCGTCCGGGGGAAGCGCGTGATGCTCTCGGGGACCGCGTCGGGGTCGAAGCCGGCACCACACCCGACCAGCAGGCCGGGGACCGCAGCAGCCGCGAGCTGGAGCAGGGCGCGTCGTGTGAGCAAGGGCACCTCCTGCGACCAGACTGTCACACGGGCCCCTGTCGTGCACGCCCGTGCTATCGACGTTCCTTGCGGATGACGTACTTCAGGCCGCTCCAGGTGGCGTCCACCGCGCAGACCTTGACGTCCACGAGGTCGCCGAAGGCGTCCGCGCGGTGCAGCAGGTCCTTCGGGATGTCGCACGGCACGCCACTCGCCTTCTTGGGCCACGAGAGCCAGATCTGGCCGTCGCGGGCGATCCGGTCCGCCAGCGCGCGCAGGTTGGGGGTGACGACCGCCTCCGTGGTCCCGAAGACATGCACGTGGCGCGCGCCCGACGGCACGTCCTCCACACCCACGGCCTCGACCACCTCGAAGCCCGCTCCCCGCAGGTGTTCCGCGAAGCCCGGGGGACCTCCGAGCACGTGGACCGGTACATCCGGCCTGCACCCGAGCTTCCGGTGCAGCGGGGTCTTGCTGTAGCCCGCGTCGAAGTCCATACCCCAACCTACCTCACGCCCCGCGGAGGGTCGCATCGCGGAAGAGGAGCCAGCGCCCGCCCTCCCACACGAACGTGACGAGCGCCCACCCCGCCCGGAGCCCATCACCGTCGAGCTGGAAGCGGAGCACCACCGTGGCGACGTCGCCCGCCAGATGGACGTCGACGGGCTCGACCGAGAGGCTCCCGTACGGTGCACCGTCCTGTCGGTAGTGGTCTGCCAGCGAGGCGAGACCCCGGAGCGGACCCCGGGATGTCACGTACTGGACGTCCGGGTGGACGTGCTCCAGGTAGCCCTTCAGATCACCGGCATTCCAGGCGGCGACCTGCGCGTCCAGCGTCGCCCGGACACCCTCCATGTTCAGTTGCAGCGGGGCTCGCCCGCACCCACCGAGAGCCCCCCGACGAAGTCGATGGCGGCGAACGTACGGTCCAGCGTGGAGCTGTGGAAGTCGTGCATCGTCATGCCGGTCGCGGCGGACACGGTCTGCCCGACCTCGAGGGGGACGGCGGGGCCAGCCACCCAGGACTCGGTGCCACAGAAGTCCACGCGGGCGTAGCGGTAGCCCCCGGACTCCATGGTCTCGAGCACTCGACCCTCCCGGGCACCCCCGGTGGCCTGCGGGGCCGCCACGGCGGCGTGCGGATCGGCGGGCGTGGCGTGCGGATCGGCCGATCCGGCGTGGGGATCGGCAGGCACGTCCGCGCCGGAGGCCAGCTGGCTGCAGTCGACGGGCTCGGAGGTCACCGTCATGGCGCGGGTGAAGAGGATCGAGTCGAACGTGCGATCGAGCTTGGGGCTGTGGAAGCCGTCCATGCGCATCATGCCCTCGATCCCGATCGAGTCGCCGACCGCGAGGGCCGTCTGGGGGCCGGCGACCCAGGTCGGGGTCCCGCAACCACCGAGGAGCGCGTAGGTGTAGCCACCGCTGTCCATGGTCTGCTCGACCCTTCCACCAGGCGTGCCGGCCTTCTGTGCGACGGGTGCGGGCGCGGGTGCCACTGCGGGCGCCGGACGGCGCGCGCTCGCGTCGACCGGTTGGGAGTCGGGCGCGACGAGGGGCGGCTCCCCACAGGCGGAGAGCAGGACCAGGGACAGGACTCGGGACATCGCGACCTCCGCCCGCACACTAACGCCCCGGACGTGCACCCCGCTCCCTTACGCTCAGCGCTGGAACGGGTTCACCACCTCGACGCTGCATCCCCGGAAGTCCTCCTCGTTCCTGGTGACGACCGCGTACCCATGCGTCAGGGCGGTCGCGGCGATGAGCATGTCGGCCTGGCTCCGCGTGTGTCCCGAGGCCTGGAGACGTCCACGCAGCTCACCGGCGCGGGCGGCGATCTCCTGGGTCACGGGGAGGACGGTGCAGTGATCCTTCAGAAGACGCGTGAGCACCGTGGCGATGCGCGGCTTGGGCCGCCACGCGAGCCCGTACGCGATCTCCTCGACGGTGACGACGCTCACGAAGAGCCCGCGTTGCTCGCGAACCCATCGTGTGACGCCAGGGTCGGGGTCGGGACGCACGAGCTCCGCCAGGACGTTCGTGTCAACCAGGCTCATCGACTCCCTCGGCCATGGGGTTCGGCCTGTCCCTCCGAGACGGGACGACCAGCTCGTAGTCCTCCTCCCTGCATACGCGCGCGAGCTCGTCGAGTGTCTCGGCCAGGGACGCCGAGGGTCGACTGTCCCGCCAACGCCGGAACGCCTCGTACTCGCCGACGTCGATCACCACAGCGATGGGCCGCCCCCGGCTGGTGATGACCTGGGGCTCCTTGTCCGCCTCGTGGATCACGCGGGAGAGATTGTCTCGGGCCTCCGCCGTGGACCACTTCATCTGTACACCTCGTACATGAAGATAGCCATGATGGCGTCCCGGGGCCACGAGCCTGGCGCCGGCGTCAGCGAGCCCTGACCAGCGAGGCGCGCAGCGGGGGCTGGTGCCTGCAGAGCTCGATGAGGTCGTCGGGCCCGATCCCGTCGGGCCCATGGAGCCTTCGCCGCCCGAAGAGCCCGCGCCGCCGCATCCGGAGCTCGCCGTCGAGAGCGATGCTGCCGTCCGGGTTCCAGACGGTGAGATGGTCGCCCGCGGTGAGCTCGTGCATCCCGTCCAGCGCCCAGCCGCCGTCGGGACGGGTCGCGCTCGCGGGCTGGAACACCAGGAGGGCATACCCCTCGAAGCCCTGCTCCCAGTACGTGCCGAGCCACCCGGGAACAGCCTCGGCGAGGTGCGCCCGGATCCCGGCGGCCGACCGGTCGAGCTCGTCGCGCGTGGGAGGATCCAGGGGGCCGTGCGACCAGCGGAATCCATCGCCCTCGTACCTGGGCAGGACGTGCAGATGGACGTGCGGGACCTCCTGACCCGCTACGTCCCCGTCGGCGAGCAGGAGGTTCACGCCGTCGCACCTCACTCCCTCCGCTGCGCGGAGAGCTCCCGCCAACCGGCGGGCGACCTCGAACAGGTGCCCGCCGTCCTGCAGATCCGCGAGTCCCGGCGCGTGCCGGTTCGGGACCACGAGGAGATGGCCCCGCACGAGGGGCCGGATGTCGAGGAAGGCCGTGCAGCGGTCGTCCTGGTACACGACGCTGGCGGGTGCGCGCCCGGCGAGGATGGCGCAGAAGACGCAGGTGGGGTCGTCAGGCACCTACGATTCCGAACGCCGCTCCCTGGGGGTCCTCGCACCCCGCTGCCCTCCGATCTCCCGCTGGCGTCGGCTCGAGGGCCACCCCGCCCGCTGCCCGGATGCTGGCGCACGTGGCCTCCACGTCGTCGACCGCGAACAGGAACGCCCAGTGCGGGTGGGCCCCCGGAAGGAGACCCGACACGCTCCCCATTCGGTCGGCGCCCGGCGCGGAGGAGAGCCCGTCCTCGGTTCCCCAACCGAAGAGACGGCCGTAGAGAGCCCGTGCCGCGTGGGGGTCGCGGGTGTGCAGGTGACGCCAGACCACCGGGGAAGGACCCTCGGGAACCGTTGCGGTGCTGGCGGCGAACACGGCGCCCCAGGGGTCTCGCACGGTCGCGTACCGTCCGTGGGGCCCGTCCACCAGCGGACCGAGGGCCATGCCTCCCGCCGCGACCACGGCATCCCGCACGGCTTCGGGGTCGTCGACGTGGATCTGGCCCAGCCAGTGGGCCGGGATGCCGGCGGCGCGGGCCCGCTCGTGCAGAGGCCAGACCTCGAGGGGTCCGGCAGCAGGCCCCGACGGGATGTCGAGGCCCAGAGTGTCCAGGTAGAACGCGCGAGCAGCGGGAACGTCGAGCGTGCGGAGGCTGTAGCGGACGAAGGAGGTCATCGGATCTCCAGGCAGAAGGTGCTCCCCCCGCCGTCCCGTGGACGGTAGCTCACCTCGCCCCCCATCCGCCGCACCATCTCGCGCGCCACCGTGAGGCCGACGCCGGCGCCGGCCGCCTGTCGCGTGGTGCGGCTGTCGGCCTGCACGAACGACTCGAAGATGCGCTCGGCGAGGTCCTGCGGAACGCCAGGCCCGGTGTCCTCGACGTCGATGGTGGCTCCGGGGTCCCGTCGGGCAGCCCGCACCACGATGTTCCCGGTGGCCGTGAACTTCACGGCATTGGTGAGGAGCGCGAGCAGGGCCTGGCGCACGCGGGTGGGGTCGCAAGCCACCGTGCCCAGATCTCCGGCCTCCACGGTGATCGGAAGACCCTTGCGTGCCGCGGCCGGCGCGACCTCGGCCACGCAGCTCCGGAGGAGCGCCTCGAGGTCGACGTCCTCGATGACGAAGCGCACGTTGCCGGTCTCCAGCGCGGTGAGGTCGAGGATGTCGGCGATGAGCGCGAGGAGCGTGTTCCCGCTGGCCGCAACACGGTCGAGGTCCTCGACGCTGGCGTCCATCCCGGCGTCCACACACTCCTCCCGCACCATCTCGGTGTAGCCGAGGATGGCGTTCAGCGGGGTTCGAAGCTCGTGGCTCATGCGCTCCAGGAAGTGGTTCCGGGCGTCGTGGAGCGCCTGCTGCTCGATCAGGGCGAGCTGGCTGGCGGCGACCTCCCGCTCGGAGCGCTGGAGCTCGCGGTCCGTGAGGAAGGCCGTGCGCAGGGCCCTGTGGCGCAGGGTGATCGACGTCGCCCCCAGTGCCGCGGCGGTGACCATGTACACCTGTCCCGCGACCGCGTCGGCCACGGGCGGACCGCCGAGCAGGGCGTGGGGGAGGGCGAACCCGGAGAGCACGATGGCCATCAGGGACACGGCCCAGGGCAGGGGCAGGCTCAGGGACACGGCGGCCGCCCACGGCAGGAGCGAGTAGCTCACCACGTACATCGCGTAGGCGTCACCTGCGCCCGGCACCGTCACGCCGACGAAGAGCGCCGCGA
Organism: Alphaproteobacteria bacterium; assembly: GCA_020632885.1. Classification (GTDB taxonomy): domain Bacteria; phylum Myxococcota_A; class UBA796; order UBA796; genus JACKEQ01. Next base: position 300,273 of record JACKEQ010000003.1, on the reverse strand, counting down.
TGGCCCAGGTCGCGAGGGTGGTGACGCGCACCTGCCGTAGCGTACCGGTGGGGACGAGAGGGGTGAGGTAGACGAGGCAGGCGAAGGCGACGAGGCCCCGCGAGACCGCACACCGCACGGTGTGTTCGGGCTCGACGAAGTGGTCGAGCCAGAGCCAGAGGGGTTGGGAGACGACGCCGACCACCGCGGCGGCCATCCCGAACCACCGCTCCTGCTCGATGCAGCGTTGCTCCCAGGCATCCGGGACGGGTTCCTTGCCCACGCGACCTCTCCGGCGGCCGCTATCGCACGTCCGGGCTCACCGCCGGTAGACGCCAGGTCGAACGAAGCGGAACAGTCCGTCCCGCTCGTGCGGCAGTGTCTCCGAGAGGCTGATGAACAACCAGCCACCCGGTGCGACCACCCGGTGCATCTTCCGCACGATGTCGAGCCGCGTGGGGAGGTCGAAGTAGATCATGACGTTCCGCACGAACACGATGTCCATGGGCTGCTTGAACGGGTAGGACGGCCGGAGCAGGTTGAGCCGCCGGTAGACGACCTGCTGCTGGAGCTCGGGGACCACCGTGTAGCGGTCGCCCTCGCGACGCATCCAGCGGCGGGTGCGCTGCTCCGGCATGCGCTCGACGTCTTCGGGCTTGTACCGGGCCTCCCGCGCCTTCTGGAGCGCGTTCTCGCTGATGTCGGTGGCGAGGAGGTCCCGCCGCCAGCGCGAGGCGTCCGGTCCGAGGGTCTCGTTCAGGATCATCGCGAGCTGGTAGGGCTCCTGGCCGGTCGAAGCGGCCGCGCACCACATCCGGATGTCGAGGTCGCCCGTCCGGCGCCGCATGTCGATGAGCGGCGGGAGGGCCTCGCGGGCCAGGACGTCGAAGTGCTCGGCCTCGCGGTGGAAGTGCGTGTGGTTGGTGGTCAGGCTGTCCACGAGGGCCGACAGCTCGGCCGGCGACCCCCGCTGGAGCGTGTGGCGGATGTAGGTGTCGGCATCCGGGAGCCCGCTCTTCCGGGCCAGGGGACCGATCCGACTCTGGACCATGTCCTCCTTGCCCTCGAGCTGGATGCCGTAGCGACCCTCCACCAGCGCCCGCAGCTCGGAGAAGACCTGGGGCGAGAGGACCTTAGAAGCGGCCGAAGTCATCGTCGTCGAGGCTCACGAGGGCCAGGTCACCGGCGTGCGGCGACGGGTTCTGGCGCTGTTGGGGGCGCTGGGAGCTGGCGAAGTAGGACTGGATGAGCTGCACGAGCTCCGGTGGGAGCCCGTCGAGGCTCGGGACGCCGGCCGGGCGCGCGGTGGGCACCTTGTACCGGTTCACCAGACGCTGGATGCGGTCGGCCTGGCTGGAGAGCTCGCTGGCCGCTGCGGCCATCTGCTCGGACACCGCGGCGTTGTGCTGCACGATGTCCTCGAGGCGCGTGAGGCCCCCGTTCACCTGCTCGATGCCGTCGCTCTGCTCGGCGCTCGAGCTCGCGATGTCCTCCACGAGGTCGGTGGCCTGCGTGACGCTCTTGCGGATGGCGACGAACCCCTCGGCGGTGACGCGGGCGAGTGCGGTGCCGGCCTCCACCTTCTTCATGGAGTCCGCGATGAGACCGGCGGTCTCCTGGGCCGCCTTCGCGGACCGGGCGGCGAGGTTGCGCACCTCCTCCGCGACGACCGCGAAGCCCTTGCCGTGTGCGCCCGCCCGGGCGGCCTCCACGGCCGCGTTGAGGGCCAGGAGGTTCGTCTGGAAGGCGATGTCGTCGATGACCTTGATGATGTTGAAGATCTGCTTGGACGACTCGTTGATGGTGGCCATGGACGCGAGCATGTCGGTCATCCGCGTGTCGCCTGCAGACGCGGCGTCCCGGGCGGCCTTGGCCAGCACCACGGCCTCCTGGGCGTTCCCGGCGTTGTGGCGCGTCTGCGCTGCGAGCTCCACCATGGTGGCGCTGATCTCCTCGAGGGAGGCGGCCGAGGTCTGGTTGGTGCTCGCGACCGTCTGCGTGGACTTCTGCATCTCGGACGCGTTCGATGCGACCTCGCGGCTCGAGTCGCGCGTCTGCCGCACGAAGTCCCGCAGGTCGGTCACCATCTTCGCGAAGGCGCCGAGGAGGGCGTCCTCGTCGGAGCGTGGAACGACCTCGGCGGTGAGGTCTCCGCCCGCGATGGCCTCGGCCACGCCGATGATCTGGCCGCTCGAGCGTACCAGCTCGTTCACCGCGTCCCGGAACACCGCGAGGTCGCCCTGGACCTCGAGCGTCATCGGGGGCGGCAGGTGACCGGAGGCCAGCATCTTCAGGGCGCTGCAGGCCTGGAGCATCGGCGTGGTCAGGATCTGAAGGAGGTCGCTGAAGGGCTGGAGCTCGGCGGCCACACCTGGACGGGCACCGGAGAGGTTCGCGCGGGCCCGCAGGTCGCCCTGGGACACCTGCTGCGTGAGACGACGGATCTCGGCCCGGTAGGCGAGGTCGTCGAGCTTGGCCTCCGTGATGTCGGCAGCGACCTTGACCACCCGGTCCACCCGACCGTCCGCTGCGAACACGGGGTTGTAGGTGGCGCGGATCCACACCTCCTGGCCGCCGCGCCCGAGCCGCCTGAACTCGTCGCTCACGTACTCGCCCGAGCGGAGCCGGTCCCAGAAGCGCTCGTACTCGCGGGACGCCGTGTAGCTCGGCTCGCAGAAGATGCGGTGGTGCTTGCCGCGGATCTGCCCGACGTCGTCGTAGCCGAGCGCCCGCACGAAGTTCGCGTTGGCGTCCACCACGGTCCCGTCCGGCTTGAACTCGATGATGGCCAGGGAGCGGTCGAGGGCCGTCACCACCTCCTGGGCGCGGTTCGCCGCGGTGGCAGGAGCTTCGCTCACGAGCTCGTGGGCTCGGTGGGCGCCCACCCGTCGCGAGCGGACCTCGTAGCGCTTGCCGGCGAGGTCGAGGACCCCGTCCAGGTCGGGGCGCGTGCCCACCACGCCTCCGGACCGGGCGAAGAGGCGCTGGGCGGCGTCGTTGGCCTGGACCACCTGCCCGGACCCGTCACAGATGAGCGTCGGGGTGGGCGAGGAGTGGAACAGCTCGGTGGGATCGGGGAGGTTGGACATCTCGGTCTCTCGGATGTGTTGGGGTTCAGAAGCGGCCGAAGTCGTCGTCGTCGAGGCTCACGAGCGCCAGATCGTCCATGCCGCGCGACGGGGCCGGAGCGACGCTTCGCGGTCCCTGGGACTGGGCGAAGTAGGCCTGGATCATCTGGAGCAGCTCGGGCGGGAGGCCATCGAGGCTCTGCACGCCCTTCGGACGGGCGGCGGGCACCTTGTAGCGGGCGACCTGACGCTGGATGCGGTCGGCCTGGCTGGACAGCTCGCTGGCAGCCGCGGCCATCTCCTCGGACACGGCGGCGTTGTGCTGCACGATGTCCTCGAGGCGGGTGAGGCCTCCGTTCACCTGCTCGATGCCGTCGCTCTGCTCGGAGCTGGAGGTCGCGATCTCCTCCACGAGGTCGGTGGCCTGGGTCACGCTCTTGCGGATGGCGACGAACCCCTCCGCCGTGACGCGGGCGAGGTCGGTGCCGGCCTCCACCTTCTTCATGGAGTCCGCGATGAGGCCCGCGGTCTCCTTGGCGGCCTTGGCCGACCGGGCGGCGAGGTTGCGCACCTCCTCCGCGACGACCGCGAAGCCCTTGCCATGGGCGCCCGCCCGGGCGGCCTCGACGGCCGCGTTGAGGGCCAGGAGGTTCGTCTGGAAGGCGATGTCGTCGATGACCTTGATGATGTTGAAGATCTGCTTGGACGACTCGTTGATCGTCGACATGGACGTCAGCATGTCGGACATCCGCCGGTCACCGTCGGACGCCGCGTCGCGGGCGGCCTTGGCGAGCACCACGGCCTCCTGGGCGTTGCTCGCGTTGTGACGGGTCTGGGCGGCGAGCTCGACCATCGTGGCGCTGATCTCCTCCAGGGAGGCGGCGGAGGTCTGGTTGGTGCTGGCGACCGTCTGCGTGGACTTCTGCATCTCGGACGCGTTGGACGCGACCTCGCGGCTGGAGTCCGCGGTCTGGCGCACGAAGTCCCGGAGGTCGACGACCATCCGCGAGAACGCGCCGAGCAGGGCGTCCGTCTCGGAGCGCGGCACCACCTCGACGGTGAGGTCGCCGCTCGCGATGCGGCCCGCTGTGCGGGCGATGTCGGTGTTCACGCGCACGAGGGCGGTCATGGTGTCGTAGAGCCGCCCGAAGTCCCCGGAGGGTCGGGTGCCCGTGAGCTTCGGTGTGTCGCCCGTCGCGAGGACGGCGAGGTGCTGGCACATGTCGAGGATGGGCTTCGTCAGCGCATCCACCACCTTGTTCACGTCCTGCATCGCCTGGGCGAAGTCCCCTTCGAGCGCGGACGCGTCCCCGCGTACCGCGAGCTCCCCGGCCTCGAAGGCAGCCACCATGCGCTCGACCTCACGACGGAAGGCGGCGCGCGCGTTCTGGTCGACCCACTCGGCACACCAGCCCATCCGCTGGCCGTTGCGGTCCTTCAGGGCCGTGATGTTCAGGTCGAACTTCAGGTCGTCCACCTCGGCGGACCCGTGGGTGAGCCCGTGGGTGGCATCCAGCATCGAGGCCTGGTGGTGGGGGTTCTTGTGGAACACGTCGATCGAGCGCCCCACGAGCGCCGAAGGGTCGAAGCCCTTGCCGAGCTTCGCGCGGAGCTTGGGCAGGTAGCGCTCCAGCAGACGGCGGTTGGCGGGGTTCACGTAGGTGATGACCCGGTTCTCGTCGGCGGTCATCATGCTGACGCCCGACGCCTCGACCATGGCGCGGTACCAGTCCTGGTCGCGCTCCGTCGCGGTCACCTTCGCGGCATCCACGAGGGCCACGCTGAACCCGGCGCTGCCGAGGCTGGTGACCGTCGCCCGCACGCCATCGACCACATAGGTCCCCGACTCGCGCTGGAGGCCGCCGAGGAGCCTGTCGGCCCGGGCTCCGCGCACGTTGCCGCGCCCTGCCAGGAGCGTCTCGGCGGCGTCGTTCGCGTCCACGACCACGAACCCGCGATCGAGGAGGAGGGTGGCGGGCCCGGCCTGGAAGGCGGCCAGGTGCAGGGCCGCGTCGGGCCCGGTCGTCTCGGTGGGCATGTGAGGATCTCCGGTACGGGTGTGTTCAGGCGGCGGGCTCGGCGGCGATCCGGCCATCCACCACGACGTGGATGAAGCCGGCACCATCGAGCTTGTAGGTGGAGGCGGCGGCGAGCTCGAGCTCGCCGGGCTGGTGGACCGAGAGCTCGGGCGTACCGAGCTCCAGCGCCGCGGACTCGGGGTCTCCGGTCGCCTGGCGCGCCAGGAGCCAGTCGCCCGCCAGGATGTTCGCGAACTCGGCCAGGGCCTCGAGGCCGGCGAGGTCGTCCTCGTCCTCCACCTCGCCCACCAGGCCACGCGCGAGGTGGCGCGAGACCACCGGGGTGGCCCAGAGGTCGAAGGCCGCGGGAGCCCCGCCCAACAGGGGGATCCGGGCCCGGCAGTGCAGGCGGCGCTCGGGATCGGGCACCCGCTCGCCGGGGTGGATGCGCTCGGCCAGGGTGAACGCCATCCGCTCCATGACGCGCTCGACCGCGGTGTCGAGGGCCTCGTAGCCGGTCTGGCAGGCCGTCACGGGCTCGGGCTCCTCGGCCGTGCGGGGCGTCAGGAGCTCGGCGAGCTGGCCAGCGACCTCACCGCGGTCGAAGGGCTTGCGGATCACGAGCTCGCACCCGACGCGGACGAGCTCCAGGAGCGTTCGGCTCGAGCTGACGCTCGTGCAGGCCACGATCCGCATGGGCTCGGGCCAGGACCGGCGCTGGATGGACCGGAGGAGGTCCACGCCGTCCATGTTGGGCATGGTCACGTCCGTGACGAGGAGCTGGGGCCGGTGGACCTCGAGCTGCTCGAGCGCGTCGAGCCCGTCGGTCGCGGTGGCGATGGACGCTTCGTCCACCCCAGCCATCACCAGCGTCTTCACGAGCATCTTCCGCATGGCGGCCGAGTCGTCCACCACGAGCACGATTGGCGCGGTCATCGCAACATCTCCAACATCTCCTGCTGATCGAGCGTGGCGGCGAGCACGATGCGGTCGAGGGTCTCCTCGTCCAGACCGAGCGCGTCCAGCGACGCGGGGGCCGGGTTGGCGAGCGCGTCGATGCCGGTGGGACAGAGGGCCTCCACGAAGGCGTCCGCGGCACAGATGACGCGGGCTCCCGGGGGGGCCATCGGGTGATCGGGGTCGTGGTGCCAGCGGATGAGGCTCACGAGGTTCTGCGACAGACCCCACTGGCGGGCGACCCGTGCGCCGAGCGCGGCATGGTCGATGCCGAACGTGCTCCGCTCGCGGTCGATGAAGCGGGCTCCGTTGCCCATCTTCTCGGTGTCCAGCACCTTGTCGATGACGACCTTGCCGATGTCCGCGAGGAGGGCGGCGATGTAGAAGGCGCCCGGGTTCGGGTCCTGGAGGTCCAGGAGGTCGGCGATCTTCTCGGCGATCAGCGCGCGGAGCACGGCGGCATCGCGGATCCCGCCCAGCGCCTCGTAGTTCGCCAGCGGGTTGTTCAGCGAGCGCGTGGCCTGGGCGAGCATCCAGCGGACGACGCGCTTCTGTCCGACGCGCACGATGGCCCGGTCGAGGGACTCGATGCGCTGTGTGCCCTCGAAGAGCGCGCTGTTCGCGAGCTTGAGCAGGCCGAGCGTGAGCACGGGGTCCTGCTTGACCACGTTCTCCACCTCCCGCAGGGTCGGCTCGTCGCGCGTCATGAGCTTGAGGAGCGCCTGGATGGACGGGCTGGGCGCGTCGAGAGCGCGCGCCTTCTCGATGAGATCGGCTTTCATAGCGTGCGATCCTTCTGGCCGGGGGTGTGGATGACGACGCGGCCGCTCGAGGGGTCGAAGTGGACCGTCCGGCTGATGGTCCCTCCCACCTCCTCCGCGCGGATCGGGATGCCTGCCTTCCACAGCCAGCTCCTGGCCGCGAGCAGGTTGCGCTTCCCGATGTTCGCCACGTTCGCCGTGCCGACCGCAGCTCCGCCCACGAGCTTGCAGCCGAGCGTCGCTCGGTTGGCGCCGTTGCGTACGACGTCCGCCATCGCCCGCTCGAGCCCCGTGTCACAGAACAGGGCGGGCTGACGGTCCGCGCGACGCGGGTCCAATGCGCTGTCGGGCAGCATGAAGTGGAGCAGGAAGCCCACCGAGGTCTGTGGATCCCACGCGCACACCGCGATGCAGGACCCCAGTGCGTGGGTGGACATGAGATCCCGGCGGCGCACCGCGAGGTCACCGACCCCGACGATGACCGGGGACGTGTCCATCTGCTGGTTGGGGAGCAAGCTCATGCTCTCGTCGCCTCCGCGGGTTCCTTTCGACCCTCCCGGGACCGGGTTGAAGCGATTTCGACGACTGCGGGGTCCGCTAAAGGTCGGGGACGATCCGCCGATGGGCAGGCTCGAGCAAGTCGAGGAGCCCATGGCCGATCCCGTGTCCGAGTCGTCGTTGTACGTGGTGTTCACCGCTGGAGGGCAGCGCTACGCCGTCCGGCACGAGGCGGTCGTGGAGATGGTCCAGCCCCCGTCGGTGGTGCCCCTCCCGGGTGCCGGACGCGGTGTGCTGGGGCTCATCAACCTCCGCGGGAAGGTCCTCGGCCTGGTGGACTTCCGCCTCGCGCTGGGACAGCGATCCTCCCAGGAGGAGATGCAGGCCCTGATCCAGGACCTCCACACCTTCGAGAAGCACCACCTGGACTGGGTGGACGAGCTCGAGGCATCGGTGCGCGATCAGCGGCCGTTCCGGCTCACGACGGACCCGCACGCGTGCGCATTCGGCCGTTGGTTCGACGCCTTCCGCTCCGACAACGTGGTGCTCCACCAGCACCTCCAGGCGTTCTCCGAGCCCCACCAGGCCGTGCACGCCGTGGCGAAGAAGGTCGTGGCCCACGTGGAGGCCGGTGAGGCCGACAAGGCCATCGAGGTCATCGGGAAGGCGCGTACGACGGTGTTGGCGACGATGCTCACGCTCTTCCGGCAGACGCGGGCCGCCATCGCGGAGACGCGCAGGGAGATCGCCATCGTGATGCCCGGTGGGGGCTCGATGGTGGCCGTGCTCGTCGACAGCGTCGAGGCCATCGGTGGTCTCACGATGCAGGACGACTCCGAGCTCGGGGAGGCCGCGCACCATCCGCTGCTCTGCGGAGTCGCGACGGACGCCAACGACGATCTCGTGCTCCTGGTCGACGCGGATGCGGTGTTCGGCGTGTTCGGCAAGGTCGCGGCGTAGGGGAGGGCAGATGGAGCTGGATGCCGATCTCGTCGAGGAGTTCGTCCTCGAGACCCGCGAGACCATCGACGTGGTCGAGGCGACGCTGATCCAGGTCGAGCGCGACCGGGAGTCCGGGCCGACCGATCCGGAGGTCGTGAACCGCCTGTTCCGCGCCTTCCATTCGGTGAAGGGCACGGCGGGCTTCCTGGGCATGGACCGGCTCGTGACGGTCACGCACGCGGGGGAGAACCTCCTGGACCGTGTGCGGGGCGGCGAGCTGGAGCTCGGGACGCCCCAGGTGGACGCGCTGTGCGACGCCCTGGACTTCTGTCGGGACGCCGTGGCGCTCATGGAGGCGGGGAAGAACGACGCCGGCATGGACCCGGACCCCGTCGTGGTCGCGATCCGCGCGGCCCAGGCGGCTCCGACGGGCTCTCCCGAGCCGGCTCGCGAGCCCGAGGCGGCCGCATCGGTCCCGGAGCAACCGGTCGATCTCCCCGCCGTCGAGGCGGAGGACGACGCGGACGAGGCCATCGACGACGAGCCCGACAGCGACCCGGACGAGGACGAGGTCCCCGATCCGGCCGCGGACGAGGAGGTGCCCGTCGCCCAGGCTGCTGCCGCCCCGACCCGTGCGTCCCGTCCCGCGGCACAGGCCTCGCCGTCGTCGTCGAACCGCGCGGGCGAGGACTCCCGTCAGAAGTCCATCCGCGTGGACGTCGACAAGCTCGAGTCCCTCCTGAACATGGTGGGCGAGCTGATCCTCGCGGAGACCTCGGTCACCCACCACGAGCGGGCCGCCGAGCTCCTGGAGGAGGACACCTTCCGGCGTGCCGTGCTCCAGCTCAACCGGGTGACCCGGAGCCTGCAGGACATCGCGATGTCGCTGCGCATGGTGCCCGTGGAGGCCACGTTCAACCGACTCCAGCGGCTCGTGCGCGACCTGGCCCGCAAGCAGGGCAAGCAGGTCGAGCTGGAGCTCACGGGTCTCGACACGGAGGTCGACAAGAACCTCATCGAGGCCATCAACGATCCCCTCGTGCACATCCTCAGGAACTCGATCGACCACGGTCTCGAGACGCCCGAGGAGCGCAAGGCGGCCGGGAAGGACCCGAACGGCACGGTGCACGTGGACGCCCGACACCAGGCCGGCGAGGTCTGGATCACCGTCGAGGACGACGGGCGGGGGATGAACCCCGAGCGCATCCTCGACGCTGCGATCCGCAAGGGTCTCGTGCCCCCCGACGTCCAGCTCTCCCAGCAGGAGATCCTGGCGCTCGTGTTCGAGCCCGGGTTCAGCACGGCCGAGAAGATCACGGACGTGTCGGGCCGCGGCGTCGGGATGGACGTGGTCCGCCGGAACATCCAGGCCCTCAACGGCCGGATCGAGATCGAGAGCGAGCTCGGTACCGGGACCCGCGTGCGTCTGCGGGTGCCGCTCACCCTGGCGATCATCGAGGGCATGCTCGTGCGGGTCGGATCCATGCGGTACACGCTGCCCCTGCTCGCCATCCGGGAGTCCGTGCCCGTCGCCAACGGGGGCGTGCGCACGCTGCCCAACGGGCGCCGCATCGCGCGCATCCGCGGGGAGATCCTGCCCGTGTACACCCTGAACTCCCTCACCGGGGAGCCGAGGGAGTCGGAGGGGGAGGGCATCCTGATCGCGCTCGAGCACGGTGGCCGCACCTTCGTGGTCGAGGTCGACGAGCTCCAGGGCCAGCGCCAGACCGTGGTGAAGGGCCTCCCAGGCTACCTCTCGCGCCAGCGGGGCCTCGCGGGCTGCTCGATCCTCCCCAACGGCGAGATCACGCTGATCCTGGATCTCGCGGACATCGCGGGCTGGGCGGCCGGTCAGCCGGAGGGGGTCTGATGTCCGTCGCGCGCGTCCTGGTCGTCGACGACTCGGCGATGGTCCGCCGACTGGTGGGCCGTCATCTCGACGAGGATCCCGAGATCCAGGTCGTGGGGACGGCGGCGGACGCGCGGGAGGCGCTCCACAGCATCTTCACCCTGCAGCCCGACGTGCTCACCCTGGACGTCGAGATGCCCGGCATGAGCGGCGTGGACTTCCTGCGCGAGCTCCGCAAGCGCCAGGACGTGCCCGTGATCCTGTACAGCGCGTTCGCCGGGAGCCGGCACAGCGCTGCCGTGATGGACGCGATGCGCGAGGGCAACGTGCAGGTCGTGGCCAAGCCGCAGACCGCGGACGGCTTCGAGGCCAGCCTGGGCGAGCTGAAGCGGGCCATCAAGCGGGCCGCGTTCACGCGTGCCTTCCAGCGGGCCTCGCTCCCACCGCGCGATCCGCCGTCGCCCACGCCACCCCAGCAGGCTCCTCAGGTGGCTTCGAGGGCGCCGGTGCTCCGGACGGCCGGCGCGGGAGACCCGGTGATCGTGGTGGGCTCGTCCACGGGCGGACCCCAGGCCCTCATGACCTTCGTGAGCCACCTGCCGGACGATGCGCCCGGCGTGGTGATCGCCCAGCACCTGATGGCCGGGTTCTCGGAGGCCCTGGCCACCCGTCTCGGCCAGGTCGGTCGCCGGCCGTGTGCCGAGGCCCGGCCGGGGGTGATGGTCACGCCGGGAACGATCTGGCTCGCGCCCTCCACCCAGCACGTGCGCCTGCTACCGGCCCACGAGGGCTATCGCCTGCAGATCGACGAGGGACCCGAGGTGAACGGCCACCGCCCCAGCGTGGACGTGCTCTTCGAGAGCGCCGCGCGCGTCTCGGGTGCTCACACCATCGGCGTCCTGCTCACGGGCATGGGTCGCGACGGTGCCGAAGGCCTGTTGAAGATCCGCCGTGCGGGCGGGCACACGTTCGCCCAGGACGAGGCGAGCTGCGTCGTCTACGGCATGCCGAAGGCCGCTGCGGAGCTCGGTGCGGCCGTCGAGGTCCTGCCGATCCCCGACATCGCCCGGCGGGCCGGCGAGGTCGCCCGCCGCCAGCTCGCCCTCGGTCGCTGAGCGTCACTCAGGTGCGAGCGCAGACGCCACGGCCGTGGCCCTCGAGAGCTCTTCGAGCCCTTCGGGATCGTTCGAGAGGATGGCCTCCCGGGCCCTCGAGAGCACCTGCTGGTAGAAGTGCAGGTTGTGTGCGGCGAGGAGCCGCCGACCCAGCATCTCCCCGGACTTCACGAGGTGCCTGAGGTAGGCCCTCGAGAACCCTGAGGCCGGGCTCGAAGGGTCCTCGGGGTCGAGGGGCAGGGGGTCCTCGGCGTAGCGGGCGTTCTTCAGGTTGCGTCGGCCCTGCCAGGTGTAGACCATGCCGTGCCGGCCGAGGCGGGTGGGGAGCACGCAGTCGAAGAGGTCCACCCCGAGCCGGACGGCGTCCACGATGTCGTGGGGGTGCCCCACGCCCATCAGGTACCGCACGCGGTCCCTGCCGAGGTGCGGCACGACCCAGGAGGTCGCGGCGAGCATGTCGTCGCGGGACTCTCCGACGGACAGCCCGCCGATCGCGAGCCCGTCCAGGGCCTCCATGGACGCGAGCTCCTGGGCGTGGGCGACCCTCAGGTCTTCGTAGAGCCCACCCTGGACGATCCCGAACAGGGCCGTGCGGTCGGGCTTCTCGCGAGCCCTCAGGCATCGCGTGAGCCACCGTGTGGTGCGCTCGGTGCTGTGGGCGACCCGGTCGCGCTCCGCGGGCCACTCGATGCACTCGTCGAACGCCATGGCCACGTCGACACCCAGGGCTTCCTGGATCTCGACCGCCACCTCGGGGGTCAGGAACCGCTTGTCGCCGGTCTCGGGGATCCGGAACTCCGCACCCTCCTCCGAGACCTTCAGGTGCTTGTTGAGGGAGAACACCTGGTAGCCGCCGGAGTCCGTGAGGATCGGGCCATCCCAGCCCATGAACCCGTGCAGGCCGCCCAGCCGCTCGACGGTCCGGTGACCCGGGCGCAGCCAGAGGTGGTAGGTGTTCGAGAGCACCATCTCGGCCCCGGTCGCGCGGACCTCTGCGGGGGTCAGACCCCGGACCGAGCCGTAGGTGCCCACGGGCATGAAGGCCGGCGTGCGGACCTCGCCGTGGGGGAGCGTGAGCACACCGGCGCGGGCGGACCCGCACGTGGCGAGCTCACGGAAGGACGAGCATCGCGTCGCCATAGCTGTAGAACCGGTAGCCCTCGTCCACGGCCGTCCGGTACGCGTGCAGCAGGCGTTCCCGATCCAGGAACGTCGCGACGAGCATCAGCAGGCTGCTGCGGGGCAGGTGGAAGTTGGTGAACAGGCCGTCGACCGTACGGATCGGCCGGCCCGGGTGGATGAACAGCCGGGTGGTCCCGCTGCGGGCGTCCGGCACGCGCGAGCCCTCCGGGGTCGCGGACTCGAGCGCCCGCGTGGAGGTCGTGCCCACCGCGATCACCCGACCGCCGCGGGCCCGCGTGCGGATCACGGCGTCGCGGGTGGCCTCGGGCACCGTCCAGGGCTCCGGGTGCAGCTCGCCCCGCTCGACGTCCTCCTCGCGGAGGGGCCGGAACGTGCCGATCCCGACATGCAGGGTGACGCTGGCCACCTCGACGCCACGCGCCTCCAGGCGGGCGAGCAGGGCAGGGGAGAAGTGCAGGCCGGCCGTGGGGGCGGCCGCAGCCCCGAGAGGCCCGGCGAAGACGGTCTGGTAGCGCTCGGCGTCCGCGGGGCCGGCCTCCCGCTCGAGGTAGGGCGGCAGCGGGAGGGATCCCGCCTCCTCCATCACGGTCGGGAGATCCGGGATGTCCACCTCGAACAGCCCGTCCGGGAGCCGTCGCACGAGCACGGCCTCGCGACCCGCCACCTCGATGACCTCGCCTTCGTCGAGCCTGCGGGCGTTGCGGATCATGCAGGGCACCGGCCCGGGACCCGGGGCCAGCGCGAGGATCTCCAGGCGTGCACCCGTCCGACGGCGTCCCGGCAGGCGGGCGGCCATCACGCGGGTGTCGTTGACCACGAGCAGGTCGCCGGGTGCGAGGAGATCCGGGAGGTCCACCACGGCCCGGTGATCGAGCCGATTGCGCCCGAGCACCATGAGCCGGGCGCCATCGCGGGCCTCGGTGGGGAACCGGGCGATGCGGTCGGGCGGGAGGTCGTACGACCACGCGGAGAGGTCGGCGGGGGCGGGCGGATCGGGCACCATCCGCGCCCGGGTATCTCCGTCGCGTGGCGCTGTGAAGCGCGGGTCAATACACGCGCTGGGTTCGCGGCGACCCCTTGACGGTCGCCGCTCGGTGTTTCGTTTCGAGCGCATTCCAGCCTGCGGGGGCCCGTTGAGCGGACTCGGCCAGTTCGTCCCGATCATGATCATCCTCGTGCTCATGTGGTTCTTGATCATCAAGCCGCAGAACGACGAGCGCGCGGCGCACGAGGCCCTCCTGGCGTCCCTGTCGAAGGACGACCACGTGGTCACCACGAGCGGGATCCACGGCTTCGTGGTGAAGGTCGACGGCGACACCGTCGTGCTCGAGGTCGCCAAGAGCACGCAGATCGTCATCGACAAACAGAACGTGGCCCGTCGCATCGAACCCGACGACGGCAAGAAGTAGGAGCCTGCTTTGGAGACCATGACCTGGTTCCGCCTGGGCGCCATCGGGGCGATGCTCCTCGGTTCGCTCTACGTGCTCGCCCCCACGGCGCTGCAGGGCGACATCGAGTCGCAGCGTGCAGCGGCGGCCGCGGCGGTGGACACCTCGAGCTCCCAGAGCTCCGCGGACCTCTTCGTCGAGCTCACCGGGCCCGATCCCGCTTCGGCGGTCCCGGTCGTGGACGCCCGTCTCCGCGCGGCCGGCACGAAGTTCGAGCGCGTGCAGGAGAAGGACGGCGAGGTCGTCGTCTCCCTCAAGCCGGGCACCGACCGCAAGAGCGTGGTGAAGATCGCCACGGCTCCCGGCAAGCGCGCGCTGTACGCGGCGGACGCCATCGCCCCGCTCCCCGAGCCGCTCCCGCCGGTCCCCGAGACCGCTCCTGGCGACCCCGATCTCTTCGTGGCCCTCGCGGGCACGGGCGACGCCCGCGGCCACTGGGCCGGGGTGGCCGAGCACTGGGCGCTCGGTGCGGTTCCCGCGGGTGTGGCGCCGCTCCCCGTGCAGGTCACCGCCTTCGACGGCAAGAACCTCACCACCTCGGCTCCGCTCCCCGAGGGCACGTCCTTCGCGGTCGTCGCGGTCGACGGCCGGATGGTCGGGCTCGCGCTGCCCGGCTCCGACACCCTCGCGTGGGTCCCGCTCCGCAAGGACGTCAACGGTGACCGTGTGGCCGACGTCGATGCGGTGGCCCTGCTGAAGGGGGGCACGCTCCCCGGTCCGCTCACCGCGGTCGCGGAGACCGTGAAGGTGGACGAGAAGAAGGACGTGGTGGTCGCCGAGCCCCTCGTGCCGCCGTCCGTCCTCGCGATGCTCCCGGACACCGTGATCAACCTCGGTCTCGACCTCCAGGGGGGCCTCGACCTCACGCTCCAGGTCGAGCTCGACGACGCCGTGATGTCCCAGGTGGCCCGCGACGCCGTCGCCATGCGCGAGGCCGCCGAGAAGGAGAAGGTCGCCTTCACCTCGATCCGCAAGGACAAGTTCGAGCCGATGATCTGGTTCGAGGGCGCGAGCCAGGACGAGATCGCGAAGTTCATCACGGGCCGCTTCAGCGGCTACCGGATCGGTGTCGAGGAGCCCACGCGCTTCAGCTACCGGATGATCGACTCCCGCGTCGAGGACGTGAAGAAGCAGGCGGTCGAGCAGGTCCTCGAGACCCTCCGCAAGCGCGTCGACGCCACCGGCGTGAAGGAGCCCTCCATCGTCAAGAAGAGCAACGGGCGCATCAACGTCCAGCTCCCCGGCGCGGTGGACCTCCAGCAGGCGGTGGACGCCATCGGCACCACCGCGCTCCTCGAGTTCCGGATGGTGGACCCCAAGCAGGACCAGGCGAACATCCGCGACATCCTCTCCCGGGCCGAGGACGCGCTGCCCCCGGACCAGTGGAAGGACGACCGCGTCGTCAACGACTGGCTCTGGGAGACCAAGCACCTCACCGAGGACCGCGTCATCCTCTGGCACTACGAAGAGGTGCCGGGCGAGGGCATGAAGCGCATCGACTACTCGGTCGACGGCAAGGAGGGCCCGCTCCTCCTGATCAACGAGGTGCCGCTCACGGGCAACGACGTGAACGACGCCACCGTGGGCTTCGACCAGAACAACATGCCGTACGTGGCCCTGAGCTTCAAGCCGCGCGGCTCCCAGGTGTTCTGCGACCTCACCACCGCTCACGTGAAGGAGCGGTTCGCCATCATCCTCGACAACCAGATCCGCAGCGCACCGTCCATCCGCGAGCGCATCTGCGGCGGTCGGGCGAGCATCGACATGGGCAGCTCGATGGACGCGCTGCAGGACGCCAACACCCTGGCGCTCGTGCTGCGGACGGGCTCCCTCGACGCGCCCGTCAGCATCGGCGAGGTCCGTCAGGTCGGCGCCAGCCTCGGCCATGACGCGATCAACGCGGGCGGCATCGCCAGCGCCGTCGGCTTCGTCATCGTGCTCGTGTTCATGGGCCTGTGGTACCGCCGGGCCGGCATGATCGCGAACGTGGCGCTCGCGCTGAACGTCCTGCTCGTGGTCGCGTCGCTCGCCCTGTTCGGCGCCACCCTCACGCTGCCGGGCATCGCGGGCATCGCGCTCACCGTCGGCATGGCGGTCGACGCGAACATCATCATCTTCGAGCGCATCCGTGAGGAGCTCGCCCTCGGCGTGCAGCCGCGGAAGGCCGTCGACACGGGCTTCGACAAGGGGCTCGTCGCGGTGCTCGACGCGAACATCACCACCGGGATCGCGGGCATCGTCCTGTACTCGTACGGCACCGGCCCCATCAAGGGCTTCGCGGTCACGCTGCTCATCGGCATCCTGACCACGCTCGTCACGGCGCTGTTCGTCACCCGCACCCTGATGGAGCTCGTCACGCGCAGCTCCAGCGCCCGCATCACCATCTGAGGCCGCCGTGGACTTTCTGAAGGACAAGCTCTCCAAGCTCGACATCGACTTCGTCGGGATGCGGTACATCGCGGGCGTCGTCTCGACGCTCATGGTGATCGCGAGCTGGGTCGTGTTCGTCGGTGTGGGGCCGAACTTCGGCATCGACTTCACCGGCGGCACCGAGATCCACATCGACTTCAAGGATCAGGTGTCGATCACCGAGGTCCGCGATGCCCTCGACAAGCTCGGGCTCTCGAAGGACGCCGTCCAGCAGGTGGGCGTCACCGACGACTCCGAGTTCACGGTGCGCATCCAGGACGCCGAGTTCGGCGCCCGCGAGATCCGCCAGAAGGTCGAGGACAAGCTGAAGTCCGTCTACGGCCCGACCTGGATCAAGGCCTCGGACTTCAACGCCGAGGTCGGCGCCCGCCTCACGGTGACGTACGACGGGCCCCAGCTCACGCCACAGGACGTCAAGAAGGCGCTGGCGGACCTCGACGTGGCCTCCGTCTCCTCGGGCCGCGAGGAGAACCAGGTGGTCATCACGCTGCCCGGGCTCGCCCAGCAGATCACCGAGAACCTCCAGGGCGCCCTCGGCAACCGCGAGTTCGAGGTGCTCTCCATCGACGCGGTCGGCCCCAAGGTCGGCTCCGAGCTCAAGCGCCAGGGCGTCACGAGCGTCGCGGCCACCCTCGGCCTCGTGCTCCTCTACGTCGCCTTCCGCTTCGACGTGGCCTTCGCGCCGGGCGCCATCATCGCGCTCTTCCACGACGTGTCCGTGACCATCGGGATCTTCACGCTCCTGCAGCTCGAGTTCAACCTCCCCATGATCGGCGCGCTGCTCACCATCGTGGGCTACTCGCTCAACGACACCATCGTCATCTACGACCGGATCCGCGAGAACCGCGACCGCTACCGGCGCGAGGAGCTCACGAGGCTCATCAACGTCTCCATCAACGAGACCCTCTCGCGCACGCTCGCCACGTCCCTCACCACCATGATGGCCATCGTGGCGTTCCTCGTGCTCGGCGGTCCCGTCATCCGGAACTTCGCCTTCGCGATGTTCCTCGGCATCGTGTTCGGCACGTACTCCACGATCTTCGTGGCCAGCCCGATGATCCTCGTGATGGAGGACATCAAGCCCTACCTGGCGCGGTTCATCGCGCTCCCCACGCTCCCGGTGCCCGATGTCGGCGCGTCCGAGGGCCCCGTGTCGGCCACCGAGCAGCGCCGGCGTGACCGCTTGAAGGACGAGGAGGAGGCGACATGACCCCCCGCGAGCAACGAGCCTACGTGCTCGACACCAACGTCCTCCTCTACGACCCCCGGGCGCTCTGGGTCTTCGGTGAGCACGACGTCATCATCCCGATGACGGTGATCGAGGAGATCGACCGGTTCAAGAAGGACGTCAACGAGACCGGCCGCAACGCGCGCACCGTCTCGCGCTACCTCGACGAGCTCCGCGCCAAGGGCTCGCTCAAGGCGGGCGTGACGCTCGACGGCGGGGGTGTGCTGCGGGTGGACTACTCCTCCGAGGACTCCGACCACACCATCAGCTGGGGTCCTTCCTCCGCGGACAACCGCATCCTCTCGACGGCGATGCGGTACGCGGACCGTCCCAAGGGCGCCACGCTGGTCACGCGCGACACGAACATGCGCCTCAAGGCGGACGCCCTCGGCGTGCCGGCGGAGGACTACCAGAACGCGCACATCGAGATCGACGAGCAGTACACCGGCATGGTGGAGCGGAAGATCCCCGCGACCGCCATCGACGAGCTCTACGCGAACGGCACCCTCCCGCTCACGGGCTTCGAGGGGCTGTACCCGCACCAGTTCGTGCTGCTCGCGGCCGAGGAGACCAACGGCAAGACCGCGATGGCCCGGATCGACCCGCGCCGCGGCAAGCTGCGGCTCGTCGGACGCCACAAAGAGGGCGTCTGGGGCATCTTCGCGCGCAACAAGGAGCAGCTCTTCGCGCTGGAGCTCCTGCTCGACGACAGCGTGCAGCTCGTCACGCTCAACGGTGTCGCCGGCACCGGCAAGACCCTGCTCGCGATCGCGGCGGGTCTCAAGCAGGTCGCGGACGACGACCTCTACCGCAAGCTCCTCGTGAGCCGGCCGATCTTCCCGATGGGCCGTGACATCGGCTTCCTCCCCGGCGACCTCGAGCAGAAGCTCAACCCCTGGATGAAGCCCATCTTCGACAACCTCGAGCTGCTGCTGTCCAGCCGCACCGACCGGAACGGCGGGCGGGCCGCCGTGCCCACCCACCAGTACCTCATCGACCAGAAGATCATCGAGGTCGAGCCCCTCACGTACATCCGCGGCCGCTCCATCCCGAAGCAGTTCCTCATCGTGGACGAGGCCCAGAACCTCACGCCCCACGAGGTGAAGACCGTGCTCACGCGGGCCGGTGAGGGCACCAAGGTGGTGATGACGGGCGACCCCTACCAGATCGACAACCCGTACGTCGACGCGCTCTCCAACGGCCTCACCTACGTCATCGAGCGCTTCAAGGGCTGCGAGGTCGCGGGTCACGTCACCCTGCGGAAGGGCGAGCGTAGCGAACTGGCCGAGCTGGCCGCGGAGCTGCTCTGAGCCAGCGCCGGCAGAGGCCCGGCCGTCCGCGCGAGGAGGGCCGGCGCCAGGAGGGTCGCCGTCCCGATCCGCCCGGCAGGGAGGGGCCGCCCAGCGACGGCACCCAGCTCGAGGGCCGCAATCCGGTGCTGGAGTGCCTCCAGCGTGGCAAGCGCGCCGTGCACCATGTCTGGGTCGACGAGCGTGCCGGCGACGAGCGCAGGCTCGCGGCCATCGTGGGCATCGCGGGCAAGCGGGGCATCCCGGTGGAGGCGGTGCCTCGCCAGGACCTCGACCGTCGCGCCGACGGACGCGTGCACAACGGGGTGATCGCGCGCGTCGAGCCCGTGCGCACCTGGAAGATGGGCGCGTTGCTCGAGCAGCTCGAGAACCCATCGCCGTTCCTGCTGTTCGCGGACGAGCTCACCTACGAGCACAACCTCGGCGCGATCCTGAGGAGCGCCCTGGGGTTCGGGGTGGACGCCCTGGTCCTCCCGAGCAAGCGCGGCGCGGGGCTCTCGCCCGTTGTGCAGCGGGTGTCGATGGGGGCCGTCGAGGAGGTCCCGATCGTGCGCGAGAGCCTGTACGCAGCCCTCAAGCTCGTGAAGAAGGCCGGGATCCCGGTGGTGGGCGCGGACATGGGGGGCGAGCCCGCAGATCGTGTCGACCTCACCGGGCCTCTCGCCCTCGTCATGGGTGGCGAGGGGCGCGGCCTCCCGGACGGGATCCGCGAGCGCTGCGATCGCGTGGTGAGCGTGCCGCTCGCGGGGGGCCTCGAGTCCCTGAACGTGTCGGTGGCGGCGGCGGTCCTCATGTACGAGAAGAGGCGCCAGGAACGCGGGCTGTGAGCAGGGTGTGAGGGCAGGGGGGCTTGTGCGGGGCCGCACAGGTCCAGTACGCTCGTCGCATACCTTGTTTTGTCCTTTGTCCTTGCTCTTGCCCTGGAGGAACCATGTCCGGTTCCCGCGATGCGTACGCCCGCCGTGCGTCCGGCCCCCGTGCGTCCGAGCGACGCCCCACCGTGGAGGCCGCGCAGGCCGTCGACGCGCCTGACGTAGAGGCCCTCGTCCACGAGGCCCTGCACTCAACCTGGGGCAACCAGCTCGTGCAGGCGGCCCTGAGCGGCGCGGACCTCGACGGCGTCGGTCCCGTCCTGGCCGGGGAGATCGCGGCCGCATCGGCGGGCCTCGGCGCGAGCTCCGAGGACGGGACGGGGCTGCTGGCGACGGGGAACACGGCGCTCGCCCAGGCCGTGAAGCGGGCACAGGCGGAGACGCTGTCGACGGGCGAAGCGCTGGCGACCCTCCGCGGAGGTGGCGGTCAGCAGCTCCCGTCGGGGGTGCGGGCGCAGATGGAGCAGGCCTTCGGTCGGTCGTTCGCGGGGGTCCGCGTGCACACCGACACCGCCCAGGCGGCGGCGACCCTCGGTGCCGAGGCCGTCGCCATGGGGAGCCACCTGCACTTCGCGGAGGGTGCGTACGCGCCGGGATCCGCGGCGGGTCGGGCGGTCATCGCCCACGAGCTCACCCACGTGGTCCAGGCCGAGGAGGGACGGCTCCCCGGGGTGGGCGGGGTCTCCACGACGGGGATGGCGACGGAGCGGGAGGCCTACGCCAACGAGAGCCTGGCGATGCCGGGCGTGCAGCTCGCCAGCGGTGTGGACACCGCGATCGCACCGTCCTCCCTGCCCGACGTGTCCTTCGGTGCGCCGGTGGGGGCGGCCCTGGGCATCGGGGGCTTCGCGTCGGGCTTCGGGGCCTCGGGGCTCGCGCCTCTGGCGGGTGCGGCGGCCGACATGGGCTTCTCCGGGGGCCCGGTGGGTGCGGACTCCAGCGCGCCCGCCATGCTGCGGGAGTCGGAGGACGTGGACCGGGAGGAGTCGGACACCGAGGCCTCCGCGCGGCACGAGGTCGCGATGGGGCTCGATCAGGGCTTCCGTCGCTCGATCGACATGTCGCAGGGCGACCAGACCGTGAACGTCGCCAAGGAGGGGACCGGGCGGAAGGACGGGATCTTCACCGGGCCCGCGGCCAACGGCCACCTCGCGGTGGACGAGTACAACGCGGTCATGCGCGACATCGGTCCCGACGGTGAGTCCCGGTCCAGCGGGGCCGACACGAACCTCACGGACTCCGCGCAGAACACGCAGACCGAGAACGACGGCCACGTGCACCTCGACGGGAGCCCCAAGCTGGGCGCCACCCCCGAGACCACCGCCACGGCTCCTGGCGGCGATCCGGTGCTGGGCGGCGACACCGGCGGGATGGTGGCCGACGCTGCGCACTCCACCGGTGGCGCGCCACAGGCCGACACCGCGGCGTCGAAGCCGCAGCAGGACCGCTCGATCAGCGGCAACCCCGCCGTCGACGCGGCGCTCCAGGCGTCCTTCGGCAAGGACCTCTCGGCGGTCGGTGTGCACACCGACGACCCTGGGAACCGCGCCCTGAATGCCCGGGCCTTCACACAGGGCCGGGACATCGCCGTCCGCGGTGATGTCGACGTGTCCGATGCGGGCGACAAGGACGCGATGCGCACCCTCGGGCACGAGATGGCCCATGCCGTCCATGGCGGAGGCACGGGTCAGCACGCGGTCGATCAGCCCGGCGACGGCGGCGAGGCCATCGCGGAGCGGGCAGGGGAGGCCTTCTCCAGGTTCATGGAGGGTGGGATGAAGGGCCCGGTCCCGCGGCTGTCTGCGGCGACCGGGGGCAAGGCGCGCAAGCACCGTGAGGAGGACCCCGAGACGCCGCCGCCTCCGCCCCCCAAGGAGACCGCGACGCCGGCCGCGCCGGTCCAGGCGACCGCCACCCCCACCGCGGCACCGACGGAGACCGCGACTCCAGCGGCAGCACCGGAGACGGCGACGCCGGCCGCGGCGCCCGCTCCCGTGACGTCCACCGCACCACCCGCGGCCGTGACCCCGCCCGCCGTCGTGGCTC
Organism: Alphaproteobacteria bacterium; assembly: GCA_020632885.1. Classification (GTDB taxonomy): domain Bacteria; phylum Myxococcota_A; class UBA796; order UBA796; genus JACKEQ01. The sequence continues at coordinate 278,609 of JACKEQ010000003.1, read as the reverse complement.
CCACAGCCGCCCCGGACGCGGGGACCGGTGTGGTGACCCCGGGATCCGCAGGCCCGGACACCGCGACCCCGGGTCAGACGAACGCGGGCCCCGACACCACGACCCCGGGTCAGGACGAGGCCGCCACCCGCGGCCTGACGCCCGGGCAGGCGGAACAGCCGACCGCGACGCCCGCCGAGCGGCCCTCCCTGGCGGCCGTCGGCCAGAACACCGACGCCCTGGCGAAGACGATCGCGGAGATGCCCGCGGACCAGCGCGCGGCGTACCTGAAGGGCGAGGGTGGCGAGGCGCTGCGCGGTGTGCTGGCGGGCCGTCGACAAGCTCACCCAGCTCACCGAGGGACTCGGTCCGCAGCACGCAGGGACGGTGGCGGGCGCCGTCCTGGACTCCGGCCTCGTGCAGGACGGGCGCTTCACGCGAGGTGTCACGGGCTCGATCAAGGACGGGAAGGGCGGGCTGCTCGGCGGCGCGACCGCGGCCGAGATCATGAAGCGAGACCGTGAGGCGCTGGCCCAGGGGCGCAACGACAACATGAGCCGCGAGGCGGTCGCCAACAGCACGTTCGTGGGCTCCGTGAAGGGTGCGTTCGACGCGACGCGCCGGGACTTCGAGTCTGCGAACACGGCCCGCCAGGAGGACACGAAGAAGTACGCGTCCACCATCCGTGCCGCCGGGGTGCTCCAGGCCTCGGGGTTCGCGGACACCGACAAGCTGAACGAGGGCCTGAAGGGCTTCCAGGATCGGCGTTCCGGGCTGATCCAGAAGGAGGACGCGGCCGCGCGCACGTTCGCGTCCACCCTGGACGGCCAGGCCTACCTCGAGCAGGGTGTGATGGGTCGGATGTCCGGCGACACCGCCAGCGCCGCCTCGAAGCTGGGTCAGACGGAGTCCGGGCGCCTCGCCATCGCGGGTGCGCTGCAGGACACGGGCTCCGGGCGGGGCTCGTGGCTGGGTGCGGCGAACAGCGCGGTCCCGAAGGAGCAGAAGGCCGAGCTGCGCGCCTCCATCCAGAAGGGCGCCCTCACCGGCATCGCCGACCGCGGCGTGCTCGGCGACAGCGCCGGGCAGGCGGACATGCTGCGCGGCCTCGGCAGCCTGTCGGACAGCCCGGCCACGAAGAAGGCGCTGGAGGCAGGCGCCACCACGCTCCAGAAGGACGGAGGCACCGCGAAGGACGCGCTGGCGGGCGTCGATCCGAAGACCCTCCCCGCCGGCGACCGCGCCATGCTCGAGCGGATCGGGGTGGTGTCGGGCAGCGCGGAGGCGTTCCGCAAGGACCAGGTGCAGGCGCTGAAGGACGGTGCCCTGACGTCCTCCCCCGACAAGAGCCCGGTGGCCGGCCTCCTCGGGGGGGCCAAGACGACGAACGGGCTGCTGAAGGACGGCAACGCAACGGCGGGCCTCGCGCCGAAGGACGGCGCGGTCGACCGGTCCCTCGGCAAGCTCGGCGCGGGCCTGAAGCTGGCGGGCGGCATCGACAAGCTCGTGTTCGCCCAGGGCGGCACGGATGTCGTGAAGGGCCTGCTGGCGGCAGGGGAGGGCGCCGAGAAGCTCGGGCTGTCCAAGCTGACCGGGCAGGCGCTCGGCAACCTCGGCAAGGTCGGCGGTGCCGTGTTCGATCTCGTGGACATCGGCACCGCGGTGAACAGCGGGGAGTACGGGAAGGCGGTGGCGCCGGCCATCAGCCTCACCTCCACGATCCTGGGTGCTGCGAAGGGTCTCAAGGGCATGGCGGGGCCCATCGGGCTGGCCACCACGGCGGCCCAGCTCGGGTGGGCGGCCTACCAGGACAACCAGAACGAGAAGCAGATCGACGCGGAGTCCGTGAAGACACTCGGGCCCGCGATGGAGGGCCCGCTCGCGGCGGCCGGCGTCCCGAAGGAGCACATCCCCGCGGCCATCGAGAGCCTCCTGAAGCGCGAGACCGCCACCGCCAAGGACGGCGTGCGCACGAACCTCGAGAAGTACGCGATGATGGCCCAGGGCCGCAACGAGACCCTGTCGGACACCATCGGTCGCCTCCAGGCCGGCCCCACCGGGGGATTCGCGGACGCGGGCTACATCGCCGCGCAGAACCGGACGGCCAACTTCTACGCCCAGGCCGCCGACCGGAAGGACGCCGCGGGCATGCAGCATCAGTCGCAGGTCTTCGACGGTCTGATCCAGCCCCAGAACGTCGATCCGAAGACGTGGAAGGCCATGGCGGAGCGCAACAACGGCGCGACGGGCGGCTGGCTGCAGTCGCGCGCCTGGGTGGAGCGCGGGGTGACGTTCCGCGAGCAGATGGACGCGGCGCGGAGGGCAGCCGGCAAGCCGTGACCTCCGCGATCGGACCCGTTGAGGGAGGGGGCCGGGGTCGGGTATGATCACGGCACTCCTCTCTCTTCGGGTTGTGCCATGTCTCGCTCTGTCGACTCCCACGAACAGCAGAATCCCGTCCGCAAGCGGATCAAGCCGGTCGAAGCGGAGATCTCGCAAGGCACGGGGGTCGGCCTCGAGCGGGCTCCGGACGTCGAGGGCCTGGTCCAGGAGTCTCTCCAGAGCTCGTTCGGGAACACGATCGTCCAGGCTGCGCTCCGCGGGGCGGACGTCGGCGGTCTCGGCGACGTGATCGCGAGCGAGATCGCGGCCACCTCCATGGGGATGGGCGCGCTGTCCGACGAGGGGCAGGGGCTCCTCGCCGCCGGGAACGCGGCCGTCCAGGACGCCGCGCGCAAGGCCCAGGGCGACCGCCTCACCCAGCACGACGCCATGAACGCCCTGCGCGGCGGGGGTGGCCAGCAACTGCCGACCGGCGTCCGTACGCGCATGGAGGCCGTGTTCGGGCGCTCCTTCGCGGGAGTCCGCGTGCACACCGACACCGCTGAGGCCGCCGACGCCCTCGGTGCCGAGGCCGTCGCCATGGGCAGCCACCTTCACTTCGCGGAGGGTGCGTACGATCCCGGTTCCTCGTCCGGTCAGGCCGTGATCGCCCACGAGCTCACCCACGTCGTCCAGGCACAGGACGGTCGTCTGCCGGGCGTGGGCGGTGTGTCCAGCACGAGCATGGCTGCGGAGCGCGAGGCCTACGCCAACGAGTCCCTCGCGGGCCTCCCGGGCCTGGATGTGGACGGGCCCTCCGCGGGCACCGTGCAGCTGGCGAGCGACGTCGACACGTCCATCGCGCCGTCCGCGCTGGGCTCCAGCGGGCTCGACGCGTCCGTCGGTGCGTCCTTCGGGCTCGGCGGGTTCGGCTCGGGCTTCGGTGCATCGAGCATGGCGCCGCTCGCAGGAGCGTCCGTGGACGGCGGGATCGTGGGGGCCGAGGGGCCCGTCCAGGCCGCCACCAGCGCACCCGCGATGCTCCGCGAGACCGACGACATCGACCGCGAGGAGTCCGACACCGAGGCGTCTGCCCGCCACGAGGTCGCCATGGGGCTCGACCAGGGCTTCCGGCGGTCTCTCGACATGTCGCAGGGCGACCAGACCGTGAACGTGTCCAAGGAGGGCACGGGCCGGAAGGACGGCATCTTCACGGGTCCAGCGGCCAACGGGCACCTGGCGGTGGACGAGTACAACTCGGTCATGCGCGACATCGGCCCGGACGGCGACTCCCGGGCGAGCGGCGGCGACGAGAACACGCCGGACTCCGCGCAGAACACGCAGACCGAGAACGACGGCCACGTGCACCTCGACGGCAGCCCGAAGCTCGGCGCCACGCCGGAGACCACGGCCACCGCTCCTGGCGGAGACCCCGTCATGGGTGGGAGCACGGGCGGCATGGTGGCCGGTACCGACAAGGCTGCGGGTCCGATGTCCGACAGCGTGGACGGCCAGCAGTCCGACGTGCCTCCGGGTCACTCCCAGCAGAAGGGCCCGATGGAGAACGACCTGCTCAACACCGCGCTCGCGGGCGCGTTCGGGCAGGACATCACCAAGCTGTCGGCCGGCGTGGACGACGCCGCCAACAAGGCGATCGGGGCGCGCGCCTTCACGCAGAACACCGGGATGACCTTCCGGTCGGACATCGCGACCGACGACCTCACCGACCACGCGGCCATGCAGACCGTCGGTCACGAGGTGGCCCACGCGCTGGCGGGCGGCGGCACGAGCCAGAGCGCCGTCGATCAGGAAGGCGATGCGGGCGAGAAGACCGCGGCCGACGCGGGCGCGAAGTTCGCGGACTTCGTGGCGGGCGGCATGCGGGGACCGGCGCCGCGGCTGACCCCGGCGGTGGGCGGAAAGGCCAAGCGCCACCGCGAGACCGACGAGGACAGCGAGGACACATCCAAGGAAGAGCCTGCGGAGGACCGCACCGAGAACGAGGTCGTCCACGACGAGTTCCGCAGCGTCAAGGTGGACGACGACCGCATCACGGCGTCCCAGACCGTCCACCACGACGGCATGACCGACGGCGCCGAGCTGGAGCTCTCGGGCGACGGCGTGACCATCACCTCCACACAGGGCGTCGAGGGCCAGGGCACGGCCACCGACGGCGTCACGTTCAACTCCGACGGTGTGGGCTACCAGACCGGCACGCGGGACGCCGCGGGCAACCAGACCACGAACACCTTCGGCTATGATGCGAACAAGGGCGCGTACTACCAGTACAATCAGGAGAACGCCGACAAGACCGGCATGACCGGTGGCGTGCAGTTCGACGGCGAGACTGCGGGCGCCAACTACACGTACACCGGGCAGAACGGCTCGCTCGGCGGCGAGCTCACGTACGGTCCGGACGGCTACACGGTCGGCGGCAACGGGAGCATCAAGTACGGCGACACCAAGGTCGGCGGCAACATCGGCTGGTCGAACCAGCGCGACACGTCGCTCCAGACCGAAGGGGAGCACTTCACGGCGCTCGGCAACGTGATCGACTCCATCGGGCCCGTGGGCCAGGCCAGCGAGACCGACACCTTCAACTGGGGTGTCGACGTCGAGGGCAAGGTGCGCGGCGTGGGTCTCGGGGCCAGCGTGAGCGGCGAGAACGCCGACACCAGCAGCTTCTACTCGGCGGTCGACAACTTCCCGGTCCCCGGCCTCACGGGCGACATGTCGGACCCCGCCAACCGGGCGGCCCGCGACGCCTACATCAAGGAGAACCCCGAGGAGTTCGACAAGTGGATGGGCGAGCGCCGCGAGGCGGTGCTCGGCGATGCCGACACCCTGAGCGAGTTCGACTGGCAGAACCTGTCCGCCGGCGAGGCGGTGTCCTTCAACGAGAGCGACAAGCTCGGCGGTGAGGTCAGCGCAGGGTACGCCGGCATCGGCGTGAAGATCGGCGGCGAGAGCCAGGACGTACACGAGGTCACCATGGCCATGCGCGAGGAGGGCATGCTCGACATCGCCGTCACCGCCATGGACAAGGGCACGGCTACCGCGGGCATGAGCGCGTTCGGCGCTGTCGAGATCGACGGGAGCCGCACGGACGGCGACATCTCGCAGGTCAAGTTCACGATCGACACCAAGACCGAAGCGGGCCAGCAGCAGGCCAGCCTGTTCAACCAGTACGGCGTGCTCCCCGGGGCGCTCGACTCGCTGCCCGCCGAGGTGCGCGACCAGTTCGAGCAGGGCCTCGCGGCCGACGAGACCGGCATGTGCCTGATGGACCCGCCGGACATGGCGGCCATCGCGGCCCAGGCCAACGACGCCTTCATGAAGTCCAACAAGGAGGGCGACCTCCCGACGCCGGGCTCCACCACGTACGAGAACATCGAGACCGGTGAGATCGAGGGTGGCGGCGCGAACCTCAAGGTGGCCGGGCTGGACCTGCTCCAGTCCAACTACGAGACCGTCATGACCGAGAACCGGTACCGCAACGAGGCCGGTCTCACCGAGACGGAGCACGGGTTCACCCACGAGTCCGACGTCCAGGCCCTCGACATCCCGCTGGTGGGCTGGAGCATCGGCGAGGACAAGCACGTCGAGAGCTTCGCGCTCGCGAACCCCGAGTTCAACGAGGACGTCGCGCTCTTCGCCGGGATCTCCGGCGACTACAAGGACGCGCCCGAGGTGAAGGACGGCGAGACCGCCGCGATGACGGTCACGATGACCGACGAGCAGATGGCGGGCATGGCCGACTACCTGAAGGAGATCGGCGGCTCGGAGGAGGCGCTGTTCAACGAGTCCGCCGCCGACTACTTCTTCAACGGCGTCGAGCACCACTACGGCATGCCCATGGCCCGTCCGGGCGAGGACAGCTACGTCGGCCACGACGGCGAGAAGTACAGCTACCAGGGTCCTGGCGGCGACACCGGCCTGCCGAACATGATGGACGCGAACGCGCGCGCCTACATGACCGGTCTCAACGGCACGCAGTTCGACAGCCAGGTGCTGGCCTCGATGCCCGAGTTCCAGCGCGAGCGCATCCTCGAGGCCCAGCAGAACTACGGCGACGACCGCTCGCTGTCGAACCTGTCGGCCCTCGCCTTCGGCGACGACAGCGTCTACCAGGCTGGCCGCGAGCAACTGCTGAACCAGATGGACGAGACCATGAAGGGCGTGCAGTCGGTGGACGACTTCAAGGCGCTCGATCCGCAGATGCAGTCGCTCTACATCCAGAACTCCGCCATCCGGCTCTCCTACGAGGAGAAGAACCCGATGATGGCCATGAGCCTGGCGTTCGAGCTCGAGGACGCCGACCAGCGGAACGAGGTCATGCGCGACGTGCTGGCCCACCTGCCGGAGGCCGGTACCCAGTACATGGCGGACCTCGTGGAGGAGGCGCGGGCCAGCAACCCCGAGCTCGCGGAGCTCCTCGAGGGCGTGGTCCAGGAAGGCGCGATCCGCAAGTAGCGGGTCGCGCGGGCGCTCCCAGAGCGCCGGAGGTCAGCCCAGGCGGGCGGCGAGCCCCCGGCGCACGGCTCGCACGCGCTGGGCGGCCTTGTCGGCGCGCTTCTCGCTGGCGGACTTCGCCGTCCACGACGAGAGGCGGGCGTCCGCCTCGTCGAGCAGGGGACCGAGGTCGTGGGCCGCACGTCGGGAGAGCCCGTGCGTGATGCACTCCTTCTGCAGTCGCTCCAGCACACCCCGGAGGCGCTTGAGCTGACGGCGGAGCTCCTTGGACTCCCGGCCCGCATCGGGGTCGGTGCGGGCGTGGGCGCGCGCCTGCCGCACCCAGTCCAGGGTCGTCTCCACCCGGCGCGCGGTGTCGAGACCCCGCTTGAGCTTCTTGGGGGCGGACGCCTCGTCGGCGTCGGGGAGCTCGTGCACCGGGATGGCCGGCCGAGGGGGCGGCTCCGGCTCGGCGGGGGCCTGAGGCACACCCGGGACATCCGGCACCTCGGGCAGCTCCGGCTCGCGCGGGGTGGCGAGGAGGTGCGAGGCGGCGGACACCGCGGAGGCGACCACCGCGGCGTTGAGGCCCGGGAGGCCGGCGAGTGCGGCCTGGTCGGCGGTCAGCAGGTCTTCGAGCGTCTGGACACCGGCTTCCTGGAGGCGCGCGAGGCGCATCGGGCCGATGCCCGGCAGCCGGTGGTCGTCGATGGGGTGCACGTTCACTCCATGCCGTGTTGCAGCAGGAACGATCGTACATCGGTACGGCCCTCCCACGCACGGAGGACAGCCGCAGCCGGGCTCTCGCCGGACTCGACCTGACGCACGAGGGGCGCCAGGAACGCGCGGTCTCCGGGCCGACAGCGGTCGAGGGAGCGGCCCGCGATGTCCACGAGCTCCTCCGCCCACGCGGCGAGCGGGCGACCGCCGACCTGTCCAGCCAGCCCCGAGCGGCACGCCACCTCGAAGCGCTCCTCCTTGGTGCCGTGGGTGAGGAAGCGCTCCTCGAGCTCCTCGGCCTCGTCGCGCGCCTGACCGCAGTAGAACAGGCCCTCGAACAGGGCCGTGAACGCCATCGCCAGCGGCCGCGGCACGCAGTCTGCGCCGCGCACCTCGATCGTGCGCTTGATCCGGACCTCCGGGAACACGGAGGTGAGGTGGAGGTCCCAGTCGTGGGCGTCCGGCGGATCGACGGGATCCTCGAGCCAGTCGCGGAACGTGCGACCGCGCGCCCAGTGGTACGTGCCACCGCGCTTGATGAACATCATCGGGACGTCGAGCAGGTAGTCCACCCAGGACTCGAAGCTGAAGCTCGTCGCGGCCTCGGGGAAGCCCGTGCGGCGGGGGTCCGTCTGGGTCCAGATGTGCCCGCGGAAGGACGCCATGCCCGTGCTCGCGCCCTTCTCCAGCGGGCTGTTCGCGAACATGGCGGTGGTCAGGGGGCCGAACCCCACGGCGAGCTGCACCTTGCGCGCGCAGTCCGCCTCGTCCGCGAAGTCGAAGGAGGCCTGGGTGGCGCACGTGCCCTTCATCATGTGGTGCGCGAGCTTCCCGGTCTCCTTCAGGTGGTCGCGCATGACGGAGTAGCGACCCTTGGGGACCCACGGGATGTCGGGGATCGCGGCCACCGGCGTGAAGCCGAGGGCGACCTGGTGGTAGCCGGTACCCTCGAGGAGCTCGTCCACGCGGCGGTTGAAGGCGGCGAGCTCGGCGTCCACGCCCTTCACGTCGGTGTAGGGAGCTCCGGAGAGCTCGAACTGGCCGCCCGGCTCGAGGGTGACGCTGGCGCCGTCCTTCAGGAGCGCGATGGGGTGATCACCCTCCATCTCCCTCTCCCAACCGTCTTCTTCGACGAGGCGGTCCATCAGCCACCGGACCCCCGGCTCGCCGAAGTAGGGCAGGGGGATCCCGTTGTCGTCGAGGAGGTGGCGCTCGAACTCGGCGCCCACCCTCCACCGGTCCGAGGGGACCCCGTAGGAGTGGTAGTCTTCGAGCAGCGTGTCGCGGGTCAGTCGTGTCATGGGGCGGGAGCATGGCGCCGCGAGCCGGTCGTGTCGAGTCCCCGCTGACGAATGATGACCAGTCTGCGGGCGGCCTCGCGTGCACGACCCCGCGGGTGTGCGCTACCATGGCGGGGAAGGAGCTCGGATGCGCTTCGCACTGCTGTTGCTCGTGGGCGGATGCGCGCCCCACCTCTACACGGCGGCCCCCACGGACGGCGCCTGGGCGTGGGACAGCCCCACGAACCGCTGGACGGTGACCGCCCCCCCGGAAGGCACGCGGGGCCAGGGCTTCGGCGTGGGTCAGGTGGTGCCGGACGCCCGCCTTTTCGACCAGTACGGCGAGGAGGTGTCCCTCTGGCAGTTCCACGGGCGCGTCGTGATCCTCGACGTCTCCACCATGTGGTGTGCGCCGTGCCAGGACCTGGCGCAGGGCACGCAGTCCACGATCGACGCGTTCGCGCAGGAGCCGTTCGCCTACATCACGGTGCTGCAGGAGAACGTCGAGAGCCGGGAGCCCACCATCGAGGACCTCGGGCTCTGGGCCGAGAACTTCGACATCGAGGGTCCCGTCCTGGGGGATGGCGCCAAGACCACGGCAGGCGCTGTCGTGCAGGGCCAGTACCCCGCCGTCCTCCTGATCGGGCCGGACCTCACGGTCGTCGAGCGCGTGAACCCTCCGACCGACGAAGAGGTCCACAACGCCGTCGAGAGCGCGCTCGCGGAGCTGTGAGCCGTCAGGCGAGCTTCGCGACCTCGGCCAGGATGCGGGGCGCGTTGTAGGCGAAGATCGTGTTGTGATCGCCCAGATCGAGCTCCAGGAGCTCCGCGCGTTCGCCGGCCCAGTGCGCCAGGGTGCGAGCGTGCTCGATGTCCACCATGTGGTCGTGCACGGTGTGGATGACGTGCACCGGGCAGCGGGTGGCGGCGATCTTGGCCTGGTGGTCGAAGCGCTCTTCGAGGGCCGCATCGAACACGTCTGGCGACACGCCGAGCTCCCCGGGCTGGAGACGGAGCAACAGGCGCTGGCCGACGTCGGCGATGCCGGACTCCAGGACGAGCGCGCGGACCGGACGGTTCGCGGCGACGTGCAGCGCGTAGAGCGAGCCCACCGAGCGTCCGTAGACCACCATGCGCTCGAACGGCACACCCACGGCGTCCGCGATGGCCAGGGCGTCGTCGAGCTGGGTGTCGAGCATCGGACGGCCCGTGGATCCACCGTAGCCACGGTACTCCGCGAAGAACGGGGCGAACCCCGCCGCGACGAGCCCGGGTGCGAGGTCCGCCCAGTCCGCGACCACCTCCCCGTTCCCGTGGAAGTGCAGGAGCACGGGGGCCTCCGCGGAGGGCCCGTCGTAGCGGGCACACGCGAGCCGCGCGCCCGGCACGTCCACCCAGGTGGGGCTCTCGGGCGCCTGCACCCGCGGGAAGAAATAGCGTTCGGAGATCACGGGATGATCGAGGGTGCGCATGGGGATCCTCAGAGCATGAAGAGGGTGCCCGGGAAGGCGAGCTCCACCCGGGCCAGGAAGGCAGGGGTCTCGGCGAGCGCGACCCCGTAGGAGAATGCGACCGCCCGGACCGCGGCCCGGCCGCCCACCACGGGCACGACCTCGCTCGCGTACCGGAAGCGGTCGCCGTCGAAGGACACGGTGTCCACGCCACCGACACCCGCATAGGCGTCGAGGCGCAGTGCGAAAGGGCCGCGGAACACCCGCTGGCGCAGGGCTGCGTGCACCTCCCAGGGCTGATGCACGGCCTCCCCGGAGGTCCAGGCCTGCCACCGCAGGCCGAGCGGGGCGGCGACGATGCCGGAGAGCACGATCCGGTCGCGCAGCTCGACGTTCAGCGCCAGACCCAGCGCGATGGGCGCCCCGGTGGTCTGGAGCACGCTGCGCACCTCCACCTTACCGCCCGGTGACAGCAGCGAGCCGCCCTCCGGCAGGGCGTCCACACGACCCGCGAACCCCAGGCCGTCCCCCGTGATGCGCCGGCTGACCACACCGATCACCCGGTCGTCCGCGTCCAGCACGGGCCCGCCCGAGTTGCCGCGGTTGATGGGTGCCGTCACCTGGATCGCCCGCGGACCCACCGCGCTCACGATCCCCGTGCTCACCGACCAGCGCAGGAGCCCAGCGAGGAATCCGCCCGGCTCGTTCGCCCCCATGGGATGCCCGATGACCCGCACGGGCTCCTCGGGCTCCGGAGCGCTCTCACGCACCGGCAGGAACGGGCGATCCGTGAGATCGGTGGCCACCACGGCGAGGTCGTGCTGACGGCTCAGCGCGACCACCCGACCGATGGCGACATCGCCCGCGCGGGTCGTCACCCGGGGCCGACCGCCGCTCATCACGCAGTGGTACGCCGTGAGCACGGTGCCCTCCGCGTCGATCAGGGTCCCGGCGCACGCGGAGCTGCCCTGCTCGAGGAACACCACGGCGTCCCGGGCGTCGGGGGCCGCGGCGACGGCAGCGAACAGGGTGAGCGCGAGCATGGGGCGGACTATCATCCGCGTGGAGGGCGCGATGGGCCTGTGGTGGATGCTGGCGTGCACGGGCACGAGCCCGACGGTGGTGGACGCCCCCGTCGCGCCGGTCTCCCAACCCTGGCCCGAGGCCACCGAGGCCCGGTACGCCGCATCGCACATCCTGATCGCCTGGAAGGGCGCCGTGGGCGCGGGCCCTTCGGTGGTCCGGAGCGAGCCGGAGGCCGGGGCGCTGGCCCGGGAGCTCTCGGAGCGCGCGAAGACCGAGGACTTCGCGGCCCTCGCGCGCGCGCACTCGGATGGGCCTTCGGGGGCGAGGGGAGGGGGCCTCGGGGTCTACGTGCCCGGCACGCTGCCGCCGGAGGTGGAGCGGTCCGTGGCGTCGGTGGAGGTCGGCAGGCTCGCCCCGATCGTGCGCACGCCGTTCGGGTGGCACGTCCTGCGCCGTGACGCGATCGAGGTCGTGGAGGTCGCGCACGTCGTGGTCGGCTTCGCGGGGGCCTCCCGCAGCACGGCCACGAGGACGGAGGACGAGGCGCGCGCGCTCGCGGAGTCCGTCCGGGCCGAGATCCTCGCGGGGGCGGACTTCGCGACCGTGGCCCGCGCACGCTCGGAGGACGGGAGCGCGGTGGCCGGTGGGTCGCTCGGGGAGGTGGCGCGCGGCGTCATGGAGCCGGCGTTCGAGGACGCCGCGTTCGCGCTCCAGCCGGGCGGCACCTCCGAGGTCGTCCGGACGTCGCACGGGTTCCACGTCGTCCGGCGTGTGCGATAGGCGCCCTCGCGGCCCGTCAGAACATCCCGAGCTCCAGGCGCGCCTCCTCCGTCATCAGATCCGGCGACCAGGGCGGGTCGAACACGAGGTCGACCTCCACCTTCTCCACGCCCGGGATCCGCCGGATGGTCGCGTCCACGTCGTCGGCGAGCACCTGACCCATGCCGCATCCGGGTGCGGTCAGGGTCATCTCCACCTGCACCCACTTCCCCCCGGCTTCGGTGTCGGTGACGTTCAGGCGGTAGATGAGCCCGAGATCCACGATGTTCACGGGGATCTCGGGGTCGAAGCAGCCCCGCAGGCGCTCCCACACGAGCTCCGCGTCCACCTCGACGTCCTCCACCTCCTCGGCCTCGGGCGCATCGGTGTCCTTGCCGATCGCCTCCGCGTCGTCGGCGCTGACCCGCACCAGGCGCCCCGTGTCGAGCTGCACCGTCCAGTGACGTCCGAGCACCTGGGTGATGTGACCGCGGGTGCCGGCGAGGGCCGTGATCGTGTAGCCGTCCGGGATGAGCACGACCTCGGTGTCGCGCTCGAACGTGACGGGTTCCATCATGTGCATCGGGGGTGCGTCTCCATCGGAGCAGCCCCCTATCACCCAGGAGGGACGAGATGGCGGGGGGAGGCGTGGAGGACGGGATCCGCGAGGCGTGCGCGACGCTGGATCGGGGCGACAGGGCCGCGGCCGCCGACCGGCTCGTCGAGGTCTGGCGGGGAATCCGCGCACCCGGGCTCGCCGCGCGGATCGACCGCCTGGAGGCCCTGGCGCGCGTGCCGCTGCTCGGGGTGTCCGCGGTGAAGCGCGCACGCGACGCGGGGATCCCGGGTCCGCATGTCCAGATCCGCCTGCGCCGTGAGGCTCCCCGGTTCCAGCAGAAGGCCGTGGTCGCGACCTTCCGCGAGGCCGCCGGGAAGCCGCCGGACCCGCGCTGGACCCCGCTGATCCTGCACTGGCTCGATGCGCCCGTCTTCATCTCCGGCCGGGACTTCTGGCACGGGCTGCTCGAGCTCGCGGGCCACACGGGCGACCCCCGTCTGCTCGATCGGCTCGAGCGTGGCCCCGCGTCGATGCCGTGGGAGATCCGCCACCACCTCGCCGACCGGGTGTGGGAGGGGGCCCGCCAGGCCGTGGAGGCCGTCGACACCGCCCCGGAGCCCGATCTCGACGCGCTGGACGTGCGGGTGGAGCGGGCCGAGGCCGACGCCGCTCGCGAGGACGCCGTGCAGCGCGAGCTCCTGGAGCGCATCGCCCGCGACGACGACGACCTCGAGGCCCTCGCGGTCTACGCGGATCTGCTGGCGGCGGAGGGCGATCCGCGCGGCGAGCTCGTGGCGCTGCACCTGAGCGGCAGGACCGATCGGGCCACCCGGGCGCGGATCAAGGAGCTCGAGAAGGAACACGGGCCATCGTGGTTGGGCGGGCTCGCGTCGTTCGTGCCGCGCAAGGACGTCGGGCTGGTGCGTGGCGTGCTCCGCGGAGCGGTCCCCGTGTTCAAGCAGGCCAGCCAGGTGCCGCCGGTGCTCGGCGAGCCCGCGTGGCGCCTGCTCCGCGAGCTCTCGGTGGGTTGGTCCGTGAGCTGGGACCACGGGCATGCCCGGCCGTGGCGGCCGATCCTGGATCACGCGCCTCACGTGCGGCTCGTGCATGGGGTGCGCGACGGGGAGGCCCTCGGTGGCGTGCTCTTCGGGCAGCACGACGCGGAGGTCCGCGACGTCAGGGGGCCCCCTTCCGAGTACTACCCGCCGCGGGCCGACCTCGACGCGCCGGAGGGGGAGCGCTTCCGACTTCCGTTCCTCGAGCACGTGGATGTCGGGCTCTCGCTCTGGATGTCGGTCGCGCGGGCCCTCGACCGCGGAGCCCGGATCCCGAGGCTCACGCTCCGCCACCGGGCCGCGGGCTACTCGAGGTCGTTCCTGGTCGACGACTGGGAACAGCCCGCGATGCCCGAGGCCCTGGAGGCGTTCGAGGCCTTCCGCGGCAGGGTGCAGAGGGTGACCGTGCTCATCGACGGTGCCGACTCTGTGGTCCTGGACACGGAAGGGGGAGATGGAGCCGAGGATCGGACTTGAACCGACGACCTGCTGATTACGAATCAGCTGCTCTACCGACTGAGCTACCCCGGCCCGGCGCTCCTCGCGTAATCCGACCCGTCACAGGTGACAAGGACTGCGGTTCCACAACGCGCTACAATGCGCACGAGGATCGGATGTCCAGAGCACTCCTACCAGCGCTGTGCCTTTGGGTCGGCGGGATGGCCCACGCGGCCGAACCCGTGGTCGTGCCGGAGTTCTCGTACGACGACAACTCCAACTTCGCACTCTCGGTGATGCTGCAGAACCAGGTCACCGATCGGTTGCTCCTGGACGGTCACATCGTGCTCGGGCAGAGCGTGGTGGCCCAGCAGGTCGGCGATGCTTCGGTGGAGCGCTGCTACGAGAATCCCGCATGTCCGGCGTCCGTCCTGCCTCAGTTGCCCGCCAAGGTCGCGCTCGTGGCGAGGATCCACCGCGGCGCGGGCGGCCTCATGGGCCACGTGGAGCTCTGGGAGCAGTCCCGGATGGGCCCGATGGACGTGCGCGACATCCCGATCTGGCCGGGCCAGGAGACCGCGTTCGTCGACGAGGTGGCGCAGGCCACCAGCGAGCTCCTCAAGAGCGTTCCCCAGAGCGACAACCAGACCCTGATGATGGCTGCGCGCCTGATCGCGGGTCAGCCCATCACGGGGTTCGCGCCCACGCCCACGCCCGCCTACGGCCAGCAGCCGGGCTACGGTCAGCCCGCGTATGGCGGTCAGCAGCCCGCGTACGGCGGTCAGCCGGCGTACGGTGGTCAGCAGCCCGCGTATGGCGGTCAGCAGGGAAGCTATGGCCAGCAGCCCGCGTACGGCGGTCAGCAGCAGCCCGCGTACGGCGGTCAGCAGCAGCCTGCGTACGGCGGTCAGCAGCAGCCTGCGTACGGCGGTCAGCAGCCGGCGTACGGGGGTCAGCAGCCCGCGTACGGAGGTCAGCAGCCTGCGTACGGCGGTCAGCAGCCGGCGTACGGTGGCCAACAGCAGCCCGTCTACGGTGGCCAGCAGCCGGCATATGGTGGCCAGCAGCCCGTCTACCCCCAGCCGCAGCCGGCGGCCCAGGTGGGCTTCGGGGCCCAGAAGCCCACACCCGTACCGGAGCCCTCGGCACCGGATCTCCTCGACCTCGACGAGGATCCCGATCCGATCCGCCCGGGGCGGGGAGGCACCACGCGCACGGCCACGGGCCCCGTGGGCGACGACATCCGCAAGTCCCTCGAGGGCACGGGGCTCCGCTACCGTCACGTGATGGGCGTCGAGCAGTCCCTCCGCAACTCGGACCTCGATCCCCGCGAGTGGCTCTACAAGGCCACGCCCCACGCGGGTCGGTTCATCGTCGAGGCGCGGCTCGGGCTCGGCAACGGCGACGTCGACCGTCAGGCTGACGTTCGCGTCGTGATGGATGGCACCGCCCAGACCCCGAGCGCCTACTACATGGAGGCCCCGCGCGCCGGGAAGTCCGTGCGGGGCGGGGTCTACGCGGGCTACGCGCCCATCGCGTTCCTCGACATCGGGGCGTTCTTCGGCCTGCAGTACGGCAAGCGGTTCTTCACCACGGGCATCGAGCAGCTCCAGGACGGCACGTTCCTCCAGGCGCCCGAGCAGACCGTGCCGGCCGCGCAGATCGTCATCCAGCCGCGCGCCCGGGTCTACCTGATCCCCACGGGCATCGCGAAGCCGTACGTCGCAGTGGGCCCGGACTTCCGCATCTTCGACGACTACAAGGTCGTCCAGCCCGACAACGTGCTCTACCCGATCCCGATCGGCGGCATGGTCCCGGGCGCCCTGGGTGCGGGCGGGCTCCTCATCGATCCTTCGCCCATCGTCGGTTTCTTCGCGGAGTTCGGCTACATCCGTCACTTCGGTGGGCGGGCGAAGGCCGGCGAGAAGGTCTACCCCGTGGACCCCAACACCGTCTGGGACCACGAGCGCCCCGCCGCGCCGAAGGCCAACGCGTCCACCATCGCCATCGAGCTCGGCGCCCAGTTCCGCCTTTGATCCGCGCCTCCGTCGACACGCAGGCCAGCGCCCGGAGGCGTGCCGGTTGCTGAAGCTCCTCACGGGTCCCATCGAGAACGTCGGCGGCTCCGCCCTGGGCGTGGTGGAGGAGGTCGGGCGCGCCGTGCGCATCGGGGTCGGCGGCTTCCTCAACGTCTTCCGGCGGCCCCTGCGGCTCCGGCTCATCGTGCAGCAGCTCGAGTTCATCGGGGTGCAGTCGCTCCCGATCATCTTCCTCTCGAGCGCCTTCACGGGCGCGGTGTTCACGCTCGAGAGCTACGAGGCGTTCGCCCTGTTCGGGGCCCAGGGCATGGTGGGTGGCACCGTGGGCGTCGCGCTCACCCGGGAGCTCTCGCCCACGCTCACGGGCCTGCTCGTCAGCGGGCGTGCGGGCTCCGCCATGGCCGCCGAGATCGGCTCGATGCGCGTGAGCGAGCAGATCGACGCGCTCGAGGCGATGGCGGTGGACCCCGTGAACTACCTCGTGAAGCCGCGGCTGGTGGCGAGCATCCTGGCGGTCCCCATGCTCACCGTGGTGTTCGACGCCGTGGGCATCCTCGGGAGCTGGGTGGTCGCCACGTTCTACCTGCACCTCTCGTCCGCCGAGTACAACGTCCGGCTGTTCGACTGGGTCGACTGGGACGACATCTGGGTGGGCGTGTTCAAGGGCTTCGTGTTCGGCGCGATCATCGGCACCGTCGCCTGCTACAAGGGCTTCTACACCAAGGGCGGCGCCAAGGGTGTGGGCCGGGCCACCACGAGCAGCGTCGTGGTCGCCTCCGTCACCCTGCTCATCATGAACTTCGTCATCGCGGCCGTGGTGTTTTGAGCGGGATCCTCGACCCCGTCACGGGGCTGCCCGCCGCCATCCGCTACGTGGACGTGCACAAGTCGTTCGGGCCCCACCACATCCTGCGCGGCCTCAACCTCGTGGTGCCTCGCGGCGCCTGCACCGTGATCATCGGGCGTTCCGGCACCGGGAAGTCGGTGACGCTCAAGCACATCATGGGCCTGCTCCGTTGCGACAGCGGGAACATCTACCTTGGCGACGACGACCTCACGAAGATGAGCGACGCTGCGCTGCGCAAGGTCCGCAACCGCTTCGGCATCGTCTTCCAGCACGCGGCGCTGTTCGACTTCATGAACGTCTTCGAGAACGTGGCCTTCCCGCTGCGCGAGCACACCCGCCTCTCGAGCACACAGATCAACGAGCGCGTGGACACGCTGCTCGGGCAGGTCGGGCTGCGCGGCAGCGAGCTGAAGTTCCCGTCCGAGCTCTCGGGCGGCATGCAGAAGCGGGTCGCCCTGGCGCGCGGGCTCGTGCGCGACCCCGAGTTCATCCTCTACGACGAGCCCACCACAGGTCTGGATCCCATCCTGGCCGCGGCCATGGACGAGCTCATCCTCCACACCGCCCACGCGCGCCCGGAGATCACGAGCATCGTCATCTCCCACGACATGCACGCCGTCCTCCACATCGCGGACAAGGTGGCGATGCTCGTGGACGGCGTCGTCTACGACGAGGGCGACCGCGACCACTTCCGCAACAGCGAAGACCCCCTCATCAAGCAGTTCCTCACCGGGTCTCTCGATGGCCCCATGAAGGTGTGATAGGTCGCCCGGGATGTCCGTGACCAACGAGCTGAAGGTGGGCTGCCTCACCCTCTCGGTCTTCGCCCTCCTCCTCGTGGGCGGGTTGTCCACCCTCGACGGCCTCTGGCCGGGTGAGCCGTTCTACACGGTGGACCTCGTCGCCCCCAATGCCAACGGGCTCTACAAGGGCACCAAGGTGAAGCTCGCGGGCGTCGAGATCGGTGCGGTGGAGACCATCGCGGTCGAGGGCAACCGGGCGCGCATGAAGCTCAAGCTCCGCGAGCCCTACAAGCTGCCCACTGACTCGCGCGGGGAGCTCAAGGCCAGCGGGCTCCTCGGCGAATACTTCATCCAGGTCGATCTCGGTGACGAGCCGTCGATCATCCCGGACGGCGGGGTGCTCGAGTTCGGCGAGGAGCCCGGCGACATCGACAAGGTGATCAAGCAGTTCGAGGGCATCTCCGAGGACGTGAAGGCCATCACCAAGGAGCTCCGCGAGCTCGCCGAGAACGACGACAACACGAAGCACATCGAGGCCACGCTCGCCAACGTCGACGCGCTGTCCTACGAGCTTCGCCTGCTCGCGGAGCAGAACCGGCGCGACATCGACGCCATCGTCGACAGCGTGAAGAACCTCACGAAGACGCTCGAGGACTTCAGCGTGGAGGCGGCGAGCGACATCGACGTCGAGATGGACAAGCTCCACGACGCCACCGACAAGCTCGACAGCGCGCTGGGCGACGTGCAGAGCATCACCGGCAAGATCGACGACGGGCAGGGCACGATCGGCGCCCTCATCAACGACGACACCACCATCGACGCCCTGAACGAGACCATCGAGAACGCGAACGCGGTCATCGAGTCGTTCAGCGGTCTGCGTGCGCGAGTGTACTACACGGGCCGCTTGTACTTCGGCAGCCAACCGAACGACCCCGCGTTCTTCTACGGCAACCCGCTCGCTCCGAACCTGCAGGGCGGGCTGGGCTACTCGGGGTCCAACACCATCGGCATCCAGCTCCTCCCGCAGGAGGACTTCTGGTGGATCTTCGAGATCAACGACTACCCGCAGGGCCGCCTCACCAGCACCCAGCACTACTTCCCGGACCAGGGCTACGCGTACACGGAGTGGACCCGCGAGGCCAACTACCGCTTCACGTTCCAGATGGAGAAGCGCTGGTACGACTTCAGCTTCCGTCTCGGGGTGAAGGAGAACGGCGGCGGGCTCGGGATGACGTACTACACGGCGAACGACCGGTTGATGCTCTCGGGCGACCTCTTCGACTTCACGTTCGGCAGCTACCCGGCCATCGAGTCCTCCGGGCTGCCGAACCTGCGGTTGGCCGCGCGCTGGCAGCCGAACCCCAACCTCTACCTCGAGACCGGCGCGGAGCAGGTGCTCCTCGGCGCGAAGTACGGCTACTTCACGGGCTATCTCGGGGGCGGATTCCGCTTCGACGACGACGAGATCAAGCTGCTCCTCGCGACCCTGCCGCTCGGGTTCTGACCGGGCGCGCCGAACCGCCGACGTCGCCAGGGGAGGGGAACCGCGTCCGCGCGGCGTAGATCGACACCGGGTTGAAGTCCGGTCGTGGCGGGTGCTATCCCAACCATGCACGAGACCCCCGCGCCCGGGTGGGGTCGGGGGTCCAGCGCCGGACGGAC
This sequence comes from Alphaproteobacteria bacterium, assembly GCA_020632885.1. Lineage (GTDB taxonomy): Bacteria > Myxococcota_A > UBA796 > UBA796 > JACKEQ01. The sequence continues at coordinate 259,277 of JACKEQ010000003.1, read as the reverse complement.
GCGTCTGGCTGGGATGGGCCGTTGCCGGGCAGAGAACCGAAAGAGAACACCCCCGAAGAGGTCGACCCCGAAGCCGATTTCTTCGGTGAGGACGTCGACTGGCTGGATGACGACGACTCCGAGGTCGTCGAGCGCAAGCGGGATCGCGGTCGCGGCACGCCGCCGCCGCCCCCGTCCCTCGACGGCGCCACGGTGTTGCCCAAGGAGAAGGCACGCGCGGAGTGGGAGCGTCGGAACCTCCCGTTCGGGTCGAACCTCTCGAGCGTCGACACGCTGATCGCGGAGCCCTGGGACGGCGGGCCGGACCTCGGCGACCTCGACACCGTCGAGATCCCCGTGGAGGGCCCCTCCGCCGTGTCGGAGGACGACCTCCCCACCACCCACGTCTCGGAGGACGAGCAGCGGGCCGCCATCGAGCGCGCCCGGGGCCTCCAGGACGGCTCCGATCTCTCCGATCTCTCCGATCTCGTCGAGGGCGACGACGGCATCCTCCGCGAGGAGGACGACGCACCCGTCGTGCCCGCAGCGCCGGAGCCCCCGCCGCCCCTCGCGGTCCCCCCTCCCAACGACACGATCGTGGCGCCTGCGGAGGACGAGCCGTCCGACTTCGGCGAAGACTTCCTCGAGGCGGTCGTGGAGGACGAGGGCACCGAGGTCCCCCTCGTGCAGACCAAGGAGCCCGCGCCCATCCGGATGGAGATCCCGGAGCAGCGGGTGCCCACCTCGCCCACGCTCACCCCCTGGAGCCAGCCGCGGCCCACGCTCCCGCCGTTCGTGGCGGAGGGCGAGAACAACGCCCGGATGACCACCGCCACCCTGATCACCGAAGCGAGCGTGGCGGGGCCCGAGGAGCGCGGTGAGCTGCTGTTCCGCGCCGGCTGGGTGTTCCGCCACCGTCTGGGCGACCTGCAGGGGGCCGAGGCGCTCTACCGCGATGCGCTCACGTCCACCTGCCGCAACCCCTGGCTCTACCGCGAGCTGGCCGACGTGTGCATCCAGCTCTCGCGCTGGGAGGAGGCCGCGGTCACCCTCCACGAGCGCGCCACCCTGCTGGACGGCGTACGTGCCGCCGAGTCGCTGCGCGAGAGCGCGGTCGTGCACCTGCGCCGCCTGCAGAATCCCGGCGACGGCGTCGCGCGGCTCTGGGACAGCCTGGAGGCGAACCCCGAGGACTACGCGTCCCTCGTGCTGCTGCGCGAGTCGCTCTCCGACGTGCAGCCCGAGCGCGCCGAGATCCTCGAGCGCATCGCCCGCCTCACGGGTGGGGCCCTCGCCGCCGAGGCGTGGAGCGAGCGCGGCCGCATCCTGCGGAACAGCGACCCCGAGGGAGCCATCGCGTCCTACGAGGAGGCGCTCGCCGCCCAGCCCGACAACGTCGGGGCGTTCGTGGCCCTCGAGCAGCTCCACGCGTCCCGCGGCGACGCGCAGAAGCGTGCCGCCCTGTATGCGGCGGAGGCCGAGCGCGACCCGTCTTCGGCGGGCTGGTGGTCCCTGCTCGCCGGTCGCGACCACGTGGACGCCGGCGAGTACGACAAGGCCGACGCGGCCTACACCCGCGCGATGGCCGAGGGCTGGAGCTTCGCCGCCGAGGAGCGGCCCGCCCGGCTGTTCGCGAACGGCGCCTGGGAGCCCCTCGTCGAGACCCTCGTCCGTGCGGCGAAGGGGGAGGGGAGTGCTGCGGCCCCCACGTGGTTCCGTGTGGGCTGGATCCGCGAACGGCACCTGGAGGACGTCGACGGCGCGCTGGAGGCCTACCGCGAGGCCGCGGCCCTGGAGCCCGCCGCCCAGCCCGTGCGCGACGCCATCCGTCGGGTGCTCGAGCGGAAGGGCGACGCCGTCGGGCAGATCGACCACCTGCTCGCGGAGCTCGAGGGCACGCCCGACGTGCGTCGCCCGAGCGTGCTGTTCCGGCTCGGTGAGGCTGCCGAGCTCGCCGGGCGGTTCGAGGAGGCGAAGGGCCACCTGCAGGCCGCCCTCCAGCACGACGCCGACCTCTGGCCGGCCCGCGCGGCGCTCACCCGGGTGCTCCGCCGTCTCGGTGACGAAGAAGGCCTGGTGGCCGCCTACCGCGAGCGTGCGGCCCGTGTCCGGAGCCCGGAGCTCCGGGCCCACTTCCTGTTCTCGGCGGCCTCCGTGGGCCTGGCGGCCCGCGAGGGCTCCCACGGCCTGCTCCTCGAGGCGCTGCAGCACCAGCCCGGCCACCTGCCGGCCCTCGAGCTGCTGGGCTCGGTCTGCACGACCGCCGAGCATTGGTCGGCCTACGCCCGGGCCCTGAACCGTGCTGCCGCTGCCGTGGCCGACACGGACGTCCGGGTGCACCTGCACTACCTCTCGGGTCGCGTCCACGCCGCGCGTACCGGAGATCTCGGTGCGGCCAGGGAGGCTCTCGCGTCCTGCCTGGGCATCGTTCCGGACTTCGAGCCGGCCTCCGTCCTCGCGTTCGACCTCGCGGCCGCAGCCGGAGACCTCGAGCAGGTCTGCCAGACCTACCGGGATCTGGCGGAGGCCTCGAACGACCCGCGCCAGCGGGCGTGGTTCCTGTTCGCTTCCGCCGTCCTCGGCGACCCGCGCCGCCCGCAGGGCAGGGTGGATCTCGAGGCCGCCCTGGCCCACGCGCCCGACCACGAGGGTGCGCGTCGGCTCCTGGCGGAGGTCTGCATGGCCACCGACGACCACGGAACCCTCGTGGCGTCCTACCGGCAGGAGCTCCAGGGCACCCCTACGCCCCACACGGCCCGTGTGGCCGTGCGTCTCGCGCAGCTCTTCGTGGAGCAGGACCGCACGGAGGACGCCGCGGGCGTGCTCTCCGATCTGGCCACCATGGCCGTGGACGACCGTCCGCTCCGGCCCGCCGCCCGTCTGGCGCGCCACGCAGCCGGGATCCGCGCCGAGACCGCCCTCCTCGATGCCATCGATCAGCCGTGGGCCAAGGTCGAGCGAGCGAGCCTGCTGGCGCGTCGTCGTCGCGACCGTGAGGTAGCGCGCGATCAGGCCGTGGCGGTGCTGGATGCCGACGAGAAGGACCTCGGTGCGGCCCTGGTGCTCTCGCGCATCGGTGGCCTCACCGACGATCCCCGGCTCATGGCGCGGGCCCAGGAGGTCATGGCGCGCCACGGCGGCGGGTCGGCCATGCGGTTCGCCAACGCGATGTGGGCGGGCGACGCCTACGAGCAGTTCGAGAACCCCGAGAAGGCCGCCGAGCTGTACGCCCTCGCGCTCGAGCTCGTGCCCACGTCCGAGGCGGCTGCGCTCGGTCTCGTGCGCTGCCACCTCCAGACCGGTGACGCAGCGGCCCTCCTGGAGCTCGCCAAGCGGCCGGATCTCGATCCGATGTCGATGGCCGTGGCCCTCACGCACCTCGACGACATGGACGGCGCCATCGCCCTGCTGCGCACGGCCGCGCGCTCGGTGCCCGCCCTGCCGGCCCTCCTCCAGCTCGAGGCCCTGCTGGAGGCCCGCGAGGACTGGAACGGCGCCTACCAGGTGCTGCTCAAGCGGCTGGATGTCTCGCGCGACGAGAGCCAGCGCGACACCCTGCAGCGGAAGCGGCGCTGGGTCCTCGCCGAGAACCTGCCGGGCTCCGACGAGGCCTGGGACCTCTACCGCGACCTGCACGCCAAGCACCCGGAGGACCGCGAGGTCACCGAGGCGCTCGCCCGCATCGCGGGGGCGCGCAAGGAGACCGGCATGGCGATCGGGCTCCTGTCCGAGCTCGCCTCCACCGCGGCCACGCCGGACGAATCGGCTCGCTACAAGCGTCGGGTCGCCGAGGCCCATCTCTCGGGCGGCGACCGCGCCGCGGCCCGTCAGGCCTTCCTCGACGCCCTCGACTACGCGCCGTCCGACGCCGAGTCCATGGCCGGCCTGAAGAAGATGGCCACGGAGGAGGAGGACTGGCCGGGCCTCGTCCAGATCCTCGAGCGGGAGGCCGGGCTCTCCACGGGCGACCGCCTGCTCGAGATCCGGCGCGAGATCGCGACGCTCCAGCAGGAGCGCATCCAGAACGCGCCCGTCGCGGTGGAGGCCTGGCGGTCCGTGCTGGAGCTCGCTCCGCAGGACCTCGACGCGCTGGACCGTCTGCTCGTGCTCACGGAGTCCACGCGGGGCTGGACCCTGTTCGTCGAGATCGCGAACGTCCGGGCGGCGCTGTCCACGGGCGCCGAGCGCACGATGCTCCTCCGGCGTATCGGTGTGGTGAGCCAGGACGAGCTGCACCGCGACGACGCGATCCGCTACTTCGAGCGCGCCGTCACCGAGGAGCCGCCGGACTTCGAGGCCGCCCAGCGCCTCGAGCAGCACTTCCGTCAGCGGGGCGACTGGAAGGGCGTGGCCCGGGCGCTGGAGGTGCAGGGCCGTGCTGCCGGCACGGACGCCGAGAAGGTGGAGGCCCTCGAGAAGGCCGCCCGGCTCGAGATCGAGACCCGTCACGACCGCGACGCCGCGGCCCTGATGTTCACCCGCCTGCTCGCGGTGAAGCCGGACCACGAGGTTGCGCTGCGCTTCATGGCCAGCCACCTCTTCGAGGCCGGGCGGTTCGACGAGGCCATGCCGATCTGTGAGCGGCTCGAGCCCGTGGTCGAGAAGGGCCAGGACCTCGACGACTTCGACACCCGCATGGAGCTCGCGCAGTTCTACTTCTACTACGCCGAGATGCTGCGACTGGCCGAGGAGGACGGGGCCCTCGAGCGCTACGAGCGGGCCCTGGAGCTCAACGCCACCCACCTCGCGTCCCTCGAGGCGGTGGGTCCGCTGCTGTGCAAGGCGGGCAAGTGGTCGAAGGCGGAGGTCGTCTACCGCCAGCTCCTGCAGCTCTCGGGCGGGCAGGGCGAGCGGCACAAGGTCGCGAGCACCTACACCCAGCTCGGCCTGGTGGAGCGCGCGCTCGGCCGCCCCGAGAAGGCCCAGAAGCGCTTCCAGAAGGCACTGGAGACGTACCCCAACCACGTCGACGCCCTGAAGGGCATGGCCCGTCTCCTCGAAGACCGAGAGGACTGGAGCAACCTGCTCAACATCTACAACAACGTCATCTACCACGCGTCCGTCGCGGAGGACGTCATCGCCGGGTACATGACCAAGGGTCGCGTGCTCGACGACTACATGGCCCGTCCCGACAAGGCCGCTCAGCACTACCAGCGCAGCCTCGACTTCAAGGCGGACCAGCCGTTCGCCTACCTGCGGCTCGCGGAGCTCTCGATGCGCAAGGACGACTTCGAGGGGGCGTCCACCCTGGCGGCACGCGCGTTGAAGGTGGAGACGTCGGAGACCGACGAGGTCCGGCACCTCCTGTTGCTCGTGCAGGCAGCCGCGCGCGCGAACGCCGGCAAGACCGCGGAGGCCACAGCACTCCTCGACCGCGCCCGGGAGCTGCCCGCCGGGAACGAGATCAAGGCCGACGCCCTCGCCGACCTCGAGATGCTCCGTCAGTTCATCAAGCAGCGCCTTCCCGCGACCTGACGGAGGGTCCGGGAGGCCGCGCTCGGCGACCTGACCGTGGGTCAGGCGCCGTTGCTGCCGAACCGCGAGAACAGCGCCGCTCCGATGCCCGCGAGGCTCAGGAACAGCGTGAGGAGCGTGCCGCCGAACCCGAAGGCATCGGAGAAGGCGAACAGGAACGAGCAGGTGAGCAGGGCGGCCCAGCGACCGTTGGGGGGATCGAGCGGCAGGTTGTCGCCGATCACCTGGCAAACCGACACGAAGCCCAGGAGCCACGCGGCCCCGAGCAGGCCGAGCCCCACGGCGCTCACCGGGGCGCCGAGGCCCAGCGTGAGCAGTGCGAACAGGGCACAGAACACGACGATCAGCGAGCTGAACGCGGCGCCGAGGAACGCCGAGCTCACCGGGTGACGCCCGATCTGCCCGGCGACGCCCTGCACCCGTGACGGGAACAGGCCCACCACCAGCACCCCGGCACCCGCGAGCGACAGGAGGAGCATCGTGCGGCGGTAGAGCCAGTGGGGCCAGGACTCCGGCGCATCGTCGTCCGACGTGACGAAGTTGGGTCCCGCCGACTCGAGAGCCACCCGGTCGCCGTGCAGGCTGGCGCCGTCCTCGAGCACCACGCGGCCCCCGAAGGACACGGCGTCTCCGTGCACCACGCCCGAGGGCCGGATGATCACGTCGCCGCCGAAGGCCGTGGCGCTCCCACGCACCACGCCGTCCACGAGCACGTCGCTCGCGAAGGCCACCACGTCGTCGACCTCCTCGCCGCGCGCGACCACGGCGGGCTCACCCATGCGCGTGGTGGAGCGTGCGGGCCGCGGTGCCTCCCGAGGCGCCCTGGACCTCCGGAGCTCGTCGAGCATCTCGCGCCGCTGGCGCCGCTCGGCCTCGAGCTCCTCACGGAGAGCCCGCAGCTCCTCGCGGAGATCGCCCGATGGCGCCGACTCCTCGACCACCATCCCGACGTCGGGCTCCGGCGGGACGGCGAAGGCGACCAGGGCCGCCGACACGGGGATCATCACCGCACCCGCCGCAGCGAGCCCGCGGCCGGCGAGCCGAACCAGAGCTCGGGGCGCGCGACGATGGCGGCTGCCGTGCCACCCGCGAGGGCGAGCAGGAAGGCGAGGGCAGAGGAGGGGAGGGCGACCTGCACGGCATGGGCTGCAGCCCCGCTCGCCTCCAGGAGCACCCCGATGCGGGACACCCAGCTCATGTGCTCCCCGTAGAGCACGGCCAGCCCGAGGCCCGCAGCGAGCATCGCGGCACCCACGACCACCTCGCGACCGACCGGTGCGACGGGGTCTGGCCGTGCGGCCTCGGCCAGCACGGCGGCCACCAGGTCCATCGGCACCTCGGGGTCCGCGGCGTGGGCGAACACGCCGGCGAGGGGCTCCAGGGTGGCTGCGCGGGCCGCGCAGAGCGGGCAGTCGTCGAGGTGCGTGGCGATCTGCACGGCCGTGTGCTCGCCGACGTCGCCGTCGACGAAGGACGCCAGCAGGTCGTCGTCGATGTGGCTCACTGCTCACCTCCAGCGTCGGTGTACAGGTCGCGGAGCTTGCGTCGCGCGCGGAAGATGCGGTTCATCACCGTACCCATCGGCAGGTCGAGCGTCTCCGCGATCTCACAGTACTTCATGTGCTCGAAGTGGTAGAGCACGAGCACCTCGCGGTAGAGCGGCGGCAGCAGCTCGAGGGCGTCGGAGAGCTGGCGCGCACGCTCGCCCTCCGAGGTGACCTGCAGCGGGGTCGGGTCGTCGGCGGGGACGTCCGGCGGCTCGTCCCAGGCGCGCTTGCGGCGTCGGCGGTGCTCGTCGATGCACGTGTTGCGCGCGATCCCGAACACCCACGTGGAGAATGCGCGGGTGGGATCGTATCGGTCGAGGCTCTTCAGGACCTTCACCAGGGTGTCCTGGGCGGCGTCGCGGGCGTCCTCGTCGTTCTTCAGCATCCGGCGGCAGAACCGATAGACAGGAGGTGTCCATCGCTGGACGAGCCACTCGCGTGCCGAGGGGTCACCGTCCAGCGCGCGGGCCATCAGGATCGTCTCGTCGGGGTCGTTCGTGTGCAGTCGCAAGGCCAGCAGGGGTCGCTCCACTTCCGGTTCTCGCGGGATCGTACGGGGCGGGGGCGCCTCTATTTCAACCCCGACAGGATTCTGCTAACCTTCGTGTGGACGGGAGCATCGCGACGTGGACAAAGACTGGAAGCTGATGCGCTACAACCGGAAGGACTACTCCGAGGTGGTCGACTTCCCCGTCGAGATCGTCGGCCGCGACGGTGTCGTCAGGCGCTACACCTTCGAGGACTCCATCCGCCTCTACCAGCGCCGCATCACCTTCGCGCCCATCCGGTACCGCGACCTGGACCTCGTCGACGCCGAGGTCCACCACTGCCGGTCGCGCATCGACCAGCTGCGGCGCAGCTACTTCCACCGGTTCGGCTGGGGCACCCCGGAAGGCCAACCGGACGTCGAGGCCATCTTCGGCGACCTGGCCGGTGAGCTCGCCGCGTTCGTCTGCCGCGTGCTGCACAGCCCGGGTCGGCCCTCCATCCGGTTCGAGGAGGTCCAGGCCGAGAAGGACGGGTGCTCCACCTGGTACATCACGCCCGAGGGGTCCGCCTCCGGCATGCTCCTGTACGTGCACCGGTTCGTGGGCGGCGACCAGGACCCCGTGCGCGACGGCTTCTTCGCGCGCCTGAAGGCCCTCGAGCGCATGGGCGAGTGCGAGGGCGACGGCGAGCGGCTCCTGGCCTTCCACCACACCGTGGACTGCGGGTTCGTGCTCACCGGGCAGGGCAGCGAGTTCCACCAGCTCCTCCCAGCACCGGTGGACGCGCAGACCAACATCGATCTCTCGCCCACGCCGTGGGACGAGGTGCTCGAGCTCATCCGGCGGGGTGCCCACGAGATCGCCCTGCACCGCTGCCAGACCATCGTGGAGGAGCAGCCCTGGCACCGCAGCGCGTACGTCGCGGGCGCCATGCTGGCCACGATGGTGGGGGAGCACGCTGTCGCCGAGGAGCTGGCGCTGGTCGGCAGCCGCTACTTCCCGAAGGACGGCGTGCTCAAGTACTACCTGGGCGCCGCGCGCATCCGGCAGGGTCGCGTGGAGGACGGCGAGGCCGCGCTCCAGGAGGCGCTCGACTGTGCACCCGGCCTGGTCCTGGCCCGCACGGCCCTCGTGGTGAGCCGGCTGCGTCGTCGCGAGTTCGGCAAGGCGCTCGGGCTGCTGGAGGACCGCGGGAACGTGCGTGCCGACGACCGTCGGGCGGACGCGATCCTCGACCGCATCGAGTCCTGGCTGCGCTGGCGGCGCCTCACGGTGTTCGGTGGCCTCGGGCTCGCGGCGGTCGGGCTGGCCACCGTGCCCATCACCTGGCTCGGCCTGGTGCCCGTGGCGTGCGGTCTGTCCGCCTCGTTCGTGGGCCTCACGGCCTTCGACCGCCAGCTCGACGAGCTCATCAGCCGCCAGCGCGGCGAGGAGATCCGCCGCGGTCTCCGGCGCCTGGCGCACCAAAGGGATCCGTCGCAGGTCGTCAGTTGAGGAGCGGTGGTTAGTATCCGCACCCTGGAGGCACCATGGGTGAGCGAGACGAGACCGTCGACAACGATGGAAACCGCGACGACGTCACGGACGCCGAGGAGGTCGCCGAGCCCTCCGAGGTCGTCGAGCCCGAGATCGTGGATCCCCAGGCCGAGCTGAAGACGAAGCTGGAGGAGGCCCAGGCGCGCCTCCGCACCGTCAGCAAGGCCTACACCGACCTGCAGAAGGAGATGAACGCCTTCCGCGAGCGCATGGAGAACCAGAGCCGTGCGCGCGGCGAGCGTCAGGCCTTCGAGACGGTCCAGACCATGCTCGAGCCCGTGCAGAACCTCAAGCGCAGCCTGGCCGCCAAGGGCGACGCAGAGGCCCTCCACCAGGGCATCGAGATGGTGCTGCACCAGTTCATGGACGCGCTCGGCAAGCTCGGCCTCACCGAGGTCCCGGGCGAGGGCTGCGCCTTCGACCCCACGTACCACGAGGCTCTCGCGGTCATGCCGGTGGTCGACCCCGCCCAGGACGGCCGGGTCCTCCAGGTCCACCGCAACGGCTACGCCGTGAACGGCAAGGTCCTGCAGGCCGCCCAGGTGGTCATCGGCAAGCACGAGAAGCCCGCCGAGGCCTGATGGACCCGCGACAGCTCCGGGCCTTCGGACTCCTCGCGGGCGCCCTCCTGGCGCTCGGGGGCTTCCTGGCGCTCGCCCCGAAGGCCGACGTCGAGGAGGGCACGGCGGTCCACGCCGGGCTCGACCTGGCCGACGCGCGCTCCATCCTGATCGAGCGGCACCGCGAGGATCGGGCTGAGCGCGTGCGCCTCGAGAAGCGCGACGGGGTGTGGTGGGTCGCTGAGCCGTTCGAGGCGGCGGCCGACGCGGACGTCGTGTTCGGAGTGCTCGACGCCGTGCAGTCCGCCCGTCGCGGTGTGCCCGTCGCGGGTGACCCCGCGGACTTCGGGCTCGCGCCTCCCGAGGTGACCGTGGACGTCGGGACGTCCGGGGAGCCCGTGCACCTCGAGGTCGGCGTGACGGCCCCCATCGGCCTCCAGACCTACGTGGCAGGCCCGGGCGGTCCCGTGGTCGTGCAGGGCCACCCAGCCGACCTGTTCACCAAGCGGGCCCAGGAGTACCGGGACCACAAGGTGTTCACCTACCGTCCCGGCGACGTCACCCGGGTCTCGGTCGAGAGCGCGCTCGGGCGCCTGGAGGCCACGAAGTCCGCCCAGGGCTGGTACCTCACGGGCTTCTCGCGGGCCGACCTGAACGCGCTCGACGACTGGATCGTCGACCTGCTCCGCCTGCGGGTCGACCTCTTCCTCGACCTCGACCACACGACGATCGAGGACGCCCGCTTCACCGTGGAGGTCGAGACCCCCGCGGGCACGCAGCGGATGCAGGTCGGGCGCGACACGCCGTACGGGCCGCTCGTCCTCTTCGGCGACGGTCTGGACGGGGTCATCGAGCCGGGCCTGCTCGCGATGCTGGAGCGCGGGCCCACCGACGTCGGCGAGACCACCGCGTTCCCCTGGGACCCCGACGCCGTCGTGCGCGTGCGGATCTCGGGGGCCCGCGAGGCCGTCCTGGAGCCACCGTGGAGCCCGTCGCCCGCGATCACGGCGCTGTCTTCGGCCCAACTCGTCTACCGGCGCGAGCCACCGGTGTGGACGGGCCCCGAGCTCACGGTCGTCCTGGAGACGGCCGGTGCGGAGCACCCCATGGAGGTGGGGCCGGTGGACGCCGAGGGCTTCCGGGCGGTGCGGGACGTCCTGGGTGGCGAGCCGATGCGCGTGCCTGCCGAGGAGCTCGAGCCGCTCTTCCGCTGACGTCAGATCCACTTCCGGAGCGCGTAGAGCACCCCGGCACCGAGCCCGAGCCAGAAGATGCCCCAGGCCGGCGCGGGGATGAACGTGAGGTCCGCGAGCTGGCTGGCGTCGGAGCCCGCGATGGACCGGGAGAGCACGTCGTCGCGGATGTCCCAGAGGGCGTACAGCACGCTGAACACGCCGAGGGCGCGCAGGATCCACTGGCTCACCGCGGGGGACGCGAGGCGCACGACCGCGATGGCCACCAGCGACGCGAGCATCGTGAACAGGAACCCGAAGCTGGCCACCGGGCGGACCCAGATGAGGGTCGTGACCACGAGGAGGGCGGCCAGCGCCCTCACGCCGATGCGGGCCGTTCGTGCCGTGCGACCCAGGAACAGCCAGAGCACGCCGAAGGCGAGGGAGCCGAGGTAGCCCGCCGAGAGGATGAAGAACCGGAGGCCGCCGACGGACTTCGTGAGGCCGCCCTGGTCGGGGGAGAGCTCGATGGACACGACGCTCCCGCCCGTCGCGAGCGCCGCCAGGGCGTGCCCGAGCTCGTGGAAGAGCACGACGAGCACCTTGAACGGCCAGAGTAGCACGTGGTCCCAGAACGCCATGGCCGCCAGGCCGATCAGCACGAGCCCCGCGATCTTCTTCGTCGTCTCACTCGCCATCTCGCCACCTCGCTCCCACAGACAACGTAGACCGCTCCGGGCCCCATGGAACCAACGCGCGTGACAAGATAGGACGACCCTCCCTCCTCACCCCGCCCTCCGCTCCAGACCCCGCAGACTTACATGTACCCCATGCTCCTCTTCACGTTCGCCGCGTTCGCGTCGGGGGCGGCTGCCCCCGTCCAGGATCTCCCCGCCGCGGAGGTCGTCGACGTCCGTTCGGCGATCGGTCCCGGCTACCGCGTCATGAGCCCCATCGTGGGCGAGGCCCTCTCCGAGGCCCTCCAGCGCAAGGACTGGCCGGAGGTGGTGAAGCTCCTCGAGGCCATCCCCACCAAGGACCTCGACACCCGCGCCAGGCACGAGCGCGCCTTCCTCCTCGCCTGGGCCTTCACCCGCAACGACACGCCTGCCAAGGCCGTGCACCTGCTCCCGCAGCTCGACGCGCAGCTGTTGGTCCCCGAGCCCTACCTGGACACGGTGCGTGGCGAGCTGCTCCTCGAGGATGGCCGCTCCGTCGAGGCCCTCGAGGCGCTGTCTCGTGTGCCCGCGGGCTCCGCCATCTACCCGCGCGCCGCCGTCCTGCGCGCCGAGACCCTGCAGAAGCTCGACCGTCGCAAGGAGGCCAGCGAGGTCTTCGCTCAGATCGCGTCGCGCCCGGACCCCTCGCCGGGGAACAGCCTGGCGCTGCTCGCCCTGGGCTACCACCACGGTCCCGGGTCCGCCGAGGCGTACGCGCCCCTCCGCCGTCTCTGGACGCACTACCCGACGTCCTCCGAGGCGGGTGAGGCCGCCCGCCTGCTCGGTCAGTACAAGGGAGCCACCTACGCCCCCACCGCCGAGGAGTGGTCCATCCGCGCGGAGCGGTGGATGGAGGCGGGGTCCTACGAGGAGGCCGTGAAGGCGGCCGATCAGGCCCTGGCGGGCGCGCGGGCCAAGGACGCGGCCACGTGTCGCGCGCTGTTCGTGAAGGGCAGGGCGCTCTACAAGAAGAACCAGCTCTCCGCGTCCATCGCGGGGTTCGAGGACGCGGGCACCCGCTGCGAGGGTGTGGACGGCGGCTACGGCGCCAGGGCGCTGTACATCGCGGGCACCGCGCAGTTCCGGAAGAAGCAGCTCACCGAGTCCGCGGCCACGTTCGCCCTCATCCCCGAGAAGCACGCCGATCACTCCATGGCCGACGACGGCTACACCCACGCCGGCATCAGCCTCCAGGAGGCAGGCGACCTGCCCGGCGCGCAGGCGATGTGGCAGAAGGCGCTCGAGCGCTTCCCGGACGGCGACACCGCCGGGGAGGCCACGTGGAGGCTCGCGTGGTCGCAGTACCTCGCGGGCGACACGCCTGCGGCGCGCCGGACCGCCCAGGCCCTCGCGAAGCTCGACGTCGCCGTGGATGCCGTGCACGTGGACGCGGGTCGCTACTGGGAAGCCCGCTGGGCGATGTACCAGGACGTGAACGACCCCACGAAGCCCACGGCGGCCGGGAAGGCGGAGGCCGTGGCGGGCTGGACGTCCCTGCTGCGTGAGCGGCCCTTCAGCTTCTACGCCATCCTCGCGGCGTCTCGGCTCGCGGAGGTCGCTCCGGAGGCCCTCGTCGCGCTGCAGGTTCGCGGTGAGCGCGCGCCCCTCGACCGTCCCTGGCACGTGCGCACCGAGTTCCTCGAGCATCCGGGCGTGCGGGAGGGCGTGGCCCTGGCGCGGCTCGGGCTCACCCGTGAGGCGATGCTGGAGTGGGGGCGCTTCGAGGGCGAGCTGGAGCCCGACGAGGCGGCCTGGTTGCACGAGATGCGCGCGGCCTCGGGTGACTGGCTGTTCGCCCACGCCGCCTTCCGCGCCTGGATCCGCGACCATCCGGTGGGGTCGCTCGGGGAGGGGGAGCGTGCGGTCGTGCGCGTGGCGTACCCCGACCGCTACTGGGAGGAGGTCCAGAAGGCGTCCGTCTACGACACCTTCGAGCCGCGCCTCTTCCACGCGCTGGTGCGCGAGGAGTCCAACTTCAACCGGCAGATCGTGAGCTTCGCGGGAGCGCGTGGTCTCTCGCAGCTCATGCCCACGACCGCCACGCAGACCGCGCGCTGGATGGGCCGGTCGATCACGATGACCGAGCTCTTCGAGCCACAGAAGAACCTCGACATCGGCGGTCGCTACCTGCACCAGGTCCACAAGGAGCTCTCGGGGAGCCCCTACCTCGCGCTGGCCGGCTACAACGCCGGTCCCGGGCGCGTGCGGCAGTGGAAGGGGGAGTGGGGCAACGTGCCCACCGACGAGTACGTGGAGCGCATCCCGTTCCGCGAGACGCGCGGGTACGTGAAGCGCGTGATGGGCACGTGGCAGACGTACCGGTGGTACATGGACGACGGCCAGCCTTTCGCCGACCTGTCGAAGTTCAACCACCAGGCCATGCCTTGACCCTCGAAGACGACCTCGCCCGCGTCGTGGACGCCTTCGTCGACCGCATGTTCGACGACTTCATCATCGGCTTCCGCTTCGAGGGGGCCGACCGCGAGCGGGTGAAGCGCTTCGAGCTCGAGCTCGCCAGGAAGCACCTCCTCGGCCTGGGGAGCTACGGGGGACGTCCGATCGGCCCGCTGCATCGGGCCCAGCGCATCAACGCCGGCCAGTTCCGGCGCCGGCTGGCCCTCCTCCAGACCGTGGCCCTCGAGGAGGGCCTGGACCCCGACGTGCTCGAGCGCTGGGTCGCCCACGACCGGAAGCTGGAGCGCGCCATCACCGACGGGACGGACTGCGTCGAATGACCCTCATCACCGTGCGCACCCCGGGGCGCGGCCTGCACGACATCACGCCCCTCGTGGCCCGGGAGGTCTCGGGCGACGGGCTGGTGCACCTGTTCCTCCAGCACACCTCGGCCTCGCTCGTGATCTCCGAGAACGCCGACCCCGATGTGCTGCGCGACATGGACGACTGGTTCACGAGGCACGTCCCCGACGGAGACCCTGCGTACCGGCACGCCGACGAGGGCCCCGACGACATGCCGAGCCACATCCGGGCCGCGCTGACGCAGCCGTCGCTCCTGGTGCCCGTGCGTGGCGGGAGGCTCGCGCTGGGCACCTGGCAGGCGATCTACCTCTTCGAGCACCGCACCCACCCGCACACGCGCCGGATCCTGCTGACACGGCTCTGATCGGCTACGATCCCGGCATGCGGGTGGAACACGACAGCGGTGGGGTGTCGGTGTTCCTCGAGGCGGACACGAACCCGCTCGAGGTCCTGTTCTCCGGGCTCGGGGTGCCTGGGTGGGTGTTCGTGGGGTTCGGGCTGCTGCAGACCCTCGCGGGGCTCGCGTGGGCCGGGCCGGCGCTCGTGTTCGTGGGGATCGTGCTCCTGATCTCCGTGCCGCTCGCGTTCAACGCGCAGCCCCGGGAGGCGTGCGACCATCTCCGCATCGACCACCGTGGCGTGCGGCTCGGGAGCGTGTGGGTGGGGGAGGGAGCGTCGGTCCAACAGCACGACGAGGGGCTCACCGTGCGGGATGCCGAGCGGACCTACTGGCTGCCGGTGCGGGAGGCGCAGGAGCGCGAGAGGCTCGCGACCATGCTGCGCATCGCGTTCGCCCGGGTGCGGCCGACCGGTGAGGTGCCCGTGGAGCTCGCGGCGCTCGTGCGGCGGCATCGGGCGTGAGGTGTGGAGGGACGCTCGTCCTGAGACCCACCCTCTCCCCCACTGCCACGGGGGTTATCGGGTCTGGCGGAGTTCGTGAAGAGGAAATTCAGGGGGAACCTCGTCTCCCCTGAAAGGCCCACCCTCTCCCCCGCTCGCACGGGGGATACTCAGCTCCGAGCGAACCCGGTAGAGGAAATCCCGCCCACCCCTCCAACACCGCTCGAAGGGGCCGGTCGTTCGTTCACGGTCCGCCCGGTCCACCGGGGTTCTGGGGGAGGTCGCCCGGCTGTGCCGAGCACCGGGCGGTGTTCGTGTCCGGCAGCGCCCCCGCGAACGAGGGGCCCACGTGGTACGGGAAGCTGCTGGTCACGTGGTAGTGGTACCCGAGCCCGTCGTGGTCGTGGCCGTTGTGGTCGTCCAGGTACTGCGCGCCCTGGGCCGCGCAGGTCGGATCGTACGCGTGATCCTGCCAGTAGAACCCGCTCTCCACCACGAACTCGTTGCCGGACAGCGACTCCACGACGTCGCTCGTGGCCGGACCCCACTCCGCCTGCGGGAGGTCCACCGTGCCCGCGGTGGGGTCCCACGGGTCCACCAGCCCACACGAGCGGGTGCCGTTCCCTCCGCAGCCGAGCGGGTCGTTCGGGTCGTCGTAGTCGCGCGGGATCCAGCAGGGCTCCGCGGGCACGCCAGCGGCGTGCATCGGCCCGTGGATGGGGTAGCCGTCGGCCGCGTACCCGTAGACCGGGCTGTGCCCGTCGAGCGTGTCACCGATGACCTCGCGCAGGCACGCGGAGTCGCCGTGGTGGTGGTACCGGCGGCGTGGCCGCCGCAGATGTCCAGGTCGTACACCTCGAAGCGGCTGGCCAGGTTGTCCCAGTCGCCCATGTCCCAGCCGAACCCGTCCGCCCAGTTGAACACGGCGACCCCGTTCAGCCAGAAGCCCATGGTGTCGAGTGCCGTGTAGCACGCCTCGGTCGCGGGGGTCGGCTCCAGGGGGAAGTCCAGCACGGTGGCCTTGTCGTACGGCGCCACGGGTCCGGGCGGCCAGTAGCCCTCGGCCCCGGCGTACCCGATGTCCTGGCCGAAGTCGACGGTGTCGCCCACGGACACGGTCGGGGCGCCGCTCGTGAAGTCGCTGGCCGCGAAGGGCCGGGCGTTCAGGCTGTCGAGCAGGGCCTGGTCCACGACCGTTCGGTAGCTCGGGATGCCGGACGCGGTGACGCGCACGACGTTCCCGACGACCTCGACGGACTGCACGTCCACGGGCGGTGCCGAGTCGTCGTCTTCCCGCAGCACGGCCGCGGTGGCGCCGTCGCCGAGGATCCAGTCGGCGCAGACGCCCGCTTCGCAGGCGGGGTCGGGGGTGTCGGTGGGCTCCGTGGGGTCGTCGCCGTTGCAGGCGAGGAGCAGGAGAAGGGTCATGGGTGCTACCTCCATCCCGAACGTAGGGGACGGAGACCGTGCGCACTGTGGCGTTCGTGTACCCGGACGTCTCTGCCGTGTGACCCTACCGGTCCAGCCTGCGGGCGGCCTCGAGCATCGTCCGCAGGTCGTCGTGCTGCGGGTGGTCCGCGTCGATGGCGAGGTGGTCCGCGATGACGTCCCAGCGCGTGCGGGCCGAGCGCTGCGCCACGTTCTCCGCCATGGCGGCGATCGCCCACGCGAGGTGGAGGTCGTCGTCGGCGGTCGTGACGTCGCGGTAGGTCGCCAGGAACGTGTCCTCCTCGGCCGGCGCATCGGGGCCGGGCTCCTTGTGGCGGATGCTCATGGTGAGCACCGTGGCCGACGGGGCGATGCGCGGGGCGAGCTCCACCTCGTAGAGTGCCGTCACCTGGTGCCCCACGCCCACCTCACCGGCGTCGACGGCGTCGTCGCGGAAGTCCTCGTCCGCGATGTCCCGGTTCTCGTACCCGAGCAGCCGGTAGGAGAGGACGGCGTCCGGGTCGAAGTCGACCTGGACCTTCACGTCGCGCGCCAGCGTCTGGAGGTTGGACAGGAGGTGGCTGCCGAACACCCGTCGGGCCTCGCGCATGTCGGGCACGAAGAAGTACGCGCCGTCCCCCTTGTCCGCGAGCTGCTCCATGAGGTGGTCGTTGAGGCCGCCGTGCCCGAAGCCCACGGTGGTCATGGTGATCCCGCGTCCCGCGTGCTCCGCGATGCCGGCCAGGATGGCCGCGAAGCTCGTGGGTCCGATGTTGGCGTCCCCATCCGAGAGCACCACGACACGGTTCTCGCAGCCGGGCAGGTACGCCTGGCGGGCGAGGTCGTAGGCGAGCTGCATGCCATCGCCCATGGCCGTGCCGCCACGGGTCGTCAGGTCGTCGATGGCCCGGTGGATGGTGCTTGCCCGGGTCAGCGGCGTGGGCTCGAGCACGACGCGCGTGCCCCCGGCGTACGTCACGATCGCCACGGTGTCCTCGATGCCCAGGTTCCGGACCAGGTGGTGCAGTGCCTCCTTCGCGAGGCCGAGCTTCTCCGGGCTGCTCATGGAGCCCGAGACGTCCACGAGGAAGGTCAGGTGGGCAGGGGGACGGGCCCCGTCCGACACGCGTCCCTGCAGCCCGACACGCACGATCTGCCGGTCCGGGCGGGCCGGATGGGACATGCCGGCGATGTGGGCCTTCAGGGGCGGGCCCTTCGAGGTGGTCGGGTACCCGTAGTCCACGGCGTTCACCCACTCCTCCACCCGGACGGAGTCGGGGTGGGGGAGCTGCTCGAAGTGGAGGGCGTAGCCGTCTCCGGCGGGGATCTCGAAGCTCACGGCGCCCGCCAGGCCGGTCACTTCGACCAGCGGTGCCCCGAGGAGCGGGCCGGAGAGGGTGACGGTGGCGCTCGGCACCTCGAGGTCGGTGTCGTCGATCACGTCCACGACGAGGGTGGCGGCGAACGCGGGTGCGCAGGCGAGCAGGAGGAGCAGGGAGGCGAGGGGACGGAGCATGGGCTTCTCGGCACACGGACGCATCCCCGCACGCCGTTCCGTTCGACGTTCAACACGTCCTGGCCCGCCAATGGCGGGGAATCCTGTTCACTTCGGGCCAGGTCGTGGTGAGCGTCGAGAGGAGGCAAGGCCCGCGCGAAGCGGGCCGCGCAGGCCGCCTTCGGCGGCCGGAGTGATCAGATTCGGCGCCCGCTCGTCGTCCGTCGGACCGCGGACGGCCGTACCGTCGGGTCACACGAGAGGGTGGGCTGCCGAGCCGGTCCGTTAATCGGGGTCCCGCACGGAGACCCTCGCCTGGTCGACGACCTCGGCGACCATCGCGTGCCACGGATGACCCCTCGCGTCGTCCAGGACCGCGGACACCGCGTCCCAAGCCGCGCTCTGCGGCGCCAGGAGCCCCTGTGCCGTCGCTGCCATCACCCACGCCACACGGAGCGCGTCGTCCGGGGTGCTCAGGTCGGCCACCGTCGCCGTCGAGACGACCTCGTGCCACTCCTCCGCACGCGGGTCGCGGTACCCCACGCGCACGGTCAGGGCGGGCGCCGACGGTTCAGCCTCCGGGTCCAGCCGTACCTCGTAGAGCGCGGTCGCCACGCCCCCCTCGTAGACCTCGGTACGCACGGGTTCTCCGCGGATCCCGACGTCCTCGTGGCCCACGAGCCGCCACGACCGGACGACCGCGGGATTGCGCTCCACCCGGACCTCGACGTCCCGGGCGATGAGGGGGAGGTACTGTCGCCTCCGGTAGCCCGGGAGCGCTTCCCGGTCGGCGAGGTGCTCATGACCTCCCCGCCCCGCAATCCCGAGCGCCGCCAGCTTCCCGTCCCCGGCACCCGCCCCGACACGCACGGTCGTCAGCGTGAAGCCCCGCTGGGCATGCGCCGCGATGGCCTCCAGAGCGCGCGTCGAGGCGCTCAGGCCGGCTCCGCCGTCGGAGACGACCACGATCGCGTTGTCGTCCTCGGGCACGTACGCCTCGCGGGCGAGGGCGTAGGCGACCTCCAGACCGTCCAGGGTGGCTGCTCCTCCCGCCTCGAGCGCGTCGATCACCTCGTGGACGATGAGGGCCCGCGTCATCCGCGTCGGGCGCAGGACGACGCCGGTGGTTCCCGCGTACGTCGCGATGGCGACGGTGTCTTCGTCGCCCAGGGTCCCGAGGGTCGCGCGCAGCGCGTCCCTGGCGAGCTCCAGCTTCCCGCCTTCCATGGAGGGGGAGACGTCGACCAGGAACGTGACGTGCCGTCGTGGCCGGGCAGGATGCACCCCCCACAGCGCCACCTGCGCGACGTTCCATCCCGGACGGCTCGGGTGCGGCATGCCCGCGGCATGGACCCGGATGGGGGCGGTCGTGCTCGTGTCCGCCTGACGGAGGGGCCAGCCGTCGGCGAAGTGGCTCACCCACGCCTCCGCCCGGAGGAGCTCCGCGGTGGGGCGGGTCCGTTCGTGCAGGTGCGACTGTGCGCCATCGTAGGAGCGTGTGTCGACGTGCACGGGGAAGGAGGCGGTGTCCGCGTCGACCTGCACGAAGCCGTCGAGCGGCGCCGGGGCCGGCCAGTCGGGGGGCGGCGGGCGGGAGACGGGGCAGGGGATGCCGTAGGCGTAGTGGTAGTGGTAGTGGCAAGGCACGTGCTGGAGCACGAGTGGCCCGCGCTTCGGGCCTTGCTCGGCGTGCACGGGGAGCACCGTGTCGTCACCCGTCATGGCCAGCGACATCCGGGTGGGCCCGTGGATCCCGACGCCCCGGAGGGTCGTGGTCCGCAGCGCCTCGTGGGATGCCTGGAGGACGTAGCCCTCCCCGTCGGGGATCTCGAAGCGCACGCTGCCCGCCACGTCTGTGACGCGCGACTGCGCCGTCTCCAGCGGGCCGGAGACGGTGACCGTCGCCCCGGGCACCTCGACCCGTGCATCGTCTACGACCTCGACCTCCAGGGTCCCGGCGAGGGCGGTGACGGCGAGCGTGGAGAGCATGTGGGGATCGTGGGATCCGGGCCCTGGCCGTTAACGGTTAGGACGCCCCGATGGCCTTCGTCCACCTGCACACCCACTCGCAGTTCTCCGTGCTGGACGGGACCGCCGGCGTGTCGGACCTGGCGAGGAAGGCCGCAGCGCTGGGTCACCCGGCCCTCGCGCTCACCGACGCCGGCAACATGTTCGGCGCCGTGGCCTTCTACAAGGCGTGCAAGGGCGAGAAGGTCAAACCCGTCCTCGGCGCCGAGCTGTTCGTGCAGCCCGAGGGCATCGCCTACGACGACCCCCGCGGGATCGACGGCGGCTACGACCTGGTCGCGCTGGTGGAGGACGACGCCGGCTACCGCAGCCTCTGCAAGCTCATCACGGCCGGCATCTTCGACGGCATGCGCTACAAGCCGCGCGTCGACCTCGAGCTCCTCCGGGCCCACCGCGACGGGCTCATCGTCCTCGCGGGCGGGCTGAAGGGGCCCTTCGGCCGTGCGGTGCTCGCCGGCGACCTCGAGGCCGCCCACGAGCGCGTGGCCGAGCTCACCGCCATCTTCGACCCCACCCACCTCTACCTGGAGCTCACGGACCTCGGGCTCCCGGGACAGGACGTCGTGAACGACGGTGCCCGCGATCTGGCCCGCGAGCACGGGCTCCTCACGGTGGTCACCAACGCCGTGCACTACCTCGAGCCCTCGGACGCCCCGGTGCTCGAGGTGCTCAACACCATCAGCACCGGCGGGTCGCTCTCGGGTGCCCAGAGGGTCAAGAGCCCCACCGACCAGGCGTACTTCAAGACCGAAGACGAGCTCCGCGCGCTGTTCCCGGACGACCTCGACGCCATCGAGCGCACCGTCGAGATCGCGGCCCGCTGCGACTATCACTTCGACTTCGGCACCTACCACTTCCCCGCCAGCATCCCGCCGGATCCGGGGCCCGAGGCCGACACGGACGCCAACTGGGCGTTCTTCTACGAGGCCTTCCCCCCGCCCCGCGACTTCGGGCTACCGACACCCGAGGAGGGGGTGCCGCCCCGTCCCGAGAAGGCCGGCAACATCGACGGGTTCTTCCGCTGGTACTGCGAAGAGGGCCTGCGGCTGCGGCTCCGCCAGGTGGAGGGCGACCACGACGAGTACTGGAAGCAGCTCGCCTACGAGGTGGGCGTCATCTGCCAGATGGGCTTCCCGGCGTACTTCCTCATCGTCGCGGAGTTCATCAACTGGTCCAAGGACCACGAGATCCCCGTGGGCCCCGGGCGCGGCTCGGGGGCCGGCAGCATCGCGGCCTGGGCGATGCGCATCACGGACCTCGACCCCATCCGCTACGGGCTCGTCTTCGAGCGCTTCCTGAACCCCGAGCGGGTCAGCATGCCGGACTTCGACGTCGACTTCTGCCAGGACCGGCGGGAGGAGGTGATCGAGCACGTCCGCGAGAAGTACGGCAGCCCGGTGGTGAGCCAGATCATCACCTACGGCACGCTCAAGGCGAAGGCCGCCGTGCGCGACGTGGCCCGCGTGCTCGACCT
The DNA here is from genome assembly GCA_020632885.1 of Alphaproteobacteria bacterium. GTDB lineage: Bacteria > Myxococcota_A > UBA796 > UBA796 > JACKEQ01. The sequence continues at coordinate 237,779 of JACKEQ010000003.1, read as the reverse complement.
GAACTTCGGGGAGGCCGACCGCATCGCGAAGCTCGTGCCGGACGAGCTCGGCATCAAGCTCGCGGACGCCCTCGACCAGGTCGAGCTGCTCCGCCGGATGCGCGACGGCGACCCGAAGGTCCGCCGGGTGCTCGACATCGCGATGGCCGTGGAGGGCACCGTCCGCCAGACCGGCGTGCACGCGGCCGGCGTGGTCATCGCGGACCGCCCGCTCGTGGAGTACGCGCCGCTCTACCGCGACGAGCCCGAGGGCGGCCCGGTCGTGCAGTACGACATGAAGTCCGCCGAGAGCATCGGGCTCATCAAGTTCGACTTCCTGGGGCTGAAGACCCTCGACCAGATCCGCGACGCCGTGAAGTTCATCCAGGAGAACCACGGCGTCCTGATCGACATGGCGGCCCTCCCCACGGACGACCAGGCCACCTACGACCTGCTCCAGGACGGCGACGCGCTCGGCATCTTCCAGCTGGAGTCGTCCGGGATGCGCAAGCTGCTCACGCAGCTCAAGCCGTCCGTCATCGACGACATGGTCGCGCTCGTGGCGCTCTACCGGCCAGGACCCCTGCAGTCCGGCATGACCGAGGACTTCGTCGACCGGAAGCACGGTCGGCGCGAGGTCACCTACGCCCTGCCCATGCTGGAGCCCGTGCTGAAGGGCACGTACGGCACCATCATCTACCAGGAGCAGGTCATGCAGATCGCCCAGGTGATGGCGGGCTACTCGCTGGGCGAAGCCGACCTCCTCCGCCGCGCGATGGGCAAGAAGAAGCCCGAGGAGATGGCCAAGCAGCGCGCGCGGTTCATGTCGGGGTCCGTCGAGAACCGCATCGACGAGGGCATCGCGGGCGAGATCTTCGACCTGATGGCCAAGTTCGCGGCCTACGGGTTCAACAAGGCCCACTCCGCCGCGTACGGCTGGATCAGCTACCAGACCGCATGGCTGAAGGCCCACTACCGGCCCGAGTACATGGCCGCGCTGATGACGATCGAGGCGGCGAACACCGACAAGGTCCTGCTCTACATCACGGACTGCAGGCGGGCGGGCATCCGCATCGCGCCCGTCTCCGTGAACTTCTCGGAGCTCCACTTCAGCGTGCCGAAGCCCGCCGATCGGCCCGTGGAGGACGGGCAGGTCGTAGAGTCCATCCGGTTCGGGCTCGCGGCCGTGAAGAACGTGGGACGGGGGCCCATCGAGGCCATCCTGGAGGCCCGGCAGGCCCAGAAGGGCGGCCGCTTCCCCGACGCCATGGGGTTCTTCAAGTCCCTGGACTACCGGCGCGTGAACAAGCGGGTGCTCGAGAGCCTCATCAAGGCCGGCGCGCTGGACGACTTCGGAGAGTCGCGGGCGGCGATGTACGAGGGGCTCGAGGCGGCCGTGACGACGGGCTCGCGTCAGGCGGAGGACGAGGCGGCGGGGCAGGCGAGCCTGTTCACGATGCTCGCACCGAAGTCCCGCCCGGTGGACTTCCGGTTCCCGGACGTCACCGAGTGGCCGCTCTCCCAGAAGCTCGCGTTCGAGCGGGAGGTCCTGGGGCTCTACCTCACCGGGCACCCGATGGAGGCCCACACCAGCGACGTGGATCGGTACGCGAGCCACAGGATCGACCAGCTCGGAGACGTGCGACCCCGCGAGGAGGTCCGTCTACTCGGGCTGGTCGGGGAGCACCGGGTGTCCAAGACCCGCACGGGCGACCGCATGGCCTTCGTGCAGCTCGAGGAGCCCGGCCACACGGTGGAGGTCGTCTTCGGGCCGGACATCTGGGGGACGTCGCAGCGGGCCGTGCTCTGCGGCGAGCCGATCCTGGTGACCGGCACGGTCGACACGCGTGGGGAGGAGCTCCGCCTGCGTGCGGGATCCGCCGAGCCGCTCTCGGAGGTGCGGGCGCGCACCACGGGCGAGGTCTGGATCCGGGTCGGCAAGGACGAGCTCACCGAGCGCCGGGTCGAGCGCCTGAAGGAGATCCTGGTGCACCACCGCGGGGGCTGCCGCACGCGTCTCGCGATCCAGCACGTCTCCTGGGAGGTCGAGCTGCGCGTGGACGAATACCCCATCGAGCCCTCGGCCCAGATGGAGGAACGCGTGAACGGCCTGTTCGGTCGCCAGGTGGTGCGGCTCCGATGATCCTGCTCCTCGCCGGCGCGTACGCGCAGCACGCTCTCTTCGAGCCCGTCGTGACGGACCTCGGCGGTGGGGCGGTGGTGAACTGGACCCACGCGCGCCTGGAGGTCTCGGCGGCTTCGAGCCGGTCGGGCTCCGAGGGCACCGAGGCCGTGGAGGAGCTGGCGCGCCGCGCTGTCGACTTCCGCATCACGTCGGCAGCCCTGGAGGTCCCGATCGCCCCCGGGCAGCACCTCGGAGATCTCCGGTCCCAGCGGGAGATCTGGCCCGGCCTGGAGCCGCGCATCGGCCGGTGGGTGGAGACCGTGAACCGGTACTACGCGAGCGGTCGGGTGGGTGTGGTGGGCGCCCTGTCCCTCGTGGAGCTGATGAAGCCCGTCACCATGGCGACCGCGGCGGCCGCCCAGAGCTCGCCCACCGAGCACACCGGGGCCGTGCTGGATGCCCGTGGACGTGCGGTGACCCCGTGCTTCGCGCCCTCCGTCGGCGGACCGGGCGGCGAGATCTACGCGGGCCGCATGTGGCTCGACGCAGCCGTGGAGCGCGCGCCGGTGGTGTGGGTCACCGACGCTGCCGACCCCGTCGCGGCCCGGAGCGGCACGAACCCCGTCCTGGCCCACGTCGTGGCTGCCGAGGGCTGCGCGCTCACCGTGGAGGCGGACGCGGCGCGGCTCCTGTCCGTGCTCGAGGCTGCCGGGAAGCTCGGGGAGGGCACCCTCGTCGTGGTGGTCGACCCGTGATCTGGCGCTGGTTCGGGAGCGTCCCGTACCGCGAGATGCTCGCGTGGCAGGAGGCCCGACGGGAGGCCGTGATCGCGGGTGGCGAGGAGATCCTGGCCCTCGTGGAGCACCCGCGGGTGGTCACCACGGGCCGGCGGCCGGTCGACGGTCTCGAGGAGGCCCGGGCCACCGGCCTGGACGTGGTCCGGACGGGGAGGGGAGGGCTCGCGACCTGGCATGGCCCCGGGCAGCTCGTGGCCTATCCGATCGTCGATCTGGACCGGCGACGCCTGAAGGTCCGCGAGGCCGTCCGGCTGCTCGAGGAGGCCCTGGTCGAGCTGGGCAGGCACGCGGGCGTGCCCGTGGAGCGCGATCCCGAGCGCACGGGGGCCTGGGTGGGGCCCGCGAAGGTGGGGTCGATCGGGCTCCATGTCCGCCGTGGGGTCGTCATGCACGGGCTCGCGCTCAACCTCACCTGCGATCTCGCGGACTTCGGTACCTTCACGCCCTGCGGGCTGGAGGGCGTGCGGGTCACGCGGTTCGCGGACCACGGTTGCAGGCTTGATCCCGCCACGATGGCGAGCTTGGCGGGCACGGTGATCGCACGTGCGTTGACACCCGATGGGGCCCTCATTAATCACATGCGTTCGCTGAAGGCGCATAGCTCAGCGGGAGAGCACCGCCCTGACACGGCGGGGGTCGGCGGTTCAAATCCGCCTGCGCCTATACCTTCCACTCCGCTTCCGTCGGAATTCGCTCTGCGCCACCGGTCTTCCTCTTGATTCCAGAGTCGAAGACGACCTTCGGGTCGATTGCTGCACATTCGCAGCGCTGGTGGCACATGTCGCGGGTGGAACGTGAGAGCTCCCTTCCAGGGGTCCTTCGTCTGGGCTACCCTGGGGGCGCGCACCGGCAGACCGGCCCGTCCGGGACTGTCGGGGTGCACCGTCGCTGCCGGGGCATCCCCGGCCTTCCCTGAGAGGATCTGGTTGAGAAGAGGACCGCGCCGCCCCACGAGGCAGGAGAAGGAAGAAATCCGCGTCAACCGGAGGATCCGGGTTCCGCGTGTGCTCGTGATCGACGAGGACGGGAACAAGCTCGGGGAGTTCATGACCCGGGACGCGATCCAGCTCGCCGAAGACCGCGGGCTCGACCTCATCGAAGTGGCGCCCCAGGCGCGGCCGCCGGTGTGCAAGATCGGTGACTTCGGGCAGCTCAAGTACGAGCGCAAGAAGAAGGCCACCCAGGCGCGCAAGAACCAGGTGCAGGTCCAGCTCAAGGAGATCAAGGTCCGCCCGAAGACCGACGATCACGACATGGGCGTGAAGGTCCGCCACACGCGTCGGTTCCTCGAGGAGGGCAACAAGGTCAAGATCACGGTCCGTTTCCGCGGTCGTGAGCTCGCCCACCGCAACATCGGTGCCGAGCAGTGCCTCCGCATCGCCGAGGCCTGCCAGGACCTCGGCACCATCGAGTCCCAGCCGCGTATGGACGGGCGCCAGATGTTCATGGTGCTCGCGCCGATCAAGCGCGACTGAGCCCCTCGATCCCGTCACCTTCCGCCGGGCGTTGACGCGGCCCCCCGGGGCCCGTTACGTCTGCCCGGTCCAGGAGTCTCCCATGCCCAAGATGAAGTCCCACCGCGGGGCCAAGAAGCGCTTCTCCGTGACCGGTTCCGGCAAGGTGAAGTTCAAGCACGCGCACCTCCGTCACTGCCTCGAGCAGAAGCAGACCACCACCAAGCGTGGCCTGCGGAAGACCGGGATCATGAAGGAGTGCGACGCCAAGGTCGTCCGGAAGATGATCCTGGCCAACTGAGCCCGTCGCGGGGCCATGTGCTCCGCGGCACACACCCGCCGCCACCGTCGAGAAGACCGGGAAGCGGCATCAAGAGGAGAGAGCCATGGCTCGCATCAAGGGTGCGATGAACCGTCGCACGCGCAAGAAGACCCTGTTCCGCCGCGTTCGCGGGTTCTTCCTGGGTCGCCGCAACCTCCGCCAGGCGATCGCCGCGCGGATGCACGCCGACTACAACGCGTACGTCGGCCGCAAGCAGCGCAAGCGGCAGTTCCGCCGGCTCTGGACCCAGCGGATCAACGCTGCGGCTCGCGCGCACGGCCTGTCGTACAGCAAGATGATCCACGGCCTCAAGGTCGCTGGGGTCGACGTGAACCGGAAGGTCCTCGCGGACCTCGCGGTGAACGAGCCCACGGCGTTCGCGGCCCTCGTCGAGACGGCCAAGGGCGGGCTCGCGGGATGATCAGGGCGGTCGTCCTCCTCCTGTCGTTCCTGGCGCTGTGCGCCTGCGAGAAGGAGGGGGACGTCGTCTGGCGTCAGTTCAACAGTGACGCCGACAGTGTTCTGATCGAGGTCGAGCCCGGCGAGACGTCCGGGCTGGCCGAGGTCACGCTGATGTCCAACCTGGGGATCACCGCGGTGGGTACCGCTACGGTGGACCCCGCGCGGGGCCCGGTCGGCACCGAGCACGAGCTGGTCGTCCTGGTGGACGAGGAGTTCGCGGATCGGGTCGAGCGGGCCTCCGTGTCGAGCGTGGGCGCGCGGGGCGAGGAGTCCTACGACCTCGTCGGCGACAACGCGAGGGCCGGCGTGTTCGCCCTCGTGCTCACGTCGCTGGGCGAAGCGGACGAGTCGCGCATCGACACGTGGCGGATCGACCTCTGGGAGGCCGCCGACAACCCGGTCGCGGAGGGGCAGTGATGAGCGACGACGAGGGGCTCCCCCCAGAGTTCCCGGACAAGCTCTTCTTCCGGATCGGTGAGGCCGCGAACCTCGTCGGCGTCGAGGCACATGTCCTCCGCTACTGGGAGAGCGAGTTCAAGATGCGCACGCAGCGGTCCTCCACGGGCCAGCGGATGTACCGTCGCAAGGACATCGCGCGCTTCATGGAGATCCGCCGTCTCCTGCACGAGGACGGCTTCACCATCGCCGGGGCGCGCAAGGCTCTGGAGGACGGCGCGGCTCCCCCCACGTGCGCGTCCGGTGGGGCTGACGACGCACGTGTGCGCGAGGCTCTCGATCGCGTGAAGGCCCTGCGGACGCAGGTCGGATCGCTGGCGGAGACGTATCGGGCCGCTGGCGTTGCTTCGTTTCTGGGGGACGGTTAACGGTAGCCCGGCTGGCGGGGTGTAGCGCAGCCTGGTAGCGCACCAGACTGGGGGTCTGGTGGTCGCTGGTTCGAATCCAGTCACCCCGACCACAACATCGAGCCCCTCCGGGTCCTGCCCGGAGGGGTTTCGTGTCTCAGGGGGTCGACATGAGCCGCATCTTCGCCATGAGCTTCGCGTCGGTGTACCCGCTCTACCTCGCGAAGGTCGAGAAGAAGGGCCGGACGAAGGACGAGCTCGACACGGTCGTCCGCTGGCTGCTCGGCTTCGACGACGCGCAGCTCGCGCACCACCTCGAGGCCCGCACGACCTTCGAGGACCTGTTCGCGGTCGCGCACCTGCACCCGAACGCCGGGCTCATCAAGGGTGTCGTCTGCGGCGTGCGCGTCGAGAACGTCGAGGATCCGCTCATGCAGAAGATCCGCTGGCTCGACAAGGTCGTGGACGAGCTCGCGAAGGGCAAGGCCCTGGAGAAGATCCTGCGCACCTGACGCGCAATGGACGCCCTCGCCGGCCGTACGCCGTACGCGGGGGCGAGGAGGACGATGCGCAGAGCAGGGGCCGTGGTCGTGGGGCTCGTCGGAGGGCTGGTGCTCTGCTGTGGGCTCGTGTGGGCGAACCTGCGTGCCGTGGTCCTGTACGCGCTCACGCCCACCGTGCCGTTCGCGGACGCGCACCACCCGCCGGCGCCCGACTACGCCGACCCGGTCGCCTGGAGCGCCCTCCCGGACCGCGAGGACGCCGGTGACCTCGCCCCGGAGGCCAGCCCGGGCATCGATCAGCAGACCGCCAGAGCCGACGTGTTCTACGTGCACCCGACGTCCTACGTGGGCTCGGAATGGAACGCGGCGTTCGACGACCCCACCGTCGCGGCCGCCACCGACCACGGCGCCACCGGCATCCAGGCCACGGCCTTCAACGCGTGCTGCGCGGTGTGGGCGCCGCGCTTCCGGCAGTCCAACCTCACGGTCTTCCTCACGCCCTCGGCAGACGGCGACGCCGCCCTGGACCTCGCGTACGTCGACGTGCGTCGCGCTTTCGAGGCGTTCCAGGCCCGCCGGGGTGCCGACCGTCCGTTCTTCCTCGTCTCCCACAGCCAGGGAACGGCGCTCGCCACCCGCCTCCTGGAGGAGGTCATCGCGCCCGGCCCCGCGCGCGAGCAGCTCGTCGCGGCCTACCTCGTCGGCGGGGTGGTGACAGTGGACGGGGTCGGCGGGGTGTCGCCGTGCGGGTCCGCGGACGCCACGGGATGCATCGTCGCGTGGAACGCCCGGGGGCCCGGCTACGAGCCGACCTTCTGGGAGATGCACCGACGTGGCGACCAGCGCGAGCTCCTCTGCACCAACCCGCTCACCTGGCACACCGACGACGCCGCGCCGGCGAGCGCGAACCGTGGAGCTGTGTTCCTCGACAGCGACGACCATCGGATCCGCCCGGGCTTCGCAGACGCGTCCTGCGAGGGCGGATGGCTCGTGGTGCGCGAGCACGGCACGGCGCCGCGCGACCTGCCGAGCAGGGTCCTCGATCGCATCATCGGCCCCGAGGACCTCCATCCCATCGAGTACCAGCTCTACTTCATGAACCTCCGCGAGAACGCATCCCTGCGGCTCGCGGTCGGGTCGGTGCCGCAGGACGGGTGACACATCCGGTCAGCCTCGAGCGCCGGGGGCTCTCGCCCTGGTATGGGTACGGATCCAGCTCGCCAGCTCCTCCTCGTCGACCTCGCCAGCGGCGAGCGCCAGGAAGGTGCGCACCTCGTCTACCTCGTCAGGGTCGAAGTCCGACCCGTTGAGGGCGAGGAACACGGCCACGGCGAGCACCGCGACACGCTTGTTGCCGTCCACGAACGCGTGGTTCCGGGCCAGGCCGAAGCCGTAGGCGGCGGCGAGCCGGGCCAGGTCGGCTCCCGGCTCGTAGGCCCACAGGTTCAGCGGCCGCGCCAGGGCACTCGCCAGGAGGCCCTCGTCGCGGATCCCCGCGCTACCGCCGAACTGGGTGAGCGACTCCTCGTGCAGCGCCTCCACCATGGCTCGGGTGAGCCAGCGGGGTGACATCAGCGGGCCAACTCACGCAACGCGTTGCGATGCCGCCGCATGTAGTCACGGCCCGCCTCCAGGGCCTCGGCGAAGTCGGGGTCGTAGGCGGTGAGATGGATGCCGTCCTGCGTGCGCACCACGAACAGGGTGTCGCCCTCCGCGATGCCCAGCTCGGCCAGCACCTCCTTGCCGAGGATGACACCGAGGGAGTTGCCGATCTTTCGCACGGAGAGGGTCTTCATGTCGTGGTTATAACATGGGTGAGCACAGGCTGCACGACGGGGTCGGAGCCGCAGGACGGGTGACACCCGAGCTCCCCGCCGGTGTCTCCTGGGCGGAGGATCCATGGTCCCGCTCGTGTTCCTCTCGGTGGCCGCCGTGCAGGCCGTCGAGCCCCCGAACCCCGTCACGCGCCTGGAGCTCGCTGCGTACGACACCGCCACCACCCTGCCGCTTCGACGGATGCTGGCCCCGCCGCTCCATCCCGGGGTGGAGATCGGGCTGGCCCGCCAGCTCACGCGCCGCGAGAACGGGGGCATCGGCACGTCCGTCCGGCTGGGAGGGTTCGTGCACGCACCCCTCGTGCGGGCCATGACGCTGGACGTGGGCCTCGACGGAGCCCTCCGCCATCCCGTCGGCCTCGTGGGCGTCGTCGGCTGGCAGCTGGGGGTCCAGGCGGGCATGCCGACGGAGCCGGAGCACGTCGCCGACGGTGCGGGTGGCTTCGAGCAACGCGCGGGTCGCGTGCGCGCCCAGATGCGGACGGGCCTCCGAGTGGCCACTGGCTGGCGTCTGGGACGCTCCGCGCGCGCTCCCGAGCTCCTCGCCTTCCATCGCGTCTGGGTCGAGACCCCCTTCGCGCCGGGCTTCATCCCCGTGGTGCCCCACGGCGACACCGGGCTCCTCCTCAGTCTCCCGCTCGGAAGCCCTTCGTGAGACCTCGACTCGTCTTGCTCGTCGCCCTGAGCGCTTGCGCTCCTGGACCAGGCCCCCGCGACCCCGCGGCGCTCGCCTGCACCTCACCATCGCCCCCCTCCGGACCCGGGGTGGCCGCGCTGCAGGAGCACCTCGATCACCTCGTCGACCTGGGGCTCCCGGGCATCGCGCTGGCTGTCGATCGCCCCGGTGCCGAGCCCATCCACCTGGCCAGCGGGTTCGCCGACCTGCGGTCGGGCACCCCGCTGGAAGCCTGCCATCTCACCCGCGCCGGGAGCATCGACAAGACGGTCACCGCGGTCGTCGTCATGCAGCTCGCAGAGGAGGGCACCTGGGACCTGGACGACCTGCTGGTCGATCATCTCCCGCCCGGAACCGCCGAGGGTATCCCCAATGCGGACAGGGCCACGCTGCGTCAGGCGCTCCAGCACGCCACGGGCATGCCGAACTGGATCCAGAGCCTGTACTTCCAGACCGCCAGCCTGGACGATCTCGGGCGGCAGTGGTCCGCCGACCAGCTGCTCCGCTTCGCGCGCCACATGCGCCCGGTGTTCTCGCCCGGCACCGACGTGGGCTACTCCAACACCAACACGCTGCTGCTCGGCCTCGCGATCGAGCACCGCACGGGGGAGCCGCTCGCCGACGTGTTCGAGCGACGTGTCTTCCAACCCCTGGCGCTCGATCGTACGCGCTTCGCCGCCCCGGACCCCGTGCCGGACGATCTGGTGGCCGGCTACGTGGACATCCGCAGCGACGGACGTCTCCTGGACGCCACGCACTACAACGGATGGGACGTGCACGCGGACGGCGGTTTGCTGAGCCACCCGGGGGACCTCGCGCGCCTCATGCGTGCGGCCAACGACGGCACGCTCCTCGACCCCGACACCACCCTCGCCATGCACGACGTGAGGTCGCCAGCCCACGTCGACCCGGGCTTCTACGAGACGGGGTACGGACTCGGCGTGTTTCGCCTGCAGACCGCCCAGGGCACCTGGTGGATGCACTCGGGCGACGCCATCGGCTACTGGGCGACGGCCGCCTGGCGCGAGGAGGACGGCCTCGCCGTCTCCTGGGCGGTGAACGGGAACTACGGCCAGCTCGACGACCTCTTCGCGTCGCAGGAGGCGTATGGCGTGTTCTTCGACGCCATCGGCCCTCCCGACCCGTAGGGTCAGCGGCGGAGCATGCCGAACGCGAAGCCCCGGCCGTGCCCGTGGATCATCGCGAGCCGGATCCACACCATGGCGAAGGGCTCGAGGAGCCTCGCGCTCGCCAGGGCCCCGAACGGATGGGCGTCGAAGCCCAGGTCCGTCGCGAGGCGGACGGCCGTGGCCAGCGCATCGGCATCGTCACCGCACGCCAGCATCATCGAGGCGCCCGTCGGGTACCGCGGGTTCGCCATGTTCTCCATGCCGGTCGTGTTGAAGACCTTCACGACCTTCGCCGTGGGCGCCCAGCGCTGGACCTGCTCGGCCCCGGAGTCCGTGTGCCCATGGGTGAGGACCATGCCGGGCCCGATGGGGTTCGTGGCGTCCAGCAGGGCTCGCCCTGCGAAGTCCACGCCGCTCACGGCCGCCTCTGCCGCCGCCCACGGCGTGGCGAGCAACACGACCTCGCTCCGGCCCACGACCTCCTCCGTGGACCCTGCGGTCGCCCGCTCGTGTGCGAGGCGATCCGGTACGGGACCGGGCTCCCGACGCGCGTAGTGGATGGTGTGACCGGCCGCGGCGAGCCCGCGCCCGAGGGTGCTCCCGACGCGTCCGGCGCCGATGATCGCGATGTCCATGACGACCTCCAGAGGTTCAGCGCCCGAGCGCTTCGATGACGAGCCGGGCGGCCTCGGCCCCAGAGTACTGCTGCTGGCCGGTGATCAGCCGACCGTCGCGCACCGCGAAGGGACGGAACATCTGGTCCACGACGAACGAGGTGCCCTCGATCGCCCGGGCCTCGGTCTCGATCCAGAACGGCTGGATACGCTGGCCGACATACGCGTCCGCGTACGCCTCTTCGGCGTCCGCGAAGCCCGTCCAGGTCTTGCCGGTCACGAGCAGATCGCCCGACATCAGCCGCGCATGGAGCAGCACGCACGTGGCGTGACAGACGAGTGCTGTGACCTTCCCGGCCTCGTAGAACGCCGCCACGAGGGCGTGGAGCGCCTCGTCGTGCACGAAGGTCGTCATGGGGGACTGGCCACCCGCGAGGAACACGGCGTCGTATGCGTCGGGCTGCACGCCCTCCAGACTCGGGGTGTCGGCGAGCAGGGCCGCGTGGGCAGGGGAGCGCTTGAAGCCCAGCGAGAGCACGTCCGCCGCGCTGTACCCGCTCGGGTCCTCCGGATCCGAGTACCCGTCCGCCTGAAGGGCGCCGCCGCGGGGGCTCCGGATCTCCACGTCGTAGCCGGCCTCCGTGAAGGCCCACCACGGATGGGTCACCTCCGCCCACCAGAACCCCACGGGCCAGCCGGTCTGGTCGCTCACCGCGGGGTTCGCGACGATCATCAGGATCTTCTTCCGACGCTCGGGGTCGGTGACGTTCACGTTTCGCATGGTGCCTCCTCGGGCTGCCTCCATCCTGGTCCCCGGAGTTGTTCGAAACGAGCGCATCGTGTTCACTGTTGGCATGAAGGAGATCGAACAGTGCGCGACCTCTCGTCCGTCGACCTGAACCTCCTGGTCACGCTGGACCTCCTGCTCGAGACCCGATCCGTGCGGGAGGCCGCCCGACGTGCCCACGTGACGCCGTCCGCGATGAGCCACACCCTCGGCCGGCTGCGCGATCTCCTCGGCGACCCTGTGCTGGTGCGGGCGGGGCGGGGCATGGTCGCCACCGCGCGCGCCGAGGCGCTCGCGGAGCCCGTGCGTGCTGTGCTCGCGGACGCTTCACGCGTGCTGGCGCCCGCCTCCTTCGACCCGGCCGCGCTGACGCGCCGCTTCCGGCTCGTGAGCACCGACCACGTGTCCACCATCCTGGTGGGCGACCTGGAGGCGCGCCTCACCCGGGAGGCGCCCGGCGTGGACCTCGACGTGGTGCCCCTCCAGCCCGAGACCCTCGAAGAGCTCCGCCGTGGTGGGGTGGACGCCGCCATCGGCGTGTTCCCGGACGCCCCGCCCGAGCTCCGCGCGACCGCTCTGTTCGACGATCGCTTCGTGACGGTCTGCCGCGTGGATCACCCGCGCGTGGGGCCCGATCTACCGCTGGACCGCTACCTCACCGAGCGTCACCTCCTCGTGAGCCCGCGGGGGACGCCCGTGGGACGGGTGGACCGCGAGCTGGCCGCCATGGGCTCGACGCGTCGGGTCGCCCTGACGTTCCCGAGCTTCCTCTCGGCCCTCTGGCACGTCCCGCAGTCGGACGCGCTCCTCACGGTGTCCGCGCGGCTCGTGGCCGCCGTTCGCCCCAGGATCCCGGTCCAGGTGCTCGCGACCCCGCTGGATCTGCCGCGGTACACGCTCGTCCTCCTCTGGGCGCCGCGCCTGGAGGGGTCGCCGGAGGACGCCTGGTTCCGCTCGCTGGTGCGGTCGGTGGCCGCAGGCCTCGGGCCCATCGGCTGAGCGCCTACACCTCCGCCCGACGGGGCCAGCGGTAGCTCCGCTCGATGTGGGCCACCTGCACGCTGTAGGCGCTGTACCAGGCCGTTCGGCCGGACTCCTGGGCCGCCACGTGCTCCGCGTGGTCCCGCCAGGCCTGGATGTCCTCCAGCGACCTCCAGTACGACAGGGCCACCTCCTGGTCGCCCTCCTGCATCGTGACGAGCTCGAGGCAGCCGAAGCCACCCAACGCCAGGTCCCGCAGGCGGGCCGCGGTTCCGGGATACCGCGGGTCGGCGTCCCGGAGGGTGGCTCGGAAGATCACGACCCACTCGGGAGGTTCGGAGCTCACTGGCCGTAGCGGGGGCCGTGCTCCAGGAACGCGAGCTCCTCCGGCGTGCTCTCGCGTCCGAGGGCGGTGTTTCGGTGGGGGAAGCGCCCGAAGCGCGCCACGATGTCGCGGTGCTCCTGCGCGAACCGGAGGGTGTGGTCGCCGGGAAGATCGGCGAAAAGGGGCAGACCCTCGTCCTGGGCCTGGAGGTCCTCGGCGTGCATGTAGGGCATGAGGAGGAACGTCCGCCGGGCGGGCTCGAGCTCGTGGTGGAGCCCACGCGCCACGGCTCCGCGGGTGATGGCGAGGGCGCGGGCGTCGTTCGCGAAGGCGGCAGCCTGCCCACGATGCAGGTTGCGCGAGAGCTGGTCGAGCAGGATGACGGCCGCCAGCGCCGTGGACGCGTCCCGGAGGGCGTCCTCGGGGTCGAGGCCGCCGGCCTCCCGGTGCAGGTCGCCGAGCGCGTGTGCCATGAACGCGTCCAGTCCAGGGTCCGATCGGAACCAGTCCGCCGACCCGAGTGTCTCGAACCAGAACGTCAGCACGCGCCCGGTGGCCTCAGGCGTCATCGGGGCCCCGGCGACGACGGCGACGGCGGGGCGCCTCGATCGTGGCGGTGGGGTCCTCCTCGTCCGCTTCGTCCGGCTGCTCGTCCTGTGCTTCGGGTGCCTCCGGCGCCTCCGGGGTGTCCTCCTCGCCCTCAGGCGGACGCCGACGCCGACGGCGGCGGGGCACTTCGCCCTCGGCCGCGGGCTCGGCGTCGTCGTGGGCCTCGTCGTCGTCGTCCTGCGCTGCGTCCGTGGCGTTCGTGCCGTCGGGATCGATGCGCCGGCGCCGCCTGCGCGGGGCCTCGGGCTCCACCGGAGCCGCCTCCGCAGCCTCGTCGACCTCGGTGCTCATGGTGCGCCGCCTCCGTCTGCGACGCACCCCTCCGTCCTCGCCGTCGTCCTCGGGCGCCACGGTGGGACCCAGGCCGGGCGGCGGCGGTGGTGGGGTAGGGGAGACGGGTGGTGGGGTCGGCTCCGCGGGGGCCTCGGCGGTCCTCCGGCGACGGCGCCCCTCGTCCACGGGGCTGGTGACCAGTGACGTCCGCGGGGCGGGCGGAGTGGGAGGTGGCGCCGGTGCTGCGGGCTCTGCCGGAGCGGGCTTGGCGGCCGGCTCGGGTGCGTTGCGGGTGCGACGGGGCGCGGGCTCGGCGGGGGCGGGCTGCTGGCGGGCCCGGCGCGCTCGACCGGTCGTCGCTTCACCGGAGCGCAAAGAGGCCCAGCGCGGCGCCTTGGAGTCGTCCTCCTGGTCCTCCTCCTCCGCGTCGGCTGCGAGGGCTGCCAGGGACTCGGGTGTGAAGGCTGCGGTGCCAGAGGCCTTCACGAGCTTGCGCTTCGAGCGGCCCTCGCTCTGGTTCGCGAGGCGTTGCATGACCTCGGCGAGCGTGCGCCCCTCGATCCGGGCGTCGTCGAGCAGGTTCCCCACGGCCTCCACGAACTCCTGGCCCTGGAGCCGCCGGTCGGGGTCGTAGACGAGGGCGCTCCCGAACACGTCCTGGATGGGGCGGGGCAGCTTCGCACCCGTGATCCGCGACACCCCCTCGGCGAGCTTCACCGACTCGACCATCCGCTGCGAGTCGGTCTCGTCGTAGAGCGGCTTGCCCGTCATCATCTCGAAGGCGACGAGGGCGAGCGAGTAGAAGTCGCTCGAGGGCTGCTCGGGCTGCTGCTCGAGCCGCTCCGGAGGGGCGTAGCGCACGGAGTCGAGGTCGATGTGCGGGCTCTGCCCCTTCAGGAACAGGTCCATCTCGACCTGCGCGAGGCCGTAGCCGAAGACCTGGAGCTGGCCGTCCGCCTTCATGCCGATGCGCCAGGGATTGAGGTTCCCGTGGGAGAAGCAACCCTGGAGCGGGCCGGTCTCGCCGGCCTCGTGGAGCACCATCCCGGCGAGGTAGCAGAGCTCGAGGGCGGCGCGCGCACCGATGGTCTGGCCCACCTGCTCGAAGCTCCGGGTGAGCTCCTTGACCGTCCAGACGGTGCCGGTGGGGTAGGCGAAGCGCGCCCGCGCGACGTCCGCGAAGGAGCACTCCACGAGCCCCGTGACCATGGGGTAGGCCATGAAGGAGAGGATCAGCTCCACGCCCGTGGTGAGCGCCGGGTGACCCCTGTAGGGCTCGTCGAAGGCGATGACGGTGTGCTTGAGACCCTCGGGGTCCACGCATTCCACCAGGGTGGCGGCGGGGTCCTTGAGCTCGCGTCCGGTGGGGGTGAGATTCGCGTCGCGCATGCGCTCCTCGGGCCGGCGGGCGGGACGGCGACGGTAGCACAGCGGGGCCCTGCACGCCGACACCTCTCCTGGGGTATGGTCGGCCATGATCGACGTACACAACGAGGTGGGCGATCTGCAGCGGGTGCTCGTGCACAAGCCCGGTGCAGAGGTCGTCCGGATGACCCAGTTCGAGCTCGAGCCGCTCCTCTTCGACGACATCCTGTCCGTCGATCTGGCCCAGAAGGAGCACGCGCTCCTCCAGGAGATCCTGGGGCACCAGGGGGCGGAGGTCCTCGAGATCGCACACGTGCTCACCAGGGCCTTCGCCACGGCCCCGCGGGCCAAGTGCGAGGCCGTCCTGGAGGTCGTCTGCGAGCTCGCGGGCGCGCCCGAGCTGGCCTACGTGCTCGCCGAGTGGGAGCCCTCGCGCATCACCTCCGCGATGATCGAAGGGCTGCGCTGGGACGAGGTCCCCCAGGCACCCCAGTCGCTCGGCCGCATCCGCGCGGAGCTGGATGGCCCGGGCATGCGCATGGCCATCGCGCCCCTGCCGAACCTGATGTTCATGCGCGACCCCTGCATCGCGCTCTACGACCGCATCATCGTGGGACGGATGTCCACACCGGCCCGCGCCCGCGAGTCCGTGCTCGTGCACTTCGCGCTCCGCTACGGTCTGCACGATGCCCGGTCCGTCACGAGCCCGGCCTTCCTGTTCGACGATGCGGACTGGGAGCGCAACCCGGCCTTCCGCTCCCTCGAGGGCGGCGACGTGCTCGTGCTCAACGAGCGGATCGTGCTCATCGGCTGCTCCCAGCGCACGAGCGCCGAGACCATCGAGCGTCTCTGTGCCGAGGTGCTGTTCCCGTCGTTCCCGCGGCTCGAGCGCGTGCACGCGGTGCTGATGCCCCGCGCGCGCAGCGTCATGCACCTCGACACCATCCTCACGGCCATCGATCACCAGCTCTTCCTGGGTCACGCTCCGATGATCGTGAACAAGGAGGGCATCCTGGTCGTGGAGCTCGCGCGCAACAAGCCCCACAAGGTCCTCGAGGGACTCTCGGTGGCGGACCTGCTGCGCCGCGAGCTCGGGCCCGAGACCCAGGTCGTGCCCTGTGGTGGAGACCGTCGGCTGCACCAGCTCCGGGAGCAGTGGACCGACGGCGCCAACGCGGTGTGCCTGGCCCCCGGTCGCATCGTGCTGTACGCGCGCAACGTCCGCACCACGCGCACCCTCGTGCAGGACCACGGCTTCCGGAACGTGGAGCTGTCGGCCTTCCAGTCCGACGAGGAGCGCCAGCAGCGGCTCGCGGCCATCCAGCCGGGTGAGCGCGTCGTCTACACCTTCGGCGGCGGGGAGCTCTCTCGCGCCCGTGGCGGTGGACGCTGCCTGACCATGCCGCTCACCCGCAGCCGGACCTGACGGTCAGGACCGGCCGTCCGGGTCACGACGGTCGGGGAGCTCACGCGCGAGCATCCCCACCGCGACGAGGATGAGCAGGAGGTTGAAGGCGCGCGCCAACGGCCCGGTCCACCAGGTCGCGAGCAGGACGACGACCGGCCAGCCCGGTGAGCTCCGCCCCGAGATCGACACGAACCCCACCAGCTCCAGAAGGGGTTGGAGCACGGTGACCGACAGGGAGAGCGCGCCCGCCGCGCTGAGCAGCAGCCCCGCGCGTGGATGGCGCCGCGAGACGTAGAGGAGGCCGAACATCACGGCTGTGGCCTCGACGAGGGCGAGCACCCAGAGGGTCGGGAAGGCGAGGACGCTCAAGGGGCGCGGAGGCGTGCCCGCAGGCGCGCCGCGAAGATGGACCCGTCGACGGGCTTGCTCACGATGTCGTCCGCCCCGTGCTGGAGGGCTGCACGCGCGGATCCCGCGTCCGGGGTGATGGCGAGCACCGTGGTGCGGCCCGAGAGCTTCCGGAAGCCGCTCACCACCTTCACGGCACCCGGGCCGTCCACCGCGGTCAGGATGAGGTCGAAGGGCTGGGAGCGCACGCGGGCCAGGGCGTCCATGATCTCCTCGGGCCGGGTGACGTCGAAGCCCGCCCGCTCGAGCTCCCGCGTGAGGGTCTCGGCGACCGAGGCGTCCGGCTCGAAGACCAGCGCAGACGGCTTGTCGCGCCCCCGGTCCTCGAGCGGCGTGATCACCGGTGCGCCCCCACCGGCGCGGTGCGCCAGGCCGAGCATGCGCCGCGCTCCCTGGACGGCGCGCGGGAGCGGGACCTCCCCGTCGACCTCCACGCCGGCGATGCACAGGCGGTTGAACCAGGTCCCGCCGTCCGGGGTGGGCACGGGCCTGCCGTCGCCCGAGGTGACCCGCTCCAGACGGGCCTGCAGCGCACCCCGCTCGGCGCGGCTGATCCAGGCGAGCAGGTCCTGATCGAGGGCGTGCACGCGGGCCATGTCGCCGAGCACGTCGCGCAGGGCGGCCGCGCTGGCCTCCTGGACCTGCCGGGCGAACACCGGCCCGTGGATCTTCCGCGCGTTCTCCAGGTTCAGCGGAGCGGCGAGGAGCAGGCAGTAGGTGCCGTTCTCGCCCCGCGCCGCCGAGATGACCTTGGTGGCCGACCGGGCGAAGGCGCGGTGGTCGGGCAGCACGTCGCCCGTGAACGCCCGGACGACCGGGTTGTCCTGACCGAGCAGGGTGGCCATGCACCCGCCGACCGCGTTGGCGCCGAGGGGTACCCGCACCACGGCCGCCGCGCCGAGCGCCCGGCACTCACCCGCGTGCTCCGAGCCCGCGATCGCCACGATGGGCATGGGCTCGCAGCGGGGGTCCACCCGGAGCCGCGCGAGGAGATCGAGGGCCGGGGAGTCCTCCACCTCGACGATCACCGCGGCGACCGGACCTTCGTCGAGCTGGGTCTGCACGCCCTGGGCATCGGTGCGCAGGACGCGATGCTCGAGCCCGGCGAGCTGCCGGTGCACGCGCTGGTGGGTGTCGGACCCGGCCACGACGAGCACCGGCCCCTGGCGGTGGCGGCACTTGAAGACGAGCTCGCGGAGGTGGTGCAGCAGGACCTCACCCGCGTCGAGCAGATCCGGCGCGGAGGCCTCCAGGAACTGCGCGGCGGACTCGGACACGTCGAGGTGGCCGAGCAGCCCGGCGCGCTCCTCGATCATCGCCGCCAGCCGCTCCATGCCGGCCGACCGATCCTCGCCGGTGGTGCGCTGGTGCTCGCGCAGGTCCTCGAAGGCGTGGAGGACGGGTGCCCAGCGGGGGTCGCTCATGGTGCGTGGGCCTCGAGGGCGGCCACGAGGTCCGCCACCTCCGCGAGCCCGCCCACACCGACGTCTCCGCACGCCAGGCGCTTGCTCACGGGCGGGACCAGCACGTGCCGGCCGAGCTCGTCGAGCCAGCGGAGGTTGCGCTGGACCACGGGCTGCTCCCACATGGCCGTGTTCATGGCGGGCGCGAGGAGGCTCGGCACGTGGGCCGGAAGCGCCAGCCACACCGTGGTGAGCGCGTCGTCCGCGATGCCCGTGGCGAGCTTGGCCAGCGTGGAGGCCGTGAGGGGCGCCACCATCGCGACGTGGGCCCACTTCGCCCACGCGATGTGCTCGATGGCGGAGGCGCCGTCCGGGGCATGGCCCGTGGCCAGCGCGTCCGTCATCACCGGGTGGTCCGAGAGTGCCTCGAAGGTGAGGGGGCGCACGAACTCCGTGGCCCCGCGCGTCATCACCACGCGCACGTTCCAGCCCTTCCGACGGCAGTGGCTCACGAGGTCCGCGGCCTTGTAGGCCGCGATGCCACCCGAGACCCCGAGGAGCACGTTCACTGGGCCCACTCCGGCTCGTCGGTGGGCAGGTCGATCACGGGCTGGCCGTCCACGGCCGTGCGGAGGAAGGTTCGGTACATCTCGGCGGCCCGGGGCTCCTCGAAGATCACGAAGTGGGAGCCCTCGTACCACTGCGAGAACCCCGCGGTCAGGGGGCCCTCGTAGCCCGTCGCGTTCGCGGACGCCGGGCTGGGTGTGTTCTCCAGGCCGCGCAGATCCACCGCCGGCATGGAGCTCGCGCGGGGCGGGATCGGCGGCAGGCCGGCCGCTCCGGCCATGGCGATGGCACCCCGGTAGGGCGTGTTGGCGTCGAGGGTGCCCGAGGTCGCGAGGACCGGGCTCGGTGCGTGTCCGGGCCAGTCGAGGGGCTCGCGGAACCAGTAGGGCGCGTAGTTCACGGGGTCCGTGGGCTCCACGAGCATCTGCAGGAGCCCGAGCACCGGGTGGAGCTCGTGCACGACCTCGCCCGGCTGGAAGCGGGCCACCTGGGCCACGAGCGACGCGAAGTCGATGATGTCCTTGCGGTCGACGATGGTGATGGCGAGCAGGCCCCCGGCCCCGGAGAGCACGGTGGCCTTCACGTCGCCCGCCCAGAACGGCGCCGCGAGGGCCCCGGTGAGCCCGCCCTGGCTGTGGCCCACGAAGGTCACCGCGTCGGGATCGAGCAGCAGCCGCGTACCGTCCGGCAGGGTCATCTGCGTGGTGCGGTTGGCGAGCCCGCGGGCCAGGTAGATGGCGTCGACGGCACCCTGCCGGAAGTTGGTGCGGCCGGACGTGGGGTTCAGGATGTTGAAGTTCGCGAGGTCGCTCGTGGGCTGCCCGCCGTTGCGGGGGCCGTGCAGCGGCTGATCGATGCCCAGGAGCACGAAGCCCGCGTCGCCCACGATGCCGCCGACCTCCAGGAGCCCGTCGCTGTTGCAGGCCGTTCGGTACGCCCCGCCCGTGCCGTGCTGGTAGACCACGACGGGGTAGCCCTGGGACGGCATGGGCTGGTCGTTCGGCACGCACACGGCCACGCGCATGTCGTCCCAGCTCGCGATGACGGGGTCACCCGCGGCATCGAACACGAAGCCGCCGCCCTCGGTCGTGTAGGGCCGCTCACCGTGCGTGAACACGGGCGACCAGTACCGCCCGCGGTAGGCCGTGAAGCGCTCGTAGGTGCGGACGAGCTCGAGGTCGCTGTCGAGGTCCGGGGGGGCCACGCGGGACTGGACGAACCGGGCGATGGTGGCGAGCTCGCCGAGCGGATCGGACGTGGTGATCACCGCGCCGGCCGCGATGTCGCGACGGTGGACCCCGTGCTTGCGGAGGACCTCGGGCGCGCCGGCCCATAGCGCGTGCTGCGGGTGGTCGGCGCCGAAGACCTCCTGGAAGGCCTCGTTCACCTGGAAGCCCGCGCTGGTGAGCACCAGGGCGTACGTCGTGGAGGGCCGGAGGGGGAAGCCGGGTGCGGGCGCCACCGCGAGCAGGCCCTCCGGCTGGTAGGACGTGACCTCGCCGCTCGAGCGCCAGACCACCGGGAAACGCTCGCCCCGGTAGGGGGAATCGGGGTCGATGTCCACGAGCAGGAAGGCCGAGCCGTCCTCCAGGCTCTCGGGCGGCGTGGGGAGCAGGTCCGGATCGAGGTCGCCCTCCATGCGGAAGTACACGGGCGCGTTGGTGCCCCAGCCGACCTGCTGCTCGCCGAGCGCGATGTAGCTCTCGATGAGCGCGATGTTCGCCGGACGCTGGAACCTCGCGAACGAGAGTGTGCCGTCGGGGTCCAGGTGCTGGTCGCCCGGCCATGGCTCCGCGTACGGCTCGGCGGAGCCGGGCTCGAAGCGCGGTGTGGGCCGGGTGTCGGGACCAGGTGCGGTGCAGGCCGACAGCAGCGCGAGGGCGGAGAGCATGCCGCATCGTAGCCCAACGCATTAGGTCTCCGCGCTGGAGGTGCGGTGGACGGCTTTCGTGACGGCAGCGGCCTGTTCGGTGTGGCGGGCAGCGCGTCCTCCGCCGAGTGCGTGCTGGATGCGCTCGCCTCCCTGCAGCACCGCGGTGGCGCGGGGCTCGCGGTGGCCACCGCCGACGGCACCACGGTGCGCGCCACCCGCGCACGGGGCCGTGTGGACGGATTCGATCGCGAAGCCCTCGAGACCCTCCCCGGTACGCTCGCCATCGGCCAGGTGTTCGGCGGTCTCGGTCCGCCGGACCTCGCGGGCCTGCCGCTGGACGGCGGGGATCGCATGGTGCTCGGGCACACCTCCGGCGGCCCGCTCGCCGCGGCCATCGCGGGGCGGTTCACCAACGGCACGCGGCTCCGTCGCGAGCTCAAGGAGAAGGGCGCGCTCTTCCAGACGGAGAGCGACGCCGAGGTCCTCCTGCACCTCGTCGCGCAGTCCGCCCAGCGCACCACGGTGAACCGGCTGGTCGACGCCCTCTGGAAGGTGGAGGGCGCGTTCAGCGCGCTGCTGCTGGGCCCCGAGCTGCTGGTGGCCGTGCGCGACCCGCGCGGCTTCCGGCCCCTGGTGGTCGGCCAGCTCGACGGGGCGCTGGTCGTGTCGTCGGAGGACGTCGCCATCCGCGAGGTCGGGGGCACGGTCCAGCGGGCCGTCGCGCCGGGCGAGATGGTCGTGGTGCTCCGGGAGGCCGTGCAGTCGGTGCGGCCGTTCCCCGCCCAGGCGCCCTCGCGCTGCGCCCAGGAGCTCGTGGGTCTGGCGCGCCACGACGCCTCGATCATGGACCGCTCGCCCTACGAGGTGCGCACGAAGCTCGGCGAGCGGGTGGGGCGGACGGATCCGGCGGACGTCGACCTCGTGCTGGCGTTGCCCCACGACGAGCCCTTCGCGCTCGGCTACGCGCGGTCCACCGGCCACCCCTACGAGCGCGGGCTGCTGCCCCGGTATGGCGCGAGCGGCGAGGACTGGATGGTCGTCCCGTCGGTGGTCCAGGGGCGGAGGGTCGCCATCGTGAGCCGCTCGTTGCTCACGGGCGCCGAGGCGCGGAAGGCCGTGAGCCGGCTTCGTGCCGCGGGGGCCGTCGAGGTGCACGTGCGGGTGGCGACCCCTCCCATCGCGAGGGCCTGCGTGTACGGCGTGCCGAGCCCCACCACGGACGAGCTGGCCAGCGCGCGTCGGCCGGACCCCGAGGACCTCCGGGCCTGGCTGGACGCCGACACGGTGGGCTTCCTGCCCCTGGAGGCCCTGGTGGACGTCCTGGGCACGCGCGGTTGGTGCACGGCCTGCGTGTCGGGCGACCATCCGGTGGCGCCGGAAGAGGCGGACGACCAGCTGCCGCTCTTCTGACGGATCAGCCCGGGCGGTAGAAGCCGTCCATGCTCTGCAGCACCCAGCGCATCGGGCCCTTCACCCGGCGCGCCGGAGGTAGCGAGGCCAGCACGATGCGCCCGTAGCCCCGCGAGTGCACCCGACGATCGAGGAGCAGCACGACCCCGGTGTCGGTCCGCGAGCGGATCAGACGACCATAGCCCTGCCGAAGCTTGAGCACGGCCTCCGGGAGGGTGTACTGCCGGAACGGGTCGCCCCCGGCGGCCTGGATGGCCTCCGTGCGCGCCTGGACCAGGGGGTCGGTGGGCACGCGGAACGGGAGGCGCGGCACGATGACGAGCCGCAGGGCATCCCCACGCACGCTGACCCCCTCCCAGAAGGAGTCCGTGCCCACGAGCACGCTCGATCGGCTCGTCATGAAGCGCTGGAGCAGGGCGGTGCGCTCGCCTTCGCCCTGCGCGAGCACGCCGTCGACCCCCGCACGCCGCAGCGCGTCCGCGTACCGCCGCACGGCGTCGTAGGAGGTGCAGAGCACGAAGGCCCCTCCGCCACTGACGCGGACCGCGTCCACCACGGCCCGCGCGGTGTCGTCCATGAACGCCGGCGTGTTGGGCTCCGGGAGGTCGCGGGGCAGCCCGAGCATCGCCTGGGTGGCGTGGTCGAAGGGGGAGGGGAGCACGAGCTCGTCGGCGTGGTGGAGGCCGGTGCGCTTGCGGAAGTGCGCGAACGATCCGGCCACGGTCATCGTGGCGCTCGTGGCCACCACGGTCTTCAGCGGGGACCAGAGGATGCGCTGGAGGGTCGCGTCGACGTCCACCGGCGCCCGTACCGCACCCGCTGTCGCCGGCTCCCCCGAGCGCTTCCAGGCGGGCTCCAGCCAGCGCGCGTGCCCGTCGTCGTGCACGAGGAAGCTGCGCACGCGGTCCGCCAGGCCCATCAGGCGGCTCCGTGAGCGCCGGGCCTGCAGCACGGCCTCCATGCGCTCCGGGGGTAGCCCCACGTCCTCGAACACGTGCAGGACGTCGTCGAGCGCCTCCGCGCCCTCGTCGAGCTGGTGGGCCAGCGTGCGCAGGGTGGGCTCGACGTCTTCCTTCCAGAGCGGACCGTCTTCGTCGGCGCGCGTGAACCGCACGGCCGTCCCGCTCTCGGGCAGCACGACCGCGAGGCTCGCCATCGCGTCCTGGCCGGCCTGGAGGATGTCCTCGGCGCGCTCGCGGGCCGCGGGGAGGGCGACCTCCAGCCGCTCCTGGTCCTCGACGCGCAGCTTGCTCGACCCCGTGAGGTGGTCCTGGGCCAGCCGGGTGAGCACGCCCTTCCGACGCCGCCGGTCGAGCAGCGGAGCGAGGGCCTGGCGCACGCCCTCGAAAGTCACGGACTCGCTGGCGGCGCCCGTGGCGGCGTCCTCGAGGTGGTGACCCTCGTCCAGCACGAGCCGGTCGTACTTCGGCAGCACGCCCTGCCCGATCTGCTCGCGCAGCGAGAGGTCCGCGAGGAGCAGCGCGTGGTTCACGATGACCACGTGGGCTGCCGCGGCACGCCGGGTGGAGCGGTAGTAGTGACACTCCGCGAAGTGCGGGCACCGGGCCCGGAGGGTCATCTCGGAGTCCGACCGGATCCGCGACCACAGCTCGCCGTCGAGCTCCACGGGGAGGTCGAGGCGACTGCCGTCGGCCGTGGTGCCCGACCACGTCTCGACGGTCTGGAGCACGGCGTGGGTGGCCTCCTCGTCCTTCGTGTCGTCGAGCGCCAGCCCGAGACGCCGGCGGCAGAGGTAGTTGTTGCGGCCCTGGAGGAGCTCCACCCGCGCCTGGACGCCCGCGCGCAGCATGGTGGGCACGTCCGCGTCCATGAGCTGGGCCTGGAGCGTGCGGGTGAACGTGCTGACCACGACCTTCCGCTCGTTGGCCAGCGCCCACATGGCCGCGGGCACGAGGTACGCGAGGCTCTTCCCGGTGCCGGTGCCGGCCTCGCAGACGAGGGGCCTGCCGTCGTTGAGCGCGGCCGTGACGGCGAGCGCCATCTCCACCTGCTGCTCGCGGGCCTCGAAGCCCTGGATGGCCTGCGGCAGACCCTCGCGGAACACCCGGACGACGGCGTCGGGGTCGAGCACGACGAGCTTGGGGTCGTGGGGCTCCACGACCCAGTTCGCCCGGGTGACCGCGTTGTCCACGATCACGACGCCCACGCCGTGCTGCCCGTAGAAGCCCGCCAGCTCCATGTCGGCGTCGGAGGGCGTGAGGTCGCCGGAGGGATGGTTGTGCACGACGACCTGCCCGGCGCGTGGACGGTCGAGGAGGGCCGTGACACGGTCCTCCTGGCCACGGCAGGTCACCGTGACTCCCGTCATCTCGCCGTCCTCGACGTCACCGATCGCGAACAGCTCGTTGCCGCCGTTCTGGCGGATGGCGTCACGCAGGGCGTCTGCCGCCGGGGGGCGGATGCGGAGGGAGGAGGTCACAGGTCGGGGTAACCCGGGCCGGACGTCCGGGTGCGGGTCGGCCCCCGGCGTTATGCGCGCGCATGAGTCTCGAGCACATCGATCTGCGCGTGCCCCGCAATGCCTTCTCGGTCCGGGACGCCGCCCGGGCGGGCGACGTCTGGCGGGTGTTCCAGGACGCCGCGGTCCTGGGTTCCTCCCGCCGCGGCTGGCCCCCCCAGCGCTACGTGGCCGAGCAGTGCGCCTTCGTCGTCCGTCAGCAGACCGTCACCCACGAGCGCGAGGTGAGCTTCGGCGAGCCCATCCGCGCAACCACGTGGGTGGAGCGGTTCCGCAGGGGCTTGTTCAGCACGCGCCAGACACGGCTGACCGTGAACGGCGAGCGCGTCGCCTCCGCCACGCAGGACTGGGTTCACGTCTCCACGGCGGGAGGCGTGATGAAGGCGTGCAGGGCGAGCGATTCGCTGCTCGAGAGCTTCCAGGAGGTCGAGGCCGAGCCCCTGGTCGAGCTCCCTGCCGTCGAGCGAGCGGTGGACGGCGCGCCGTTCGACTTCGGGTTCACGGCGTGGTTCACCACCATGGACCCCCTGGACCACGCGAACCACCCGGCCTACGTGGACTGGTGCGACGAGGCCATCGCCCGGCGCGTGCACGCTGCGGGCATGCTGCCGGTGGAGGTCGTGCCGGTGGCGGAGCGGGTGCGCTTCCGGGCAGGTGTGCTCGGAGGTGAGCAGGTGTTGCTCCAGGGCCGGGTGGAGGGCCGCACGGCGCGGGGCGACGTCGTGGTGGCGTTCACCGTGAAGGTGGGTGACGAGGTGAAGGCCGAGACGGTGCTCGTCCGGCGCATGGTTCGCGGCGGGGAGGCCCTCGCCGTAGCGCTCGGAGGGAGCTGATGGCGAAGATCGCGCTGGCCGGCGGAGGCACCGGGGGGCACGTGTACCCGGCCCTGGCCATCGGGGACGTGCTGCGGGAGCGGGGTCACGAGGTGCTGTACTACGGCGACCCCGAGCGTCTCGAGGCGCGGGTGGCCCCCGAGCGCGGCTACACGTTCCGCCCGGTGCGGGCCATGCAGTACCCGCGGGGCGGCATCGTGGGCAAGCTCGCCTTCGCGTGGAGCCTGTTCCGCGCGGTGCTCGCGACCCGCGGCGAGCTCAAGCGCGACGGCATCGAGCTCGTCCTCGGGGTGGGCGGCTACGTCTCGGCCCCGCCGGTCCTCGCGGCGTGGACGCTCGGCGCGCGCCGCGTCATCCACGAGGCCAACGCGGTGCCCGGCAAGGCGAACCAGCTGTGTGGTCGGTTCGCCGATGCCATCCTGCTCACGTTCGAGAAGACCCGCTCGCGCTTCCCGGACGACAAGCCGCGCCACCTGGTGGGGGTGCCGGTCAACCCGAAGGTGCTGGCCGGCGACCGGGCAGCGGCGCGTGCGCGCTACGGGCTCGATCCCGACCGTCCCGTCGTGCTCTTCGTGGGCGGGTCCCTCGGGGCGGCCAAGCTCAACGAGCTCGCCGTGGCGGTCGCGAAGGCCGACCGCGACTTCCAGGTCCTGCACCTCACCGGCCCGCGCTACCACGACGAGGTGAAGGCGGCGCTGGGGTCGTCCGTCCCGCAGGGCGTCGTGCTGGTGGACTACGAGGACCGCATGGGCGACGCGTACGCCGCCGCGGACCTGGCCGTCTGTCGCGCGGGCAGCTCGACCCTCGCGGAGCTCTGCGCGGTGGGCCTCCCCTCCGTGCTCATCCCGAGCCCGAACGTCACCGAGAACCACCAGGAGGAGAACGCGCGCGGCCTCGAGGAGGGCGGCGCTGCGCTGGTGGTCGTGGAGGCGGGCTGGGACCTCGCGGCCAACGTGGAGGCAGTGCGTGCCCTGCTCGGCGACGCCGACCGTCTCCAGGCCATGCGTGAGGGCGCGAAGGCCCTGGCGAAGCTCGAGGCGGCCCGGGAGGCGGCGGACATCGTCGAGGCGCTCCTGACAGGCCGATGAGGCGCGAGGGCGCCCTGTTCCGTGAGGAGCCCGATCGGGTTCTGTGCCTGATCCTGGACGAGGAGGCCAGCGCAGTGGCGAAGAGCCAGTCGCGGTACGGGTGTCTGTACGTGGTCGTCGTCCTCCTCTCCCTCACCATCGTGGGCATCCCCGTCGCATGGGCGGTCGCCGTCGTGGTCGTGTTGCTGACGCCGCGCACGGTCGTGGGACGCATCGAGGTCACCCACGCGGGCGTGTCGGTGGGGCAGGTGCACTCCCGCCATTCCCCCCACCAGGGGGATCTGGTGGCCGACAGATGGGACGGACCCCACCTGCTCGGCCTGGGTAGGCCCGCGGAGCCGGTGTTCCTCCCGTTCAGCGAGCTGCGCCAGGTCGTCGCGAGCCCGTTCGGCATCAGCTTCATCGACCGTCAGCGGCGCATCGTGGAGGTGCGCACGTCGCGGATGGACAAGGCGTCCATGGAGCGGGTGGCCCAGGCGATCGAGGCGATCCGCGCACGGCACGATGCGGGCGCGGGGACCGCCGCGGACGCGGAGGCCCAGCAGGCGAGGCTCGCCGGGCTCACCGCCCGGGAGTGACTGTCAGCCGTTGCGCTCTTCGACGAACTTGTCGACGTAGCGCGTCCAGAACGTCACGTTGCGGAAGGCCTCGCCCAGCAGGAGCTCGCGCTGGAGGGGCATGGTCGTGTAGATTCCCTCCACGATGAACTCGTCCATGGCGGACAGCAGGCGGATGCGGGCGTGCTCGCGGTCGCGGCCCTTCACGATGAGCTTCGCGGTGAGCGAGTCGTAGAAGGGCTGCACCACGGCCTGCTCGTGGATGGCGCTGTCGATGCGCACACCCGGACCGCCCGGCTCGTGGTAGCCGGTGACGAGACCCGGCGAGGGCAGGAACGTGTCGGGGTTCTCGGCGTTGACGCGGATCTCGATGGCGTGGCCCTCGATCTTCACCTCGTCCTGCGTGAACGGGAAGCCCATGCCGGCCGCGAGCTCCATCTGGAGCTTGATGAGGTCGACGCCCGTCACCTCCTCGGTGACCGGGTGCTCCACCTGGATCCGGGGGTTCACCTCGAGGAAGAAGAACTCCTCGCCCTCCACCAGGAACTCGACGGTGCCGACGGTCTGGTAGTTCACGTTGGCGACGAGGTCCGCACCCGCCTTGCAGATCCGGGCCCGGAGGTCGTCCGAGAGGTTGGGCGCCGGGGCTTCCTCGATGATCTTCTGGTGCCGGCGCTGCATCGAGCAGTCGCGGGTTCCGAAGTGCAGGCCGACGCCACGGCCGTCGCCGGCCACCTGGACCTCGACGTGACGCGGGGCGCGCAGGTAGCGCTCGATGAACACGTCGCCGTTGCCGAACGCGGCCTGGGCCTCGGTCTGCGTGAGCTTGAAGACACGCTCGAGGGTCGCGGGGTCCTCGACGACGCGCATGCCCTTGCCGCCGCCGCCGAAGGCCGCCTTGAGGATGACGGGGTAGCCGGCTGTCTCGGCGGCCTGGATGGCCTCCTCGATCGTGGCGACCGCACCGCCGGAGCCCTTGAGCATCGGCAGGCCGGCGCGGGCGGCGGCCTCCTTGGCGGAGAGCTTGTCGCCGAACATCTTGAGGTGCTCGACGCTCGGACCGATGAAGGTCTTGCCGAGCTGGCGGACGGCGCTGGCGAACTGCGCGTTCTCGGCGAGGAACCCGTAGCCGGGGTGGATGGCGTCCGCGCCGCTGATCTCCGCCGCGGCGAGCACGGACGGCTGGTGCAGGTAGGACTTGGTGGCCATCGGAGGGCCGATGCAGATGGCCTCGTCGGCGAACCGCACGTGCAGGGCGTTGGCGTCGGCCGTGGAGTACACGGCCACCGTGGGGATGCCGAGCTCGCGGCACGCGCGGATCACGCGCAGCGCGATCTCGTTGCGGTTCGCGATCAGGACCTTCTGGAACATGGCGGCCTCAGACGCGGAGCTTGAAGAGGGCCTGCCCGAACTGCACGGGCTGGCCGTTCTCGACCAGGATCTCGGCGATCGTGCCGGACTGCTCGGCCTCGATCTCGTTCATGAGCTTCATGGCCTCGACGATGCAGAGGACCGCACCCTTCGAGACCTGGGCGCCGACCTCCACGTAGGGCGGGGCGTCCGGGGCGGACGAACGGTAGAAGGTGCCCACCATCGGGGACTCGATCGTCACGAGCCCCGCGTCCTCGGACGCGGCCGGTGCGGCGGCGGGGGCCGCGGCGGCGACAGCAGCGACGGGGAGCGGCGCGCTCGCGGCGACCTGGACGGCCCCCATCGGGGGGACGGTCGCAGGGGGCGGCCCGAGCCGCAGGCGGATCGACTGGTCGTCGTCCTCGTACTTGAACTCGCTGACATCGTGTTCCGCGAGAAGGGCGAGCAGGCTCTTGAGGTGCTCCAGGTCCATCGACCGACTCCAGTGCAAGGGGCGATGGTCATACCGTGCAGGGACCCCTGCGTCACGTGCTCTCTATGTCAGGGTTTCCGCCAGTCCGCGGAGACCCAGGGTGTAGGACGTGCTTCCGAAGCCCGTGACCACACCGACCGCGCGGTCCGCGAGCAGGCTCGTGTGGCGGAAGGGCTCCCGCGCATGCACGTTGGACAGGTGGACCTCCACGAACGGGAGGCCCACGGCCACGAGCGCGTCGCGCAGGGCCACCGACGTGTGCGTGTAGGCGGCCGCGTTGATCAGGATGCCCGCGACCCCCTGGGCGGGTGCGGCCTGGATGGCGTCCACCAGGACGCCCTCGTGGTTGGACTGGAGGTGCTCGAGCTCCAGGCCGAGCTCGACGGCGAGCGTGTCGAGCCGGGAGGTGATCGCGTGCAACGTGTCGTGGCCGTACAGCCCGGGTTCCCGCGTGCCCAGCAGGTTCAGGTTGGGCCCATGGAGGACCAGGATCCGCGTCATCGCTTGAGGAGGGACCGGCGCTTCTTGCGCTTGCGGGGGGTCATGCCCACCTCCGACAGGCCGGGGAGCTCCTCGAGCTCCTCCTCCTCGTGGTCGTCCGACTCCTGCGCGCGGCGCTCGGCCTCGCGAGCGCCCTGCATGAACTGCTCGAGCGCCTTCGGGATCTTCTTCCGGGCGGGCGACAGGTCGGAGAGGTCGGGTGGGGCGGCGATCTCCGTGATGGCCTCCTCCGGGGCCACCGCGCGTCGGACAGGCTCCGGCTCGGCGAGCTGGGTCTGGATGAGATCCTCATCGTCCTCGTCGGGGAGGCCCGCGAGGACCTCCTCTTCGTCGGGGAGGGCCGCGAGGATCTCCTCTTCGTCGGGGAGGGCCGCGAGGATCTCCTCCTCGGCGGGGAGGGCCGCGAGGACCTCCTCTTCGTCGGGGAGGGCCGCGAGGACCTCCTCCTCGGCGGGGAGGGCCGCGAGGACCTCCTCTTCGTCGGGGAGGGCCGCGAGGACCTCCTCTTCGTCGGGGAGGGCAGCGAGGACCTCCTCCGTCTCTTCGACCGGGAAGACAGCGAGGATCTCTTCGGTGACCTCGCGTGGCAGCCCGAGGGTGATCTCCTCGGTGGCCGGCTCCGCGTAGGGGTCGTAGGGCTCCGCTTCGGCCGGGGACGGCTCCACGGCATCCACCGCGACGGCGTCGGGCTCCGGCACGGGCTCGGGCTCGGGCTCCCGCTGCACGGCGGCCTGCGCGATGGGCTCGTACGACGGAGCCGTGTAGGAAGGCCCTTCGTCCTCCTCGTCGAGCTGGGGCGTGGGCAGATCGGCGTCAGGCATCCGGGCAGCCGCGGGAGGCTGGGCGTCGCGCTGGGGCGCCGGCTTCACGCTGGCGCTGGTGATGCCGGGCATCGGCATCTCGAACACCGGCGGGACCAGGTTGGGATCCGCCAGCTCCTCCGAGAGATCGGTGTAGTCGTCGAGGTCCGAAGTGGCGCCGTGGAGCTGCTCGAGGCGCGCCCGGATGGCGATCTGGTCCGGGTGGCGGAACAGGATCCGGCGGTAGACGCGCACCGCGCGGTCTTCGCGCCCCATGGCGGCGTAGCGCTCGGCCATCCGGACGTTCAGGAAGGGATCGTAGGCCGAGAGCAGGTCCGACGCGGGCGGGGCCTCCATCCGCTCCTTGGCGGCCTCGACGACCACATCGAATCCGTCGAAGCGCGACTCGAAGTCGTCCACGGCGCGCCGCGCCTCGTCGATGCGCCCCGCACGCTCGAGGGCCAGGATCCGCAGGCGCGCGAAGTCGGGGTCTGCCTGGTGCTCGTCCCCGGCTTTGTCCCACGCGCGGAGGGCCTCGTCGTACCGGTTGCACTCGAGGGCCGCCCGCGTGAGGAAACGCCAGCCGTCCGGCTCGTTCGGATGGGCATCGAGGCCCTGGCGCAGGACCTCCGCGGCGCCCGCATGGTCGCCGCGGCGCACGAGCTCCTCGCCCACCTGGAGGAACACCTCGTCGGCGGGGTCTTCTTCAAGCATCTCGCGGAGGAGGTCGAGCTCGGGGTCGGTGAGGGCCAAGGGGGGATCCGGAACGCGGGGCCGCATAGTGTACCACCGACTCCACCGTGTGGTCTACACGCGCACTCCCGACCTCGGGGGGCAGCTACGTTGCTCGCGGGGTCCCAGGCGCTCGGAAGGCCCAGGAAGCGATCAGAAGCCGTGGATCTCGAACGTGGCGCCGCTGGCCTCGGTGTCGACGTCCACCTCGATCGGCTCGAGGCTGCCCGGGAAGGCATCGATCCAGAGGTAGACGCGCGCCATGCCGTCGGTGTCGGTGAGCAACGGCGCATCGTCGTGCGCGCCGGGGAGCAGCACGTAGCGGTCGCGCCCGGCATCCCAGACGCACGCAGAGCAGTCGCCCGAGTGCGTGTCGACCGTGCCCGACCCGATCACGGTGGCACCCGCGGAGGCCTGCACGTCGATCCGCACGAGCCCGAGCGGCTCGCCGGTGCTGCCCTCGTAGACCATCAGGTCCACCGGGACGAGGATCCCGAGGCCGTCCTGCTCGCCGTTGAAGCGATCGTCCCACTCCACCCGGACGTTGTCCGGCACCAACACCTGCGCGCCCTCGGCGGTGCGACCGTCTTCGGAGCAGCCGGCAGCGAGGAGCAGGGAGGCGATGAGGAGCGGGGTGTGCTTCATGGGAGAAGTGGGGCTCGGAGGGCGAGGATGGCGTTCGCGAAGGACTCGGGGTCTTCGGTGGCCATGGCACCATGGCCCACGTCGGACACGTACGGTACACCAAGGGTATCCCGACCGGCCTTCTTGTCCACCAGCACAGCGCTCACGAACGCCTCACGCGCCACGCCGGGCGGCCAGCGCACGGGGGCTCCGAGCGCCTCCAGCACGGACTCGAGGCGCGCCGCGGCGCGCGGTGCGGCGCGCCCCACATCCACGGCCCACGCCGTCTCGGCGCAGAGCCCGATGGCCACGGCCTCCCCGTGGAGCAGGTGGCCGTAGCCGAGCGCTCGTTCGAGCGCGTGGCCCACGGTGTGACCCGCGTTGAGCAGGGCGCGCTCGCCCCCCTCGTAGGGATCGCGGGCCACCACCCCGGCCTTGGCGCGGACGGCCTGGCGCACGACGCTCCGCAGGAGGCCCGGAGTGTCCAGCACATCGGAGGCCGCCACCTCGAGCAGATCGAAGAGCACGGGGTCGTGCGTGGCGGCGACCTTCACGGCCTCCACGAGCCCGGCCCGGGCGTGCCGGGGGTCCAGCGTGCCCAGCGTGCGGAGGTCGGCCCAGACGAGCGACGGCTGGTGGAAGGTGCCCACGAGGTTCTTCCCGCGCGGGTGGTTCACGGCGGTCTTCCCGCCCACGCTGCTGTCGATCATCGCGAGGGTCGTGGTGGGCAGCTGGACGACGCGTAGCCCGCGGGCGACCACGCTCGCCGCGAAGCCCGCGACGTCACCCGGGACGCCGCCGCCCAGCACGAGCACGACCGTCCGGCGGCTGGGGCGCAGCGCGAGCAGGTCGTCCACGAGGGACGCGAAGGTGGCGAAGGTCTTCTGGGCCTCCCCGGCGGGGAGGGTGAGCAGGGGAGGGTGCCCGAGCGCCTCGAGGAGCCCGGGTGCCCAGAGGGGCCCGACCTGGCTGTCGGTGACGACGATCAGCCCGTCCGGCCCGAGCGCATCGAGGGCCTCGGGAAGCCCGTCGAGCCCATGGCCGATCCGCACGCCGTAGGGAGGCACGAGGTCCACCGGCTCCATGGGGTCGGCCAGCGCTTCGAGCACCCGTCCGGCGACTTCCTCCGGCGGTGCATTCGCGTCCACACGGCGCCAGGCGGCCGCGTACACGGGCCGGCGCGAGGCGAACCGCGCATCCGCGTCGCCCCAGAGCGGCCGGGCGTCCCCGTCGCCGACGCGCCGACGGCAGACCTCCAGGGGTACGTCCAGGAACACCGTGTCGGTGTGGGTCTCGAGCCACGCGCGGTTGCGGGGGGCCAGGGGGGTGCCACCTCCGGTGGCGAGCACGCAGGGCCCGGTGACCTCGCGCAGCGCCTGGGACTCGAGCTCCCGGAAGCCCGCCTCGCCGCGCGCCGCGAAGAGCGCGGGGATGGAGCCGTGGGCGGCCTCGATCCGGGCGTCCAGGTCGACGAGGGGGAGCCCGGTCCGCTCGGCGATCCGGGCGCCCACGGTGGACTTCCCGGAGCCCATGAAGCCCACGAGCGCGATGGTGCGGTGATCCAAGCGAGCCCCCTCCGAGTAGAGTCTCCCCGGGAGGAGCGATGGAGCGGCTCGACATCCTCGGGGAGCGCGTCCGGACCTATCTCGGGCAGATGGGTGTGGTGGCGGATACGTCCGAGGAGCACGTGTATCTGTTCAAGTACGGGTCCACGGTGGTGATGATCTCGTTGTTCGAGGACGGCGAGGACACGTTCTGCAGGTTCGCGTCGATCATGCTTCGCGACTTCGAGCCCACACTGGAGCTCCTGCAGCGCATCCTGCGCCTCAACACCGAGGTCCTCTTCGGGAGCTTCCTGCTCTTCGAGGACAACACGCTGTCGTTCTCGGCCACCCTCCTGGGCAACCACCTCGACTTCGACGAGTTCGACAAGACCCTCCGTTACGTGGCCCAGGTGTCGGACGACTACGACGACGAGCTCCAGGCCATCGGCGGTGGCCAGCGGGCCTCGGACGTCATGGCCGTGCCCCGCGATTGACACGTCGTCCGCCCATCGCTAGCCTAGCCCACCACGCGGAAGCAGGAGTCTCCTGAGATGGCCACGAGCCCCGCATTCGTCCTCTCGAAGGCCGTCGGCATCGAGCTCGACGCGAACACGCTCAACATCACCCACGGTGGCGACGTCGTCATCGAGCAGACCCTGGGGCGCGAGCTCGGGTCCGTGCACGCGGACGGCGACCTCACGATCAGCCTGCCGCGCGTCACCGGGCGCCTGTCCTGCGGCGGCACGCTGCGGATCGAGGGCGACATCGACTGCGAGTCGATCCAGGCCGCCCGAATCGTGCTCGGTGGGCAGGCGATCAACACGAAGGCCATCTCGGCCACCGAGAAGATCACCATCGGTGCGGCCCGTCTGCAGGTCGACGCCATCCTGGCGCCGAACATCGACCTCTCGCCCAACGCGAGCGGTCGCGTGAAGGTGATCCAGTCCGACAACGAGCGGCCCGCCACCAAGATCAAGGGTGGGTTCAGCCTCGCGGACTACGAGGACATGTTCGGCGACTCCGAGCAGTTCCTGGCCGACCTCGGCCTGAACGCAGTCGCACCGACCGCGCCCGCGTCTCCCGCGGCGGCCTCCCGCGTGTCCGCGCCACCGGCGCTCCTCGACGAGGAGGAGGTGGAGCTCACGCCCACCATCGCGCCTCCGGCCGCCGAGGACACGGAAGAGGTGGACGACCCGCTCAGCCTCTCCCTCGACGACCTCGAGCCCCTCGCCGAGGCGGCGAACGGCGGCGACGAGACGAAGGCGCGCCTCAAGGAGGCGCTCGACCGCATCACGGCCTGCTACGAGGGCATGGACCTCCCGCCGGCGGTCTCCGAGCTCCGCAGCCTCGTGAACGATGGCGACATGGAGGCCCTCGCGGCCAACATCACGGCCGTCTGGAACGGGCTCCTCGGCTTCCACCAGAAGCGTGGCATCCGCCCGCACCACCAGGTCACCCACGCCTTCAACGTCATCCACTCCCTGGTGAGCTGACCTCCGGGCGGCCCGAGAGCCGTCGGAGCGCGTCGGGGACGTCGTTCGTGTCCCCGTACTCCCGCGACTCCAGGTGGTGGGCGATCGACTGGATGGTGTCGGGCAGGCCCCGCACCACCGCGACCCCCTCGTGGGTCGGGATCTCGAGCCGCGCGCCCCAGACGTCCGGCTGGAGGGACGCGGGGGCCCCGGTGAGCGTGTAGCTCACGTCGCCCACCACGAGCTTGTGCCCGCGGATCTGCACGCGCACGGGCACAGGGGGCAGCACGGGATCGAAGGGGAGGCTGATCCCGCGCAGGGTCACGGCGACCGCCAGGACAGCGGGCAACCAACCCCAGTCCGGGCCGGTGATCCCGAACAGCGCACCCCCGGCCATCACGGCGACGAGGAGCAGGTACAGCTGCACGACGGTGTCGTCCGGCGGCGCGGGATGGGGCTCGACCACGGTGTCGACGCCGTCGATCCCACCGTCGAGGCGCGGGTCGTCGTGAGGGAACCGGAACACGAGCTCCCGTGCGGCCTCCCTCTCGACCAGGCGGGTCTTCGGACCGTCCGGGAGCTCCAGCTCCATCCAGACCCGCCCACGCCACGCGGCCCAGCGCCCGATCCCCACGATGGGTCGGCCGTCCAGCGACGGGCCCTCGCCCGCGACGAGGTCAGCGGAGAAGGTCGCCGGCGGCGCGAGCTGCCGCACGATCCAGGGCGCGATGAGGCCGAGCCAGGCGAGCTCGATGAGCACCGTGCCCACGAACCCGATGGCGAGGTGCAGGAGGAGTGGGGCCAGCGCGAGCACGACGCACACCGCGAGCCGCCCGGCCAACGAGACCTCCCGCGAGCGCAGGGCCAGGCTCAGGTGCCCTCCGGGAGCTTCCGCGACAGGAACGCGCGCACCGTGGGGTGGTCGCTCTGCAGGAAGGTCTCGGTGGGGCCGTACGCCACGAGGTGACCGCCCGAGAGCATCCCGATCCAGTCGGCGACGGTGACCGCCTGCACGATGTCGTGGGTGATCACCACGAAGGTCACGCCGAGCTGCTCCTTCATGCGCTGGATGAGCGCGTCGACCGTGCCGCTCGTCATGGGGTCGAGGCCGGAGTTCGGCTCGTCGAAGAGCACCACGTCGGGCTCCAGCACGATGGCCCGCGCGAGGCTCACGCGCTTGCGCTGGCCGCCGGAGAGCGCCGAGGTGGGACGGTCGTAGACCTCGGGGAGCTCCACCAGCGCGAGCTTCTCGGCCGCGATGCGCCGGCGCTCGGCCGCACCCATGCGCCGGTGGTAGCGCAGGGGGAACTCCACGTTCTCGCCCGCGGTGAGGTTGTCGAACAGCGCGCCCTGCTGGAACATCATCCCGAACCGTCGACGCACGGCGTAGCGCTGCTTCATGCTCGCGCGCCCCATCTCCACGTCGTCGACCCACACCTCGCCGGCGTCGGGCTCCAGCAGGCCCACGATGTGCTTGATGAGCACGCTCTTCCCGGTGCCCGACGGGCCGAGGAGCACGGTGGTGAGACCGCGCGGGATGCCCATGGAGACGCCGTCCAGCACCACGAGGTCGCCGAAGCGCTTGTGGACGTCCACGAGCCGGATGATGGGGTCGTCGGGGGTGGACGTCGTCATCCGAACAGCACCTCCGAGAGCACGTAGTTCAGCGCCGCGCAGGAGACCGCCGACACCACCACGGCCGCGTTCGTGGCCTGACCGACCCCGGCGGGTCCCGGGCGTGTGTGGAACCCGTAGAAGCAGCTCACGAGGCAGATGATCGCCCCGAACACCAGGCTCTTCGCGGCGCACGACAGCAGGTCCACCGGGCGGGTCGTCGCCGCCGCGAGCTGGATGAAGTCGTTGCCGTCGAGCCCGAGCTGGTACACCGCGACTCCGTAGCTGCAGAGCACCAGCGTGAAGATGCTGATCATCGTGAGCGCCGGGATGACGAGCAGGATGCCCACCAGGCGCGGCGTGACGAGGAACCAGTGCGGCGAGAGCGCCATGACCTCGAGCGCGTCGATCTGCTCGCCGATGCGCATGACGGCGATCTGGGACGCCATCTCGGTGCCGGCCTTCGCGGCGACCATCGCGGCGACCATCACGGGCGCCAGCTCCCGCACGCCGGCGAGCGCCACGAACATCCCGATGAGGCGCTCCCCACCCAGCGGAGCGAAGGCGTTGTAGCCCTGCACGGCCAGGTTCGTGCCCACGAACGCGCTCACCACGAGGAGGATGGGGAGCGAACGCACACCGATGCCGTGGGCCTCCTCCACGATGCGCCGCACGGGCGGGGGGTTCGACAGGCTCGCGCGCGCCACGATGCCGCAGAACCGCACGAAGGCGAGGAGCGTGGTCATCCGACACCGATGGCGCCGAACAGCGCGGTGGTGAGGAAGTAGTTCACCACGACGAACACGGTCACCGCGATGACGACGGCGTTGTTCACCGCCCGTCCCACGCCCGCGGCGCCACCCGTGGCGAAGTAGCCCTGGTAGCAGGCGACGAGCCCGATGATCCCGCCGAACACGAAGGCCTTCACGAGCCCGCCGGCCACGTCCACCGGCGAGGTGAGGGCCCAGAGGTTGGCCCAGTACACGCCCTCCGGCTCGCCCTTCACGTACACGGCCGTCACGAAGCCTCCTGCGATGCCGGAGATGCTCCCGACCAGGACGAGCACCGGGGAGGCGAGGAGGGCGGCGACCACGCGCGGCACCACGTGGGCCCGGAGGCTGTCGATGGCCATGATCTCCGTGGCGTCGAGCTCCTCCTGGATGCGCATGGCGCCGAGCTCGGCGGCGAAGGCGCTCCCGCCCTGGGCGGCCACGAGCGTGCAGGCGAGCACGGGCGAGAGCTCGCGGAACACCGCCACGCTCACGAGCGACGAGAGCATGCGCTGGGCTCCGAACACCGCGAAGATCCCGAGCCCCTGGAGCGCCATCACCATCCCGAACGGGAAGACGACGGCCACGACGGGCAGGAAGCAGCGCGCCACGAGCTGCCAGACGTGTCGCGAGGTCTCCCCGACCTCCCACCAGGGGGTGACGATGCGCCAGGCCACGCCCGCCCCGAAGAGCGCAAAACGTCCGAGACCGGCGAGACCTTCGATCATGCGCCTCGATAACCCCAGGACGACGTTATGCCCGAGCGATGGAGGTCGGGATGGCCGACGAACAGGACCCCGTGGAGCCCACCGAGGACGACAGCCGCCTGCGGCGGTTCGCCCGCCGGATCCTCGACCGCAAGGAGCTCGCGGAGGACACCAAGGACCTCCTCTCCGGCATGCTGGCCACCTCCGACAAGGCGAAGTCGGACTTCATCCGCATGATGGGTCGGGAGGTCGGTCACTGGCTCGACGGGTTGAACCTGAAGAACGACCTGCTCGACGTCGCCACGAACTACAAGCTCGAGGTCCACGCGACCTTCCACCTGAGCCCGATCGCCAAGGCCATGGCCGAGGCTGAGGGCGAGGAGGGCGTGGAGGAAGAAGAGCCCGGATGAGCCGTCGCTACGAGGTCGGATGCGGGGCGGTGCTCGTGCTCGGGCTGGCCACCACCGCGTTCCTGCTCCTGCAGGTCGGCGCCCTGGACGGCTGGGGCGACCAGGTGGAGGCGCGCGTCGAGCTGCCCGATGCCGCCGGGCTGAACGCCGGCTCGTCCGTCGCGCTCGCGGGCGTGGAGATCGGTCGGGTCGACCGCATGGAGCTCGTGGGCGACCGGGCCGTCGCGACCCTCCTGCTGGACCCCGGCGCCCAGGTCCGGAAGGACGCCACCGTGAAGGTGCGTGCCCGCTCGGTGCTGGGCGAGAAGTACCTGGCCGTGGTGCCCGGCAGCCCGACGGCACCGTTGTTGGTCGACGGTGATGCGCTGTCCGCCGGTCCGCCGCAGGTCGAGATCGACCAGCTCGTCACCGCCCTCGGACCCCTCGTGGAGGCCGTGGATCCCGAGGTGATCGCGAGGGTGCTCCACAGCGTGGACGACCTGCTGGCCGACGATCCCGAGGTGCTGGCGCGCATCCTCGCCAACGCCGACGCCACGCTCGAGGACGCGGCCGCAGCGGCGAAGGAGGGGCGGTTGGCCGTGCAGGAGGGACGCCAGACGCTGGCGCGCGCGAACCGCACCCTCGGCGTGTTCGAGGACCGCGGGCGTGAGGTCGCGGCGCTGGTGGTGCGGGCGGACGCCCTGTTGGTCACGCTCCAGGACGCCAGCGGGCCCCTCCCCGAGACCGCCGCCCGCGCAGACCGCGTCCTGGCCGACCTGGAGCGCGCCATCGCCCCCCTCCAGGACGCCGGCGTGGACCTCGCGGCGATCCTGCGCACCTTCGGCGACCTGGATGAGGATACGATCCGCCGGCTCCTCCGCGACGACGGTGTGCGCGTGCACCTGTTCGGCCGCCGGAAGCGCAACCGCACGGAGGAGTAGATGGACGTCCGCCTGATCCCCCTCGTCCCCGTCGCGCTCGTGACCACGGCGTGCTCGCCGTCCCGGTTCGTCGGCGACTGGACCGCCGACGAGCTCGTGTACGAGGGCGAGACCTACGAACTGCCGTGGCGGCAGCGGTTCGACGGGGCGGCGCTGGAGATCGGCTTCGGGATGCACGTGGAGCCCGACGGAGCGGGCGTCCTCCACCAGCTCCGCACCACGCTGGAGTCCGGCGTGGCGGTCGCCGAAGCGGGGAGCGACCATCCGTTCGTGGGCATGGAGGTCGAGCCGAACCTCTGGGACGTCGAGGTGCCCGACTACAACGGGCTCGCGCTCACCTGCGCGGCCGGCAGAGACCGTCTCACGTGCACCGGAGCCACGTCAGCGGGCCGTTCGTGGGGCCTGGAACTGGCGCGCGACAGCGATTAGCCTCCCGGGCAGGAGGTCCTCCCATGCTCGCGTTCCTGCTGTCCCTCGCGCTCGCCCAGACGCCCGTCGTCGCGAACACCGCCGCCGAGACCGTGTGGGTCGCGGGAGAAGGCGACGCCCCGGCCCGCCGGTTCGCGGACGGTGAGGCGTCGGCCGCCGTGAAGCCGGGCGAGTCCGGCGAGGTCATCGTGCGCGAGAACGGCTGGGTGCGCCTGCGTCTCGGCACGCGGTACCTCTGGGTCGAGGAGTCCCGGGTGACGTCCGTGGCGCCTGCGGGTGCCGAGAAGCCCGCTGCTGGCGGCTTCGACCTCTCCAAGCTCCTCGAGATGTCCGGCCAG
Source organism: Alphaproteobacteria bacterium (assembly GCA_020632885.1). GTDB lineage: Bacteria > Myxococcota_A > UBA796 > UBA796 > JACKEQ01. Next base: position 198,009 of record JACKEQ010000003.1, on the reverse strand, counting down.
TAGGCCGTCGACCGTCGCTCTCAGCCGAACAGCGAGAGCTGGGCGGGCGGCACGGTCGGCGGCGTGACGACCGCGGCCGTGCGACGCGGCGTGGGCCGCGGGACGCGGAGGTTGCGGGGCGTGCGGATCCGCAGGGGCCCGAGCGGGATCTGCTGGCTGGCGACGTGCACGGTGACCCCGCGGCAGGCCGAGCGGTGCAGGCCCTCCTGGGCGGCCTCCATCGCGGCCTCCGGGGTGTTGTTGTCGTCCGAGAGGTGCGCCAGCACGAGGTGCTTGAGACGCTCGGTGCCACCGCGCTCGATGGCCTGGGCGGCCTGGGCGTTGGACAGGTGGCCGTGAGCACCCTTCACCCGCTGCTTGAGCCGGATGGGGTAGGGCCCCTGCATGAGCATGTCGAAGTCGTGGTTGAACTCGAGCACCGCGATGTCGAGGCTGCCGAGCTGCCGCTCCACGAGGCGCGTCGTGCGCCCGAGGTCCGTGATCACGCCCGCCCGCACACCGCCCACGTTCACCGCGTAGGCCACGGGGTCCAGCGTGTCGTGGGGGACCGTCCAGGCCTCCACCAGGAAGTCGCCCACCTGGAACGTGCGCCCCGACGTGACGGGCAGGATGGTGGTGGGCACGCACTGCTTGTGGAGCCCGGCCCGCGTCCCCTGCGTCATGTAGAAGGGGACCGGACGCCCGTAGAGCTTCTGGAAGGTGCGATCGAGCACCCGCGCGGCGCCCACGTGGTCGGAGTGCTCGTGGGTGATGAGCACGCCGCGGATCTGCGCATCGGAGAGCCCGAGCTCGTCCATGCGGTTGAGGATCTGACGGGTGGACAACCCGCAGTCGACCAGCACACCGGCCTTCTCGGTGCCGATGTACGTGCTGTTGCCCCGGGAGCCGGAGGCGAGGGACGCGACGATCACGTCCTGGTGCTGGAGTGCGTGCATCGGGAGGGAGAGGGGAGGGGGGTGGGGGACCTGCGGCAGGTCAGAGGGGCGTGGCGCCTTCGCGGTTGAGGCGCCGGGAGAGCTCCTCCACGTAACGCGCGCGGAGGGGGGACGGGCGAGCTTCCTGCGCGCGTTCGGCCCACCAGAGCGCATCGGGCAGCTGGCCCTCCCGCTCGGCGGCGACGGCCAGGTTGTGGAAGGCGCGGGCCGAGCCCACGCCGGTGGCGGCGTAGACACGACGGCGGACCATGAGGGGCACAGGAGCGATCTGCTCCGCGAGGTCGCGCGCCACCTCGCCATCGAGGTCGCGCTCCAGGCGATGGCGGTAGTGGACGAGGCCTTCGTGGATGTCGGCCATGGGCTCGACACGACCAGCCGCGCCGACGAGCTGGGCCTCGATCTCGCCGTTCACCGTGACGGCCGCGATCGCCTGGCTGCGGCCCTCGAGGGTGTCGGTGGGGTTGGTGCTCGACCAGCTCCGGTTGCAGGCGAACACCGTGATCCGCGCGGGCGCATCGGGCCGGACGTCCATCGCGGCGTCGCGCAGCTGCTCGGCGAGACGGTCGGCCACCTCGCGGCAGTCGCGGTTGTCGGAGACCACGGCGATGGCGTTGGCGCTGACGGCGACGGTGGGGGAGGCCGGGACCTCGACGCGCACGCGTGCCGCGCACCCCCCGAGGAGGGCAATCGCCAGGAATGCACCCAGAGCAGCGCGCAAGCGACCTCCACGGCCATTGTACATCTCATCGGCGCGCTGTGGTACGGATGACACGGAGGTGCCATGACACGTCGCATCGGGATCCTGACCGGAGGCGGGGATGCCCCAGGTCTGAACGCCGTGATCCGCGCATTCGTGAAGACCGCGAAGCTCCGCTGGGACTGGCGAATCCTGGGTGTGGAGGACAGCTTCAACGGCCTGTTCTCGGAGCCGCGCCGCGTCCACGAGCTCGATCTGGTGAGCTGCAAGGGCCTGCTGCACCGCGGGGGGACCTTCCTCGGCACCACCAACCGGGGCGATCCCTTCGCCTTCCCGCAGCCGGACGGGTCCAAGCGGGACATCACGGCGGACCTCGTGGCGGGCTTCGTGGAGCTCGGGCTCGAGGGGCTCGTGGTGATCGGGGGCGACGGCACCCAGGCCATCGGCCTGCGGCTCATGCGCGAGCGCGGGATCCCCGTCGTGGGCGTGCCCAAGACGATCGACAACGACCTCTCGGCCACCGACTACACCTTCGGGTTCCAGTCGGCGGTGGAGGTCGCCACGGAGGCCCTCGACCGCCTGCACACCACCGCGGAGTCCCACGACCGCGTGATGTTCCTCGAGGTCATGGGCCGGGACGCCGGCCACATCGCGCTCTCTGCGGGCATCGCGGGCGGAGCGGACATCATCCTGCTCCCCGAGGTCCCCTGGGATCCCGAGCGCGTGGCGGCCAAGATCCGGGGTCGCCAGAGCATCGGGCGTCCGTTCAGTATCGTGGTCGTGGCCGAGGGCGCCCTCCCGGTCGGTTGCCCCACCGACCTCGACGAGCGCCGGAAGCGCCTGAAGTCCGGCGGAGGCGCCGCGGCCATCGCGATGGCGAACATCGAGGGTCGCGTCGACGCCGAGATGCGGTCCACGGTGCTCGGGCACCTCCAGCGGGGAGGGTCGCCGGTGGCCTTCGACCGCGTGCTCGCCACGCGCTTCGGTGTCGCCGCGGCCGACCTGGTCGCTGAGCACCGGTGGGGCGAGATGGTCCGCCTGTCCAACGGGCACGTCACCAGCGTGCCCATCGAGGAGGCCATCGCCACCTACCGGCTCGTCGACATCGACGGCGAGCTGGTCCGCACGGCCCGGGCCACCGGCATCGAGCTGGGTGGCTGACCTCGGCGACGACGTGCGGTAGCATGCGTCCCATGCCGTTCCCCGACGACGTCGACATCGACCGCCCCAGCCCGATCGAGCAGCTCCAGATCGCGTTCAGCGTGCACATCGCGCGCGAGATCGTGGCTGCCGACGGCATCCTCGACATCGACGAGATGAAGCTCCTGATGCTCGTGTTCCCGGACCGTCTCATGCGGTCCTGCCGGTTCGTCGGCCCGGACACCGAGCTCACCGAGGCCTTCCATCGCGCCCACGTCGAGGCCGTGCGCACCCTGCCGCGCATCCTCGACACGCAGCAGAAGCTCGACCTGATCACGCTGTTCCACCGCACCTGCGTCGCGGATGGCGAGCTGCACCCGAAGGAGCTCTCCGTGCTCAAGGGGCCGCCCGCATCCTCGAGGTGGACCCCATGCTGCTCAAGGTGCACCTCAAGGGCCTCCACGGTAGCCTCACGTCCCTTCGCGGCTGACCGCTGATCCAGCGGCCCCCGCGGCACGTACAGCCCCCCGAACGTCCCCCGGAGGACCCATGGGCGCGCCCCTGACCCTGCCCCTGGCGTGGCTCGACACGCTCTGGCTCCAGGTGACCGGCACCCGGTGCAACATCGCCTGTAGGCACTGCTTCATCTCCTGTGGGCCCAAGTCCACCACCCATGCCGTGATGTCCGTGGAGCAGGTCGAGGAGGCCCTGGCGGCCGCGTCCGCGCGGGGCGTGCGGGCCATCTGGTTCACCGGCGGCGAGCCGTTCATGCACCCCGACATCCTCGGTCTCATGGACCGCGCGCTGGAGGTCGGGCCGCTCGGCATCCTCACGAACGGCATGCTCATCGACCCCGCGTTGGCCGAGGCGATCGGGCAGCGGTTCCGCGACGCCCCCTACAACCTCGAGATCCGGGTGAGCCTGGACGGCCGCACGGCCGAGCAGAACGACCGCATCCGCGGGCGTGGCGTGTTCGCGAAGGCCACCGAGGGCATCGCCAACCTCGCGCGCGCAGGTGTGCCCGCCCTGGTCGCGGCGAGCCTGGTGGACGAGGATCCCGTAGACCGCGAGCAGCTCCTCGAGGTCCTCGCGGGCCTCGGGGTGGACCGTCCGCGGATCAAGTGGATCCCGCCGTTCCGGATGGGTCGCGAGGAGCGCCGGGCCCGCGGGTACGAGGAGTGGGAGACCCTCACAGCGGAGGACGTCGCGCACCCCGAGACCGTCCACCGGCTCCAGTGCGGCACGTCCCGCATGGTCACCGCCGAGGGGCCTGGGCGTGCCCGATCCTCATCAACGAGCCCGAGCATCGCCTGGGTGACCGGCTGGAGGACGCGATGCGGCCGCACCGGGTCGATCATCCGGCCTGCACCACCTGCTACGTCGAGGGCTTCAGTTGCAGCACGTGACGGCCGAGCACCGCCGCATCGCCGTGTTCGGCGGGGCCTACAACAACTGGATCGCCACGCGTGCTGTGCTCGAGGACGCCCGTCGTCGCGGGTGCGATGGCGTGTGGTTCATCGGGGACGCCGGCGGGTTCGGCCCGCATCCCGACCGCACCGTCGAGGTCCTGCGGGAGGCGCGCGGTCTCGGCTTCGTCCAGGGGAACTACGACGACTCGGTGGGGAATGGCGCCGAGGACTGCGCCTGCGGCTACACCGACCCCCGCGACAACCACTTCGCGCAGATCTCCTACGACTACACGCTGGCCAACACGTCCTCCGAGCACCGTGCCTGGCTGGCGGCCATGCCGGTCGACGGCCGTGTGCGCCTGGGCGACCACACGCTCCTCCTGTGCCACGGTTCGCCGCGGAAGGTGAACGAGTTCCTCTGGGAGAGCACGACACCGGCGGGGTTCGTGCGCCACCTGTGCGACGCCAACGAGGCCGACCTCGTGGTGTGCACGCACACCGGCATCCACTGGGAGCGCCGCCTGGCCGACGGGCGCGGGGTCGTGAACGTGGGGGCCGTCGGGAGGCCGCCGAACGACGGCAACCGCGAGGTCTGGTACGCGGTGCTCGAGGTCGCGGACGGTCGCGTCCAGACCACCTTCGTCCCCGTGGCCTACGACTGGCGCGCCCTCGTGGGCGCGATGCGCGCCGAGGGTCTGCCCGAGGAGTTCGTGGAGACCATCGCCACCGGGTGGTGGACCACGTGCCTGGAGATCCTGCCGGCCCGCGAGCGCGTGAGGGGACGCCTCTGATGTCTGGTGCCGGCGCGGCGTCTGGCGTATCCTCGTCCACCCTCGTCCCGTGCAGGAGTTCATGACCTCGGAGCCGCGCGATCCCGCAACGGCTGCCCAGCAGGCACGCGATGACGTCATGCGGTCGATGGTGTCGGGCGACTGGACACGTGCGCGCACGCGCCTGGACGACGCGGAGGCCCTGTACGACGAGGCGATCGCGGCCTGCACGGCCAGCGACCCCCGTCGGGACGACCTCGAGGAGGGGCGGGCGCTCTGCGAGGTGCACCGGGCCGACATCGCGATCCGGTACTGGCGGGTGGGCGAGGCCGAGCAGGCCCTCGACAAGGCCTATGCCGTCCTGAAGAAGGGCTCGGTGGAGGCGGAGCTCTGGCGGGTGACGGCCCGGATCGCGGAGCGTCGGGCGCGATGGTCGAGTGCGAAGGCTGCATGGCGCAAGGCCCACGACCTCGCGGCGGTCGCCAACGAGGGCGTAGCGGCCGATGCGCTCGTGCGGCTCGCGGAGATCGCGCTCAACGAGGGCAAGCCGGACGCCGTGCGCCAGCGGATCGATCAGGTGCGCGGTCTTGGGCTCGACGAGCGCGTGCTCGACCTCCGGCTCGCGATCCTGGAGGCCGAGCTGCTCGGGCTGGCGGGCGACTACGACGCGTCCCTCGACGCCTGGAAGGAGGCCGCGCGCGACCTCCAGGAGATCCCGCAGGACTTCGTCGCCCTCCTGAACCTCCGGCGCGCCGGCGTGGAGGTCCATCGCTCGCCGGTGACCGCCGTGCGCAGGGTGCTCAAGGCGGCGGCGCTCCTGTCGCGGCTCAAGCACCCCGATGCCCTGGGGCTCGCCTACGGGCAGCTCGCGGTGCTGGCGACGGCGCTGGGGCGCCCGGTGCTCGGGGCCCTGTCCGCCGTGGGGGCCAACGCCTCGCGGGACGGCGACACGGTGGCCCACGCGCTCCTCCGGGCTGCGCTCGAGCACGCCGAGATCGAGGTGGACTTCGAGAACCTGGAGGGCCGTCAGCTCCAGGAGGCCCTCGTGGGCGTGCTCTCCGGGCACGCGCGCGAGCTCGGCATCGCGTGGAGCGACCTCGGCACGGCGAAGGGCCTCGAGAAGCTCGGCGAGCCGCTGCTGGAGCTCGGGGGCGCCGGTGTCCGCGTGGACGTCGAGAACCGCAAGGTGGTGGAGGCCACCCAGACGGTCGGGCACCGCAGCAGCCTCACCTGGGACGCACCGCTGGGTGTGCTCCGCACCGTCCGGCTCACGCGGCCCCTCCTGCTGCCCAAGCGCCCGGCGCTCTACCGTCCGCCGCCGCCTCCGCCCGACATCGCGTCTCCGGTGCCGCCTCCCGGCATCCCGGCCACACCCCCGCCGCCTCCGGTGCGCCGGCGGTCCGCGCGGGAATTCGAGATCCGGTTGATCGCGGCCGCCTCCGCGGTTGCCGTGGCCGGCTTCGTGGGCATCCTGCTGCTCACCATCCTCGCTCTGGCCACGAGCCGTACGCTCGTGAAGGACCCCGCGCCCACGGCCCGGAACCCCGCCCCCGTGGCGCCTTCGGGGCCCGTCGTGCAGGTCGTCCGCTCGGACTTCCCGGCGTCCACGGTGCTCGTCCCCGTCGAGCTCACCTCCGTCGGCGCATCGGGCACCCTCACGGTCGAGGGGCCGGCGGTCACGTTCCGCTGGTCGGCCGGGAACGGTACCGTCCAGCTCCCTCCGGGTGCCTACATCGTGCACCACGACGGGCAGGACACGGCCCTCGTGGTCGACGAGGGTGCCGTCGCGTGCCGGTTCCGCTGGCTCGGCGACGTCATCGTGGGGTCGTGCTCCCAGTAGCCCACCGCACGTACGACCAGGTGCGGGCGCCCGTGTGGATGGGCTCCCAGGGGAGATCGAAGCCGAAGCGGGACTCCGGGGCGGGCCTGGCGACGGCGAGGTCGACCGAGGTGGTGGCCGGGTCGAGCTCGAGCCGGACGCGGTCGGTGGCGCCCTTCCAGACGACGAGTCGGCGGTCGGCAGGTGCGCCCTCCACGGTGCGGACGGGACGGTCGACGAGGGCGCGCAGCTCCGTGCCCCCGGGCGCCACGACCACGATGGCGCCGTCCTCTTCGAGCACCCGGGGCGCGAGGAAGCCGTCGACCGGGCCGTCTCCGATGCCCTTCCAGCGGAACATGGGGGGAGGCTCGGCAACGGGGGACGCGAGGGCCGGCGTCGGGCCGCCGCGGGGGAACCGCACGTCCGCGGCCCAGATCCACCCGTGCTGCCCGTCGGTGACGTGCTCGACCTCCAGGGCGGCCGGGGCGTCGGGCAGGACGACGCTCAGGACGGCCACGGCGACCAGGGGGCTCCAGAGCAGGCCGACGGCCCTCCACCCGGGGAGCCCGACTGCGAGGAGCGGCAGGAAGGCGAGAGCTGCGGGGCCCGCCACGACGGGCCCGTACGCCCCGAGAGCGTCCGGGAGGCCCGCAGCGAGGACCGCGATCGTCCACCCGGCCGCCACCGCCACCGCGCGGAGCCTGGGGACCGCCAGGGCCAGCGCGAGCAACGGCAGGCCCATGCCCCCGAGGTGGGCGCCCTCGGGCAGGAACACCAGCAGGACGACCGTCAGCCCGACGTAGACCCAGGCCACGGCACCCACACGGGCATCCTCGGCATCCCCGGTCACCCGACCGCCCACGACCACCCAGCCGAGCGCGGACGCCTGCAGCGCCAGGACCGCGAGCGGCGTGAACGCGGCCCACGAGCCTCCGGCAGCGTGCACGGCGAGGTCCACGGCGAGGGCGGAGAGCCCGGCGCCCACGGGCACCAGCACGGCACCCGCCAGGGCACGGCGCGACGGGCGGGCCAGCGCGAGCACGAGCAACGCCAGCAGACCGAGCACCCCCCGCGCGACCGGGATGGACAGGGAGACCACGAACAGGCCACCCACGTCGAACAACAGCGCGCTCGTGGGGGTCGCATACTCGCCCGGATCGAGCGAATCCAGGGCCCGCAGGGCGCCGAGGGCCTGGTCCACGTGGTGCTGCAGGCTCCGGGGGTCCAGGTGCGCGCGGTCGTCGCGGGGCGTGTGGTATTGCTCGCCGTGGCCGAGGAACGCGAGGTTCACGGCAGGCAGCCCGGCGGCGTCGAACACCGAGACATCGGTGCTGTTCGGCAGGAGCCGGTAGATGGCGACGTACAGCCCGCTCGCCGACGGTCGGCGCGCCTGGCGTGCGTAGGCCGACCCGAGCGCAGGGAGGTCGCCCGTGGCCTCGAAGAGGTAGCTGGCGCCAGAGGTGCCTCGGGCCTCGAGGTTCACCACGGCCTCCACCCGGTCCCTCCAGGCCGAGCGCTGCACGAACGCCTTCGCGCCGTACAGGTCGGCCTCCTCGCCCTCGTCGAACAGCACGAGCACGCCGGCGTCGAGCGGTTCGGCCTGCAGGGTCGCGAGGACCTCCAGGGCCGCGGCCACCCCGGACATCGCGTCGCCCGCACCCTCACCGGACGCCACGGAGTCGTAGTGGGTGGCCAGGAGCAGCCAGCGGTCCGGGTCCCGGCCGGGGATGGCTGCGAGCACGTTCCGTACGCGGACGCACGCGATCTCGCAGAGGGTCGCCTCCTCGACGGTGGGCTCGATGCCCAGCGCCCGGATCTGCCCCACCAGGCGCCCCTCGACGGCACGGGCGGCGGGCGTGCCCACCGGGTGGGGCCCGATGTCCTGGAGCAGGGCGTCGAGCCGGCTCCAGGCGGCGTTGGACGTGGGCCGGGGCGGTGTCAGGCTCCAATGGCCGAACGCCAGCAGCGCGGCCGCGAGGAGCAGGTGGGCCCAGCGCCTCCAGTCGTCCACCTCACCCCCCAAAACGACGAGAGCCCCGGCCGTTGCCGGGGCTCTCTGCTGTAGCGTGCTCTGGAGCTCAGTGCGCGTGGTGCGCGTCGAGGCTGTGCACGTGCTGGTCCCACGGGTGGTCCGGCAGGTTGGGGTCGCTGGTGACCAGCGGCGGGATGCGCGCCAGGACGTTGGCGACCACCAGCACGATGAGGCCGACGAACCCGAGCCAGACGCCCACGTGGAGGACGAGGAAGTTGGCGGTCGGGAAGGTGTCGGACACCGTGGGGTAGACGTTCGGCATGACGAGGAGGCTGCGCTCCATGAAGATGCCGAAGAGCACGAGCGAGCAGATCATCGCGAACGGCCAGCGCATCTTCTTCACGCCCCGCGAGAGCAGGATGGTGAAGGGCGCGAGGAAGCAGAGGATGCCGACGGCCTGGGCCATCCAGTTCCACGCGTTGAGCTTGCCGGTCTCACCGCCGAGGCGGACGAGGATGAACTGGGTCTCCTCGGGCATGTTCGCGTACCAGATGGGCAGGAGCTGGGCGAAGAGCGTGTACGCCCAGAACATGCAGGCCGCGAGCATGAGCTTGCCGAGGTCGTGGGTCACGGCGGGCTTCACGAAGTCGCCGATGCGGAGCCAGTCACGGCCGAGCATGGCGGTGAGGCCCGTGGCCGCGAGGCCGGTCCACACGCAGCTCACGAAGATCCAGCCGCCGAACATGTTCGTGTACCACCAGGGCTCGAGGCTCATGATGAGGTCGAAGGCCACGAGGGAGAACACGAAGGCGTAGCAGACGCCGATGATGGCGAACATGTTCTTCTGGGTGCGCTGACCCGCGTCGACCGCGGCCGCCACGTTGGTCTGGCCACCGATGAAGGTGCCCCACCAGCCCGGCGCCTTGGCGCCGAGGCGCTCCTTGGCCTGGAGCATGTCCGGGCCGAGGGAGCCGCGCAGGTAGAGGAAGTCGAGCCCGATGAGCAGGCCGAGACCGAGCAGCTGGCGAGCGGCGAAGAAGCCGTGGGAGAGCCAGAGCTCCTTGCTGGCCCAGGCGGCCGGGCTGTGCGGCTTCAGGCTGATGTGCTCGATGGGCGCGAAGGGCGCCGGGTGCCACTTGTAGATCCCGATGCCGGCCACGAGGAACACGGCGAGGGCGACCCACAGGAGGGGCAGCACGAAGAAGAAGCTCTCGGCGATGCGCTTCACCGGGCGACCCCAGCGTCCCCACGAGCCCGTGAGGATGATGGAGAGCATGAAGGCACCCTGGCAGACGCCGAGGGCCCAGACGAGGCCGACCAGCACGGCACCCCAGGTGGGGGCGGCGCCAGCCACACCGAGCCCGTAGCCGAACCCGCCGAGGCCGATCAGGACGAGGAGACCGCCGACGCCGTTGACGATCCCGGGGACCTGTCGGTCCGCGATCGCGTCGATGACGGGGTTCACATCGGGGGTGGCGCTCATTGCGGAGCCTCCTCGGGAGCGGGCGGCGGGGGAGGGACGTACGCGCCGTTGGGCAGCGTGCGGAGGTGGCGGACGAGCGACCACATCTCGGTGTCGTTCATCGCCCAGGAGTACGCGGGCATGAGGCCCCGGCCGTTGCGCACGGTGAGGTAGAGGTCACCATCCGTGAGCTTCTGGAGGCGGCCCGTGCCGCCCGCGAGGATCGCGATGCCCGGGTAGCCGGCCTCGCTGACCTTGCCGAGCTGCTGACCGTCCCCGTGGCAGGGCGTGCAGTACGTGTCGTACATCTTCTTGCCCAGCGCCAGGTGCTCGGCGCCGGAGGGGACCGGGTTGATGAGCGCCTTGCCCTCGGCGCTGCCCAGCGCGTAGTTCTCGACGAACGGCGTGGGGTTCAGCATGCTGTCGTGGGGCACGACGCCCTCGGGCAGCGGGCTCATCCGGTACTCGTAGGCCTTGACCGTCTGCGCGTCGGCCATGTCGACGTCCCAGGGGAGCCCGAACGCCACCGTGCTGGTGAGCGCGAGGAACCCGAAGACGCCGACGACGCGTGCGGTGGTCCTGGTTGCGGAGTTCATGTCGCGTTCCTTCAGTTGTTCGGGACGTCGTAGAGGGTGGCGTCGCCGGAGGTGACCTCGACAGCGCCGGAGTCACGCAGGATCGCCTCGATCTTCGCCTGGTCGCCCGTGGGGGCGTCCGTGAACACGATGCCGAAGCTCGAGTCGGTCACCCGGGGGTCCTGGATGGCCTTGTCGAGGAAGAAGCCCGGCAGGCCGCAGTGCACGATGGCCCCGAGGGTCGTGAAGAGGGCGCCACCGAGGATGGTGCACTCGAACATGATGACCGCGTAGGGGACCAGGGACACGACGGGCTTGCCGCCCGGCAGGATCATCGGCCACTGCGTGTTCGTGAGCGACGTGAGCAGCAGACCGATGGTCATCCCGGTGACCGCGCCGGTGAGGGTCCACCAGCGCACCGGGGAGGGCCGGCCCTCGTACACGATCTCGAGGATCTCGTGCCGGGGCAGGGGGGCCATCACGGTCCAGCCCGTGATGTTCGCCTTCTTGAGCCGGTCGATGCCCGTGAGCAGGCAGTCGAGGTGCTCGTAGATGCCCTTGATGCGGATACCCGTGGCGGAGCTCACTTGGCCTCCAGAGAGCCCTTGAGGGGCGGCGGGATCATTTCCTTGATCTCGGTGATGGCGATGGCGGGGAAGGTCTTCACGAAGAGGAGGAACCAGGTGAAGAACCAGCCGGTGCTGCCGATGAGGATGCCCCACTCGATCCAGCTGGGCCAGTAGTAGTCCCAGGTCGCGGGGTCGAAGTTGTGGGCGAGCGAGCTCACGATGATGTTGAAGCGCTCGAACCACATCCCGATGTTGATGAAGATGCTGATGATGAACAGCGCCCACGGGTTGGTGCGGAGCTTCTGGAAGTACCAGGGGAGCGGCGCGACGCAGTTGCAGAACACCATGATGTAGAAGGCCCAGCCGTAGTCGGCCCAGGGGTCGGCCCGCCAGAAGAAGATGGCCTGCTCGTAGGGGTTCTGGCTGTACCAGCCGATGAAGTACTCCATGCCGTACGCGTAGGTGAGGATGGCGCTCGTGAGGAGGCACATCTTGGCCAGCGCGTCGAAGTGCCAGATGTTCACGTACGCGTGCCAGTTGAACGCGTAGGTGAGCGGCATCAGGAGCGTGATGACCATCGCGCAGCCGGAGAAGATGGCGCCGGCGACGAAGTAGGGCGGGAAGATGGTGCTGTGCCAGCCGGCCGTGTTCGCCATCGCGAAGTCCCAGGAGACGACGCTGTGGACGGAGAGCACGAGGGGCGCGGCGAGGGCGGCGAAGAAGCCGTAGGCGGCCATGTAGTGGTGCCACTGGCGGTGCGTGCCGCGCCAGCCGAGGGAGAGGAGCCCGTACACCTTCTTCACGAGACCCTTGCTGTGGTCACGGAAGATGGCGATGTCCGGCACCAGACCGACGTAGAAGAAGATGGCCGACACCGTGAAGTACGTCGAGATGGCGAACACGTCCCACATGAGCGGCGACTTGAAGTTCATCCAGAGCTGACGCTGGTTCGGATAGGGGAAGAACCAGTAGTTCTGCCACATCCGGCCGAGGTGGAGCACCGGGAACAGGAGCGCCGTCATGACGGCGAAGACCGTCATGGCCTCCGACGCGCGGTAGACGCCCGTACGCCAGCGCGACCGCACCAGGTAGAGGATGGCGGAGATGAGCGTCCCGGCGTGGCCGATGCCGACCCAGAACACGAAGGTGACGATGTAGACACCCCACATCGTCGGGTGCTTGATGTTGGCGACGCCCATGCCCCAGCGGATCTGCTGGTACTCGCACCACACTCCGAAGAGCATCATGCTGACGGCCACGAAGAGCATGGCGAAGTACGCCGCGCTCGGCTTCAGCAGCACGCGGATGATGTCGCGGTTCGCTGCGCCGTAGCTCTCGGGGCGGTTGGGTTCTCCGGTCGAGTACACGTCTTTCACGCGTCACTCTCCTCGTCGGGGTGTTCGGGCCGGTGGGCTCGGAAGAAAGGGAAGGAAGGAATCAGTGATGGTCGCCGGCGCTGCCGTGCTCGTCGGCCTTGCCGTGCTCGTCGTGGCCGCCGCCATGGCCGCCGTCGTGGGCCTTCTCGGCGCCGTGACCACCCTCGGTGGCCCCGTGCGCATCGCCGCCGCCGTGACCGCCACCGTGGTGGGCCTCGGCCTTCGCGACGTGGAAGGACGCCTTCGCCAGGTAGTTGACGGCGGAGAAGACGTTGAGATCCTCGAGGGGGAAGTAGTTCCGGCCGGACTTGCGGGTGCGGGTCACGGTGGACGACGGGTCCTCGAGGTTGCCGAAGGTCAGGGCCTGCGAGGGGCAGGCCTCCGCGCACGCCGGGAGGCGGGCGAGGGCAGCGTCCGGGACGACCGCGTTGAAGTTGGTCGTCTCGGTCGCGGCGTCCTTGTAGGCGGACTTGATGGACCGGATGCGCTGCACGCAGAAGGAGCACTTCTCCATGACGCCCATGGTCCGCGTCACGACGTCGGGGTTGAGCTGCATGTTGAAGGGCTCGGGCCAGACGTACGTGTGGTAGTTGAACTTCCGCGCGCTGAACGGGCAGGCGTTGGAGCAGTACCGGGTGCCGACGCAGCGGTTGTAGACCATCGCGTTGAGGCCGTCGAGCGAGTGGTAGGTGGCCCAGACCGGGCAGACCGACTCACAGGGCGCGTGGCCGCAGTGCTGGCACATCATGGGGACGAAGTGCGTCTCGTCGCCCTTGTAGAAGCGGTCGATCCGGATCCAGGACATCTCGCGGCCCTGGCGGACCTTCTCGCGACCCACGACGGGGAGGTTGTTCTCCGCGTAGCAGGCGATGGAGCAGGCGCCGCACCCGTTGCAGGCGTCCGTGTCGACGGTCATGCCGAAGCGGTACGTGGGGTGCTGGGGGATCGGGTAGAAGTCGGTGAGCCCGATGTCCGTGAGGCGCTTGTCGATCTCGAGGTGGTGGATGCCGGTGAGGTCGCCCGGGTGGTCCGCGGGAGCGTCGCCCTTGGCGGCGAACTGCTCGGCGTTGACGACCACCGCGAAGTTGCGGTCCTCGTCGCTGTCACCACCGAAGGTGTGGACGACGTCCGTGCGGCCGCCGGTCTTCGTGACGGTGACCTTGTTGCCCGACCAGGCCATCGCGCCGTGGGCGTCGACGTCCTTGGCGAGCAGCGCGGCGTTCACGCCGATGCCGTTGGCGTAGCGCATGCTGGCGAGGGCGTGGCCCTGGCCCAGCTGGATGGCGACGGTGTCGGGACGGACGCTCTTCGTGATCTCCACGGAGGTCTTCACCGAGCCGTTCGCGCTCTTGATCTCCACCTCGTCGCGGTCGACCACACCGAGCTTCGCGGCGGTGTCGGGGTGGATCTCGGCCCACGTGTCCCAGACGATGCCGGACATGGGGTCCGGGAGCTCCTGGGCCCAGGGCGTGTTCGCGTAGCGACCGTCACCGACGTGCGCATGGGGCACGAGGATGGCGGTCATGTCGCCCGACCCGGCTGGAGCCACGTCGGCCGCCCACTGGACGTTGCCCGTGACGTTGAGGACCTGCGGACGCTCCGCGAGGTCGTTCTTGTGGAAGCCGTTCGCCAGCTGCTTGTTGAACCAGGCGCCGAAGCGGGCGTCCTGGTGGGGCGGCGGCTCGACGACGGGCGCACCGTCCGGACCGACGGGCGGCCAGGGCGCGCCGGAGGCCTCGGCCTCGCGACGGGCGCGGTCCCGCGGGGGCGCGAGCACGTCGGCGTCGAACACCATGCGGCCCCAGCGCTCGCGGAGGTAGTCGCGCCAGGTCTTGGCGGTGACCGTCCCCAGCGCCTGACCGACGCGCACCAGGACCTCACCTGCGGAGACGACGTCCCACTTCGTGGCCACCTGCTCCTGCTCGCCGAGGGGGCGGTGGATGAGGTTCAGGGGGCTCATGGCGGGCTGACGGAGCAGCGTGAAGCCCAGCAGCGGCTCCTCGTCGCCCCAGTCCTCGAACGTGTCGGCCGCCGGCATCTTGAGCTTGCAGAGCTCGGCGGTCTCGTCGGGGTGGGAGGAGAAGGCGACCGTGGTGCCGACCTTGCCCATCGCCTCGGCGAAGCCGCTGTAGGGCAGCGCGTGCACGGGGTTGGCCTCGTCCACGAGGAGGACGCCCACGTTGCCGGCGTTCATCGCGGCCACGAGGTCCATGATGTCCTTCGTGTTCGCGATCGGGGCGCGGTAGCCGCCACCGCTGAACAGGGTGGGCATGGCGCCACCGACGATGTTCAGGAGGTAGGTGGCCGCGGCGAGCTCGGTGGCCGCGCGACCGGCACCGATGGCGCCACCCGGGAGGGCGACCGCGTTGCCGGACGCGAACTGGGCCGCGATGGCCTCGATGGCGGCAGCGTCGATCCCGGCCGCGGAGGCCGCGGTGGCGGTGTCGATGTTGCCGAGCGCGGCGACGGCCGGGCCCGAGAAGCCGGTCTTCTGCGCGACGAGCTTGGCGACCGCGCGGGCCACGAGGACCTCGGAGCCGGGCGTGACGGCGAACCAGTCGTCCGCGTTGGCCGCGGACTGGTCGCGGTACGGGGAGACGTGCGCGTAGCGCGCGATGACGTGGTCGCCGTTCGGGTTGCGCGCGATGGCGAAGTCGCTCTGGAGGCGCGTGCCGCCCCAACCGCCGAGCACGTTGGCGCCGAAGGAGAGCACGTAGCTCGCACCGGCGAGGTCGTAGCGCGGCAGGAACCGGGTACCGAACACCATCTGGGCGGCCGTGGCCTCGGCCTCGTAGCCGTTCGGCTCCCACATCACGACCTTGTCGACCACGCTCTTCAGCAGCTCGACCATGGAGCCCGACCGGTACTGGCCGAGCCACACGACCTGCTTGCCGGCGCTCTTCGCGGCCTGGACGGCGGCGGTGAGCTTCGGCACGGCGCCGTCGTTCCAGCCGAGGGCGGCGGTGCCCTCCATCGGGCCCTTGTAGCGGTCCGGGCTGTAGTGACGCTGGAGCTCGAGGAGCGCGGCCTTCGGCACGCAGGCGCGGACGAGCGGGGCGTGCTTGTTGGAGCCCACGTGGACCACGCGGCCATCCCGGTGGCGCGCGAGCACGGGGTGCGCGTGCGGGCCGGTGGTGATGCTGGTGGCGAAGAAGGTGGGCACGCCGGGGGTGACGTTCTCGGGCTTCACCACGTAGGGGAGGATCTGCTCGATCGGCGTGTAGTACCGGTTGTAGTCCAGCCCGCACGCGGAGAGCGCGGAGGCGCCGGTGCCGAGGCCGAGAGCTTGGAGGAAGTTGCGGCGGTTCATGAGATGTAGCTCGCTTTTCTCGCTGGTCGGACGGGGCCGACGTCAGCTCACTTGTGGCAGGTCCAGCAGTCCTTCAGCTCGGCGCGGCGCGTCTCGGCCGACTCGCCGTAGTTCTCGTCCACCGAGGGGTGGGTGGCGTGGCAGTCGAGACACCAGCCCATCTGGAGCGTGGTCTCGCGCACCATCACCTTGTCGACGGCGAGGAGCGGCAGCTCGCCTCCGTCGTCGGTGTACGTGGGCTTGCCCTGGAGCTTGATCTGCCCATGGCACTCGGTGCAGTCCACGCCCGCGCGGATGTGGCGGACGTGGGCGAAGTTCACGTAGTCCGGGAGGTCGTGGACCTTCTGCCAGGGGATCGGCTCGCCCTTCTGCCAGTACTCCGTGACCTTCTGGATGTGCTTGCTCTTGGTGCGCACGAACTTGTGGCAGTTCATGCAGACCGAGATCTCGGGCACACCCCCGTGGATCGACTTCCGTGCGGCCGAGTGGCAGTACTCGCACTGGATCTCGTTCTTCCCGGCGTGCAGGTAGTGCGAGAACGGAATCGGCTGCTCGGGGGCGACGCCGGTGGCGACACCAGCGGCGACCTGGCCGTTGGAGGGGCCCCAGACGGGCAGGATGAGGTGCGGCTCCAGGGGGAACCGGGCGTCGTCGATCAGCTGTTCCTCTGCGACCACGCACGACAGGCCGGTCGAGAAGAGAGCAGCAGTGAGCAGCAGACTCACTGTACGGAGCATCAAGGACCTCCACGAGGGACTGGGTCTCGGCCCGCGTGCTATCGAACCGTTCGGCGCGGATTCAATGGTCCGCAATCATCTGTTGCGCGTGGTCGGGTATGGGGCGGCGGAGGCCGTCAGGACGGGGTAGACGGGACCATGCGCTCCATCCTCGCAGCCTTCCTCGTCGCCTGCGGGGGCACCACGCCCCCCGCTCCCGCGCCCCCCGAACCGTTCGTCGCGCCGGCCCCCACGCCCTCTTCGCCGAGCGCCGCCGAGCTGTACGCCGAGTGCGGCGAGGCCGTCGAAGGCCCGTCGAGCCCGGGGGAATGCACCTCCGACGCCGACTGCGCCACCGTCGGGTGCAGCGGGGAGATGTGCGTCACCACGGCGGTCGCGCAGTCCGGGGTCATGACGCCGTGCCTCGAGCGCCCGTGTCACGCCGTGCTCGATCGATGCGGCTGTGTGGACGGCATGTGCTCGTGGAGCCTGAAGTCGCCTTGAGCGGCCTGCGCATCACGGGTGGGCGTGCGCGCGGTCGGACCCTCTCGGGGCGCGCCGCACCTGGCGTGCGTCCGACGTCCGCGCGGGTTCGGGAGGCCCTGTTCTCCATGGTGGGCCAGGATCTCACCGGGGTCCGGGTGCTCGACGCCTTCTCCGGCAGCGGCATCCTCGCGTTCGAGGCCTGGTCGCGCGGAGCCGAGGTGGTCGCGGTGGAGCGGGACCCCCGTGCCTTCGCGGCCCTCCGCGACCACGCCACGGCCCTCGGCGCCGACGTGCGGCTCGTTCGCGGCGACCTCCGCAAGCGGCTCGAGGGTCTCGGCGCCTTCGGGCTGGTGTTCGCCGATCCGCCCTACGCGGAGGACCCCGCCGTGTGGCTGGAGGTCCTGGCACCCGCGTGCACGGGCCGGATCTGGTTCGAGACCGCGAAGGCCACCCGGGTGCCCGATCGGTGCGCGACGCTCGTGCGAGAGGCCTCCCGCAGCTTCGGCGACACCACGATCCACACGTACCGTGCGGAGGGCGCGTGAGCCTCGAGGAGGCACGGCGGACCCTCGAGGCCCTGCGGTCCCAGGTGCCGGAGGCTCCGGGCACCGTGGAGCGCGAGGGCCACGTGCTGCGCCTGGTGAACCCGGAGGTCAGGGGAGCGCTCACCGTCGGGATGATGCTCGACCTCGCCCGGCACGTAGCGGACCTCCAGCGCGACGAAGCGCTCGGTGTGGTCGTGATCACGGGCACACCCGGCGCCTTCTGCAGTGGTGGGCACCTCGGGCAGGTCCGGGCCGGGCTGGGCGAGCCCGAGGCCGGGATGCGGATGTGCGCGGCGATGACGGTCGTGCTCGACGCGCTCGCCACGCTCCCGCAGCTCGTCGTGGCGGCAGTCGATGGTCCCGCCCTCGGTGGGGGAGCCGAGTTGCTGACGGCCGCGGATCAGCGCGTGCTTGCGCCGCATGCGCGGGTGGGCTTCGTGCACGCCAGGCTCGGGGTGAGCCCCGGCTGGGGCGGGCTGGCGCGCCTCGTGCGGCACGTCGGGCCGACGGCGGCCCTCGGGTTGCTCACGTCCGCCACGGCGCGGGGCCCGGAGGGTCTGGGTGCCTTCGTGGACGCCACCGGCCCGCTGCCCGCGTCGCTGGACGGTCATCTCGCGCCCGTGCTCGATGTGGACCCCGCCGTCGTCCGCGCGCTGAAGGGGGCCGTGCTGGCGGAGTCACCCGTCGTTCGGTCCGGCGAGGAGGCCCGTGTGTTCGGGCGTCTCTGGGGGGCCGGGCTCCATCGGGCCCGCCTTGCGCGTTGAGCTCCTGTCCCTCGTGCTCCTGGTGTCCGGGTGCAGGAAGCGCGTCCCTGAGCCGGTCGTGTTCGACGCCGACCAGGCCGTGGATCTCGATGCCGCCTACCAGGAGTCCTCCGGCACGCGTCCCGTCACGAGCGGGGCGTGGGAAGGAGAGGGGTTGTCCCTCTACGTGCCGCCCGGTTGGTCGGGCTCGGCGGGCCCTGGAGCGAGGGTGCTGCACATCGAGCAGGCGGGAACGGGCTTCACGTTCACGGTCCGCGCCGGCGACGGTCCGGGCGCGCGGGGAGAGGACTGCCACTTCGAGAGCGACGGTGCGTTTCGCGCCGTGCCTGTGCTGGGGACCGCCCAGACCCGGACCTGTGCCGGGGGCGGGCGCATCCGGCAGGTCTGGTGGGGCGAAGGGCTGGTCGTGGAGTCGTCCTGGCCGATGGGGAGCGCGATCCTCGGTCGTCAGGCGATCACGCCGCTCCTGGAAGGCCTTCGTCGCACCGGGGACTCTGGTACTCTGAGGCCATGATCTGGTCGGTGGTGAGCGCGCTCGCGGGGGTGCACAGCATCCCTGAGTTCACGGGCGGTCTCGTGGAGGACTTCGACGCGTACGCGCCCGGCACGTACCCGAGCCCGATGTCGTTGTTCGGTGGGCGGGTGTCTGCGACGGTGGACGGGTTCCCGCTCCCCTCGGACGTCGTCGTGTCCACCACCAACCCGCGATCGGCGCCGAACCGGCTCCAGGCTCCTGGCTCCCTTCCCGTCCCTCTCTGCCTGAGGTTCGATCAGCGTGTGGCCCGGTTCGGGTTCTATGCCCGTGCGACCGTGGGGGTCTCGCCCATGGTCGAGTACCTGGACGGGTCCGGCGCTTCCCTCGGCGACGTGGACTCGGGGATCGCGGTGGGCGGGTACGGCTGGATCGGCGTGGAGGCCGATCCGGGGACGGACCTGCGGGAGGTCTGCATCACGGGACCGCTGGGACCCCCGGGTCTCGACGACTTCCAGCTCGATCTCCAGGACGACGCGGACACCGACACCGACACCGACACCGACACCGACACCGACACCGATGCGGACACGGACGCGGACACCGATGCGGACACGGACTCCGATACGGATGCGGACACCGACGCCGATACGGACGCGGACACCGATGCGGACACGGACGCGGACACCGACACCGATGCGGACACGGACTCCGATACGGATGCGGACACCGACGCCGATACGGACGCGGACACGGACGCGGACACCGACTCGGATACCGATGCCGACACGGACTCCGACACGGATGCGGACGCAGACGCGGACACCGACGCCGATACGGACGCGGACACGGACGCCGACACGGATGCGGACGCGGACACCGACGCCGATACGGACGCGGACACGGACTCCGATACGGACGCGGACACGGACGCCGATGCGGACACGGACGCCGACACCGACACGGGCGGCGAGGCGGACACCGACACCGACACCGACACCGACACCGATGCGGACGCCGACACCGATCCGGACACGGACACGGACACCGAGATCGAGCGGCTCAGGCTCGGTCTGACGTGCTCACAGGCCCGAGCTGGCGGGCTCTGGCGCTTCCTGCGTCGCCGCTGACGCTCACGGCGGGTCGTCGAGATCCAGGTCCAGGTCGAAGGACGCGAAGCCCGCGTCACACGGGGCGTTCTCGCGCTCGGGAGGACCCCGTTCGGTCGGGATGTCGTCCGCCTCCCAGGTGGGCTCGGGCCCGAGGATGTTCGCCTCCACGAGCAGGGCGGCGTCCACGTCGAGCGCGCCGTACACGGTCTCCGGCCACGTGCCGCCGCGTGCGCCCTCCACGGGCAGGCTGAAGACCCGACCCGTCCTGGCGAGCCCGAACCCCTGGTCCCGCCCGCGGAAGAGCTCGATGTGCTGGGCGTAGAACACACGGAAGGGCAGCCGGTGCGCGCGGTCCGCGGCTTCCACGCGGGCGGCCAGGTCGTACGCCATGGGCAGGAAGGCCCACGGGAGGTGCACCTGGGCGTCGTGCAGGGCCATCAGGGCTTCCTGCACGAGGCGCCGGCTCACGGGGCTGTAGGGCAGGCGCCGTCGCGTGACCTCCGAGGCCACGGCGTTGTTCATGGGGTCCTGGAGCGCACGGCCCAGCAGGTCGAGGACGGGGTGCTGGTAGGGGGTGGCGAGCGCGTTCTCCACGACCCCGAAGCGCCGGCGCACGGGCACGCCGGCGTACACGACCATCAGGTCGAGATCCCGCAACGGAACCGCGCCCACCGCGCGGATCGCCGCCAGGGCGGCGTCTTCGTCGGCGTGGAAGAACCGCCCGGCGACCAGGAAGTCGGCGGTGGAGAGGCGGCTGGACATCTCGGGCTCCTGCCGACCCCCTCGGATCGGCGGCGCCCGATGTGAGCCGTCAGACGAGCTCGGCGAGCCGGTCGCGGCTGGTGCGCAGGGTGTCCCGACGCACGACGGCCGCCTCGAGCTTCTCGCGGAAGCCCGCGACCACGTCCTCGGGCGCCTTGTCCACGAAGCCCTTGTTGCCGAGCTTCTTCTCGAGCTGACCGATGTCCTTGTCGGCCTTGGCGAGCTCCTTGTCGAGCCGGTCGAGCTCGCTCGAGAAGTCCACCACGCCAGCCAGCGGGATGACGCACTCCACGCCGCGCACCACGGCGGTGGCCGTGCCGCTCGGACGCTCGACGAGCCGCTCGAGCGTGACGCCGGCCAGCTCGTTCAGCGCGCGGGCGTGCGGGAACAGGCCCGTGTAGAGCGCGTCGTCGTCCACCATGAGCGCGAGCGGCACCTTGCGGGCGATGCTCATCTCGCCGCGGATCCGGCGCACCTCGGTGACCGCGTCCTGGAGGCGCGCGATGTCCTCCAGGGTGGCGGCGTCCACCGCGAAGTCGGACGGGCGCGGGTAGGGCGCCGTCGCCACGAAGCCCTCGGTGTGGGGCAGGCGCTGCCAGATGTCCTCGGTGAGGAACGGCATCAGCGGGTGCATCATCCGCACGATGGCGCCCATCGTGGAGAACAGCGCGTGCTTCACGGCGTTCTGGCGCGCGGCGGAGGCGCTCGTGTCGTAGATGGTCGTCTTCGAGAGCTCGATGTACCAGTCGCAGTACTCGCCCTTCACGAAGGCGAACAGCTCCGAGGCGGCCTCGTTGAACCGGTAGCCGTCCAGCGCCGCGCGCACGCGCTCCGCCGCGGCACCCGTGCGGGCCTCGATCCAGCGCTCGTAGGGACCCGGCTCCATCGGCGCCGACGGGTCGTAGCCCTCGGCATTCAGGAAGCAGTACCGGAGCGCCTGCCAGACCTTCGTGGTGAAGCGGTGGTAGTCCTCCACGCGCTTCTCGGACCAGAGCACGTCACGGCCCTGGGCGGCGAACGCCACCAGCGTGAAGCGGAAGGCGTCCGCACCCCAGCGGTCGATGACGGTCAGGGGGTCCACCACGTTGCCCTTCGTCTTGCTCATCTTGTCGCCGTGCTCGTCGCGGACCAGGGCGTGGATGTAGACGTCGGAGAAGGGCACGGAGCCCGTGAAGTACAGGCCGGCGAACATCATCCGGGCGACCCAGAAGAAGATGATGTCGAAGCCCGTGACCAGCACGCTGGTGGGGTAGTAGCGCGCCAGGTCCTCGGTCTTCTCGGGCCAGCCCATCACGCTGAAGGGCCAGAGGGCCGAGCTGAACCAGGTGTCGAGCACGTCCTCGTCCTGCACGAGGTCGTCCCGGCCGGCCTTCTCGACGGCTTCCTCGCGGCAGCGCGCGACGTACACGTTCCCCTCGGGGTCGTACCAGGCGGGGATGCGGTGACCCCACCAGAGCTGCCGGCTGATGCACCAGTCGCGGATGTCGCGCAGCCACGCGTAGTACGTGTTCTCCCACTGGGACGGCACGAACTTCGTGAACCCGTGCTCCACGGCCGCCATGGCGGGGGCGGCCAGCGGCTTCATGCGCATGAACCACTGCGTGGAGAGCATGGGCTCCACGATGGCCCCGGAGCGCTGGCTGCGCCCGACGTTGAGCGTGTGGGCCTTGCTCCCGCGGTCCAGACCCAGCTCCGCGATGGCGGCCTTCACGGCCTTGCGGGCCTCGAAGCGGTCCATGCCGGTGAAGCGGCCGCCCTGCTCGTTCAGCGAGCCGTCGCGGTTCAGGATGTTGATCATGGGCAGCTTGTGGCGCTTGCCCACCTCGAAGTCGTTGGGGTCGTGGGCGGGCGTGACCTTCACGGCCCCGGTCCCGAAGGCCATGTCCACGAGGATGGCGTCCGCGACGATCGGGATCTCCCGGTCGACGAACGGGTGCTTCAGCGTCTTCCCGATGAGGTGCTGGTAGCGGGGGTCGTCGGGGTGCACGGCCACCGCGGTGTCGCCCAGCATGGTCTCGGGGCGCGTGGTGGCCACGACGATCTCGCCGCCGCCGTCTTCGTCGCGGATGGGGTAGGCGAAGGACCACAGCTCCCCCTGCGCGCCCTCCTCGTGCTCCACCTCGAGGTCCGAGAGGGCGGTCTGGTCGAGGGGATCCCAGTTGATGAGCCGGGTGCCGCGGTAGATCAGGCCCGCCTCGAAGAGCCGGATGAAGTGCTCCTGGACGGCCTCGCGCAGGCCGGGATCGAGCGTGAAGCGCTCGCGCGACCAGTCGCAGGACACGCCGAGACGGCGGAGCTGCTTGGTGATCGTGCCGCCCGCCTCGTCCTTCCACTGCCAGACCTTCTCCACGAAGCCCTCGCGGCCGAGGGACCGGAAGTCGATGCCCTGGGCCTCGAGCTGGCGGCGTACGACCCACTGCGTGGCGATGCCCGCGTGGTCCATGCCGGGCACCCACACGGTGTTGTAGCCGTCCATGCGCTTGTAGCGGACCAACACGTCCTGGAGCGTGTTGTTGAGGGCGTGGCCCATGTGCAGGCTGCCCGTGACGTTCGGCGGAGGGATGACGACGCTGAAGGCCGGGCCGGGGGCGGACGGGTCCGCCTCGAAGATGCGGGCGTCGGCCCACGCTGCCGACCAGGTCTCGGCGGCGGCGTGGGGGTCGTAGGCCTTGGGCAGCTCGGCCATCTGTCGTTCCTCCTGGATGCTTCGGGGGCGTCTCGATATCCCGCGGGCGGCACGCCGTCGTCCGGAGGAGCGCGTCATGTGGAACCGGCTGGTGGCGTGGTGGCGGGGGGCGGAGGAGCCGGCGTTCTGGGACGGTGCTGACGGCCCGGCTCCAGGAGCACCATCCCGGGCTCTCGGTGCAGATCACGACGGGGACGGATGCCTACGGTCTGGTGATCCAGCCCGACACGCCGGAGCATCTCGCCCAGGCCGAGGCCCTCGTGCGGCAGGCTCCGGCCGTGGACGGGTGGACGGTGGACATGGGGTCCGCGGCACCCATGGCGGGTGTGATGGTGGGCGACGGCAGCGGGCGGAGGTTCGAGGTGCGCCTCGAGGACGTCACAGCGGCTGTGATCGCGACGGCGGACAAGGTCCGCATCGTGCTCCGTTGGAACCGGGACTTCGATCATCGCGAGGACCGGCACCTCTACGACGCGGCCGCCGAAGCGGTCGTGGCCCAGGTGATGGGAAGGGTCTCCTCATGCCGCGCTCCCTGCTCCCCGAGATCGACACGTGGCCCGTGGAGGCCCTCCCGGAGCTCTGGGAAGCTGCGATGAAGGCCCGCCCCTAGGGCGTGTCGCCGTCGGTGCCCACAAGCGCTTCGGCCTCCGCACGCCAGGGCTCGCTGGCCTTCGCCTTCTCCAGGTAGGTCCGCAGGGCGGCGTCCCCCTCGGACTCGCGACCCACCGCCCGCAGCGCCAGACCCTGCAGGAAGAACAGGTCGTTGCGGGGCTTCTTCGCGGCCAGGGGCCTCTCGAGCCGCTCCAGCGCCTCGGTGTGACGTCCGGTGCGCACGCAGAGCACGATGGCCGCACGCTGCGGACCCGCACCGCTCTGTGCGTCGAGCTGCTCGAGCAACCAGCCCGCGATGTCGGGGCGGCCGGCCAGGGCGGTGTCCTGCTCGTCGACGAAGCCCACCAGGCGCTTGCCGGAGAGCCGCCAGTAGGTGCGACCGTCGACCTGCAGGGCCTCGAACAGGCCCTCCTCGCCGAGCCGGGGGGCCCAGATACGCCGCGCGACGCCCTCCGGCAGATCGAGCTTCCCGTCCGCTGGCCGGGCGCCCTCCACAGCCAGCCAGCGTCCCTCGACGGGTGTGGCGAGCTGGAGGACGTCGCGGCCCTCGTCGATCCAGATGCCGTCCCAGGCGTCACGGTCGTCGCGCGCCCCCAGGCGCTCCAGGGCCTCCGTCGCGGCCTCGCCCACGGCACCGTCCACACCGAGACCGCGCTCCACGAGCGACGTGAGCTCACGCCAGCCCACCTGCCCGATGAGGCGGATGAGATCGGCCGCCGTGTCGGCGGGCAGCTTGGGGTAGCGCAGGGCCTCGGCGACCCACTCGCGCACGCCGGTGCCCTCGTGGGTGGCGGCCCCCGACAGCGCCATCCTGCGGAGGGCCTGCGTGGCGCCGAGCCGGACGTCCTGGCGGGGGTCGCGGAGCATGCGGTCGAGCCGCTTCAGCACGGCGGGCTCGGGGAAGGGCGCGTAGCAGAGCAGGACGCTCGGCGACAGACCCGGATCGACGGTGCCGATCTCCTGGAGGACCGCGCGCTGGGCGTCCCGATCGAGGGGTGCCTGGTCGTAGGCGCCGCGGTGGCGTGCCAGGATCTCGGCCGCACCCGCTGCGGCGTACAGACGGACGGACGGGCTCTTGTCGGTGCGGACATGCTCGAGGAGCAGGGGCACGTCGTCGACCGTGCCCATCCTCGCGAGATCCCGCGCCGCGGCCGCGCGCACGCTCACGTCCTTCACACCGAGTGACGCTCGGGGGTCCTCCGTCTCCATGCGATGCTCCTCCTGCACGGAGGGTACAGGATGTTGGTGTGGCTCGCGCTCGGGTGCGGCGGGGACGGTGCGGTGGAGGCGGAGCTGCAGGCAGCCCGCTCGGAGGCCGCGCGCGAGGCGCTCGCGCCAGGGGAGGGCTGGAAGCCCGATCTCCGGGTCCAGATCGCTCCCGAGCTGCTGGATCGCCTCGTGGAGGACGGGCTCGTGGCCACCCCGGCCCTCTCGCGACGCGTCGGGCTGCCCGTGGGGGCGGTGACCCCGTCGCTCACCGTACAGTCCCTCGCCATCCAGCCGGACCGCCGGCAGTGCAAGGGCAAGGACGGGTGCTTCCCGGTGGACGTGGCCCTCGCGGGGACCGTGACGTGGACGACGCCGCTCGGGAACGGCGAGGCGCCCGTCACGGCGTCCCTGGAGCTCGACGTGCAGACGGTGGTCGAACGGGTGGGAGAGGCCTTCGTGGTGAAGGCGAAGCCCACGGACGTGCACGGGGCGTCCGTGGACGTGGCGGGGCTGGGGGGTGCCGTGAAGCGCGCTGCCCAGGGGCCCCTAGAGGACTGGCTCGCCGCGGCCATCGACGCCTTCGAGCCTGTGGAGGTCTCCCGGTTCGGGGAGGGGCTGCCGCTCCGTGCGCTGCGCGTGCGGCCCGAGGCGAAGGGGCTCGTGGTGGAGGGGCTGACGGTGTTCGACGTGCCGGAGGCCGCGCTCCGGACGGGCCCGATGCCCACCCAGGGCCTGGTGGTGACGCTCGACGCCGACACGGTGGCCGCCTTCGCGCGCCGCTCGGCGTTCGAGAGCGGGGCGGTCATGGGCATCCAGCCCGAGCCCCGTTCCCTGGCGGTGCAGGGCGACCGGCTGGCCCTCGGCCTGCGGCTCTGGGGGGGGACGTCCTGGTACCGGGACTTCGACGTGGACGCGAAGGTCGCCGTGAGCGGGGGGCAGCTCGTCGTGAGCGAGCCCTCCGTGCGCGAGACGCGCGCGAGCGACGGTGCGGCCGCGGCGGATCCGCTGGCCTACGTGGTGTCGGGCGTGGTGCCGGAGGTGCTCTCGCGCCTCCCGGACGTGGCGTTCGGCGTGCCCGCGACCCACGCGAGCGACGAGGGACGGAAGCGCACGACGGCCACGCTGTCGGGGCTCTCGGGCAATGGCGAGGCCCTGGTGGTGCGGGGTGACCTGGAGATCGGGCGGGTCGGGCACCGGACGAAGGTGAAGGCGCGGCGGGGAGGGAGGTGACGGCGCTTGCGGACCGGGGCATCGTGCTCTAGCCTCTGGGCACCCGGAGACCCACCCGTGAGACTGCTCATCCCGTTCGTCGTCGCGTGCAGCGGGACGCCCGTCGAGCTCGACCTGGCCCTCTCGCCGGCGGACGGCCAGAGTGACGTGGGGGCCTTCCAGCCGCTGGTGCTGCTCGGCGACGTGCAGTTCCCGGAGGAGGCGCCCACCCCCCAGGTCATCCGGGTGGTGTCGCTGCCCGACGGCGGGTTCGTGGACGGCCAGGTGCTCCCGTTCGGCCGCGGGCTGGCGTTCTGGCCCGACGATCCCTGGCCGGTGGACAGGTCGTTCGTGTGGACGGTCGTGCAGCCCCTCGACGACGTCCGCCAGCCCACCCTGCGTCTCCCCGACAGCATCCTGGGGTCGGCCACCTTCCACACGGACAACCGCGTGGAGGTGCTCGCGGCCACCGTGCCCCCCACCAACGAGCTCTGCCTGGTGGCCAGCCGGCCGCTGCTCTCGGCGGACGTCGGCCGCCTCGCGCTCTCGGTGAACGACGAGCCCGCCCGCATCGCCTCCGTTCGCTGGCTCGAGCCCGATCAGCTCGGCGCCCGCGAGCTGCCCGAGGACGACGCGGGTCTCGGTGCGGCGTGCGTGGTGGTGGACGGCGGGGCGGAGGCCGGCGACCGGCTGCGGTCCACGATCGACGGGCGCAGCACCCTGGTGGTCGTGCAGGACGCGCCCACCGTCGATGTGGTGGCCTCCCTGCGTCGCGAGAGCATGCCGTGATCCTGCTCGTCTCCGCGTTCGCCCAGGATGTCCCCGAGACCCTCGAGCCCACCATCGTGAAGCCCGTCACGCGGGTCGAGGTGGAGCGGAAGGTCCCAGAGGGCGGTGGGTCGCCGTGGGCCCTGTTCGGCAACCGCCTCGAGCCGGACGGCATCGGCGGGTCGGTCGCGGTGGGCGAGGGGGTCGTGATCGGGTCCGACGGCGGGGTTCTCGCCACCACCGCCACCGCTCGCTACGGCGCGGAGGGCTGGGCGGTCGCGGTGGTGGTGCCCTTCGCGAGCTACCGCACCACGCTCGGCCGCACGACCGGCCTCGGGAACGTGCGGGTGGAGGGCTACCGGCGCATGGCGTCGGGTGGCGTGGTCCAGCTCGTCGGGGCCGAGCTCCACCTGCCCACGGGCCAGGCGTGGACGTGGGCGAACGACGCCAGCTCGCTCTGGCCGGGCGGCGGCATCACGGCGGTCTACCAGCGCCGGCAGCCCATCGGTCCGGGAGACCTGCTCGCCCGCGGGAGCTTCGGTGTGCACGGCACCCCGGGCGTCGCACCGTTCCCGGCGCTGTACATCCACGCGTCCGCCGCGGTGGGCCTCGACGCGCCGTTGGCCACCGACGACCTCGGGCTCACGGGCGAGGTCGCGGTGAGCATCTGGGATCCCTCGCCGATCGATGTCGCGGGCTGGGCGTACTGGACGCCCCTCGAAGGCATGCGGCTCCGGGTCGGCTCCGTGCTCCCGGTCGGGTCGTGGTTCGGGCTCTCCCCGGGCAAGAAGCCTGCGGGCCTGCGCGAGGGCACCCTGACCCTCGACATCGCCCTGACCCTCTGACGTCCCCTCGAATCTATCTACCCATCTCTGATTG
The DNA here is from genome assembly GCA_020632885.1 of Alphaproteobacteria bacterium. Lineage (GTDB taxonomy): Bacteria > Myxococcota_A > UBA796 > UBA796 > JACKEQ01. The sequence goes on along the minus strand of JACKEQ010000003.1, from coordinate 169,755 downwards.
GTAGATGGACATCTGCACAGGTCGGTGTGATCGGGTGCATGGGTTCAGGATGAACCTCGTTTGTTCCTGGTGCGGCCGTTCTGGCACGGGCCTCGCAAAGTGTCCGGATGTCCACCAAGGACGACCCGGAGGCTGCAATGACCCGTTCCTTCCCCCTCGCGCTCCTCGCTCTCCTCACCGCCTGCGGCGGATTCGAGCCCACCGCCGAGATCCCCGCCCCGGTCACCCCCATCGTCGTGGCCCCCGTGCAGATCGAGAGGGCGGCGCCCGTGCCCGAGGAGCTCCCCACCAGTGACGTCGTCGCGGAGATCGTCGAGCCCTCCGTGTCGCCCGTCGAGCCCGAGGTCGCGCCTCCCACGACCTACGCGCTTCGCCGTGGGGAGACCCTGGCCCACTTCGCGCGCTGGGCCGAGATGCCCGTGGAGACGGTGGCCGACACGAGCGGCCTCGACCTCGACGGCGTGTATCCGGTGGGCACGGAGATCGCGCTGCAGCTCACCGACGAGGAGCGGTCCATCGTCGAGGCCCGCCGCGATGCCCACCACCAGCTGCGCGCCCGGAACTACCTGAACAGCCGCGGCTCCACCCGCACCGCGTTCTACCGGGTGAAGTCGGGCGACTCCGCCTGGACCATCGCGAGCGGCGAGCTCGGGATGCCCGTGTGGATGCTGGAGAGCCTCAACCCGAGCACCGATCTCGAGCGGCTCCGCCCCGGACAGGAGCTCCTCGTCCCGGTGTTCGAGGACATCGTGGTGCAGGTCGACGAGGCGGAGGCGGCCCCGAGCGACCGGCTGCCCTCCGAGGAGGCGCCCGACGCGGCCGAGTGAGGCGGGATAGGGGCGGCGACGGAGGACCTCATGGATCTGAACGACTTCGTCGCCCGCACCCTCACCGAGGACATCGGACCCGGTGACCGCACCACGGAGGCGGTCATCCCGGTGGAGGCGGCCGGCTCGGGCTACGTGCTCGCCAAGTCGGACCTGGTGGTCTGTGGCCACGAGCCCGCCCGCAAGCTCCTGGCGGGTGCGGCCGCCCGCTACGACGGCGAGGTCCTCTACGACATCGTGCACCCCGACGGCACCGAGGTCTCAGCGGGCACCGTCATCGCCCGCGTGCGGGGGAGCCTGCGCGGCATCATCGTGGGCGAGCGGCCCGCGCTGAACTGCCTGATGAAGATGAGCGGCATCGCCACGAACGTCCGGACGTGGGTGAAGGCCGCGGAGGGCTCGTCCGTGCGCATCGCGGACACCCGGAAGACCACGCCCCTCTGGCGGTCCCTCGAGAAGTACGCCGTCACCTGCGGCGGTGGGCACAACCACCGTCATGCGCTCTACGACGGCGTGATGGTGAAGGACAACCACATCTACGCCACCGGAAGCCTGAAGGAGGCCGTGCGGCGGGCCCGGGAGGCGAACCACCACCTCATCCGCATCGAGGTGGAGGCGCGCACGCTGGACGAGGTCGACGAGGCCCTCGACACGGACGCGGACGTCATCCTCCTCGACAACCTGGACGACCCCACGCTCCAGGAAGCCGTGCGCCGGTGCCGGGAGCGCCGTCCGCACGTGGTGCTCGAGGCCTCGGGCAACATCTCGCCCGAGCGGATCGCCCGGATCAAGCACTTCGGCCTGGACGTGATCAGCGCGGGCGGCCTGATCCACCAGGCCACCTGGGTGGACCTCTCGCTGAAGCTCGACCGGCGGTGACGGTCGTCTGGGTCGAGGAGGTGGGCTCCACGAACACGGAGGCCGCCGAGCAGGCCCGTCTGGGCGTGCCCCACGGCTGGGCAGTCGCCGCGCGCCGGCAGCGCACGGGCCGCGGACGGCTGGGGCGGACGTGGGAGGAGGCCCCAGGCAACCTGTTCCTGTCGGTGGTCCTGCGACCCACCCTCGCTCCCGACGCTCTACCGTGGGTGACGCTCGGGGCGGGGGTCGTGGTGGCGGAGGCCCTCGGCGACCCCTTCCGCCTGAAGTGGCCGAACGACGTCCTCGACGCAGAGGGGCGCAAGGTGGCCGGTGTCCTCTGCGAGGCCGAGTGGCTCCACGGGGCGCTCCAGGCCATCGTGGTCGGCATCGGAGTGAACGTGGCCCACGCGCCGGCCGACGTGCACGCGACGAGCCTGCACGCCCATGGCCACGACACCGATCTTGCCGTCCTGGCCGAGCGCCTGCGCGCGGGGCTCGCGTCGCTGGACGTGTCCACGGTGCCGGCGCGCTGGCGGGCGCTCTCGTGCACGCTGGGGAGGCACGTGGAGGTGGGCGGGATCCGCGGCCGCGCCGTGGACGTGGACACCGATGGCGCGCTGCTGGTGCGGTCGGACGGGGAGCTACACCGCGTGGTGACCGGCGACGTCGGGTTCGTCGGCGACCTTCAGCGCGTCTCGACCCTGAAGGGCAGGTAGAACAGCGAGCGCGGCTGGCTGCGGGCCTCCTCGCGGCTCAGGCGACGGTCGAGCACCCAGCTCACGTGGGTGAGCTTCGACGGCTGCATCTCCGCGCGCAGCAGGCAGCCGCTGCTGTACAGGGTGTGCAGGCCGAGCCCCGCGCCGCCCATGGAGGTGTCGAGGTCGCTGCGGCCGTACAGCACGTTGCGGTGGCCGCGCAGGACGGCCTCGAAGAACCGGGGGCGGGGCAGGCGACCGAAGGGGTCGATCATGTCGAGAGCGACGTACTCGGCGGACACGGTGAACACGAGCGTGGGCACCTCATCCGGGAGGAGCTCGATGTTCTTCGTGCGATCCAGGGCGTACTTGAGCTTTCCCTCGGCGTCCACGGGCGCGTCGTAGACGGCGTTCATCATCAGCTCGTGGGCCGCGGTGGACGTGAGCTCCGCCTCGCGTCGACCGAGCCCCAGACGCTTGGCGAGGCCCTCGATGTTGACGACCGTGGCCCGCTCCTCCGCGGTGGTGCGCGGCAGGAACGCGAACGTGGACACGCCCCAGCCCAGGAGGGCACCCATGTTGGGCGGCGTCTCCAGTGGGGCCACGAGGCGACGGGCGAGGTAGCGGAGCTCCCACGAGCGCCCGCCGTGGGCGCGCCACCCGAGCAGCCCGCCGATGCGGGGGTCTGCGAGGGCCGTCTGCATGGAGCGTTCGTCGGGCTGGTCGTTCAGGATGAACACGCGCCAGCGGTCGCGCCCCATGGCGGCCAGGGTGTCGTCCAGCAGCTCGACCGTGGTGAAGATGGCCAGCGGCTGCTCGTGGACCTTCGCGATGGCCAGCGAGGGGTCCGCCTCCACCAGGACGCTCGCGCCCGACCCTGCAGCCCGGAGCGCCGACACGAGCTGAGTGGTGGGGGTGGCCGGCGGGGCCACGATGACGAACGATGAGGGGCGTGACCTCGACAAGAGCGCGCTCCAACCGGGGGTGGCCGGGGGGCCGGGGACACCCGCAGGGGTTCGTACTAGTATGGGAGACTCCCGGGGGCCAACGTGGACGTCGGCAAGGAGACAGCGTTGAGAGACCTCGCCCCAGGCGAGGTCGTCGCCGGCAGGTTCACGGTGCAGCGGTTCCTCGCGCGCGGGGGCATGGGTGGGGTCTACGCTGCGACGGACGGCGACTCGGGGAACGCCGTGGCCCTCAAGATCCTGGAGGAGGTCGAGGACGGTCCGCTCGGTCGCCGTCGCTTCTTCAACGAAGCCGCGATGTGCAGCACCCTCGACCACCCGAACGTCGTCCGGGTGCTCGACTTCGGCGCTGACGGCCCTCGCGCCTGGATCGCGATGGAGCTCCTCGAGGGCGAGACGCTCCACCGGTACCTCAAGCGCAACGGCAGGCTGCCCGTGGAGGTCGCGCTGGCCTGCGCCGCCCGTATCGCCGAGGGTCTCGGGGCGGCCCACGCCAAGGGCTTCGTGCACCGCGACCTCAAGCCGTCCAACATCTTCGTGGTGGGCGAGGACGCCGGAACCCCGGTGCTGAAGCTCCTGGACTTCGGGCTCGCCAAGCGCACGGACCGCGACATCGACCTCACGGTCACGGGCACGTTCCTCGGCAGCCCGCGGTACATGTCGCCCGAGCAGATCAAGGGCCAGGAGATCGGCCCGCCCTCCGACGTCTACAACGTGGGGCTCGTGCTCTGGCGGATGGTGGTGGGGAAGGACCTCTTCGATCGCCCGGAGGCGTCGGCCATCCTCGTGGCCCATGTCACCGAGAAGCCGCCGCGGCTGGGTGAGGTGGCGCCCGACCTCGCTTCGCACCGCGACCTGGAGTGGCTGCTGCGCACCTGCCTCGCCAAGCCGCCGGACGAGCGGTTCACGGACATGCGGGAGCTCGTGGAGGCCATGGACATCGTGCGCCGGCGGGCGAACGGAGAGGCCGTGGGCATCCCGGAGCGCACGCTGCGCGGCGAGCGTCCGGTGTTCCCGACCGTGTCGCGCGACCAGCGCCCATGGCTCGTGGCCGCCGCGGTGATGGTCGGGCTCGCGGGCGTCTCGGTGGTGGGCGTGGCGCTCGTGCTGCTCGGGTTCCTGCTCGGGCGCGTGTAGAGGTTAGGGCAGGGGGCACGCCCATCCGCCGGGCGGGAGGACTCCCGTGCTCGCTGTCATCCCGTACTTCGCGCTCCGCGTGTACCGCCCGGAGATCCTGGGCACCGAGCTCCCTCTCGACCCCTGGGCCATCCTGGTGTGCATCGGGTTCGTCGTGGGCCTCGAGGTGGCTCGTGCGCGGGCCATCCGGTTCGGGCTCGACGTGCGCGACATCGTCGATGGCGCCGTCTTCACCGTGGTGATGGGGTTCGTCGTGGCCCACGTGGTCACCGTGGTGGGCTACTTCCCCGAGCGCATGAAGATCCCCGAGTGCACCGCGGGTGACACCGCGGCCTGCTGGGAGGGTGTGATGTCCATCCTGCGCGTGTGGGACGGCTTCTCGAGCACCGGTGGCTTCATCGGGGCCGTGCTGGGCGCCTGGTTGTTCTACAACGTCATCCGGAAGCGCCCGGCCCTGCGGCACGCCGACATCATCACGTACGGCTTCCCGTTCGGGTGGTTCTTCGGGCGCCTCGGTTGCGCCAGCGTTCACGACCACATCGGGCGCGAGACCACCTTCCCGCTGGCCATGGACTTCGACTGGGGCCTCCAGGACTTCTACTGGTACAACGGCGACCCCGCGCCGTGGGTCTCGGGAGTACGGCACGAGCTCGGCATGTACGAGGCCGCCTACATGATCCCCGTCATGGCGATCTTCTGGTGGCTCGGCCGGGTGGACCGCCCGCCGGGCTTCTTCCTCGCGTGGTTCGCCATCCTGTACGCGCCCGTGCGGTTCGTCCTCGACTTCCTCCGCAACGTCGACCTCGATCACCAGGACGCGCGGTACCTCTCGCTCACGCCAGCGCAATACGGGATGGTCGTGATGTTCGTCGCCGGGATCGCCATGCTTCGCATCGTCCAGACCAGGTCGGAGTCCGCCTGAGCCAGGTCCACGAGCTCCAGGAGACCTCGCAGGGCACCCTGCGCCTGGGCTGCTCCACCCTCGGCGCGCTGCTGCTGCCGTTCTGGCTGCTGCTCACGGCCCTCCTCCTGCAGTTCGTCCCGGGCCTGCGGGGGGTCGACATGTTCGACCCGCTCACGGGCGCCTCGACGTTCGTGGAGTACGGCGTGGTCTGGCAGTGGCTCCGCGCGGGCGCCATCAGCACGCTGCTCCTCGGGATGGCGGCCCCCATCGTCGCGCAGGTCCTCTACATCGTGGCTCTCGGCGACGCCGTGTACGCCGAGGTGAGCCGCCGCGACGCCCAGCGGTACGAGCGGGCGGTCGGCCCTGCCGCCGTCCCCATGCCCCTCGTGGTCCGGAAGCGCACGAAGAGCGGCGCGCGTGCCGCCGCCATCCCCGTGGAGGTCGTGCCCGGCGCGCTCTGGCGACGGGCGGGCGCGCGGCTCGTCGACAACGCCCTCGTCGCGTTCACCGCGGTGGGCGGGCTCATGGCGGGGGAGCTCCTCGTCACCGGCGGCCTGGGGCTGCCGACCTTCGACCTCTTCGCCGTCGGGCTCTCGGCGTTCGTGGTCTGCACGCTCTTCCTGGCGCGCTGGCGCGGTGTGCACCGGTCGGGGCAGACGCTCGGGAAGGTGCTCCTCGACGTGCACGTCGCGGCCCCCGAGGGTCCGCTCACCGGCTGGCGGCAGGTGTTCCTGCGCGAGATCCTGCCCGACATCGGCAGCTTCGTGGGCGCCACGCTCGGCGCGCTGTTCGCCGGGCCCGCCGTGATCGGCCTGCTGTACCACTACCAGATCGCCGAGCTGTTCGATCTGCCCGTCGTCGTCGTCTTCTCCACCATCCTGGGATGGCCGTTCGCCTTCGTGGGCATGGAGATGCTCTGGGGTCTCCCGCTGCTCGGCACCACGCGCAGCATCCGCGACTTCCTCGGCGGCACGGTCGTGGTGCGCACCCAGCTCGTCGACACGGACGTCACCGCGGGGGGCCACCTCTTCGGGCGCGTGGTGGCGCGGCTCATCGACCACTCGCTGCTCCCGCTCACCCTCGGCATCCCCTGGGCCATCACGTCCATGGCGATGCTCGAGGCCATCGATCCCCTCCACGAGGACCTCTGGTTCTCGGTGCCCTTCGCGCTGTTCACCGGTCCCGCGGCGAGCCCCGGCCTGGTGCTCGGGGGCGCGGCGGTCGCCCTCCTCGGCCAGATCGTGGTGTGGACGGACCTGGCGCGCACCGGCACCACGCCGGGCAAGCGGGCACTCGGGCTGCGTGTCGTGTCGGACGACGAGGTCCCGGTCGACTGGGTGCGCGTCGTGCTCGTGCGCGAGGTCATGGCCGTGTGGCTGTTCTGGGGTCTGCTGCCCTTCGTGGGGCCCCTCTACGACCTGCTCACGGGCGCCCTGGACCGCAGCGGACGCACGCTCCACGACCGGATCGCGGGCACCCGCGTGGTGGCCTCCCGCGACCTCGCCTGATCGGATGCAATAGACTGCCCCTCCCCGAGAGCAGGAGGGCCGGTGTTCCGAAGGATCCTGATCGCCAACCGCGGCGAGGTCGCCGCACGCGTCGCGCGCACGGCGAAGCGCATGGGCATCGAGGTGGTGGCGGTGGCCTCCACGGCGGACGTCGGGTCGGGCTGGCTCGCGGACGTGGACACCGTCGTGACCCTCGGCGGAGCGCGGGCCGCCCAGTCCTACCTCGACCAGGAGGCGCTCATCGCGGTCGGGATGCGCTACGGGTGCGCAGCGGTGCATCCGGGGTGGGGGTTCCTCTCCGAGAACGACATGTTCGCCACGCGCTGTGAGGCCGCGGGGCTCACGTTCATCGGACCTCCGGGTCCCCTGATGCGGCGGATGGGCGACAAGGCGGCCGCACGGTCCACCATGGAGGCCCTCGGGCTGGCGGGCATCCCGGGCAGCGCGGGCGCGCTGGCGGACCTCGACGAGGCGCGCGAGGTGGCGGCGTCCCTCGGCTACCCCGTGCTGCTCAAGGCGGTCGCGGGTGGGGGAGGGCGCGGCATGCGCGCGGTGGAGGACCCCTCGGGCCTCGAGGAGGCCTGGTCCGCCGCGACCTCGGAGGCCACGAGCGCCTTCGGCGACGGGCGGATGTACATGGAGCGTCGCATCGACGGCGGCCGGCACGTGGAGGTCCAGGTGCTCGCCGACCGCTACGGCAACGTCGTGCACCTCGGCGAGCGCGAGTGCAGCCTGCAGCGCCGTCACCAGAAGGTGCTCGAGGAGGCCCGCAGCCCCGGGCTCCCTGCGGCCGAGCGCGAGCGCATCCTGCCCCTCGTGGCCTCTGTGGTCGCGAAGACCGGGTACGTCGGGGCCGGGACGGTCGAGATGCTCCTCGACGACGACGGGAAGGCGTGGTTCATGGAGATGAACACGCGTCTCCAGGTCGAGCACCCGATCTCCGAGCAGATCACGGGCATCGACCTCGTCGAGCACCAGCTCCGGGTCGCTGCCGGCGAGGTGCTCTCGCTGTCCCAGGACGACATCCGGTTCACCGGGCATGCGCTCGAGTGCCGCATCAACGCGGAGGACCCCGACGACGGGTTCAAGCCGAGCCCCGGGCGCATCGAGCGTCTCGACTTCCCGGTGGGGGAGGGCGTCCGGGTCGACACGCACCTGCGCGCCGGCGACCGCATCAGCCCCTACTACGACTCCATGGTCGCCAAGCTCATCACCTGGGGGCCCGACCGGGACGCGGCCATCGCGCGGATGGAGGAAGCCCTCGCGGGCACGCGGATCGAGGGGGTGACCACGAACATCGCGCTCCACCAGCGGATCCTGCGCTGGGACGCGTTCCGGGAGGGGAGCTACCACACCCGGTCCCTCGAGGCGGCCATGGCGGGAGGTGTCCTGTGACTGCGAAGAAGACCCTGCTGCACCCCATCGGGTCCGAGCTGGACGCGCTCCTCACGGCCGAGGAGGTCGCTGCGAACAGCGAGCTCGTGGCCGAACGGGAGGCGCTGCTCGCGGACCACGTCGCCACCGTGCATGCCGGCTGGGGCGAGAAGTACGTCGAGCGCGTGCACCAGAAGGGCAAGCTCACCACCTGGGAGCGCATCGACGCCCTCCGGGACGCCGGTTCCGACGTCTACGAGGTGGGCACCCTCGTGAACCTCGGCGTGAAGTGGCAGGGCAGCAAGCTCGACGCGCCGGGCGCCGGTGTGGTCACGGCGTTCATCCGGGTGCACGACCGCTGGTGCGTGGTCATCGCGAACGACAACACCGTGGCCAGCGGGGCCTGGTGGCCGCGCACGCCCGAGAAGATCGAGCGGGCCCAGGAGATGGCGCTGCGTCTGCGGCTGCCCGTGATCTACCTGGTGGACTGCTCCGGTCTCTTCCTGCCCGAGCAGAGCCGGTCGTTCTCGGGTCGCACCGGGGCCGGCCACATCTTCACGCAGAACGCGCGCCTCGCGGACGCCGGGGTCCCGCAGGTGGCCGGCGTGTTCGGCGACTGCATCGCGGGTGGCGGCTACATGCCCATCATCAGCGACCGGGTCGTGATGACCGAGGGCGCCTACATGGTCATCGCGGGTGCGGCGCTCATCCGGGGGGCGAAGTCCCAGAAGCTCACCAGCCTGGGCATCGGGGGGCCCGAGGTCCACGTGCACCAGAGCCGCTGTGCGGACCTCCGGGTGCCGGACGACACCACGGCCCTGAAGGTGCTCCGCGACGAGGTGGGCCAGCTCCCCACGACCGCCGTGGGGTTCTACCGGTACGGCGCGCACGCCTCGGCCCCGCGGTTCGACCCCGAGGAGGTGGCCTCCCTGTTCCCGCGCGACCCGCGGCAGGGCTACGCCATCGAGGAGGTGCTGGCGCGCCTCGTGGACGACTCCCTGTTCCACGAGGTGATGCCGGGCTTCGGGCGCGAGATGATCGTGGGCCTGGGCCGCGTGGACGGGCTCTGGATGGGGTTCATCGCGAACCGCCAGGGCCTGCTCGAGGAGCCTGGCATCGGCCGGCGTCCCGGGGGGGCGCTGTACCGCGAGGGCATCGCCAAGATCAGCCAGTTCGCGCGGACGTGTGCGGACGACGGCATCCCGCTCGTGTGGCTGCAGGACATCAGCGGCTTCGACATCGGCGTGCAGGCCGAGCGCCTCGGGCTGCTCGGCTACGGCGGCAACCTCATCTACACGAACGCGACGCACCCGGCCCCGTTCTTCACGGTCCTCCTGCGGAAGGCGAGCGGTGCCGGCTACTACGCGATGAGCGGTATGCCCTACGAGCCCGTGATGCAGATCTCCACGACGCTGACGCGCCTCGCGGTGATGGAGGGCCGCACACTGGCCATCGCGGCCTTCAACAGCAAGCTCGACGACGACTTCCAGATCGCCACGGACGACCCCGAGGAGCGGAAGGCCATCGAGGACGGCATGACGAAGACCGCCGCGCGCATCGAGGCCGACATGGACCCGTTCGCGGCGGCCTCGCGCATGGACACCGACGAGGTCGTCCCGCTGGGCAGGCTTCGCGGGTGGGTCGAGCTCATGGCGCAGGCGAGCTACCAGTCGGCTGGCTACCGGCGCACGAAGAACCCGCGGATCTGGTCGATGCACGACCTCGACGTCCTGGCCCGCAAGGAGATGCCGGAGCGCACGATGGCCCTGGTGGCCCGGGACGGTGAGCTCGTGAGCCCCACGGTGGGCGAGGTGGTCTGGCGCGCGCCGGAGGGCACGCAGCTCCAGGAGGGTCGGCTGGTCGCGGTGCTCGATCGGGCCGGTCAGCGCCTCGGGCTGGTGGTGCCGGCCGGGGTCGCGGGGGTGTCGGTCGGTGTGCCGGGCGACTGGCTGGAGGCGGACCAGCGGGTCTGCGAGGTCGGTGCGGGCGGTGCCGTGGAGGCCGGATCGGCGAGCGGCCCCGTGGACACGGGGCTCCCGGAGGGTGTGGTCGCCGTGCGCGCCGACACGGACGGGACCTTCTATGCGTCACCCGAGCCCGGGAAGCCGGCCTTCGCGCCGGTCGGGACCGCCGTGGAGGCGCGGCAGACGCTCGGGCTCGTCGAGGTCATGAAGACGTTCAGCGCCGTTCGGGCTCCGGTGGCGGGCACCGTGGAGCGGGTGGTCGCGGCCGACGGTGGGCCGGTGTCGGCGGGGGACGTGATCTTCTGGGTCAGGCCGTAGCGGGTCAGCGACCCAGGAGGTCGAGGGCGGCCTCGAGCTGGACGTCCGTGCCTTCGTCCCACGCGGGCCGATCGAAGGGCACCGGAGCGTCCACCTGCACGCCACGGGTCTCGAGGACGGTGCCGTCGGGGTCGCGGTAGCGCTCGGCCGAGTAGCCGAAGCGCCACCCGCCCGGCAGGCGCGGGCCGTCGTAGATGTCTGAGAAGTGACCGGAGGTCGGCTCGCCCAGCAGGACGACCTCCGGCCTGCGGCTCATGGCCAGACTGAAGGTCTCCGCCGCGCTGAACGTGCCACCGGCCGTGATCAGGACGGTCGGGCCGGCGAACGCGTCCGGACGGGACGCGGGGACCAGGATGTCCTCCCAGGGGCCGAGGTCGTCGTGGGCCGGGCCCACGCGGACCTGACGCTGCCAGCCGAGCACCTCCGGACCCGCGAAGAAGCCGACCAGCGCGAGGCTCACGTCGTCCCAGCCGCCTCCGTTGGCCCGTACGTCCACGACCCACGCGCTCACGTCGCCCACCTCGGCGAACGCGCGCTCCACGGCCCGGACGGAGGCTCGCCGATCGGCGTTGGCCGTGGCCGTGAGGGAGGAGGTGTCCATGCTGCCGATCCACAGCACCCCGACCTCCCCGATGCGACCCCAGCCCACCGTGCTGCGGGCGGCGCTCCCGAACGCCCCGTCGACGCGGGCCTCCAGACGCTCGAGCCCGTCGGCGACCGCGTCCTCGTGGGGCCACGCGCTCACCCAGCCGTCGCCGGACCGCCCATGCCCGTCGATCTGCACGTGCCCGTCGTCGAGCGCTTCGGCCATGCCGACCAGGGCGTCGAAGGTCGCGTCGCGGTCGGGGTCGTCGCCCAGCGCGGCGCACGCCTCCTCGCCGACCTCCGCCCAGTCCCGGTCGGGCAGGCGCTCCGCGAACACGGCGTAGGACGTGTCGAGCTCGGTCCAGAACCCGTTCACGGCGCGCGACGGGGCGTCGGAACCCACGCAGGGTCCGGGAGTCTCGGGCGAACAGGCCAGGAGGAGCAGGAGCACACAGGAGATGTACCGCAGAACCCGGCGCGCTGCGCGAGGTGCCTCCACGTCCCGCCACCGGAGAGGCGCGGGCTTCGCCGCACCCGGTGTGGGAGGCGGGCGTGGCGCTCCGTGATGACGCACGGCGTCCGCGTGGCGGAGGCGCGCGGCGGCGCCTGCCGTGGGCTCATCTCGCGGGACCGGCCTGGACGGGCTGTTCTGGAGGGGCGACGGATGCGGAGGTGTGCTAATGTCGCACCGATGGAGGTCCGTTTGCGTTCGATCGGAGTCGTCACCGCCGCGCTGTTCGCGTCGTCCCAGGCCTGGGCCGGCGACTGTGCGACGCCCTACACCATCGATCAGCTCCTCGAGGATCTGACGGTCGTGGAGACCGCGCTCCGGGAGTCGAACGACAGCGGCGCGTCGGCCACGGGCGCCAAGATGGGTCAGGGGCTGGGCTGCCTCGACGAGCTGCTCCCGGCGCTCATCGCGGCGCGGGCGTACCGGGCCGTGGGAGCGGGCATGCTCGCGGCGGGCCAGGAGGCGGACGCCGACAAGTGGCTGCGCACCTCGCTCGAGGTGGACCCCACCTGGGAGTACGGCCTGCAGGACATCCCGGAGGGCCACCCGCTCCGGCCGCACTTCGATGCGCTGAAGGCCGAGCCGGGCACGGACTACACGCCGCTCGCGGGCCGTGCCTTCAAGGAAGAAGGCGAGTTCTACCTCAATGGCCGCAAGGTCACCAAGCCGCAGGCGCGGCTCGACCGCTTCCACGTGTTCCAGGCCCAGACGGCCACGCTCTCCACGGAGATCATCGAGGGCAACGCGTTCCCGGCGGCCTACCTGATCACGGTGTCCGAGGGTCCCGTGGCGGACGCCGGGAAGACCAAGAAGCCCAAGGAGCCGAAGGCCCCGAAGGACAAGACGCCGAAGACCGCGGGCGACGACAAGGCGCCGAAGGAGAAGGTCGCGAAGGCCGCCAAGCCCGAGAAGGTGAAGGCCAACAAGACCAAGACGGTCATCGTGGACGGGCAGGAGGTCACGGTCAACGTCCGTGAGACCCCCGTGGAGAAGTACCCGCTGATCATCGGTGGCGCGGCCATCATCGCGTCGTCGGGCGTGCTGTACTACCTGGCCGGCAAGAGCGCGTCGGACATGAAGGGCATCAAGGGTCCGTTCACCTACTCGTACGACGACACCGGCACGCCCGTGGCCATCGTGGACGGCCACATGACCAGCCTGAACGGCAACGTGCCGCCCGAGAACGGTCGCTACAACTTCTGCACGGGCACGCAGACCCCCGAGCTGAACGGCTGCTTCATCGACCCGCAGGACGAGGTGAACCGCCTCCGGAAGAAGGCCAACCAGCTCGTGCTGGCGTCGGCGTCGGTCCTGGCCGTGGGTGTCGGCGTCACCACCTGGGGTGTCCTGGTGGACGGCGACATGGTGATGCCCACGGTGAACTTCCGCTTCTGATGGCCACCGCGACCCTCCCGCTGGTCTGGACCGGGCGGACGGGTCGCCGTTACGCGCCGGTCGAGGGTGCTCGCCTCCGGCGGGGCGGCATGGCCACGGTGCGCAAGGTCGTCCCCAAGGACGCGCCGGTGGCCCGCTCGGTGACCCCGGAGGGCACGCCCCTGGCGCTCAAGCTCTGGAACGAGGGCGACGAGGCGTCGCTCGACCAGCTCCAGCGCGAGTCGGCCATCCTCCAGCAGATCGCGGAGCGCGACAGCGAGCTGCCGTGTCCGCGGCTCTACGACGTGATCGGGGAGCCCCTCGTCACCGGGCTGGTGATGGAGTGGTGCCCGATGCACCTGGCCCGGTGGTGGGCCGAGCGTCTCGACGACCCCGACGCGTTCGGGCGCCTCATGGCCACGATGGCCGAGGTCGCGCGGCGGGTGAGCGACTACCACGTGTTCTTCGCGTACGCCGCGGAGGTCGCGGCCCACGGCGACCTCAAGCCCAGCAACATCCTCCTGTCGTCCGAGGGGCGCTGGCTGATCTCGGACTTCGGCACGGCGCAGGTGGCCGCACCGGACGACGCGTCCTGGGACGAGACCCGCCAGGTCGTGGCCACCGAGAACTTCCTGGCGCCCGAGGTCCTGTTCAACGCGAAGAAGCGACACCCGGCCGCCATCGACACGTGGTCGCTCGGGGCCACGGTGTTCGCGTTGCTCCGGATGCGGCGCCTGGCTGCCGACAAGGTCGAGCTCCCCAAGAACGGCACGCACTCCCCGCGGTTCCGCACCCAGCGGATGAGCCAGGTGCACCAGGTCTACGCGCAGGATCCCAGGCGCTTCCGGGAGCGCGACCTCGACCCCGACGCCTTCCCGGATCCCCTCCGGCTTCCCGAGGAGGACCGGCGTGACGTCCGCGACGCGCTGGTGGGCTTCGTTCCGCCCGACAGCGAGCAGGTCCTGGCGGACGCCCTGCTCGACATCCTCGATCGGTCGATGTCGATCGATCCGGCGCATCGGTTCACGTCGTGCCGCGATCTGGCCGCGGCCTTCGAGCAGCTGACGCGGCTGTACCTGCAGGTGTCCACGAACGGCACGGACCCCGGCGCCCCGCCGCGCGAGACGAGCGAGCAGATCCGACGCGATCGCGATTCCGAGGCGCTGCGTGCGGAGCGCCTGGCCCGCGAGAACTCCAAGCTCCAGCTGCGTCTGGACGAGCTCATGGCGCGCATGGAGGCCCTTCCGGCCCCCGTGGCGGTGCCAACGCCCGCGGTGGTGGCGGCCGAGCCCGTGCGGGCCGGGCCTCCGGCGTGGTCGACGAGCGTGGGCCTGGTGGCTGTGTTGGGGCTCCAGGTGATCACGTTGCTCGTGCTGATCGTGGTGCTGGTGCTGGCGCTCCTACCGCTCGCTTGAGCGGCGGCTGGGGTTCTCCCAGGTGTACTCGGGCTCGCCGTGGGCCTTCGCGGCCCAGCGGGCCATGACGAAGAGCAGGTCGGACAGGCGGTTGAGGTAGGTGAGGGGAGCGGTGCCGGTGGACGGCTCCTGATCGAGCAGCGTGACGGTGCGGCGCTCGGCCCTGCGGCAGACCGTGCGGGCCTGATGGAGGAAGCCTCCCACGGGGCCTCCGCCGGGCAGGATGAACTCCTTCAGGGGCTCGAGATCTTCGTTGAGGCCGTCGATCCAGTGCTCCAGGCGGGTGACGTCGGCCTCGCCCAGCCTGTACATGCCCTCCCAGCGATCCTCGGCGAGGGTCGCGAGCTCGGTGCCGACGTTGAACAGGTCGTTCTGGACCTGCTGGAGGATCGCCTCCAGGTGCGGGTCGTCGTTGAAGGTGCGGGCCAGACCGAGCACGCTGTTGAGCTCGTCGACGGTGCCGTACGCCTCGATCCGGGCGGCGTCCTTGCGTTGCGGCCGACCGCCGACCAGCCGGGTGTCGCCCTTGTCGCCGGTACGCGTGTAGACCTTCGTGATGCGCATGAGGACCTCGTGTGCGGGGTGCGGAGTTCGCCGTTAGCCTTAGCGCGCTCCAACCCGAAGGGACTCGACCATGCGACGCCGCGCGCCTCTTCAGCAGCTCCGGGGGTCCGACCCCACCCTCCTCGAGGTCCAGCTCCCGGACCTCCTCATCCGTCCCAGCTCGCAGCTCGAGCCGCCGAACCTGTGCGATCTCTTCGCGCTGAGCGAGCTCGAGTCGTGCCCGAAGTCGGTGAAGCTGCGGCTGCAGAACTTCATCGATCGCGCGAAGGCCGAGATGTCGGAGATCTCCGAAGGGTCGGACATGGCCACCTTCGTCCGGGAGATCGACGCGGTCGATCCCGAGCGGGTGCCGGCCAGCTTCCGTGCCTTCCTGGGGCAGCTCGTGGGTCGTCCGGGCCGCGACTCGACGGGTCTGAAGGGTCTCCTCGAGAAGCTCGAGGGCCACGAGCCCGAGGCGTTCACGCTGGGGGCCCCGAAGATCCGCATGCAGCGTGCGGAGGCTGCCAGCCCCGAGAAGTCCACGGTGCGCACGCGTCGGTCGACGGGCGATGCCCGGAAGACGGCGACCCGCACGTCCGCTCCGGCCAAGCCGGCGCGTCAGCAGACGGTGGTGGACATCGACAAGATGAACTGGATCCGCGACACGCTCATCGAGCGTCTGGCGACGGCGTCCGACAGCGGGCTCGGTGAGCACGTGCTGATCGCGGGCATCAAGCACCGCGCCCAGAGCGTGTACCCGCGGCTCGGGCCGCACGAGATCACGGCGGTCCTCAACGACATGCTGAAGAAGGGCCTGGTCCGGAAGTCGGCGGGGCGCTGGTCGCGCTCCTGACCTCCGGGCTATGCTCGAAGGGCATGGGGATGTGGCGGAATCGGTAGACGCGCTCGATTCAAAATCGAGTGGCCTCAGGTCATGAGGGTTCGAGTCCCTCCATCCCTACGCCCGCTCAGCGACCCGTCGCGAACGCGCCACCCGGCTCGGGCACGAAGCGCGTTCCGTCGTGCAGGTAGCGCTCGATGGTGATGGCGCCGTCCTGCACGTCGTAGAGCGCCATCGCGGCCGCGCGCGCCTTCTTCGGCATGTGCGCGTAGCCCGAGGACCCGCAGTCCACGACCAGGCTCGTGCGGCCCCCACCCAGGTCGAGCTCCACCTTGTACCCGTGGTGCTCGTGCCCGTGCAGGACCAGCGCTGGCGGGAAGCGCACGGCCTTCAGGAGACCGATGAGCTCCCGCGCGTTCAGGAGCCCGTGCCACTTGTCGTCGTACACCTCGCCCAGGCGGTCGAGGATCGGGTAGTGCAGCGCCAGCACCACGGTCTTCGACGCCAGTGAGGGGTCGTCGAGGGCTGCGCGCAGGGCTTCGAGTTGTTTCGAGGGGACCTCACCGCACGCATCCAGGAATGTGGGACGGTTCGGGTCCAGCATGAAGAACGCGACATCGCCCTTCACGTACTGCCCGATCGGCCCTTCGCGATGCATGAAGGGTCCGAAGGTCTCGGCGATGCGGTCGTTCGCGAGGGCACCCCGAGTGTAGACATCGTGGTTACCGGGCATCACCAGGGTCTCGAACGCTTCGAGGACGGGCGCGAGATCCTCTCGGGCCAGCTCGAACTCCTCGGGCAGCGCCTGAGCGGTCAGGTCGCCCGTGATGACGACCACGTCGGGAGCGAGCTCCATGAGGTGACGCACGAGGGCCTGCTGGACCTCTCGCGGGAAGTGGTGTCGACGGCCCCTCAGGTACTGGTTCGCCGTCCCCAGCATCCGCTTCCCGGGCAACCGGCCCCACGGGACGTCGGTGGTCCAGTGGATGTCGGTGCAATGCGCGATCCTCAAGCCCTCACCCTCCGTCTGAAGCCCCAGCCGGCCCCGAGCACCCCTGCGACACAGAGGATCACGAGGACCGCGAGGGGTGTCGTGGGGACGGACGACCGCTCGACACGTACACGCAAGACCTGAGGTCCTGCACGAAGCTCCGCGATGCCGCTCGTCTCCGGCGTCCACGTCACACGACCCCGCGCGTCCGTGATGCTGATGGCGCGCTCGAAGGCCTGAGGGGTTCCGGGATGGTGCGTGACCCGCACGGTCTCGCCACCGGACTCCGAACCGTCCGACTCCGTGATCCGCAGCGTGACCTCGGTGGCCTCCGCGAGGGGACCCTCGATCTCGATGCTCGCGAGGGCGAGGCCGATGAGCGCGATCATGCGGGCTCCCGCGCGAGCAGGGCGCGCGTTGCGCCCATCCAGACGGCCGCGATCCACGGCAGCATCGCGACGAGCCCCATCTTCACGGTCTCCGGGTACGGTGGGCTGCCGAAGCCCGCCGAGCCGAGCAGCACGAGCGCCGCCACCACCGCCAGCGCGCTCCGGGTCCGCCAGGCGCGCACGACCGCCGCCGCCCCGAGCAGCACCGGACAGAGCAGCGACCACCAGACGGCCTGGAGACCCCACACGCCACTCCACAGGGCCAACACCAGGATCCCGATGGCTGCGGTGAGCTTCGCGGGCCGCGTCGGGCGGACGGCGAGGAGCGCGGGCACCGCGAGGACGCCGAGCAGGCCGGGCAACACGTCGGTGGGTGGAGAGCCGAGGTGGAGCTCGTAGCGGGCGGCCAGCCCCCACGCGACCAGGACGAACCCGAGCACGCCGAGACCGGTCGGGACGAACGGGAGGTTCGAGCGACCCGGGGTGGGTGAGGGCGCGACGTCGTAGAAGGTGGGCGCCCATCCGAGGAGCGCTCCCGCCGTCACAGCCGACGCCAGCCAGGTGGTGGGGCTCACGAGCCGCGGCTCCAGAAGATCCCAGCCCGGCGCGAGCTGCGCATGCATCCCGGACCACACCAGCACGGCCAGGGGCGCAGCGAGACCGAGAGCAGCGGTCCAGCGCGCCGCACGACCCAGGGTGAACGCCGACAACGACGCGAGGGCCGCCAGGATCGCGATCTCGCGCGATTCTGTGGGTCCCGCTGTGGCCAGGGCCGCCACAGAGCCCCAGATCGCAATCTCAGCGAACCCCGACTCGAGACCGCGTGAGGGGGTCTCCGGCGTGTCGTCGGTCCAGGCCTCCCGGGCGAGCGGCGCGCCGACGAACAGCGCAAAACCCGCGGCCACGACGGGCCAGGCCAGACCGGCATGGGTGTACGGGGCCACGCTGGCGGCTCCGATCCCCAGCGCACCCACGCCGCACGCGGGGAGCGTGACCCACCACCAGGGCAGTCCGCGCGCGTCGGTCCGGAGGTGGGGCTGCACGACCCGGGTCAGGCCAGGGTGTGGAAGACGTTCTGGACGTCGTCGTCCTGCTCGAGGCGATCGACGAGCTTGAGCACCTCTTCGATCTGCTCGTCACCGAGCTCCGTCGTGTTCTGCGGACGCCACTCGCTCTGGCTGGATGCCGGCTCGATGCCGCGCTCCTCGAGTGCCGCCTGGAGGCTGCCGAAGTCGTTGAACGCGCAGCGGATCTCGATGACCTCGTTGCCGTCCTCGTCCTCGTCGGTGGTCCACTCCTCGAGGCCGTGGTCCATGAGGTCGAGCTGGAGCTCGTCGGGGTCGTGGCCGTTCAGACCGTCCGGGCTGACCTTGAAGACACCCATCTTGTCGAACATGAAGGACACGCTGCCCGAGCTGCCGATGCTCCCGTCGCACTTCTTGAAGTGGTTCCGGATGTTCGCGACCGTGCGGGTGGGGTTGTCGGTGGCGGTCTCGATGAGGAGGGCGATGCCGTGGGGCGCGTAGCCCTCGTACACGAGCTCCTGGTAGTCGTCGGCGCCGTCGCCCGCGGCCTTGGCGATGGCGTTCTCGACCTTGTCCTTCGGCATGTTGCAGGCGCGCGCGTTCTGGATGGCGCGCCGGAGGGCCGGGTTGTGGTCGGGGTTGGGGCCGCCGCCGCGCACCGCGATGGCGATCTCCTTGCCTACGCGGGTGAACGCCTTGGCCATGCGGTCCCACCGCTTGAACATGGTGTGCTTGCGCTTCTCGAAGATGCGGCCCACGAGAGGTTCCTCCGTTGTCGGGGGTCTCCTAATCTGCTCGCCCGTTCGGGGCTCCTCTGAGCAGAGAAGGGCACGCCCCCCGCGAACGGGGGACGTGCCCTTGGCGTCTCCTCTCATCTCACGCGCTGGCGCGTGCAGTCACCCGTCGAACAGGAACGTTCGACACCAAAGAAATCGCGCCGTCCTCGCGGGACAGGCGGAACTCGACACCGTTGTCGTCGACCTCGACGTACCGGCTGATGACGTCCATGATCTCCTCGCGCATCGCATCGAGCTGCGCGGGCGTCAGGGCCACCTGGTCGTGGATCAACAGGACCTTCAGACGCTGCTTGGCGTCGTCCTTCGACGCGGGGGGCGCGCCGAACACGGTGTCCTGGAACTTCTTGAAGATTCCGCGCATCACACCACCTCCCGCATGGGTGCGAGCCCCATCCAGCGCTTCATGGTGGCCCACATGCCCGTGGGGGTCTCGAAGCTCGGGAAGGGGACCTCGTGGCCCACGACCCGGTCGGTGATGCGCCGGTAGGCCTGGCCCACCACGCTGTTCTCGTCGAACACGGCCGGCTGACCGCGGTTCGCGCTGATGATGACGTCCTCGTGGTCGGGCACCATGCCGATGAGCGGGATGGCGAGGATCTCGAGGATGTCCTCCTTGTTCATCATGTCGCCGCGCTCGACCATGCCCGCCCGGTAGCGGTTGATGATGAGCTCGGGCTCCGGGAGGTCGTGGGCCTCCACCATGCCGATGATGCGGTCGGCGTCGCGGATGGCGCTGACCTCGGGGGTGGTCACGATGAGCGCACGGTCCGCACCCGCGATGGAGTTCTTGAAGCCCTGCTCGATACCCGCGGGGCAGTCGATGATGACGTAGTCGAACTCCTCCTTGAGCTCGCCCACCAGCCGGCGCATGTCGTCGGGGGACACGGCGTTCTTGTCGCGGGTCTGGGCGGCCGGGAGGAGGAAGAGACCTTCGACGCGCTTGTCGCGGATGAGGGCCTGCTTGAGACGGCACTCGCCCTCGACGACCTGGACGAGGTCGTAGACGATGCGGTTCTCAAGACCGAGGATGACGTCGAGGTTGCGAAGGCCGATGTCGGCGTCCACGACAGCGACGCGGTTGCCGGCCAGGGCCAGGCCCGCGCCGAGGTTGGCGGACGTCGTGGTCTTGCCGACGCCGCCCTTGCCGGACGTGACGACAATGCACTGGGACATGGGGATCTCCTTGGGGGCGCGAGCGCGCGGGAGGGTGAGACGAGGGAGGGAGGAGTGCGCGGGAGCGCGGGGGCGGCTGCGGAGACAGCCGAGGGGGTCAGCGGTACCGGCCCGTGTAGGGCTCGATGACGATCTCGTCGTCGCGAACGACGACCAGCTCGGGGACCGACTTGTGAGACTTGGGGGGGATGGCGATCTTGCGGCCGATCCGGACCTGGGTGGGCCGGAAGTCGAAGGCCAGGATGGTCATGTCCTCGTCGCCGAGGGCGCCGGCGTGGGCCATGCCCTTCAGCGCGCCGAGCACGACCACCTTGCCGGTGGCGATGACATTGGCGCCGGGGTTCACGTCGCCGAACACGATGACGTCGCCGTCGAAGCGGACGACCGCCCCGGACCGCAGGGTGCGGTGGATGGTGAGCGTGCGGCTGCCCTGATCGGGGGCGGTGCGACGGGGTGCTTCGCAGGCCAGCTCGTCGAGGGCCGCGGGGTCCACGACCTCACTCACGGGGGTCGGCGCGGGGAGCTCGAGGTCGTCCTCGTCGAGATCGGAGGCCGTGAGGTCGCTCGGGAGGGCGGGTGCGGCGGGCGCGTCCTGCTCCTCTTCGGGCTCGGGCTCGGCGAGGGCAGCCTCGACCTCGTCGGTCAGCGGCTCCTCGTGCACGGGGGCGGACGCGTCGATCGGGAAGAGCTTGAGCTTGAGCTCGCGCTCGGCGTAGCGGTGGATGACCTCGGGACGCACGTACAGGCCGGTGACGTCGACCGAGAACTCGTCGCGCAGGAGATGGATGAGGCGGCGCAGGTCGAAGAGCTGGAGCGTGCGGTCGCCGATGTCGAGACGGCTGGCGCGCCCGTTGATGTCGGGCAGGTGCGCGGGGAGCGTGGAGCGGACGAGGGCGCGGAGCTCCTCGAAGGCGAGCGAAGCCGGGATCTCGACGACCGGGATCGCTTCCTCGAACCGCACGCGAAGAGCAGGAGCTCCCGCGTCGGAGACGGGGTGGTCGGACATGGCTGCCTGGGGGGCAAAGAGGAGAGGAGGAGGGGAGGGAGTGATCCTTTGGTACCACGGAAATCCGCGAGCGTGCAAGAAAGCAGGTCGACCCGGGCGGGAGGGCCTGCTGTTCTTCAGGATCTATGCTGAATGTCGTGATTCCACCCTGGAGGTCCGGCCGTCAGTAGGTGAGCGGCAGGATGGTGATGGCGTCGTAGTCCTCGTAGGTGTCGTAGGCCACGATGTCCACGCTGTAGCTCGGGTAGAAGGGGTCCAGGTAGGTCGTGGAGCCGAGCCAGTCGCTGTACCAGACGAGCGGGTCGTTCGTGGGGAAGAGCTCGAAGCTCTCGACCCAGGTGCCGTCGTACTCGTCGTAGACGTCGGCCCACACGCTGATGACGTCGTAGGCGCCGTCGAGGTCGTCGACCGTGGCCTCGAAGTACCAGATGTCGTCCATGTTGTAGTTGTCGTAGGCGACCTCGGCGTACGCGTCGAGGATCTGGGGGGCGTAGTTGGCGGGGACCACCACCACGGGCGTCGGGTCGTCGTCCACGTCGTAGGAGTGCACCACACAGCCCGAGAGGGTGAGCACGGCGGCGGCGGAGAGGGCGAGGAGCTTCTGCATGGTGGCCTCCAGCGAGGGCGAGCGGTTGCGTTCCTGATGCGAGCATGGACGCAGCACGCCGTGCGTTATTCGAAGCCCCCGGATCATTCTTCCCGCGCCCGGAGAACGCATGCTCGCGAACGTGAAGCTCCCCCAGGACTCGGCGGCTGCCGTGAAGCGGGGACACCCCTGGGTGTACGGGCCTCTCCAGCGACCCTCGGCGGGGACTCCCGTCCGGCTCGTGGATCCCCGCGGAGCCGTCTGTGGCTGGGGTCTCGCGGACTCCGGCGACATCGCGATCCGCGTCCTGGGCACGGGTGAGCCGCCCGCCGACCTCACGGCCGTGATCCGCGAGCGCGTCCGGCGCGCGGACGCCTTCCGCTTCCGGATGGTGGGCGGGCAGACCAGCGCCTGGCGCGTGCTGAACGGGCCCGGTGACGGGCTCCCTGGCGTGGTCCTCGATCGATACGGGCCCGCGGCGGTGCTGAAGCTCTACTCGGCCGCCTGGGAGCCCTGGCTCGACACGCTGGTCGACGCCATCCGCGACCTTCCGTGGGTGGAGGGGCTCCTGCGCAGGTACGGCGTGCAGAACGTCGATGGGCGGCAGGGGCACGCGGAGCTCTTCGGCCACGTGCCGGAGGTCCTGGTGGTCGAGGAGCACGGCATGAAGCTGCCCGTGCGTCCGCGGGAGGGTCAGAAGACCGGGCTCTTCCTCGATCAGCGCGAGCACCGCCGGATGGTGGGCGAGTGGTCGGCGGGCCGTCGGGTGGCGAACCTCTTCGCCTACAACGGCGGCTTCTCGATCGCGGCCGCCCTCGGTGGGGCCAGCCAGGTCATCACGGTCGACGTGGCGCCCGGGGCCATCGAGGACGCCCGCGAGGGCTTCCGGCTCAACGGCCTCGACCCCGACGAGCACGTCTTCGAGGTCGCGGACGTGTTCGAGTGGTCGCCGAAGGGACGTCTGGGCATGCTCATCGTGGATCCGCCGTCCCTGGCGCGCGGGAACCGCTCACGGGGCGCGGCGGCCAGCGCCTACAGGAAGCTGCACGCGCGCCTCTGCGGGGCGGTCGAGCAGGACGGGCTGCTCGTGAGCTCGAGCTGCACGGCCCAGCTCAAGTGGGACGACTGGCTGGGTGCAG
Source organism: Alphaproteobacteria bacterium (assembly GCA_020632885.1). Taxonomy (GTDB): domain Bacteria; phylum Myxococcota_A; class UBA796; order UBA796; genus JACKEQ01. The sequence goes on along the minus strand of JACKEQ010000003.1, from coordinate 146,830 downwards.
TCGTGGAGGGCGCCCGCACGCACGGGGCCTGGTCGCTCCTCCACCAGAGCCGCGCGCCGTCCGACCACCCCGTCCTCGCGACGCACCCGGAGGGTCAGTACCTGAAGCTCGCGCTCTTCCGCCGCTTGTGAGGGGAGGGGGGTGTGCGGGTTGACGCGGCCCATCGATCGTGAGAGGTAGAACGAATGCATCTCCCCTCGGAAGCGCTGCGCCCGCGCAAGCACGCCAGACAGGTTGCCCTGCACCGCGCGCCCGCACGCTCCCGGACCCCCTCAACCCCTTCCCTTGTCGTCCCTCACGCGGGTCGAGACCGTCGGGCCGTGGCCCGTTCGCTTCTCCCCGCGCGCGGTGGCGGAGCTGGAGCCCATTGTGTCCACCGAGATCATCGTCAACACCACCGCGCGCGAGACGCGCGTGGCCCTCATGGAGAACGGTCGGCTCGCTGAGCTGCATGTCGATCGTGGCGACGGACGCGGCTTCGTCGGGAACGTCTACCTCGGGAAGGTCGTGCGCGTGCTGCCGGGCATGCAGGCAGCCTTCGTCGACATCGGTCTCGAGCGGGCGGCGTTCCTCTACGTCGGCGACATCCACCCGGACGTCCTGAAGCTCGAGGGGAAGGTCGACAAGGGCGAGGTCCCCACGAGCGACGAGGAGCCCCGGGCCAAGCCTCGCTCCGGTCAGCCGTCCATCCAGGACCTCGTGAAGGAGGGCCAGGAGGTCGTCGTCCAGGTCGCGAAGGACCCCATCGGCACGAAGGGCGCGCGCATCACGATGCACATCGCGCTCCCCGGCCGTCACCTCGTGTTCATGCCCACCGTGAACCACGTCGGGATCAGCCGGCGCATCGACCAGGACAAGGAGCGCCGTCGCCTCCGGTCCATCGTCGAGAAGAACCGGGCGAAGGGCGCGGGCTACATCGTGCGCACCGTGTGCGCCAACCAGTCCGCCGAGACGCTGACCGCCGACATGCGGTTCCTCGAGCGCTCCTGGGCGCGCGTCATGGAGCTCCTGCCCACCAAGAAGGCCCCGGCCCTCTTGCACGCCGAGTACGACATCGTCCTGCGCGGCCTGCGCGACCTCTTCAGCGAGGACGTGAAGCGGGTCGTGGTGGACGACAAGCGCACCTTCGACAACGTCAGCCAGTTCATGGCGGACTTCATGCCCGACGCCGTCGAGCGTGTGCACCGGTACCGCGGCAGCGAGCCGATCTACGACACGTACGGCGTCGAGGCCGAGATCGCGCGGTCCCTCGGGCGCAAGGTGTGGCTGAAGTCCGGTGGCTACCTCGTGATCGACCAGACCGAGGCCCTCATGGCCATCGACGTCAACTCCGGCAAGTTCGTCGGGTCGAGCAGCCTCGAGGACACCACGCTCCGCATCAACATGGAGGCGGTGGACGAGGTCGCCAACCAGCTCCGCCTGCGGAACATGGGCGGCATCATCATCATCGACCTCATCGACATGGACCGCGAGCAGAACCGCGACAAGGTCTACCGGCGGCTCGAGGAGGCCCTCCGGAAGGACCGCGCGCGCACGAACGTCCTGCGGATCAGCGAGCTCGGACTCGTCGAGATGACGCGGAAGCGCGTGCAGGAGGGGCTCGACCGCTACCTGCTCGAGGACTGCCAGGCCTGCGGCGGCACGGGCTACGTGCGCAGCAAGTCCACCCTCGCCTTCGACATCCTCCGCGAGGTCCGGCGTGAGTGCCACCGCTCCAACGGGGCCAGCGCGATCTACGTGAACACCACGCCCGCCATCGCCGACCTCCTCTACGGCGCGCGCTACCAGGACCTCGAGACCATCGAGCAGACCCTCGGCAAGCGCGTCATCGTGCGGGCGATGGGGCACTTCCACCCCGAGCACTTCGAGGTCTACGCAGCCCATTGACCGGGGAGGCCGGGCCCGTCGAGTGGATCGAAGGCCGCCTCCAGCGGGTGCTCTGGTCCAGCGCCAACAGCGCGTACGCCGTGTTGTTGCTGGAGGTGAACGGCGAGTCGCTGACGGCGGTCGGCGACCTCTCGCTCCTGGCGGAGAGCGAGCCCGGTACGTTCGTGTCGCTGGAGGGCCGGTACGAGTCCCACCCCGTGCACGGACGCCAGTTCCGCGCGGTCGGCTGGCTCCACGGCAGCCCACGCACGGAGCATGGCCTGCGGCTCTACCTGGAGTCGGCGGGCATCCCGGGGGTGGGGAAGAAGATCGCCGGACGCATCGTGGACGCCTTCGGCATGGGCGCGCTCGACGTGCTGACCAACCAGCCCGAGAAGCTCGCGGACATCGAGGGGATCGGGTCCAAGCGCGTGAAGGTCATCCGGGAGCGCTGGGCGGCCGAGGTCGACGGCCGGTCGCTCCTGATCACGCTGCGCGGGCTCGGTCTGTCCCCCCGGCTCATCGAGCGGATCCGCCGTCGCTACCGGGACCGCACCGCCGAGGTCGTGCGGCGCGAGCCGTACCGTCTGGCGGAGGAGATCCCGGGCATCGGGTTCCGCACCGCCGACCAGCTCGCCCGCGAGCAGGGGCTCCCGGAGGACCATCCGGACCGCGTGCGTGCGGCCGTCGTCCACTGTCTCGACAAGTGCACCCAGGACGGCCACTGCTTCCTCCGCCACGAGGAGCTCCTCTTCGAGGTCGACCGGCTCGGCGTCCCCACAGCTGGGGTGAACGAGGCCCTCGAGGCTGGCGAGGCCGCCGGGCAGATCGTGCGCGAGCGCGACGGGGAGAGCGAGCGGATCTGGTACGGCCCGCTCTTCGACGCCGAGACCTTCGTGGCCCGGGAGCTCCAGGCGCGCGCGTCCACCCAGGGGGCCCTCGTGTTCGATCGGGGCGACCGCGTCGTGGCCGCCGAGTCCGCCGAGGGGCTCGTGCTCGACGAGAGCCAGCGGGAGGCCGTGCGGGCCGCGCTGAACGGAGGGGTGGTCGTGGTCACGGGTGGCCCGGGCACCGGGAAGACCACCCTGCTCCGCGTGCTGCTGCGGGCCGTCGGTGCGGACGACTGGCTGCTCGCGTCCCCTACGGGTCGTGCGGCCAAGCGGCTCCAGGAGGCCACCGGGCGTCCGGCCAGCACGATCCACCGGCTGCTCGAGTACAACCCGGGTGAGGGCGGGTTCCAGCGGAACGTCTCGAACCCCCTGGAAGGCTCCGGGCTCATCGTGGACGAGGCGTCCATGATCGACCTCCCGCTCTTCCGGGCCCTGCTGGAGGCCCTCCCGTACCCCGGCGAGAGCTTCGGCTTCGTGCTCGTGGGTGACGCCGACCAGCTCCCGAGCGTCGGGCCGGGCCAGATCCTGCGCGACATCATCGCGTCGGGTGCGGTCCCCACGGTGCGGCTGCAGGTGGTGCACCGGCAGGCGGACGGCTCCCAGATCGTCGAGGCCGCCCATGCCATCCGGCGCGGGGAGGTACCGCGTCTCCCGCACGGTGGCGACTTCTACACCCTGGAGCGCGACGACCCCACGGCGCTTCGGTCCACGCTCCTCCGCATCGTGAAGGACCGCCTGCCCGCCAACGGCTTCGGTCCCGCGGACATCCAGGTCCTCGCCCCCACCCGCAAGGGCCCGCTCGGGGTGGTCGAGCTCAACCGGCTCCTCCAGCGCGAGCTGAACGGAGGGTCGACCCCCGTGCGCGAAGGGGAGCGCCCGCTGCTGGAGGGCGACCGCGTCATCTGCGTGAAGAACAACTACGACCTCGAGATCTTCAACGGCGACCTCGGGCTCGTGATGGGCCGGGGGAGCGAGGGCGTGCACATCGACTTCGACGGCTCGAAGGTCCTGGTCCCCTGGGACGACCTCGCCATGATCGAGCTGGCGTACGCGGTCACCGTGCACAAGTCGCAGGGCAGCGAGTACCCGGCCGTCGTCCTGGTCCTGCATCCGAGCCATGGGCTGATGCTGCGCCGGAACCTCTTCTACACCGCCGTCACCCGGGCGCGGTCGTTCCTGTGTGTGCTCGGGACCTCACGGGCCTGGTACCGCGCGGTGCAGCAGGCCGACGAGGGCCGACGGAACACCTGGCTCGCGCAGCGCCTGCGGGCCGCTACTTGAACGCGAAGCGGCTCGCGAGCTCCGCGACGTCCTGACCATGGCCGTCGAGCACCTTGATGGGCAGCTCGATGGCCGCGGCACCCTGGGCGACCGCCTCCACCATCTCGGGCGTGACCGTGGCGTGTGCCGTCACGTCCTTCGTGGAGGGCAGGTAGTACTTCACCTTGGTGGACTTCTGGAGGTGCTTCCGCCTCGCCAGCTCCGGATGGGTCGCGAGCGCCACCGCGCCCGCCAGCTCGCCCACGGTGAACACGGCACCCGTGTGGATGGCGCCGGCGTGGTTGCAGATGGCGGGGGAGTGGGGGAGGCGCAGCACCACGTGACCGGGCCGCGACTCCTCGACGCGGATGCCCAGCGTGTTCAGGAACGGCACCGCGTTCAGGGCTGCGTTGAGCTGGGCGAGCGACATCCGACCTCCGGGCCGGCAGCATACACCCGGCTCGACGGATAGGGTACGTCGGGCAGAGGAGCGGCGCATGGACCGTGTGGATGTGAAGTGTCTGTCGCGCGACGCGCTCACGCGATGGATGGTCGACGAGCTCGGTGACGACGCCGGCCGCGCGGTTCGGGTGTTCAAGCGCCTCTGGCAGGACGGCGTCACGGACTTCGCGCAGATGGACGGCGTGGCCCGCGCCACCCGCGAGCGCCTCGCCGAGCGGGCGGTGCTGCCCACCCTCGAGGCGGACGTCGTGCTCGACTCGGCGGACGGCACGCGGAAGTTCCTCTGGAAGCTCCACGACGGCTACCGCATCGAGAGCGTGCTCATCCCGGACGGCCACCGTCTCACGCTCTGCATGAGCTCGCAGGTGGGCTGCGCGATGGCCTGCCACTTCTGCGTCACGGGCGACATGGGGCTCAAGCGCCACCTCACAGCCAGCGAGATCGCCGACCAGGCGCTCCAGGTGCAGCGCACGCTGCCCGAGGGCGTGCGCATCACCAACCTCGTGTTCATGGGGATGGGCGAGCCGCTCCACAACCTGAAGAACCTCATCCCGGCCCTCGAGATCCTGCTCGACGACCACGGGCTCAACTTCAGCCACCGCAAGGTCACCGTGTCCACCGTGGGGCTGGTCCCCAAGATGGCCGAGCTGGCGGCGGCGCTCCCGGTGAACCTCGCCATCAGCGTGAACGCCACGACCGAGGAGCAGCGCCTGCAAATCATGCCGATCACGCGCAAGCACTCCCTGGCCGAGCTCATGGATGCCGCCCGCGCCTTCCCGCTGCCCCCGGGCAAGCGCATCACCTTCGAGTACGTGATGTTCGCGGGCTTCAACGACACGCTGGACGACGCGGCCCGGCTGTTCGAGCTGCTGCGCGGCATCCCGGCGAAGGTGAACCTCATCCCGTACAACGAGAACGAGCACTACCGCGACCTCAAGTGCCCGGACGCCGCCACCGTGAAGGCGTTCCAGCACTACTTCGTGTCGCGCGGGCTCGGCTGCTCCGTGCGCACCACGCGGGGGCTCGACATCAGCGCGGCGTGCGGGCAGCTCGGTCGCGCGCGCATGGGTGGCGTGCTGGCCGCACAGCTCTGACGCCGGGGCGCGTCCCCCGGGCGCACGTGATAGCCGCCGGCAGGGAGGTCCCATGGCACACGTGATCGGCATCCTCGGCGGCAGCGGGCTCTACGACCTGGACGGCCTGGAAGACGTCCGGGAGGAGACGGTCGACACCCCGTACGGCGCGCCCTCCGCACCCCTGGTGCGCGGCCGCATCGGGGAGACCGAGCTCGTGTTCCTGGCGCGCCACGGGCGCGGGCACGTGCTCTCGCCCAGCAAGGTCCCGTACCGCGCCAACATCTGGGCCCTGAAGGAAGCCGGGGTGAAGTGGCTCGTGAGCGTCAGCGCCGTGGGCTCGCTCCAGGAGCAGATCGCCCCCGGCCACGTCGTGCTGGTCGACCAGTTCATCGATCGCACGCGGGGTCGCGCGTCCACGTTCTTCGACGAGGGCATCGTCGCCCACATCTCCTTCGGCGACCCCGTGTGCCCCGTGCTCCGCGGCTACCTCCTGAAGGCCGCGAAGGCCGAGGGGGCCACCGCGCACGACGGCGGCACCTACCTCTGCATGGAGGGACCCGCGTTCAGCACGCGCGCCGAGTCGAACCTCTACCGGCGCTGGGGGGCGGCCGTCATCGGCATGACCAACCTCCCGGAGGCCAAGCTGGCCCGCGAGGCCGAGATGTCCTACGCCACGCTGGCCCTCTCCACCGACTACGACTGCTGGCACCCCGACCACGGGAACGTCTCCGTCGAGCAGGTGATCGACGTGCTCCTGAAGAACGTGGCGCTCGCCCGACGCGTCCTCCGCGCCGTGGTGCCGCTCGTGGCGGCCCACGAGGGCGAGGTGAAGGCACACAGGGCGCTGAAGAACGCCATCCTCACGTCGCCTGGCGCCGTCGACCCCGCCAAGCGCGCCGAGCTGGACCTCCTGGTGCGCGGGTACCTCGGGTGAGCTCGATCGGCCGGCAGCTCCAGGAGGCCCGCGAGTCGCGGGGCTGGAGCCTGGACGACCTCGCCCGACGCACGCGCATCGGGGTCGAGCACCTGCGCGCCCTCGAAGAGGACCGCCACGACGCGCTCCCCGAGGGTCCATGGCGCGCGGCCTGGATCCGGACCCTCTGCGAGGAGCTCGGTGTCGAGGAGCCCATCGAGGCTCCGGAGATCCCGGCACCCGTCGTCCCGCTCGGGGTGGTGCGGGCGATCGGTCTCGGGGCCATGTTCCTGGTGATCGGGCTGTTCGCCTGGCAGCGCTGGGGCTCCGTCCCCGCCGAGATCACCGCCCCGCCGGCTCCGAGGGTCCGCGATCAGGTCGTGGAGATCGTGGCCGAGCGCAACGTGTCCGTGAAGGCGTGGATCGACGGGCAGCCCGCGCTCGACACCGTGCTGACGGGCGGGGAGAGCCAGACCTTCGAGGCCTACGACCACATCGAGGTCGAGGTGGGCTCGGTGGACGCGGTCCGCATCCAGTACAACGGGCGCACGATCGTGCCCCAGGGACGGCAGGACGCGCCGCGGCGCCTCGAGTTCGTCGACGACCAGGGGGCCTGAGATGGCCGGCATCAACCAGCGCACCGAGGCCCTCCTCCGCCGCCTGGTCCGCCGCGAGGCCGCCGGGGGCATCCGCAAGCTCCTGGCCCGCACGCGCCCCGAAGACCTCGCTGCGGCCATGGAGATGCTCACGTGGGCCGAGCAGCGCCGGCTCATCGGGCTGATCGACGACATGGACTACGCGGCCACGGTGCTCGCCAACGTCAGCGACGAGTTCGCGCGGCAGTTCTTCGAGAACGCCGAGGAGGGCCTGGTGGTCGAGCTCCTCGAGCGCATGGAGCCCGACGACGCCACCGACATCGTCGAGAACCTGCCCGACCACCTCCGCGACCGCGTGCTGAACCAGCTCGAGAGCGAGGACGCCGACGTGCGCGACCTGCTCGAGTGGCCCAGCGACTCCGCGGGCGGCATCATGAGCCCGCTCGCGTTCAAGATGCGCCAGACCGCCACGTGCGGGGAGGCCATCGCGAGCCTGCAGCGCCAGCACGAGGAGCTGGAGGCGGTGCACTACGTCTACTGCGTGGACGGCGAGGAGCGCCTGGTCGGCGTCACGAGCCTGCGCTCGCTGCTCACGCACGCCCCGGACACACCCCTCGTGGCCCTGATGACCCGTGAGGTCATCCAGGTCGGCCCGCGCACCGACCAGGAAGAGGTGGCGCGCTTCGTGGCCCGCTACGACCTGCTCGCCGTGCCGGTGGTGGACAGGAACGGCCGCATCCTCGGCATCATCACGGTCGACGACGTGCTGGACGTCATCGAGGACGAGGCCGCCGAGGACATGATGCTCATGGCCGGCATGAGCGAGGGGCCGTCCCAGGGCGCCTTCCAGCAGTCCCTCCGGCGCGCGGGATGGCTCATGGCCACGCTCGTCGGCGGCATCCTGATGGCCGAGATCATCGGCATCTACGAGGCGACCCTGGCCACGGTCGCGGTGTTGGCGGGCTTCATCCCCGTCATCATGGGCATGGGCGGCAACGTCGGGATCCAGAGCGCCACGGTGGCCGTGCGCGGGCTCGCGACAGGCCACGTCCAGCTCGGCGGGGGCTTCCGCTTCGTGTTCCAGGAGGCCCAGGTGGGCATCCTCCTCGGGCTCCTGTTCGCCACCCTGCTCGGTACGTACGGTGGCGTGAGGTTCGGCATCGAGATCGGCGCGGCGGTCGCCATGTCCGTCTGCCTGTCCATCGCGGCCGCCAGCGCCATCGGGGGCGCCATCCCCGTCCTGCTGAGCCGGATGGGCGCGGATCCCGCCATCGCCACGGGGCCGTTCGTCACCACGTCCGTCGACATCCTCGCGGTGCTCATCTACTTCAACGTCGCCCGCGCGATGCTCGGCCTCTGACGTTGGAGCCCCTCACGGCCGTCGTGGTGGGGCACGCGGACCTCGGCGAGAACGACCGGATCGTGCGCTTCCTCACCGCCGAGCGCGGCCGGCTCGACCTGGTGGCGCGCGGGGCGCGCGCGTCCCGAAAGCGGTACGGCGGGCTGCTGGAGCTCGGCACGCGGGTTCGGGTGATCCCGGCGCGGGGCAGGGGAGCGCTCGTCCGCATCGACTCCATCGAGCTCGTGAAGGCGCCCGACCGCGCCCGCAGCGATCTGGACCGGATCGCCCTGCTCGCGTACGGGTGCGAGGTCGTCGCGCGGCTGGCCGGGGAGGACATGCCCGAGCCCCGGCTGACCCGCCTGCTCGTGGTGTTCCTGGAGCTGCTGGAGCTCGACCCCGTCGCGGGTCCGGCGAGCCGCATCGCGCTCGAGGCCAAGGCCCTGACGTTCGCCGGGGTGCTCCCGAGCCTCACGCACTGCGCGGGGTGTCGCGAGCCCCTCGAGGACCCCGTCGTGTTCGGCTGGGAGAGCGGTGCAGCCCACGCGGCGTGCGGGGCCGGGGTGCCCACCACGACCGCCCACCTGGCGGCCCTCGAGGTCCTGCGGCGCACACCGCTCTTCGAGACCCTGGAGCTGCCGTCTCCGGGCGGGTGGTTGCTCTCCGACCTGGTCCAGCACCACACACGGCGGGAGCTGAAGAGCCGGGGTCTCCTCGCGTCGCTGGTGTGAACGAACCGCCCTCGGGCTACACCAGGGATCGGGAGGCACCTTGACCATCCGCTCCGCCCTGATCGTCCTCGCGCTGTCCGGTTGCCAGCCGACCCGCTACCAGCCCATCTCCGGCGTGATCAACGTCGGACCCTACGAGGGAGACGGCGTGGCGACGGAGGGCACCGTCTCGATCCTCGACACGGATCTGGAGGTGATCTCCTCCGGGCCCATCGGGCCGGACGGAACGTTCGAGGTCACGGGCATCGAGGGCGAGAACCTCGTCGCGCGCGTCGATGGCCCCGGCTTCGAGGCGGCCCACTTCAGCGGGCACGTCGGCATCGGGCCCCTCGAGGTGCCCGAGGGCGAGATCTTCGCCTGGCCCACCCTCGCCAGCTTCGAGGCCCGCACGGCCTTCGGGGCCTGCTCGGTACCCGGCGCCATGGTCCCCGGCGAGATCCGGATCTTCGGGGTCACCGACGACCAGGGCGTGTCGCCGAGCCTGAACAACGCCTGGGCGTTCCTCTACGGCTCGGACGGCGTGGAGATCCCCGCCTGCTACCTGGACGACGAGGGGGTCTACGACCCCGCCGCCACCCGCACCGGGGCCAGTGGCCGGTTCGCGTTCTTCGGCGTGCCCGCGGGGCGGTACGATCTCGCCTACGGCTACGACCTGTCGGACGAGTACGTCGTGGAGCACGGTGTCGCGATCGTGGTGCCGGAAGACGGCGTGGTGCCGCTCTACCCGGCCTGGGTCGACCTGGTCCTGTAGGGGGTCCGCAGATGGGCGAGCTGATCCGCGTGCCGGAGGCCAACCCCTTCCACTTCGGCCTCGCGAACCTCCTGGGCTTCGGCGGCGCCGGGTACTGGTGGATGGGGCAGAAGCGGAAGGCGGTCATCGCGTGGTGCATCGTGCTCCTCGGCGGCACCTGCACGCTCGGCATGCTCTATGTGTTCGCGTTCATCGCGGCCTACGACGCCTACCTGCTCGGTCAGCGGCTCCAGCTCGGGGAGTCCGTGGGCGAGACGCAGAACGGACTGCCTTTCCTGGACGCGATCTTCCGGTAGGATGGCGCCCGGAGGTCATCGCTTGAGCGAAGTGCACGACCGCGTCGCGCTCCCGGGTCTGTTGTTGGCCCTCACAGGGGTGCTGTCGCTGCTCACCGGAGGGCTCGGCCTGCTCGCCCAGCTGGCGTCGTTGGTGCCGGCCTTCCTCGCGTCTCTCGACACCGATGTCGCGAGCTTCCTGATCACGGCCTCCATGAGCACCCTCCCCGTGGTGCTCTGGCTCTGCGCAGGGCTCGCGGCTGCCGGGCTCACCGTGCTCGCGGGTCTCCGGCTCCGGGCGCTGCGTTCGCCAACCGTCGTCTATGCAGGCGCGGTGGCGGCGATGCTGCCCTGCTGCAATGCGTGCTGCGCAGTCGGCGTGCTCACGGGCGGCTGGACGCTCTGGGTGATGCAGGACGATTCGGTACGCGCAGCCATGGCGGACGCATGAGGCGGACGCGCAACCTCGCAACGTGTAGACTGTCGCGGTGACCGAGACCCGTCGCAGCTTCGGCTTTCCTCTCTCCATCGCGGTGAAGACCGACGTCGGGCAGGTGCGCTCGAACAACGAGGACTCTCACGGGCACGCGTGGCTCGACGACGGGTCGTTGTTCGTGATCGTGGCCGACGGAATGGGCGGTCACGAGGCAGGTGAGGTCGCCAGCGGTCTCGCCGTGCGCGTCCTCGAGGACGCCGTGGCCCGAGACGCGGACGCCGATCCGCGCAGCCGGCTCTACCACGGCTTCCTGGAGGTCAACGAGGCCATCATGGACGAGGGCCGGCGGTCGGGTACCCGGGGGATGGGCACCACGGGCGTGTCGGGCATCCTCCGCGGAAACCAGGTCCACGTCGGCCTGATCGGCGACTCCCGGCTCTACCACGTGCGTCGTGGGCAGATGGTCTGGCGCACGCTGGATCACACCCGCGTGCAGACGCTCATCGATCGGGGGGAGATCACCGAGGAGGCCGGGCGCACGCATCCCGAGGCCGGGATGCTCACGCGGGCTCTGGGGCACAGCCGCATGGCGGACGGCAACGCGCTCGTCCCGGACGTGCTCGCGGAGCCCCTGGTGCTCTCCGAGAACGACGTGCTGGTGTTCTGCTCGGACGGCCTGCACGACCTCGCGGACGACTGGGAGATCGCCAAGCTCGTCTCCGGGCGTACCGCCGACGAGGCCGCCGAGATCCTGGTCAACCTCGCGAACGAGCGGGGAGGCCACGACAACATCACGGTCGCCGTGATCGTCGCGGGCGACAAGTCGGATCCCTTCGACCCGGACTACGTCCCGCCCGCACCCGAGCCCGCGCCCGTCGAGACGGAGCGCGGTGATGCCGCCACCACCCTCGAGGGTCCGGTCGACGATCTGGCCACGGCGACTGCCGCTCCGCGCCCGTCGCGTCCGCCGCCGGGTCTCCCCGCACCGCGCTCGGGTCCCGGCATCGAGCCGTGGATGGTCGTCGTCGGCGTGGGTGTGCTCTTCGTCTTCATGGGCGGGATGGTGTTCCTGGGCGTGGTGCTCGGCCTCCTGCTCATGAGCACCTGAGCGCGCGCTCCAGGATCGCGCGCCCCTCGGCCTCGAAGGCGGCGTCGTGGTGCTGCCGGGCCCATCCGATCGTGCTGATCGCCGTGAGGATCACCAGGGCGTCGAGCTGCTGACGCTCGCGCGCGTCGGGCGTGCGGCCGTAGCCCTCCCAGAACGCGGCCTCGCGGTCGGGCCGATCCACCCAGTCGCCCGACGCGAGCTTCACGACGTCGGCGAGCCAGAGATCCCCGAGCGTGTGCTCCAGATCGATCACGCCCAGGGTGCCCCGCGCATCCACCAGCCAGTTCCGGGGGCTGTAGTCGCGGTGGCAGGGCACGCGCACCGTGCCTTCGAACAGGCCGAGCGTTCCGCGCGCACGGGCGATGGCGGTGGGATCCACGAGGTGGGCGGCGCGGTCGAGCCAGGCTGCGCGGCGCGTCATGGCGTGGGCGAGGGGCAGGGAGTCCGCGTCCTCGAAGGGGAGGTCGTGGAGCGCCCGGATCCACCGGCCCGCCTGGCGGTGCACGTCGGGAGACGCGTCCTGCACGGGCTCGCCCTCCACCTCCGAGATCACGAGCAGGGTGTCGGTGGCCTCGAGCAGCCGCGGGTGGCGGCCCGGGTGGAGGGGCATCCAGTCGCGGTACGCGCGGTGCTCGCGGACGAGCTTCTCGCGGGTCCGGTGGCGCTTCACGTACACCACGACGTCGCCCGAGACCCGCCAGACGTCGCTCTCGGCGTGGTCCCAGCCCACGAAGGTGAACGTCCCGCCTGGCGCGTGACGCTCCCCGGCCGCCCGGACGTCCTCGCCTAGAGGCCGTCCAGGAATGCGAGCACCTCCTGCTTCGCGGCGCCCACGCGGAGCACCTGGGGAGGCGTGCACTTCTCGCACCCGTCCATGCACCCGCACTCGAAGAGCATCGCGCGGCTCCAGACGAGGAGCTCGTGCACGCTGGTGTCGTCGAGGGCCGAAGCGAAGCCCATGCCGCCGATGAACCGGTCCACCACGGCGATCCCCGCACCCATGCCCGGCACGAAGCCCGCCCGCACGGGGATGACGGCCGCATCGTGCGGCGAGCAGCGGAGGAACACGGGCAGGAGCGCCTCCACGACCGCTGCGAGGTGGAACAGGCCCAGACCCTTGGTGGCCTTCTCGGGGAAGACGAAGCGCACCTCTGAGTCGAAGGCGGACTCCACGACGTCGAAGCGCTCCTCCTGATCGCGCCCGGGCACCCAGGCGGCGTGCACCCGCTCGGTCACGAGGCACTCGGCGCTCGTGGTGTGCATCTGGAACGTGCCGTGCCGGCGGGTCACGCGCTCCACGGTCACCCGGCGCACCTCGAGCTCGAACGACATCACCGGCCGCGTGACGCGGTCGCGCTCGCTCGCCAGCTCCACGCGGAGCTTGCGGCGCCCGGAGTCGAAGGCGTGCATGGGCACGACGAACTGACGGTCGCCCACGGAGAACACGCGCTTCGGGTAGAAGCGGGTGCTCGCGGTGCGCGCGTCCACCTCGGCCAGCACCTCGCCCGTGCGGTCCTCCACGACCTCCACGGTGTCGCTGGTGACCGTGTGGGTGCGCGGTCGCGCCGAGGTCGCCGAGCCGCGCAGGTGGGGCGAACGCACGATCTCGCCGTGCTCCCGCCAGGCGCTGTGGCTCGTGCTGCGGCTCGCGGGATCGGAGGTGGTGCGCAGACGGAAGTCCACGAGGTCGTCGCCGAAGGCCGCCCGCAGGGAGAGCTCGTCGGTGGCGGCCTCCCGCAGGGCGACGTCGAGGTGGGCCAGGCGCAGGAACCGGTTTCGCGTCCCCACCACCGGGGCGGGTCGGGGCAGACGGCCCTCCCGGGTGAGGGCGTCGAGACGGCCGGGGTGGAGGAACCGCGCCACCGGGTCGTGCGGCAGGGCCCAGAGGGACACGTGGGTGGAGGGGGCGGGCAGGCGGTTCCCGATGGAGCCCGCCGCCTCCACGAGGTCGCCGGGGGCGAAGTCCGCGACGCTCGCGTGGTGTTGCCAGGACGGCTCGCGGCGCAGGGTGGCTCCGCGCGGCACGACGTCACGGCTCCAGCGACCGGAGGGGTCGATGGCGCCCACCTCGTGACCGAGGGCCGTGACGACCTCCGCAGCGCGGGCCAGCCACGGGACGGCGGCGTCCGGGTGCGGCTCGTGACCTGGCCAGGCCACGGATTCGCCGACGGTGCGGGGCTCGTAGCGCACACGGTGCACGTCGCGACCGGGGAAGAGACGCTCGGCGAACGCACGGTGGGCGGGGGTGTCCGGGACGGTGACCAGGGCAGGGGGCCGGACCCACGTGCGCACGGCGAGGTGCCATCGGCGGAACGCGAAGGCGGTGTGCGTGACCTCGATGGGGGTGCCGAGATCCGGACGGTGCACGACCACCAGATCGAGGCCCCGGGCCCACCCGCGGCCCTCCAGGGCCACCATGCGGATCAAGCGGGAGGCGAAGTCGTCCACCGTGACGGCCGTGAACGCGGGGAGCTGGTGGCCCGCGATGGCCTCCTGCAGGGCGTCCGCTCCGCACACGAAGGCGCCCGAGTCCCAGGTGCGCGCCCGGACCAGGGCGGCCGACAGACCGTCCACGAGGGACTGTGGACGCGGGTGCACCACGAGGACCCGGAGCCCACCCGAGCCCACGAGATCCGCGAAGAGCGCGGTGAGCAGCGCGTGCTCGGCCTCCGCGGGCACATCGCCGAGCACGAACAGGTCGCGCGACGTGGGCAGGCGGTCGAGCAGGGTGTCGAGGGAGCCGGGTGCGGACCCGGGCGCGTCGATCGCGACCCAGGCGCGCTGGGCGCGCTCGCCGGCGGCATCCCCGGTCTCACGGGCCGCGATGCGGCGGAGGGGCTTGGCGTCGTCCTTCAGGAGCCCCGCGCTCACCCAGGCCTTCCGGAAGTCCGGCACGGGCGCCGGTGGGGCGTCGGCCTCCACGCGCACGACGGGGGGCGGGGGAGGCGGGAGCACCGCCTGGGCGCGGAGGGCCACCGCCACCATGAACACCGGCAGGAGCCCGACCCACTCGAGGAGCCGCGCGGTGTCGGCGTCCACGGTGTACACCCGCCAGGCGAGGAACGGCACCAGCAGCGCGCAACCCCCGAGCAGGACGGCGGCGACCGTCCGGCCCGGAAGGGCGGGGGTCCAGCGCCTGGACGGGTTCGGCGGGAACAGCAGGGCGACCAGCACGGCGAACACCGCCGTGACGCCGGCCGAGAAGAGGTGCACGGCCACGAGCGTGTCGTACGGGTGCACGAAGTCGTTCGCGTGGCCCGGCAGCCAGCCGATGAGCCAGTGCTGGGGGCCCGGGCCGAAGGCGGGCTCGACGAGCTGCACGAGCCGCAGGAACACGAAGAAGATCGCGGGTGCGAACGCCGCGGGACCGAACGCGAAGAAGCTCCGCTGCAGCGGGGATCCGCGGCCCGAGCGCAGGGCGACCGTCACCAGGAGGGCACCCACGGCGCCGATCAGGACGATCAGGAAGCCCGTGAGCCAGGCGAGCACGTTCCAGTGCCAGGACTGCGGGTGCAGGATGCCGGCCGCGATCATCGTCCCATCCCCCGCACGACCTGATCGGCCGAGAACCCGTCCCACACGGCCAGGAGCGACATCCAGGGCACGGCGGCCCCGGTCCAGAGGGGCTCGAGCTGCACGGGGCTGTCGGCGAGCGCGCCCTCTACGCCTCCCCGCAGGCCGGACGGGGCCACGAGCAGCACCCGGCTCCGCCCCAGGCCGGCGACGGGGTCACCGTGCACGTCGCGCGGCGTCACACCGAAGCCGAGGGCGGGGACCGCCCGCGCCACGAACGACCGCGCGTTCGTCGCCGTCTCCGCCTCACCGCCGAGGAGGGTGGACGCGTCGAGAGGGCCCAGCGCCTGGTCGCAGGCCGCGAGCAGGCGGGCCGTGTCGAGGCACGGCAGGTCCACCTCGATGCCCCCGCTGGCCGGCCAGGTGTCCGTGAGGATCTGGGCCGCCCAGCGCTGGAGATCGCGATGGGAGCCCGCCCCCTCGAGCCGCTGGGCGAGGACCTCGGGACCCACCAGGGACCCATGCAGCGGGCTGTCGGTGCCCACCAGGCCGGACAGGTCGTCCTGGGACGGGAGCGCGCCGATGCGCACGCGGAGGTCGGCCAGGGCCGTGGAGGCGGCGTTCCGGGACTGGCGGATGGCGGCCCGGAGGCCTCCCAGACGCTCGAGGGCGGACTGGTAGCGCCGGCGCAGGTCGTGGGCCGTGCGTCGGCGGCGCACCGCGAGGAGCCGCTCGGCCTGCTCGCGCTCCTGGCCGGCCCCCCCGCGCTTCCAGGCGGCGTCCAGCTCGTGGGTCCGCTTGGTGAGCTGCTCCCGCGCGTCGGCCCGCCAGGACCAGAGCACGCCGATCTGCCAGACGCCGGCGACGAGCATCCCGAGGAGCAGACCCACGGCCCAGGCCTCCGTGGACGTCGGGGGAACCGGGGTGCTGGAGATGCCGGCGGGCGGCGGCACCACGAGCCAGCTCACGAAGAGCACGATCACGGCGGTCACCCCGCCGGTGAGGGCCAGGAGCACGGGCCAGGTGGAGGCCAGGCCCGGCCGACCGTCGATCACGCGCTCGAGGGTGTGGAGACCGGGGTCGTCGGGAGGGGCGGGCGGCTCGGGCGAGGGCAGGGGCTCGATGGCGTGGGCGAGCTCCTCGTCGAGGGCGTGGGCGACCTGCTTGAGGGCGTGCTCGAGGGACGGCAGCACCCGGAGCGCGGTCGTGGGCTCGAGCTGCTCGTCGAGGAGCGCCGTGAGCTTGCGGTCGACCGCGCCGAGCGTGTCCGCCTCGACCTGGTCGACGAGCCGGAGCATCGCGTGGTGGTCGGGGTCGCTGGTGGGGTCGATCCGGCGGCTCCACGGCTTGGCGATGGGCTCGAACAGCACCCGGAATCGCGCGCGCACGTCCATGGGGCGCTCGGTGAGCGAGACGGACCACGCCTCGGGGAGGTGGTCCTCGGCGCCCGAGATCCGGGCGGCCCGCGCACGCACCTTCTGGGCGGGCTCGCCGCTGGTGAAGTCCTCCAGGAGCCCGTCGGGGTCGAGCTGCTGGCGGAGGGCCTCCGCGCGGCTGGGGTCGGTGGTGGGCTGCTCGGCCTGCTCGAGCAGCACGTCGAGACCCGAGAGCGCCAGCCGCCAGCGGGCGTACGCGCGGAGACGGGCGACCGGCAGTTCGTTCGTGGCCACCGCCACCGTGCCGATCCACGCGGTGTCCGCGCGGTGCGCCAGGGCGGACCGCACCCGGTCGTCGTCCCGGCAGCCGCTCATGAACAGCGTCTGCACCGTGGCGCGCAGCGCGGCCTCCAGACCGTCGTCCGACAGGCGGCCGCTCGTGGTCTGGCGCGGGAGCAGCAGGCACCGGGCGACCGCGGGATGCCGCAGCGTGGGGCGGGCGGCGTCCATCGCGGCCAGGAGCGACGCGAAGGCCTGGCCCTGCGGAGTGGCCACCAGGGGTGGAGTGCCGAGCACGAGGGTGGCCCACACCGACCGCTGCTCGGGGGGGGCGCCCGGGGGGAAGAGCACCGGGAAGTCGTCGGCCAGCACGTCCGTGATGGATCGGAGAGCGCCCACCAGCCCGTCCTCGTCGAGCTCGCTGGCGTCCGCGACGACGACGATGTCCAGGCGCGCCTGCCCGTGCGCACGACCGGCGCCCGCCTCCAGCAGGCCGGCGGCCTTCGCGGCGAACAGACGGCCCAGCGCACCCCCGTCGAGCGTCGCCACCGCGGCGTGAGGTGGGGAGGTCGGCGTCGCGATGGCGTCCGCGGTGCCCTCGAGGTCGCGCGCGATGCGCAGCCCGCAGGGGCCCAGCCCGACGATCACGAGCGCGTTGGCGAGCCCGCTCAACCCTCGAGGGCCCCGATCATCCCGTCGACCACCCGGCGCTCCTCGTCGAGGAAGCGCTTCTCGGCCTCACGCTCCTCGGCGATGGCCTGGTAGTAGAGGCCCGACAGGGTCTCCCGGTGGGCCTTCAGGGACTCCACGAGGCGGACGCGGTCGGGCTTCTCCACGGAGCGCTGGGTCATCGTGCGCTCGGCGGCGTCCACCATGTCGTTCCGCAGGGTGGGGTCGAGCTGCCAGAAGGCCTCGGCCGCGTCGGCACGCCGCGGCGCGAGGGGCTTGCCGAAGCCGCGCATCTCCCAGCGGTACCCGTCGTCGTCCTTCACGATGGTGCCGAGCATGGCGCAGAGGGTGAACCCGCGTAGCCGTGCGTCGCGGCTGGCTGCGGCCTTCCGGGCCTCGTCGTCCCGCTGGGCCTTCTCTCGGGCGGCCTTGAGCTCCATGGGGTCGAGGTTCGGTGCGCCCCCGTTCTCGAACTGCGCGTCGATGTGGAGCGGGTAGCTCCGGTTGGAGCGCGCATCCACCTTCTTGTAGGAGGTGAACAGCTCGTCGGTCACGCGCTTGAAGAAGTACAGGGGGATGCCGAGCATGGCGCGGTAGAGCACGATGGCGTCGGGCTCGGTCCAGCCCTGCACGAAGTCCACGTCGCTCGCGACCTGGCGCAGCAGGCGCCCCAGGCTGTCGGGCTCGTCGGTGTCGTAGGCCGGTGCGACGCCGGCGTAGAAGATGCGTGCCGGCACCACGGTGCTGTCGACACCCACCCGAGCCCGGTCGAGGTGGGCGAGCGTCACGCACTCGTCGGCCACGCGCTGGAGCTTGTCGAGGGTGCGGCGGCGCACCTCGTCGCGGTCCACGCTGTCCACGGCCTCCTGGCGGCCGCGCTGGTCGAGGTCGGCGAGCTTCGTCCCGCGCTCCTCGAGCACGGTGTAGCGGGCCTCGAGATCGAGGGCGCGCTGGAGGTCCAGCTCGCGCAGCGCGACCTCGAACACCTCGGTGCCCTCGGCCTCCAGGCGCTCCCGGACGTTCGCCACGATCTCGGTGGCGTCGCGCGAGCGCACGCGTCCGGTGTCGTCGTCCCGCGCGGGCGCGAAGGCCTCGCTGACCACCTGGAAGATGCGCTGATCGTCGAAGTACGCGGAGCGATCGAGGAGGTGGGTGTACAGGCGGTCCCAGAGGCGATCGCCCGCGCGGTCGTTCCGCATCACCTCGGTGTCGAGGTAGAAGCGCGCGATGTCGGAGGAGGGGTCCGCTCCGGGGTCCCGCCGGAAGCGCTCGGCGCCGTCCGCGGCGTCGCGTGCCTGCTCGCTGGCGATCTCGGCCACCTTGCGGAACGAGCCCAGCCGGGCCTCCACGGCGAGGCGCAGCTCGCCCTCGTAGCTCCGCCAGAACGTGCGCTTCAGGAAGTCGCGCTGATCGTCGGCCAGCCGGTCGAAGAGCTGGACGGCGCGGCGCTTGGCCTTGTTGAACTCCTTGTTCTCGCTCGAGAACATGCGGCCGATGAGCCCCTGCTCGGCGGTGGCCTGGAGGTGCTGCTCGGCCTCCTTGACCTCGCGGGCCACGCCGTCGCCGTTCAGATCGCTCGGGTTGCCGCCGGCGTCCTGGAGCCACGCGCCTTCCTCGTCGTCCTGGAAGGGGCTGATGAACGCGCGCCGGATGACGTGCACCAGGAACGTGCGCTGGGCGAGCGGGTTGAGCTCGAGATCCACGAACAGGCGGCCGAAGAAGCGGTCGGTGCGGAGGTCCGTGATGCTCGCCTGGAGCAGCTCGCCCATCACGCGGCTGCGGGATGCCGCGGTGTCGCGGCGCAGGCCCTCGAGCTGGCGGGACAGCGTGGGGTTGCCGGTGGTGATGTCGCCCTGGCTCACGGGCGCGATGTCGATGAGCTCGTCGAGCTTGTCGAAGATGGCCTGGAGCCGCTCCTGGAAGTGGTCGGCCCACGCGCGGCCGTGGCGATCGAGCTGCGCGTGCACCGCGCTGAACACGCCCTTCTCGTCGGCGGCCTCCTCCTGCCCGGCCTGCCAGGCGATCCAGGCGAGGAACTTCTCGTCCGCGATGCGGTCCTTCTCGGCCTGGTCGAGCCGCTCGAAGCGGGGCTCGCCGTAGGGCACGCGGAAGTCTGGATGGTCCGCGCCGAACACCAGGTGACTCGCGAGGGCACGCGAGGTGTAGCGGAGGGCGGCGTAGCGGAGCACGTCGCGGCGCGGGAGCTGCAGGAGGGCCGTGCCGTAGCAGCCGTAGTGAACCGCGAAGTGGTCGAGCGCGAGGGACTTCTGGTGCTTGTCGTAGTTGTCGTACTCGCCGGCCTGGGCGCCGAGCAGCGGGCTGAAGATCTGCAGGAAGGCGGCGTCCGCGACGGCGTGCTCGTAGCGCTCGAGGCTGATCTCGGCGGGCTTGTCCACGATGTAGGTGAGCGCGAAGGGACGCTCCTCGACGAAGCGCCGGGCGTCCGAGCTGGCGTCGGGGTCGTAGTGGAGCTCGAAGCTGTCCGGGTGGCCCTGGTAGCCGAGCTTCGTGAGCAGCTCGAGCTCCTTGAGCGCGGCGTAGCCGTTGGCCTGGATGTCGTCGTGGAGCTGCCGCTCGACCCGATCGAGGAACGTGGACGGCATGGACAGCGTGGCGACGAGGTTCGGCCGGCCCCAGCCGTGGTCGCGCACGAGGTCCTTGAGGAGGTACGCCATCGGCAGGAAGCCGCCGGAGCCCGTGCCGCCCGCCACCGACGCGTACATGCAGATGTTCACGACGCGGTGCTCGTTGTCGCGCCAGGGGTTCTCCCGGCGCGTCGCGAGGTCGAGCATCTGGGTGATCTTCCGGCGGATGCCCGCGCGGTCGTCCTCGAGGTTGTAGTAGAGGCCCAGCCGGCTCTCGACGCGGATCTGACCGGCGCCAGCACCCTGGGTGGCCCGGAAGTCGTAGTCGGGATGGACCCACTGCGTGAGGTTCGTGTCCTCGGGCAGCTCGAGCTCGCCGCGCTTGCGCTTCACGTACGCGCGACGGTCGAACGCGGACACCAGGAACCGCGCGTCGGGCTTGACCGCGTGGTTCTTGTACAGGTCGTCCTTGTTCGTGTCGATGACCGCGAAGTGGGTCAGGTCCTTGAGGCGGTTCCACTGCGGGTGCCGCGTGAGCTTGTCGGCGAGAAGGTTCACGACGCGGCTGCCCGCGCCTCCGAGTCCGATGAAGAGGGTCGGAGAGAACTTCTCTCCGGCGAGCAAGCCCATGGATGCCTCCTCCCGGTGGCCTATCCGTCCGCCGCGATGACGTCGCGCTGTCACCCCCTAAAGGGGCCGTCCGGCCCGGACGATGGGGACCCGTGGAGGCCCCCTTGCCCGATCGTGCCGCGCTCCTCGACCACGCTGCCCGCCTGTCCCACATCCTGGAGGGGACCGGTGCCGGGACCTGGGAGTGGAACGTGCAGACCGGGGAGACCCGGTTCAACGAGCGCTGGGCCGAGATCGTCGGACACACCCTGGAGGAGCTCGGGCCCACCACCATCGAGACGTGGATGGCCTTCGCCCACCCGGACGACCTCGCGCACTCTGGCGCGCTGCTGGAGGCGCACTTCCGCGGCGACACCGACGCGTACGAGTGCGAGGCCCGGATGCGTCACAAGGAAGGCCACTGGGTGTGGGTGCTCGATCTTGGGCGCGTGATGACGCGGACGGCGGACGGTGCGCCCGAGTGGATGTACGGCACGCACCTGGATCTCACGATGCGCAAGGGCCAGGAGGAGGCCCTGGCCCGGAGCGAGTGGCTGCTCAATCGTGTCGGCGAGCTCGCGAACGTCGGGGGCTGGGTGCTCGAGCTCGACACCATGAAGCTGAGGTGGACAGCCCAGACCCGCCGGATCCACGGGGTCCCCGACGAATTCCAGCCCACGCTCGAGGAGGCCATCCACTTCTACGCGCCCGAGGCGCGCGCGGCCATCGAAGGGGCCGTGCTCCACGCGATGGAGGAGGGGGTCGGGTGGGACCTCGAGCTGCCCCTCATCCGCGTGGACCGTCGGAGGATCTGGGTGCGTGCCGTGGGGGAGGTGGAGCGCGTCGACGGGGTCCCGGTGCGGCTGCTCGGTGCCTTCCAGGACATCACGGACGCCCGCGAGCAGCACGATGCCTACGAGCAGAACGCGCTGCGGCTCGCCCTCGCCAACGACAACGCGGGCGTGGGTGTCTGGGAGCTCGATCTGGTCGCGGACGAGGTGGTCTGGGACGACCAGATGTTCCGCCTCTACGGGATGCGGGTGGGGGAGGAGCGAAGCCCGGTGGACCTGTGGCTGGAGCGCGTGCATCCGGGTGACCGTGAGATGATCGCGGATCTCCTCGAGGACGCCATCGGGGGGGTGCGTCGCTTCGAGACGGACTTCCGGGTCGTGTGGCCTTCGGGCGTCGTCCGGGTGGTGCACGCGGCCGGTGACGTGCATCGCAACGGTCACGGGCAGGCGGTGCGCGTCGTGGGCGTGAACTGGGACGTCACCGAGCAGAAGGCCATGGAGGCCGCGCTGGTCGCGGATCGGACCCGCTTGCAGGCCCTGAGCCGCCAGCTCGCCGAGCAGCACGAGCTCATGCGGGTCACTCTGGAGTCCATCGGGGACGCCGTGATCACGACGGACGCCAGGGGCAGGGTGCGCTGGATGAACCCGGTGGCTGCGAGGCTCACGGGGTTCGACATCCAGGAGGCCGAGGGCCTCGAGGTCGGTGAGGTGGTGCACCTCGTGGACGAGCTCGAGCGCACGGTGCTCCCGAGGACCCCGGGTCGACCGCACCTCGCGCCCGAGGTGGACGTGAACGCGGTCCTCGTGGCCCGTGATGGCACCGAGTACGGCGTGGAGGAGACGGTGTCCGCCATCCGCGCGGTGGACGGCAGCACGCTCGGCTGGGTCGTCGTCCTGCACGACGTCACGGAGACCCGCCGCATCGCCTCCGAGATGACCTATCGCGCCACCCACGACGCGCTGACCGGGTTGGTCAACCGCGCCGAGTTCGAGCTCCGCCTGGGCCGTGCCGTCGACCGGGCCCATGTCGACGCATCGACCCACGCCCTGCTGTTCCTGGACCTCGACCAGTTCAAGGTGGTGAACGACACCTGCGGCCACGCCGTGGGCGACCAGCTCCTCCAGGAGGTCGCGGGAATCCTCGGCGAGAGCATCCGCGCGAGCGACACCCTGGCCCGGCTCGGCGGGGACGAGTTCGCCATCATCCTCGAGCACTGCCCGCCCGAGCGCGCCGAGACCATCGCGAGCGCCATCTGCAGGCGGATGGACGACTACCGGTTCCACGTGGACGGGCAGGGCTTCCGGGTGGGCGTCTCGGTGGGGTTGGTGTGCTTCGACACCACCTTCCCGGACGCGGCGAGCGTGCTCCAGGCCGCCGACGTCAGCTGCTTCGCGGCGAAGGAGGCCGGCCGCAACCGGGTGCACCGCTGGCTGGACGACGACGAGACGTTGCACGCCCGGCGTGGGGACACCCGCTGGGGCACGCTCATCGAGAGGGCCCTCGACCAGGGGCGCTTCGTGCTCTTCGGGCAGCGCGTCCACCCGCTCGGGGACGGGGCGTCGAGCGTGGAGGTCCTCGTCCGGATGCTCGACGACGAGGGCTTCCTGGTGCTCCCGAACGCCTTCCTGCCCACCGCGGAGCGCTTCGGTCTGGCGCCTCGGCTCGACGCCTGGGTGCTCGATGCGACCCTCCGGGTCATCGCGGGGCTGCCCGATGCCTACCCCGGCACCCTCAACGTGAACCTCTCGGGCCAGTCCCTCGGCGACCCCGCCTTCCACCGCCAGGCCCTCGCGCGCCTCGACGCGGCGGGGCCATCCGCGTGCTCGCGCCTGTGTGTGGAGGTCACCGAGACCGCGGCCGTGACGAACCTCTCCGCGGCCCGCGCCTTCCTGGCCGAGGCGCGATCCCGTGGAGTGCGCGTCGCGCTCGACGACTTCGGCGCGGGCGCGTCCTCCTTCGGCTATCTCCGCGAGCTTCCGGTGGACGTGCTCAAGATCGACGGCCAGTTCGTCCAGGGCCTCCTCGACGATCCCCTGGACGACGTGGCCGTGCGTTGCTTCGTCGACATCGCGCGCGTGCTCGGGCTGCAGACCGTGGCGGAGTTCGTGGACCGTCCCGAGCTCCTCGCGAGGGTGGGGGAGCTGGGTGTCGGGGCCGCCCAGGGCTACCTCCTGCACGTGCCGGAGCGGCTGGAGCGGGCCCTGGCGCTGGACGGGCTGCGGCAGACCGCCTGATCAGCCGGGTCCCGGCCCTCCGTCGCGGAGTCGCAGGCCACTGACGGGCCTTCCGTCCAGGGCCTGGAGCGTGGTCCTCCCGGTCCCCGGCAGACGCACGAGCCTGAAGGTGCGCCGGTCATCGGGGTTGTCGACCTCGATCCGCGTGTCCCCCTGGATCACCACAGCGCGGTCGCTGTTCCGGCCCCCGAGCCACACCCCGAGCGCCTCGCCTTCAGCGAGGGCGAACGGCTCTTCGGCGACCGCGGAGGTCCCGTGCCAGATCCGCCCGTCCAGCAGGAGCTGGATCGTGGGGTCGGACTGGGGGCGGGTCGAGAAGATCGGCTGATCCGGGAACCGATCGCGCGGACGACCGTAGACCGTGACGGCCATCCACACGTCGTCCGCCAGCCCGACGACCATGCGGCCCTCGTCCAGGGCCTCGCTCGCGGTGCGCCCGGCCCGGCCGACGTACACGTTGCGTCGCGTGCGCAGGTAGGCGTCGAGCACCTTGCGCTGGCGGGCTGCATGGGCGGAGCGCCGGGTGATCCCGGGGTCGATCGGCATCCGGGCCACGGTGGCGTCGGTGAGGCCCAGCTCGTCGATCCAGGTCACGTCGGGGGTCACGAACGGGACCACGCCCATCGAGCCCCTCCAGGACACGAGGCCCTTCGGGAAGGTCGCGCGGTCCACCCGCGTGTAGCCGCCGTACTTCGCGAGCTGGGTGCGGCAGAACGCGGCGTGCTCGACCTGCCGGGCGGCGATGAAGTGGGCCGCGGACCAGTTCCGCAGGAGGTCCCAGTGCAGCACGATGGAGTGCGCGCCGGGCAGCAGGACCAACGGGATGGCGCGGAAGGACAGGGGATCGCTGTAGGCGAGGTGCGTGGTGTCGGGGTCGAGCTCGCGCGTCTGGGAGTAGTGGAGCACGGGGACGACGTTCGTGTAGGCGAGGACGGTGCACGCGGTCACCAGGGCCGCGGCCGGGCCGAACAAGGCCCGCAGCGCGAGGAGCCCGTCCACAGCGGCGGGGATGAGCAGGAAGAACACCAGGTCGAGCGCCCGGTACTCGAAGTGGTCACCGCCGTTCTTCAGGAGGTAGAGCAGCCTCGGGGCCACGACGACCAGCGAGAGCACGTGGAGCCCGTCGTTCCGGTGCAGCCGCTGGAGCGCTCCGAAGACCGCGAGCGGCACGAGCAGCCACCAGCCGTGCTCCAGGGCGGCCTGCGCGAAGTAGGCGAGCCCCCCGGAGATCCAGAGGTCCCGGCCCTTCGCGTAGTACGTGTTGGGCAGCGGGACCCCGTAGTACTCGAGGCGGAACGCGAGCTGGCCGAGGGCCACGACCAGCGCGGGGATCCCGACCGCCAGGGCGTCCAGCAGGCCGTCCCACACGGGCCTCCCGCGCGTCCGTCCTTCCCAGAGCAGCCAGGCGGCGGCGCAGGGCGCGAGCAGGAGCGGCTCGGGCCTGGAGAGGAGCGCCAGCCCCATCACGCCCGAGGCGACGGCGAGGGTGACCCGGTCGCGGCGGGTGGCACCACGCCAGACGAGCCCGATGGCGACGAGCTCGAGGGCCGTGACCTGGCGCTGCTCGAGCCCGCTCGTCGTCCACACGGCGATGCTGCGGTGGACGGCGGCGAACAGGAGCGCGAGCAGGACTGCCGGCCGGCCTCCCCACGGGGACGTGCTGGCGAGGGCCGCCAGGGCTGCGAGGGCCACCAGGGCGGACCCGAAGCCGAGCGGGATGGCGGTGGTCTCGGGTCCGATGCCCGTCCACGCCCAGAGCCCGGCGAGCTGGAGGGTCCAGAGGAAGTTGGTGTACCCCTCCACGCGCTCGCCGACGTTGAAGACGAGCCCGTGGCCCTCCGTGAGGTTCCGCGCGTAGCGGAAGCTGATGTAGGCGTCGTCGCACAGGAACGCGAACAGGCTCGCATGCGCGAGGGCAGCGAGCACCAGCAGGGCCGCGAGGAGCCGGAACGTCCTGGTCGTCACGGCGGCCACCGTAGCCCGGTGGGCCGCCGCTCGCTGGGTTCACAGCCAGGTGGACAGGAGGATCGGCAGAGGATCGACGTCCGCGTCGCAGGTGCCCGTCAGCCCCACCCAGACGCCCCGGGTGCCCTGAACCACCACGTTCCGGCCCACGAAGAAGCCGTTGGGGGCCGAGGTGGCCGCGAGGGACCGCGAGTACGTGTACGTCGACGTGTGGCCTCCTGCCGATCCGACCGTGATGCCGTCGGAGCGAACGAAGCCGAACGTCCTCGCCTTGCGCTGGAGGGCGACGTCGGTGAGCGGTCCGCTCTCGTCTTCGCCCGCACCCTCGCGGCGTCCGAAGTAGCCGGAGGCCCATTGCGTGGTCTCGGCGATGTCGAGGCAACCGCCGGCCACGAGGGCGTCCAGCGCCGCCTGGAGGTCGTCGGCGAAGGGCTGTGAATCCGTCGGTACGTTCGCCGGCCCGAAGGCGGCCACGTACGCGTCCGTGGCGCCCGTGAGCCCCTGGGACACCGCCGAGCCCACGGGGTCCGAGCTGCACTGGGTCGTGGTCTCCAGGACCTCCTGGATGCAGCCCGCATGGCTGTTGGACTGGATGCACAGCCCGTTCACCATCTCCTCGTACAGCAGATCGCAGATCTCGCCGGGCAGGCAGCCCTCGAACTGGGTGATGCACTGCTCGGTCTCACAGTTGCCCTCGGCGAAGTCGCAGAACTGGCAGCTCTGTTTGAACGGGAGCAGGCCGTCCGCGCACTCCTGCTGGCAGATCGCCAGCGCGCAGTCGGTCTCCTCGCTCGCGTGCGCGGTGGGGAGCAGGTGGGCGAGGGCGAGCAGCCCTCCGATCAGGATGCGGTTCATGGGGCCTCCGATGTGGATGGGTTCAAGGGACGTCGGCATCGCGCCAGTGGCCGCTCACGCCCGTCATGAACGCGGCTCCCGTGACGTCGATCCAGTCGTGGGGCGGGGTCGGTGCGCCCGAGAAGCTGTGGCCGGCGCCCGCGGCGTCGCAGGTCGCGATGCAGGACCCCCCAAAGGCCGGCGCATCGGACGTGCGCACGCGGACGCCGAGCCAGAGCGTCTCGGTGGTGACCTCGAGGGGGACGTCGAGCGTGTGCTCCGCGAGGTAGAGCGCGCCCTCCAGCGCGTCGCCCGCACCGCCATCGTCGACGAACGGGACCGTCTCCACCGCGGCGGACGCGAGATCGACGTCACCCGGGTCCACCGAGGACGGCCCCAGGGCCCAGACCAGCTCCACCCCGAGGGCAGGGTCGCACCCGAAGTCCCCGAAGAATGTGGAGTCCGTCATGTAGGCCCGCAGGCTCTCCACGACCGCGGGCTCCGGTGGCGGCGGGAGCTTCGCGAGCCAGAGGCGCCCGTCGTCACCCGGCTCGGAGTAGCGGAGGCCCGGGTCACTGCAGGGCAGGGTGAAGGTGTCGAAGGCGAACGCCTCGCCGGCCGCGGTGGGCTCGGGTGCGGGCTCGGGGGTGGGGGAGCCGCAGGCGACGAGCCAGAGCAGCACGGTGGACCTCCAGGGTGATGTCCCAGGAGTACGGTCCGCGGCATCCGGCCCCAAAGCCTCGTCGGACGGATCGCCAGACCGGGTCGCGACGCTGGAGGGCGATCACGTCCGGTATGCTCGCGCCATGGGAAGGGAGAACGTCGTCTGGAGCCGCGGGGGATACGCGGAGGCGCGCGAGCGCTGGAACGGGCGCGCTGCTGACGGGCCCGACGCCCTGCGTGCGCTCGCCGATGGGGGTCTCGAGGAACAGCTCGACGCCTTCTGCGGCGTGGTGGCCAGGGTCCCGGACCACCCCGGGGAAGTCGACGTCCTGCTCGCGCTCGGACTGGAGCTCCTCGATCGGCATCGGGTCGACTGGCGACGGTCGCGGCTCCTGGAGATGCGGGTCGACCTGCTCCAGGCGGCCTCCGAGGGCCGTCGTGCCGCCGGGAGGCCCTTCGCTGCGGTGTGGCTCGCATCTGTCGCCGTGGCGGCGGGCGGCCCCGGTCCGGGACCCGCGGCCATCGCGGACGTGCTGCACGTCCCGACCGCCATGCCGCCACCGGGAGCCTCGACCGTCGGGGGCCTCCTCGCACGGGGCCACCTGCTCGAGTGCCTGGAGGTCGCGCGTCGCGCAGGGGAGAGCGGGTTCGCGGTGGCGCTCGCGCGGTCGGCGCTCACGGGCGACGTCGCGGGCCTCGGTGCAACGATCGTCACGCCCCGCGACCGGGCGCTCGCGCGCTTGTTCGCCCACGGTCTGCCGGAGCTGCGCGCCCCCCGCCGCGTGCCGGACGTCGTGGGAGACGCGCTGCTGGACGTGCTGGAAGCAGACCTGGCTGGCGTGGACGACCGTCTCCTCGCCCTCGAGGGACCCCTCGAGCAGGCGCTCACCGGGGGTGACTGCGCCCGGGGGCTGCTCGCCCTCGGTGCCGTCGCCCGGCTGGGCTACCGCGCCCGCAGATCCGCCATCGTGGGGCTGACCCTGGCCGTGCTCCGGCACTGGAGCCATCGCGTGAGCGGAGGGGCCTCCGACGACGTGTACCGCACCTCCGTCGACATCCAGGAGACCGTGGAGCTTCCCGTCCTCTCCGAGAGCCGGCCGTGGCGGATGGGGCGCACGATGTCCCTGGTCGCCGAGCTGGGGGTGGCCCTGGGCGCCTCGCGGGTTCGCCAGCTCTTCCGCAGCACGGCCCGAGCCAAGCGGCTCCAGGAGGCCGAGCGCGAGGCCCTCGGTCGGGTCCTGGCACGCCATGCCCGGCGGATGAAGGGCCCGGTGATGAAGGTCGCCCAGCACATCGGCTATGCGGGGCTGCCGCTACCCGACCGCGTGGCCCGCGAGCTCGGCGCCCTGGCGGACGCCAGCCCGCCCATGCCCTATGCGGACGTGGAGGCCGTGCTGGCGGAGGAGCTCGACGACGTCGGGGCGCTCTTCCGCTACGTGGAGCCCGTCCCGCTCGGCACGGGCAGCGTAGGGCAGGTGCACCGGGCCCGGCTCCACGACGGTCGCGAGGTGGCCGTCAAGGTGCTCTACCCGGGCATCCGCGAGGCGGTGCGGCACGACGTCCGCATGCTCGGTCTGTGCGTGCCCCTCCTGCGGATCCTGGTGCCCCGCACGCCCTGGGGCGAGCTGGTGGACGAGCTGGAGGCGGAGCTCCTCGCCGAGACGGACCTCCGCCGCGAGGCCGAGCTCCAGCGGGTCTTCGCGGACGGATTCGCCGACGACCCGCGGGTACGTGTGCCCCGGCCGCTGCCCGACTACGTGACGGAGCGCGTGCTCGTGATGGAGCTCGCGGAGGGCGAGAGGATGCGGACCTTCGCCACCAGCGCGTCCGGCGCTGCACGTCGGCGGGCGACCGAGGCCCTCTACGCGTTCTTCCTGCGCGACGTGGGCAGCCGGGCCCTGTACGCGGACTTCAACCCGGGCAACTTCCTGTTCACGGACGACACCGTGTGGTGCCTGGACTTCGGGTGCGTCAAGCGCTGGGAGCCCGATCTCCACGGGCACATCCGGGATCTGGTCGCGGGTGCCGTGCTTCGGGACGCTGCGCGGTTCCGTCCGGCCGCACGGGCCCTCAACGTCACGTCCGATCCCGATCACTTCGACTACGACCGGCTCCTCGCGCTGTTCGACCCGGAGACGTACCGGCGGACCGGGCCAGACGGGGCGCCGCTGCCCTGGGCGCCCGAGGACGCCTTCCGGCTGGTGGCGGGCTTCCGGCTGCGCGCCGACCAGACGCTGCAGCCCTACCACCTCTTCGGGCTCCGGGCGTACTTCAGCTTCCTCGGCCTGGTGGTGCAGCTCGGCATGGCGGACGACGGCATGGCGATGGCCCGCAGCGTCCTCGGGGAGGAGGAGAGCCCCGTCCAGACGGCCCGGTAGAGAGATCCGGGCAGCGAGGCCTACTGGAACCGGTAGTAGACGTCGCCCAGGCGGTACACGATGTTGGTGCGCAGGCCGTCTGCCGCCTCTTCGGGGGTCAGCGGCTTCCACTGCTTGGTGCGGCGGTCCATGACCTCCAGGGGGCCCTGCAGGTGGATCGTGGTCTCGCCCGAGCCCGTGGCCTCGATCCAGAAGGCCGCACCGCGGGTCTTGGCGACGAAGTCACCCGCGTGGGTGAGCGAGACCCGGGCGTTGCGGTAGAAGCCACGGCGGCCGCGGGGCTGCTCGCGCAACACGAGCGCGGCGGAGCGCGAGAGCTGGCGCTCGCTCCCGGCGATCCGGACGGTGAGCTCCTCGTCGAAGTCGTGGGGCCGGATCCAGCCGTAGAGGAACCAGAACACCACGAGCAGTGTGAGGAGCGCGCAGATCCAGGGCCACCAGCACTTCAGGAAGCCGGTCCGATCGACGTGGAACACCACGCGCACCGTGCGCTCGGCCGTGCTGCCCTCGGCGTCCGTGGCCCGGGCGACCAAGGCGGTGGTGGCGTCGGTGTCGAGGGTCCCGCAGCACCCCTTCGCCCGCGCGCAGACCTGCCAGCCCTGCCCGTTGGGCGCGAGCTCAAGGCTGGACCCCGCGGGCAGGCCACGGAAGTCGAACTGCACGGTGGCGTGGTCGAAGCCGTGGTTGCCCACCAGCGTGAGCGCCTGACAGCTCGTGGTGGCCCAGCGCCCGCCGCGCCAGCTCCCGAAGTCGAGGACCTCCGTGCCCGCGAGCTCCAGCGGGGGTGGCTTCACCACCGAGAGCGTGCCCTGACCGAGCTTCTGCATCCAGGTGTTCGAGAACCGCACCACCACGGGCACCGGACGCGAGGAGCGCGGGGTGTAGTCGCCCTCGAACACCCCCGCGCCGACGTGGGTGAGGGGGACACGCTCGCCGTTCGCGATGGCCTCCGCGGTGAAGCCGTCCTTCCCGAAGAACTCGGCGTCGTCGAAGGTCTCTCCGTTCCACGTGAGGCGTGCCCGGATCTTCGCGGGCGTGTCGACCTTCGCTGGCTCCGTGGCGTCGACCTCGGCGAAGAGGTCGTAGCGGAGGATCACGCCGTACGCGACGTCACCGCCGGCCCGTGGGACGGTGAGCGACCACGACGAGGGACGGGCGGGGTCGTGGGAGGCCCGCCACGTCTGGAAGTGCATGCGCGGCGGGTTGCACAGGGCGGGGTTCTTGCGCGTCCCGTGGGTGCAGCCGTTGTCGCCGGCCGCCTGCACCGGGACCGTGCGCCCGCCGCGCTTCAGCTCGGCGCTGTAGGGGCCGCTGCGGTCGACGGTGGTGGTGACCGCGAGCACCTCGGTGACGTAGCGACCCACATCGAACGACGTGGAGCCCCCGCTCGAGAGGGTTCCCGTCAGCGCCTTGGAGCCGAGCGCCCGTGCGTAGCCCTCGGTGAAGTGGGAGACGACGGCGCCCCCGTCGTCGACGCGATGGTAGTCCTCGGGGAAGCGCGCCAGGGCGCGCAGGAAGCCCTCCGCCTCGGGCTCCTCGTCGGGGAACAGCCCGAGCACGAGGGTCTCGAAGGCCCGCCCGTCCTGGTCGAGCCCCAGCAGCTCGCGGCCGCGGGCCGGCTGGTCGTAGTCGGTCGGGGCCCCGTCGGAGAGCACGATGAGCATGCGGTCGCGCTTGGAGCTGCCCACCAGGATCTGCCGTGCCCGCTCCAGCGGGCCCGTGAACCACGTCCCCGAGGCGGGTCCGATGTCGCGGATGGCGGCCGGACCGTCCACCTCGAGCACGCCGGTGCGCTCCTGGAGCGGGAAGGCGAGCACCTGGACCCGATCGTCTCCCGCAGCCAGGGCGTCCACGATCTGCGCACCGAGCACCGCGCGCCGGTCGGGATCGGCCGCCGGCTTCTGGAGCTGGTCCTTCGTGGAGTGCGGCTCGATCATCGAGCAGCTGTTGTCGAGCACGATGACCAGCTCGGTGCCCGGCTCGGTGGATGGGCCGGCGAGTGCCGTGGCGACGAGGGCCAGGAGGCCCGCGATCACTTGGGTGCGGCCCCGATGGTGTCGACCGAGGCCCCCGTGAACACCCCCTGGGCGACCAACACGGCCAGCACGATGAGCACGAGGGCTGCGACGGCGATGGCGATGGCCATCCGCGTGCGCGGCTCCTCGGTGGGCTCGGCGGCACGGGGCTCCTGGCGGGCCGAGGGCGTGGGCGTCTCGTCGCGCTCGGGCGGCGGGGGCACCGTGACCTCGAGGGCGGGGTCGAGCGGGACGTCGACGGTGGTGGGGTCGTCGAAGGCGTCCACCTCGTCCTCGCTGGGCTCCCACGTGTCGTTGAGGCTGCGGTGGGGCGCGTAGACGTCGCGCTCCAGACCCATGACCGGGGTCTCCTTGGCCTCCTCGTCGAAGTCCTCGCCGTCCCAGCGCGCCACGATGATCGTGATGTTGTCGTGCCCCCCGCGGTCGAGGGCGGTGGCCGTGAGCCTCTCGACACACTGCTGGGGCTCGAGCCCCTTCATGATCATCGGGAGCTCGGCGTCCTCCACGAGATCGCACAGGCCGTCGGAGCAGAGCACGATGTGGTCGCCCCGGCGGAGCTTCCAGGGGTGGGCGAGCACGTCCGGCTGGATCGTGGCCTCGCTGGGCCCGCGGCCTCCGAGCGCCTTGGTGACCACGTGGGCGAGGCTGGACTGGCGCGCCTCGGCCTCGGTGAGCTCGCCGGCATCCACGAGCTCGTTGACCAGCTTGTGGTCGCGCGTGCGGGCGATGACGACGCCGTCACGCACGAGGTAGGCGCGGCTGTCGCCCGCCCAGCACACGTGGGCGAGCCCGTGGTCCACGTAGGTGAGCACCGCGGTGGAGCCGGGGGTGTTGCCGGGAACTGCGAGCTGCTTGCGGATGCTGACGTCGGCCGCCATCACGGCCGCCCGCATGCGATCGGGCGGGAAGCCACGGCCGCGGGAGAGCTGCTGCTCGATCACGTCCACCGCGATCCGGCTGGCCTCGTCGCCGCGCCCCATGCCCCCCATGCCGTCGCAGACGACCAGGGCGTGCCCGCCGTCCTCCCCGGGGAACGTGGTGTAGCTGTCCTCGTTGGTGTGGTGCACCAGCCCGATGTGGGTGCTGGTGGCCAGGGCGAGGTCTTCGACGGTGGCCTGGCTCATGCGCGGCTCACGTCGGTGCCGTCGATGGAGACGGTGAGCTGGCTCGACAGGGCGACCTTCGCGCCACGTGCGACCTCGGCGCGAGCTCCGGGGCGGAGCCGCTCCCCGTCGACCCAGGTGCCGTTCGAGCTGCCGAGATCCTCGACGAACACGGCCCCGGACGGGAACAGCTCGAAGCGGGCATGGGCTCCGCTGACCTGTGGCAGATCGACCACGACGTCATTCTCCTCGGGGTTGGCACCGACGCGCAGGATACGACCCGCGAAACGCCAGCGGGTGCCGCGCGGGAGATCACCCCCCACGACGACGAGGTGGGTCTCCGGAAGTCGCATGGAGAAAACGGGTTTCTCGTCGATTTCGGGAGGGGGTTCCGGAGGCGTTGGCTCCGGAGGTGGGGGATCCGGCGGGGGTGGCGCGATCGGAGCGGGTGGGGCAGGGGGGGCGGCGTTCCGTCGTGCGAGCCACAGCGCCACGCCGAGCAGGCCCACGAACGTGGCCGCGGTGGCCAGGAGGCACAGGAGCCCGGCCGCCCGGCTCGCGGGTTTCGTCGCCGCGCGCGCGGACCCGGGCGCAGGGCGCGTGGACGTCTGCGCTGCGCGCTGAGCCCCCTTCGCGCACGGGACCAGCGGACCCGCCAGCGGCACGACGTCGGTGGTGACGCCAGCAGGACCGCGAACGACCACCGCGGGTGGACGGTCGCCGCAGACTGGCGCGGAGAGGGCGAACAGCCCGCTGGGACGGGCCCAGAGGTCGAGGAGGGCCTCGTCGTCCACCTGGTGATCGTGGACCTCGAGCACGCGACCGCCGGTGGCCCGCGCGATTCGGGTGAGCCGATCGAGATCCTCGGCGAACGAGGGGTCGCGGGACCGCGCGAACACCACGAGATCGACCCGGACGTGGCGGTCGTGGGCGGCCTTCACCACCTCGTCGGGCGAGAAGACGCTCGACTCCTCGCCGGCGTCGGTGAACACGACCAACCGGCGGAGGCCGCCGCGCTCGGACGGACGGGCGTCCACCAGCCGATCCAGCCCGTCCAGCAGGGCGGCCGCGAGCCGGGTCTCCTTCTGGACCGCCTCGCCCGCGCGGGCGGCGTCGAGTTGCGCCCGGAAGGCCGCGGGGTCGTTCGTGACCGGGCTCGCGTGGGTCTGGCGACCGAAGACCATCAGCCCCATGGCGTGATCTGCATCCACGCGTGCAGCGAGCGGTGTCGCGAGGCCGAGCGCCTTCGCGTAGTGCCCGCGAAAGCTGCCGCTTGCGTCGAAGGCGAGGAGGGTGGTGGACCCGCCGTCCTCCGCGCGCCGGGTGGTGACCGCGAGGACCGCGTCGTCGGCGAGCAGCTCGAGGGCGGCGGGATCGACGTCCTCCTCGAGGCGCACGGTGGCCGCGAGGACGCCGTCCGACACCGACGGGGGATCGACCCACACGGCTCCCCGGCCCGCCAGGGCGACGGTCGCCCAGAGGACCATCAGCCGAGGCCCACCAGATGGGCCCTGGCCTCGGGGTCCAGCAGCTGGATCACGATCGCCGTGCTCCCGATGACCAGCACCGAGCCGCTCGTGACCTCCGCGCGGTCGTTGATGCACGGCACGCCCGACACCACCGTGCCGTTCGCGCTGGTGTCGAGCAGCCACGCCCGATCGCCGTCGATCCGCAGCAGGGCGTGATCGGTGGACGCCTCGGGGTCGTCGACCACGATCTCGGCATCCGGCCGCCGGCCGAGCCGGGTGCGCCCCTCACGAAGGACGACGGCGCGGACCTCTCCCCCGGCGGACAGGACCAGCGCGGAGCCCGCCACGGCGGGCTGATCCACGGGCGGTGCCGTGACGATCGTGGGCCGTGCAGCGCCCCGGGGCCTCGGGGGCTCCGGCGGAGGCGGGGGAGGAGGCTCCGGCGCGGGCGGGGCGATGTGGCCGACCTGCGTGGCCCCGACGCCCTGTGCGGCGATGCGGAAGGGATCGTCGGGATCGATCCGCGTCTGGGGGCGTGGTGGCGGGGGCGCACCGGCGCTCTCGGGCTTCGTCGGCAGCGGGCCGAGCATCGTCTTGCGCTTGGCCGACGCGCTCGCGGGACGCGACTGGGTGTCGGTGGTGCCTTCGAGGCGGGCCCCGCAGTACTCGCAGACACGGGTGCCGGCGGGGTTGGAGAAGTAGCAACGGGGGCACTGCATCGCCCTCGTCATAGCACCTGCGCCGCCGGAGGGCCGGGGTCAGCGACCGCGGTAGCGGACCTTCGCCTCCCCGATCACCAGCGTGGTGCCCTCTCGGAGCTTGCGGAACCGGACGCGCTGCCCGTCCACCCAGGTGCCGGAGTGGCTGGACAGGTCCTCGACCACGACGTCGAGGCCCTGGAGCACGATCCGGCAGTGCTTCGGAGAGGCCAGGGGCTCGTCGAGCTGCACGCTGCACCCCGGATCCCGACCGAGCACCACCGGTGTGGGGCCGACGGGCACCACGAGGGGATCCGGCCCGTCACCGACGACATGCCGGCGGGCGATCTCCAGACGCGGCCCGGTGATCGCCGCAGGTGCGGGCTTCGGGGCGTTCGCTGGCACGGACGTCGGGGGGCCGGCGTCGGGCGTGGTGTGGAACTTCAGGACCTGGTGGCCCACGCGGAGGAGGTCGCCGTCCTCGAGCGGGATGCGGGTGACGCGGGCGCCGTTCACGCGCGTCCCGGCATCGGCGAGGTTCTCGAGCACCCAGCCCGCCGGGGTCCAGCGGAGCACGCAGTGCACGTTCTCGAGCTCGGCGACGGGGCCGAGCGCCACCTCGACGTCCTGCCGACCGATGCGCACCTCCGCACCCGTGAGCCGCCAGGCCTTCCGCTGGTGCGGGCTCCCCGTGGTCTCGATGAACGTCGGGGGCACGGGGCGCGTGGGCGGGGCGGGCTCGCGCGGGACGGGCGCGGGGGCCAGGGCGCGCCGGGAGGCGTCGAGCCGCTCGATGAGCTCCATGCAGGACCGCGCCCGCGCGGCCGGATCGTGCTCGAGGGCCGCGAGGATGGCGTCCTCGATGGCCGCGTCCAGCCCGTCGTGAACGGCGCTCGGGGCCAGCTTCGTGCCCCGCCCGATGGCCGCGAGGGTCTCGGTGACGGTGGGCCGCTCGAAGGGATGCACGCCACCCGTGGCGAGCTCGTACATCACACAGCCCATGGCGAAGACGTCCCAGAGCGGCGAGGGGACGCCACCATCGATCTGCTCGGGGGCCATGAACGCGGGGGTTCCGAGGTGGCCGTCGGGCTCGGTGACCCGGGGCGTCTCGCCCAGCCGGGCCTCCTCGAGGACGTGGGCGATTCCGAAGTCCACGAGCCGCGGGTGCCAGACGCCCGCGGCGTCGCGCGACAGGAGGATGTTGCTGGGCTTCACGTCCCGGTGCACGACCCCCTCCTGGTGGCCGTGGTGGAGGGCCTCGAGGATCGGGATGACGAGCGCCCGGAACAGCGCGGCGTCCGGCGGCCCCTTCATGCGCGCGACGAGCTCGGCGAGGTTGGGCCCCTCGACGTACTCCATCACGAGGCCCGCGAGCCTTCGCGGGGCGTCGACCACCGCGTCGGTCACCATGACGATGGCGGGGTGGCGCACGCGCGCCTGGATGCGCCCCTCGGCGAGGAACCGGCGCCGCATGTCCGGGCGATCCACGAGGTCGGGATCCAGGATCTTCAGCGCCAGCGCGTGCTGCAGGATCGCGTGGCGCACGCGGTACACCGACGCCGTTCCGCCGCCGCCCACCCGGGCTTCGACGATGTAATGGTGGATCTGGTCACCAGGTTCGAGCATCGCGCCGATGGGTATCCCGACCGGTGGGACCCGGGTTGAGAAGCGTCCCGCGACCCGGTACGATGATCCCATTGCATGCGGAGGCAGGATGGCCGGACCCGAGGCACGTGCAACGACCGTCGCGCTCATCGGTCATCGGGGTTCCGGAAAGACCACTCTCGCTGAACACCTCCTCGCCGCCGGGCGCGCGCTCCGCCAGCCCGGCTCCGTGGAGGAGGGCACGACGCTGCTCGATCACCTCGAGGAGGAGCGGCGGCGGCGGTTGTCGCTCCAGCTCGCGTTCGGGTGGATCGAGGTCGAGGGTCGGCTCCTGCAGCTCGTGGACGTGCCCGGCGCCCCTGCGGCCCGCTTCGAGCGTTCGGTGGCCGTGGGCACCGCGGACGTCGTGATCGTCGTCGTGGACGCCTCGGAGCGGCTCGCCGCCGACGCCCACTCCGCGATCCGCGAGGCCACCCGGGCCGGGAAGCCCACGCTGGTGTTCCTGAACAAGGTCGACCGCCCCCACGACGTCTCCGAGGTCCTCGAGGCCGTGCGTTCCGCGAGTGACCGGCCGGTGGTCCCCGTGGAGGCCGTGCTCGCCGAGGGCGGCCGGTGCGCGGGTGTGGTGGACCTCCTGTCGCGGCAGGTGGCGTGCCTGGGCGAGGACGGCGCCTGGGAGGAGCACGACCCGCAGCGGTGGATGACGCGCCCCTGGGAGCAGCTCACGGAGGCCGTGGCCCTCACGGACGACGCGCTCCTCGAGGACTACCTCGAGTACCTGGAGCTCCCGGACGACGAGGTCCGCGAGGGCCTGCGTCGCGCGCTGGCGGGTGGGCGCATCGTGCCCGTGCTGTTCGGTGCGGCGGGTGCGGGCTTCGGGGTGGACCGGCTGCTCGACTTCCTCGTGGTCAACGCGCCCGACGCGCTGTCCGGCGAGGGCCCGATGGCTCACGAGTACGACGGCACGCCCGTGCGGGTGGGGCCGTCCCACGGCTTCGTCGCGCAGCTCGTGGCCACCCAGCTCGATCAGGACGGTGCGGCCTACCAGGTGCTCCGCGTCTGGTCGGGTCAGGCGCCGCTGAACAAGGCCTGGGTGCACGGAGACACCGGCTGCTCGGCCAAGGTGCGCAAGCTCTACCGGCTGCGGGGCCCACGTCGGGCGGCCGCCAAGACGGCGGGTGCCGGGGCCCTCGTGGCCACCTGGGACCTCCTCCCGGGCCGTCCGGGCGACACGTTCACCGCCGGCGAGCGCCTGGTGGTGGCCCCTCCGGACCGTCCGCCCGTGATGATGGCGTACGCCCTGCGTCCCTGCTCGGCGGCGGACGAACGGCGCATGCGCGAGGGTCTCGAGCTGCTGCTCGCCATGGACGGTGGCATCGAGCTGCACACCGACCAGACCACCGGAGACCTCCTGCTGGGCGGTGCGTCGGAGGCCCAGC
This sequence comes from Alphaproteobacteria bacterium, assembly GCA_020632885.1. Classification (GTDB taxonomy): domain Bacteria; phylum Myxococcota_A; class UBA796; order UBA796; genus JACKEQ01. Next base: position 108,880 of record JACKEQ010000003.1, on the reverse strand, counting down.
TCGAGTGGGCGCTGGCCCGCCTGGCCCGCCTGGGCGTGAACGCGCGCGGTGAGCTCCCGCCCATCCCGTACCGCGAGGTCCCCGCCCACGCGGTGCGGAACATCGAGGGTGTGCACCGGCTGGAGGACCGCGACGGGCTGCCCGTGGAGTACGGCGCGTGCAACGTGGACGTCGAGCCCCGCCAGGACGAGCGCATCGGCTTCGAGGACGCGTTCCCGGACGCCGAGGAGCTGCCCCGCAAGTTCCGGCCCGCGATCGACGAGGGCGTGCGAAAGGCCCTCGAGCACGGCCCGATGGCCGGCTACCCCGTGCTGGGCGCCCATGTGCGGCTCACCGGAGGGCAGTACGACATCCTGCAGTCCACGGAAGACCACTTCCGCATCGCGGGCGAGCTCGCGGCCCGGAGGGCGCTGGAGGAGGCGGGGACCCGGCTCCTCGAGCCCTGGTGGCAGGTCGACGTCTACGCGCCTTCCGGCGACATCGGCTCGGTGATCAGCGAGGTCGCCCAGCGCCGGGGTCGTGTCGTGGGGCTGGAGGTGCTCGGGGAGGAGACCCGCCTGTGCGCCCAGGTGCCCTACCGCGAGCTGCGCACCTTCGGACCCCGGCTGGAGTCCGTGTGCGCCGGCCGCGCGCGGTTCTTCGGCGAGGCGTCCCACTACGAGCAGGCGCCCGACCATCTGGTGGACGAGGCGATCCGCAGCTCGCCGTTCCGCAGGGCGAGCTGAGGCGAGCTACTTCGGCGTTCCCGTCACGTCGATCGCGAACGAGAAGCCCGCGTCGTTGCGCAGAGAGCCGAGGAGCGCCGTGAAGGGATCGAGGCCCCAGGTGGAGTGGGTGGCCTCGAACTTCCCCTTGGCCTTGAAGCCGGCCTCGTCGGCCTTCACGTCCATCAGTGCCGTGACGGGGGCACCCACACCGTGCATGGTGAGGGTCCCGGTGACGGCGACCTTGTCGCCCTTCGCCTCGCAGCTCTTGGACTGGAAGGCGATCTCCGGGAACGACTCGGCCTCGAGCTGGTGCTTGCCCTCGAGGTTCTTCTTGATGGTCTTCTTGTCGCCGTCGCTCGTCTCGCCCTCGAGGCTGAAGCGACCCCGCGAGCCAGCGGGGTCGACCTCGAGTGCTGTGACGGGGAAGGCGATGTGCACGTCGCACTTCGAGAGGTCGGCGCCCCAGGTCACCGTGCCCTCGAAGGAGCTGGGGCTCACCACGTGGTCGTGGCCGGCGACCAGCGCGTTCCGGTCGTACTTCACGAGCACGCCCAGGAAGCTCTTCGCACCGTCGAGCGCGTAGGTGCGGGCCTCTTCGACCGCCGCGGCCGGCTCGGTCTCTGCGGGCGCGTCCTGTGCGACGGCGGCGATGAGGGTGGAGAGGATCAGCATCTCGAGCTCCTTGAGAGGGCCCCGCGAGGGGGACGGAACGACACGATCGACACCCGGGCGGGCCTCGTCAATCCCAGGCCGCGTCCACGCTGCCTTCCTGGGGGTCGACGCGCCCGACGCGATCCGAGGCTCCGGCCGCGACGAGCACGTGGGGCCGGTCGTCGACGCGGTACCAACCACCCGTACGCGGTCCCACCTCGTAGTGGAAGTACAGGGGGTCTCCGGGCTCCTCCAGGGCGGCCTCGAGGGTGCGGATGTCGCCGTTCTCGTCGCCGTCGGCCCGCGTGATGCCCTCGGCCATCCGGAAGGTGATCCGCCAGCCCTCGCGCGATGGGACGGCGCCCGACACGATGCGGAAGGAGATCTCGCCGTCGTCGGAGATGTAGCGCTCGTCCTCGCGGGCCAGCGTGGGCTGCCGTCCCGACAGGGTCCCGGTGACCTCCCAGCCCTGGTGGAGCGCGTCGTAGCGCAGGGTCCAGCTCTGGCTGCGGGTGATGCCCCCGCACGCGTTGCCCAGCACGTGGCGGAGGTTGGCCCCGTTGGACGCGAGGGTGGCGCCGTAGGTGGCCTCGGACTCGAAGGACCGCGAGAAGTCGTTGGTGGCCACGATCTGGCCGGTGACGTTGGTCTGCGGGCCGTAGGGGTCGCGCACCAGGCAGCCCGTGATCTCGTCGGCGAACACCACACTCCCGCCCGCGAGGCTCACGGCCACCGCACGACCGAAGTCGCGGTTGCCCTCGTCGTCGGTCTCGAGCTGGAGGTAGGGGATCGGCATCGCCTCGAGACCCTGGATGGGCTGGTCGAACGTGATGCCCTGCGGACCCTCACGCCAGGCGTCGACGTCCTTCAGGAGCCCGGTGTCGAGGTCGACGCTCCAGACCTGCGCGACGTCGATCGGCGCCACGAACACCTGGCGTCCGACCTCGGTGAGCAGGGGAGCGACGTCCAGGGTGGGCCAGGGCAGGGGGACGTGGGTGGTGGTCCAGGTCGCCCGGTCCGCGACATCGTCCCAGTGCAGGTGCCAGATGCCCGGGACGGCGGCGTCGCTCACGAACAGGTCGGCCCCGTCGGGGGTCCAGGCCGTCCGGGCGGGCGCGGAGGCCGCATCCAGCACGACCGGCGGCGTGTCGGCGAAGGCCTCAGGCCGGGTGGGGTCGAAGAAGCGCAGCTCGGACCGCTCGGCGCCCTCGGCCTGCAGGATCACCGTGGCGACCGACTGATCGGGGGCCATGCGCGCCTCGAGGACGACGCCGCCCGCGGGGTGCTCGGTGGTGTTCGCGTCGGTGGCGAACGTGAAGCTGTCGCCCCGCGTGGCGTCACCCTCGATGGTGAACGCGACCGCGCGGTTCGTGCCGACCCAGGGCTCGCCCGGCATCGCGTCGGTGGGCATGGCCCCGCTGCGGGTGCCCTCCACGCGCCAGCCCTCGCCGTCGAACGTCGCGGTCCAGGTCTCGCTGGCGGTCCACCCGGTCTTCACGACGAGGTCGAGGAGCTGCGGGCTGTCGCCGGAACCGTCCGCGTCGTCGAACACCGGCGCAGACACCGTGGTGGCGGGCTCGATCGGGAACCCGGCGTCGTCGAAGCCGACGATCCACGGCACCTCGATGACCTGCTGGTAGGCGCGATCGAAGGCGAACACCGTCACCGTCCCGTCCGGGTGCGCGTACGGCAGCACGCCACCGAGCAGCCTGCGCTGGCCCGTCGCGAGCTGGTTGCCGCGCAGGAAGGCCACCGTGGGGTCGTCGGTGAGGAACCGGCCCTGCTTGAGGGCGAGCATGGCGATCTGGCCGCCGTGGAGGCTCCCGACGACACCGACGGGCTCGGTGAACGGCGCGCCGATCTCGGGCTGGAGCACGCCGAGGGCTGTGGGGACGTCGAAGGCACCGGCGTAGTCGGGCCACTGGCGGCATCCCGCCAGGAGGACGAGCAGGACCGTCATCGGTTCCGGATCCAGTGCTGCACGGTGAGGTAGTCCGGGCTGGTCGGGTCGAGGTCGAGCAGGGCGAGGGTCGAGCTCGCCTCCTTGCCGTCGACGTCGCCGAGGTAGTTCGCGATGACGGCATAGCGGCCGTCCGGCGAGAGCGCGGCGGTGTGGGGGTTCTCGCCGACGAAGGGCACGTAGGCCACCTCGGCCCCGGCCACTCCGAGGGTGAGGTCGAAGATGCTGAGGCTGTTGTCGGAGAAGTTCGGGACCACGAGGAGGTCGCCCGCGAGGAGCGGCTGGGCACCTCCGATGCTCGCGACGGAGGCCGCACCGCGGTCCTGGCGGTCGTCCTGGAGGGGCAGCGTCGCGATGAACGCGCCGTCGGTGACCTCCTTGTCGTCGTCGTCCACGATGAGCGACGTGTCGAGCACCACCAGCGCGTCCGGGTTGCGGATCGTGAGGTAGAGGCGGTCGCGCGCGGCATCGAGCACGCCGCCCCGGTAGCCCGAGGAGTTCTGCACGCTGGGCAGGCGGACGACGGTCTCCATGTCCATCGCGTTGGCGTCGGGGCGCCCGACCCGGACGTCCTCCCGCACGTCGACGACGTAGAGCAGGTTGGTGAGCTTGGACGGCACGTACATCATGCCGGCCGCGGTGTCGTGCACGAGGGACGTGGTGCCGACCCCGCTGGTGGCGAACGCGTCGACGTCCTGGCCGAGCTCGATGACGCTCGTGACGTCGTCGCCCCGCTGGCTCTCGAACATCAGGGTGTCGCCGAAGGTGGGCTGACGGAAGGCCGGGAAGGCGTTGTGCCCGTGCACGACGGCACGCCCGAGCCTCGGGATGTCGTCGGCACCGTCCGTCGCGTCGTGCCCGGCGTACCAGATCGTGGCCGGACCGTCCTCCGACGCGACGTAGACGGGGCTGTCCATGCCCGCCGTCGTGAAGGTCCCGAGGGCCGCCGACATCGCGGGAAGGGTCGCGTCGGTCTCCCGATGCTGGCGACGCCGCCACTCCACGCCGTCGAACACGGCCTGGCAGACGGACCAGCGCAGGCCGTCGAAGCCGGCGTACCACAGCACCCGCTGGTCGCCGTCCTGCACCACCACGGGGTCCTTCACGCCGCTGTCGTCGGCTCCGCCCGGCGCGCCCGGCGCGAGCTGGAAGTCGGTGAACTGGAGGGGGTCCAGGGTGTAGGTCGCCGCCGTGGGGTCGCTCACCAGACCCTCGATGCGCACGGCTCCGATGCGCCACCGCGCGCCGTCGTTGCCGGAGAGCCAGAGGAGCACGCTGCCGTCGTCCTGGACCTCGACGGCGTGGGGGAGCTGCTGACCGGTCGCCCAGTCCGCCAGATCCGGGAACAGCGCGTCGCCCACGGGGGTGAAGAGGCGCCCGTCGTCGCTCGTCGCGGCGCGAACGCGGCTCTGCCCCGTGGCGTTCCACGCCGCGTAGAACATCACCCAGGGGCCGCCGTCGGGCCGGAACACGACCGGGTCGGACGCGCCCGCGACGTTCCCGCCGGTGCCCTGTGGGATGAGGTCCTGGCGCAGGACGTCGAGGGGGCCGGTGGCGTCGTCCAGCACGGCGACACGGTCGCGGCCGTCGTCGCCCCGCACCGTGACGTACAGCCGGTTCGCGCCGTCCACGACGACGTGGGACGTCGGACGGAGGCCCCCGGCGGCCCGTCCGAGCGGGAACAGCGCGTCGGACGAGACCTCGTGCCCGTTGGCCACCGTGAAGGAGTAGCCGTTCTGGAGGTCGACCAGGCGCACGCCCGGCACGGCCACCTGCGGGTTGGCGCCCGCATCGCGCCCGCGCAGCCGCCAGGCCGCGACCTCGTCGTGCTCGACCGCGAGCCGGGGGGGCTGGCGGGGGTCGTAGGGCGCTGTGGACACGAAGAGGTCGGCGGGTGCGGACCACGTGATGCCGTCGGCGGACCGGGCGGTCACGTGGGTCCAGTGGTCGCCGTCGTCGCGGGCGGCCCAGAGGTGGTACTCGCCCGCCAGCCAGCGCACGACGGGGGCCGCGACGCTCGTGTCGCCGAGGTCGAGCGAGACCTCGAGGGGCCCGAGGGACAGGCCCTGCTTGGCGAGATCGTCGAAGGTGGTGGTGAGGATCCGGTAGTGCGTGCCGTCGTGGTGCGACAGCCACAGGCGCCCGCTGCCGATGCGGGGGTCGACCTGGGCGAAGGGCTGCTCGTACGACTCGCCGGCCGGTGCTTCGAGCAGCGGGCTCTCGGCGCGCAGGAAGGCCCCGGAGGCGGACTGCACGGACAGGCCGATCGAGCGATGCGCGGGATCCGCGGCCATGTGGCCCGCATAGAAGAGCGCCGAGGTGCCGTCGACCTCGGAGATGGACGGCCCGGAGAGCTCCTCCTGCCAGGAGCCGGAGGCCCCGGAGAGCACGACGTCCGGGGCGGTCCAGAGGTCGACCGTGCCGCCCGACTCGGTGCCGAGGATCGCGCCGTCGCCGGCGAACACGAGGGCCGTGAGCGATGCGGGGTCCGCCTCGCCGTTCACGAACGCCTGGGTGACCACGGGGTCTGCGATGGGCACGCCGAAGTCGACGTTGCCGCCCACGGGGTCCGCCACGTACGACCCACCTCCCGACGATGCCCGGGTGAGCGCGTCGCCGTCGGGGATCCACACGCGCACGGTGCCCGGGATCCACGAGAGGGTCCAGAGGTCGGACGGCACGTCCTTCGGGATGCCGATCACGAAGCGGTCGAGCTCCGCCACGGACCCGTCACCGTCGGCGTCTTCGAAGGGGAGCTCGGTGAGCGAGGCCTCCGGGGCGAGGTCGATGGGCCGCACGGGCCCGCCGCTCACGTCGAGCACCGAGATGCTGTGGTCGGTGAAGTTCAGCGCGTAGGCCCGGCCTTCCGCCTCGTCGACGACGAGGTCGCCGGGGTCGTCCTTCAGGGGGACGTCGCCACCCGCCACGATGCCGGGCTCGAGGAGGTCGAGGAGGTACGCGCTGTCCTCGCCCGCGCGGGTGCGACCGCCCGGCGTGAGGCGCCGGGTGACGAGCATCTCGTCGCGCGCGGGCAGCCAGCCGAGGGCCCCGACGAAGCGCTCGGTGGGCACGGCGGCGCTGGTGAGCTGGTCGACCATGATGTCGCGCTCGCCGGCCTCCACGGCGTCCATCACGCTCTCCCAGTCGAGCAGGAGCACGCTGCCGCCGGAGAAGTTGATGAAGGGGTCCGAGTTGGCCACCGCGAGCCACGGGGCCCCGCCCCGCGTGACGAACGTGACGTCGGTGGGGCCAGCGAGACACGACCCGATGCCGACCTCGCCGTAGCCGTGCGGACCGTCCGGAGGCTCGGAGCAGGCGCCGAGCTCGGGTCCGATCCCGACGTCCTGGACACAGCCGCCCGCGAGGAGGGCGAGCGTGTACAGGGAGATCCGCGGGGAGGGGAGGAGAGAGCGCAACGGGAACGGCACCGGTGGCTGGAGATCAGGGCTGCGGGGAGTATCATGAGCAGGGGGTCGCGCCCACCCGGCCGCAGCGGGCGTGGTATGTAGCGGGACCCTCTCACCGCACGTCATCGAGGTCCTCCTTGAGCACGGTCTCCGCAGACGAAATCCTCCACAGCAGCGTCGACGACGCCATCTACGCGCTGCGCCGCATCGGCGCGGACCCGGAGCCGCGGTTCGACATCACGTTCGAGCAGCCCGGGTTCGGGAAGATCCGTCGGGTGTACGGAATCTTCGGCAACGTGCTCGAGAAGCGCGGCTACGTCGAGGAGCCCGTCATCCTGGACCGTCTGGTCACCCTGGTGGAGGACCCCGACAACAAGCGGATCTACGAGAAGCTCGAGAGCGGGAAGATGTCCTACACGCCCGTGAACAAGCGTGCTCTCCGCAAGATCGGCGACGAGATCCTCTCGCACGGCGTGCACCTCCCGTGGACGTGGCGCCCCATGAACTTCGACTTCGCCGCCCTCGCCAACAAGGTGCACCGCGAGAGCCCGCTGCCGTTCATCGTCTTCTACAGCCAGCAGGTGATGTTCAACGGCAGCAACGCCAACACCAGCCGGATCTTCAGCCTGCCGGTGGAGGGCAACGCGCAGGGCACCTGGGCCGAGCCCATCTACGACGAGCTGCTCGACCCCGACGTGGGCCTCATCATCGAGGCCAACGCTCGCGCCTGACCTCCACCCTGGGTTAGGTCTGCCGGCCGCAGGGGCGGACCGTCGCGCACAGGCCGCGTGACGGCGCAGATCAGCACTCAGGGAGGGTCGCATGAGCATCACCGCGTTCGGCGTGGTCGGCGGGGGACAGATGGGCAATGGAATCGCCCATGTCGCCGCGCTCACCGGGTACGACGTCACCGTCGTCGATATTTCCGCGGACGCTCTGGACCGCGCGCGGGCGAACATCGAGAAGAACCTCGCGCGCATGGTGAAGAAGGAGGCCATCGCCCAGGACGTCGCCGACGCCGCCCTCGCGCGCATCACGTTCAGCACCGAGATGACCGCGCTCACGACGTGCCAGCTGGTGGTCGAGGCGGCCACCGAGAACGTGGAGCTCAAGAAGAAGATCTTCCAGCAGCTCTCCCAGACCGTCTCCGAGGACACGATCCTGGCGACGAACACGAGCTCCATCAGCATCACCGCCATCGCGGCGTGCACGCGCCGTCCGGACCGCGTGATCGGCATGCACTTCATGAACCCCGTGCCGGTCATGAAGCTGGTGGAGATCATCCGCGGGCTCGCCACCTCCGACGCCACCTACGAGGCCGTCTGCGAGGTCTCCGAGCGGATGGGCAAGACGACGGTCACGTCCCGCGACATGCCCGGGTTCATCGTGAACCGCGTGCTCATGCCCTACATCAACGAGGCGGTCTACGCGCTCTACGAGGGCATCGCGAGCGTCGAGGACATCGACACCGCGATGAAGCTCGGCACGAACGTGCCCATGGGTCCGCTCACCCTGGCGGACTTCATCGGCCTCGACACCTGCCTGGCCATCATGGAGGTCCTCCACGACGGCATGGGCGGCGACAGCAAGTACCGGCCCTGCCCGCTGCTCCGGAAGTACGTCGAGGCCGGCTGGCTCGGGCGGAAGTCGGGCCGCGGCTTCTACACGTACGGGGGCTGACCATGTCCGTGACCTTCGAGAAGCGCGGGGCGGTCGCGGTCGTCACCGTCGACCGGCCCAAGGCGCTCAACGCCATCGATCGCAGCGTCCTGGAGGGCCTCTCCAGCGCTCTCGACAGCGTGGAGGCCGACCCCGACGTGCGCGCCGTGGTGCTCGTGGGCGGGGGCGAGAAGGCCTTCGTGGCGGGTGCGGACATCGCGTCCATGGCGGAGCTCGCGGCCGTCGAGGCCGAGAGCTTCGCGGCGTTCGGGCAGGCCATCCTGAACCGCATCGCGGCCTGTCGGGCGCCGTGGATCGCTGGCGTGCAGGGGTTCGCGCTCGGAGGCGGGTGTGAGCTCGCCATGGCCTGCGACCTCGTGTTCGCGGGACCGAAGGCGAAGTTCGGTCAGCCCGAGGTGAAGCTCGGTGTGATCCCGGGCTTCGGCGGCACGCAGCGCCTCGTGCGCCGCGTGGGCATGTCCTGCGCGCTCGACCTCTGCCTGACCGGGCGGATGGTGGGCGCCGCGGAGGCCGTGCAGATGGGGCTCGCGTCGCGGCTCGTGGCCGACGACGTGCTGGGCGCGTGCATCGCGGCGGCCGAGGACATCGCGGCCATGGGCCCGGTGGCCATCCGCCTGTGCAAGCGCGCCATCCACGAGAACGCCGACAGCGACCTCGCCTCCGCGCAGGCCGCCGAGCGCACGCTCTTCGGGCTGTGCTTCAGCACGTCCGATCAGAAGGAGGGCATGGCGGCCTTCCTGGGCAAGCGCGCCGCCGAGTTCACCGGAAAGTAGAGGTTCAAGACGATGTACGAGCTCTCCGAAGACCACCTCCAGATCCGCGACATGGCCCGGGACTTCGCCCGTGCGGAGATCCTGCCGGGCGCCGCCGAGCGCGACCGCAGCCACACCTTCCCGGCCGAGCTGGTCGCCAAGCTCGCCGAGCTGGGCCTCCTGGGGGTCTTCATCCCTGAGGAGCTCGGTGGTGCGGGGCTCGATCTGCTCTCGTACGTCGTGGCCCTCGAGGAGGTCAGCTACGCCGACGCCGGCGTGGGCGTGGTGATGAGCGTCCAGAACAGCCTGGCCTCCTGGCCGATCCTGGCCTTCGGGAACGACGCCCAGAAGGCGAAGTACCTGCCGAAGATGGCGAGCGGGGAGTGGATCGGCTGCTACGCGCTCACCGAGCCGGGCGCCGGGTCGGACGCCGGCTCCCAGAGCACCCGGGCCACGAAGGTGGACGGCGGCTACCGGCTCGACGGCAGCAAGCTCTGGATCACGAACGGCCCCCAGGCGAAGGTCGTCGTGACCTACGCGAACCTCGACGTCGCGTCCAAGCACAAGGGCGTGTGCGCCTTCATCCTCGAGTCCGACTGGGACGGGTTCTCGGTCGGCAAGGTCGAGGAGAAGATGGGCATCCGCTGCTCGTCCACGAGCGAGCTCGTGTACGAGGGTCTCTTCGTGCCCGAGGAGAACCGTCTCATCGGCGAGCGCGAGGGGTTCAAGGTGGCCATGGCCACCCTCGACGGCGGCCGGATCGGCATCGCCGCCCAGGCCCTCGGTATCGCGCAGCGCTGCCTCGACCTGGCGGTGGCGTACGCCAACGAGCGCCAGACCTTCGGCAAGCCCATCGCGAAGCACCAGGCCATCCAGTGGAAGATCGCCGACATGCGCACGCGCATCGAGGCGGCCCGGCTGCTGACGTACCGCGCGGCCGCGATGAAGGACGCCGGTCAGGCCGGCAGCGCCGAGTGCTCGATGGCCAAGCTCTACGCGAGCGAGACCGCGAACTTCTGCGCGTACGAGGCCGTCCAGATCTACGGGGGCCTCGGCTACTCGCAGGAGTACGAGGTGGAGCGGCTGTACCGCGACGCCCGCATCACCACGATCTACGAGGGCACCTCGGAGATCCAGCGCATGGTCATCGCCAAGCACACCCTCGGGTAGCCGAGGGGCTCGACTCGCGGGGGGGCCCGCAGAGTGCCCCCCGCGCGCCACCATCAGCGGCGGACGGCGCTCACGACGGACTGGTAGGTCCAGTTGGCGAGGGACGTCGTGCCGCGGGCGCGCGACGCGGGCACGCCCTGGGCCGAGCAGATCCGCTCGGCGACCCGGAGGCGGGCCTTGAAGCTGCACGGGAAGCGCAGGGCGACCGTGGCGCTCGCGCCTTCGGGGAGGGCGTCGAGCAGCAGGGTGACGGACGCGTCGCAGTCCGCCTGGCAGACCACGGTGCGCAGGCCGGCGGACCGGCGGGCCTCGATGAGCTCGAGGAGCATGCGGCGGGCGCCGTCGCGGTTGTGGAGCCAGACCGGCCCGTCGAGGACGAGGCGGGGGTGGCTCAGGAGCCGGCGGTTCCAGCTCGCGTTGCGCACGCAGTCCAGGATCGCCGCCTGGCAGGCGCGGTTGTCGAGCACCAGCGGGTCGTCTCCGAGGAGGATCCGCGCCACGGTGCTCTTGCCCGAGCCCTTGGGGCCGAGGAGGAAGACGACGGATCGGTCCCGCAGCACGTGCGGGAGCGGCCGATCCCCGATGTACTCGGTGCTCGTTCCCGTGAGGAATGCAGGTTGATGGCAGACTTCGTCTGCTACGAGACCTCGACGCACGTCGCTCGCTCCGTTCCCAGACCCAGGCCATGAATACGACAGGGGGCCGGGTGGGGCAACGCGGAGAGGACCCGAAAAGGCAGGTTCCACCATGCGCCTGGAATGTGGATCCGGGCGATGTGAGAAACCTCACAGAACCCAGAGGCCCTCGTCAGGGAGGGTGGACAGGGATCGTGACGTGCAGGACGGCGTCTGGAGACGATCGCCCCTGGAGAGGGCCGTGAACACGGGGCTGTCGGGGAAGGGGAGTGTGACGCCGAGGTGACGCCTGTTCACCTCGAACTGATATCAACTCACCTCTGGATCTGTCAACACCCTTCGCAAGAAGGGCCCTCGATGTACCCGAGCTCGCAGAGCCGGCAGGTCTCCTCGCGGCTGGCGGTGCCCTCGGGGTCGCCGAGCGCCTTCATCCGGTCCGCCTCACCGGGCGGCGGGACGAGGACCATCGCCTCGTGGAACCGGACCGTGGATCCGTCCGCGAACCGATGCCCGCGGGCGCCGCCCAGATCGGCGAGGGGGACGTCCTGCCCGTTGACCAGGATCTTCGCCGGGACCGTGAGGCTGCCGTCGGCGGGGAGCACCCAGAGCTGCCCCTCGCGATCGGCGGGCTGGAAGGTCATCACGTGGCCCGCCACCTCCACGGAGCCCACCGTCTCCGGGCCCGGTCCGGGCGGTTCTCCCCACGCGAGGTTCGGCCGGTGGCTGGACTGGAGATCGGGGTCCAGGACGCCCGCGTTGACGGGCTCTCCGAAGTCCACGGTGAAGGCGGGGGTGCGCACCCCCACGTCGATCCGGAGGCCCATGCCGCCCACGAGCCCCGGGTGGGCGGGGATCAGGGCGTCCCGGTAGGGCGAGAGGTCCGTCGAGGCCGCGAGATCGTGCTGCTCGAGGGGATCGGAGGCGAGGTCGTAGAGCTCCTCTGCACCCGAGCCCGTCATCACGATGTACTTCCGGCTCCCGTGCACGACGGCGTAGCGGTCGAGCCCGTACCGCAGGTGCCCGATGCCGATGTCGCGCGGAGCGGCGGGCGCACCGGTGCCGAACGGACGCAGGCTGATCCCGTCGGTGGGGGGCGTGTCGGCGAAGCCCATGAAGTCGTAGAGCGTGGGCGCGATGTCCGCGAGGGTGGCGGACTGCTCGACGCGCACGGGCCCTCCCTGTGTGCCGCCGGGCGGACGCACCCAGAGGACGGCGCGCACCAGCTCGTCGTAGAGGGTGTGGTTGTGCTCGAACCCGCCGTGCTCGAAGAGCTCCTCGCCGTGGTCGTTGTGCACGACGATGAGCGTCTTGCCCGGCATGGCGTCGAGCTCGCGGACCAGCCGACCGATCTGCGCGCTCATGAACGCCATCTCGCCGTCGTGGAGCCCCTGGATGTGGGCCTTCCGCCGCTCGGTGAGCCGACCGTCGTCCTGCCACTTGTAGACCTGCCAGCGGCTGAAGCGTGCGGGCATGCCGGGGTCGGGGTCCGTCACGAACTTCTTCTCCCACTCGCCCGGCGCGCCGTAGGGCAGGTGGGGGTCCATGAAGTGCAGGAACATGTAGGAGTCGCGGTCCACGTGGTCCTGGAACCACGACAGCGCGCGGTCCACCTGCACGTCGGCGTCGGCCGAGCCGTCGAACAACCAGGTGTCGAAGCCGCGGTCGAACCCGAAGCGCGGCTGGAGGTGGATGTTGGCCACGAAGCCCGCCGTGGCGAACCCGTTGGAGGCGAAGACCTCGCCGATGTTCGTCGCGCCCACGGCGAGAAGTGGGTAGCGGCCCGTCGTGGCGGTCCTGAACGAGGGGCGGGTGCGGGGAGCGGGCGTCCACGCGTTCACCGCGACCATCGAGGTGTTCGCGAGCGCGTCGAGCTCGGGCGTGGTGGGCTTGTCGTAGCCGTACCAGCCCATGTCGCGCGTCCGTGTGGTGTCCAGACCGATCACCAGGACGCGCCGGACCTCCTGCTCGGGCGTGCCCCAGACCGTCGGGGCGCCGACGAACGCGTAGTCGTGGTCGGGCGTGCCGGTGACGGTCGTCCGCAGCACGAGCTCCACGGAGCGTCCCGCCCACGGACCGAGGTCCGCCTCCCACTCGCGGAACCCCGGAGCGGACAGCTTCCGCTCGGCCACGACGGTCTCCTCACCCCCCGCGCGGACCACGAGCTCGAGGGTGGTGCCGTCGGTGGCGCCGGTGTCCACGACCCGCGGCATGAGCGAGGTCGTCGCCCGGAAGCGCGGCGAGCGTGCCGGGACCGTGAGCCGCCAGGTGCCCGACGACGGCGTGGTGAGCATGAGGCCCGGCAGCGTGCGGCCCTCCAGGGTGAGCGAGGTGCGGACGAACTCGCTGGGTGCCAGGCCGCTGCGCGCCAACGACCGCCGCGCGAGGAGGCGCTCGCCGCCCGCGTACCGCATCGTGAGCGTGCGGTCCTGGCGGTTGGCGCCGACCACGAGGTCGTCCTCCAGGAGGCGCCAGGTGTTGGAGCTCCCCCCGAGCGGCGCGAAGCGGAACTCCCGCCCGTCGACGAAGACCTGGAGGTCGAGCCCGATCCGCGCGCGCGCCTGCGCGTCCAGCTGGAAGGGCAGGGGGATGTGGGGACGCCGCCCTCCGTACTGGGCGAGATCGACGGTGACCTCGTGGGTCTCCAGCCCCTCCGGAAGGTTGGCGTCCGCGAGCTCCCAGGTGGCGTCCGCCGTGCGCAGGTGCAGCGGGTAGACGTCGGTGGACGGGCCCTCTGGGAGGGTGACCTCCCGGAACACCCCGTTCGCCGGGGGCGGGGGAGGGGGCGGTGCGCTGGGGCACCCGAACAGGAGCGCGAGTAGAAGGGTGGACATGGCGTCGCTATAATCGCCGGCCTCACGCTGATGCCTCCGGAGGTGCCATGAGCACGAGCCCCGATCCCGCCGTCCCCCTCGCGTACGCCCTCGCCACGTGGGTCTTCCTGCTCCACGTGGACGGTGTGCACGCCGACGACGCGGGGCTCCACGAGGCCTGCGAGGCCGTGCACTCCGCTGCGGACGAGACGACCGGGAACGCCGCCGGCGAGCGGCTCGTCGACCGCGTGCGGGCCCTGCTCGGCGGCGAGGGGCCTGCGGAGGTGCAGGCGTTCGCGTCCTCCCTGTTCGGCGACCGCGCGCTGTTCGACCTCGGCGAGGGCGACCGGGGCGCGCGTACCCATCGGATCCGGCAGTACCAGTTCTCCCGCAGCCTCCCGTGGCTCGCGCGGATCTGGGACCGCCAGGCGGACGGTGCCGTGGCGCCGACCTGGATGGTGATCGAGCGCGTGACCGACCAGGTGCACGCGATGGACCCCAACCCCTGGAACGACATCGACGAGACGCGGAACCTGCCGGTGGCGGACTTCCACGTCCTCTGGGAGCTCGACGCGTGCACCTCGGTGCGCGTCGGCTGACGTGCTGAGCTTCACGGCGCGGGGTGCGGTGCGCACGCCCGACACCCTGCAGATCCGGGTCGGTCCCGTGGACGGGGCCCTGAAGACGGGGCTCCCGGAGCCCTCGCGCGCGCTGGAGCCCGACGAGATCGCCGCGAACCTCCGGGCCTTCACGACGGGCCGCGACACCACCCGGTCCAGGCCGTGCACGCGCCTCGTGATCTCGGGCTGCGGTGATGCCGACCTCGCGCCCGCCGTGGCCTTCGCCAGGGAGCTCGGCGTGGAGCACGTGACGCTCCACGGCACGGCGCGGCCGGACGTGCTCGGTGGGGTCGACCGGATCGCGATCCGGGCCGTCGAAGCGTCCTCCATCCTCTCGGCTCCCGACCAGGTGCCCGTCACGCTCGTGGTGCCCACGGTGGACGGCGTGCTGGCCGACCTCGAGCCCCTGGTGGCGGCCGTGCTGGCGCGGCGTCCGGAGTCCACGGTGTTCTCCTGGCCCTTCCCGGGCCCCGGTGTCACGGTGTCCGGCGTGGATGCCGTGCTCGCCGCCGTGCGGCCCGCGGTCCACGTCCTCCGGGAGGCCGGCCTGGACGCGCGCATCGGGGGTCTGCCGGCCTGCCTGGGCGGTCCCGAGCCGGCCCATCGCACGCGGAACCGCTTCTACGTGGACGCCGACCACCAGCTGGCCGACGCCCTCCTGTTCTTCCCCGACGTGGTGGCCCTCGCGAAGCCCGACACGTGCCGGGTGTGCGCCTTCACCGCCTGGTGTGACGGGGTGGCCCGCGCGTGGCTGGAGGGTGGGGTGGTCGGCCTCCCCGAACCGATCGCATCCCCGCGTGGTCCCTGTTAGTGGGCGCCCCTGGTCCGCTGGGGGACCATCCGGGAGCAAGCATGCAGCCGTTCGTCCAGATGACCGAGATGGGCCACGAGCAGGTCCTGTTCTGCCGTGACGACGTGGTGGGCCTCAAGGCGATCATCGCGATCCACGACACCACCCTCGGACCCGCGCTGGGCGGTTGTCGCCTCTACGACTACGCCTCCGAGCAGGACGCCCTCACCGACGTCCTCCGCCTCTCCCGGGGCATGACCTACAAGGCCGCGGTGGCCGGCCTCGACCTCGGCGGCGGCAAGTCGGTCATCATCGGCGACCCCTCCATCAAGAGCGAGGCGCTCTTCCGGGCCTTCGGGCGTCACATCGAGTCCCTCAACGGCCGCTACTACACGGCCGAGGACATGAACACGAACGTCCGCGACATGGACTTCATCCGCCGCGAGACCCGCTTCGTCACGGGTGCTGGCGCCCACGTGGGCGGCTCCGGCGACCCGTCGCCCGTCACCGCCTGGGGCGTCTTCCACGGCATCCGCGCCTGCCTCGAGGTGAAGTTCGGCTCGCCCAGCGTCGAGGGCCGCAAGATCGCCATCCAGGGCCTGGGCAACGTCGGCCGCCACCTCGCGGGCTACCTCCACGAGCGCGGCGCGAAGCTCGTGTTCTCCGACATCAACGCGCGCCGCGTCGGCGAGATGATCGAGACCTACGGCGGCTCGGCCGTCGAAGGGGACGCCTTCTACACCGCGGATGTCGACGTATTGGCGCCCTGCGCCATCGGCGGCATCGTCAACCGCCTCACCATCCCGGGCATCAAGGCCCCGATCGTCTGTGGCGGCGCCAACAACATCCTCGGCGACGAGGTCCGTGACGGCGAGGCGCTCGTGGAGCGCGGCATCGTCTACGCGCCCGACTACGTCGTGAACGCCGGCGGTCTCATCAACGTGTACTCCGAGCTGAAGCGCTGGCCGGCGCAGAAGGCGATGGAGGACGCCGCCGAGATCTTCAACACCACCAAGGCGATCCTGAACCGCGCTGCCAACGAGGGCATCACGACCACCGCCGCGAGCAACCGCATCGCGGAGGACCGCATCGCCAAGGTCGCCCACATCAAGCGGCTGTATGCTGGGAGTGAGGGGCGCGACGCCAACACGAGCGCCGCCATCCCGCTCTGAACGAGGTCTCCATGCGCTTCCTGGTCCCCGTCGACGGCTCCACCGACTGCCGTGCCGCCACCCACGTCGCGTACCAGCTCGCGGGGGCGCTGCCTGACATCGAGCTCGTCGCGCTCCACGTCGTGAACGTGCGCCCGCCGTCCGGCAGCATCCTCCAGGATGCGTCGGGGTACATGGGCTTCGAGCCGGCCGTCGTGTCGCCCGAGATCTACGAGGCCCGCGAGGTCGCCGGGAAGGCCCTCGTGGATGGCTTCGTGGCCCTGGCCAAGGCCAACGGGCTGAAGGCGTCGGGCATGGTCGTGACGGGTGCGGTCACCGAAGAGCTCGTGAAGGCCGCGAACACGTGCGATCTCGTGATCATGGGCCTGCGGGGCGAGAGCAACGACCGCTTCCCGGGTCAGGGCGGCGCCCAGACGGCGAACGCGATCCCGCAGATCGCGGTCCCCGCGCTGCTCGTGCCGCGCTCCATCACGCGGATCCGCGCCATGGCGGTGGGCTACGACGCGTCTCCCGCCGCCCAGCGCTCGCTGAAGAGTGTTGCGGCGCTCAAGCCCCTCGGCGTGCCCGTGCACCTCATCTACGTCGGCGGGGAGGGCAGCGAGCCGTCCTCCATCCTGGCGGAGGCGGAGGCCTTCCTGGGTGACGACGTCGAGACCGTGCGCCACCACGTCCCCATGGACCAGAACGTGCACCACACGCTCGTGAAGACCACCGAGGGGTCCAACGCGGACATGCTGGTGCTCGGGTTCAGCGGCAAGAGCACCCTCAAGGACGCGGTGTTCGGGTCCGCCCGCGAGCACCTGCTCACGCAGGATCTGGGCGTGGCGCTGCTCATCGCGCACTGATCCATGCCGTCGCTCTTCGCCGCCGAGGAGGAGGACGCGACCCCGGCGTGGACGGTGCACACGGACGTCTTCGAGGGGCCGCTCGACCTGCTGCTCTACCTCGTGAAGCGCGACGGCATCGACGTCACCGCGCTCCGCGTGGCCGAGATCGCGGACGCGTACCTGGAGTTCGTGGACCGGATGCGCGGGCTCAACCTGTCGATCGCGGGGGACTACCTCGTGATGGCGGCTACGCTGGTGCACCTCAAGAGCCTCGAGATCCTGCCGCGGCTGCCGACCCCCGTGGAGGAGGACGAGCCCGACCCGCGCGAGGCGTTCGCCCAGCGGCTGCGGGACTACCAGCGCTACAAGGAGGCCGCCGAGGGGCTCGGGAACCGTCCGATCCTCGGGCGGGATCAGTTCGCGCGCGTCGTGCCCGACGACGCCGCCGAGGACGCGCCGATCGAGAGCCCCTTCGACGTGTTCGGGCTGCTGGACGTCTACCGTGAGCTGCTGGCGGGCGCGTCGACCCCCGAGCCGCAGGTGACCTTCGAGGAACGGCCGCACCTCGACATGGGCGAGGCGGTGATCGAGCTCCTGCGGGTCCTGGAGTCCACGGGCGGACGGGCGGAGCTGACCGCGGTCCTGGGGTCCATCCGGCTCAAGGCGGCGCGGGTCATCACGTTCATCGGGGTGCTCGAGATGCTCAAGCTCGGCTGGGTGAGCGTGCAGCAGGACGTGCACCTCGGGCCCATCGCGATCGAGGCGAGGATCCGGGCCGATCAGGCCGACCTGCGCGCCCTCCAGGGCTTCGTGGAGACGGCGTGAGCGACGAGATCCTGCTCTTCCCCACGGGGTCCGGCGTGGACCCCGAGCTGGTCGCGGTCGTCGAGGCCCTGCTGTTCGCCACGGGCAAGGTGATGCGCGTGGAGGACCTCGCGGCCGTGCTGCCCGAGCAGGAGCCCCGTCGGATCGTGGACGCCCTCCGGGTGCTCGGCGATCGGTGTGCGTCCGAGGACCGCGGCGTGAAGCTCGTGGAGGTCGCGGGCGGCTGGCAGATGCGCTCGGACGAGCGGTTCGCGACGGTCGTGGCCGAGGCGCTCTCCGTGAAGCCGGTGCGGCTGTCCCGCGCGGCGCTGGAGGTGCTCGCCGTCATCGCCTGGGAGCAGCCGGCCACGAAGCAGGACGTGGACCAGGTGAGGGGAGTGGACTCGGGGGCGACGGTCCGGAAGCTGCTCGAGCAGGGGCTGATCCGCGTGGCCGGGCGTCGCGACATCCCGGGACGTCCGCTCGAGTACCGGACCACGCGCGCGTTCCTCCAGCTCTTCTCGCTGTCGGACCTCGGGAGCCTCCCCACGCTCGCCGACGCCGAGGAGCTCGCGGACTGACGGGCCCGGGGGTTCGGGGTTATCCCGATCCGTTCGCCGGACGTCCTCCGGCCCCGGAGCCCGTCATGTCCGCCGAAGAGACCGTCCGTATCAACCGCTTCCTCGCCGAGCGCGGGGTGTGCTCGCGCCGCGAGGCCGACGAGATGATCGTCGCCGAGCGCGTCACCATCGACGGCGCGCTGGCCACCGTCGCCGACCGCGTGGACCCCGCGCGGCAGGTCGTCCGGGTGGACGGGAAGGAGCTGCCGGACGCACCGCCCAAGGTCTACTACCTGCTCTACAAGCCCAAGGGCACCATCACGAGCCGCGACGACCCCCGGGGTCGCAAGAGCGTGCTGGACCTCGTGGAGCACCTCCAGGTACGCGTGGAGCCCGTGGGCCGGCTCGACTTCGACACCGAGGGCGCGCTGCTGCTCACGAACGACGGCGAGGTGGCCCACCGCCTCACGCACCCGTCCAGCAAGACCCCGAAGCGGTACCTCGCGAAGGTCTACCGCACGCCGGACGAGGTGGATCTCGAGAAGATCCGCAAGGGCAAGGTGTTCCTCGAGGACGGTGCGGCCCTGCCGGCCCTCGTCCGGGTGGTGGAGCAGACCGACAACGGGAACGCCTGGGTGGAGATCACGGTGACCGAGGGGCGGAACCGTCTCGTACGGCGGATCTTCGAGGCCCTCGGGCATCCCGTAGCCAAGCTTCGCCGCGAGACCTTCGCCACGCTGTCCATCCGCGGCATGGAGCGGGGCGACGTGCGGCCCCTCACCACGGAGGAGGTGCGCCGGATCCGCGATCTCGCCGAGGGACGGAAGCCCACGAACGCGGGCAAGCTGCGCCGCAAGGCTGGCTTTGCGGTGGCCAAGCCCAAGAAGAAGCGCCACGGCAAGCACCGCACCCGCAAGAATCGCGGTTGACGTCCCCCCCGGCCCCTCATTACACGTAGTGTGCTGCCGCGGGGTGGAGCAGCCAGGTAGCTCGTCGGGCTCATAACCCGAAGGTCGCAGGTTCAAATCCTGTCCCCGCAATCCTCGAGACCCCGGTTCTCTCACGAGAGCCGGGGTTCTTGCGTTCTGGGTGCTATCTTCCGGCCGGAGGGCCCGTGCTGCTCTGGTCACTCGCCGCCTGTACGCGCTGGCAGGTCCCGGACCTCACGCCGAGCGAGGCGCCCCTGGCGGACCCCGTGGAGCGTGTGGTCGTGGTGGGCGCGGGTGTCGCGGGTCTCACGCTGGCGCAGAGCCTCTCGCTCGCCGGGGTGGAGGTCGTGGTGGTCGAGGCCCGCGACCGGATCGGGGGTCGCGTGCACACCGTGGACCTCGGGGGACCTGTGGACGTCGGGGCCGCCTGGGTGCACACGATCCGCGGGAACCCCGTGCGGGACGTGCTGGACGCGAACGGGCTGGGCCGTGCGTACGACGACAGCTTCGAGACCTCTCGGATGCACGGGGTCGATTCCGACGGCACCGTCCTCGCCAACCCCGACCTCCGGGCCATGGAGCGCTTCGCCGGGCGCGTGCTGGACGCCGCGTACGACGTCCCGGACGCGGATTCGGTCGCCGGCCTCGTGGCCCGGGAGCTCGACGCCGAAGGCTGGGAGGAGCCGGAGCGGTCCCGCCTCCAGTACGGCGCGGAAGTCCTGGAGGGCGAGCTCGAGTTCGCCGCGCCCGTGGCCTCGATGTCCGCCGCGGCGCTCACGATCGACGACGGGTTCCGGGGTCGCGACGAGGTGCCGGTCGGCGGGTATGCCGGGCTGGTCGACCTGTTGGCGGAGGGGCTGGACATCCAGACGGGCCGTCCGGTCACTACGATCCGGGTGGATGGCGCGGGCGTCGAGGTCGAGGCCAGCGGGCCGATCTCGGGCTCGCACGTGGTGGTCACCGTGCCGCTGGGGGTCCTGAAGGCCGGCAACATCACGTTCGAGCCTCCGCTGGACGCGACCTGGCAGGATGCGGTCGACAGGCTGGCCATGGCCACCCTGGAGAAGGTCGTGCTCACCTTCGACGCGCCGTTCTGGCCGGAGGATCAGGGGACCTTCCTGCAGGTCGAGCCCCGCGCGGACGCCGTGTCGTCTGTGTGCATCGACTTCTCGGAGCACGTCGGACGGGCGGCCCTCGCGTGTCTGTCGGGAGGCACGGCGGTGGCGGAGCGGTGGGGCGCCAGCGACTCGGAGCTCGTGGAGGCCACGCTGGTGCGGCTCTCCGCGATGACCGGGCGCGCGGTGCCGACGCCCGTGGACGCGGTCGTCACGCGCTGGAGCGAGGACCCCCATGTGGGCGGGTCCTACGCGTACGTGCCCGTGGGGGCCAGCTGGGACGACATGGACGCCATCGCCACACCCCAGCACGGCCGTGTCCTGTTCGCCGGCGAGCACACGAACGCCGAGGCACCGGGCACCGTGCACGGTGCGATGCTCTCCGGGCTGCGGGAGGCGCGGCGGCTCGGCGTGGAGTCCGACATCCCGGGCCTGGATCGTTGAGCGACGCTCTCCACGAGGTCGGCGCGCGTTTCGTGCATCCGCACCACCGTGTCGCGGGAGGGGTCGGGTGGCTCGCCGTGGGTCTCGCAGTCTGGGTGGCCGGAGCGGCCCTGGTGGCCTGGCTCGGAGACGCCCCGCCGGGGTGCGACGCGACGGGGTGCACGGTGGAGGTGAGGGGAGGGGAGACCACCGTGGTGCCGCGCGTCGACGAGGTGCGGCTGAACGCGTACCGCCGGATCACCCGCCAGCTGACGTCGGCGTGGGTGGACGGGAGGCTGGAGGTACCCGAGATCGCGAGTCGTGGCTCGGTGTACGAGGACCTGGTGGGCGAGGGCCCGCTGCCGGACGGGGCGGAAGCGGCTGTGGCGGCCGCGGCTCCGCGCTGGGAGGTGACCGCCGCCCGCATCGGCGCCGTGGGGACGACGACCGCCTTGACGTGGTCGCGGGCCATCGAGTCCGGGCGGGTGCTCCCACGACGCCAGCAGGACGTCCGTGTCCTCGCGGAGGACGGCTTTCCGTTTGACGGTCAACACGCCCTGGCCCGCGAATGGCGGGGAAATCAGTAGACTTCGAGCCAGGGTGTGGTGAGCGTCAAGAGGAGGCAAGGCCCGCGCAAAGCGGGCCGCGCAGGCCGCCTTCGGCGGCCGGAGTGATCAGTTCCGGGGTGGGCGCGGAGCTACGCCAGCCATCAGGCCGACCTGGAGGCCACCGCCTATGCGAACGCCGTGTCGAGGGCCCAGGCTGGCGGGCCCCAATGGACGCGGGTGTCCACGCGCGTAGCCCTCGTCGCCGTGTTCATGGCGATGCTCGGGCTGCTGGGCGTGAGACGGTCCCACCGGACGAGGGACGTGGAGGTCCGGGTGTCACGGCACCACGTCCGGGTGGGCGACCGTGAGACCCTGCTCGAGGACCTCGACGAGGCCGGCGTCGTCGCGCTCCTCGCGGAGCTGGAGGCGCGTGGGTACGCCACGGACGGCCCGGACGTGCGGGCGACGCTCCTGACGGCCGTGCGTGTCGAGCGTGAGGAGCGTCCGGAGGCCCGCCGCGCGCTGGGCAGCGTGCGGCGGGAGGTGAGCTGCTAGCCCACGACCTTCGCGATGCGCCCGATCAGCTCGGGGATCGAGGCCTCGTCGACCGAGCAGAACGCCACGCGCAGGGCGTTGGGGTCCGCGACCGAGATCGTGCCGACCGACTCCTCGGCGATGAGGCGCAGCCGGACGTCCTCGCTGTTCACGCCATCGAGGCGCATGAGCATGAAGAAGGCCGCGTTGAACGGGTACGGGTGGATCCGATCGGACTTCAGCTCGGCGAGCGCCCGCTTGAGGGCCCGGTAGCGACCGCGCATGACGTCCATCCGCTCCTCGACGGCGGCCTCCACACGGGGGTCCTGGAGCGCCTTGAGCACGAGGGCCTGGGAGGGCCCCGGCGGCGATCCGACCGTGCCGCGGATGAGGTACTTCAGCTTGGAGAGGATCGCGTCCTCGGCCTCGCCCAGGTACGGATGCGTGAGGAAGCCCAGGCGGCTGCTGAAGAACAGGAGCTCCTTGGTGGCACCGTCGACCTTGAAGAGCGCGTGCCGCTCGGGGTCCAGGGTCTCCGCGAGGTCCCAGAACTCCGAACGCGGGTGCCGGTCGTCCTCGTAGATGAAGCCCTGGTAGGCGTCGTCGACCGCGACGACGATCGGGTGCTGGTGGCCGTTCAGGACGTCGCAGAGCTGACGTGCCTCGTCGGGCGACAGCGCGTAGCCCGTGGGGTTGCCCGGCAGGTTGAGCACCAGGATGGACTTGCCGCGGATCTGGGCCAGGCAGTCCGCCAGGCCCTGGAGGTTGAAGCCGTCGCCCGAGAAGAAGTCGAACGTGGCGAGCTTCGCGTTGGCGTACATCGTGAAGATGAGCTTGTAGTTGCCCCAGAACGGCGTGGGCAGGATCAGCGTGGTGTCGGGGTCCGCGAACAGGCTCGCGAGCACCGAGAGGCCATGCGTGAGCCCGTGGGTGGCGATCGGGAGCGCCACGGGCATCTCGGTGCCCGCCATGCGCTGCTCACGGGCCCGCCAGGCCTCGCGTACGCTCCGGTGGCCCTCGACGGGCGCGTACAGGAAGGTCATGCCTTCGTCGAGGTCCGCGGCGGGACCCATCATGACGGAGAGCGGCATGGCCTTGCCGTAGCCGTCGGTCATCTGGCCGATGGTGGCGTTGATCTTCGTGTCCTTCGCCATGGCGGACTGCCACGGGATGCCCTTGGGGAACGCGGCCTGACGACCGAGGGGCGAGAGGCAGCGGAACACGGCGGGTGCCTGGCTCTCGAGGATGGCGTTGAGGCGGTCGGCTTCGGACATCGGGATGCTCCTGGACAGCGCCGGTATGTAATGCGTCCAGCGGGCAGCAAGCACGGTGACGACGGGATGATCGCGCCACGAGATGCCCTGTCGTTCCCCTTGTTCTTACTTGACATAATATACGTTATCGGACATTTGAATCGTAGAGCGTGGGGGACCCGCGGGCTGCCGCCACCATCCCCGTGCTCAGTCCCGGCGCCCGAACCACCGATGCTGGAGCTGCCGGCGCGGCGCGTCCGCCGTGGTCATGACGTGCAGGTTGCCCGCGTTGGTCACGAACAGGATCTTGTCGCCGTACACCACGGGCGTCGCGTTCAGCCCTTCGAGCAGCACGGGCTCCCGCCAGGTCCAGATCGCCTCCCCGGTTGCGGGGTCCACCAGGTTCAGGGCGCCGGCGCTGGCCCCGACGAACAGCCCGGCATCCGTGAGCACCGGTGTGGTGAGCGCCGTGGTCGTGCCGCTGGACCAGGTCCACTTCTCGGCGCCCGTCAGCGCGCTGAAGGCCCGCAGCACGCCGTCGGAGCCCGGGTGGTACACGGTGCCGTCGTGCACCAGCACCGGGAATGCTGCGCCCACGTCGGCCCGCCAGCGCACGGCATGTGCGGTGCGGTCGATGGCCACTAGCGGCTCGAAGTAGCCGCTGACGAACAGATCGGTGCCCGCGGCCACGGGCGTGGCCACGATGTCCGGGTAGCGACCTTCGCCCACGGCGAGCTTCCAGCGCGCGTCGCCGGACGCCGCGTCGAGCCCGACGACCTCGCCGGAGCTGAACCCGAACACCGCCACGCCGTTCGACACGAGCACCGCCGGCGCTGCGTACAGGGCCAGCTCCGCGACCCGCAGGAGGTCGCGCTTGGCCTTGTAGCGCCAGATCTGCTCGCCGGTCACCGCGTCGAGCGCCAGCCCGAGGTCGTCGACGTTCGTGAGGTACAGGCGCCCGTCGACCACCGTGGGACGCGTGAGGATCGGTGCGTTCGACCGGTGCGACCACACCATCTCGCCGTCGAGCGTGTAGCAGAACGTCGTTCCCGAGGTGTCTGCGAAGTACACGCGATCACCGACGACGAGCGGCTCGGCCTCGACACTCGCGTTGGCCGGATACCTCCCGACGACCGCGCCGTTGTGGAGATCCAGCGCGTAGAGCGCCTGGCCGGACGCGGATCCGACCAGGATCCGATCCCCGATCACCACGGGACGCGAACGCTCCGTGTGGGACGCCGCGTTCAGCGGCGGACCCGGGAGACGCACCGTCCACGCGGGCACCGGCGGGGTCGCCAGCGAGCCTGTCGTGGTGTCGTCGGCCTCGCGCTCCGTCGGGAATGCGCGATCGCCGAGCCAGCGTCCTGCGCGGTCCGGCACGGTGCCTTCGGCCCCATGCGCCGCGAGGAGGCCCAGGAGGAGCATCAACCGGCCCCGAGGGCGTCGAGCCGCTTCTTGACCTGCTCGAGGCGCGGAGAGGTCTTCCAGCGCTCCTCGAACTTCAGGTACACGGACCGGGCGTCCTCGTTGCGCCCGAGCTGCTCGTACACGAGCCCGAGGTCGATGGCGCTCTGCTCGCCGAGGAACCCGTCGTGGCGGGCCACGAGGTCCGACAAGCGCTGGATGGCCGCGTCGTTGGCACCGGCCTCGAGGTCGAGGTTCGCGAGCGACGACGAAGCCAGGTAGACGAACGGCTCGATTCCCTCGGCCTCCACGGCCTCGAGGACGCGCCGCTGGTCGTCGGTCCTGCCCGCCAGCCGGTAGATCTCGGCGGCCTTGAGCAGGGCCTCGCAGTGGCCCGCGCCGTACGCCGGGATCGCCTCGAGCGCCTGGGCGGTCTCCATGAGCTTCGCCTGATCCAGGGTCTGCCCGCTGGCCTCCAGGTACGCGAGCTGCGCGATGTCGCCATCGAGCCGGCTCTCGACCCTGCTGACCTCCTCCGCGAAGGAGCCCTGCTGGTCCAGCTTGTGGTCGCGGTAGAGGCTGTAGAAGAAGATGGACGCCAGCCCGATGACGAGCGCACCGAGCACGTACATCCAGTACCCGAGCAGCGCGTCCGTGAGCCACATCTCCGCCCGGAACGCCACGCCGGCTTCCTGGGCTTCGAGCTGGAGCTCCTCCTCTTCGGTGTTGTCGTCGGCCAACCGTGCCTCCCCTCGCCTGCCTGCTACGCCGTCGGCGGCGGTGTCATTGCACCGCGCCCGGAGCGCGGCGGCGGAACCTAACGCGGGTTCGCCCCGTCTGCCTCGTACGGGTTGAGCGGGCCGCCCGAGATGCGGTATGACATCGCGACGGCGCGCTGCTCCGGCCGCCATGGGATGTCTCGAATGCTTCGTCTGGGTCTCCTCGTCACCCTCGCGCTCCCCATGGGTGCCTACGCGCAGGACCGTCAGTTCCGCGCGCTCGAGCTCACCGACGGGCGCCACCTCGAGGCCGAGATCCTCGCCACGGAGCCCGCTGGCCTTCGGATGCGCATCCCGCAGGGCGAGACGCTGATCTCGTTCGAGCTGCTGGTGAACATCAGCCCGATCACGGCCGCGGAGTACGACGCCCAGAAGCCCATGCGCCTCTGGGTGCACAGCCCCGCGATCCTCGAGCCCCTCGCGGCCGCCTACAAGGCCATCCCCGCGCTCGTCGTGAGCACCGTGCAGGACCCCAACGGCCTCGAGCCGGGCGCGGTGATCCAGCTCGATCGGTGTGCGGCGGACTTCAGCTGCATGGCGGAGGCCGTGGACCCCGACCAGGGGATGTGGCTCGTCACCGCCCTCCCCCCTTCGGACGAGTCCACGGCGGCCATCATCCTGCGCGCCCGGTTCTCCGGGGGCTCGCAGATCGAGCGGAAGGAGCTGTCGGTCCTGAGCCCGGACGCCGTCTGGGGGCAGGCGCACGACGCCATCGGCCTCATCCCGCCCGGGCCCACGCCCCGCGCGGTGAAGGAGGCCTTCACGGCCACGGGCACCGAGATCCCCGACCCCACCAAGGTCCCGGGACGCGGCAAGCGCATCGCCTACGGTGTGGGCGGGGGTGTCGCATCGGCGGCCGTGATGTTCGGCGTAGGCATGCTGCTCGGGATGCCGAGCTCCGATGCGGCGGTCGGCGCGGATGCCGACAAGGGCTCCGTGGTGCCAGCCGCCCTCGGGCTCGCTGCGGGTGGTTTCGTGGCCGGGGCCGCCCTCGGTGGCTCGCTGGCCCCCGAGCCTCCGCCCGTCGCCGCGTCCGGGTCGTGGGGGCCGCGTATCCGGGGTCGCTGGTAGGTCCCCCACCCTGTCCGGGACCTGACTGGACACGTCGCTCTCGTTCGTCCTGTCAGCGCTGGGGGCAGGTGTTGACGTGGAGCCGGAATGGCGACGCGCTCTCAGCGGGAGGGATGGTGCAGGCGAACGTCTTGGTGGAGTCGTCCTCCAAGGTCACCTCGATCTGCAGGTCGCCGACCGGAAGGGTCACCATGTTCTGGAACGGGGACGTCTTGCCTGCGGCAGTGAAGCTCCGTCCCACGCTCGCCGTGTCCGACCAGAACACCATCACGGCCCGCATGTTGTCGGCTTCCGGAGCGGGCTCCGGCGCAACAGCGAGCGGCTGGAGAGAGAAGGTCTGGAGCTTCACGCTGGGCGTTGTCACGTCGAACTGGTGCTCGAGGGGCTCGAATCCATCCTTCTCGAAGCGCACGATGTGCTTCCCGAAGTCGGCCCCGCCGTAGGTGAAGTTGGAGTTCGCGATGTGCACGCCGTCCAGGTAGATCTTCGCGCTCACCGGACTGGTGCTGAACGTGATGCTCGCGGTGGGCTTCGGCGGCTGGGGCACCGGACGGGGCTCCACCACCGCCACACCGTCGTTCGGATCGGGCGACGGGGTCGGCGTGGGCACGGGCACCACGGGCTCGGGCGTCGGGTCCGGAACGGGCTCCGGCTGCTCCACGGGCTCGGGGGCCACGGGGGCGGGCTCGACGGGCTCGACCTGCGCGATGGGCTCGGGCTGCTCGACGGGCTCGGGCTGCACCGGGTCCGGGTCCTTCGGGACCGGGCCAGCCTGGAGCTTCGGGCCCCGGGGATCCGGGAGGCTGGGCGGCTCGGGCTGGGGCGTGGGGGGCGCAACCAACCCCGTGGGGTCGTCGGGGCTCGTGCGGATGAGGGTGTAGATCACCGCACCGCCGACGGAGACGACGACGAGCAGGGCCAACACGGCCGCGCCGGTGAACAGCCACATCGACAGGCCGGCCGGCTCCTCCTCCTCCTCCTGGTCCTGGATGTGGCTCGAGGGTGCGGCCTCCGCGTAGGAGAACGTGTCCGTCGGACGGTCCTGGGGCCGTGGGGGCGTCGGGGTGCCGGCCGTCGGCTTGCCGCGCTCCAGGATCGGTGCCGGACGCGGTGTGGGCGGCGGCTCGGGGGCCTGGATGTCCTCGAACGCGTCGAGCTCCTCGCTGTCCCAGGCCTCTACGCCCGTGTCCGCGGTGGGCGCAGGCGGCGGGGTGTCGCTGGGGGGCGTGTAGACGCCCTCACCGCGGACGAGCGTGCGCCCGGGACGGCGAGCGCGGGGCACCGGCGTGGCGCTACGGGTGTACCCACCGCCCTGCGACCCCTGCAGCATCTTGGGCGGCGGAGGCGCATCGAAGGCGTCTGCGGCGGGCTCCTTCTCCCCCACAGCCTCCATTGCGAGCACCTCGCCGTCCGCGAAGCAGAAGTCCACGAACGGACGGTAGGTCTCTCCACACCGGGGGCAGACTTTCATCGAGCCTCGAGCCCCCAAGCGGGGCGTGAGCGAGTATATGCAGAGCCCCGAAGCCCGGGCAACCACTGTGGCACGGGAACCTCAGCCGCCGTAGGTGCGCTTCAGGTGCCTGGCGATGACCAGTCGCTGGATCTGGTTGGTCCCCTCGACGATCTGCATCACCTTCGCATCCCGCATGTACCGCTCCACCGGGTATTCCCGCGTGTAGCCGTAGCCGCCGAACACCTGGACGGCGTCGGTGGTGACGGCCATCGCGGCGTCCGTCGCGGTGACCTTCGCCATCGCGGCCACGTGCGAGAAAGGCCGACCGGCGTCCTTGAGCGCCGCCGCCTTGTGCACGAGGAGCCGGGCGGTCTCGGTGCGGCAGGCCATGTCCGCGAGCATGAAGCCCACGCCCTGGAAGTCGACGATGGGCTGACCGAACTGCTTGCGGTCGATGGCGTACCGCGACGCGGAGTCGAGCGCGGCCTGGCAGAGCCCGACGGACGTGGCGCCGATGGTGATGCGCCCCGAGTCGAGCGCGGTCATCGCGACCGTGAACCCGAACCCCTCCTCCTTCAGGAGCGCGTCGGCGGGCACGCGGACGTCCTCGAGGACCACCTCGACGGTGGGCGAGGCCCGCATCCCCATCTTCTCCTCCTTCTTCCCGAAGGAGAGCCCCGGAGCGTCGCCCGGCACGATGAACGCGGACACACCGCGCGGACCGGGCCCCCCCGTGCGCGCCATCACGATGTAGACGTCCGCGTAGGAGCCGTGCGTGATCCAGAACTTGGTGCCGTTGAGGACGTACGTGTCGCCGTCGCGCACGGCCGTGGTGGCGAGGGACGCCGCGTCCGAGCCGCTGCCGGGCTCCGAGAGCGCGAACGCGCCGAGCAGCTCCCCGCTCGCCAGGCCGGGCAGCCACGCGGCCTTCTGAGCCTCCGTGCCGAAGAGGTTGAGGATGATCTGCGGGAGACCGGTGACGGCGATGGACACCGCGTAGGACGCGCTGACCCGCGCGATCTCCTCGAGCACCAGGCAGTACTCGAAGTAGCCCAGCCCCATGCCGCCGTACGCCTCGGGCGTGGGGATGCCGCAGAGCCCCATCTCCCCCATCGCGCGGATGAGCTCGGGACGGAAGCGCTCGGCCTCGTCGTCCTCGCGGGCGATGGGACCCAGGGTGTCCTCGCAGAACGCGCGGGCTGCCGCGGCCAACGCGGCCTGGTCTTCGGTGGGCTCGAACAAGGCTGGCCTCCTCGGGAGAGGGCCCTGTAACGCGACCCGACGGACGCGCGCAGACCCGGGCGACCAAACGGATTACGGACCGCCATGCTCACCGCCCTGCTGCTCCTGGCGTGCTCCACGCACAAGAACGAGCTCGTCGTGCGGGGCGCGATGGCCCGGGTCGACGACCTCGCTGTCGCGGCCCCGGTGTTCCTCGAGGACCACGTGGACGGCGACCCCTTCCGGCGCAACGCCGCCGTCGGGAACATCACGTTCGGCGGGGGCTACGTCACCATCGACGAGGGCCGCGGACAGCACAACGTCAGCAAGGACGTCGTGGTCTCCGAGGAGGAGCGCTACCAACGGCAGGTGACCGACTGGCTCGCCGACCTCCTGCCGCTCGGCGCCCCCGTCGAAGCGCCCGTGCCTCCCGAGGCGCGCGAGGTCCGCGGCACCACGAGCCGCGACGGCCACGACAACGCGAGCCTCCCGAACGTCGAGCTGCGCCCGGTGGCGATGGGTCCCCTCCCCCGCCCCACCCTGGTTCCCTGGGTGGTGGGCTACTACTCGCACAACGCGGGCTGGTTCTACGGCCAGCGCTGGGGCACGGGGGCTGGAGCCCGCGTGCACGTCCTGCTCGTGCAGCACGGTGAGGACGGCTCGGTGCTCGGCTACATGGACGTCGACGGCTCGCGGGTCAGCGAGCGCATCTTCTCGCCCACCGAGGGCGAGCTGCAGGACCTCCTGCTGGCGCTCGAGAAGCGCGTGGGGCGCAGGATCGGGAAGGCCGCCCCCCGCTGATCGTGCGAAGGACGGCCTCGGGTCGTTGCGCCGACCAGGATCAGAGCGTCGGCGTGCCGCCGGCCGGCTTCTCCTGGATCTTCACGCCGCGCGCCTCGACGGCCGCGCAGCGCTGACCGAACAGGGGCTGGCCGAAGAACACGAGGCCGGTGGCCGTCGTGTGCGTGCGGTGCGCGAGGAGGTGGGTGGCCTCGGGCATCTTGTCGAGCGCGTGGTAGAGCGCCCGCGACTCCTCGGGGCTGCCACCGAGCAGGCTGCCGAGCACGGCGCCGATGCCCCCACCGTTCTCGGGGGCCAGGCGGCCGCCGGACTGGTTGGTGAGCAGGTGCCCCCAGTCGATGCCCAGGATGTACGTGCCACATTCCTCGTGGTTGGTCTTGCCGAGCACACGGTAGTCCGCCTTGGCGAACTCGGGCGCGGCGCCGGGGATGGTGTGGTACTTGTACGAGCAGCCGCCGAGCAGGAGCACCGGCAGCAGCAGGGCCAGACGCTTCATCGTTTCCTCCAGGGGATTGGACCTCCCTGGCTTAGCAGACGGACGCCGGGGCGCAACCCCTCGCCTCACCCTGCTGCGGGCTGCTCGACGGCGGGAGGAGCCTCCGCACCCGGTGCGTAGCGCTCCCAGCACGAGGAGAGCGCCACCAGGGAATCGCCCGACCGGACGAGGGTCTCGCGGCGGAGGACGCGCGCCAGGGCCGACTCGGGAGCCAGGAAGTCGAGGAGCTCGCGCATCTTGGGGCCCTTGCCCTCGACGGCGTGCAGCACGACGTCGACGGCGGGGACCTCGGTGGTCTCGCGGACGGTCAGGGCCTGGATCATGGGCCGGATGTCCACCGGGGCCGTCCGGGGCCCGCTCTTCCACTTCCCACGCTTGTTCTTCGACTTCCGGCGGCGCTCCACGGGCAGCTCGTCGGCGGCGAGCACGGTGGCCACGCGCTCCTCGAGCTGCTCGGGCGTGAGCTCGGGCAGGTAGACCGTGTAGACGGCCCCCTCCACGAGGGACATCAGCGACGGTGCGCGCAGGTCGACCTCCGCGTGGCCGTGGATGCCGAAGCCCGCGGGCAGCACGGTGGCCAGGCGGGCCGCGAGCTCACCGGGGTCCACGCGCTCCGTCAGGGAGACGTCCAGGTACTCGCCGATGCTCGCCTGGTTCTGCGGCATGGCCGAGCTGAACGCGACCTTCGGGTGGGGGTGGAAGCCCTGCGAGTACGCCAGGGGCGCTTCGGCGCGCCGGAGCGCCCTGACCCACGCGTGCATGGCCTCCAGGTGCGTGAGGTAGCGGCCCGACTCCACGCGGCTGATGCGGAACCAGAGGCGCTGGACGGGGTCCGGGGACACACGAACGGCGGGCTCGGGCTTCCGCTCCCAGGCGGCCTCGGGCGTGCGGCCCTTGATGGACGTGCGCAGCATGGACGCGCAGAGCTCGCGCTCGTGGTCGATGACGCCGCACTTGTGGCACTTGCGGTGCCGGCAGTCCTGGGCGTGCTCGAGCTTCTTCGCGCGCTCCCAGTCCGCCACGAACCACTCCTTGTGGATCAGGACGTCGATGTGGTCCCACGGGAGGCGCTCGTCGGTGGAGCGCTCGCGCAGGGCGAACTGCACGTCGTACCCGAGCTCCTCGATGGCGTCGCCCCAGAGGTCGAACCGGAGGTGCTCACGCCAGGCGTCGAACCGGCAGCCCTTCCGCCACGCGAGCTCGATCAGGTCGGCGGCGCGGCGGTCCGCGCGCGACACCAGGCCCTCCAGGAAGGTCTCCTCGGGCTCGTGGCGGCCGAACTTCACGCCGGGGCGGTCGCGGAGGTCCTCGGCCAGGAGGTCCTGCTTGCGCACGGTCTCGTTGAGGCCGATCTGCCGGGCCCACTGGAAGGGCGTGAAGGGCTTGGGCACGAAGGTGCTCACGCCGAGGTTCACGCGAGCCTTCTTGAAGTGCTCCTTGCCCTTCGCGAGCGCGCGTCCGGCGAGGTCGCCGATGGCCAGGATGTCGTCGTCACGCTCCGTGGGCAGGCCGATCATGAAGTACATCTTCACGTGCGTCCAACCCAGCGCGAACGCGCCCGTGGACATCTCCAGGAGCTCGTCGTCGGGGATCCACTTGTTGATCACGGCGCGCAGGCGGGGGCTCGCGGCCTCAGGGGCCACGGTGAGTCCCGTGCGGCGGGTCTCCGCGACCATGTCCGCGAGCTCCACGCTGTAGCTGTCGAGCCGGAGGGACGGCAGCGACACCGCGACGTTCCGCGGGCGGGCCGTCTCCACCGTGTTCTCCACGAGCTGACGCACGCGGCTGTAGTCGCAGGTGGACAGCGACACGAGGGAGACCTCCTCGTACCCGGTGGCGTCCAGCGTGCGCTGCAGGAGCGCGTCGATGTTCTCGAGGCTGCGCTCGCGCACGGGGCGCGTCGTCATGCCCGCCTGGCAGAAGCGGCAGCCCTGGGTGCACCCGCGGAGGACCTCGAGCGAGATGCGGTCGTGGACCTGCTGGGTGTACGGCACGATGTAGTCGACGGGGAACGTCGCGCCGTTCAGGTCGCGCGTGATGCGCTTGCGGATGCGGGGGCCGTCCACGGCGGGCAGGATCTGGCCGTCCGGCAGGGTGTCGAACGGGTAGAGCGCGGGCACGTACACGCCCTCGAGCCGAGCGAGGGCCTCCAGGCGGGCCTGGCGGCCCTTCACATCGCGGAGGACCTGCGCGATCTCCACGATGACGTCCTCGCCGTCGCCGATGACGAAGAAGTCCATGAACGGCGCGAGCGGCTCGGGGTTGAACACCGCGGGACCGCCCGCGAACGTGAGCGGATCGGACTCCCGGCGACCGGACGTGCGCACGGACATCCCGGACAGGTCGATGATGTTCAGGATGTTGGTGAAGGTGAGCTCGCTCTGCAGGGTGAACCCGATGGCGTCCATCCGGGACAGGGGGTCCTTCGACTCCAGCGCGAAGAGCTCCATGCCGCGGGCCCGCAGGGCCTGCTCCATGTCGATGGCCGGCGCGTAGGCGCGCTCGCAGTACACCCAGTCCAGCTGGTTCAGGATGGCGTACAGGATGTGCACGCCGAGGTTCCCGAGCCCGATGTCGTAGAGGTCCGGGAAGGTCAGCGCGATGCGCACGTCCACGGTGGACGGGTCGCGGATGACGGCGTTGACCTCGTTTCCGAGGTAGCGCGAGGGCTTCTCGACCTCGGCGAGGATCTCCTCCAGCGCGTGCGGGAGATGCATGTGGGCCTCCTGGCCCAGGGGGCCGTCCCGGCGACATAACAACCCGCGACGGGCGGGTCCGCGTCTTCGACGGGCCGGTGATACGGAGGGGCCCATGCTCACTGTCGTCCTCCCGCTGTTCCTCGGGTGCTCCGCCGCTTCCGGCCGCCCCCTCCCCGCCTCCTCCGCACCGTCCGGGTTCTGGGACCACTGGGGCGATGGCCGCGCGGAGCTCGCCGGGTACCGCCTGGAGCAGGGTCGCTATGGGAAGGAGCGTCCCGGCGAGGCCGTGCTGGTGTTCGTCACCGAGGACTTCACGGACGGCGCGCGGGTGAAGTCCGACGGTGGTCACGGCGACGAGTACCCGGTGCTGAAGCTCAACGAGACCCGCGACTTCCAGACCGGCATCTACGACTACAACGTGATGACCTCGGCCTTCGTGCGGCTCGACGGGAAGGACCGGCTGGGCACGCCCACCAAGGTCTCCTTCAGCTCGCAGGAGTGGTGTGGGCACGTGTACGACCAGCTGCTCACGCACGGCGACCGCTACGACCGCACCAGCCACAGCTACTTCGACGGCGAGGCCGACCGGTCCAGCTCGCTCGCCATCCCCGACCGCGCGGTGTTCCTGGACGCCATGCCGATCGTCGTGCGCGGGCTCGCGGGCACCCTCGCCGAGCCCGGTGCGTCCATCGAGGTGGCGGTGCACCCGCGCCTGGTGGACCTCCGCTTCGGGCATCGCGACGCGTCGTGGGATCCCGGGACCTACTCCGTCGCGGCCGAGACCCACGAGGCCACCGTGCCCGCCGGCACGTTCGCGGTCCGCACCCACAGCCTGACCGTCGCGGCGGGCACCTGGACGTGGGACGTGGAGGAGCAGGCGCCCCACAGGCTCGTCCGCTGGACCTCGCCCACCGAGAAGGCCGAGCTCACCGGTGCCATCCGGGAGCCCTACTGGCGGCAGAACGGGCCCGGTGGGCTCGAGAAGCGCGACGGGCTCGGGCTCCCCCGTCCGAGCTGGGCCCGGTGAGCGTCCGCGGCATCGGGGACGCGTTCGCATTCCAGCGTCTGTTGTGGCTGCTGGTGGGCACCGTCATCGTGCCGACCGTCCTACTGTCGCTGTACGGCGTCATGGCCATCCGCAACCAGCAGGCCGCCATCGAGGAGCAGGTGCGCCGCGAGCAGGCCGAGCGCCTCCAGTTCGCCGCCCGCACCATCTTCGAGGGCGTCGAGCGTGCGGACGCCGAGGTGCGCGCGTCCCTCCCCGGGTGCTCGGGCTCCACGTGTCCCCCCCCGGAGCAGGGCGTGCAGACGGTCTGGCGCTGGACCGACGTGATGCCGGCGGAGCTCGAGGCCCTCAATCCCCCCTCGCCCACCACCCCGCGGACCACGTGGTTCCGGCCGGCCGACGGGGGCGATGCGATCGGGGTGCTCGATCTCGGCGACATCCACGCGGCCTGGCGCCTCGATCCAGACGGTCTGGTGGCCCTCGTGCGCGAGCGGGCCTCCCAGCGGTACGACGACGGCGTGCACTTCGACCTGCGCGCCCGCGCCGCCGGTCCCGCGACGCCGGTGGAGGAGCTGATCCAGCGCTGGGAGCGCGACGGCTTCGAGGCCACCCTGCCGCTGGAGCGGCCCCTCACCGAGTTCGAGGTCGTGGTCACCTACCCCGACAACGACCCGGCCCGCGCCATCCTCGGGAGCTCGAGCTGGCTCTACCCCGCCGGGCTCGTGTTCCTCGTGGCCACGGTCATGGCGGGCACGGTCGTCACGCTCAACAGCGCGGCGCGCGAGATCCGGCTCTCGCGTCTCCAGACCGACTTCGTGAGCAGCGTCTCCCACGAGCTCCGCACGCCGCTCACGTCCATCCGGATGTTCGTGGAGACCCTCCAGTCCGGGCGGATCCAGGACCCCGAGCGCATCCAGGAGTGCCTGGATCTGCTGTCCCAGGAGACCGATCGCCTGTCGCGCATGATCGAGCGGGTGCTCTCCTGGGCGCGCATGGAGGCCGGGAGGCGCGTGTACGACGTGGAGACCGTCCGGCCCGAGGAGCTCGTGGAGGACGCGCTCGCCGCATTCCGGTCCCAGTGGCTCATGGAGGCCCCCCAGGACGTCGAGGTGACCCTGCCCCCCGACCTGCCCCGGTTGCGAGTGGACCGTGACGCCATCGTGGAGGCGCTGGTGAACCTCCTGCAGAACGCCGTGAAGCACACGCCCGCCCCGCGGCGCATCGCGCTGGAGGTGGAGCGGAAGGGCAACCAGGTCGGGCTCTCGGTGACCGACGACGGTCCCGGCATCGCGCTGGCCGACCGGAACCGGGTGTTCGAGAAGTTCTACCAGGCCGACACGCGGCTCTCGTCGCCGACGGGCGCCCACCGCGGCTCGGGGCTCGGGCTGGCGATCGTCCGGGCGGTGGTGCGTGGCCACGGCGGCAGGGTCGATCTGCAGACCGAGGAGGGCGCGGGCTGCAGGTTCACGATCTGGTTGCCCGTCGCGGTGTAGGCTGGCCGCGGAGGTCGCATGCATCGGGTCGTCCTGGCCACCCTGTTCCTCGTCGGCTGCGTGAGCGCGTCGGAGCACCAGGCCCTCGAGCGTCGCGTGGCGGCCCTCGAGAAGCAGCTGGGGGTCGAGCCTCCCGCGGCGTCCCCTGCTCGCCGTCCGCGGGGCCGCAAGGTCCGCACGGCGAACCCCCAGCCCGACACCCGGGCCACGGGCGAGGTCACCGTGACCGGCACGACGGGTCGCGTGTTCCTCCGCGAGGCCCACAAGCGCCACTCCGTCCCCGGGCCCGTGCCGGAGGGCTCGTACAGCATCCGGGTCGAGACGACGGCCGGCCAGCCGCCCGTGCCGGCCGGTCAGGCCGCGGTGGAGGCCGGGAAGACGACGAAGATCACCTGCGACGATGCTCTGAGGGTCTGCAGGGCGGAGGTCACTCCCCCTCGCTGACGAACCGGTAGCCCACGCCCCGCACGGTCACGAAGTGGCGGGGCTCCGCGGGGGTGTCGAGCTTGCGCCGGAGGCGGTTGATGAAGTTGTCGACCGTCCGGTCCGTCCCGAAGTAGCCGTTGCCCCACACGGCCTGGAGGATGGTGTCGCGGGTGAGCGCGCGCCCCTCCTTCTCCCACATGAACTCGAGCAGATCGAGCTCCTTGGGCGTGAGCTCCACGAGCTCCCCGTCGCGCACGGCCTTCCGCTCGTCGAAGTCGATGACCACGTCGCCGAACCGGGCCTCGGTGCTCGATGGCCTGCGGCGGAGGTGGGCCTTCACGCGCGCGAGCAGCTCGGCGAGCCGGAACGGCTTGGTGACGTAGTCGTCCGCACCGAGGTCCAGCCCGCGCACGATGTCCTCCTCGTCGGCCTTCGCGGACAGCAGGATGATGGGGACATCGTCCTTCCGGCGCCGCAGGCGCTCCACGATCTCGAACCCGTTCACGTGCGGCAGCATGATGTCGAGGATCACGAGGTCCAGGCGCTCGCCGAGCAGCTCCAGGGCCTGGCGGCCGTCCACCGCCACGAGGGTCTCGAAGCCCTCGAGCTGGAGGTTCATCTCGACCCCCCGGCAGATGGCGGGGTCGTCTTCCACGACCAGGATCCGGTAGGACATCGCCCCCGGACATAACCGCTCACTCGTAGAGCTTCCGTCCCCGGGCGTCCTTCGGCCACACCGCGTTGCCGAGCCACCCGACACACCGGCCGGTCCGGGCGTCCACGGTGAGCTCGCTCATCCGCGTGCACCCCGCGCAGGTCAGCGGCAGGTGGTCGACCTCGGAGCAGCGGGAGGCCAGGTCGCGCCAGCGGAGGTGGCTGTCGATCCACGGCCGCTCACCGAGGGCCCGGACGCCGCCCCCGCGCGCCAGCGCCTCTTCGGCCGTGAGCAGGCCGCGCAGGTCGCAGGAATCGCCCTCTCCGCGGGCATGGCAGAGGTAGAGGGCGACGAGACGGTGGCTCTCGCGCGAGAGGTCGAGCTGCACGCCCTCGGGTCGGGAGGGCGGGAACCCCCACCCCACGGGCCCCGGGTCGTCGAAGACGAGCATGACGGCGTCCACGGGCGCACCCACACGCTCGGGATGCGCGAGCACGGCATCCCAGACGGCTTCCCGGCGCTCCGGGAGGCGCGAGTCGAGCCTCCAGGACACCTCGTTCGCGACGAGCTCCCTGGCGGCCCGGACGGCTTCCGGGTCCGGCGCGGCGGCAGCGATGGCGATCAGGGTGAGCATGGCCGTCCTACGCGCGGCCCGAAGGGATATTCGGTGCCATGACGTCCCTCCTCTGGTTGCTCGGGTGCCCGCACCCCACGCCGGTCCCGTTCGCGGGCTCGCGCCTGGTGGAGGACGAGCTCACCATCGCGGTGGTGGACGTCCGGGACGGCAGCCCGAGCGGGCTGGTAGCGGAGGTGGCCGCCGGTTCTCCCGATCTGGTCGTGGTCACCGGAGGCGACCGGCGCACGGACTGGGCCCGGTGGGCGGCGATCGCGCCGCTGGTCGGGCTGCCCCGGGACGGCGAGGACCCGCGCAAGCACGCCGAGCGCTTCGAGGGCATCGGCAGGCCGGGCATCCCGGGTCCGTACGGGCTCGTGGACCTCGAGTCGGCCGGGCAGGCCTGGCGCATGCTCTACCTGGTCGGCGCGTCGGGCGACGTCGGAGACGAGCAGGGCTACTGGCTGCCGGGCGCGCTCGTGGGCGTGCCGCTCCTGGTGGTCTCGGATGCCGGCGGGCTTCGCGAGGAGCCCGTGATCGAGACCCACACCCTGCCCCTCGAGCTCGCCGTGTGGGTGGCGCCGTCCGACCGACCGCTCTTCCCGAACGGACCCTATGGCCCGATGCACCTGCAGAGCGTCCCGGACGCGGTGCGCTGGGTCGTGATCGACGGCCACACCGTCCACGTCCGCTGGATCGAGGACGGCAGGCTGGTGCGCTACCGTCGCAACCGCATGGGCTGGAAGCCCGGCGACTGACGGGACTACCGTGACGTCGAGGTCTCGTAGATCCGATACGTCTTGTAGATCTTCGCGCCGAGCTTCTCGAGGGCACCGCGCATGCGGTTGTTGTTCTCGAGGATCAGGCTCGCCTCGGCGCCACGCACGCCGCGCCGGAGCCCCTCCTCCCAGGTGCGCACGTACAGCGGTGCGCCCAGCGGGAGCTTCTGGTGGGCCTTCTTCACGCCGAGGATGAAGATGCGCAGCGTGTCGATCTTCCCCTTGCCGGTGAGGTAGTGCCACCAGCCGAACGGGAAGATGCGGCCGTTCATCTTCTTCGCCACCTGGTTGAAGTCCGGCAGCGTGATGGACACCGCGACCGCCTCGTCGCCGAGGTACGCGACGTAGCAGAGCTTGGGGTCGATGACCTGCTTCAGGCCCTGGGCCATGAAGTCGATCTCGGCGTCGGTCATCTGGACGTGACCCCAGTTGTCCTCCCACGCGTCGTTGTAGATCTCCTTCACGAGGGCGACCTCCTCGTCGAACCGGCTCAGGTCCATCTCGCGGATGCGGACGTTCGGGTTCCGGTCGAGGAAGCGCTGGGTGATCTTGGCGATCGTGGGGGGGACGGGGCCCGGCTCGAGCCAGTACGCGTACCAGTCCATCGCCTTCTCGAGCCCGAGGACCTCCTCGTAGATGCGCTGGTAGTAGGACCGGTTGTGCGGGTTGGCGATCATCGGCGGCGTGTCGAAGCCGTCGATGAGCATGCCGAACTCGTGGTTGCCGTTGAAGTTGTAGGGCCCCCGCATGCGGGTCATGCCCTGCTGCGCGAGCCAGCTGCTGGCGGCCTCGAACAGGGCCTTCGCGACGTCGGCGTCGTCGAAGAACTCGAAGAAGCCGAAGAGCCCGAGACCGGGCTCCTGGGCGGCGAGCTGGTGGTCGATGGACGCAGCGATGGTGCCGACTGGCTGGCCGTTCCGGGTGGCGATGAAGCAGCGCACCTCCGCCTGCTGGAAGTACGGGTTCTTCTTGGGGTCGAAGAACTGCTTCCGCTCCATGATCAGCGGCGGGACCCACTGATCGTCGTCGGCGTAGATGGGCCACCAGGTCTTCACGAACGTCACCGCTTCGCGCGGTAGCTCGATGGGGCGTACGGCCAGGCTCATTCGGTCATCACTCCACGGTGACGGATTTCGCGAGGTTGCGCGGCTTGTCGATGTCGCGGTCGAGCAGCTTGGCCACCTCGTACGCGATGAGCTGGAGCGGGAGGACCGTGAGCAGCGGGCTCACGAACTCTTCGGTCTCGGGGACCGCGATGGAGACGTCGGCCATGTCGGCCAGCTCGTCGTCGCCCGCCGAGTGCACGAGGATCGTGAAGGCGCCACGGGCCTGGACCTCCTTGAGGTTCGAGATCGCCTTGTCGCGCTGCGAGCCGCGAGGCGCCACGAGCACGACGGGCGTGCCCTTCTCGAGCATGGCGATGGGACCGTGCTTCATCTCGCCCGCGGGGTAGCCCTCGGACGGGATGTAGGCGATCTCCTTGAGCTTCAGCGCGCCCTCCAGGGCGACGGGGTAGCTGTAGCCCCGGCCGAGGAACTGGACGTAGCGCGCCTTCGCGATGATCTCGGCGGCCTTCTGGATGGGACCGGGAGCCTCGAGGTACTCGCGGACGCGGCCGGGCACGGCGGAGAGCGCTCGGGCGACCCGTTGGCCCTCCTCGAGCGAGAGGTTGCGGGTGCGCGCCAACATCAGGGTGAACACGAGGAGCGCGGTGACCTGGGAGGTGAACGCCTTCGTGGAGGCCACGGCGATCTCGGGACCGCTGTAGACGTACACACCCTTCCCGCATGCCCGCGCGATGGTCGAGCCGACCACGTTGATGACGCCCATCACGTGGCCGCCCTTGATCATGACCTCCTGGACGGCGCCGAGCGTGTCGAGGGTCTCGCCGGACTGGCTGATCGCGAAGAACAGCGCGTCGGGCGGGATGATCGGGTTGCGGTGGCGGAACTCGCTCGCGATCTCGGACCGTGCGGGCACGCGGGCGAGGTCCTCGATGGCCATGCTGGCCACGAGACCCGCGTGGTAGCTCGTGCCGCAGCCGATGTTCACGATGCGCGCGATGTGCCGCAGGTCGCGCGGGGACATCTCGAGGCCACCGAGCTTGGCGTTGCCCTCGTCGAGCTGCAGGCGACCGCGGATGGCGCGCTCGATGCTCTCGCTCTGCTCGTGGATCTCCTTGAGCATGAAGTGCGGGAAGCCCTGCAGCTCGGCCAGCTCGTAGTCCTGGTCGATGAGCTCGGGCTGGCGTCCGACCTCGGAGCCATCGAGCTTGCAGACGTTCGCGCCGTCCCGCGTGATGGTCACGACCTCGCGGTCCTGCAGGTAGATGACGCGCCGCGTGTGCGCGATGATCGCCTGCGGGTCGCTCGCCACGATGGTCTCGCCGTCGCCCAACCCCACCACGAGGGGCGAGCCGTTGCGGGCGGCCACGAGGACGTCCGGGTGATCGGCGAAGAGCACCGCGATGCCGTACGTGCCGCGGAGCATGCCGACGGTGTCGATGACGGCCTGCACGGGGTCGCCCTTGTAGTGACGGCGGATGAGGTGCGGGATGACCTCGGTGTCGGTCTCGCTCCGGAACTGCACACCCTCGGCCGCGAGCATCCGCTTGAGGCTCGACATGTTCTCGACGATGCCGTTGTGCACGACCGCGATGCGGGTGCCCTGGTCGGTGTGCGGGTGGGCGTTGCGCTCCGTGATCCCGCCGTGGGTGGCCCAGCGCGTGTGCGCGATGCCGACGACCGCCGTGGGGCCGTCCTTCACGCGGGACGCGAGGGCCTCCACACGGCCGACGTCCTTACGGACCCACAGGCTGGGGCTGTCGAGCAGCGCGACGCCAGCGGAGTCGTACCCACGGTACTCCATCCGGCGCAGCCCTTCCATGAGCCGCGGCAGCGCCGGCTCGTTCCCGATGTACGCGATGATTCCACACATGTTCTCTACCCTTCGTTGACGGGGCGAGCGGTCGGGGGACCCCCGGCGTCAGCGGGCGCTGACGTAGCGGACCTCCTCCTCGTAGACGGACGGGCCGAGGTAACCGACGTGCACGAACCGGGCGATGCCCGACGCGTCCACCACCCACGTCGTGGGCACGGCGGTGACACCGAAGCTCTCGCCCAGACCGGGGTCCCAGGCGACCGTGCCCCACGTGTCACGCTGACGGCCAGCCGCTGCGAGGGCGCTCTCCTCCTTGTCCATGGAGACGCCGATGGAGACGACGTCCAGGCCCCTCGCTCGCATGTTCCGTGCCAACACGGTCATGTCGGTGAGCAGGCGCTGGGAGGTGGGGCTGTCGAGCCGCACGAAGCTCACGAGGTGGATGCGACCGGCCTGCAGGGTCACGGTGCCGCCGTCCGCGTGCAGGACGAGGTTCGGGAAGGGCGTATTGAGCGCGGGTGCCCTGGCCTTCCCGCCTCCCCCGCCGCCGCCGGTGCGGGGCGCGCGGAACGCGATCACACGGCCCCGGGTGATCTTCAGCCCGTCACCCGGACCCTCCTCGAGCTTCTCATGGCCCCGCATCCACGCGCTCACGAGGGCGGCGGTGACTGCACTCGAGACGGCGGGGTCCGCCGGACGTGCGGTGACGGCGCGCTGTCCGGGCTCGGCGTCCTCCGAGGTGCGCTCGGCGAGCGAGGCGGCCAGCAGGCCCGCGTCTCCCTCGCGCAGGCCGGCCAGCTCGGCCCACCAGTCCGACGATGCGGCCCAGGGCACGAGCAGCACGGCGGTCGAGAGGTCGGCGTGGGCGGCCTCCCGGTCGCCTGCCCGGAGGTGCGCCAGCCCGCGCAGGGCGAACGCCGACGCCATCTCGGGGATGGACGGGAGGGTGGCCGTGAGCCGGGCGCGCTTGTGTGTCGGCAGGCAGAGGACCTCGATGGCCTGGGTCGCCGAGGCCACTGCGCCGGCCGTGTCGCCGGCGTCGAGCGCCTTCTTCGCGGCCTGGAGGGCCACGGTCTGGGCCGGCGTCGCGGGCGTGTCGAGCTGGACCTTCACGGACTCGAGCGTGTAGCGGCCCTTGTCCATCGCCTTCTCGAGCTGGTCGGCCCGAACGGGCTCGATGGCGAGCTGGTTCGCGACCATGAGGTCCGTGACCGCCCCCCCGAGCTCCCCACCGCGCAGGCGCGCCTCACCCCGGGCCGCCAGCGCCTTCGACAGCGCGATGCGGCGGAAGATCCGGTCGGCACCCGCGACGTCCGTGGGCCAGGGGGCCACCGCGAGGCGGATCGCCCGCTCGGCCTCCTTCGCGGCGGCCGCCGGGTCGTTGAGGTCCAGGTGGGCCTGGGTCAGGGCGAGCGAGACGTTGATGGTGGGGTTGGCCTCCATGAGCGCCGCGAGCACCTTCACGGCGTCCGCGGTCCGACCGGAGCCCGCGGCCTGGTCGGCCAGCTTGAGGGCCACGTTCTCCTGGTCGGCCGGGATCCCGGACGGGATCTCGGCTTCGCCGGCGAGCACGGCCGCCGCGCGTTTCACCTGTTCTGCCCGGCTCATCGGCAGCTCGGCGAGCGGGGGGTCCTGCCCGAGGGCCACCACCTTGTCGGCCCAGGTCGCGCGGAGCTCGGAGCCCATGCCCTTGAGGAGCCGGTGCCAGCGGAGGGCCACCGCGGCATCGGTGGTGCGCTTGAGCTGCTTCTTCGCGACCTTCTCGATGGCCTTTCGCGCCTTGCCGAGGGACGCCCGCGGCGGGATGTCCGAGGCGAACAGGGGCAGGAGGACGTCCGGGTGGTCGGGGTGCTCGGCGATCCACAGCATCGCTTCCTCCGCCGCCGCGTCGGGGTCGCTGTGGGCGCGCACGCCCATCCGCTCGCTCACGGCGTCCGGGATCTGGAGCCCGTCGAGCACGCCAGCGGCGGCCCTCCCGAGCTCCCCTGCCCCCTCGGCCGCCTCCACGACGAGCCCGTGATGCACGCGGTCGTACCACTGGCGGATCACGTCCAGGTCCGGCTCGGCGTCACCGCGGACGGCCACCTCGGCGCGGCAGGCGACCCCGAGGCCGACGGCCTCGCAGGTCTCCAGGAACGTCAGCCACACCGTCGGGTCGGTGCCGTCGGCGGTCTCGGGGCGGAGGGTCGCGAACGCGGCGTCGGGACGGCCGGATGCGAGGAGGTCGCGCGCGAGCTCGACCTCCGTGGGACCCGCGAGGGCGGCGGCGATCCAGGCGATGATCATGCAGTCTCCCGTGTGGCGCACATCGCGGCGAGCACGCCCGGCGTCACGTAACGGCCGACGTCGCCGCCGCCGTTCCAGATCTCCTTCACCAGCGAGGAGCTCACGAACGCCAGGGCGGGGTCGGCGAGCAGGAAGAGCGTCTCGATGCCCGTCATGTCGCGGTTGGCGAGCCCGTTCCGCTGCTCGAGGTCGAGGTCCGACGGACCGCGCAGACCCCGCACGAGCACGTCCGCTCCGATGTCGCGGGCCGCGTGCACGAGCAGACCGTCGAAGTCGACCACGGCGACGTTCGGGACGTCACCCAGCTCGGCCAGGAAGAGCTCCCGGCGTCGTGGACGGTCGAAGAGGTAGCGCTTGGCCGGGTTGTGGCCGATGGCGACGGTGACCTCGTCGAACAGGGCGGCCGCGCGGCGCACCAGATCGAGGTGACCGCGCGTGGGCGGGTCGAACGAACCCGCGTAGAGAGCGTGCATCAGGCCGGATCCTCCGCGACCTCCGCGCTGCAGCGGAGGTCAGTCGTCGAAGCGTACGGGCTGGTGGACCTTCGTGGGACCTTCGTCCACCGGGGAGCCCGGGACCTCTGCATGGGCCCGGGACCACAGGGCCGGGAGGGCCTCGA
Organism: Alphaproteobacteria bacterium; assembly: GCA_020632885.1. Lineage (GTDB taxonomy): Bacteria > Myxococcota_A > UBA796 > UBA796 > JACKEQ01. The sequence continues at coordinate 64,852 of JACKEQ010000003.1, read as the reverse complement.
GCTCCGCGACCACCGACGGGTGCGTGCGGCTCCAGCGGTGGGCGGTGTCCCACCACATCCCGAAGAGCACGACGGCCGCGGTGAGCACGAGGAGCCGGACGTCTCCGGCGAACAGGGACTCGCGCGCGAGGCGCCGCTCGCGGACCACCCCGAGCGTGACGGCCACGCCGTCGTCCATCTCCACACGCAGGGACCCGCCGGGCCTCAGGACGACCGGGCAGGAGCCGCCAGCCACCGACACCGCAGTGGGCGACGACGGATGCGGCAGGACGTGGAGCACGGCCCCCTCGAACGGCACCCGGGCGTCCGGATGGTCCCCCACCCAGGCCCCCTCGCCCAGCGCGAAGGACTCGCTGTGGACGACGGCGTCGTTGAGCTCGAGGGTGGCGGAGATCCGGATCAGGTTCACTCCACGACGGGGGCGTCGTCGCCGTAGTACTCCAACAGGATAGCCCGAAATTCCCTCGACTCGCGAAGCTTCGCGAAGCTGGGGTCCAATCGGATGTCCTGCCGGAACTCGATGTGGTGCAGCGTGTCGAGCTGTTTCATGCCCTCGAGGGACTTCCGGAGGTACCGCAGAGCCTCCGCGTCGTTGCCCATCTCGGCATGGATCTTGGCGCGATGGAGGTCCGCGTACGCATCGTCCGGATCGAGGACCTCGAGCTGCCGCATCACCGCGAGGGCCTCGTCGAAGCGCTTCTGGTGCGCGAGGTTCACGCCGAGGTTGTTCATGGCGGTGACGTCCATCGGCTCGAGCGACAGCGCCACCCGGTAGAGCGCCTCCTCGGTCTGGTAGTCGCCACGCCGCTTGTAGACGAGCGCCTTGTTGTTGTAGCCCGCGGCGCTGTCCGGCAGGAGCTCGATGTAGCGGTCGTACGTCTTCAGCGCGCCGTCGTAGTCCTCGTCCAGGTACTGGTAGTACGACAGCAGCGAGAGGGCGTCGGGGTCGTCCGGATCGATCTTCAGGCGGCGCTCGGCGATCTTGATCGTGTACTGGATCTCGATCTCGTCGATCGCGGCGTCCTTCTCGTCGTACCAGTCCTGCAGGCCCCAGCCCTCGGTCTCCTCGGTGGGGACGTCCTTGCCCTCGTCGTCCTCGAGCTGCTCGTCCTCCTGCCCCTCGCCGTCCGTCTGATCCGAGAGACCGTCGACGGGCGCGGCCTCGATCGGAGTGCCGATGTCCTCCGGGAGCTCGAGGACCTGCAGCTCCTCCTTCTTGGCCGCCTCCTTCTTCTCGGGCTGCGGGAGCTCTTCGGTGCGCGGGGCCTTCAGGACCTCGGGCCCGGCCTCCTCGGCTCCACCCATCTTCTCGATGGGACCCCGGTTCCCCGACGGGAGGAAGATGTCCTGGCGCTCCCGACCCTCGTTGGGACGCTCCTCGCGCTGCAGGTAGCCGTCCTCCTCGCCCGCGTAGTCCTCCTTGAGCAGGCGCGCGAGGTACTCGGCCGTGAGCTCGCCCGCCCCGCTGTTGTTCGCCTGGGCCTGCACGCACCCCAGCACGATCGAGAGCTCCGGGCTGAAACCGAAGATCTCGCAGCGGTGCTGCTTGATCGTGTCGTACCAGCTCGTGGAGATGGTGAAGAGCAGCACCACCACGAGCCAGCCGATGGAGAGGCGCCAGGAGACGGCGTCGGTGCGGCGCAGCGTGAACTGCGGGGTGAGCTCGAGCTCGACGTGGATGTCGCCGAGCTCCATCTCCAGCGCCTCTTCGGGCTCCAGGAGGTACTGCCGCCCCATGGCGTCGACGATCCGGGGCCGCCCTCCCCTGCCCCACTCGACGTGGGCGAGGTGCGCGACACCCTCCGGCAGGGGCAGCGCCAGGGGTGGACCGTTCCCGATCGACACGGGCGGGCCGGGCTCCAGGCGCTCCTGCACGACCTCGCCGTGGTAGCGCGCGGTGGCGATGAGGGCGTGATGGTTCATCGTCCTACGTCCTAGCGCGTCGGACGACGTGAGAGCGCTCCGGTTCCCACCGATGCGTCAACCGATACGACCTTTGACGGGCAGGACGGCGGAGATGGCGGCGTCCGCGGCGTCGAGGGCTTCGGGTGACCGCGACTCGAGGGTGAGGATGACGCGCACGTCGCCCTCCCCGAAGCGCGGGTAGCTCCCGACGTCCACCTCTGGATGCTCGGCGACCAGGGCCGACAGACGGGCCGCGATGTCGGTCTCGTGGACCGAGAGGAGCAGCCGGCGCGCGTGGATCCCGGGGCCGCGCACCAGGGGCGCGATGGTCTCGAACTTCAGCTCGACGAGCCGGGGCACTCCGGGGAGCACCCAGACGTTCCGGGTGCGCACGATCGGGTAGCCGCTGGCCTGCCCCTCGTGCAGCTCGCTCCCCGCGGGGATCCTCGCCATCCGGAGGTTCGCGTCGTCCTGCGGGATGTCGTACTTCGAGAGGAGCTCGACCAGGCGGGGCTCCAGCACGAGCTCGACGCCGAAGGCCCGCGCCACCGCCTCCAGCGTGACGTCGTCGTGCGTGGGGCCCACGCCGCCCGTCGTGAACACGTGGTCGTGCGCGGCCGAGCAGCGCGCGACCTCCGAGGCGATCGCCTCCACGTCGTCGTCGACCACCACCAGTCGGCGGAGGTCCGCGCCGAGATCGCGCAGCCGGCGGATGAAGAAGGGCCCGTTCTCGTCGGGGAACTTCCCGGTGAGGATCTCCCTCCCGATGATCACGGCGGCGACGGACGGCATCGGATTCAGAGTATCCGAGAATCCGCCGCGAGCAGCGGCGCATCCGCACGTCCGGCCGCGACGATCTTCCGACCCAGGCTCGACATCCCGCGCCCGTGGGGCTCCCAGCGCACGTCCGACCATGCGGCCCCGCGCCCGCCGGCCTCCTCGGCCTCGATCCTGTAGACCCTGCAGGACAGGTCGCGGTGCGAGAACACATGACGCACGGTGGCCACGGGGACGGCGGCACGCACGGAGAACCCTGCATCCGCGAACGCCCGGGCCAGCGCGTCGAGGTCGTCGTGGTCGACCTCCAGCACGGCGGGTGGGCCCCACAGACCCCCCAGGAGCCCGGTCCCGGCACGACGGACCGCGAGCGTGCGACCGTCGCGGTCCAGCAGGCCAGCGACCCCGGTGATCGCGACGGGGGCCTTGCGCGGGCGCTTGACGGGGAACCGTGACGGATCGCCTTCCCGCGCCGTGCACCCGGATCGGATGGGGCAGGTGCCGCACGTCGGGCTCCGCGGCTTGCACACGCGAGCGCCGAGCTCCATCAGCGCCTGGTTGAGCACGCCAGGAGCGATGGCGCGATCCGCGTGCAGGGCGGCGGCGTGGGCGGTGATCGCGCGCTTGCCGCTCGGGCTGTCCACCGCCTCCTCGACCCCGTGCCAGCGTGCGAGCACACGGTCGACGTTCCCGTCGACGGCCGGCACGGCCTCGCCGAACGCGATGCTCGCGATCGCCCCCGCCGTGTAGGGCCCGATGCCCGGTAGATCCGCGAGCTCGGCGGCCGTCGGAGGCAGCCCACCCCGCGCGACGGCCGATCGTGCGGCCTGGTGCAGCCTCCGCGCCCGGCTGTAGTAGCCGAGCCCCGCCCACGCTTCGACCACCTCGTCCTCGCTCGCGGCGGCGAGGTCCGCGACCGTCGGCCACCGCGCCCGGAAGCGCTCGAAGTACGGCAGGGCCGTCTCCACGCGGGTCTGCTGGCACATCAGCTCGGAGAGCAGGACGTGGTACGGCGTGGGCTCCGCGCGCCACGGCAGAGCCCTCGCGTGCTCCAGGTACCAGGAGGCCAGGGCCGCGCGATCGATCACTCGAGGACGACGCTCACGACCCACATCAGCACGCCGAGCACGAGCAGCAGCGCACCCACGACGACCCCGATGCCGGAGAGCAGGTAGACCGTGCCGGCCGATCGCGCCGCGATGTACCCCATGGACAGCGCCCCCACGAAGACCATGGCGATGAGCATCAGGATGAGCCCGAGGCAGCCGCAGCCGCACCCTCCGCCGCCGAGGAAGTTCTTCGCTGGTGATGGAGGTTGCTCGAAGGGGTCCATGTCGACACGACCCTAACGCGCTCGCGGATTACAGGAACGCATGCCCCCCTCGTCCCCCGATCCTGGCGATCTCTCGCGCCTCGCGCACGAGATGAGCAACTCGCTCGCCTATGTCACCACCAACCTCAACCTGCTCGCCGAAGAGCTCGACTGCGACGGGCGGTTGTCTGCCATCGTGGCCGACGCGCTCGAAGGAGCCGAGCGGTTGGCGGACGAGGTGCGCGAGCTTCGCCGCCTCGGCTGGGCGACGGACGACACGTCGGTCCAGGCAGCCGTCCCGCGTCCTGCGGCCGCGCCGTCCCGCATCCTGGTGGTCGACGACGAGCCGGCCATCCTGGTCGCGGTGGAGCGTGTGCTGCGCCGCCACGAGGTCGTGACGGTGGACAGCGCGGCGGCCGCCTGGGAGCGCCTGTCGGCCGAGCCCTTCGACGTGGTGCTGTGCGATCTCGTCATGCCGGAGGAGAACGGCATCGAGCTCTTCCAGCGCGTCACCGCCGAGAAGCCGGAGCTCGCCTCTCGGTTCGTGTTCATGACCGCCGGAGGGTTCACCTCGCGCACGCGGGCGTTCCTCGCCGAGACGCGCAACCCGGTGCTCCACAAGCCGTTCGACGCGAAGACCCTCCGTTGGGTCGTGGCACAGCACATCCACTCTGCGGCAGCGGCGGAACCGGGCCCTTGATCCACTTCGAGACGGTCACGGGTCCGGAGGTGACCCGCACGGCCTGGATGCTCCACGGCATCCTCGGGTCCGGGCGGAACTGGCGCGGCTTCGCTCGGATGCTGCGCCGTCGCGACCCCTCGTGGGCCTACGTGCTCCCGGATCTCCGCAACCACGGCGAGACCGGTCCGCTTCCGGGCACGGCCGACCTCCAGGCCTGCGCGGACGACCTCGCCGCCCTCCCCTCGCCCGATCGGGTCATCGGGCACTCGTTCGGCGGCAAGGTGGCGCTGCAGTGGGCGGCCACGGTGGGCACGGCCGAAGACGTGTGGGTGCTCGACAGCATCCCCGTCTCCGTGCAGTCCGGCGACAGCGACGTGATCCAGGTCCTCGCGGCCCTCCGGCACCTCGCCATGCCCGCCGCGGACCGCGCGGACGTCCGGGTCGCCCTGCTGGACGCGGGGCTCTCCCAGATGCTCGTGGACTGGCTGCTCACGAGCCTGAAGCGCGGCGAGGACGGCTGGCGCTGGGTGTACGACCTCGACGCCATCGACACCATGATGGCGTCCTACTTCCTGGCGGACTTCGGAGCGTGGCTCGAGCGAGCCCACGACGGCCCCGAGGTGCACATCGTGCGCGCCATGCGCAGCGACCGCTGGACCCCGGACGTGCTCGACCGCATGCACCTCGGCCCGCGGGCCACCCTGCACGAGCTCGCGGACGCGGGTCACTGGCTCCACGTCGACAACCCGAACGGTCTGGCCGAGCTCCTCGTCCCCTGAGTCAGCGTGTGTGGGCGCGAGCGTCGAGCCCGAGCAGCACGAGGCCGCCAGTCGCCAGCCCGAACGCGCTGCCCAGCAGGGTGGCGAGCACGGCGCGCTGACCCCAAGAGGATGCCGCGATCTCCGGGTCCGTCGCGCTCGCGAGGAGCCAGAGGCCCGCCAGGACGGGCGCGTTCACCACCGCCACCCAGCGCGCCACCCGCGTGTGGGTCGCGCGGTCGCCCCCCTGCTCGGCCAGGAAGCCCACGAGCACGAGCCCCACGCCCGCCACGACGACAGCCTGGCCGGGGAGGAGCGCGACCAGCCCGGCCACCACGAGCTCCCCGAGGAGCACCCGCGGGATCAAGCCTGCATGGCCTCGAGCTCGGCGCGGGTCACCGGCGGACGCAGCCAGGCGAGCAGACAGGCGGCCGCGAGCACCGCCCCCGGCAGCGGGCCGATGACGAGGGCCAGCGTGTCGATCGCCATGTCGGACTGCGTCGGGGCCTTCGCCTGGTACCCTCCGAGCTGGAGGGCCAGCATGGCGCTCTGCAGGGCCAGGGCCGTGCCGACCTTCTCCAGGAACGTCATGGCCCCGTAGAACGCGCCCGCACGGTCCGTTCCGTTCGCCGCCGTGTCGGCGTCCACGACGTCCGGCAGCATCGACCACGGCAGCACGTGGGCCGCCGCCATGCCCGGACCCGCGAGGACCATCATCACGAGCGTGATCTGCCAGACGCCGCGGGGGGCCATGGCGAGCACGAGCAGCAACGCGGCCCAGGACCCCATCAACAGCGCGTAGGCCGTGTGTTTCTGGGTGCGACGGGCCACGGCGACCACCAGCGGCACGCTGAACAGCCCGGAGATCTGGATGGCCCCGAACAGCAGGTCCTCGAGGTCCGGCCGGCCCACGTAGTGCTGGATGTAGAACGGCAGGATGGCCGCCACGATCGACAGGCTCCCCCACGCGGCCACGAACAGGGCGGCGACCTTCTGGAAGGCCGGCACGGCGAGCACGGAGCCCGCGGCCTTCGCGGCGTGGGTGTCGACGGGGCGATCCAGGCCCTTCGTGGTGACGAACGTGACGAGCACCGGGAAGATGCAGAGCACCGCCAGCACGCTCATGCCCGTGCCGTAGGTCCCGGTGCGCTGACGCAGCAGCGGGACCACGATGGCCGCGATGATGCCCCCGATGATCGACCACCCCATGCGGGCCGCGTTGAGCGCGGTGCGCTGGTCGTACTCGCGCGCGATGGCCGGCGTGAGGGCGCCGTAGGGCACCATGACGCACGTGAGGGCCGTGTTGTATGCGAGGAGCAGAAGGCCGTAGCCCGCCACCTTCAGGGTCCCCTCGAGCGGGAGGGGCTGCCAGAGGCAGTACACCACCAGGGCCAGCGGCCAGATGCCCCCGAGGAGCCACGGCCGGCGGGGCCCCATCGAGCTCTTCGTGCGGTCCGTGAGGGCTCCCACCATCGGGTCCGTCACGGCGTCCCAGATCTTGCCGAGGAACACGAGGGCCCCCGCCACCACGGGCTGGATGCCGGCCTCGTCCACGAGGAACTTCATGAGGAACAGCAGGATGGGCGTGTTGACCAGGGAGATCGACAGCGCCCCCAGACCGTAGCCCTGGCGGACCCTGAGGGAGAGGTGGCTCACCTGCCCCGCCAGGCTTCCTTGAGGGCCTCGACCAGGAGGTTCCGGGCGTTCGTACGTCCGCTCGTGGGCGCTCCGACCCCGTGCACCTCGGGGTAGTGGCGGGCGAACTCCCGAACGCAGCGGCGGACGTGCGTGTCGTCGGTGACCACGAGCACACGGCGCGCGGGTCGGACACGCGATGCGTACAGCGCGTTCTCGGCGGTGGTCATCGCGTGGCGCTCCAGATCCAGGGCATCTTGTGCGATGCCGGCGTCGCGGGCAATCCGCGCCATCCAATCGGCCTCCGGAACGGGACCTGGACCCCTTCCGGTCAGCAGCAGCCGGTCCGCGAGCCCCTGACGGAACAGCTCGATCCCGAGGTCCATCCGACGCAGGAGCGCCGTGGACGGGCTCCCGTCGTCGCGGACCCGCGCCCCGGGCACCACCAGCACGTCGAACGGCCCCTCGGGGGGCGGCATCCGGCCGTCGCGGTGCACCCGGAGCACGAACACCGGCAGTGCGGCGAGGCGGAACGGCCTCACGGCAGGCGGTCCAACACGGCCCACGTGGCGGGTGCATCGCCGCGGGCCACAGACCCTCGAAAGCGCTCGAGGTCCTCCGGATGATCGATGTCGAACCAGGGCTCTCCGAGGTGCACGAACAGTCCCCGGGCGACCAGGGAGGCCTGTGTGGCCTCCAGGGTGTCGGGGCTCGACCAGGGCAGGTCGTCGAACACGCCGGGCGGCACGACCGACGTGGCGAGGGCCGTGAATCCGCCGTCCTCCGCGGGCACGAGCCCCACGCCGCCCGAGCGTGCTGCACGCACGGCGGCCTCCAGCGCGGCCGCGGGCATGCCCGGGCTGTCGGCACCCAGGGCGACGACCACCTCGGCATCCCGGAGGCCCGCCGCGAGCACGCGCTCCAGGCGGTCGCCGAGCGTGCCTCCGCCCTGCGGCACCCGGGGCACGTCCACCCCGAAGTCCGCGTCCACCTCGGTGGTGGCGATCGTCGCGCGGTAACCGTTGGCCACGACCGCCCGTACGGTGTCCACGAGGAACGCGGCGGCGAGCCGCGCGGCCGCCTCCTCCCCCACCCCGGCAGCCAGGCGCGTCTTGGACACCCCGGGTCGTGGTGGCTTCGCGAACACGAACACGGACACCGTCATGCAGGCCCTCTCCCCCTGTGTCCCATCCTATGGCAGCCGCCGCCACGACGCGGAGGGCGCCCGCGTCGCGCGCCTCCTCGCCGGTGAGCCGGGGGCGTTCGAGGCGCTCGTGACCGAGCTCGGCCCCACGATGGCCCGCGTCGCCCACAGGTACTGCGGACGCCACGGGGCGGTGGAGGACGTCGTCCAGGAGACCTGGCTGGCCGTCATGGAGGGCCTGCCCCGCTTCGGGGGTCGGTCGTCCCTGAAGACCTGGATCCTGCGGATCCTCACCAACCGCGCGCGGACCCGTGGCCGCTGCGAGCAACGCAGCGTCGCGTTCGCCTCCTTCGCGCCGCACGTGGACGTCGAGTCCCTCGCCATCCCGGGCCACTGGTCGTCCCCCGATCCGTGGGCCCAGACCCCCGACGTCGCCCAGGCCAGCGAGGAGCTCGGCGGCGTGCTGCGCGACGCGATGGAGGTCCTGCCCGAGCGCCAGCGCCGTGTCCTCGAGCTCCGCGACGTCCACGGTGAGCCCAGCGACGCCGTCTGCGCGGACCTCGGCGTCACCGAGGCCAACCAGCGCGTCCTCCTCCATCGGGCCCGTGGCCGCGTGCGCGAAGCGGTCGCCGACTACGTCGCGGGCGAGCGCTGATCAAGCGAGGGCTTCGCTCAGCTCCTCGCCCCGTTGGGCCTTCCTGCGCAGGTACAGGTGCGGACCGACCAGCATCAGGACGACGATGGTGGCGAGCAGCCCCCAGGCGAGCATCTCGGGGAGCACGTAGACCACGACAGGCACGACCACGGCCAGCGTCGCCAGGTAGACGAGCAGCATGGCGGGCGTGCGCTCGGACTTGTCCGCGAGCCACTCCGTGCACCCGAGCACGCTCGTGTAGAGCCCCGGGATGGTCCACACCATCACGACGGCCACGGTGTTGAGCAGGAAGTGGCAGAGCGCGATGGTCATCCCCGCCTGGAAGCCGGGTGTCCCGAAGGCCGCCGTGGCCGCCATGAGCGCGGTGACGGTGGTGCCGATGTTGGCGCCCATCACGAACGGGAAGATCTGGCGGACCGTGAAGAAGCCCATCCCGGCGAGCGGGACGACCATCGACGTCGTGGCCGAGCTGCTCTGCACGAGCATCGTGAGCACCAGGCCGCGCACGAAGGTGTCGAAGGGGTGCGTGCCGAGCAGCGTGCGCCCCATGGCCTCGACGTCGTCGGGGTCCGTCCCGGCGAGCAGGACCTCCCGCATCCGGCCCGAGAAGCCCTTGAGGCAGGCGAAGAGGAGCACGAAGCCCACGGCCACGAGCAACCAGCCCGGCGCTCCGAGGTGCAGGAGCTCCTTGGTCACGGGCTTGGTCCACGCGCCGGGCGTGATGATCTCCAGGGCCTTCACGATGGTCGCGCTGCTCTGCACCGACGCGTTCATGGAGCTCGCGATGTACTCGGCCATGCGATGGATGAAGCCGAACGGGATCTCGAGGAAGAGCACGATGAGGGTCACGAGGACGGCGTTGAACATGCCGTGCACGATGGCCGTGGACACCGCCCGGTGGAAGCCGGGCAGGCGCGGGGCGAACAGCAGGTTGCGGAGGTCCCGGCCGAAGTGACCCGTGAGGGGACGCACCTCTGCGGCGAACGCGACGAGGCTGGACGTCACGGACGTCCCGAGGTTCGCGCCGTGCACGATGCCGATGGCGATGATCATGGGCACGAGACCGTCCGCCGCGAGCGTCACGGCGATCGAGGTCACGGTGCTGGAGGACTGCACGAAGGACGTGCCGATGATGCCGATGACGAAGCTCACGAGCTCCGTGAAGTCCGAGGCGTGGGCCTCCAGGTACTTCGTGAGGGGCTCCTTGAAGCTCGCCTTCATCCCGCCACCCATGAAGTCGATCGACAGGAAGAAGCCGTAGGTGATCGCCAGCAACGCCGGCACCTGCTTCAGGAAGGCGGAGGATCGGTCGCTCATGGGGAACTCTCCACTTCCCTGGTACCCCTGCCCTGTGTCGCTCACGTGACAGCCAGGGCACATTCACCGCTCACCTTCCGCGGGGATGGTGCTCCGCGTGGAGCCGCGCGAGGCGGACCCTGCTGACGTGCGTGTAGATCTGGGTGGTGGAGATGTCGGCATGGCCGAGCATGGCCTGGAGGGACCGCAGGTCCGCGCCGTGCTCGAGGAGGTGGGTCGCGAAGGAATGGCGCAGGACGTGCGGGCTCACCTTTCCCCGGATGCCCGCCCGCAACGCCCAGCCCTTCAGGCGCTCCCAGAAGTTCTGGCGGGTCATCGGCGTTCCCCGCCTGCTCACGAAGAGTGTGGGGCAGTCGCCCGCAGGGTCCAGGAGCGGACGGCTGGCCACGAGGTACCTGCGGATCTCCTCCAGCGCGCGCTCTCCGACGGGCACCAGCCGCTCCTTGTCGCCCTTCCCGCGGACCTTGAGGAGGCCCGTGCGACTGTCGACATTGCGCCAGAGCAGCCCGACCAGCTCGCTCACGCGCAGGCCGCTGGCGTAGAGCACGGCGATCATGGCCCGGTCGCGGATCGCGAGGGGCTCGGCCCCCGGCGTGTCGAGCAGCGCCTCGACCTGCTCCCTCGACAGCACGGTGGGCAGCGGGCTCGTGAACTTCGGGGCGACCACGAGCACCGTGGGGTCGTCCTCCCGCCATCGCTCCTTCACGAGGTACTTGAAGAACTGCCGGATGCTCGTCCTGGAGCGGGCGATCGAGCGCTTCCCCACCCCGCGCTCCTCGAGCCACGCCATGTGCGCCACGATGTCCGGACGGTCGATCGACGCCAGGTCGCGTCCCGCCTCCTCCATCCACTCCGCGAAGCGCCGGAGGTCGCGGACGTAGGCCTCCACGGTGTTCGGGGATCGGTTGCGCTCGACCCTCAGCCAGTACGTGAAGCCCTCGATGGCTTCATCCATCCGCGAGGGCCTTGAGGTCGTAGAGCACCTTCAGGGCCTCGCGCGGCGTCAGGGTGTCGGGGTCGACGCGGCCGAGCGCTTCGCGCAGGACATCGGGCTCCGGCTCGGAGGGCTCGGGCTCCTTCGAGGGTGCAGCGAACACTCCGAACAGCGAGAGCTGTTCGCGGTCGTTGCGCGGCGCGTGCTTCTCGAAGCGCTTGAGGAGGGCCCGCGCCCGCTTCACGACGGGGTTCGGGAGCCCGGCCAGGCGGGCGCACTGGATGCCGTACGACCTGGAGGCTCCCCCGCTCTTCAGGCGGCGCAGGAACACGATGTCGTCGCCCTGCTCGCTCACGGCGATCGAGAGGTTCACGACGTTCTCGCGCGTGTCCGCGAGGTCGCAGAGCTCGTGGTAGTGCGTTGCGAACAGGGTGCGCGCGTGGCTCCGGTCCGCGAGATCCTCGGCCACCGCCCAGGCGATCGAGAGACCGTCGTACGTGGAGGTCCCGCGCCCGATCTCGTCGAGCAGCACGAGAGATCGGCTCGTGGCCTCGTGGAGGATGGTGGAGGTCTCGGCCATCTCGACCATGAACGTGGACTGCCCGCGCCCGAGGTCGTCCGAGGCCCCCACCCGCGTGAAGATCCGGTCGACCAGGCCGATGGACGCGGCCTCTGCGGGTACGAAGCTCCCCATCTGGGCGAGGAGCACGATGAGGGCCACCTGGCGCATGACGGTGGACTTCCCGGCCATGTTGGGACCGGTGAGCACGATGAGCTCGGAGCCCGGCGTGAACGCGATGTCGTTGGGGACGAACCGCTCCTCCTCGAGCATGGACTCCACCACCGGGTGCCGGCCGTTCCGGATCTCGACGTCCCGCCCCTCGTGGACGTCCGGGCGGCACCAGCCGAGGTCGGCGGCCACCTCGGCGAGGGCCCGCAGCACGTCCAGCTCGGCCACGCGTCGTGCGAGGGCCGCGAGGCGCGGAGCCTGGTCGGCCACGCGGGTCCGCAGGGCGTCGAACAGCTCCAGCTCGAGCTTCTTGCGGCGGTCGTCCGCGCCGAGCACGCGGTCCTCGAGCTCCTTGAGCTCGGGGGTGATGAACCTCTCGCAGTTCGTGAGGGTCTGCTTCCGGATCCAGCGCTCGGGGACGCGATGCAGGTGGGCCCGCGTGACCTCGAGGTAGTACCCGAACACCTTGTTCTGGCGGAGCTTCAGGGTGGTGATTCCGCTCGCCTCACGCTCGCGCTGCTCGAGGTCACCGAGCACGCCCACACCGTCCATGGCGAGCCCCACCAGCTGATCGAGCTCGGGGTGGGCGCCCTCGCGGATGAGCCCCCCTTCGGTGATGAGGATCGGGGGCTCGTCGACCAGCCACGCCTGGATGTCCTCTTTCACGTCCTGCGTGAGGTCTTCGGGGAGATGGGCCTCGAGAGGCTTCAATCCGCGACAGGCGCTCACGAGGTCCGGGAGCGCCTCGAGGGTGGTGGCGAGGGCCGCGAGGTCGCGCGCGTTCGCCGTGCCCTGGGTGACACGGGAGACGATGCGCTCCACGTCGGCCACCTGCTGCAGCGCCCACTCCACCTGCTCGCGGACGTCGATCTCCTCGACCAGCGTGTGGATGGCGAGCTGACGCTGCGCGATGCGCTCGAGGTCGAGCAGCGGGAACCCGAGCCACTCGCGGAGCCGCCGTCCGCCCATGGCCGTGCACGTCCGGTCCACGAGGTGGAGCAGGCTCCCCTTGCGCTGGAGCGTGCGCTGGGTGCGCACGAGCTCGAGGTTCCTGCGGGTGGTGTCGTCGAGCACCATGAACCCGCGGGTCACCCAGGTGCGGAGATCGCGCACGTTCGGGAGCTCGCCGCCCGTCATCGCCAGCCCGTACGCCAGGGCGGCTCCGGCCGCGCGCGCGAGCGCTGGTGCGGAGGGCACCTCGAGACCGCGCTTGATCAGCAGGCCCCTCGCGACCCCATCGTCGAACGAGCCCGTCACAGGCGGGCTCTGCAGGATGCCCTTCAGGTGACGCCTGAGGTCCCGGGGGTCGAATCCTGGGCCGACGAGGACCTCGCGGGGCTCGAGCCGCGCGAGCTCCGAGAGTGCGGCGACCAACGAGCCGACCTCCGTACCCTGGAAGTCGCCCGTGCTGCAGTCGAGCACGGCCACCCCGAACCGACCCTCGTGGGTCGCGAGCGCAGCCAGGTAGTTCGGCACGCGCTGATCGAGCACCCTCGAGTCGAACGCCACGCCGGGAGTGACCACCCGCGTGACCTCGCGCCGCACGAGACCCTTCGCGAGGGCGGGGTCCTCCACCTGCTCCGCGATGGCCACGCGCCGGCCGGCCTCCACGAGCTTCTGGATGTAGGAGGCGGCGGCATGGTGCGGGACCCCGGCCATCGGGATGGGCTCGGGGTCGTTCTTGTTCCTCGACGTGAGCGTGAGCTCCAGCAGGCCCGCCGCCTCCCTCGCGTCGTCGAAGAACAGCTCGTAGAAGTCGCCCATCCGGAAGAACAGGAGGGCTTCGGGGTGCGCCGCCTTGAGCCGGTGGTACTGCTCGAACATCGGGGTGCTCAAGGGCCCTCCCGGCGCAGCACGAAGGCCTGGTGCGCGTCTTCCTCCCCGGTCGGCGGCGCGGACGCGAACACGGCCTCCAGCCGGAAGCCGCCCTCCTCGAGGAACGGGCGCACGACCCCCTCACCCTCCTCGGGCTCAGGGCTGCACACCGCGTAGACCAGGACGCCGCCGGGCTTCACGAGGGTGCTCACGTTGCGCAGCAGGCGCGCCTGGAGCTCGGAGGCTCCCGGCAGGTCGGTGACGTGCCGCCTCCAGCGGATCTCGGGATGCCGGCGGGTCGTCCCGAGCCCGGTGCAGGGCGCGTCGAGGAGCACGCCGTCGAAGGCTTCGAAGTCACTCGAAGGTTCGTTCCAGTCGTGAGTTCGGACCTCGATCGTAGCGCCAATCCTCGCGACGTTCTCGCGGATGAGGTGAGCGCGCCGGGGGATGTCGGTGGCGACGACGTCCAGACCCCTCGACCAGAGCCTCAACGACTTCCCGCCGGGTGCAGCGGTGGCGTCGAGCACCCTGCCCTGCCCCACGGCGTCCGCGAGGAGGTCGGCCACGTGCACGGCGGCGGGATCCTGCACCCACGCGACCCCCTGCTCCAGGCCCGGAGGGTTCGCGGAGGCCGTGATCACGCGGGTGTTCGCGACATCGACGCCCGCGACGCGCGCTGTGGGCGCCTCTTCCGAGAGGAGCGCGTCGAGGGCCTCGGGCTCGTGGGTCACGAGGCAGACGGGCGGCACGGTGTGGTCGCGCTCGCACCAGGTGGACGTCGCCTCCTCGCCGTACCGCGCGTCCCAGCGGGCCAGGAGCCACGGCGGCATGTCGAGCTGCTCGGCGCGCGACATGCCCTTGGCCGGTCTGACCCTGCGCAGCACGGCATTCACGAGGCCCACTGCCCGCTTCGCGCCGATCTTTCGAGCGACTTCGACCCCCTGCTGCACGGCCGCGTGGTCGGGTGTGCGCGCGAAGAGCTTCTCGAAGGCGCCCATCCGGAGCACCGCCCGGACCGGAGGGTCCAGGGTGGGCAGCGGCTGGCGCAGGAACGGCCGGAGCGCGGCATCCACGCGGGACCTGTTGCGTAGGACCCCGAACGTGATGTGCCAGGCCAGCCGGCCGTCGCTGCCCTCGGGCAGATCGGCGGCGAGCACGTCTTCTGCGTGCGCGCCGTCTTCGATCGCCATCAAGGCCCGGGCCGCGAGGACGCGACCCCGATTCGCCCGTGCGCTCACGCGTGACCCCGGAGTGAACCCGAGGTCACCACGACGACTCCGAGCCTCCGGATGCGGCGGTGAGCGCGCGGATGCGGCGGTTCTTCAGGCGCGCCATGAGCCAACCGCCCACGACGAGCCCGAGGACCGCTCCGATGCCGCCGCTGGTGGCGATCAGCACCGGGACCTTCCACACCCTGCCGTAGCGGCCGAGGCCCCAGAGCTCGAAGCTCGTGAGCACCTCCTGCTGGCTGTTCTGGACCCAGAACAGCCACCCCGCGCCGCCCAGGAGGGCGACGAGGAGCACAGGCAGAGCGTAGAGGACGTACTTCATCAGCTCTCGTCGCCGCCGAACTTGGCCGACAGGTCGCCCATGACGTCGCCGAGGCGGGCCGCGGCGTCACCCTGACGCTGCATGTAGCCGTCGACGTCGCCCTCGGCGCGCTCGAGCGCACCACGCTCGGAGAGGCTGATCCGACGGAGCTCGGGGTCGATGTGCACGACCTCGGCGCGGATGGCCTTGTTCTCGGGGTAGTGCGTGTGCCAGTCGTCGCCGTCGTGGGCGAGCTCGGACAGGTGCACGAGGCCCTCGACACCGTCCTCGAGCTCCACGAACACGCCGAAGTCGGTGACGTGGACCACGGGGCCCTCGACCACCTGGCCGTACATGTAGCGGTTGTGCACGGTGAACCAGGGGTCCTGCGTGAGCTGCTTGATGCCCAGGCTGAACCGGTGCTTGTCGATGTCGATGTCGAGCACGCGGGCCTCGACCTCGTCACCCTTCTGGTAGCGCTCGGACGGGTGCCGGATGCGCTGGCCCCAGGAGAGGTCCGAGATGTGCACGAGGCCGTCGATGCCCTCGTCGATGCCGACGAAGATGCCGAAGTCCGTGATGTTCCGGACCTTGCCCTGCACGATGCTGCCCGCGGGGTAGCGCTGCTCGACGACGTCCCAGGGGTTGGGCTCGAGCTGCTTCATGCCCAGCGAGATGCGCTTGTTCACGACGTCCATGCCGAGCACCTTGGCCTCGATGACGTCGCCGACGTTCACGAGCTTGCTGGGGTGCTTGACCTTCTTGTCCCAGGTCATCTCGGAGATGTGCACCAGGCCCTCGATGCCGTCCTCGAGCTCGATGAACGCGCCGTAGTCGGGGATCGACACGACCTTGCCGCGCACGATGGCGCCGACCGGGTACTTGTACTCGGCCTCCTCCCACGGATCGGGGCGGATCTGCTTGAAGCCGAGGGACACGCGCTGGCTGTCGGGGTCGTACTTGAGGATCTTGACCTCGATCGCCTGACCGACCTCGAACATCTGGCTGGGGTGCTCGAGGCGCCCGTAGCTCATGTCCGTGATGTGGAGCAGGCCGTCGATGCCGCCGAGGTCCACGAAGGCGCCGTAGTCCGTGATGTTCTTCACGATACCGGTCATGATCGCGCCGATCGTGAGGCTCTTCAGGGTCTCCTCGCGCTTCTCCTCACGCTCCTGCTCGAGCAGGACGCGGCGGGAGAGCACGATGTTGCCGCGCTTCTTGTTGAACTTGATGATCTTGAACTGGAAGGTCTCGCCGAGGAGCTTGTCCAGGTTCTTGACCGGACGGAGGTCCACCTGGGAGCCCGGGAGGAACGCCTTGACGCCGATGTCGACCTGCAGGCCGCCCTTGACGCGGGCGATGACCTGGCCCTCGACCACCTCGTCGCGCTGGACCGCCTGGGAGATCTCCTCCCAGGCCTTCATGAGGTCCGCCTTCTCCTTCGAGAGGTACAGGACGCCGTCGTCGCCGCCCATGCTGTCGAGGTAGACGTCCACCGTGTCGCCCACGGCGATCGTCATCTCGCCATCCGGACCACGGAACTCTGCGGCGGGGATCAGTCCCTCTGCCTTGAAGCTGATGTCGACGGTGACCCAGTCGTCCGAGATGCCGATGACCCGCCCGGTCACCACGGACTGCTCGCGGGTGCCCTTGTCGGCCATCATGTCGTCGAAGAAGTTCTTGAAGGAGTCGTCGTCGATCTGGCTCAGCTTGCTGAGATCGAGGTCGAGGATGCTGGAATCGGTGTTCATACAGTTCCTGTGTGCCCGGGGCGTGCCCGGCCACGATCGAATTCTGACGGGAGGTTCTGTGACGCCTCGCGACCGTCCCGATCGGTCGGGGGCTGGTTGATCCCGGAGCGATCCGGGAGTTCGCGCGTAATCGAGCGACCGGCCCGAGTCAAGCGCCCCGCTCGCGGGCGAGCAGGAGGATGGCCCGGGTGGCGTTCTCGATGGTCAGGTCCGTGGTGTCGAGCATCACGGCGTCCTCGGCGGCCTTGAGCGGTGCGGTCGCCCGCTCCATGTCCTGGCGGTCGCGCTTGGCGAGCGCGTCGCGCACACGGTCGTAGGGCTGGGGCGTGCCGCGCCGCAGGAGCTCCTCGTGACGCCGGCGTGCGCGGACCTCCAGGTCGGCGTCCAGGTACACCTTGAGCTCGGCGTCCGGGAGCACGACCGTGCCGATGTCCCGCCCGTCCATCACCACGCCGCCCGCCGCACCGAGGTCGCGCTGGAGCTGCAGGAGCGCCGTGCGCACGGGGGCGTGCTTGGAGACCATGGACGCACCCATCCCGATCTCGTCGGACCGGATGGCGGACGTGACGTCGTTCCCGTCGACCAGCACGCGCAGGACGTCGCCCTCGAACGCGAACCGGAACTCGAGCCGCGATGCGAGCTCCGCCAGGCCGTCCACGTCGTCCCAGGACACCCCGTTCCGCAGGGCCATCAGCGCGACGGCCCGGTACATCGCGCCGGTGTCGATGTACTGGTAGCGCAGGGTGCGCGCGACGCCCCGGGCGACGGTGCCCTTCCCGGCGGACCCGGGGCCATCGACGGCGATGGTGAGCGGCTTGGTCATCGGGCCTCCTTCAGGGCGGCGAGGTGGTCGAAGAACGACGGGTAGCTGGTGCGCACGCTCTCCGCATGCACGAGCTCGACGCCGTCGGGGTGATGCAGACCCGCGACCGCGAAGGCCATCGCGAGCCTGTGGTCGCCGTGCGCGTCGATGCGGGGCCGCGGACCCCCGAACCGGCCGCCCTCGATCACCATGCCGTCCGGACGCTCCTCCACGCGGGCACCGAAGGCGCGCAGACCCGCCACCACGCGCGCGATGCGGTCGGACTCCTTCACCCGGAGCTCAGCGGCGTCCGCGATGACGGTCTCCCCTTCGGCGAGCGCTGCGACGACCGCGAGCACCGGGAGCTCGTCGAGGGATGCCAGCGCGAGCTCTCCGTCGATCCGCGCGCCCACGAGCCCGGACCCGCGCACCACGAGCGTAGCGGTGGGCTCGATGGCCTGCGCGTCGGGCTCGATGGTGATGTCGGCGCCCATGGCGAGCAGGGCGCGGAGCACCCCATCGCGCGTGGGGTTCACGCCGACCCCCGGCAGCACCACCTCGCTGCCCGGCAGTGTCGCGGCGGCGGCCAGCCAGAAGGCCGCGCTGGAGAGGTCTCCCGGGACGTCGATGTCCACGGCCTCCCAGCGGGACGGGCGGAGCTCGAGCCAGCCGTCCGCATGGGTCGTCAGGTCGGCCCCCATGGCCGTGAGGAGGCGCTCGGTGTGGTCGCGGCTCCGCTCGGGCTCGCGCACCCGGACGCCGCGGGCCTTCCCGGCGAGCAGGATGGCCGACTTCACCTGGGCGGACGCGACGGGCAGATCGAACGTCCCGGTGCGCTCCACGCCGCCGCGGAGCACGAGCGGGGCGCGGGTGTCCCCTTCCCTCCCGCGCACCTCCAGTCCGAGCTGGGCCAGCGGACCGAGGATGCGGGCCATCGGCCGTGTGCGCAGGGACCCGTCCCCGGTGAGCACGCGCAGACCGGGCGCATGGGCCAGCACCCCGCAGCCGAGCCGCATGGTGGTGCCGGAGTTGCCGCAGTCCACCACGTCGGGGGGCTCGCGCGGGGGACCGCCGGTGACCCGCCAGCCCTCGCCGTCCCGGACGACCGTGGCGCCGAAAGCCTCGGCCAGCGCGCGCGAGCGGGCGACGTCCTCGCTGTCGAGCGCGTTGCGGACGACGGCCGTGCCCTCCGCGAGTGCGGGGATCAGGAAGGCACGATGACTGACGGACTTGTCGCCCGGGACACGGATGCTGCCCCGCAGACGGACGCCCACGTCAGACCTCGGTGACCGCCCCGAGGTTCCGGAAGCGGTCGTACCGCTGATCGACCAGCTCCTGGGGCGACATCGCCGTGAGCTCGGCGAAGTGACGGCGCAGCACGTCGCCGACGGCCGCCAGGGCCTCCTTCCGGCCGCGGTGGGCCCCGCCGCCCGGCTCCGGCACCACCTCGTCCACGACCTCGAGGTCGAGGCAGTCCTTCGCGGTGATCTTCAGCGCCTGGGCAGCCCGGGGGCCTTCCGCGCGGTCGCGCCAGAGGATGGCGGCGCAGCCCTCCGGGCTGATCACGGAGTACACCGAGTTCTCGAGCATCAGCACGCGGTTCGCGACCCCGAGGGCGAGCGCGCCGCCCGAGCCGCCCTCGCCCGCGACCACGGCCACGATCGGCACGCGCAGGCGGGCCATCTCGAGGATGTTGCGGGCGATGGCCTCGGCCTGGCCGCGCTCTTCGGCATCGAGGCCGGGGTAGGCCCCCGGCGTGTCGATGAACGTGAGGATCGGCATGTTGAACCGGTCCGCCAGCTTCATGAGCCGCAGCGCCTTGCGGTAGCCGTCCGGCCGCGCCATCCCGAAGTTGTGCTTGAGGTTCTCGCGGGTGTTCCGGCCCTTCTGGTGACCCATGACCATGATGGGCATGCCGTCGCAGGGCAGCCCGAGGGTGCGGAAGCGGGCCATGCCCGCGATGATCGCGTTGTCGTCGAAGCCGGCGCGGTCGCCGTGGAGCTCGGTCCACTCCGTGAACAGCGCGTGCACGTAGTCGAGCGTGAACGGCCGGCCCGGATGGCGCGCGATGAGCGTGCGCTGCCATGGGGAGAGCTGCGCGAAGATGCGCTCCTGGAGCTTCTCCGCCTGGTCCTCGAGCGCCTGGATGGAGGCGGACAGGTCCACGCCGTCCGACTGGTGCAGCTCCTTGAGCTGCTCGATGCGCTTCTGGAGCTCCACCACGGGCCGCTCGAAGTCGAGAACCACGTCCACCACGACGTCCTCCAGGCGTGTAGACCGATCGAAGCGCCCGCCTAACGCGGGCCGGGGTCCGGGGCGAACGTGAGCGACTCCCTGCATCCGAGCACGATGGTGCCCGGCGTGGCGACGAAGCCGATCTCGCGGGGCTCCAGCAGGAACGCTGCGCGCCCGAGGGCGTCCGGAGGCAGCGTGGTGCCCTCCTCGGCGTCCTCCACGACGAGCTCGACCGGAGGCCCGGACTTCGCGCTCCCCCAGGCCCGGTACAGCGTCTGGTAGCCGTCGCCCGCGAGCTCGAAGGCGCCGCCGGCCAGCGTCAGGCTCCAGGTGACCGTGACGGGCACGCCGGCCGCGTTGGGGCCACAGTCCTCGGTGGCGGTGAACGTGCCCGTCGTCACGGGCTCGCGAGCCTCTGCGGTCGGCTTGTCGCAGGCGGCGGAGAACCGGCCCCGCGGCTTCTTCTTGTGGGCCCTGGTGACCTCGACGGAGCCCTGGCAGGGCTCGCCGCCCTTCGAGCCTGTCCAGGTGAACCAGCCGGGCTTCCCGTCCAACGGCGTCACCGCGGTGACCTCGAAGCCCCCTTCGGTCTCGAGGAGCATCTCGGCGCTCTGGGCGGGGTCGGGCTTGGCGGACGCGATGGCGAGCAGGGCGATCATGGGCGGAGGATATCAGGCCAGGGCGTCGGGACCGACGGGCTCGAGGATCCAGTCCGCACCCGCGCGTCCCGTGATGCGCGCGACCACCTGCCCGACGGGACCCTCCTCCGCCCAGCGGAACCGTCCGCGTGCCCAGCGCACCCGGGGCGCGCGACCCGGGATGGACATCGCGAGCACGAGGCTCCCCTCGCCCAGACCCGCGTTCGCGGCCTCCAGCACGTCCTTGTGGACCCCGTGGCTCCCCGCGCCCGGCAGGGCGGGCTCGCCCGGGGTCGGCGTGGCGTCCGACCAGCGCAGCAGGTAGCGCGGGCCGGACGGGCTCCCGGCGACCATGAACACGGGACCGTCGACCTCCTGGACCCAGATCTCGAGCGAGCTCCCGCCGACCGGCATCACGAGCTCCGCGGGGGGCGGCGGGGCGAAGGCGAAGTCGAAGACCGCAGTGGCCGGGCCCACCATCCACCCCGACCAGCCGGCCATCCCCACGGTGCAGACGTGCGAAGCACCCGTCGGGACGGGCTCCCCGGCAGCCAGGATGCGCGCGAAGGCCGCCTCGGTGCCGCCGTGCACGAGGTGCCAGCCCGCGCCGAGCCCGTGGGACCGGACGACCTCTACCGCCTCGGCGCGCGCGGCGGCTGGATCCGGCCAGCCCAGGGTGGCTTCCGTCTTCAGCCCGGGGTCGAGGTAGAGGCTCGCCGCCGCGGCGTCCTCGTCGTCCCAGGAGGGCACCTGGGCCGGGTCGAACAGGAGCAGACCGTTCTCGACGGCCAACAGCAGGGTGTCCATGGGTCCTCCACTCTCCCCTGCTACCAGCCCATGGCGCGCACCGCCGCCCCGACGTCCTCTCCGAGGCCCACGTGCCGTCTCCAGGTGCGCTGCTTGCGGGCGAAGCGGCGGGTGTCCCGCTGGGTGCGTCGCACGGCTTCGTCGAGCGGGAGCCCCGTCTCCACGTGCTCGCAGAGGTGCCGGTAGCCGAGCGACCGCATGGGCTTGAGGGTGCTCGGGTAGCCGGCCGCGAGAAGGCCGCGGACCTCGTCCAGGTAGCCGTCCGCCATCATCTGGAGCACCCGCGCGTCGATGCGGGCGTCGAGGTCCTCCCGATCGAGCCAGACGCCGTGGACCTCCACCCGGTCGGGAGCCGCGGCGTGGGCGTCGTGGAGCTCCGAGAGCCGCTGGCCGGAGAGCGCGTGCACCTCGATGCCACGGACGAGCCGCACGCGGTCGTTGGGGTGCAGTCGGGTCGCCAGCACGGGGTCCACGGCCTGGAGGCGGGCGTGGAGGTCCGGGGTCGCCTCGAGCTCGGCGCGCAGGGCCGGATCGGGGTCCGGGGTCGCGACCAGCCCGCGGCGGAGGGCCTGGAGGTACAGCGACGTCCCCCCAGCGACGATCACCCGCTCGTGACCCGCCATCACCTGCTCGGCGAGGGCCACGAAGTCCGCTGCGTCGAAGGGCTCGTCGGGGTCCCGGAGGTCGAAGCCGAAGTGCGGGACCCCACGACGCTCCTCCAGGGTCGCCTTGCCGGTCCCGATGTCCATCCCGCGGTACACCTGCATCGCGTCCGCGGAGACCACGACGGCTCCGTGCTGGAGGGCCAGCTCCACGGCCAGGCCGGTCTTGCCGGAGGCCGTGGGCCCCCCGAGCACGAGCGCCTTCACCGGGTGAGCTCGCTCGCCGGGACGCGCTTCACGACGCAGTCGAGGCCGGCTTCCTCGAGCGACAGCAGCAGGGCCCGGATCGCCCGTGTGTCCGGGCTCGCCGGCGGGGTCTGGGCAGCCGCGAGGGCCTCCGCGAGGTCGCCGGCACCCGCGAGCTTCGCGAGCAGCCCGTCGAGGTGGAGTCGCGGGAGCACGGCCGGCACGGTGCGCACGGCCAGCTCGGTGGGCGACATCTGCACCACCTCGAGCCCCAGTGACCCGAGCTCCGCGGCCAGACCGAGCACGGCTGCGACGTCCTTCTCGGAGAGCCGCTGACGGGAGGGCACCACGAGACGCTGGGCCCGCCCGTCACGGCGCAGGCGGACGGCCGCGAGGCGCGTGTCGCCCAGCACGTGGTCGACCACGACGAGCTCCCCGTCGCCTTCGAGCAGGAACCAGCGCGCGCCGAACGGCCCGATCGGGCGGAGCATGCGCGCGGAGTCCGTCGGGATCGGCAGATCTGCGGCGACCTCGGGCTCCTCGGGCACCGGCTGGGGCGTCGGGGCCGGAGGCTCGACAGGCGGAGGCTCCGGGATCGGCGGCACGACCGGCTCCACCTCGACGACCGTGGACACGGTGCGCGGCACGAGCGCGAGCACGGGGTCGTCGTCGGGGTGTGCGGGGATCGAGGGCTCAGCGGGCTTCAGCGGCAGGGACGGCGCGACCTCGTCCTCCCAGCGGGCCCGGCGGTTCGGGGACGGCGCGGACAGCGTGCGCTGCAGGCCCGCACGGTCGAGGGCCGTGCGCAGACCCTCCGAGAGCACGGCCTGCACGTCGCGGGGGTCGCGGAACCGGACCTCGGTCTTCGCGGGGTGCACGTTCACGTCGACGCGGCGGGGGTCCATGCGGATGTCGAGCACCACGAGCGGCGTGCGGCCGCGCGGCACCCGGTCGCGGTAGGCGTCCTGGATGGCCCGACGGACCACTGCGTCCCGGACGTAGCGGCCGTTCACGAACAGGTAGAGCGCCTTCCCGCTCGGCCGGTGCACCGACAGGGGGCTGACCCTCCCGGACACGGTGAGCCCGTCCCGCTCGAAGCCCACGTCCACCATGCCGTTCGCGTCCTTCCCGAGCACCTGGCGCGTGCGGCCGGTGAGATCGGTGGGGTCGCAGGTGAGCCCGACCCGCCCGTCGTGGGTGACCCGGAACGCCACGTCCGGACAGACGAGCGCCTGCCGCACCACGGCCTCCAGGCAGTGGGCCTGCTCGGTGGCCCGGGAGCGCAGGAACTTCCGGCGGGCCGGGAGGTTGAAGAACAGGTCGCGCACGTCGATCTCGGTGCCCGGCGCGCATCCGGCACCGCGGGCGCTCTTCACCTCCCCGCCCTCCACCACGACGCGCACGCCCTCGTCCATGTCGTGGGGACGCGTGAGCACGCTGAACCGGCTCACGCTCGCGATGCTCGGGATGGCCTCGCCGCGGAACCCGAGGCTGGCGACGGTCTCGAGGTCGTCGGTGGCGCGGATCTTGGACGTCGCGTGGCGCTCGAGACACATCATCGCGTCCTCGCGGTCCATGCCCCGACCGTCGTCCGACACCCGGATCCGCTCGGTCCCTCCGCCCTTCAGGAGGACCTCGATGCGCGTGGCCCCCGCGTCGACGGCGTTCTCGACGAGCTCCTTCACGACGGACGCGGGGCGCTCCACCACCTCTCCGGCGGCGATCTGGTTGACCACCTGCTCGGGGAGGACGCGGACGATCATCCCTCGGCGTCCTCCCCGCCGGACTTCCGCTTCTGCCGGAAGAACAGCCGCAGGGGCGTGCCGTCGAGCCGGAACTGCTCGCGAAGGCGGTTGCCGAGGTAGCGCCGGTAGGGCTCCGCGATGCCGTCCGGCGAGTTGGCCCAGAACACGAAGGTGGGCGGCCGCACGCGCGCCTGGGTGCAGAAGTGGATGCGCACGGGGCGATGGTGCTTCTGGGGCGGCGTGTGCGCGTGCAGGGCGCTCTGCAGGAAGCGGTTCAGGCGCGACGTGCCGATGCGCGTGTCGAACGCGGAGAACACCTGCTCCACCATCGGGAGCACGCGGTGCACGCCCTTCCCGGTCTTCGCGCTGATGAAGAGGTGCGGGGCCCAGCTGATGTGCGGGAGCCGCTGCGCGAGGGCCTCGTCGATCGTGCTGCTGCTGATGTCCTCGTCGTCCTTCGTGAGGTCCCACTTGTTGATCAGCACGACCAGCGCGCGACCCCGATCGACCACGAGACCGGCGAGCTTGGCGTCCTGGTCGGTCGGGCCCACCGTGGCGTCGATGAGCAGCAGGCACACGTGGCAGCGCTCGATGGCCCGGATGGACCGCAGCGACACGTACCGCTCGAGCTGATCCTCGATCTTCGTGCGCCGCCGCACGCCCGCCGTGTCGACGAGCACGTAGTCGCGGTGCTCGGTGTGGAGCAGCGAGTCGATGGGGTCCATCGTGGTGCCCGGGGCGTCGTCCACGACATGGCGGTCCTCGCCCAGCAGGTGGTTCACCAGCGTGGACTTCCCGATGTTGGGGCGCCCGATCACCGCGATGCGGATGGGTCCGTCGAAGGCCTCGCGGTCCTCGGCGTCGTCCTCCTCCGAGAACTCCTCGGGCTCCTCGACCTCCTCCTCGACGTCCTCGGCGGCCGTCCGGGGCGGGAGGTTCGTGCGGATGGCGTCGAGGAGCTCGTAGATGCCGCGCCCGTGGGCCGCGCTGACGGTCACGAGGTCCGGGAGACCCACGGACCAGAACTCCGCGGCGAGGTCGTCCTGGCCAGCCCCGTCCACCTTGTTCACCGTGAGGAGCACGGGCTTCTCGGCGCGCCGGAGCAGCTGGGTGACCTCGTCGTCCGCGGGCGTGTACCCGGCGCGTCCGTCCACCACGAACACGATGACGTCCGCCTCCTCCACGGCCACCAGCGACTGGTGGCGCATGCTCGCGAGCAGGTCGGTGTCGGGCTCGGGCTCGAGACCGCCGGTGTCGATGAGGAGCACGCGGCGGTCGAGGACCTCGGCCTCCTCGTACAGACGGTCGCGCGTCACACCCGGGCGGTCGTGGACCACGGCCTTCTGGTAGCCGACGATCCGGTTGAAAAGGGTGGACTTCCCGACGTTGGGGCGGCCGACGATCGCCACGACGGGCAGGGACATGGGGAACCTCTCGGCCCACCCGATACCACCCGGTCCGCACGCCAGCCACCGGGCTCCGCTGGCACTGTTCGCCGATCTCGAACCAGAAAGTTCAGCGGGCGGACACCCAGGGTTGCATAGTCGCCGGACCGGAGCTGTCTCCCTCCGGGTCTCCAGGTCTCCCATGTCCATGCCAGCGTCTCTGCGAACGTCGCTGTGCGTGCTCCTGTGTGTGGTTGCATGCAGGGGCACGCCCACGCCGCCCGTCACCCCCGTGGTCTCACCGGTGCCCGTCGACCCACCGGTCGTCCCCCCCGAGCGGCCCGACTGCAGCGCCGTCGCGGTCGGGGACGGCGTCGTCGCCTGCGAGGTGCCCGACGAGTGCAGAGCCGAGGACCTCGAGGCCCGCTCGGCCTGCTGCGCGTGTGACCCCGTCTACTGCCGCTCGACCGCCCTCCCTCTCGGGCCGGACGAGTCCCCGCGCCGCGAGATCCCGGAGCCCTGGGCGGCGGCGACCTCCGAGTCCTGCTCCCGCTGCCACCAGGGCGCTGTCTTCCGACCCTTCGACGGTCCGGGCATCGCGGATCCGCACCGTAGCGACACCGCCGTGGCCTGCACGACCTGCCACGGCGGCGATGGCACCGCACCGGATGCCGCCGACGCGCATGTGCCGGTGCCGCCCGAGCTGCGGGGAGACGACCCTGGAGCCGTCTTCGGCAGGCGCACCCTCGCCTCCGTCGAAGGTCTCGCGGGCTGGGAGGAAGGGGGACGGAGCCACACCGCGCTGGACTGGGTGCAGTTCGTGAATCCGGGCGACCTGCGCGTGGTGGGAGCGGGGCGGGGCTGTGGGACGTCCGGGTGCCACGATGCCGCGGACGGCCACGTCGCGGGGGTCACATCGAGCCCGATGGCGACCAACGCCGGCATCTACCGGGGCCTCGCGTACGGCACGGGCATCACGACGGAGGGGGCACCTCTCGACGCCGAGCACGGCTACCGCGGGATCGTCACGTCCGGCGACGACGGGCTCACGGAGCTCCTCCCCTTCCCCGGCGTCGTGCCCGTCGACATGCTGGCGGCCGACGTGCCCATCGAGCCGATCGTGCCCGCGAGCTCGGATCTCGCCGCCCTCCTCCACACGGGTGCAGACCTCGCGTGCGGTTCGTGCCACATCGGCAGCGCGCCCGCCTCGCCCTCCGCCGGCGAGCACCGGGCCAGCGGATGCACGGCCTGCCACTTCCCGTACGCCGAGGACGGCCGCACGCGCGGGCTGGATCCCCATGTCGAACGCGACGAGCCCGTCGATCCGGACGCCCTCGCGACCTCCGACCGAGCCCATCCGCGCTCCCACGCCATGGCGAGCATCGCGACCTACGGCTCCCGGCGACGCGTGGCCGACCGGTTCTGCACCGTGAGCACCGGGATCCCGGACGCCGTCTGCGAGGCCTGCCACACCGGGTCCAACGGCACGGCCCTGCAAGCCCGTGGGCTGCGGCGCGACCCCGCCGGGGACGTCTCCTCCGGGCTCCAGTACCCCGCGAACCCCGTCTCCTTCGCCCTCTCCGACCTGCCGGGAGTCCTGGCCTTCGAGGACTACGACGGCGACGGCCGCGACGACACGCCGCCCGACGTGCACACCGAGGCCGGCATGGGATGCATCGACTGCCACGGCAGCCGCGACGTGCACGCGCTCGGCACGGACGGCATCGCGTCCCACCAGGGTCAGGTCGTGGGCGTGACGTGCTCCACCTGCCACGGGACGATCGACGCGTTCCCCGGACGGACCGTGGCCGTCGACCACTTCGGCAACGCGCAGGAGAGCGTACCCGACGTGTCGGGCGAGGGTCTCCGCAACACGAAGTGGGTGGTCGTCCAGGGGCAGCAGCACCTGCAGCTCACGAGCCGCGTGACGGGCCGGGTGCACTGGGTCCCGCTGCTCAAGGACCTCGTGGACGGCACGTCGAACCGCACCCATCCGGTCACCGGCGAGCCGCTCTTCAGCGAGAACGCGTCCTTCGCCATGGGCCGTTCACAAGAAGGGTTCACCCACACGGAAGACCTCGAGTGCGCCGCTTGCCACGCGTCCTGGACGAACACCTGCATGGGCTGCCACCTCACGGTCACCCGCGACGACGACCCTTCCACCACGAGCTTCTCGAGCACGAACGGCGCGCGCGTGCCGTACGTGTACGACGAGCAGACGGTGTACGCGAGCCCGGTGCTCCGCACGCTCACGGTCGGCGAGCGCGGGCGCATCACGGTGGGCGGCGCGGGCGAGAAGCTCTTCTTCCGCTACCGGGACGGGCTGGGTGACCTCTCGGCCACCCGGACCTTCTCCGACCGCGCGGGTCTCGGCGGCAAGCCGGTCCAGGCCGGCAGGAACCCCTTCCCTGCCCTCGGTCACGACGCGACGGCGGCCCACAGCATCCGCGGGCGCCCGACACCCACCGCGGAGGGGGTCGTGGGGTGTCCGGCGTGCCACCTCACGACCGAGGGCCTCGCGGGGGACGCGGACGGCGATGGGACGTCGAACGCCGCGGACTACGCGCTCTACCGGGACGCGTACCTGACCGGGAACGACTTCGACGCGCTGGTGGCGTCGGGGCTCTACCCGCGCCTGCAGACGATCCTCGGCGCGAACCCTGGCAACACCCTGAACCACCCCATCTACGTCGCGGCCAACGCGGGGCTCGGGTCCGCCCTGTTCCTGTTCGACGCGGACGGATGCCCGGTGAACCCGCTGGACCCGAGCGCCAACCGCCCCGGGTGTGCAGGGGCACCGCCCCAGACGGCGTTCGTGGCCTCCCGGGTCGCGTACGACCTCGACCGCATCGTGCAGCCGGACGGCATCGAGAACGCCTCCACCCGCGAGACCAACCCGGCTCCCATCCTGCGCGATGGAGCCTTGCGTCCCGACCTCGCAGGGCCCCTGGGCCTCACCCTCGTCGAGCGCCTCACGAACCCCGACAGTGGCATCGTGCTCGACACGTGGCTCGACGCCGACGGAGTCCTGCACCCATGAGACTGCTGCCCTTCCTCCTGCTGGCCTGCAAGGGCCCCGTGACGCCGCCGGTCCCCGTGCCCACACCCCCTCCGGATCCCTGCCCGGACGGGGAGATCTGCGTGCCCGAGCGCCCCGCTTGCGACGCGGTCCCCGTGTTCGGCGGGGTCGTCGACTGCGCCCAGGTGGACATCGACAGCGCGGATCCCGCGAGTCTGGAAGCCCGCGTGGCGTGCTGTGGCTGTGATCCGGCGATGTGCGGAACGGCGTGCCCGCCGGATCCGAACTCCCCGGCGCCGCCCCCCGGCCCAGCCTACATGCCCACCTCCTGCATGGAGTGCCACAACGGTGCCGTCGCGGGGGAGCCCCCGTACGCCGGCGCGGGCATCTCGAACCCCCACTTCTTCGGGTCCGCGTCGCGCATGGAGTGCACGGCGTGTCACGGCGGCGACGGCACTCCGGGCATCACCAAGGAGCTCGCCCACGTGCCCCGCCCGCCCTTGCTGGAGGGCGACGACCCGCGCCACTACGTCGCGCGCGTGGCCCATCTCGGGGTGGACCGGGTGCCCGACTGGCCCGCCGACGGCGTGATCTTCTCGGGGCTGCAGTGGATCCAGTTCGTGAACCCCGGTGACGTGCGGGTCGTGGCCGCGAGACGCGGTTGCGGGCAGACCGGGTGTCACGGGGAGGAGCACGGCACCTGGGTCGAGATGTCCCCCATGGCCACGAACACCGGCGTGTACAGCGGGCTCACCTTCGGCTCCGGGCTGCCCCACGCCACCCTCCAGACCTCTGAGGCCGGGACCGCCGGCGAGCACGGCTTCCGTGCGGTGTCGGACCCCGAGTTCCTCTTCAACGGCGGCTACGACGGGCCCCGCGTGCCCTCGTTGCTCGAGATCCCGGAGCCCGCGAGCATCCTGGGTGACCCCGTGCCTGCGGCCCTCGCGGACGACCTCATGGGGGGCATCGACGCCGGGCGGGTCATCGAGGACACCGACCTCGCCAGGCTCGTCCTGCACGCCGCGGGGGCCGCGTGCGGCGACTGCCACCTCGGGAGCCAGCCGATGGCACCGACCACGGGCGGCTTCCGGGGCGGCGGGTGCTCCGCGTGCCACATGGACACCCGTCCAGACGGCCGATCCGCGAGCCTGGACCCCCACGTCCCCCACGACGAGCCGGCCGATCCCGACGCACCCGTCGAGCCCGAGCGCGCCCATCCGCGCAGCCACCGCATCGTGAACGTCGCGAAGCAGCAGCCCTTCTGCGTCGTGCAGGTCGGCATCGCGGACACCGCGTGCGGGACGTGCCACGCCGGCTCCAACGGGACGTTCTTCCAGAGCTGGGGTCTCCGGATCGACGCGGGCCGCGACGTCGCCCAGGGCCACCAGTACCCGGCGAACCCCGTGGCCTTCGCGGACGCCAGCGGCGACCGGCGCCTGTTCACGGGCGCCAACACGACCTACCTCGGCCGGACGGCCGATCAGCTCGTGGCGTTCGAGGACTACGACGGCGACGGCCGGGACGACACTCCCCCCGACGTGCACGTGGAGGCCGGGATGGGCTGCGTCGACTGCCACGGGAGCATGGACGTGCACGCGGGGACGGAAGGCGCCCCGACTCTCGGCATCGCGTCCCACCAGGGCGCGGCCGTGGGCGTCCGCTGCGAGAGCTGCCACGGGACGATCGACGCGCCGCCCGAGACGATGGCCTGTGTGGACTACGACGGGAACGCGAACGAGTGCGTGAAGGACGTGTTCGGGAACCCCATGCGGAACGTCACCCGCGTCACGGTGGGCGGGCAGGCCCACTTCCGGCTCCGGAGCCGGGTGACCACCCGGACGCACTGGGTCCCCCTGGTGCGCGACCTCGTGGATGCGGTGAGCAACCGGACCCACCCGGTCACGGGCGCGCCGCTCTACAGCGAGAACGCATCCTTCGCGATGGGCCGGGTGGACGTCGGACCCGACGCTGACGGCGTGGGGCCGGTGCAGGTGCTCCCGGGGGCCGCCTCCATCGGGTTCTCCCACTCCGACAGCCTCGAGTGCGCCGCGTGCCACGCGTCCTGGACGAACGACTGCGTGGGCTGTCACCTCACGGTGGCCCGCGACGACGACCCTTCCACGATGGCCTTCTCGAGCACCACCGGGGAGCGCGTCCCGTTCGTGCACGACGAGCAGACGGTGTACGCGAGCCCGGTGCTCCGCACGCTCACGGTCGGCCCGCGCGGTCGCATCACGGCGGGCGGCATGGGCGAGAAGCTCTTCTTCCGATACCGGGACGGCCTCGGCGAGAGCTCCCCGACCTTCGCGTTCACGGACCGCGCGGGGCTGGGCGGGCAGCCTTCCCAGGCTGGACGGAACCCCTTCCCCGCCCTCGGCCACGACTTCACGGCGGCCCACAGCATCCGGGGGCGTCCCACCGCCACGGCCGAGGGCGTGATGGGCTGCGCGGCCTGCCACCTCACCGCCGAGGGCCTCGCCGCGGACCCCGACGGCGACGACGTCACGAACGCCGAGGACTACGCGGCCTTCCGTGCGCTGTACCTGGAGGGCCGGGACTTCGGCGCCATGCAGACCGGCGGGATGTTCGCCCGTCTGGCGGAGATCATCGGGTCCAACCCCGGCAACCAGCTGAACCACCCGATCTTCGTGGCTGCGAACGCCGGTCTGGGCACCGGGCTGTTCCTGTTCGACGCCGAGGGGTGCCCCGTGAACCCGCTCGACGCGAGCGCCAACCGGCCGGGCTGCGCGGGCGAGACGCCTGCCGAGCGCTTCGATGGCAACGCTGTGGTCTACGACCTCGACCGCGCCGTGGAGCGCTCGGGCGTCGAGAACGTCTCGACCCGCGGGGTGAACCCTGCTCCCGGCCTCCGCGACGGGGCGCTCCAGCCCGGCCGGACGGGCCCGCTCGGCGCCACCCTGATCGAGCGCCTCACCGACCCCGACGTCGGCATCGTGCTCGACACCTGGATCGACGCGGACGGCACGATGCACTCGCCCTGACGGTGGGCCCGCGGGCCGTCCGGGTATACGGGGGGCCCATGAAGGTCGTCACCGCCATGAGCGGAGGGGTGGACTCCTCCGTCACCGCGGCCCTGCTCGTCGAGCAGGGTCACGAGGTCGTGGGCGTGCACATGAAGCTCCACGACAGCCCGGCGAGCCAGCCGGGCCGCTGCTGTGGGCTCGAGGACGTGCTGGACGCGCGGCGGGTCGCCGACCGGCTCGGCATCCCGTTCTACGTGATGAACCTCAAGACCGCGTTCGAGAAGGCCGTCATGGACGACCTCGCGGACGAGTACCTCGCGGGACGCACGCCCAACCCGTGCATCCAGTGCAACGGCGTGCTGAAGTTCCGCGTGCTGCTCGCGCGCGCCATGGCGCTGGGCGCGTCCCACCTCGCCACCGGGCACTACTGCCGGATCGTCGACACGCCGGGCGGCCGGCGGCTCGCCACGGCCGTCGACGCCAGCAAGGACCAGTCGTACTTCCTGTTCCCGATGAAGCCCGAGGCCCTGGAGCGCACGCTGTTCCCGCTGGGTGGGATGACCAAGCCCGAGGTCCGCGCCCACGCCGAGCGCCTCGGGCTCGTCACGGCCAGCAAGCCCGAGAGCCAGGAGATCTGCTTCATCCCGGACGACGATCACGCGGGCTTCGTGCGCCGGCATCGCCCCGAGGCCCTCACGGCCGGCGAGATCGTCGACGAGCACGGCACGGTGGTCGGCACCCACGAGGGGTACGAGCGCTTCACGGTGGGCCAGCGGCGCGGGATCGCGGTCGCCCTCGGCAGGCCGGCCTGGGTGTCGCGGATCGACCCGTCCACGCGGCGTGTCCACGTCACCACGACGCCGGAGGATCTCCTCGACACCGGGCTCCTGCTCGGATCGCCGAACTGGTTCGAGGCGCCCGATCCCGACGCGATCCTCGACGTCCGGATCCGCCACCAGGGCCGTCGGATCCCCTGTCGCATCGAGCCCGGCGAGATCCCGGCCGTGCGCTTCCTGGAGCCCGCGCGGGCCGTCGCCCCCGGGCAGGCGGCCGTGATCTACCGCGGCGACGTCGTGGTCGGCGGGGGCTGGATCCGGCGGGCGCTCCGCGAGCCGCTGGCGGAGGCCTCGTGAGCCTCGACGCCCTCCAGCAGCGCATGGGGTACGTCTTCCTCGACCCCGAGCTCCTCGTGCGGGCCCTCACCCACTCGTCCTACGCGAACGAGCGGCGCACCGAGGACAACGAGCGCTTGGAGTTCGTAGGCGACGCCGTCCTCCAGCTCGCCGCGAGCGCGATGCTGGCCAAGCGCTTCCCGAAGGCCCGCGAGGGCGAGCTCTCCCGGCTGCGGAGCCGCCTCGTGAACACGGGCGCGCTGGCGGAGATCGCGCGGTCCCTCGAGATCGGGCCGCTCCTCCGCCTCGGGGTGGGCGAGCACGACACCGGCGGGCGCGATCGCGAGTCCGTGCTCGCCGATGCCACGGAGGCCCTGCTGGGCGCGATCTTCACCGAGGTGGGGTTCGCGGAGGCCGGCGCGATCGCGCAGGACTGGATCCGCGATCGCCTGAAGATCCTCGACGATCGGCGGGTGGATCTCCAGTGGAAGGACCCCAAGAGCCGGCTGCAGGAGGTCCTGCAGCAGGACGGCGGGTCCACGCCCGTGTACGAGACGCTCGGGAGGACGGGGCCGGATCACGAGCCCGTCTACAC
The DNA here is from genome assembly GCA_020632885.1 of Alphaproteobacteria bacterium. Classification (GTDB taxonomy): domain Bacteria; phylum Myxococcota_A; class UBA796; order UBA796; genus JACKEQ01. Next base: position 31,737 of record JACKEQ010000003.1, on the reverse strand, counting down.
CGTGGAGGTCGTGGTGCACGAGGCCGACGGTCGGCGCGCCCTGGCCAGCGCGCAGGGGCGGAGCAAGAAGGAGGCCGAGAAGGCCGCCGCACGGGCCGCCCTGGAGGCGCTGGAGCCGTGATGCACGCCGTCGTCCCGGTCCGTCTGGGCTGTTGCCCGGAGGGCGAGCGCTGCCGCCTGTGCGCGCCCGCGGGGGCCCCGCCCACGCCCGAGCTCGTGGAGGCCCTCGTGGCCGCCGTGCGCGCCGAGTCCCCCGACAGGCCCCTGCGCGTGCGGTTCTTCGGGGGTCCGCCGCCGCCGGACGCCCTGCTGGAGGCCGCTGCCGGCCTGCCCGTCGACGTGCGCGTGCGTCCGGACCTCCTGGACCGCGCGGCCGCCGAGCGTCTCCGGTCCTGGAAGGTCGAGGGCATCGAGCTGGACGCGCTCACCTTCCACACCCCGAGCCTGCGCGCCATGCGCCGGCGCTACCCGGGACCCCGGCTGATCACCATGCTGGAGGCCCTCGCGGGCGTGCGTCGTGGCCTCGTGCTCGCGCTGGGTCTGCCGGGCCAGGACCACGCGATCTCGCTGGAGGACGCGAGGCTGGCCGTCGGTCGCACGGAGACCGTCCGCCTGCATCCGGTCCTGGTGGTGAAGCGCAGCGCGCTCTGGGAGTCCCACGTCGAAGGCCTCTACGAGCCCCTCACGCTGGGTCAGACCGTCACCACCCTGCGCGCGATGCTCGACCTGCTCGAGCCCGCTGGGGTCGAGGTGATCCGTGTCGGGCAGCAGGCCGGGCCCGACGGCCTCGGGCGCGCCGTGGCCGGTCCGCGCCACCCGTCGCTCCGGGAGCTGGTCGAGGCCCGCCGTACCCTCGACCGTCTCCGCGACCGCCTCCGGGACGCCCGTCCCGCAGGGGTCCTCACCATCCGCTGCGCCGCCGTCGACGAGACCCGGACGCGCGGCCCTTTCAACGACAACGTGCGCGCGCTGCGCGCCGAGTTCGGCCTCGAGGAGGTGGTAGTGTTGCCCGACCCCACGCTCGAGCGGGGCGAGTTCGTACTGGAGGCGTCGTGACCGATGCGTTCCGCGCCGGCTACGTCGCCCTGGTGGGACGTCCGAACGCCGGGAAGTCCACGCTGCTCAACCGTCTGCTCGGCGCCAAGCTCGCCATCACGAGCGACAAGCCGCAGACCACGCGCAACCGGATCGCCGGCGTGCACACCACGGAGGCCTACCAGGCCGTCCTGGTCGACACGCCCGGGATCCACGAGGCGTGGACCGAGCTGAACCGCTCCATGGTCCAGGTGGCCCACCAGGTCCTCGACGAGGTCGACGTGGTGGCGCTGTTGGTCGACGTGACCACGCTCGCCAAGCGCGCGGCCGACGGTGTGGAGATCCTCGACCCCGAGCTCGAGGGGATCTGCGCGGTGGTGCAGGCCTCCGGGAAGCCCACGATCCTCGTGGCCAACAAGATGGACGTGGTGCCGAAGCACCTCGTGCTCCCGATCATCGAGCGGTTCACGGCACGCCTCCCGCTCGTGGCCGCGGTCCCCCTCTCGGCGCTGACGGGCGACAACCTGGCGGCCTTCGAGGAGGAGGTCGCGCGCGCCCTGCCGGCCCACCCGCCGCTCTTCCCACCGGACGAGTGGACCCAGGTCACCGAGCGGTTCCTGGTCGCCGAGATCGTGCGCGAGAAGATCTTCCACCTCACGAAGGCCGAGATCCCCTACTCCACCACCGTCGAGGTGCTCACCTTCGACGAGTCGGAGCGCGAGTCCAAGAACCTCGTGAAGATCCACGCCACCGTCATCGTGGAGCGTCCGAGCCAGAAGGGCATCGTGATCGGGAAGAAGGGCGAGATGCTCAAGCGCATCGGAACCCTCGCGCGAAAGGAGCTGATGGGCCTCCTGGAGTGCCGCGTGCACCTCGAGCTGTTCGTGAAGGTCGAGAAGGACTGGACCAAGACGAAGCGCGGGCTGCGCAAGGTGGGCTTCGAGCCCGGTTGAAACAACCCCGGCGGTCCCATAGAGGCGGCCGTCGGAGGTTCGATGCACCTGGTGCGCGCGTTCAAGCTGTTCATGATGGCCGTGGTCCTGCTCTCGGGGGCCACTGCCTCGGCGGCCCCGGAGGTGGCGAAGCTGGAGGCCGCCTGGAAGGGTGCTGTGGCCACCACGCAGGCCAAGCCCGAGCCGGACGCGTTCGCCAAGCTCGATCAGGCCTTCGGGAAGGTCGTGGTGGGCCCGCTCGCCACCGTGATGTTCTTCGACGTCGTGTTCTGGGACGACACGCTGGAGCTCGGTCGCGGGCTCGGCAAGCTGGAGGTCCCGGGCGACCTGGACCCCGCGAGCCCCCGCCTCGTCGAGGTCACGAAGTTCCAGGCTGGGCAGGGCTACGGTCGCCAGTCGATCGTCCGCGTGGACACCCCCCTCCGGGCCGTGCTCCCCGAGCCCGTCACGCGCGACGTGGCCGGCCTGAAGGTGAACCTCCAGACCGAGGAGGGCGCGGACGGCCCGGTCGTGATGGCGCGCCTCCCGGTGCAGAACGCCCCCATGCAGGCGATGGGCGTGCCCGCCTGGGACCCCGAGGGCCCCGAAGAGCCCGTGGTGATGGTGTTCGTGCCGGCTCTGGGCTTCCAGGTGCCCGTCGACAGGCGCACGGCCAAGATCGAGCCCGCCAGCGGGCCCGCCCCGGCCGCCCTCGTTCCCCTGGAGCCCGGCGGGCACGCGTACGACCCCGTGAGCGCCAAGACCTGGGAGGTCGTCGCGGCCTCCGGCGACGCGTGGTTCCTGAGAGACGACAACGTCGCCTGGTCCCACGACCCCCTCCCGAACACCGACCAGGCCAAGCTCCCCATCGTCGTGCTCTGGCTCGTGCTGGGCGCCGTGTTCTTCACGGTCCGGATGATGTTCATCAACCTCCGGGCCTTCCCCCACGCGCTCGCCGTGGTCACGGGCCGCTACGACGGCGACCACGCCGAGGGCGAGATCAGCCACTTCCAGGCGCTGAGCAGCGCGCTCTCCGCCACCGTCGGGCTCGGGAACATCGCCGGTGTGGCCATCGCCATCTCGCTCGGCGGCCCGGGTGCGGTGTTCTGGCTCTGGGTCGCGGGCCTCCTCGGCATGTCGAGCAAGTTCACCGAGTGCACGCTCGGCCAGATGTACCGGGAGAAGCGCCCGGACGGCACGGTCTCCGGCGGTCCGATGTACTACCTCGACAGGGGGCTCGCGGAGATGGGCCTCGGGCCGCTCGGCAAGGTCCTGGCCATCACGTTCGCGCTGATGTGCGTGGGCGGGTCGCTCGGTGGCGGGAACATGTTCCAGGCCAACCAGAGCTTCGAGGCCGTCGCGGCCGTCGGCATGGGCTTCGGTGACGTGCAGCTCGCGGACTACCCCTGGCTCTACGGTGTCTTCCTGACCATCCTCGTGGGCTTCGTGATCATCGGTGGCATCAAGCGGATCGGCGCGGCGGCCGGGGTCGTCGTGCCGGCGATGTGCGGGATCTACGTCATCGCCGGGGCCTTCGTGCTCGTGGTGAACGCCGCCAACGTGCCCCACGCGTTCGCCGAGATCGTCGGTCAGGCGTTCAGCCCGGCAGCCGGGTTCGGAGGCATGATCGGCGTGCTCGCCACGGGCTTCCAGCGCGCCAGCTTCAGCAACGAGGCCGGGGTCGGCTCGGCGTCCATCGCCCACTCCGCGGCGGCCACCGACGAGCCCGTCCGCGAGGGCATCGTGGCGCTCCTCGAGCCCTTCATCGACACCCTGGTCGTCTGCACCATCACGGCCCTCGTCGTGGTCGTCACGGGCACGTCGGTCTCCGGTGGCGGGATCAAGGGCACCATGGACGCCTTCGCGGAGGTCATCCCCTGGTTCCCGTTCGTGCTCGCCTTCGCCGCGATGCTCTTCGCGTTCTCCACGATGGTGAGCTGGTCCTACTACGGCGAGACCTCGGCGGTCTGGCTGTTCGGCGAGCCCGCGCGGCTCCCGTACCGCGTGCTCTTCCTGGTCTGCTGCTTCCTCGGCTGCGTCATCCAGCTCGAGAACGTGCTCACCTTCAGCGACCTCATGATCCTGGGCATGGCGTTCCCGAACATCCTCGGGGCCGTCCTCCTGTCCGGGAAGGTGAAGTCCGCCCTCGACACCTACATGGAGAAGCTCCACTCCGGGGCCTTCTCGCGGAGCCAGGCATGAGGATCGGCGTCCTGACGAGCGGGGGCGATGCCCCCGGCATGAACGCGGCCATCCGGGCCGTCGTGAAGGCGGGCATCGCCCGCGGGCACACCGTGCTCGGCGTGCGGAACGGCTACGAGGGCCTCCTCGCGTCCAACACCGTGGAGCTGGGGCTCACCGACGTCGACGGGATCTCCCGCTTCGGCGGCACGCTCCTCGGTTCGGCGCGCAGCAAGCGGTTCCCGACCCCCGAGGGGCAGGCGGAGGCCCGCACCCGCGTCGCGGAGATCGGGCTCGACGGGCTCGTCGTCATCGGGGGGAACGGGAGCCTCACCGGGGCTCACGCCCTCGCGGACGGCCGTCCCTGCCAGGTGGTCGGGCTCCCGGGCAGCATCGACAACGACATCGGCCACACGCACCTCTGCATCGGCGTCGACACGGCGGTGAACACCATCGTGGAGGCGTGCGACCGCATCTCCGACACCGCGCGGGCCCATCGTCGCGCGTTCGTCGTGGAGGTCATGGGCCGGGCCTCGCCCTACCTCGCCATGCGCGCGGGCATCGCGGCGGACGCGGACGCCATCCTCTACGGCGAGCTCGACGAGGACAGCACGGTGGCCTCGCTCCGCGAGGTCCTGAAGCGCAGCTTCTCGGACGCGCGCGGCAAGAAGCGCGTGCTCATCGTGAAGGCAGAAGGGGTAGCCATCCCCACGGCCCGCCTGGTGGAGCGCCTGGCCGGACACCTCGAGGAGGACGCGCCAGGCGTGGGGATCCGCGAGACGATCCTCGGCCACGTCGTGCGTGGCGGGGCCCCCAGCGCCCTCGACCGCCTCATCGCCCAACGCCTGGCCCTGGGGGCCGTCTCGGCCCTGGAGTCCGGCCAGCACGACATCATGATGGCCTGGGAGGCCGAGGACGGCGTCGGCACGGCCACCCGCGACCCCAGCGTGCGCGCGGTCTCCCTCGAAGACGTGCTCTCCGAGACCTCGCGGATGCTCGGAGGCACGAGCGCCACCTCGAGCGGGCGGGCGGGCCTCATGGCGGCGTACAGCAGCCTGCTGGCGCTCTGAACGCTGGTCAGGGGCCGATCGCCCGGGTACCCTGCCCTACCACTCCGAGGTCCTTCGAATGCGCACCGCCGTTGCTCTCGTGTGCCCCCCGGTCGTCCTGCTCGCGTCGCTCGCGTGCAACCCTCCGCTGGAGGAGAACTTCGCGCCGTTCGTGCTGATCGAGACGCCCCGCACGGTGGTCGTCGACACCGAGGAGCTCACGGTGGCGTATGCCAACGTGCCCATCCAGTTCGCGCTCACCGTCACGGATCGCGATGGCGACGCCTCGTTCACCATCGACGTGTACCGTGACGACACCCCCGGCGTGGTGGACGACGACGCGGGGCTCGTGCGCATCGGGGGCATGGCGGACGTGCCGGCCGACCAGCTCGTGCGCTTCGAGACCGACGAGGGCGTGCCGTCGGGCGAGCAGGTCGTGGAGGTCCGCGTGGACGACGGGCGCCGCGACGGTGTCCGCAAGATCCGGCTCACCCTGGCTCCGCAGCCGGCCGAGCAGCCCGTCATCTGCTGGAACGACGGTGCGGACTGTGCTGCGGGTGGCGGTCTCCCCGACACGCTCGACGAGCTCGATGGCAGCCTGCCTCTCGCGAACCCCGAGATCGAGTACTACGAGTACCTCTGGCGTCCGGTCGGTGGCGAGCCCGCCCTGGTGGGCCCCGGGTCCAGCGGCAGCCTGGGGGCCACCGCGACCACCCGCGGCGACGTCTGGGAGTACTGCGTGCAGCGCTGGGCCACGACGGAGTCGGCACCCCCGTCGGACATCCCGGACCTCGAGGCGTGCACGAGCATCGAGGTCGGCAACGCGCCTCCCGGCGCGCCCACGGTGGCGGACATCACGCCGGCAGACCCCATCCCGTTCACGTCGCTCCAGTGCGAGCACGACGACGCGGTGGACGTGGACGGCGACACCATCGACTACATCGTCGAGTGGACCGACGACACCGGCTCCGTGATCGCGACGGGCGAGTGGCTCGATCCCGACCTGGTCACCGCGAGCCGCACGCTGTTCTGCCGGGTCTCCGCCTCGGACGGCGACCTCACCGGTACGTCGGTCGGCAGCCTGTCGGTCTCCGTCCGGTCCCAGCTCGAGAGCCTCGGTGCCTTCGGGCTGGCCAACGCGTCGCTCTACGGCGTGGAGGCCGAGGAGGTCCACGCGCTGGCCAGCGAGGTCATCCAGGCGGCCCCGCGGCAGCACGCCATCGGGCGGCCGGCGGACGTGAGCGGGGATGGCGCCCTCATCTTCGCGGACAGCGCGTTCAACGGCACCCAGTACCTCGCGCGGATCGTGGGGGGTGCGGGTGACGGCATCGGGAAGTCCCTCGCGAGCGCGGACGTCGACAACGATGGGCTGGAGGACCTCCTGGTGGGCGGCACGGGCAGCGCCTTCCTCTTCCCGGGCGGGAGCATCCCCATCTCCAACGCGCCGCAGCCCATCCCCAGCGTCGTCCAGAGCATCACGATCGCCTCGGGCGACGTCGGCTTCGGCCACCCCGCCGTGTTGGGCGACTTCACGTCCGAGCCGTCGCTGGACGCCGCCATCCGGCTCGCCCCGGTCGTCCCCGATCCACCGCCGGTCGACCTGACCCCGTACAGGCGGCGTGTCGTGGTGGTGCGCGGCAGCAACCTCCTGCTCACCTCCCTCACGCTGGACGACGCGAGCTCGACCCTCGACAGCTTCGACGCTCCGGACGGCGGCGACCAGGGCTTCGGCGCGGCCCTCGCGGTCGGTGACTTCAACGGCGACGGCAGCGACGATCTGGCGGTCGGGAACCCGGACGGCGTGAGCTCGGCAGCCGTCTACCTGTTCCGCAGCAACGAGGTGGCCCCCGGCGTGAGCGCGACCTCGAGCTTCGCCAAGATCAGCGCGGCGGGAGCACCCTCGGGGGTCGGGACGTCCATCGCCCTCGGCGACCTCGACGGCGACGGCAAGGACGACCTCGTCGTGGGCGCACCCAGCGCCGATCAGGTCGCCGTCTTCTACGGCGAGGGGCTCGTGGGCAGCGTGTCGTGGAGCTCGGCGGACGTCGTCCTCACGGGCCCCATCGGCTCGGGCTTCGGAACGAACGTCGCCATCCGGCGCGACGTCACGGGCCTCCTGCGCGACGACCTCGTGGTGGACGCGCCCACCGAGTCGGGCGCGGGTCAGGCCTACGTGTTCGAGGGCCTGCAGTTCGTCATCGGCACCACCGCCATCGCGAACACCCAGGCGAGCTACATCATCAACGCCGACAGCGTGGAGTCCCCGCCGGACATCCTGTCGCTGCTGGGACCGCCCAGCGACTTCGACGGCGACGGCTTCCCGGACATCGCGGTCTACACCCGCACTGCCGTGCCAGACCCCGCGCCGCCGCCGCGGCTGAACACCGCCTACTTCGTGCGCTCGACGCGCTGACCGTCTGCCGGCGGCACCGGGCGCCCGACGACCAGCACGAGCGCCACGGTGGCCACCGAGCCCACCGCCAGGCACGCCCACACCGACACGCCCAGGCCCACCGGCAGGTAGCCGCACACGAGCGCGAGCACCCCGGCGCTCAGGGCGTAGGGCGTCTGGGTGCGCACGTGCTCGACCAGCGACGTCCCCGACCCCACGGCCGAGAGGATGGTGGTGTCGGAGATGGGTGACGCGTGATCACCCAGGCACGAGCCCGCGAGGACGGCCGCCGTGGTCCCGTACAGGATGTGCAGGTCTCCCGGGGCGAGCTGCAGGGCGACCGGCAGCGCGATGGGGATGAGGATGCCCATGGTGCCGAACGACGTGCCCGTGGCGAAGGCGGTGGCCGCGGCCAGCACGAACGTGCTGCCCGGCAGCGACCATGCGGGCAGCGTGCCGTCGATGAGGCCCGTGAGCGCCTTGGAGGCTCCGGTGTCACCCATGGCGTTGGAGAGGGCCCACGCGAGGTAGAGCACCAGGAGGGCGTCCGCGACCTGCCGGGCCCCGTCCCACGCGATGCGCGGCACGGCTCCGGCCTCCAGGCGGCGCGCCGCGAGGGCGCCGGCCACGGCGGTCGTCAGCGCCAGCAGGCTGCCGAAGAGCATGGCGTGGTAGGGGTTCGCGGCACCGAGGACCGCGGACGCGCCGTTCACGCGGCCCGCGAAGCCCTCGGCGCCCGCGAGCGACGCCGAGACACCGGCCACCTTCGCGGGGTCGAGGGCCGCCCACCCCCGGATGACCAGCCACCCGAGGGTGCCCGCCACGAGCAGGCCCACCGGGACGGCCGCGAGCCACGGGGAGGCCCCGTCGTCGGCGTCTTCTTCGGCTGCGTGCGGACGGGCGGCCGCCTCGGCGTGCCACATGGGCCCGAAGTCGCGGTTGGACAGCGCGATGGCGCCCACGAACACGAGGGTGAGGATGCTGTAGAACCGGTACGGCACGCTCGCGAGGAACACGCTGAACGCGTTGGGACCGCCAGCCGGGAGCTGGTCGGCGATGAGGCCGACCTCGTAGCCCACCCAGGTGCTGACGATGGCGAGGGAGGCGATGGGCGCGGCCGTGCTGTCGACGATGTAGGCGAGCTTCTGGCGGCTCACGCCATAGCGGTCCGCCAGGGGCCCCATCGCGTTGCCCACGACCAGGCAGTTCGCGTAGTCGTCGAAGAACACCACCATCCCACCCAGCCAGGCGCTCACCATGGCGCCCCGGCGGCCCTTCGCGAGCCGCTCGACCTGGCGGATGACCGCCCGCGTGCCGCCCGAGGCGCCCATCACGCCGACCGTGGCCGCCACGAGCAGGCTGAACGCCGAGATCTCCACGTGGTCGACGGAGAACGCGCCGTCGGACCAGCCGATCGCGCCACCGACGTACTTCGCGACGCGCACGATCGCGTCGATGGGCGCCCCTCCCGCGGCCACCACCCCCCCGATGAGCACACCGAAGGCGAGCGCGAGCTCCACGCGCCGGGTGACGAGCGCGAGCACGATGGCGACGAGGGCTGGAGCCAGGCTCAGCCCTCCGGTGGGCGACGACAACCACTGAAGCAAGGGTCCCTCCGCGGGGGCGGATTGTACACGGGGACTTCTCCGGGCCCGTTCCGGGATTAGACTGCGCGGGAGGAGGTGGGATGCTCGTTGAGCTGGTCGTGGGCGGGATGGGCGCGCTGGTCACGGTGACGGTGGGTGCCCCGCTGGCCGCCAAGCTGGCTCGGGTGCACATCTGGAAGCGCACGGCTCCCCGAGACCGCGGCGAGAAGCAACAGGTCCAGGTCACGCGCAACTTCGAGCCCCTCGACTTCGGGCCCGACACCATGCAGTGGCCGAGCGAGTCCGCCCGGTTCATCCCGTCCTTCCCCGTCCCGCCCTGGCCGTCCGAGAACTGGGACGACCCGGACTTCGGGCGTCGTGCGCCCCGCTCCGACGGTGCGCGCGCGCAGCGCGAGCAGGAGCTCGAGGCCCGTCAGCGCCGCGTCCGTCAGGAGCAGTCGCAACGCCAGGCCGACGAGCGCCAGGCCAAGCAGCAGGCAGCCGAGGCGCGCAAGCAGGAGAAGGCCCGCAAGGAGCAGGAGGCGCGCGCCGCAGAGCAGGCCCGCCGCCAGCAGCAACGTCCGGCTCAGCAGCAGCGTCCTGCGCAGCAGCAGCGCCCGGCTCAGCAGCAGCGTCCGGCGCAGCAGCCCAAGAAGGCCGCCCCCGCCGAGCGTGTGCAGCAGAAGCGTCCGGCACCGCAGGCCCCCGCGCCCTCCGGTGGCGGGCAGCCCTCGCGCGCCGAGCTCGAGGCCATGATCGAGAGCCTGGGCCTCGCGGGCACGGTGCAGCACCTCATGCGCGAGAACGGGTGGGACTTCAAGACCGCCGCCGCGTGGCTCGCCAAGGCCCGCAAGGGCTGATCGTCCCGCCGTTCGGTTCCTGGCCCCTCGCACGCCGCGCGCGGTAGTCTGCGGCGCGTCGGGCAGGAACCCCTTCACGACCCCCCGACAGGAGACCCGTATGGACAGCATCCCCGCACGCCTCGCGAAGCAGGCCGAGGTCCTCGGCGACCGTCCGGCGCTCTACTCGAGGATCGACGGGCAGTGGCGTCCGACGTCGTGGAAGCAGTACCACGAGCGCGTCCTGAAGGCGGCCAAGGCCCTCGTGGCCCTCGGGCTCCAGCCTGGCGACACCACCGCGATCCTCGGCTTCAACACGGAAGAGTGGGTCGTCTTCGACCTGGCCACCATGATGATGGGGGGGGCCTGCGCGGGCATCTACACCACCTGCTCGCCCACCGAGGTGCAGTACATCGTCTCGCACTCCGAGGCGAAGGTGGTCCTCGTCGAGAACGCCCACCAGTGGGGCAAGATCAACGAGGAGCGCGAGCGGCTCCCCGAGGTCCGCAAGGTCGTCACGATGGTGAAGTCGGAGGCCGTGGACGACCCCATGGTGCTCACGTGGGACGCCTTCCTGGAGCTCGGCGCGGACGTGCCGGACGCCACCATCCAGGAGCGCATGGACGCTCTCGAGCCGGACGGGCTCGCGACGTTCATCTACACGTCCGGCACCACGGGCCCGCCCAAGGCCGTGATGCTCTCCCAGGAGAACATCGCCTGGACGGCCACGTGCGCGGTGGAGGAGCTCGCGCACCTCACGAAGGACGACACCATGCTGTCGTACCTGCCGCTCTCGCACATCGCCGAGCAGATGTTCACCATCCACGCGCCCATCACGGCGGGATGCACCGTCTCGTTCGCGGAGAGCCTCGACAAGCTGCCCGACAACCTCAAGGAGGTCGCTCCCACGGTGCTCTTCGGGGTGCCGCGGATCTGGGAGAAGTTCCACGCCAAGGTCAGCGCAAAGCTCGCCAGCGCCACCGGCGTCAAGAAGATGATCGGCGACTGGGCGGTCGGGGTCGGGCGCGAGGTGTCCCAGGTGAAGATGCGCGGTGGGTCTCCGGCCGGCTTCCTGGGTCTCAAGTACGCCATCGCCGACCGGCTCGTGTACTCCAAGGCGAAGCCCGCCATGGGGCTCCAGAACGCACGCGTGTGCGTCACGGGAGCGGCCCCGATCTCCCCGGAGATCCTCGAGTTCTTCTCGGGGCTCGACCTGGTCATCCAGGAGGTCTACGGCCAGTCGGAGGACTGCGGGCCCACGAGCTTCAACCTCGCCGGGCGCGCGAAGTTCGGCACCGTCGGTCCCAAGCTGCCCGGCACCGAGGTGAAGATCGCGGAGGACGGCGAGATCCTGGTGAAGGGTCCCCACGTCTTCCTCGGGTACTACAAGGACCCCGAGGCCACCGCCGAGACCCTGATCGACGGGTGGCTGCACACCGGCGACCTCGGCGAGTTCGACTCCGAGGGCTTCCTGAAGATCACGGGTCGCAAGAAGGAGATCATCATCACGGCCGGCGGGAAGAACATCGCGCCCAAGAACATCGAGGGCGCGATCAAGGACATCGACATCGTCAGCCAGGCGGTCGTGATCGGCGACAAGCGCAAGTTCCTCTCGGCCCTCATCACGCTCGCCGTGGAGGAGGACGCCACGAAGGACTTCGCGCAGAAGCACGGCGTGCCGGTCTCCGAGCTGCACGCCCACGCCGCCACCCGCGAGTACATCCAGCAGCGCATCGACGACTCCGTGAACCCGCAGTTCGCCCGCGTCGAGCACATCCGGAAGTTCTCCATCCTCCCGCGCGACTTCAGCATCGACGCCAACGAGCTCACGCCCACGCTCAAGATCAAGCGGAAGTACGTGAACGAGAACTGGTCGGACACGATCGAGGCGATGTACCAGTGAGGTCGCGTTGAGCATGCGCCAGCGCCAGGCCTACCGGCCACCGCCCACGACCCTCGCGGACGGGCGGTACCAGGTGGGCGAGGTCATCGGGGCCGGTGGGATGGCCACCGTGTACCGGGTGTTCGACCACCACGAGCGGGTCGACCGCGCCGCGAAGATCCTCAAGGAGGCCGCCGCCCACCGCACCAAGACGCGGTCGCGGTTCCTCACCGAGGCGCGCACGATGGCGAACCTCAACCACCCGCACATCGTCAGCATCTACGACGTCGGCGACGAGGACGACTACTACTACTTCGTGATGGAGCTCGCCGAGGGCGGCGCCCTCTCGCAGGTCATGCGGCGGCTCGGCAGCCTGCCCGCACGCACGGCCCTCCGGTACGCGTTCGAGGCGCTCTCGGGTCTCGAGCACGCCCATCGGGCCGGCGTGGTCCACCGCGACGTGAAGCCGCACAACATCCTGCTCACGGCCGACGACGCCGTGCGTCTCACGGACTTCGGCATCGCGCGCATCCTCTCGGACGCGAGCGCCATGCGCATCACCGGCACGGGCGACATGCTCGGTACCCTGGCCTACATGGCACCCGAGCAGCGCCTCGACCCCCGCAAGGTGGGGCCCCAGGCGGACCTCTACAGCGTGGGCGCCCTGCTCTACCTCGCCATCACGGGCCGACGCCCGATCGAGCTCGGGATGGGCAAGCTCGACGAGGCCATCTTCGAGCGGCTGCCCGAGCCCGTGCGCCCCGTGGTGCGGCGGGCCACCGCCCATCGCGCCGAGGACCGCTACCCCACGGCCCGCGAGATGGCCGGGGAGGTCGCGATGGCGATGTCGACGGTCGACCCCACCCTCGACGTCGCGTACCTCATGGACGTGTTCGACGAGGACGAGGACACCGTCCTGGCCGTACGCGACACGCTGCCCACCGAGGACGCGTAGCCTCACAGCCAGGCGCGGAGGCCTTCCAGCACGGCCGGGAGCGCGGACTCCAGCGCGTCCACGTCGGCTTCCGTGGTGCTCCAGCCGAGGCTGAACCGCACGCCCCCATCGGGCTCGGGGTGCCCCATCGCCTCCAGCACCGGCGACGGACCCACGCTCCCCGAGGCGCACGCGGATCCCGCGCTGGCCGCGATGCCCCGCAGGTCGAGGGCCTGCACGACAGCCTCGGCGGGCAGGCCCGGGAACACGACGTTCACCACGCTCGGCACCGTGTGGCCGCCCACCCGCCCGCCCCCGAGGCCCTCGACGAGTGCCACGATCCGGGCTTCGCAGCGTGCCCAGAGGGCCCTCCGCGCTTCGAGGTCCACGCGCGCGAGCCGGGCCGCCTCGCCGAACCCCACGATGCCGGGCGTGTTCAGCGTGCCGCCGCGCCGACCGCGCTGCTGGGTGCCCGGCAGCAACGGCGCGAGCTCGGTGTCCACGGCGATCAACGCACCCACCCCGAGGGGCCCGCCGAGCTTGTGGGCCGAGAGGGTGACCCCGTCGGCCCAGGCGAGGTCGAGCGGGATCCTGCCGGCCCCCGCCGTCGCGTCCACATGCCGCCATCCCCCACCCTCGCGGAGGGCCGCGAGGTCCGTGATCACGCCGGTCTCGTGGTTCACGGCCTGCACGGAGAGCCCGTCGATGCCGGACGGTAGGGGCCCATGGCGGCCTGCTGCGTCCACGGCGAGCACCTCGCACCCGCCCGCCGCGGCGCGCACGCTCGGGTGCTCGGTGGCCCCGATCGCCACCCGACCCGCCCGTCCCGCGGCACGCATGGCGTGGAACCAGTGCACGTTCGCCTCGGTGGCGCCGGACGTGAACACCACCTCGGTCGCTCGCTTGCCGACCAGCGCCGCGACCTGCTCGGCCGCCCGCTCCACGGCTGCCGCTGCCCGCCGCCCGGAGGTGTGCACGGAGCTCGGGTTGCACGGGACGCCCCACCAGGGCTCCATTGCGGCCCGCACCGCCGGGTGGAGCGGAGAAGTGGCCGCGTGGTCGAGGTGGATCACGGCCCGACCGCCAGGAACGGCCGGATCTCGGCGAGCCGGTGGGCCCCGATGCCCTTCACGCGCTTCAGGTCCTCCAGGCTCGTGAACGGACCGTGGGCGCGCTCCTCCAGGATCGCCCGGGCCGTGGCCGGCCCGATGCCCGGGACGGCCTCCAGGGCCACGGCGTCGGCGACGTTGGGATCCACGGGCAGCGCGACGAGCACGGGGTCCGGTGGGGCCTCGATCGTGGCCCGATCGCCCGCGATCCGAACGCGATGGCCGTGAGGGACGGGCGTGCCGTCGAGGGCCACCGAGCTGCCTGCGGCACGCGCGGCGCTCGCCAGCGTGGGGTCCACCAGGGCGTACGTCCCGGGGCGTGGCACGTCGCCGACGACCTCCACGAGCTCCGGCACCGACACCGGTGGCACGCGCGTGGCCCGCCAGGTCAGCGCGGCCCCGAGCAGCACGAACACGACGATCGCCGACCAGGGAGCGCCCCGGGTCGCGCGGGGAGCCGTCCGGAACGAGAGGCTCACGCCACACCGTCCCAGAGCGCCCGGCTGCGTGGCCCGTGGGGCGTCGCCTCCACCCGGCGCCCTTCGCCCTCCTGGACGACCCGGAGCTCCAGGTGATCGTCGGGCAGGATCTCCGGGAAGAGATCCGCCCACTCCACGGCGCTGACGCCCTCCGCGATCAGCTCGTCCAGGCCGAGCTGCTCGAGCTCCTCGGGATCGCCGAGCCGGTAGAGATCCAGGTGGTGGAACGGGATCCGACCGTCCGTGTAGGTGTTCGCGATCACGAACGTCGGGCTCGGGATCCTCTCGGTGAGCCCGAGTCCGCGGGCGATCCCGCGGGCCAGCGCCGACTTCCCGGCCCCCAGATCGCCGACGAGGGCCACGACCTGACCGGGCTCCGCGAGGGCGCCCAGACGCCGCCCGAGGGCGTCCGTCGCGTCAGGGCCGTCGAGGTACATCGAGGAGCTCCGCGATGGCGAGGGGCAGCGCGCCCGCGATGTCCGGCGCGATGTGCCCGTCGGGGGCGCGATCGAGCAGGATCTCCCCCGCCCGACCGTGCACCCATGCGCCCAGACGGCCGGCGTCCACGGGAGACAGCCCGCGGGCCAGGAGCGCGCCCACGACCCCGGTGAGCACGTCGCCGGAGCCGGCCGTCGCGAGCGCGGGACTGCCGGTGGGGTTCACGTGCACATGCCCGGCGCCGTCGTGGATCAGGGTGTGCGGGCCCTTCAGCAGGGTGACTCCCGGGTTCTCGCGCACCCGACCGAAGCGGTCGGCCTGGACCTCGGCCACCGTGCAGGCCAGCAGCCTCGCGAGCTCGCCGGGGTGCGGGGTGCGGATGGCATGGCGACCTGCGGGCAGCCCCGGGACCAGGGCGTCCGCATCGAGCACCGCGGGCTGGTCGCGGTGCAGGAGGTCCGCGAGCGCGTCGAGCACGTCCGCCGCCAGGGGCCGACCGCCGCCGAGCCCCGGGCCGACGGCCACGGCATCGAAGGTCGTCGCGGCGGCCAATGCCGCGGCGGGGGCCAGCGGACGCACCATCACGCTCGCTGGTAGCGCCGAGAGGCGCGACAGGGCGTCCGGATGCACGAAGAGGGTCACGAGCCCCGCGCCCGCCCTCGACGCCCCCAGGCACGTCAGGACGGCAGCACCGGCCATCTCCACGCTGCCTGCCACCACGGCCAGGTGACCGTGGGTGCCCTTGTGCGATCCGGACGCACGCGGCGGCCAGAGGTGCGCCATGCCCTCGCGCGTCGAGACCTCGCCGATGGCCAGCCCTTCCCGTGCGACCCCGATGTCGACGACCTCGACGGTGCCCGCGAGGCTCCCGGCGGGCGTGAAGAACGCGGGCTTCAGGCGCCCGAACGTCACCGTGTGGGCGGCTGCCGGCACGGGCCCGAGCACCTCGCCGGTGTCGGCGTGCAGACCGCTCGGGATGTCGCACGCGACCACGACGGCCCCGGACGCAGCGATGGCCTCGAGCACCGCTGCGGCGTGCCCTCGCACGGCACGCGCGAGCCCCGTACCGAACACGGCGTCGATCACGAGCCCGCTGCCCGTCGGCACGGCGTCCACCTCGGCGATCCCGAGGCGTCGGGCGGCCTCGCGCATGATGCCCGCGTCGCCCCCGGACGTCTCCGAGAGCGGCAGCACCGACACCGGGAAGCCCCACAGGTGCAACCAGCGGGCGGCGGCGTAGCCATCGCCGCCGTTGTTGCCGGCACCGCAGACGGCGACCACGCCCTGAGCGGCCTGCGCGGGGAACCTGGCGCGCACGGCCTCCGCGAGCCCGCGGCTGGCGAGCTCCATGAGCGCCACGCCCGGAACGCCCCAGCCGTCGATGGTGGCGGCGTCCAGCGCACGGCACTGGGCGGCCGTGGAGATCAGGGACACAGGACCTCCCGGATCACGGCCTCCACGTCGCGGCCCACGGCCTCCACCACTGCATCGTCGCGTCCCTCGACCAGGATGCGCATCACGGGCTCGGTCCCCGAATAGCGGAGGAACACGCGCCCTCCGTCACCCAGGCGCTCCTCGCCTTCCCGCACCGCTGCGGCGACCGCGGGCAGCTCGTCGAGCGGAACGCGCTCGTCCACCCGGACCTTCGCCTTCACCCGCGGCCACGGGCGGAACCCCTCCAGCTCCGCGGACAGGGGCCGCTCGAGCCCTCCGAGCGCCCTGAGACCCGCGAGGAGCCCGTCTCCGCCGGGGTGATCGGCGAAGAGCACGTGCCCCGATTCCTCCGCGGCCAGGGCGAGCCCGTGCTCACGCATGGCGATCTGGAGGTAGCGGTCGCCCACCGGAGTCACGTGCATGCGGACCCCCGGCAGGGCCGGCCCCAGGGCCCCCGTGCTCATCTGGGTGACCGCGAGGGCGTCCACACCGAGCCGCCGGGCCAGGAGCCACGTGAGCGCGTCGCCGTGCACGATCTCGCCGGTGTCGTCGACGAGCAGGCACCGGTCGCCGTCACCGTCGATGGCGAGGCCAGCGAAGCACCCCTCGTCCCGCACGAGCTGCTGGAGGCGCCCGGGATGCTCGGACCCCACGCCGTCGTTGATGCGGTCGCCCTGGACGAGCACGACCTCGAAGGGCTGCTGGGCGAGCCAGTCCGCGGCGACTCCACCAGCACCCTCCGCCAGGTCTACCGCCAGCCTGCGACCCGCCAGGCCCGACGTGTCGATGTCCGCGAGCCGCGCGAGCCAGGCCTCCAGCACGGCCTGGTGGGCGTCCTCGGTGTAGCCGACGCCCCCGTTGTGCCCGTCCTCGGCGAGCCAACCCTCCACCCGCGCGGTCTCGTCGTCCGTGAGCTTCCGACCGCCCTCCGAGAGGATCTTGAAGCCGTTGTCGACCCAGGGGTTGTGGGAGGCCGTGATCATCACGCCCGCCGCACCGAGCCCGTCGTGCAGGGCCACGGCGAGGGCCGGCGTGGGCACAACCCCCGCGTCCACGGCCACACCGCCCTCCCCCATCACGCCTGCGCACACGGCCGCCGCGAGCATGCCGCCGCTCGGGCGCGTGTCGCGCGCGACGACCACGACGGGCGACCCGTTCTCGCGGGCCAGCCTGGCGGCCGCCCTGCCGATGCGCACGGCGGACTCGGGATCGATGGGCGCAGGCCCCGCGCGTCCGCGGATGCCGTCGGTGCCGAACTTCATCGGGTGACCTCGAAGGTGCTGGGGGTGACGTTCGTGGCGCGCACGTCCTTGCCCGCGCCGTGGAGGACCCGTACCTTGCCGGGTCCCCCGTCGCCCCAGGTGACGCGCGCGCTTCCGGTCTCGCCCGGGGGGTGCACGAAGACCACGAGGTCCTCCGCCGAGAGATCGCGGACGAGCGTCGACGGCCCGGTGAGCTCGACCTCGGCCACGTCGGGCGTGACCGTGCCCCGGCCGCCCCAGACCTCCACGGGCACGTCCGCGAAGACGCGAGGCTCGTTGAGGGCGATCATGCTCACCTCGGCCTTCACCTCCTCGGCGAGCACGGCCGTGATGGAGGCCGGCAGCGACAGGCGCACGGGCACGTCGAGGTCCGCCATGAGCCCGGCCACGTCGATGGGCTCGGTGGGGATCTCCTGGAGCTCGTTCACCACGGACGCGGGCCCGGAGACCTGCACGACGGCGGGCTGGAGCTTCACCCGCCGCACGGCGTACCCGTCGGCCGGCTCGCCCACGACGCGGGTCTTGAGCTCGATGCGCCGGGTCACCTGCTTGTCGAGCTGCACGCGGATCCCCGACGGCGTGCGCGAGAGGATCTCCAGGTTGGTCTCGAGGCCGTTGACCGCGAAGGGCGCGAAGTCGACGTTGTGCTCGCCAGGACCGGCCTGCCGGAGGTCCACCGGCATCACGAGGGCCAGCTGGGTCCGGGCCTTCCGGATGGCCGCCCGGGTGCCCTTCACCCGCAGCGCGACGGTGCGCGGCAGGGGCCGCACGCTCACCAGGCCCTCCGCGAGCTCCCACTCCACCCGCGCGTTCACCTGGCCGGTCGCGACCTCGTCGGACTGTACGTAGAGCCACGCCAGCACGGCCACGAGCAGCGACACGAGCTTGTAGTGCGGGTTGCCGAAGAGGGTCTCAAGCACTGGCGGTCCCCGGGCTCGCCAGGTCGTCGCGGACGCTCTCGAGCTGCTCGGTGAGGTTCTGCCGGAGGTCGTTCATGTCGGCGACGGGCACGATCTCGCCGCGCGAGACGATGGCGACGGTGCCGCGCTCCTCGCTGACCACGATGCAGATGGCGTCGGTGGCCTCGGTGAGCCCGATGGCCGCGCGGTGGCGGGTGCCGAAGGCCCGCGAGATGTCCTTCGAGAGCGTGATGGGCAGGAAGACCCCCGCTGCCTCCACGCGGTTGTCGCGGATGACGACGGCGCCGTCGTGCAGGGGGCTCGCGGGGTGGAAGATGCTCTGCAGGAGCTCGTGGCTCACGTTGGCCTTCAGGATGTGCGTGCCCTCCGTGTAGGCGTCGAGCTCTGCGGACCCCTCGATCACGATGAGGGCGCCGATCTTCCGGCGTGCGAGCAGGAAGGCTGCCTTGATGACCTCCTCGAGGATCGAGGCGTCTGCCCGCGCGGCGCTCACCCGGGTGAAGAACCGTGCGCCCGCTGTCTCCAGCGCCCTCCGGATGTCCGCCTGGAAGAGGATGATCACGGCCAGCACGAGGTAGACGAGGAGGTTGTCGAGCACCCACTCGATGGACGTGAGCCCGCCGAAGCGCGCCACCGCGTAGAGCACGAAGAGCAGCCCGAGGCCCACGAGGCTCTGCATCGCGCGGGTGCCCCGCAGGAGCATCAGCACGTTGTAGACGACGGCCGCGAGCAGGAGGATGTCGACCCAGTCGACCCAGGTGGACGTGGCGAACGGGCTGTCGGCGTACCACTCCCACAGGCCCTGCACCGTTCCTCCCGCGTCTCCAGGGTGCTCTATCGAGGAACGGCGGCCCCGTCAGGAACCGCCCGGGCCCCGGTCAGGCGCCCATCCACCCCAGATCGTCCGGACGGACCGGCCCGGACGCGTCCACGAGGTCCGCGAACTCCTTCCCGTCGAGGCTCTCGGTCTCCATGAGCTTCTGGGCGACCGTGTGGAGCACGTGGATGTTCGCCTCCAGGATCGACCGCGCCGCCTCGTAGCCGCGGGAGAGCACGCGCTTCACCTCGGTGTCGATCTTGATGGCGGTGTCCTCGCTGTACGTCTTGGACGCCGCGAACCCGCGGCCGAGGAACACCTCGCCCTCGTCGTCGTTCCAGCTCACCGGCCCCAGATCCTCGCTCATCCCGAGGTCGCAGATCATGTGGCGGGCGAGCTTGGTGGCCTGCTTGAGGTCCTGCGCAGCCCCGCCGGTCACCGAGTTCATCGCGACCTCCTCCGCCGCCCGTCCGCCCATCATCATCGTGATGCGCTGGAGGAGCTGCGTGCGGGTCATCGAGAGCTGGTCCTCGTTCGGCAGCGTCATGGTGACGCCGAGAGCCCGGCCCCGCGGGACGATCGTGACCTTGTGCACGGGGTCGTGGCGCGGCAGCAGGTGGGCGATGATGGCGTGGCCGGCCTCGTGGTAGGCGGTGTTCTTCCGCTCCCACTCGGGCATCACCATCGAGCGGCGCTCCGGACCCATCAGGATCTTCTCGCGGGCCGAGGTGAAGTCGGACATCTCGACCTGCTGCTTGTCGCCGCGGGCCGCCATGAGGGCCGCCTCGTTGCAGAGGTTCTCGAGGTCTGCGCCCGAGAAGCCCGGCGTGCCCTTGGCGAGCACCCGCATGTCGACGTCTGCGGCGAGCGGCAGGCGCCGGCTGTGGATGGTGAGGACGGACTCGCGCCCGCGGACGTCCGGTGCGGGCACCACCACCCGCCGATCGAAGCGGCCGGGACGGAGCAGCGCGGGGTCCAGCACGTCGGGACGGTTGGTGGCCGCGACGAGGATGACGCCTTCGGTGCCCTCGAAGCCGTCCATCTCCACCAGCAGCGCGTTCAGGGTCTGCTCGCGCTCGTCGTGCCCGCCGCCCATGCCCGCGCCGCGGTGGCGGCCGACGGCGTCGATCTCGTCGATGAAGATGATGCAGGGGGCGTTCTTCTTGCCCTGCTCGAAGAGGTCGCGGACCCGGCTCGCGCCGACGCCCACGAACATCTCCACGAAGTCCGAGCCGCTGATCGAGAAGAACGGCACGCCCGCCTCCCCGGCGACCGCGCGGGCCAGCAGGGTCTTGCCCGTGCCGGGCGGGCCCATCAGCAGCACGCCCTTGGGGATCCGCCCGCCCAGACGGGTGAACTTGCGGGGGTCGCGCAGGAAGTCGATGATCTCCTGCAGCTCCTCCTTGCTCTCGTCGATGCCCGCGACGTCCTCGAAGGTGATGAGCTTGCCGCCGTCGGTCTGGAGCCGTGCACGGGACTTCCCGAAGCTCATGGCGCGGCCGTTGCTCCCCTGGATGCTGCGCATGAACCAGGCGAACAGGGCCACGACGACCACGATGGCGAACAGCGCCATGCCCGCGGAGAACCAGAGCCCGGAGTCCGGGGCCTCCTCGAAGGAGGGCGTGATGCCGTGCTCCACGAGCTGGTTGTAGACGGCCTCGTTGAACACGGGGCCCGTGGTGACGAAGGCCTCGCCGGACTTCAGCTCGCCCCGGATCTGCTGGCCCCGGACGGTGACCTGCTTGACGGTGCCCTCCTCCACCTTCTGCATGAACGTGGGGAACTCGAGCTGCTCCGTGGACCCGTCGGTGCCCGGCAACACGACGAGCACCACGAGCGTGGCGAAGATGATCATGGCGAGCAGGATGTTGTTGCGCGACAAGCAGGACCCCGTGCTGCTGAGGTCCACTCCCTAACCGCCGTGGACCCCCGAGTCCCCTTCGACCACCACCTCGCCGGTCTGAACCACGATGGTGACGTCCCCCCCGATCGACACGCGACCCCGGCCCGCCTGGACGGCGGCCAGGAGGGCCTCGATCTGGGCGACTGTTGCACCAGGCGCGAGGTCCCGGAGCCTCCGGCGCGCGAGGGGTCGCGGCGCGCCCGCCAGCACGCGCGGATCGAGGGGGAGCTCCGCGGCCAGGTCGCCCAGCAGCGCTTCGTCCTCCGCGGCGAGCGCGGCGCTCCTCGCCAGGCTCGTCACACTCCCCTCCCGGAGCCCCTCGAGCACCGGGAGCAGCTCGTGTCGCACGCGGTTGCGCAGGTAGGTCGGGCGCGCATTCGTGGGGTCCTCCACCCACACCAGGCGCCGCTCCTCCGCCCAGGCCGCGAGATCCTCGGGCTGCAGCCCCAACAGCGGCCGGACGTACCGCCCGCGTCGGGGCGCCATGCCACCGAGGCCCCGCGGCCCCGTGCCACGCAGGAGGTTCACGAGCACCGTCTCGGCCTGGTCGCGCGCGTGGTGCCCCAGGGCCACACGATCCACCGGGAGCCCGTCCAGCACGGCGAACCGGGCCCGGCGCGCGGCGTCCTCGGACGGACCGCAGGTCACGCGATGCACGGCGCACGGCACGCCCCTCTCGGCAGCGAAGGCCTCCACGTGGGCCGCCCAGCGCGGAGCGTCGGGGTGCAGCCCGTGGTCGACGTGCACGATGGACAGACGACCGCCGTGGAGCCCGCGCGTGGCGAGCAGGACGTCCGCGAGCACGAGGGAGTCGCGGCCGCCGGAGACCGCGATGGCCACGGTCTGGCCGGCCTCCCAGAGCTTCAGCCCCCGGATGGCCCGGACGACCGCCTGCTTCACGGCATCCGACCCGTGAGCGCCACCACGGCCTCCCAACGGTCCGGTGGGTCACCGTCCATCAGGACCTGGTTCCGGCGGGTCGCGCCGCAACCGGAGCACCGGTACACCAGGATCCAGCGCCCGTCCTTCTGCTCCACGGCCACCGGATCGAGGCGGGCGCGGCAGGTGGACGCCCGATCGCCCGGCACGCGGTCGTCCACGTGCAGACCGACGAGGCACCACGGGCAGTGGTCGCGCGCCGAGCGCCCGTGCCGCGGGACCTCCCGGCCGCAGGACACGCAGGTGAACGCCTCGTCGAGGGCGACCGGGTTGCCGATCTCCCGCGAGGAGGCCTCCCTGCCCCGCGCGAGCCTCAACAGGCGCTTGCCGGGCCACGTCGGGGCGTCGTCCGGCAGATCCACGCCGTTGGCGCGGGCCAGGGCCACCACAGCGGGCTTGAGGTCGGGCTCGGCGTCGAGGCGCGCTCCCAGGCGCTTGCAGTCGGCCCGGGTCTTCGCGGCCGCCACGAGCTCCTCGGCCGTCACTCGGTGTCCAGGAGGAGCTCGACTGCGTCGAGGGTGTCGCCCACACCGAGCGCCCGCACGACATCGAGGCCCTCGGTGACACGCCCGAACCACGTGTAGTCGCCATCCAGGAAGCGCGCCGGACCCGTGGCGACGAAGAACTGCGACCCCGCCGAGTCCCGGTCGCTCCGCGCGAAGCCCACGGCACCCGGCAGGTACGCCCGGTCGCTCACCTCGTCCACGATCTCCCAGCCGGGCCCGCCCCACCCGTCACCCCGCGGACACCCGGTCTGCGCGACGAACCCGGGCACGACGCGGTGCCAGAGCAGCCCGCTGTAGAAGCCCGACCGCGCGAGGGACACGAAGTCGTGCACGGCGAGTGGGGCGATCCCCGGGTCGAGGGCCAGGGTCACGGTGCCACGCGTGGTGTGCAGGCGCGCGGCCCGGTAGCGCCGGACCTCCGCGGGCTCGGGCAGCTCGCCCGTGGTGGTGGTCACCGTGCCGTCCGGCAGGATGAGCTCGCGCACGGTGGCCTCGTGGGCGACGGGCGGAACCTCCAGTCCCAGCGCCGCCGCCAGCTCCAGGGCGGCCTCGCGGACCGGTGGATGCGTGCTCTTCGCCGTCCGCTTCAGGACGCTGTCGAGGTACCGGGACCGCACGACGGCGGTCCGGGAGGCCTTCCTCCAGGCCAGGAGCTTCTCCAGGCCCGCGCGGGTGACCGAGATGTCCCGCTCCACCCGCAGCGTGACGACCAGCTCCTCGACGGTCTCGGGCTTCGGGCGCTCCGGCAGCTCACCGATGGCGGCCGCGCGCACGCCCTCGTCCGGCGAGGCGAGCAACCGGACCCACAGCGCAGGGTCGTTCTCGCGCTCCATCAGCGCGGACACCGCGGCCGTGCGCACGCCGGCGGGCTCATTCGGGGCCAGGGCCAGCGCCTCGAGCTCCGCTGTGGGGCTGCCCGCGAGGGTCGCCGCGCGGACGGGCCAGGGGGCGTCGGGCAGCGCGCGCACCTCGAGGGCGGCGTCCACGAGACCGAGGACGTGCGGCGCGTCCGCGTGGCGCCTCGCGAGGTCGGTGAGGGCGTCCTTCAGCCCCAGGCTCGCGGCCGCGTCCACGGCAGCGGGCAGGACCCAGGGGTGCGCCTCCACGAGCGCTTCGCGTGCCCAGGCCTCCGCGCCCTCCACCGGACCGCTGGTGACCGCGGTGAGCACGGCGGCGCGCACCAGGGGACGGTCGGACCACGCGAGGGTCAGCAGGCGGGACCGGTCGTCGGCACCGAGCACCGGGGCCAGGGCCTTCACGAGGGAAGCGCGGCCCTCTTCCGTCGGGAGCTGCCGGGCGAGGACGGCGAGGTGGGCCAGCGTGGGCTCGGGCAGGCCGCGGACCCCCATGCGAACGAGGGCCTGGGCGGCGGCGATCCCGGTGCGGGGATCCTCGGCCTCGAGGGCCCGGACGAGGGCGGGTACGGCGGCGAGCACGTCGTGGCGGCCTCGATGGAGCCGCAGGAGCGCGCGCGCCGCGGCCTCGTCGTCGGGCCAGGGAGCGGTCAGCAGCCCCTCGAGGAGGGGGCGGTCGGAGGCGTCTCCCTGGCGCCCGAGGGCCTCCACGAGCTGCCAGCGCAGGTCGCGCTCGCCGAGCAGATCCCTCGACGTGCGGGGCGCCGTGCGCGCCAGTGCCCTGCGGATGGCGGGCGCCGATCCTGGCGTCAGGCCGAGCGCGAAGGCGGCCGTGGGTGCCAGATCGGCGTCGGCGAGGGCCCGCTCGAGGGCCGGCAGCGCGGCGGGATCCCGAAGGCGCCCGAGGGCCAGGACCTCCCGTGCGTCCAGAGCCTCACCGGTGACCGCGAGGAGCTCGGACACCGGCACACGGCGCCACTCGGCGAGCTCCACCTCGCCCGCGAAGGCCGCCAGCACGAGCGTGATCACGGGGATCCCGGGAAGGTGATCGCGAGCGAGGGGGACAGCCCGTCGCCGGCGATCACGAAGGCGGACCCGGGATCCTCGCGGGCGATCACCGCGGTGACCGTCGCGATCGTCTCGCCCGCGCCGAAGGATCGCACCGTGCCCGTCGTAGGATCGAGGACCCCGGGCACCCGGATCAGCCCGGGCTCGGCGACCGCGCCCGCCGGGCCCGCGTAGAGCCCGACGTGGGCGAAGGGATAGCGGGCCCAGGGGCCATCCGTGACGGGCGATCCGACCACCCCGGCCGCGAAGGCGCGCACGCCCGCCGGCCATGCGGGCTCCCCGAAGACGGAGGTGACGCCGGAGGTGACGAGGGAGGTGTGCACCCAGGCCTCCCGCCGCCCACCGACGACCCACCAGGTGCTCGTGAGGTCCACGGCCCCGCCGGCGGCCGCCGAGGTGCCCTCGAATCCCACGATCGACAGCGCGGGGTGGGCGTCCACCGTGACGGTCGGGCTCGCGGGCAGGCCCAGCGTGGCCGAGGGGAGCTGGACGGACGGCGCGAAGAGCGCCTGATCGAACACCAACGTCCCGTCGATCTCCAGCCTGCCCGCCCCGTCCGGCGCGAGCTCCAGGCGACCCCAGGGAGCATCGATGCCGTCCGCGGCGGCCGCGAGACCCCCGACGGTCGCGTGGGACCCGAAGACCAGGGTTCCCGTACGTGGGGCCGCGAGGACCTCGCGCGTGCCGGCGTCGCCGTCCGTGTCCCAGGAGACCACGAGCAGGCCGTGCCCGTCGCCGTCGGTGCCCGGGACCCCCAGCGCGTCCCAGCCGTCCACAAAGCGCGCCGGCACCTCCTCGAACCCGACGTCGCAGTCCCCGAAGGCCACGCGCACCCCGGCCGGATCGAAGGTGCCGGTGCCGCCCGCGTCCGCGTGCACGGCCGCGAGATCCACGAGCTGGATCGCGATCCCCTGCTCCACCACGCCCGTCGGGGTGACCTCGATCGCCACTGTGATCCCGCGATCCAGGGGCGCGTCCAGCCGGTCGATCGTCCCGTCGCAGTCCTCGTCGCGCCCGTCGCACGTCTCCAGCGCCCCCGGGTGCACGTCCGCCTCGAAGTCGTCGCAGTCGTCGCCGACCGTGGCCCAGGTCCCGAACGACGGTGCGCAGGCCAGGATCGTCACGTCCGGGACCCCGTGGCCATCGCCGTCCGTGTCCGCGTACCAGAGCTCGCCCAGCACGTCGGGATCCGCATCGTCCACCAGGCCGTCGCAGTCGTCGTCCACGCCGTCGCACAGCTCGTCTGCGTCGGGATGGCGGGCTGCCGAGGTGTCGTCGCAGTCGTGGGGCGCGTTCAGATCCACCCAGCCGGGGCCGGGGTCGCAGGCTGCGATCGCGACGCCCGGATCGCCCGCGCCGTCGCCATCGGCGTCCGCCACCCAGATCCGCGCGGGCTCCTCGTCCACGTCGCCGTCGCAGTCGTCGTCCTCCCCGTCGCAGGTCTCCGGGGCTCCGGGGTGCGTGTCGGGGTCGCCGTCGTCGCAGTCCCCTCCCCTGCGCACCGCGCCGGGCGGCCCGTCGCACACCTGGATCTCCGTGCTCCCGAACCCGTCGCCGTCCGCGTCCAGGTACCAGGTGCGGAGGTCGATGGGCGCCTCGTCCACCTCGCCGTCGCAGTCGTTGTCGACCCCGTCGCAGACCTCGTTGGCCCCGGGGAACACGTCGGCGTCGGCGTCGTCGCAGTCGTAGGCCGCGGGGATCCCATCACCGTCGCCATCGAAGAGCGCGGGAGAGGGGCGGCTGCACGCCAGGGCGAGGAGGACGACCATCGGCGGAGTCTAGCCGACCGCGCGCGCGTACACGGCCCAGGTGGCCGCGACCATGGCGTCCACCGTGAAGCGTGCAGGGAGATCGGGCGCCGGCCGGGGCGTCTCCAGGGCGCGAGCCACGGCGGCGGCGAGGGCGTCGGGGTCGTCGGGGGTGACGAGGAGCGCGTGGGGCCCGGCCGCCTCGGGCACGCCGCCCGCGCGCGTGGCCACGACCCGGCACCCCGCGGCCCTGGCCTCCAGCACGGCCTGCCCGAGGCCCTCCTCTCGGCTCGGGTGGCAGAAGACGTCGGCGGTGGCGAGGAGATCGGACACGTCGTCGCGCTGCCCGAGGAGCTCGACGGGAACGCCGCGCGCCTGAGCCTCCAGCGGCTCCCGGAGCGGACCGCGCCCCGCGATCCACACCGAGAATCCGCCGCGCCGGGCGGCCTCGACGAGCGTGGAGTGGCCCTTGTGGTCCACGAGCGCTCCGACCGCCAGGACCAACGGACCCTCAGGGCGCTCGAGCCGTCGGCCGGCCGGGGCCGCCGGGATCCCGTCGTACACGACCTCCACGCGCTCCACACCGGCTTGCACGAGCACGTCGCGCACCGCGTGGGACACCGCGATCACGGCCCGTGCTCGCCGGTACTTCCAGATGCCGCGGGGGCGGAAGTCCACCCGGCGATGGACCACGAGCGGACGGGGCTGGAGCAGCGCGAGCTGGTGGGAGCGCGGCGAGTGCGCGGCGACCACGTCCGGCCGGAAGCGACGGAGCGCTCTCACCAGGCCCGGGCCGTCGTGGCAGACCTCCACGGGCCCTGGCGCGCGCTCCAGCAGGTGGGCGAGCTGGACCTGACCGCCCCGCCAGCCGCGCTCCACGTCGATGTGGAGCACCCTCATGCCTTCAGGGCGTCCTCGGGCGTGAGCCAGGGGACGCCGTCCACGACGGGGAACTCGCGGCCGCAGGCGACGCACGCCAGGCGCACCGCAGGCGCCTCGCTGTGCGTCCGGACCGCCAGGGTCCCCCGGCAGAGCGGGCAACGGACGATGGCGAGCACGGCGGCGGGAACGGGATCAGGGCCGGGCATCGCCCGCCTGGAGCGCCGTCTCCACCGCCCCGCCGAGGAGGACCTCGCCCGTGACGCCGAGATCGACGACCTCGTCGGGCTTCAGGCGCCGCAGCCCGCCGCGCTGGGTGTACGGGTAGCCCGCGGTGCCCCAGGCGATGGCGCTGGACGGCGTGGGCTCGCCGAGCATCTCCCAGGTGTGGCGGAGGGGCCCGACGTCCGGCTCGTAGAACGCCCGGGCGGTGGTCTCGCACGTGTAGCTGTTCAGGTCGTTGCCCGCGGTCATGAGCCCCCGACCGTGGCTCGCGAGCTCGATCAGCCCTTCCCGGGCGGCCCCCCGCGTGACGCCCTCGAACTGCGAGGTGGTGCCGCGCGAGGTGGTCATCGTGCAGAGCAGCGAGTCGTGGGAGAGCCAGAGGTCGTCTCCGCCATCGGTCAGCGGCAGCTCGAACCCCATCGCGAGGAAGCGCACGAGCTGGCGCAGCGTCTCGTTCCGCCCGCGCACGCGGGAGTTCCGCGCTGCGAGCTCCGGCATCGCGACATCCACGATGTGCCCGCGGTCCTGGACCATCATCCGCATGGACGATCCGGTGAGCACCTCGTCGTACTCGTCGACCACCAGGCTCGCGAGCCCCCGGTCGCC
Organism: Alphaproteobacteria bacterium; assembly: GCA_020632885.1. Classification (GTDB taxonomy): domain Bacteria; phylum Myxococcota_A; class UBA796; order UBA796; genus JACKEQ01. The sequence continues at coordinate 3,720 of JACKEQ010000003.1, read as the reverse complement.
GGGCTGTGTGCCCACGACGAGCGAGACGTCCTCGAAGCGGCAGAACACCTCGTCCTTCCGCGCGGGGTCGTACCGGTCGGTGCCCTCGCACTCGAGCACGGCGCGCAGCTGGAACCCCACGACCCGCACGTCGCGGTTCCTGGCTGCACGGAACCAGATGAAGAGCGGCAGCCGGACCTCGGTCTCCACGAGGTAGCGGCGCGGGGTGGACCAGTCCCAGTCGAGCCGCGGGATGGCGGGGTCTGGCTCCGCATTCGCGAACGGGAGGAGGAACAGCATGCCTCCACCCTAACCCGCGCTCCCCTCGCTGCAGAGCGACTGCAGAGCGCAGGCGTCGCAGACCGCGGGCACGTGCTGGCCCCTGCACCCTCCGCTGATGCCGACGTGGGCGAGCGCGAAGTCGAATCGCACCGGATCCTCGGCGTCCAGAGCCCGCAGTCGGGCGGTGACCTCGCGGGAGGTCCGGAGGTCTGCGGCCTTCCGGTCGGTCAGGCCGACCAGCCGGGCGATGCGGTGCACGTGGGTGTCGACGGGGACGAGGAGCGAACGGGGCGGGACGTGGCTCCAGACCCCGCGATCCACCGCGTCCGAGCGCACCATCCAGCGCGCGTAGAGGTGCACGCGCTTGGCGGAGCTCCCCTCTGCGGGATCGACGAGGAGGTAGCGCAGGCCGCGCGGCGCGCTGTCGAAGGGGACGCCCGTGTGGCGGACGACGGCCTCGCGCACGGCCAGGACGAGGCGGGAGAGGGCTGGCACCACATCGGGCTCGTCGGGGCCGACGCGGACGAGGGCACCGAGGCTGCCGTGGGATCGCTGGACGTCGCCCAGCGCGGCGGCGAGCACGACGAGGTCGGACGCGCGGGTCCACCGGTAGTAGAGGCCGTCGAGGGCGGCGTGCTCGGCGTCCGCATCCAGCGTTCGGGCCCATGTGGACGGGCCACCCAGGGCATCGGCGCGATCGAGCACGGCGGCGATGACGGGGGCGAACAGGCTCACGCGTCCGAACGCCAGGGCCGACGCGAAGAAGCCGGCGATCTCCTGGTCGGCCGGATCCGGGTAGCGATGCACGAAGCGCACGGGATCGTTGCCGATCTGATCGACGGTGCGGGGATCGGCGGCGAGCTCGAGCAGCCGGGCACGGAGGGCGGGTGTCATGGCAGGCCCTCTAGCAGACGGGACCACGGGAACGCGGGCACGTCGAGGCGCACGCCGACGTGCGAGACCCCCGCGCGCGATGGGAGGCGGACGGCGTCGCGGGTGGTGGTGACGAGGGGGAGATCCCCGGCCCAGCGGCGCAGATCGCGGAGATCGTCCATCGTGTAGCGGTGGTGATCGGCGAACGATCGCGTGCGGACGGCAGGGACGATCGCGAAGAAGTCCGCGGGACGTCCGATCCCCGCGAAGGCAGCACAGGGCATCCCGGGGACGCGCTCGGGGACGAAGGTGCCCAGGACGGCGTCCGCGGGTGCCGGGAACATCGTGCTCGCGCGCACCCAGATCGCGACGTCCGATGGGCGCAGGAGCGCCCTCCCCTCGCCCATCGGGAAGGGCCCCCGTGCCCCGGGCCAGCGCGCGTCCACGACGGCCACCGAGAAGACCGCAGGGGCCCGCTGGAGCCCGTCCTCCAGGAGCACGACGTCGGTGGGCCCGACGCGCGCAAGTGCCTCCTCCACGGGTCCCGCGACCACGGTGTGCCCCGCCAGGGCCAGCACGGCGCCCTCGTCACCCAGGTGGGCCGCGGAGGGCCCGTGACGACGGGAGTCTCCGCCCCTCGCGGTCGCTCCGGTGCCCCGGGTGACCACCGCGACCCGCAGACCCCGCGCCACCAGGCCGTCCGCGACGAACAGGGTGGCGGTCGTCTTGCCGGCACCCCGGGCGTTCGCCGACCCCACCGCGACCACGGGCAGGGGCTCCCTTCGCGCCCGCCGTGCCATGCGGGCCCGATGCAGGCGGGCGGCCGGACGGGCCCACGGCCGCGGGCTCGACTCGGGGGCCGGACGCAGCGGGCCGTTCAGGAAGGCCGCCAGCGCCGGGAGACCGTCGTGGGGCGGTGTGGTCGTGGTCCCCAGCGCCGCGCGCAGCCCGGCGGGGAGGTCGGCTGGGGTGGCGACGGCGTGCGTGCCGACGAACGCAGGCCCGTTGCTCGCGATCTCCGGACCGTGGAACACCGGGACCCCGGCAGCCAGGGCCTCCGCGGGTGAGTGCCCCCCCACCGCGGGATCGAAGGTGCCCCCGACGAAGGCCGCCGACGCCCCGTGCAGCACGGCCCCGAGCTCCCCGAGGGTGTCGAGGATCACGAGGGATCCGGGCTCCACGATCGACGACGCGCTGCGCAGGGAGGCCCCGAGCCGGGCCGCGAGGTCGGGGGCGCGCTCGACGCGGCGGGGGGCCAGGATCAGCGCCAGGTCCGGGCAGACCTCCCGCCACGCGCGGACCAGGGCCTCCTCCTCAGGCGCGTGGGTGCTGGCTCCGACGACGAACGGTCCACGCACGTCGAGGGGGCTCTCGCGCGGGTCGGCGCCCTTGAGCAGCCCGACCGGCGCGTGCACCTCGCACCGCCCCGCGTACACCGCCCCGCTCGCGAGGTCCCGGGGGAACACGTGGTCCGGCCAGCCCGTGAGGGTGTGCAACAGCCGCTTCTGTCGTCCCGGACGGGCCGCCGCGACCACGGTGGGCACGCCTTCCCGCCGCGCCAGGGCCGCCAGGGCGGGCCACCACGCCCCCTCCACGAACACGACGGCTCGCGGGCGTGCCTCGGCCCAGAGCGGCGCGAGCGTCCAGGGCGCGTCGAAGGGACGGACGGCATCGGCGCGTACCCGGCCGGCGTGGGTCTCGGTCGTGCAGAACGCCGGGGGCACGGCCTCGACGATGCGGCGAGCGATGCCCGTCTCCCCGAGGCTGGCGCCGTGGACCCACACGGACCCCGGCTGCACGGGTGGCACGCGCAGACCGAGCCGCTCGGGCAGGCAGGCAGGCCAGCGCCCCGTCGCCACCAGGGCGACCTCGAGGGGCCAGGGGCTCACGCGTCGCCCCAGAGGGCCGCGTAGGCGGGGTCCTCCAGGAGTTCCGCATGGCGACCCACGGCGCGCACCCGGCCCTCCGCCAGCCACACGACCCGGTCGGCGAGCCGGGGGAACCACGGCTCGTGGGTCGCGAAGACCACGGTGGGCGCGACCTCCGCGAGGCGACCGGCGAGCTCGCGGGCCTGGTCGGCGCTCACCTCGCTGGTGGCCTCGTCGAGCAGGAGCGCGCGGCCCTCCGCGAGCATCGCGCGGGCGAGGGCGAGGCGCTGGCGCTCCCCACCGGACAGGCGGGTGCCCTGATCGCCGACGGGTGCGTCGAGACGGCTGGCGAGCCCGTCCAGCCCGACGGCGGCGAGGGCCTCCCCCGCGTCCTGCACGGGGCCGACCAGCTCGAGGTTCTCGCGGAGGGTGCGGTCGAAGATCCACGGCTCCTGGCGGCAGAGGACCGCGGGCTCCCTCTCGGCGTCGCCGAGCTGGCCGGAGAGCACCGCGAGCAGCGTGCTCTTCCCGGATCCCGAGGGGCCCACCAGCGCGATCTTCTCGCCGGGTGCGATCGTCAGATCGTCCACCTCCAGCCGCCCGGGGATCCTCTGATCGCGGACGACGAACCGCCCGGTGGGCGCGCGTCGCTCGGGGATCGGGGTCGCGATCGTGGCCTCCAGTCGGGCGAGAGCGGCGCTGGCCCGTGCGAGCAGCG
>JACKEQ010000029.1 GCA_020632885.1 Alphaproteobacteria bacterium | reverse complement strand
TCCCGAGGCGCGGGTGGAGGGCAGGACGGCGATCCACCTCGCTGCGGCGGCCGCCAACACAGGAGCCGTGCACGCACTGCTGGCCCGCGGTGCGCCGGCCGACGTGCGCTCGGACGCTGGCGAGACCCCGCTCGATCTCGCGCTCCGCGACGTGCGTGGTCAGGCGCTCCTGCCGCTCGTGCCGACCGTGGTTGCACTCGTCGCCGGCGGCGCGACGTTCTCTTCGATGGCACGGAGCCACCTCACCTCGGCCCGCGATGCCTTCCTCGCGGACACCTCGGCCTTCTCGCCGACCGTTCGCGACCAGCTCGAGGAGGCGCTTCGTACCCTCTGCGATCTGGCCGGGGTCGCGCTGCGGCCACGGAAGCACGACGGAGTCGCGCGGATCGAGGTCCAGGGCGGCCCCGTGGAGCGGCAGTTCGCCGCCTGTGGGACCACCTCGTGCCCCAGTTCGGTGTCGCCCCCACGCTCCAGGGCGAGGCCGTGCGGATCGTGGGCCACCTGAACCACCAGGTGGGCTACCACCAGGGCTTCGAGTGGGACGCGATCCACGATCGCATGGTCGCCGACCTGCCGGGCATGCTGGCCTGCGGCGAGCCCCTCTCGGCCCACGCGCTGGATCGCGTGCGGAACCACCTCGCCGACCTCGAGCCGGAGGATCTGGTCGCGCTCGGTGCGCTCGTCGTCGAGTGGATCGGGGCGAACCCCGAGCCCATCCCCAACCCGGGCCACGACCCGTCCGATCCGGCGGTCGCAGCGCTCCTGGGGCGGTCCGAGACCCCAGCAGCACCCAAGAAGCCGAGAGCGTCGGCGAAGCCGCGTCCGCCGGAGCCGAAGCCGCCGAAGGCCCCCCGTCGCCGTCATCCGTCCATCTTCGACGACATGGCCTGGTACAAGGCGAAGCTCGCTCTCGCGCGGGCGCTCTACCTGTTGGAGGAACCCCTCCGGCTGGCCTGGGGTCTCGACGGCGGACCGACCCACCAACAGGCCCGGCACAGCATCGCGAAGAGCAAGCCACGCGGGTGGAAGCTCATGGTGCACGTCGTCGACCAGGAGCCCGCGGCCGAGGGCCCGTCCGCCCTGCGCCTCTACCCCACCGTGTCGCGCGGGAAGGTCCCGCAGCCCTCCTGGGACGCCCTGATCGACGGCATCCGCAGCGCGGGTCTCGGGTGCGAGCGCGACGGCGACGCGCTCGTGGTGACCCTGACCTAGAAGGCGTCGTCGAGCAGCTCGAGCCCGAGCGACCCGTCGTCACCGGCCTTCACCCAGGCCACCATGAACGCGCACTCGTCCACGTCGTGGTGGGCGAGCCAGGCCTCGGCGGCGCGCCGGAGGCGCCGCTGCTTGTCGGTGGTGACGGCGTCCCAGGCGCTCTCGTCCGGGCGGGCCTTCACCTCCACGAAGCGCACGAGGCCGCCACGCCCGACGATCAGATCGATCTCGGCGCCGGCGGCCTGCCAGTTGCGTTCGAGCACGACGAAGCCCTCGTCGGCCAGGTAGGCAGCGACGAAGGCTTCAGCATCGACGCCCAGCTTCTGGGCGCCGTGGCGATCGTGAGGGACCTAGTCCTTCTTGCGCTTGAAGTCGCGGATCGGCTTGAGGCGGGCCGCCTTGCCGCGACGGTTGCGCAGGAAGTGGAGCTTGGCGCGACGCACCTTGTGGCGAGCCGTGATCTCGATCTTGGTGACGTTGGGGCAGGAGGCGGGGAAGATCCGCTCCACGCCGACGCCCGAGGAGATCTTGCGCACGGTGAAGGTGGACCGGGGGCCGCCCTTCTTGATGCGGATGACGGTGCCCTCGAAGACCTGGACGCGCACCTTCTCACCCTCGCGGATGCGGACGTGCACGCGGACGGTGTCGCCCGGGCGGACGTCGGCGTCCTCGCGCTCGCGCGCCGCCAGGGTCTCTTGCTCGATGGTGTGGAGAATGTTCATGGCTCGCTCTCTTCGCTGGACGGCAGCGGGTACGCCCAGGACATGGGCTCCGGACACCTGCTCGTGGGCATCCGGGACGCCGGTTCGGAATCACGCACTCTTAGTCGTGCGCCGCCGGGTCGTCAACGGACGCCGACCAGGCGGCCCACAGATCCGGGCGTCGCTCGCGCGTACGCTGGATCGCCTGCTCCCTCCGCCAGGCGTCGATCCTCGCGTGGTGGCCGGACAGCAGGATCTCGGGGACCTCGTGGCCCTCCCACTCGCGGGGACGCGTGTAGTGCGGGTACTCGAGGAGCCCGTGTGCGAAGGACTCGTCGGCCGCAGAGTCCGCGTTGCCGAGCACACCCGGCACGAGGCGCCCGACGCCGTCCACGATCGCCAGGGCCGCGATCTCGCCCCCGGTGAGCACGAAGTCGCCGAGGCTCACCTCCTCGTCGACCAGGTGCTCGATCCGCGCGTCGATGCCCTCGTAGTGGCCCGTGACGATCACGAGGTGCTCCATGCCCGACCAGCGCCGGAGGTCCGCCTGCTCCAGAGGCTTCCCCGACGGGCTCGTCAGCAGCACGCGGCTCACAGGGGTCTGCACGGCGCGGAGGGCCGCCGCCACGACGTCCACACGCAGCACCATCCCGGCCCCCCCGCCGTAAGGGCCGTCGTCGACGGTGCGGTAGCGATCCCCCGCGTGGTCGCGGATGTCGTGCACACCGACCTCCAGGAGCCCGGCAGCGCGGGCCCGCCCGACGATCGACAGCCCGAGGGGACCCTCCACCATGCCGGGGTGGAGGGTGAGGACGTCAAACCGCAACCGCGCCGTCCTTCACGTAGAGCACGCGCTCCTCGAGGTCGATGCCCTCGATGTGATCGGCCGTGGACGGCACGTAGCGCTCACCGTCGAGCTCGATGACCTCCACCGGACCCTGGTCGTAGACAGCCACCACCGTGCCCAGATCGAGGTCTCCACAGCGCACCTTCATGCCCACGAGGTCCGCCAGGTAGTACTCGCCGTCGTCCAGGGACGGCAGCGCGGTGCGCTCGATGCGGAGCTCCGTACCCACGAGCCCGCCGGCCTCCTCGCGGTCGTCCAGACCCCGGAAGCGGCCGATCACGCGCTGGTTGGTTCCAGGTCGCGTGCTCACGTGGGCGAACCGGCGGGTCCCGTCCGGAGCCTGGAGCACGACCTCGCGCCCCGAGGCCAACAACGTGGACTCGCGGTTCTCGAGGTGCAGACGCACCTCTCCAGAGACGCCGAAGACACCGACCACCCGGCCCAGGACGATCTCGTCCCGAGCGGCGGGCGCGGGCCTCAGGCTACTCCTCCACCCCATCGTCGCCATCGTCGACGAGGTCGAGCGAAGCCTTCTTGGAGCCCGCCGCAGCGGAGAGGATGTTGCGGATGCTCCGGAGGGTGCGACCGCGCTCGCCCTCGACCGCATCGCGATCGTCGGGGTGCACGGACAGCTCGAGCGTCACGACGCTCTCGCCTTCGATCACCTGGAGCGACACCTCGTCCGGATGATCGACGATCGGCCGCACGAGATGCTGGACGAGCTTGTCCATCAGGCGTTCGCCGCGGCGTTGCGGGCGCGCTCGATGAGGCGGGCCACGGTCTCGGAGGGCTGGGCCCCGTTTCCGAGCCAGGCATCCACGCGCTCGAGATCGAGCTTGATGTCCATGGGCTCCTTCATCGGGTCGTAGTAGCCGAGCTGCTCGATGAAGCGGCCATCGCGCTTGGAGCGCTGGTCTGCCGCGACGACGCGGTAGAAGGGCTTCTTCTTGGCGCCGCGGCGCATGAGACGGATGCGAACCATCGTTCTTCCTGTCGAGGTGAGGTCAACCCAACCCCTCTACCGTCGCATGGGGTGCCGGTCAAGGGGACCGCGCGGTGGCCACGAGGGTTCCCCGGCGGATTGGAGTATCCTGCGGACGATGTCCGCGAGCCTCGGTCCCTTCGAGCTGATCGCGCCCGTCGCCCGCGGCGGCATGGGGCAGATCTGGCGTGCACGCGCCCCCGGAGGCGATCCCGTGGCCGTGAAGGTCCTCACGGGCGCCGGGGGCCGCGATCCACGCCGGGTGCAGTCGATCCAGACGGAGATCCGCGCGGCGGCGGGCCTCTCCCACCCCTCCATCATCACGCTGCTGGACGCGGGCGAAGTGGACGAAGCGGCCGCAGAGGCCCTGCCCGACCTGCTTCCGGGGACCCCGTGGTTCGCGATGGAGCTCACGCGCGGGGGTACGCTGCGCGATCGCCTGGGCGAGGTGGACTGGGTGACCGCCCGTCGCATCCTCCTGGACCTCCTGGACGCCCTGGGGCACGCCCACGCCCGCGGGGTCGTCCACCGCGACCTGAAGCCCTCCAACGTGCTCTTCGTGGACAGCGGGAGCCGCCTGAAGCTCGCGGACTTCGGCATGGTCTGGGCGCTCCGGACGGCAGACGGGCCCCTGCTGGGCGGCACGCCCGCGTACATGGCCCCCGAGCAGTTCGACGGTGACGGGCGCGTCCAGGGCCCGTGGACGGATCTCTACGCGCTCGGGCTCCTCGGCTGGGCCCTGACGACCGGACGCCGCCCGTTCGACGGGGACGACCCGGTGGCGCTCTACCGCGCGCAGGCCCTCGAGCCCCTGCCCCCCTTCGAGCCCGTGTACGACGTGCCCGACGGCCTGCAGGACTGGCTCGCACGCGCCCTCGCGAAGCAGCCCTGGGAGCGGTTCCCCCGCGCGGCCTCGGCAGCCCACGGCCTCCTCGCGCTCGGAGGGGGCGAGCGTCGCATCGCCACCGGCGTGGCCCGTCGGAAGGTGGACCCCGAGGAGCAGCGCACCACCCTGCTCCACCCGAGTGGCCCGGGGACACGGATCTTCCCGCTGCACCCCGACGACGACACGCCGCTCGAGGACGTCGACCGCCTCCCGCCGCTCCCGCGCGAATGGCGGAACCGCGCGACACCGCCGACCGCACCGGGAGGTCTCGGGCTGTTCGGGCTGCGCGAGATCCCGTTCGTCGGCCGCGAGGCGGAGCGCGACCGGCTCTGGGCGGCCCTGCTGGACGCCGCGGAGTCCCGGCGCGCCGAGGTGTTCGTGATCCGCGGTCCGGCCGGTGCGGGGAAGAGCCGGCTCGCCGAGTGGCTCCTCACCCGCGCCCACGAGGTGGGGGCGGCGGAGGCGTGGATCGCGACCCACCACCCCACGCCGGCGAGCCAAGACGGCCTGGACGGACTGATGGCGCGGGGCTTCGCGGCCCACGGCCTCGACGAGCACGAGCTGGCCGACCAGATCCAGCAGCGGGCGCCCCGCGCTCCCGCCTGGGCGCGCGAGGGTGCCGTCGCGTTCTGCGCACCCCACCTGCGCCGCCCGCCGCGGTCGATCCCCGAGCTCGACGCGCGGGCGCGCCACGCGGTGCTGGGTCGGCTGCTCGACGCGGCTGCGGGTCCGCGCGTGTCGGTGGTGTGGCTCGACGACGTGCAGTGGGGCCACGCGGCCATCCGCTGGGCCCACCACGCGCTGGCCAACCAGGACGTGGGGGCCGCGCTGTTCGTGCTGACCGTGCAGGACGAGCTGCTCGCCGAGCGCGAGGCCGAGGACGCCGCGCTGGACGCCCTCGTGATGGCCGGGGCCGGGGAGGTGCTGCTGGGTTCCCTCGACGCGCGGGACACGCGGGCCCTCGCCCGCTCCGTCCTGGAGCTGGAGGGCGACGTCGTGGACCGGCTCGCCGACCGCACCTCCGGCAACCCCCTGTTCGTGGTCCAGCTCGTGGAGGACTGGGTCGCCAGGGGTCGTCTGGTCCGCCGCGACGGGGTGTGGGCCCTGGACGGCCCCATCGAGCTCCCCTCCGGCGTCCAGCGCGTCTGGACCGACCGGATCGACGCCCTCGTCGCGGGGCAACCCGGGTGGGAGGTGCCCCTCGAGGCCGCAGCCGTGCTAGGCGACCCCGTGATCGGGCAGGAGTGGCGGGCGCTCCTCGCGAAGGTCGGTGTGCCGGTGGACGAGGCGCTCGTCGGCAGGCTGCTGGACGCCCGGCTGGCGCGGCTCGACAGCCGACGCTCGACGGGCCGGTGGCGGTTCGTCCACGGCATGCTGCGCGAGACCCTCCTGGCCCGGGCCGTCGACAGCGGGTGGGCCGTGCGTCTCCACGACGCCGCGGCGGACGTCCTGCCCCACCGTCCCGAGCTCGCCGCGCGACGCGCCCGTCACCTCCTGGAGGCCGGTCGGGAGGACGAGGCGATCGACGCCCTCCGCGACGCCGCGAACCTCTCGAAGACCGCGGACATCGCGCGCTCGCGTGCCGAGCTGCTCCTCCGGGAGTCCCTGCTGGAGCGACGCGGGGAGAGCGGCCGGCGCCGGCGGGACGGGTGGTTCGACCTCGCGCGCCTCGACCGGGTCTCCGGGCGGTTGGACAGCGCACGGAGCTGGGCGGATCGGGTGCGGGACGCGCAGCCCTCTCCGGAGGAGCTGGCCCGCCTGGCGCTGCACTACGCGGCCCTCGAGCGTGCCGAGGGGCGGACGGAGGCTTCCCTGGCGTCCCACGATCGCTGCGCGGCGCTGGCCCGCGATCTGGGCGACACCGGTCTCGAGGGTCGTGCGCTGGAGGCGAAGAGCATGGCCCTCCAGCAGGCCGGGCGGTTCCCCGAGGCGCTCGAGGCGATCGAGGCCACGCTGGCTCTGCCGGACCTGCCGAACACGACGCGGGCGGGCGCCCTGCTGCAGCGTGCGTACCTGGTGGGGGTGCTGCGGAGCCCCGAGGAGGGTCTGGAGCTCCTGGAGGCCGTCCGGGACGAGGTGTTCGCGAGCACGCGTCGCAGCCTGTTCGGGAACTTCCACAACACGGAGGGCGAGCTGGCGCGCGCCAGCGGCGACCTGGACCGCGCGGAGCGGGCCTACCGGGAGGCCCTCGCCGTCGCGGAGCAGCTCGGGTACCCGATCTACGCGTTCGCGATGAACCTGGCGATGGTCGCGCTGGCCCGCGGGCGGGCAGCAGACGCCGAGCCTGCGTTCCGCCTGGTGCTGGCGAGCGACCTCGCAGGGCCGATCCGCAGGGTGTACGCCATCGCCGGCATGATGGCGGTGGCCGCGGCCCGGCGGGACTGGCGGGAGATGCGGGTGTTCCAGCGCGCCTACCCCACCGACGTGCCGGTGTTCGCCCACGACGTGATGATCTCGCTCCTGGAGGCCGGGCGGGCGGCGCTGGAGGCCGGCGAGCAGGAGCTGGCCCGCTGGGCGATCGAGCAGGCCCTCGTGCAGGCCGAGCACGACGGGGACGTCGGGCGCATCGAGGCGATCCGGCAGCTCCTCGCCCGGACGTCCTGACGGCTGCGGGCGACGCCGCGCGGAGCAGCCGGTTAGGGGCCCGCCCCGGAGGATCGATGGACCGCCAGAACCTGCTCGACCGCCTCTCCTCGCTCGAGGAGCAAGCCCGCCTCGGAGGCGGCCAGGCCCGCATCGACAAGCAGCACGAGCGCGGGAAGCTCACGGCGCGCGAGCGTATCGAGGGCTTCCTGGACGCCGGTACCTTCGTGGAGCTCGACCGCTTCGTCACCCACGACTGCACCGACTTCGGGATGGAGAAGCAGAAGGTCCTCGGCGACGGCGTGGTCACGGGGTACGGCCGCGTGGACGGGCGCCTGGTCTACGTCTTCGGCCAGGACTTCACGGTCTTCGGCGGCTCGCTCTCGGCGGCCCACGCGCGGAAGATCTGCAAGGTCATGGACCTCGCCATGAACAACGGCGCGCCCATCGTCGGCCTCAACGACAGCGGCGGCGCGCGGATCCAGGAGGGCGTGGCGAGCCTCGGGGGCTACGCCGACATCTTCCTGCGCAACACCCTCGCCAGCGGCGTGGTCCCGCAGATCTCCGCCATCCTGGGCCCGTGTGCGGGTGGCGCGGTGTACAGCCCCGCCATCACGGACTTCATCGCGATGGTGGACGGCTCGTCCTACATGTTCGTGACGGGTCCCGAGGTGCTCAAGACGGTGACCCACGAAGAGGTGAGCCAGGAGCAGCTCGGGGGTGCGAGCACCCACAACGCCAAGAGCGGCGTGGCGCACTTCAAGGTGGTCGACGAGAACGCGATGCTCGCCCTGCTGCGCGAGCTCCTCTCGTTCCTGCCGCAGAACAACATGGAGGACGCGCCGTTCCACCCGACGGACGACCCCTCCGACCGCGTCTGCGACAAGCTCGCGGACCTCGTGCCCACCAACGCCAACAAGCCGTACGACATCAAGGAGGCCATCCGCGAGATCGCGGACGAGCACCACTTCCTGGAGGTCCAGGCCGACTACGCGATGAACATCGTGATCGGCTTCGTGCGCCTGGCGGGCCGCTCCGTGGGCGTGGTGGCCAACCAGCCGGCCGTGCTGGCGGGCTGCCTGGACGTCGACAGCTCCGTGAAGGCCGCACGCTTCGTTCGCTTCTGCGACGCCTTCAACATCCCGATCCTCACACTGGTGGACGTGCCGGGCTTCCTGCCGGGCACCGCCCAGGAGTACGGCGGCATCATCCGTCACGGCGCCAAGCTCCTCTACGCCTTCGCGGAGGCCACGGTGCCCAAGGTCACCCTGATCACCCGCAAGGCCTACGGGGGCGCGTACGACGTGATGAGCAGCAAGCACATCCGGGCGGACCTGAACTTCGCCTGGCCCACCGCCGAGATCGCGGTGATGGGGCCGGACGGTGCGGTGAACATCATCCACCGCCGCACCCTGGCTGAGGCGAGCGACCCCGCTGCCCGGAAGGACGAGCTGGTGGCCGAGTACCGCGAGCACTTCGCGAACCCGTACGAGGCGGCGAGCCGCGGCTACATCGACGACGTCATCCGTCCGGAGACCACCCGTGCACGGCTGGTCGACGCGTTCGGGAGCCTGGAGAACAAGCGGGTGAAGAACCCTGCGAAGAAGCATGGGTGCATGCCGCTGTAGCAGCCCACTGCCCGCCCCGCGGGCAAGGGGCTGCTACCCCGTGCCCGTGCCCGTGTCCGTGCCCGAGCGGCGTCGCCGTCCGCCCCCACCTACCGGACGCGCACCAGCTCCCTGGCGCACCTCAGGGCAGCACCAGCTCCAACACCTCATCCCTCCCACGCCTCACCCGCAGCGCCCCGTCCGGCCTGTGGGGGTACCGCCAAACCGTCCAGAGCGGCTCCCCTGCGTGGCTGAACGCGTAGCGCACGGTGTCCGGCGGTGGCGGCGGCTGGATGCGTGCGTCGCCCGCCGTCAGCACGTCCACCACCGTGCCGTCCACGCGGAGCTCCGGGGCCACCAGCGGCTCCACGCAGGGCGGGGTGCACCCCCATCCCGCCCGGATCTCCGATGGCGTGCGCAGATCCAGGTCGCGCATCACGCTCTCCCGACCCTCCGGCGCCTCCGCCACGAACCGGATCTCGCCCGTCGTCGCGGTCCACGGGCCTGCAGCGACGCGGATGGGGCCCAGCACCGTCTCACCGGGCCCCTCCACCTTGAACGTGTACCGCACGTCCCGGGACAGCCCCTCGCTGCTCTCGTGCTCGTCCTCCTCCACCCCGATGAGGCGAAGCGGCCCCCGCGCGACGTCCGCCGTCAGCGCGACGTCTTCCCCCGATGTGCCCAGGATCCGCAGCCGCACCCGGACCTCGCTGCCCCAGAACACCGTGCCACGCGGCGACTCCACCGCCACGGTGAGCATGTCCGGCGGCAGGAAGGCGAAGGCCGGGTGCTGCAGGTGGGGCGCGAAGTCGGGGTCGCGCATGGCGTCCCGGGGACGTGCGGCCCCCTGCTGGAGCGCGCGGGCCAGCTCGGGTCCCGCGGCGTCGGGGTCTCCGCTGCGCGCGAGCCACGCAGCCTTGTCGTACCGGGCCTCGGCGAAGTCCGGCCGCGCGGTGAGCACGGCGTCCACGACGGTGAGCGCCCCCTCCAGGTCTCCCGTGCGCGCCAGCGCCATGGCCTCCCAGGCCTGCAGGAGAGGCTCGTCCGGCCGGGCCTCCCGCGCGCGACGGAAGGCCGTGAGCGCCGCCTGCGGGTCGCTCTCCAGGGCGTCGCGCCCCTCGCGGAAGGCGAGCACAGCGGCCTTCTCGGCGGCGAGCTCGGGGTCGCCCCCGCTACAGGCGAGCAGGACCAGGATCACCCGACCCGCCCGATCACCCCGGCGAGGCGTCCGGTCTCGGGCCCGTCCGCGCGGTGGCTGAAGAGGTCGGCCCGGCTCGCCGTGCAGCGCTGGTCGTGCCCGATCCGCTCCACGCCCGCGGCCACGAGCTGCTGCACGACGGCGGCCCTGAGGTCGACGTGGCGCCCGCGCCGCACGAACACGTCGGCAGGAACCCCCGTGGACACGATGCCCTCCACGACCTCCGGACCCACCTCGTACACATCCGGCCCGATGTGGGGCCCCACCGCCACCCGCACGTCCGCGGGCGACGCGCCGGTCGCCTCACAGAGCGCGCGCAGGGTCGCCGGGACGATGGCTGCAGCCACGCCCCGCCAGCCCGCGTGAGCGGCCGCCACGCCCCCGGGGACCGCGAAGAGCACGGGCACGCAGTCCGCGGTGCGAACGGCCAGCACCACGCCCCGCGCGGTCGTCACCAGGGCATCGGCGTCGCCCAGCGTGGCCAACGGACCGCCACCGGCGTCGACGCGAAGCACACGATCGCCGTGGACCTGGTTCACGAGCGCGAGGTCGCCGAGCTCCAGCCCCGGGTCGAGGGCATGGAGGACACGCCGCCAGTTCTCCGTGAGCGCGTCGGTGGTCTCACCCGGACGCATGGCGAGGTTGAGGGTGCCCAGCGAACCGACGCTCACCCCGCCGGCCCGGCCCGTGAAGCCGTGCACGACGCCCCGCGGGGCGTCCGGTAGGGCGCGCGTGAGGATCAAAGCTGCTCGAGAGCCTTCACGACGACGGGGTCGAGAGTGGCCCGATCCGCGACGGGCACGGTCCAGCTCAGACGGTGGAGCCGCGCGGGGCGCTCGTCGAGGGCCTCCACGAGAGCGAGCAGCTCCTCGCGCCGGGTGGGCTGGAGCTCGAGGGACTGGAGCTCGGTGCGCAGGCGCTCCCGGACGCTCGAGCGCGGCGCGGGCTCCACACGGATGTCGGGCTGCAGCCCCTGGCGCGACAGGATCGGGGCGCCCGAGGGCAGGTGGTAGCGGGCCACCGTGAGCTTGAGCGCGGAGCCGTCCGGGTTGCGGTAGAGCTGCTGCACGCTGCCCTTGCCGTAGGTGGGCGTGCCGACGAGCCGCGCACGGCCGGTCTCCTGGAGCGCCCCGGCCACGATCTCGGATGCGGAGGCGGTGACGCCGTCGACCAGCACGAACACCGGCATCTCTGCGGGGAAGGCGCCCGAGCTGGCCCGGTGCACCTGCTCGTCGCGGCTCCGCCCACGCACGCTGACGATCGGGCCCTCGTCGAGGAACAGGTCGGCGACCGCGACCGCCTCGTCGAGCAGACCGCCCGTGTTGTCGCGAAGGTCGAGCAGCAGCCCCTTCCAGGGCGTGGTGGCCTGCTCCTGGAGCCGCGCGACGTCGGCCGCGAGCTCCTCGGCGCAGTGCCGCTGGAAGTCCACCACGCGCACGTACATCACGTCGCCCGGCAGCAACGCGGACTCGGTGGCCGGGATCCGGATGCTGTCGCGCTTGGTGGCCATCCGGACCGGAGCCTCCCAGCCCTCGCGGAGGACCTCGAGGTCCGATGGCTCCCCACGTGCGCCCTGGAACCGCTCCTCGATCTCGGTGAGCTCGAGGCCCTGGAGCCCCACGCCGTCGATGGAGAGGATGCGATCTCCCGCCGTGAGCCCCTCGCGCTCGGCCGGGCTGCCGGGCAGCACGTCGAGCACCACGACGCCCCCCTCCCGGACCCCGACGTCGATCCCGAACCCGATCGCGCTCCCATCGGCGTCCGCCTCGAGCTCGCGCACGGCGTCCGCGCTCATCCAGCGCGAGTGGGGGTCGAGCTCCGCGACCATCCCGGCCACCGCGGCGTCCAGGAGGTGGTCGACGTCCTCCGCTTCGACGTAGTCCGCCTCGATGGCCGTGAGCATCCGCGCGAAGCGATCGAGCCCGTCGTACGGGGAGGTGGCGCGCGCGACGGCCGCCCGACCGGCCCAGCTCCCCAGGGCGAGTCCCGTGAGGAACAGCCCAGCGACGAACAGGGTGGCTCGCGGTGGTGATACGGGCTTCACCCCCACAGTCTATCCCCCAGGAGCGCGATGCGGGTCGCCATCTACGGAGGCAGCTTCAACCCACCGCACGTCGGGCACGCCATGGTCGCCGCCTGGTTGGGGTGGACGTCGCGGGTGGATCGCGTCTGGCTCGTGCCCACCGGATCCCACGCGTTCGGCAAGCGACTGCTGCCCTTCGGCCTGCGCGTCGAGATGTGCGAGGTCCTCGCGCGATGCGCGGGCAGCCACGTGGACGTGTGCACGATCGAGGCGGAGCTCCCGGTTCCGTCCTACACCATCGACACGCTCAGGGCCCTCGCGGTCCGGCACCCCGAGCACACCTTCCAGCTCGTCGTCGGTGCGGACATCCTGCCCGAGACCCCACGCTGGAAAGCCTGGGACGCGATCGCCCGGGAGTTCGAGCCCATCGTGGTGGGTCGCGGCGGACACGGAGACGTGGAGGGCATGCCCACCTTCCCCGAGGTCTCCTCCACCGTCATCCGGGCCCGGCACGACGCCGGGCAGGACGTCAGCGCCCTCGTTCCGTCCGGGGTGCTGGCCCTGCTCGAGGGCCAGTCGTTCACCGCTTGATGAGCTCGCCCACCAGGTCGTACTCACCGGCACGCGTGACGCGCATGGGCCGGATCTGGCCGACCGCGGCGTCCGGCGGCGGCGACACGATGTAGACCTGGCCATCGACGTCCGGGGCCTGGCGGGCCGTGCGGCCGCGCAGGAGGAGCTCGGACTCCTCGGAGACACCCTCGACGAGGACGTCCACCACGGAGCCCACGAGCTTCTTGAGCCGCTGGCCGGAGAGCCGGGCCTGGAGCGCCATGAGCTCGGCCTGACGGGCCGCCTTGACGTCCTCGGGCACCTGGTCGGGCAGCGTGGCGGCGGGCGTGCCCTCCTCCTGGTAGTACGTGAACACCCCGACGTGGTCGAACTGCTGCTTCTCCACGAAGTCGCACAGCTCGCGGAAGTCGGCGTCGGTCTCGCCGGGGAACCCGACGATGAACGTGGTGCGCAGGGTGATGTCGGGCACGTGCTCGCGCACGCGGTCCAGGATCCGCTCCTGCCCCTCGCGGGTGACCCCGCGGCGCATGGCCTTCAGCATGGGGCCGGACGCGTGCTGGAGCGGGATGTCGAGGTAGGGCACGACCTTGTCGTTGTGGGCGAGCTGCTCGAGGAGCCCCGTGGGCAGACCGTGCGGGTAGGCGTAGTGCAGCCGGATCCAGCGCACCGCCTCGATGTCCGACAGCGCGGCCATGAGCTCGCCGAGACCGCCGGCCTCGCGACCGAGATCACGACCGTAGGCCGTGCTGTCCTGGGAGATCAGGTTGAGCTCGACCACGCCCTGGTCGGCGAGGCGGCGGGCCTCCTCGACGAGCGACGGGATCGACCGGGAGCGCAGGCGACCGCGGAGCGTGGGGATGATGCAGAAGGCGCAGCGGTGATCGCATCCCTCGGAGATCTTGAGGTAGGCGCTGGCAGCCGACCAGCTGTTCACGCGCGGGGCCATCTCGTCGTGGATGTAGAGCGGCACGTCCACGAAGGAGCGCGCGGCGTCGGCCCCGCGGGCCTGGAGGACGTCCGTGATGCGGTGGTACTCGCCGGTGCCGAGGAAGTAGTCCACCTCGGGCAGCTCACCCTCGAGCGACGTGCCGTAGCGCTGCACCATACAGCCCGTGACCACGAGCTTCTTGCAGCTCCCGGCCTCCTTGTAGCGGGCCATCTCCAGGACGGTCTCGATGGACTCCTCGGTGGCCGGCTGGATGAACGAGCACGTGTTCACCACGATGACGTCGGCCTCTTCGGGGTCGTCCACGAGCGTGTAGGCCTCGGCCTGGAGCTTTCCGACCATCACCTCGCTGTCGACCCGGTTCTTCGGGCAGCCGAGGCTGATGAGGTGGACACGCTTCCCGGCGAGCGCGACGGGCTCTTCGGGGCTGGCGTGGAGGACGGGCTTGCTGCTGGTGGTCGTCTCGGACATGGGCGCCCTCTAACAACGGGCGCGCGCCGCGACGCTGTCAGTTCTTGAGCAGCTCGTAGCCCTCGGGCACCTGGAAGGTGAAGGTGCCGGCCTTGACGTCCGCCCCGAGCTTCACACCCTGGAACGTGAGCTCCGTACGGGACTCGAAGGCATCGAGGATGCCGACCTTCTGGAGCACGAGGTCGCCGTCGAGCGCGAGCTCGATCTCCTTGAGTGTGTCGCTGCCCTGCTTGGGGACGAGCTTGAGACGCTTGGTGCTCGCGGTGTCCTCGAGGACCTCCACGACGAAGATCTCGCTGACCTTGTCGAGGGACTGCAGGAGGCTGTCGGCGCTCGAGGTGGCGGCGCCGATGTCGGTCATCTGCATGACCTGCTTCTCGGCGGGGTTCTTGATCCACATCGTGGCGCCGTCGGTGACGTACTGCTTGCCGTCCTCGAAGTCCCAGCGCATCTTCGAGGGCCGCTGGAGCACCATGCTGCCCTTGGTGGTGCTCGATCCGTAGAGCTCGGAGGTGGTGACCTGCGTGAAGTCCGCCTGGATGGACTCGACCGTGGCGTACCGCTTCTCGACGGACGCGATCACGGTGGCGGGGTCGGCGGCGTGGGCGAACGCGGGCGCGACCAGCGTGGTGAGCACGGCGAGTCGGAACATCATTCTCTCCTCCAGACGACCCATCGATATTCCCCGACCCCGGGGCGGGCCATTTCGTTCCCTTACGGACGCCCGCGGTGGGGCTTCCTTCGTCACGGGTTGTCGGGGGTCAGATCGAGCTGACGAGGACGTCCCGGGGGCGAGCGCCATCGGCAGGCCCGACGATGCCGGCCATCTCGAGCTGGTCGATGATGCGGGCCGCGCGGTTGTAGCCGATCTTGAGGTGCCGCTGGACCATCGAGGTGCTCGCCTTGCCCGCGCCGATCACGACCTCGGCGGCCTCCGCGAAGAGCGGGTCGCGCTCCTCGTCGGAGATCTCCTCCTCCACGCCCGGCTCGGCCGTGACGGCGTCGATGTACTGCGGGGCGGCCTGCTCGCGCAGGTAGTCACAGACGCGCTCGACCTCCTCGTCGCTCACGAACGCGCCGTGCACGCGCTCGATCCCACCGGACCCGCCGTTGGGCGAGTACAGCATGTCGCCGCGACCGAGGAGGCGCTCGGCCCCGTTCTCGTCGAGGATCACGCGGCTGTCGAGGCCGCTCTTCAGCTTGAACGCGATGCGGGTGGGCATGTTGCTCTTGATGAGCCCGGTGACGACGTCCGCGCTGGGTCGCTGGGTCGCGAGCACGAGGTGGATGCCGCACGCCCGCGCCTTCTGGGCGATGCGGGCGATGCTCGTCTCGATCTCCTTCTTGGCGACCATCATGAGGTCGGCGAGCTCGTCGATGACGATGACGATGAACGGCATCTTCTCGGGCTCGGGGAGGGGGTCGCCCTCGGTCCAGCCCTTCGGCACGTACTTCCGGGCCTTCTCCGGGCTCCAGTTCTTTGCCTCACGCTCGACCTTCTCGTTGTACGGCACGATGTTGCGGACGTTCCACGCGGCCAGGCGGGCGTAGCGGTCCTCCATCTCGCGCACGCACCAATCGAGGGCGGCGGCGGCCTTCTTGGGGTCGGTGACGACAGGGTGCAGCAGGTGCGGCACGTCGTCGTACATCTTGAACTCCAGCTGCTTGGGGTCGATGAGCAGCAGCCGGAGGTCCTCGGGAGACAACGTGTAGAGCAGCGAGAGGAGCATGCCGTTCACGCCGACCGACTTCCCCGCCCCGGTGGTACCGGCCACGAGGACGTGCGGCATCTTCTGGAGGTTGCCGAAGACGGCGTTGCCCTCGACGTCCTTGCCCAGAGCGACCGGAAGGAGGTCCTTCGTGTTCCGGAACTCGTCGCTGGCGAGCAGCTCGCGGAAGTAGATGTCGAGACGCTTGGGGCTCGGGATCTCGATGCCGACCACACCCTTCCCGGGGATGGGCGCGACGATCCGGACGGAGGTCGCACACAGGCTCATCGCGAGGTCGTCGGACAGACCCGCGATGCGGGAGACCTTGATGCCCGACTCGGGCAGGAACTCGAAGATCGTGACGACGGGACCGACCCGGATGTTCACGACCTCACCCGTGACCTTGAACGACGCGAGGGTCGCCTCGACGGTCTGCGCGAGCTCGCGGAGCTTCTCGCCGTCGAAGTGGGCCTTCTGCTCGGGCACGATGTCGAGCAGCGAGAGCTTCGGGAGGCGGAAGTCCTTGAACCCCTTCCGGCTCTTGCGGACCTCGCCACCGTCGTCGGACGAGACCTTGCGGGAGAGGGCCTCGGCCACCGCGACGGCCACCTCGCCCTTGCGGACCCGCGGTGCCGGGGGCTCCTCGTCGCGCTCGACGGGCGGCGGCGTGAGCGTGACGCCGTTGGTGAGGGGACCCGCGGACAGCGCGGTGTCGCGCGGCTCGTCGGGGATGGACTCCCAGGGCGTGGAGTCGTCCGTGATCTGGCCCGGCTGGGTGCGCTCGGAGAGCGGCTCGGGGACGGCGCTGCTCGCGATGCCCGTGAACACCGAGCCCACGCTCGACGTCCGATCCTGGACGTTGCGGGGCGCCACGTCCGTGAACATGTCGCGGATCCCGGACGACGGGCCGGCCACCGTGGGCTCCCACTGCACCTCGGCCACTACGGGCATGCTGTGGGCGGTCGCGATGGAGTCCGACGGCACGAAGAGATCGGGGTCGGCGTCGATGGCCTCGAGCCCGACCTCCGCCTCCTCGAGGCCTGCGTCGCTCTCCTCACCGCGGAACGACGCCATGACACGCTGGAGAAGCGTGCGAGTGCTCGTGGCCCCGCCCCCAGCGGCGGCTCGCAGCGTGCTCCAGGACGCGCTCGCGCCCGCCTTCGTGGTCTCACCGGTGCGGACGGCTCCCGCGTGGAGCAGGTCGCGCACGGCCGGCCAGCGGGCCTCCGCGAAGTCCACCATCCAACGGGCGACACGCCCCCAGCGGATGTTGCCGAGCAGCGTCACGGCCCCGAGGACCGTTCCCGCGAGCACGAGCGCCGCGCCCACGGTACCCACCACAGCCACCAGCGCCTCCGCCAGGGTCTGCCCGAGCTGCCCACCCCGCGGGTAGGGCCCCTCGCCGCCGAGAGCGAGGTGGATCGCCCCGAGACCCGCCACGTAGAGAACACCGAGGTTGGCGAGCAGGAAGGGCCGCAGGACACTCCGCCCCGCGAGGGTGAGCACGCTGGCGACCATAGTGCCGAACGCGGCCCAGGCGCCCCATCCGAGGTTCTGGAAGAGCACGTCGGCGATCAGCGCGCCGAGCGGCCCGCACGGGTTGGTGACCCGACCCGTGTTCGGGCGCAGCCAGGTGGGGTCCTCGGGCGCGTACCCGATCAAGGCCACCATGCTGAACAGGCTACCCAGGAGCGTGCCGAGCAGGAGGAGCTCCCGCCACCGCTCACCGAGGAGCGCGGAGATCCCCTTCAAAACCGACTTCGAATCGTGCTCGGACACCCGGACCTCCTGCGTCCGCGTCAGACTTGACGCGTCACGCGAGACCCTGAAGTTCTACCTCATGTGACCTGGAAACTCCAGGCACAAAAAAGGGGAAGCCGAGGCCTCCCCTTCTGCGATCCGATGGGCGACGCCCGCCAGGATCAGTACGTGAACGTGGCCTGGACGCCCGCGTCGATCACGTCGTACTCGGCGGCCGGTGCGCTGGGCGAACGGCGCTGGAGCCACCCACCCTGGAGCCCGACGTTGGCCCACTCGTTCACGTCGTACTTCAGACCCAGATCGAGCTTGGTGACCTGATCGTTGCGGGTGACGGGGCCGTCGTAGTGCTCGAACCGCGTGCCGATGTTCAGGCTGCTGGAGAAGGCATCCCCGTACTTCCCGTTCCATCCGGCGACGATCGACGCGACGGACACCGAGTTGGTGAAGAACGAATCGAAGAAGCTCTTCCGGAACCCGAGCATGACGTTGTGCTGTTCGGTCACGTCGTAGGTGCCCTGGACGACCGCTTGGAGTCCGTTGACGAACCCAAGCGATGTGCTGTTCTGGAAGCCGCCGAAGCCCGACCCTGCGCGAAGGACGACCCGAAGGCGTTCAGACACCCGACCTTGAACCCCAGCCTGAATGGACCCGAGATTGGAGTTGTTGACCGTAGTGACCGCTCCACCGCTCGACGGGTTGGGGTCGGCCCACCGATTCGCCGTGTAGCTGGCCAACATGACAGCGCTCGTGCGCGGCAGGAATCGCCAGTTGGCATTCACGCGCCCCACGTAGGCGTTCCGGGTGTTGAAGGGATCCCGGACCGCATCGTTGGTGGGCAGGAAGAACTGCGTCCACGTGTATCCGAAGCCTGGAGAGATTGTGAGTGCCGGACCGGGGCGAAGGTCGAGATGGGCGCCGAGGTTGTTCCGGAACTGTGTGGTGTAGGGGTCATCCGAGTCGATGTCGACGCTACTCGGGTTGTTCCGAAGCACCAGCTGGTACTGTCCGCCAAACCCGACGGTGCCCGAGGGGAGTGCAGAGAACGAGGCATCGAGGTTGACATTGTTGAACCGGTCGAGGTTCGAGATCCTCTCCCGCCGCGCATCGACGTCCGGCGTATTGGTCAGGAACAAGTACTTCTGGAGCGTGTAGCTTCCGCCCAGCGCCAGCTTGAGATCCCTGGACTCGGACGAGACCGTGACCCCCGGTGTGAGCGCCCCGAACCCCGTGCCCATTGGATTGGTCGGCGTTCGGAACGCGTTCGACCTGTAGGTCAGGCCGACACCCAAACTCGGTGTGACGGTGAGGTTGCCACTGCGGATGTGGTCCCCAGGGGCCGCGATGGCGCTCGAGGACGCCAAGGCGAAGAACAACGACAGACTCTTGAGCAGCCGAACAGGCTGACGCAACGTCATGGGAAGCATCTCTTTACGGAAGGAGAATGGGGGGACGACGCGGAGCCGCCGCTCAGGGCTCGATGACGCTGACGACAGGCGGGTCGATGAAGATGTCGATGGAGTCGAGCTCGTTCGTGTCGTTGTC
This sequence comes from Alphaproteobacteria bacterium, assembly GCA_020632885.1. Lineage (GTDB taxonomy): Bacteria > Myxococcota_A > UBA796 > UBA796 > JACKEQ01. The sequence continues at coordinate 49,867 of JACKEQ010000029.1, read as the reverse complement.
TTCGCCGTCTTCGCCGGTGCCACCCGAGACGGTGACCTGGTTGGACTTGGTGCCGTCGCCGTCACCGTCGTTGCACGCCTCGGCCTCGGACCGGATCTTGTCCGACTTGCTGAGGGAGACGGCGATCTTGCGGTACTCGTGGCGCGCGCGGGCCGTGCCGTCCTCGCCACCCTCGTCGAGTGCGCGGTTCAGGTTGCCCGCAGAGAGCTCCGTGACCTGCACGAGGGCCTGGGCCGACGTGTTCTTGGGCGTGAGACAGTTCTGGACCCGGAAGTCGCCCTTGGTGCGCGCGGTGTCGGTCAGCCGACCGACCGCCTTGGCGTTCTCGGAGACCGTGCTCACCGACGAGGTGGCGAAGTCGCGCATCTCCTGCGGCGTGGCGGTGGCCGCCTTCTGCAGCGCAGACTCGATCCCGGAGTCCTGGGCGAAGGCGATGCCCGCCAGGCCGAGGAAGAGGAGCGCGAGAGAATTCCGGACCATTGGGTCTCCTGAAGTTTGGCAACACATTGGTAGCGCAGGTGGCAGGGAGAGTCAACGACTTTGGGGGAGATCCACCGGGAGCCCCGGACAGACGAAGGCCCCGATCGACCTGGAACGGATCGGATCGGGGCCGGATTGAGCCGCGAGGAGCGCAGATGCGGATCAGTTCTTGGGGCGGAAGACGAACGGCCACTGGACGTCGCCCTCGATGTCTCCGTCGAACTTCCACTTCTTGAGCTTGCTCATCATGCACTTGGACAGCTCGTCATCGCCCGTACCGTTGCTCACGACGTAGACGCTCTCGACCTTGCCCTCGTACACCGACCAGCCGAGCTCGACGCGACCCTCGAGGGACGAGTTCTTCTTGAGCTGCTGCTCGTAGCAGTACTTCATCTGGCCCGCGTAGCGACGGACGGTGTTCTTCACCTTCCCGGAGTCTCCGATCTCCTCGGAGACCGAGCCGTTGCCCATGGACACACTGCCCTCGACCTTCACGGCCGGGCCGCCGCCGACGCCGGACGTGCCGCCGGCACCCGTGGCGGCGAGATCGCCGATCGTGGCCGCCTCGCCCGTGCCACCGCCCGCACCCTCACGGATGCCGGGATCGTTCGCGTCGGTGGTGAGCCCCCCGCTCTTCTCGGCGAGGGCCTTGTCGATGTTGGCCAGACCCTTGTCCTCGTCGGACCACATGTCCGCCACCATGCCGCGGCTGTTGTCGCCCGTGGTGGCCAGGATCTTCGCGAGGAGCTTGCTGCTCTTCTCGAGGTTGTCCTTCGTGTCCTGGAGGTTCTTGGCCTGCTTGCCCGGATCCTCGTCGACGTCGTTCTTCTTCGCCTTCGAGGGCTCCGGCTCGGCAGCCTCGGCCTTGGTCTTGTCCGGAGACTCGAGGGTCTCGTCGACCTCGTTCGGATCCTCGAGAGGCTCCGGCGGCTCCTCCACCTTGGGCGGCGGGAGCGCGAGCTTGGCGAAGCGATCCGGCAGCTCGTCGAGCGAGTACTCGGGCTTCTCGCTGTTCCACACCCACACCGTGAGCACGAGGGCCAGCGCCGACCAGATCGCGAGGAACCCGAGGAAGACGGGATCGTCGTCCTCGAGGAGCCGCGGCCGGAAGTCCATCGCCTTGATCGGCTTCACGGCCTTCACGGGAGGGGGCGCCACGAACTGGAACAGGATGAACGTGCCGTCGATGTCGAGCTTGCCGCGATCCGACGGAGTGAGCGGCAGGACCGCCACGTCGCCCTCGCGATTCACGCTCGAGTCGTTCAGCAGGTTGGACAGCTTGGCCGCGAGGCCGCCCGTCGACACCTTGCTCTTCGCACCGAACTGGTCGTTGAACCGGAGCGAGTAGTTGGACCCGTCCGACTGGAAGAGGACGAACGACGACCCCGTGACGTTGTTCTTGGGGATGACGAACGTGTTCTTCTTGGGGTCGTCCCCGATCCGCACGGACTCGCCTGCCTTGATCAGGCGCTCCTGCTTGATCTTCCGGTCCTGGATGATCGCAATGCGAAGGACCTTGGACTTACGCGCTTGTGCCATCGCTAGCTCTCCGAGGCTCCGATGAAGTCGGAAGCCCCGTTCGGGCCACCGCTACTCCGTATGACCACAGTGCTCACGAGCGGTTCAGAATTCGTCAAGGTCTGCCCTTCATCGGCCCGGAATGGGCTCTTTGGCGATCCGTGATGCAGAGATGGAGCGCGCTCCACCCGTCGACCGGGCGCCAACGCACCGTACGATAGTCCGAACGCCGCGGTGCTGACAAGCCCGCGATGCACGTCCGGCATGGCCCGCATCGGGCCTGGATCCCCGAGAGGATCACCGGACACGAAAAAGGCCCTCCGGAGCGCCGGAAGGCCTTCCGTGTCGCGCCCGGAGGCGATCACCCGCTCCCCTTGATGACGACGAAGCGGAAGTTCCCGAATTGCGCCTGACCGGCGGTGAACATCACCTCGCGGATCACGCTGAACGGGAGACGCTTGTCGCACTGCAGGAGGATCTCCCCCTTGAACTCGAACTCCGCGCGGCCGGTGCGCATGGCGAGGTCCTTCGCGGTCTCGGCCTTCTCGAGCAGACGCTCGTAGAGGGCAGAGATCAGCTGACCGCGCTTCTCGTCGTCGGGCACCTGGGTGACCTCGACGCCGTTCGCGTCCTGCGTGGTGGTGAGCTGGAGCACCGACTCCCCGTCCACGACGATCTCGCGCTGGCTCACGACCACGTTGACCGCGAGCTTGGGCGCCTTCTCGGACGTGGAGACGGGGACCTGGAGGTCCTTGGACGGCGCCACGGAGACGTCGTCGGTGGAGTAGGACTTCAGCAGGAAGACCAGGATGATGGTCATCATGTCCATCATCGAGGTGATGTTGAGGCCGCCGTCCTCGGACTGGCGGCGCAGCTTTCTCTTGCCCATCAGGGACTCCTACTGGACGCCGCCGGCGATCACCACGTACGGGAACAGCACCCGCGCCTTCTCCTGGACCTTGGTCTCGGGATCCTCGCGGGTGGCGTCCATCGCGGCGATCAGCACGTCGTAAGGGATGCTGGACTCGGGGACGAGGATCACGTTCTCCTCGTCCGGGTACTCGTCCTTGATCTGGCCGAGCAGCTCGGTGAGCTTCTTGGTGTCGTACGATTCGACACCCGGACAGCCATCGCGAACGCATGGGACGGTCGAGCCCTCACCCTTGGGGTTCCCCAGGACGCCGCTGGCGCCCAGGATCGTGAAACCCTTGTCGGTGATGGCCACGGAGAGGTTGAGCTTTTCCTCCTCCTCCTGCTGCTCGGTGGTCGGCTGTGGCTTCCCGATGGCGGGGAGCGTCGAGTCGATGACCGCGATGCTCACGAACTGCGCCGAGAGCAGCAGGAACGGGATCAGGATGGTGACCATGTTCATGATGGGCACCAGATCCAGCTCGGGATCAGCTTCCTTCTTTCTGCCCATGAGAGGCTCCGGAAGAGGTGGACGGGACTACGGTTGGCCAGCGGACGCCGATCAGCCTTCGGCGGCCTGGTCGTCCTTGAGGTGACCACGGCGACGGGCCGTGAGCAGGTTGACCGTCTTGAGGCCGAACTGATCGACGTCGTCGAGGATCTTGTTGCTCCGGTTCGAGATGATCGAGTGGAGCACCAGGGTCGGGATGGCCGCGATGAGACCACCAGCGGTGGTGTACATGGCGACGGAGATACCGTTGGCCAGGAGCTTCTGCTTCATCTCGGCGGACGCGTTGGCCACGGCCTGGAACGCTAGCACCAGACCCATGATGGTGCCGAGGAGGCCCGTCAGGGTGGCGACGTTCGCGAGCATCGTGAGGTACGACGTGCGCTTGTTGATGAGCGGACCGACCTCGAGGGTGGCTTCCTCGATGGAGTTCTCGATCTCCTTCTCGGTCCGGTTGGCGCGCGTGAGACCGGCCTTGACCACGCGGGGCAGCGCGGCGTGGGGCTCGGCATTGCACAGCTTGATCGCGCGGTCGATGTTGTTGGCCATGATCAGCTTCTGGATCTGGGCCATGAACGCCGTCGCGTTGATGTTCGCGCGGAACACGATGTAGAAGAGCCGCTCGAACGCGATGGCCATAGCGAAGACGCCAACCACGAGGATGACGTACATGAAGGGGCCACCTTCCTGAAACATGGTGACGGGATCGACCATTTCCGTTCCTCCAGAGACCGATTCCTGAACTGGCGCCGGTCGGGGCATGCAGAGACCTGCAGACCTTACTCAAGTGCCGCCGAACAAGCACTGATGTCTTGTGAGGACCCTGTCAGGATCTCCTGACGGAGCCGCTCGGCACGCTGGGAATGGACCACGATCGTCGGCCTGGGTTCGTCAAGATGCGGTGAGGCCGATCGTGGGACGGGGGCGGCGCGACCCCAGACGAAAAGAGCCCACGGCTTGGGGCCATGGGCTCGGGCGTTGCGCGAAGGGGCGTGCGACCTCAGAAGGGGTCGTGCTCCACCGACTCGATGATCTTGTCGATGAAGCTCTCCTTCAGGTCGAGCTCGTACGCCTTGTTGAGGTTCTCGCGCGAGATCACCACCGTGACGTCCGGCTTCTGCACGTCACCCTCGATCACGGCGGCATCGTCGTCGGAGATCACGTACTTCGCGGCGAGCGCCGAGCTGCCGATGGCGAGCCCGAGCGCGAGGGTTGCGAGGAAACGGACGGTGCTCTTCATGGGTCGCCTCACTGCGGGGTCTCGTCAGGCACGTCCTCGACGGGCTCTTCCTCGACCGGCTCCTCTTCGACGGGCTCCTCGACCGGTTCCTCCTCGACGGGCTCGACGTCGACGGGCTCCTCGGTCCCCTCCTCTACCGTACCCTCTTCCGGGGCGGGCTGCGGAGCGACTCCGGCCTTCTCGGCCTCCTGGCGCTGGCGCTCCTCCTCGAGACGCTGGCGCTCGGCCTCCTCCGCCGCGAGACGCTTCTGCTCCGCGCGCTCGGCATCCTTCTTCTTGGCGGCCGCCTCACGTGCGTTCCGCTTCTCGACGCGCTTCTTCTCGCGGTCGACAGCATCGATGTACTCGTCGGCGCGCGCGATGTCCGTGCCGCCAGCGGACTTGTACGTGTTGAAGGCCGCGATCGACGCGTCGTAGTCCTTCACGTAGTCGCCGTACAGGATCCCGAGGTTGAAGTGCGGCGCGGGGTTCGATGGATCGAGGGTCAGCGCGCGCTCGTAGGCCTTCTTGGAGTCCTCGTACCGCTCGACGCCGCGGTAGGCGATGCCGAGGTTCATCTGGACGCCGTGGTTCTCGGGCGACCGCTGGGCGGCGCGCTCCAGGAGATCCACGGTGTCCTGGTAGTTCCGGTCCTCCATGTACACCCGGGCGAGGTACACGAGGCCCGGCACGTACTCGGGGTCGAGCTCCACGGCCTTCTTGAGCCGGAACGTGGCCTCGGGGATCTTGTCCTCGAGGTAGTACGTCCAGCCGAGGTTGGCGTGGAGGTACGCCTTCTCCTCACCCTGCGGCAGGGCCAGGCCCTTGCGGAACATGAACTTGGCGAGCAGGAAGTCCTTCTGCGCCAGGTAGGCCAGCCCGACATCGTTGTAGATCTCGGGCGACGTGGAGTTCACCTTCAGGGCGTCCTGCGCGGCAGCGATCGCCTCGTCGTACCGGCCCTGCTTGCGAAGGGTCGACACGAGCCCGATGCGCACGGCCACACTCTCCGGCGCCCGGGTGAGCCCCTCGCGGTACTTGGCCTCGGCACCCGTGAGGTCGCCCGCCTCTTCCTTGAGGGCCCCGAGGTAGAGGTAGGCCTCACCAAGGGTGGGGTCCTTCGCGAGCGCCGCCTCGTACGCGGTCTTCGCACCAGACGCGTTGCCGAGCTTCTGCTCGATCACGCCGATGTTCACGTCGATCTCCGGAAGCTCCGGATGCTCGCCGCGAAGCGCCTTCAGCGCATCGAGGGTCGCGCGGTTCTTCGCCACGTCCGTCGAGTCCACGCCGTCGAGGAGGTTGTTCACCTTCTTCCGCACGGCCTCGGGATCGTCGGCCTTCGGAGCGCGCGGCGCGGGGGCCGGCGCAGGCGCGGGCTCCGGCTCGGGCTCGTCCACGCCCGCGGATCCGTCGTCCGTCTCCACAGGGGCGGGGGCCGGCGTCTCCACCGGGGGGGTGACGGGCGGCTTCTTCTTGCAGCCCACGGTTCCGAGCGAGAGCCCGGCGAGCGCGATCCACAGGAGCGGGCGCGTCATCATTGCTCCTCCCCTTCCGTCCGGACGCGGACCCGCACGCTGGAGAGCGGCGGCGGCGCGGAGGACTCGGTGTCGCCCTGGATCTCGTACTTGAGGTCCGGGAAGTCGCTCGGGACGCGCTTGTTGAGCTCCTTGTAGGCGAGCTCGATCGCTTCCGAGTGACGCTTGGCGGTCTTGGCGGCGTTGATGAGGTTGGTGAGGCGCTTGACGCCCTCAGCCTCATGGCCCCGGTAGATCGGGAAGACCTTCTCCTCGAGGATGTCCCAGTACGCGAACTCCTCGTCCTCCGACAGGCCGGTCGGCGGCTTGATCGCGAGGCCGAAGTCGGCGAACACGAGCGGTGCCATCGCGTTGATGTACAACGCGCGCGTGGCGTACTCGTAGTTGTCGTACTTCTGGCTGAAGGCCAGGGCCTTGGCAGCGAGCGCGGGCGCGGCCTTCTCCTTCTCTTCCAGGAGCTTCTGGATCTGGTCCTCGTTCCGGGTGATCTGGCCCTTCTTGAGGTCCTCGAACTCCTTCTCGAGCGCGCGGACCCCGGCACGGGCGGCCCACTCGTGGGCGTTCGGACCGAGCTTCACACCCTGACCGGCGATCCGGTCGAACGCGCTCTCGATGTCGTCGAGCTGCTTCTCGTAGGCCCGGGTGTTGCCCTGCGCCTGGAAGATGGCGGCCTTGCGACCCATCGCCGACAGGGCGTTGTCGGGGTTCTCGTAGTCGAACTTCGCGAGGTATCGGTCGTAGAACTTGAGCGCGTCCCGCTCGCTCACGGCCTCCCACTGCTCGCCCGCGCTGAAGAACACCTTCTCCGCGTCCGGGCGGTCGTCGTACTTCACGCCGTAGGCTTCGAGACCCTGTGCCGCCTCGCGGGTCTTCCCGAGACCCACCTTCAGGAAGGCGGCGTTGTAGAGGGCGTCCGGCGCCTTCTCGCTGTCGGGGAAGCGACGGGCGAGGTTCTCGTAGTACTCGACGGCACGACCGAGCTGGAGCGTGCTCGCGTAGAGCGCGGCGACGCGGTCGTACAGCTTCTCCGACCACTCGTGGTTGGGGTACTTGGAGAGGAACTCCTCGTACAGCGAGTTGGCCTTCTCCGCGCGACCGGCCTGCTGGTAGTAGAAGGCGGCGTTGTAGAGCGAGTACTCCTTGTGCTCGGAGTCCGGGAAGTCCTGCAGGAACTGCATGAAGGCCTCGGCGGCCGCCAGGCTGTCCTCGGACTCCGCCAGCGCCTGGGCCTGGAGGAACGCCGTGCTCTCGAGCTGGCTGCGGAACTTGCCCTCGGGATCCGGCACGTCGGCCGTGCCGAGCACCATGGTGGAGAACCGGTTCGTGTAGAGCCGCACGGAAGCGAGATCGCCCTCGTTCACGAAGGAATCCACGAGGAGGCTGGCCGCGTAGGACGCCTCGTCCTTGCGCGGGAACTCCTTGATGACCTTCTCGAGGCGCGGACGGGACTCTTCGTACCGGTTGTGCGTGTGGAGGATCTGACCCGGCAGGTACGTGAGCGCGTGCCGGTTGTCCTCGACGAACGGGCGGAAGTCCGGCACGCCAGCGGCGGGCTCGGAGAACTCGTGGGTGAGCACGGAGTCCGCCGACTCGATGAAGGCCTGCTGGAGGCCACCGAGCTTGTAGACCGTGATCTCCTTCTTCGCCTCGGTCGTGTACGTGCGCTCCACCTCGGAGCCCTCGGGCAGGATCTCCGGCGGTGCGTTCTTCAGGAGGTCCTGGAAGTGGATCTGCAGCCGGAAGACCAGCGCGCCGTCGAGGAACTCGTGGTAGTCCGCCGACTTGATCAGCGAGTTGTACTCGCGGAGCGCGCCCTCGTCGTCACCGCCGAGGCGCAGCGAGTCCGCGAGGAGCCACTGGACCTGGTAGTAGTCGTCGGAGATCGGGAACTTGTCCAGGTACTCCTGGTACTTCTCGGCGGCGACGAGGTAGTCCTCGGGCTCGCCGGACTCCTGCGCGCGAACGCGGAGCTCCTGGGCGACCTGACCGAGGGAGGACTCGATGAACCCGCGAGCCACCGCGAGGGCATCGGGGTTGTTCCGGTTGGCCTCCCACCACTCGGTGCCCTCGTTGTACCGGGAGGTGAGCAGGAGGCGCGCCTCGCCGGACTTCTCGAGGTCGTCGAGCATGACGGGGTTCCCGTAGATCCGGACGATCTGCATCTGGAACTCGGGGTTCTCGGGACGGTTCCGCCAGCGGGGGTCGTCCTGCAGGTGGCGGAAGACGTAGACCGCCTCCTCCCACCGGCCGTAGCGCGTGAGGCCATCGGCGAGCTCGCCGTAGACGTCCCACTCGTAGGGGCGCTCGCCCGTCTCGGCGAAGTAGCGCTTCGCGACACCGAGGGCGCCACCCTCGGCCGTCGTGCCTTCGTCCGCGAAGGCGAACGCCATGTACCGGACAGCGTCGGTGCGGAAGGGCGAGTCCTTCCCGGTGTCGGCCTTCAGGGTCTCGGAACGGTCGAGCACCTGCGTGAACAGCGGGATCGCGTCCTCGTAGATGTCGGTCTTGTAGTTCGCCCAGGCGAGCTGGTAGATGGCCTCATCGTAGTACGGGCCCTCCTCACCGCGCTCGTACACGAACTGGTACTCGGCGATCGCCTGGTCGAACTCGCCCTCGTCGAAGAGGAAGTTCCCGAGGAACAGGTGCGCGCGATCGGCGAGCTCCGAGTCCGGCATCTTCGCGATGAGCTGGCGGAACGTCTTCTTCGCAAGCTCGCTCTTCCGCTGGGCCACATCCTCGAAGGAGGCGGGGTCGAAGGGCTCTCCCGACGCGTTCTCCTCGGGGTAGTCGGCCTCGGGCAGAGCGGCGTTCTCCTCCGCGTACACGAAGCCCAGCATGAGGTACACGCCGTCGAGGCGCTCGTAGCGGTCCTCCTCGGACTTGCCCTCGTTGTCGGCGATGATGCGCTTGTACAGGGCCACCGCGTTCGAGAGATCGAGGCGGGGCTCGCCTTCGGACTCGAGCTGCTCGGCCTCCTCGAGGGTGAGGTCCGTGGCGTTCAGGCGCTCGAAGTAGAGCTTGGAGCGCTCGAGCCACCGCTCGTTCTCGACCTCGAAGTAGAGGTCCGCGAGCCGGAACCGGACGTGCGAGCTGTACGGAGTGCTCGGGTGCTTGTCGAGGAAGGACTCGAACCGCCGGATCGCGAGATCCCGCTGGTTGCGCTCGAGCTCCTGGAGGTTCTCGAGGATCGTCTCGTAGCCGGCAGTGAGCTTCGTGCGCTCGAGCTGCTCGCGGTACGCGACGTACTCGCGGGTGTCCTCGCGCATCTCGGTAGCGCGCATCCGGAAGCGTTCCGAAGCCGCCTTGAACGCAGCGATCTCTTCGGGGACCGGTCCCTCGACGCGGTCCGCGGCCTGCCCGAAGGCGGTGCCGGACGCCAGGAGCGCCACGAGGACCAGCAGGGGACGGGGGCCAACGGGCATTCTCACTGCTCCATCTTCTGGCGGATGATGGCGAAGCGCCGCTCGAGCTCCGCGACGAGCATGTTCCTCTCGTCCTGGATGCGCTCGCGTTGATCCGCGATCTCGAGCTTGCGGGCCCAGTACACGTCGATGATGCCCATCTCCGCCTTCAGCACGCTGTCGGCGAAGAAGTCCTCCATCCGCGCGAAGCCCGAACGCGTCAGGCTCACCGCGAGCTTCTCGGCCTCGAGGGTGGCGTCGTCGATCTCGGCACGCTGGGCGCGGACCTCGACGGCCTCGGCCGCGAACCGCTCGCGAACACGGGCGATCTCGCTCTCGGCGAGGGTCTCGATGCGGTCGAGCACCCGCGAGTAGAGCTCCTGCGCCGTGCGGAGCCGCTCGTGGACGGCATCGAAGCGCTTGGCGATCTCGGCGGTCTGGCCGGGACGAACGGACTGGTAGCTCTGGCGGAGGCTGCCGATCGCCTGGGTGAGCTCCTTGTCCACCTCGCCGGGCTTGGCGCGGCGGGGCGCGTCCTCGACAGTCGGCATGCGGAGCTGCGAGAGCCGGACCCGGAGCTCGGTGAGCCGGGTGCGGGAGTCGCGCAGGATGGTCTCCACGTCCGAGAGCTCACGCTCGACGTCGCGGCGGCCGGCCTCGTCGAGGATGTTGGGGGCGGCGAGCCGACGCCTGAGCTTGTCGATCTCGTCGTGGCCCTCCTCGATCATCCGCTCGACTTCCGTGATCTGCGAGCTGACGCTGCTGGCCGCATCGTCCCGACCGGTCTGCAGCTCACGCTGGCTCCGGATGCGCTCCTCGGCGTCCTTGGACATCGACTGGATCGAGGCCATCGTCGTGTCGAACCGCTCCAGGCCCGACACGTCCTGCTCGGCGAGCCACGCCTTCTCGATCTCCAGGAGCTCCACCTGCTCGCGGATCGCGCGGGCCTGGTTGACGATCGCCATGTAGCGCGAGGCCTCGAAGCCCCCCACGGCCGTAGGGCCCGAGAGGATGGCCTCGAGCTCGGCCACCATCAGCTCGCTCTCGAAGAGGTCGGTGCGCTGCTCCTCGATGCGCTCGTACACGCGGAGCGCGTGGTCGAGCTCCTCGTCGCCGCGCATCATGGCGACGGCGAAGGGCGGGAGGCCGCTGTCGTCGGGGGCGTGGGCCGCGAACACCTTCTGGAAGTACACGCCTGGCTCGTCCTTGGAGGACGCCAGGTCCGAGAAGCGGTCGCGGACGGGCTCGTAGTCCTCCACGATCTTCTCGTAGGTGGTGAGCGCGCGCTCGTAGGCGTCGCCCTCGCCGATGGGGAGATCGGGCTGCGGACACCGGTCGGGCTGCTGCCCGCATCCCATGTAGAGATGCCCCTGGACCACGCGGAGCTCGCCGGCGTAGCGATGCTCCGGGAAGGCCAGCAGGAAGAGCTCGGCGGCGCGGAGGGCCTCGTCGTAGCGGTTCTGCTTGATGAAGCTCCACACCTGCTCGCGGAGCACGTCCGCCAGGTAGGGGCTGTCGCCGCTGATGACCTGGTAGTACTCGCCGGCCTTCTCGAAGTCCGACCGCTCGTAGGCGAGGCGCGCGAGCGCCAGGAGTGCGAGGTCCTGCGTCTTGCGCTGGGCGACGTCCGTGACCGACCCCTCGGAGGCGGCCTGGAAGAACGGGATGGCGCCGTCGATGTCGCCCTCGCGCAGCTCGAGCACACCCAGGAAGTACTGGGCCCGCGTGTACCAGGGGTCTCCCGGCGGCAGGTCCTTGAAGTAGTCGCGGGCCCTAGCGATGTCGCCGCGCTGGTAGAACGAGCGGGCGATCGTGTAGGTGACCACGCCGCTGGCGTTCACACGCCCGCGCACGATCTCCTTCTCGTAGAGCTCGGTGAAGCGCTCGTCCTGGTCGGTCTTGGCGTAGAGCTCGAGGAGCCGGCGCACGGCGTCCTCGCGGAACGGGTGCCCGTCGTCCTCGGCCACGACGCGGAACCGCGCCTCGGCCGTGACCACGTTGCCCATCCCGAAGAGCGCCTCGGCCAGGTACCACTCGGCGTCGCGGTGGAGGTCGGCGTCCTGGAGGGCGCCGGTGGTGACCAGGCCGAAGAAGCCCTCGGCCGCCTTGCGGTACTCGCCCACCATGAGCGCGAACAGGTTGTCCTCGAAACGGCCGACGGCGTCGACGTTGTTGAGGAACGCACGACCGGGCGCGATGCGATGGTCGAGCTGCTCGGCCGTGACCACGAGCTCTTCCGCGCTCACGCCGGCGCGATCGAGATCGTCGACCACGCCCGCGTACGCCGGAGCGAGCACGAGCCCGAGTGCCAGCTGGATCACAGAGAGCATGGGCTCACTCCTCCCGGAGCGTGTCCGAGCGCTCTTCGTAGCGGACCGTGGGGCGGTCGACGAAGTTCCGCAGCCCACCGCGGGAGTCCGCGATGACCCGGACGACCGACGCCCGGCCGTCGCTCACCTTGACGGCGTAGGACGACTGGACGTTGAACTGGTAGGTACGGAGGTAGGAGAAGACGCCGTAGCCCGCTCCGCGGAGCACCATCTTCACCTCGAGGCTGTGCGTGCCCGGGGGCACGCTCTGCTCGTGGACCTTCATCTCCTTGACGGCAGCGAGCTGACCGCCCGGATCCACCTTCGTGTAGATGTTCTTCCCGTCCAGGAAGTACTGGACGGACTCCATCGCGTAGCCCTTGCCCAGCTGGTTGAGGTGCCACACCACGATGCGGGCACCCGAGCTCGCGCCCTCGACGACGAGCTCCTTGAGCAGCTGCAGCGTGGCCTTCGAGCGGAAGACGCGCTCCTTGAGCCCGTTCACCTCCTCTTCGACCGTGCGGAGCTCCTTGGCGTAGTCCTGCTCGTTGGCGACCGACGCGGCGGAGTCACCTGCCGGGTCCTGCGCGTGAGCGGGGAGCGCGTACAGCGCGGCGACGAGCGGGAGCATCGCCACCCAGCGAGCGCGCGCGAGACCGCGCCGACCGCTGGAGCGGGAGGGGATGTTCGCGCTTCCATCTTCCACAGGGCCGTGCGGGCCGGCAAATCTCATCGAGCTCTCTCCCCCGGAGGCAGTCCGGGCCTTGAACGGTCGCCAGCATATCCGAGTCGGGGTGGCGTGCATACTCCCGCGCTCAGAAGGCGGGTCCCCACGATCATCGGATAGGCGGGGCAGGTGGGCTGGACGTCGGGCTGCGCCAGACGCCGGGGTGCTCGGGTCATTCCCGAGACTCGTCCGCCGTCGCGTCCGAGCTGACCTCGAACATCCGCTGGGCGAAGTCGTCGTGGACCCGCTTCACGCGTGCCGAGCCCCCCCGGAAGCCATTGGCGAGGAAGGCGAAGGCATACAGGCTTCCGTCCTGCGCCTCCACGTAGCCCGCGAGGCCGTGCACACCGTCAAGCGTGCCGGTCTTCCCGCGGAGCCGACCCGGGGCATCGCGCAACCGGCGCTTGAGCGTCCCGTCGAGGCCCGCGATGGCGAGGGAGGACCGGAACTCGCTCCCCACCCGCGGGTCGCGGGCCATGTCGAGCAGCACGCCGGACAGCGCAGACGGCGAGAGCGCGCCTTCCTGGGCGAGCCCGGAGCCGTTGAAGAGCGTGTAGCCGTCGGTGATCCCGATGCCCGAGAGGTACTCCCGCACGGCCGCGAGGCCCGCCGCCGTGGTGCCCTCCCCGCGCGTCTCGTAGCCCACGGTGCGCAGGACCTGCTCGGCCATGAAGTTGCTGGAGAACTTGTTCATGTCCATGAGGATCGACGTGAGCGGCGGCGATGCCACCTCCGCGAGGTACTCGCTGTCGTCGGGGGTGACCCCCACGCGCGGGGCGCCATCCACCTGGATGCCGCGCTCGGTGAGCAACGCCTGGAACGCCGCGCCGAAGTACGCCGTCGGGTCGTCCACGGTGCGGTGGTAGCGCCGCACCGGGGCGCCCTCGGGGACGTAGCCCGACACCGTGTACACGGTGCGCCCGCCCTTCACCTCGCGCTCGATCTCGACGCTGTGCCGGGATCCGGGCCGACCGGTCTTCACGGTGGACACGATCTCCACCGCGGAGGGAGCGGGCGTGTCCGCGAGCACGACGGCCGGCTTGCCCGACTCGCCGGGGCGCACCACGATGGCCTCGGTGTTGAAGTTGAGCGACAGGGCCGAGAGCGCCGGGAAGTAGGACGGGCCGCGCTCCACGTCGCGCTCCTTGTCCCAGCCCGGCAGCGCGTGGTCCGGCCCGAACATCGACTCGTCGAGCACCAGGCCGCCCTTCACGCGCGTGACGCCGGCGAGCTCGAGGTCGCGCGCGAGACGCCAGAGCTTCTCGACCACCATGGTGGGATCGCCGCCGCCGCGGACGTAGAGCGGGCCCTCGATGACGCCCTTGGCGTCGGGCAGCGCGTCCGCGGAGAGCACGGTGCGGAAGACGTACGCGGGCCCGAGGGTGCGCAGCGCCGTGGCCGCCGTGACGATCTTGGTGGTGCTGGCGGGGTTCAGCGCCAGGTCCGCGTTGCGCGACCACACCTCCTCGCCGGTGGCGACCTCGACGACCTGGACGGCCACCTGGGCGTCCGTGAAGAGACGGTCGGCCGCGATGGGTCCGAGCACGTCCTCCAGCACCTGCTTCTCGGCGAGCTCGGTGGGAGCGGGTTCCTGGGCGTAGACCGGCGTGGTCGTCACGACGAACGCGAAGACGAGGGAGAGCAGGCGCATGGGAGATCCGGGGGCGGGGGTGGCGGGCGCCACGAAGGGAGGGATGCCCGGACCCTAACACGCGAGGCTGGTGCCTCCCTCCCCCGCCACCGTCAATCCGCGCTTCCACTCCCCCCATCCGTCCACGTGGCCCCTCTCTTGCGAAGCCCGAGACGCTGGATCCTGTAGTTGAGGTTCGACCGGCTCAGCCCCAGCCTCCGCGCCGCTTCGGCCTGCACGCCGTCGCACGCCTGGAGGGCCTCGAGCACCAGCGCACGCTCCGTGGCGTCCAGCGCGTCCTTGAGGGACATCGGCTCACCCGGCTGCACGACGGGAGCCGCGGGGGTCGCGCGCGGCGCCTCCAGCCAGTCGATGTGGTCGATGGTCTCGCCGCGACACAGGATCATGGCGCGCTCGAGGGTGTGCTTGAGCTCGCGGATGTTCCCGGGCCAGGGGTGTGCCAGGAGGGCGTCCATGGCGGCCCGACTCACGTTGGGCCGCGGACGGTCCGCCCGGCGCGCGGCCTCGTCGAGGAAGTGGTCGACCAGGAGAGGGATGTCGTCGCGCCGCTCGGCCAGGCTGGGCACCTGGAGGTGGAAGACCCGCAGCCGGTAGTAGAGGTCCTCGCGGAACCGGCCCTGGCGGGCCTCCTCGCGGAGGTCGCGGTTGGTGGCCGCGATGACGCGCACGTCCACCGAGAGGGTGCCCGAACCGCCCACCCGGGAGAGCTCGCCGTTCTCGAGCACGCGGAGGAGCTTGACCTGCATGTGGAGGTCGATCTCCCCGATCTCGTCGAGGAGCAGGGTGCCCCCGTGGGCCTGCTCGAACTTCCCGATGTGCTGCCGGACGGCACCCGTGAACGCTCCCCGCTCGTGGCCGAACAGCTCGCTCTCGATGAGCGTGCTCGGGATGGCAGCACAGTTCACCCGCACGAACGGCCCCTCCGCGCGTCGCGACCGCGCGTGGAGAGCGTGGGAGATGAGCTCCTTGCCGGTGCCCGTGGGGCCCTCGATCAGCACGGTGGCATCGGTGTCCGCGACCGCCTCGACCTCCCGGTAGAGCCTCTGCATCACGGGCGTCTGCCCGATGAGCCGCTCGAAGCTGTCGCGGGCGTCCACCTGGCGGCGGAGACGCCGGACCTCCGCCTTCAGCGCCCGGTTGTCGAGCGCCTTGTCGAGGATGACGAGCAGCTCGCGCTTCTCGATGGGCTTGATGATGTAGTCGACCGCGCCCGCCTTCAGCGCGCTCACCGCGTCGTTCACGGACCCGAAGCCGGTCATCACCACGACGGCCACGTCGGGATCGAGCGCCTTCACGTGCTCCAGGAGCTCGAGCCCCGTCCCGCCGGGCATGCGCACGTCCGTGAGCACGACGTCGAAGGCTCCGTCCGCCAGCAGCCCGCGCGCCTCCGCCGGATTCGACGCGAGCACGACGTCGAGGCCGTGCTTCGTGAGGTTGACGGACAGCGCGGTGCGCACGCCGCGGTCGTCGTCCACGACGAGCACCCGCCCTCGGGGGGTGGCTTCGCTCATCGTGCCGTCCTAACGCGCATACAGCAGGCGGATCTCGTCGCAGGTGAGCGTGGCCAGGGTGTCGTGGCCCTCCGCGCAGATCTCGACGGCCTCCCCGAGGTCGGACGTCGTGAGCTCGGCGCTCGTCCGGTCCCAGGCCGCCTGGCACTGGTCCACGAAGTCCACCCGGTTGCGCGCGCCGAGGTCCGCCCAGGTGGTGGACCCGTCGATGCACGACGCCAGGCGCAGGGAGGTCTCGCGACAGAGACGCTCGCAGGCGTCGCCGCAACCGGAGAGGACGTTCCCGGCGAGGAGGACAGCCACCATCCATCTTCGATGGGGCACGTCGCCTCCGGAGTCCGGAAGGGGGGGTGTGGTGGCCGAGGACGGAATCGAACCGCCGACACGGGGATTTTCAATCCCCTGCTCTACCAACTGAGCTACTCGGCCTGACCGCAGTGCGGATTAACGCCCGTCCCGGAGGGCGTCAACAACCAGGATCCAGCCGACAGCGAAGTGGAGCCCGGAGGCGGATCTGGCACCCCAAGCGCTGATCCGGGGCGTCCAGGAAGCAGGTCTCCTCCTCCAACACCGGGCCGAGCGCCTCGGCGCCCTCCAGCACGGTGATGCGGCAGCTGTTGCACGCCGCGAACCCGCCGCACGCCGAGTCCATCGGCACGCCCGCCGCCTCGCACGCCTCGAGCAGCGTGCTCCCCTCCTCCGCCTCGAAGGTGGGGTATCCCTCGATGTCCACGCGCATGTCGCTCAGTCCACGTCGAAGGACTCGCCACACCCGCACACGCGCTTCGCGTTCGGGTTGTCGATCTGGAAGCCCGTCTGGAAGTCGCCGTCCAGGAACCGGATCACGGAGCCCTGGAGGAAGGGCAGGTGCATCGGGTGCACGTAGACGCGCGCGCCGTCCTGCTCGAACACCATGTCGTCCTCGTCGGCCTCCCGCTCGAAGTCCAGCATGTAGCTGTAGCCGCTGCACCCGCCGTCGGTGAGGCCGAACCGGAGCCCGGCCACGCCCCGCTCGGTGACGACCTCGTTGATCCGACGCGCGGCCGCTTCGGTGATCGTGATCACGCTGCCTCCAGGGCGCGCGACCGCTCGCGGAGGTCGCGCAGGATGGTGTAGAGCCGGAACGGCGGCTGGGTGGCGAAGGCCAGGTAGAGGAACGGGCCCATGGCGTTCATGCGGAAGGCCTCGAGGGGCGCGCCGTGGGCCATGAAGCTGAAGCTGCGCGTGAGCCCGCAGCCCGGGCAGCCCATGCCCGTGAGGTTGCGGAACGCGCAGAGGCTCGGCACCTGCCAGCCGAAGAGCGACACCACCTCCGTGGTGGGCTCGAGCAGTGCGGCCATCAGCAGGATGCTGCCGAACACCAGGCCCAGGAGGGCCTCGCCGAACCAGTACTGCGCCATGAGCCGCGTCATGGCGCCCCTCTAACACCCACGGAGACGCGGATCAGCTGCGGCGGGAGCGGTCGTCGAGTCGCCCGAGCTGCCGACCCATCCGGTCGACGATGCCGTTGACGAACGCGCGACTGTCGGCCGTGCCGAACTGCTTGGCGAGCTCGACGGCCTCGTTGATGCTCACGGTGGCCGGGATGTCCGGACAGGACTTCAGCTCGAAGCCCGCCATGCGCAGGATGTTCCGGTCCACCACCGGCATCCGGGGGATCCGCCAGTTCGTGGAGCACTGCTCGACGAGGGCGTCGAGGGCCTCGCGGTCCTCCAGGGTGCCCAGCACGAGCCGCTGGGCGAACTCCACCTCGTCGGACTCGGGCGTGCGCCCCTCCAGGCCCTCACCGTCCATCAGGCCGGACCACAGGGCGTTGAGGGCCTCCATCGCGCTCACGCCGCGGACGTCCGCGGTGTAGAGCGCCTGGAGCGCGTACTGACGAGCCTGGCGACGGGAGCCCATCAGCCGTCCAGCCTGCCGAACAGGGAGGCCATCTCGAGAGCCGACATGGCCGCCTTGAAGCCGTGGTTGCCGGCCTTGGTGCCCGCGCGCTCGATGGCCTGCTCGATGGTGTCGGTGGTGAGCACGCCGAAGACGATGGGCACGCCCGTGGCCATCGAGGCGTTCGCGACGCCCTTGCTGACCTCGGCGCTCACGTAGTCGAAGTGGGGAGTGGACCCGCGGATGACGGCACCCAGCGTGATCACCGCTGCGTACTGCTTGCTCTGGGCGAGCTTCTGCGCCGTGAGCGGGATCTCGTAGGCGCCGGGCACCCACACGAGATCGAGGCGCTCGTCGCAGTCCACCCCGTGCCGACGGAGCCCGTCCTCGCAGCCCTCGATGAGCCGCACGGTGATGAGGTCGTTGAAACGACCCGCGACGATGGCGAACCGCCCCCCCGGATCGGTGAGCATGCCCTCGATGACTCGCGCCACGTGTACCTCCGAGCCGGCGTCCTATCCCTTCAGGCCCACCCGGTCGACGATCTCCAGACCGTAGGCCTCGATGCCCGCGATCGGCCGGTTGGACGACGTGAGCAGGCGCAGCGCGCGGAGCCCGAGGTCCGCCAGGATCTGGCACCCGGTGCCCAGGTCGCGGAGCTGATCGGCGTTCGCGGGGCGTGGCTGCCCCTCCGCCTCGATGCCGAAGTCGCGGCAGAACAGCGCCTCCACGCCGTCCGGCGTGCTCGAGCAGTGCATCAGCACCAGGGCGCCGCGGCCCTCGGCCTCGATGGCCTCCAGGGCGTCGTTCGCGGGACCCGAGAGCATCGAGCCGCCGAACAGGCTCCACGGCGGGGGCGCCGTCTGCACGCGGACGAGCGTGGGCTCCGGGCCGAGGTCGCCCTTCCACACGGCCATGTGGGCGTCGCGGGTCGTGACGCCGCGCCAGAGGCCGATGTGCCAGGTGCCGAGACCGGGGATCTCGGTGGTGCGCACGTGCTCGCGGGTGACCACGCGCTCCTTGCGCATCCGGTACTTGATCATGTCGGCGACGCTGACGATCCGGATGCCGTGCTCGCGCCCGAAGGCCTCCAGCTCGGGCCGCCGCGACATCGTGCCGTCCGCGTTCATGATCTCGCAGATGACGGCCGAGGCGTCGAGGCCCGCCATGCGCGCCAGATCGACGCTGCCCTCGGTCTGCCCCACTCGCTCGAGGACCCCGCCCGGACGGGCCCGAAGCGGGAACATGTGGCCCGGTGTGACCACCGAGCGCGGGGTCGCCGCGGGGTCGATGGCGACCCGCACGGTGTGGGCCCGGTCGGCCGCCGAGATGCCCGTGGTGACGCCCGTGCGGGCCTCGATGCTCACGGTGAAGGCGGTCTGGTAGAGGGACTGGTTGTTGGCCGCCATCATCGGGAGCCCGAGACGCTCGATGTGCTCGGACGTCAGCGAGAGGCAGATCAGGCCGCGCGCGTGCACCGCCATGAAGTTGATGAGCTCGGGAGTGACCTTCTGGGCGGCGAACACGAGGTCGCCCTCGTTCTCGCGGTCCTCGTCGTCCACCAGGATGACCATCCGGCCCTCGCGGATGTCGCGGATGGCGAGATCCACCCGCTCGAAGGGGTCGGCGGCGACGGGGTGGAAGGGGTTCTGCGCGGTCATGGGTCCTCCGGACCGCACCCCTAACCGACGTCGCGTCAGCGGAACCCGTTCTGCTTCAGCCGCGTGAGCAGATCGGGCTCACCGTCGGCCTGGAGCAGGCGGGCGACGTACTTCGCGAGCACGTCCACCTCCACGTTCACCGTCTGGCCGGGTCGGAAGCCCGCCAGTCGGGTGACCCGCGCCGTGTGGGGCACGATGTTCACGCGGAACCGCTCGGAGGCGACCTCGTTCACCGTGAGGCTGACCCCGTCGATGGCCACCGAGCCCTTCTCGGCCACGAAGCGCATCTGTGCGGGGTCGAGGGCCACCCAGAGCACCCACGACTCACCGCGCAGGTCCATCGACACCACGCGCCCGACCCCGTCGACGTGGCCCTGGACGATGTGCCCGTCCAGCCGGTCGCCCACGCGCATCGCGCGCTCGAGGTGCACGGCCCGGCCGGCCCGGAAGCCGCCGACCGTCGTGCGGAGGAGCGTCTCGCGACCGGCCACGACGACGAACGCGCCCGGCTCGAAGGCCTCGGCCGTGAGGCAGGCGCCGTCCACCGCGATCGAGTCGCCCAGCCTGACCTCGTCCAGCGGGAGGGCCGTGCGGATCGTGAGCCGCGCGCCGTTGCCCTCGGGCCGGACGGCCACGATCTCCCCCACGTCCTCCACGAGACCCGTGAACATCTCAGTCCCTCCGCGCGCGCCAGCGCAACCGGGCGTCCGCGCCCACCCGGGTGACGTCGAGCAGCTCGAGCTCCACGGCGTCGGCGAGGCTCCCGAGGGGCGCGCCGCCCACCCAGCCCCGCCCGCCCGGGACGAGCTTGCCGGCCACGAACTGCACCACGGTGTCCACCCGGCCGGCGTCGAGCAGCGAGCGGGCCACCGCAGCACCTCCCTCCACCAGCACGCGGTGGAGCCCGCGATCCACGAGCGCGCGAAGCACCGCGTCCACCGAGACGCCGCCTGGCCCCGAGGGCACCCCGATCCGCTGGGCCCGGAGGGGACCCGGGTCTGCGTCCGGCCCCGTGAACACGAGGGTCTCGGGGCGGTCGAGCGCGCAGCCCGGCGGGAAGCGACCCCGGGTGTCCAGGACGACGGGCACGGGGTCGCGGCGACCGGCGATGCGCGTGGTGAGGCGGGGGTCGTCGGCCAGCACGGTGCCGATGCCCACCAGGATGGCATCGTGCTCGGCACGCAGGGCCCGACCGGCGGCCCGCGCCTCCTCCCCCGTGATCCACTGGCTCTCTCCGGTGGCCGTGGCCACCGCACCGTCCGCCGAGGTCGCCACCTTCAGCGTCACCTCCGGGAGGCCCTGGGAGACCGCACGGATCCAGCCCCGCAGGGTGTCCTCGCAGCGGTCGGACAGCACGCCGAGCTCGATGTCGACGCCTTCCGCGCGGAGGCGGTCGAGCGAACGGCCGCGCATGGGCTCGGTGGGGTCCACCACCCCCACCACCACCCGCTTCACGCGAGCCTCGAGCAGGGCGTCGGTGCACGGCGGCGTACGCCCGTGGTGCCCGCAGGGCTCGAGCGTCACGTAGACCGTGGCGCCCGCGGGGTCATGCCCGTTGGCACGGCAGTCCCGGAGCGCCATCACCTCCGCGTGCGGACCGCCCACGGGCTGTGTGTGCCCCCGCCCGAGGAGCTCGCCGTCGCGCATCACCACCGCGCCCACCGTGGGGTTCGGGGCCGTGGTCCCCAGCGCCTCCGCCACCTCCTGGATGGCGAGGAGCATCCCGATCTCGTCCGTCAGGGCTCCGGACACGGCGCCACCTGGAGGGGCCGGATGAGATCCACGAACTGCTCGAGGCTCTCGAACTCCTGGTAGACGCTCACGAACCGCACCATGGCGACGGGATCGAGCTGCCGGAGCACCTCCTGCACCTCGCGCCCGATGCGCCGGGAGTCCACCTCGGTGAGGCCGTCGAGGGCAGCCTCCACGCGGTCCGCGGCCGCCTCCATGCCCATCGCGTCCACAGGGCGCTTGTGGCACGCGAGCGCGATGCCGTGCAGGACCTTCTCGCGGCTCCAGGGCTCCCGCTGGCCGTCCTTCTTCAGCACCCAGAGCAGCCGCTGCTCCAGGCGCTCGTGGGTGGTGAAGCGCGCGCCGCACGACGCGCACTGCCGGCGGCGCCGGATGCTGTCGCCGGTGGTGCGGGAGTCGACGACCCGGGAGTCGTCGTGCTGGCAGGAGGGACAGCGCAATCAGCCCTCGGCGATGTCGGCGTAGATGGGGTGACGTCCGCAGAGCTCCCGAACCCGGCCGCGCAGGGCCGCGAGCTTGTCGGGGTCTTCGCGCAGCTCGATGGCGTCCGCGATCCAGTCGGCCACCTGGCGGCTCTCGGCAGCGCCCATGCCGCGGGTGGTCATGGCCGGGGTGCCGATGCGCACGCCGCTCGTGACGAACGGGCTGCGCTTCTCGCCCGGCACGGTGTTCTTGTTCACCGTGATGCCCGCGGCGCCGAGGGCCTCCTCGGCGTCCTTGCCCGAGCAGGTCTCCCCGAGGTCGACGAGCATCAGGTGGTTGTCGGTACCCCCCGACACCAGCGTGAGCCCGCGCTCCATGAGGCGCTCCGCCATGACGCGGGCGTTCTCCACCACGGCCGCGCTGTACGTCCGGAAGGAGGGCTGCAGGGCCTCCCCGAACGCGACGGCCTTGGCGGCGATGGCGTGCATCAGCGGACCGCCCTGGATGCCCGGGAACACCGACTTGTTCATGGCGTTCGCGAAGTCCTTCTGCGCCATGATGAGCCCGCCTCGCGGACCCCGGAGGGTCTTGTGCGTGGTGGTGGTGACGATCTCGCAGTGCGGGATGGGGCTCGGGTGGAGCCCAGCCGCCACGAGGCCCGCGATGTGGGCCATGTCCGCGAGCAGGTAGGCGCCGACCTCGTCGGCGATGGCCCGGAACTCCGCGAACTCGATGATCCGCGGGTAGGCGCTGGCGCCGGCGACGATGACCTTCGGGCGGTGCTCGCGGGCGAGATCGCGCACGCGGTCCATGTCCAGGCGGCCGGTGGCGGGATCGAGCTGGTAGTGCACGGCCTTGTAGATGAGGCCCGAGCTGTTCACGGGGGAGCCGTGGGTGAGGTGGCCGCCGTGCGAGAGGTCGAGGCCGAGGATGGTGTCGCCGGGCTCGCAGAGGGTGAGGTAGGCGGCAGCGTTGGCCTGCGCGCCGGAGTGGGGCTGCACGTTGGCGCCGACGCACCCGAAGAGCTCCTTGGCGCGGTTGCGGGCGAGCAGCTCGACCTCGTCGACGTGCTCGCAGCCGCCGTAGTAGCGCCGGTTGGGGAGGCCCTCCGCGTACTTGTTGGTGAGCCAGCTGCCGGCGGCCTCCATGACGGCGGGCGAGACGTAGTTCTCGCTCGCGATCAGCTCGAGGTCCTCGCGCTGGCGGGTGAGCTCGGCGAGCATGGCGGCGTAGACGGCGGGATCGGCGTCGGCGAGGGCGCGCATGGAGGCTCCTGGTGTGGCGCCGAACCGCTATCCTCTTCCCCTGCGAGTCCCAAACCCCCGCGCCCCGTTTGTGGGACCCCGCGGGGTGGAGTGAGCCATGAGCGCCCTGCGCCCCTACCATCCGGACGACCACGAGGCCGTGGCCGCGCTCATGGCGCTCGCGTTCCGCGACGACCCCGCCTACCGCTTCCTGCTCGGCGAGCACGTGGACGCCGGTCTCGCCTTCCTGATGCCGCGCCTCCTGAAGCTACGCCGCGACGCTGGGGCGCGCATCGACGTGCACGAGCGCGACGGGCGCCCCGTGGGCGTGCTCGTCTCCGCCCCACCGGACCTGCAGCTCGGCACCCTCGGCTACCTGCGCAACGGCCTGCTGCGCGCTCCCGGCACCCTCGGCGTGGCGGCGACGATGCGGCTCCTCACGGCCGACCGCGCGCTCCACCAGCTCAAGAACCTCGTGCGGCCGAGCGAGCCCTGGGTGGAGGCCGTGTCCCTCGCGGTCCACCCCGAGCTCGGTCGTGGCCGGGGCCTGCGGATGGCGCGCGAGGCGCTGGACGGTCTCGACACCGGCGTGCTCGCCGTGACCACCAACGCCCGCAACGTCCGGCTCTACGAGCACATGGGCTTCTCGATCGCCGCCCAGAACGGCGTGCTCGGCGGGTTCACGGCGTGGGTCATGCTCCGGCCGGGCCCTGCGTGACGCGCCGTCTGCTCGCCCTCGCGGTGGCCGTCGTGGCGCTCCAGGCCGTCCTGTTCGGCTACTTCCACGAGGACGCGTACATCTCGCTCCGCTACGCGCGCAATGCGGCCCGCGGGTACGGGTTGGTGTTCGACCCCGGGGCCCCGCCGGTGGAGGGGATCACGAACCTCCTCTGGACCGTGGCGCTCGTCCCCGCCGCCCTGGTCGGGCTGGAGAAGGGCGCGGCCGTGCTGCTCGGCGTGCTCGCCACGCTCGGGCTCCTCGTGCGGGTCGCGACGACGAGCGGCGTGCTCGTGGGGTCTCCGGGTCCGTGGGCCGCGCTCCTGCTCGCCTGCTGCCTGCCCCTCGGTCCGTGGGCGGTCGCGGGGCTCGAGACACCCGCCGTGGCGTGGGGCACGTGGGAGCTCCTGCTGGCGGCCTCCCTCGCAGACCGTCGCGGGCTCGCGATCGTGGGGTCCCTCCTGTTCCTCCTGCGCCCCGATGGCCTGTTGCTCGTGGCGCTGGCGCTGCTCCTCTGGCCGGGTGCGCGCTGGCGGGAGGCCCTGGCGCCGCTCGCTGGGATCGCGGTGATCGTGGGGCTCGCGACCCTCTGGCGCTGGACGAACTACGGGGACGTGGTGCCCAACACGGCCCACGCGAAGGTGGGGTTCAGCGGGCCGGTCGTGGCGCGGGGTGTGCTGTACGTCGCGGAGTACCTCGTGCGGCACGGGGGCCTCGTGCTGCTCGCCGCGGCGGTCGTGGGCGCCGGCTCGAGCCCGCGACGCTGGCGGCTGCTCGCCTTCGTGACGGGGTTCGGCGCCTACGTCGTGGTGGTGGGTGGGGACTACATGGCGTACCACCGGTTCCTGGTGCCGCTCCTGGCGCCCCTCTGTGCGCTGGCGGTGCTGGCGGGGCCCGTGCACGCCCGTCCGGCGGTGGTGGCGGTGCTGGGGTTGCTGGTGTCGGGGCTCTCCCCGCTGGCGGGGGCGTTCGCGACCACCGCGCAGCTGCGGTCGACGATGGCCTACGCCGAAGCCGCGGGACGCGCGCTGGCCCGCGAGCGACCGGGGGCGGCGGTGGCGGCGTCGTGTGCGGGAGCCCTGGCGTACTACGCGGATGGGCCGTTCCTGGACACGCTCGGGCTCAACGACCGTCACATCGCGACCGAGGGGCACCGGGACCCGCTCCAGCATGCCGGGCACGAGGTGGGCGACGGGGCCTATGTGCTGGACCAGCGGCCACAGATCCTGGTGTTGGGGCCGTGTGACCCGTCGTTCGACCCGTTCCAGGACGAGGGGCTGAAGCCGGCTCCGGATCTCGGGGCCATCGACCCGTCACCGCTGTTCGTGTCCGATCGCGAGATGCTCGTGGATCCGCGGATCCGCGCGTGGCACTGGGCGCATGTGGAGGTGGATCACCCGTATGGGCGGTTCAGCTTCCTGGAGCGGTAGCGCTTCTCAGGGCCCACCCTCTCCCCCGCTGCCACGGGGGTTATCGGGGTTTCGCAGGTCTGTGGAGAGGAAATCCAGGGGGAACCTCGCTCACCCCGAGAACCCACCCTCTCCCCCGCTGCCACGGGGGTTATCGAGATTTCGCAGGTCCGTGAAGAGGAAATCCAGGGGGAACCTCACTCACCCCGAGAACCCACCCTCTCCCCCGCTGCCACGGGGGTTATCCAGGATCCCGCCATCCGATAAGAGGAAATCCGGACCCACCCTACGACATAACGCCGGAAATCAGCCGATCCTCTCGACCCGGCGCGCGTGCCGCCCGCCCTCGAACGACGCGTCCAGCCAGGCATCCACGCAGTCGAGCGCCAGCCCCTCGCCCACCACGCGCGCCCCCAGACACAGGATCCGCGCGTCGTTGTGCTGGGTGGCCATCCGCGCCGAGAACGTCTCCATGACCAGCGCCGCCCGCACGTTCGCCACCTTGTTCGCGGTCATCGCCATCCCCTGGCCCGTCCCGCAGATCAGCACGGCCCGGTCGAGCTCCCCGCGGGCCACGCGCTCCGCGATCGGACGCGCCACGTCCGGGTAGTCCGCCGATTCCCCGACGGCCGGGCCCTCTTCGTTCACGGTGTGCCCACGGCTCCGCAGGTGGGCCACCACAGCGCCGCGCAGCGCGACCGCCGCGTGGTCCGACCCCACCACGAGCGTCAGAACGTCCTGAACACCAGGCATGCGTTGGTCCCTCCGAAGCCGAAGCCGTTCGAGAGCGCCACGCGCGGCCGGGTCTCGCGGGCCTCGCGCGGGCAGTAGTCCAGATCACACGCCGGATCCGGATGATCCAGGTGCGCCGTCGGCGGGAGCACGCCCGTCTCCAGGGCCTTGCAGACCGCCACAGCCTCCAGCCCGCCCGCCGCGCCCAGGAGGTGCCCCGACACGCCCTTCGTGCTCGAGATCACCACCCGGCGCGCGTGATCGCCGAAGACCGTCTTGATCGCGACGGTCTCCTCGGCGTCGTTGAGCGGGGTGCTCGTGCCGTGGGCATTGATGTAGCCCACATCCTCGGGAGCCACGCCCGCCGAGGCCAGCGCGAGCTTCATGCAGCGAGCCGCCCCGCCGTGGCCAGGCGCAGGTGCCGTGATGTGGTGGGCGTCCGTGGTGGCCGCGTACCCCACGAGCTCGCAGTAGATCCGCGCACCCCGCGCCCTCGCGTGGGCCAGGGACTCCAGCACCAGGATGCCCGCCCCTTCGCCCATCACGAACCCGTCGCGATCGCCATCGAAGGGACGGCTCGCCGAACCGGGGCTCTCGACGTTCCGGGTGAGGGCGCGCATGGTCATGAAGCCGCCGTACCCGAGCGGCGTGAGCGCGGCCTCGGTGCCGCCGGCCAGCAGCACGTCGGCGTCGCCCCGCTGGATGGCGCGAAACGCCTCGCCGATGCTGTGGTTGCCCACCGCGCAGGCCGTGGCGATGCAGAGACTCGGGCCGCGGGCGCCGTAGCGGATCGCGATCTGCCCGGTGGCGAGGTTGTTCAGGGCGCGCGGGATGAACAGCGCGCTGATCCGGCGGGTGCCGTCCTGCAGGCGGCGCTCCGCCTCGTCGGCGATCTCCGGGAACCCACCGATCCCGGTGCCGACGTACACGCCGAAGCGCTCGAGCCACGGATCGGCGTCGGGGGTGACCCCCTGGTCGTTCGCGGCTGCGAGGGCGTCCGCGTCGAAGCCCGCGTCGTCGAGCGCCTCGTGGGACGCCACGACGGCGTACTGCGCGAACAGGCCCATGCGCCTGGCGAGCTTGCGGCCGAGGCGGACCTCGGGATCGAAGCCCTTCACCTCGGCGGCCGCCTGGCTGGGCAGGTCCGACGCGTCGAAGCGGGTGAGGAGCCCGGTACCGGACCGCGCGTGCACCATCGCGTCCCACGTGGTGGGGACGTCGTGCCCGCACGGGTTGATCGTCCCGAGCCCCGTGACGACGACCCGGCGGCTGTCCGGGACGTTGCCGTGCGTCATGAAGGACCCGTCAGGAGACGTGGGCGACGATGTAGTCGACGGCGTCCTGGACCGTGCGGATGCGCTCCGCCTCGTCGTCCGGGATCTCGATGTCGAAGTCCTTCTCGATCCCCATCACCAGCTCGACGATGTCGAGGGAGTCGGCGTTGAGGTCGTCGATGAAGGACGCGCTCGGGACCACCTCGCTGCGCTTCACGTCGAGCCGCTCGGCGATGATGTCGCGGACCTTCTCGGTCACTTCCTCTGCAGTCATCCCATCCTCCTGCGATCGGATGCTCCGATGCACCGGCGCGTTGTATGCCAGCGCCACGCGAGGGTCAACGGGGTCGTTCCCCCGCCAGCCGCCGGGTCATGGCGTCGACCAGCCCGGTCCGCGCGTACCGGGATGCCGTCTCGATCGCGCCCTGCACGGCAACGGCGTTCGCCCGACCGTGGCCCACCACCACCACACCGCGCGCTCCGAGCAACAGCGCCCCGCCCGTGGCATCCCAGGCCACCCGGGCCCGGAAGCGCTTGAAGGCCCCGCGCAGGAGGAAGGCCCCGACCATCCCGGACGGACGGCGACGGATCTCCTCGCGCAGCAGCGCCACCACCGTGCCCACCGCACCCTCCGCGGCCTTCAGGAGCACGTTCCCCACGAAGCCGTCGCACACGAGCACGTCGCAGGCGCCCTCCATGGCGGCCGAAGGCTCCACGTTGCCCACCACGTCGAGATCCAGGGACCGCAGGAGGGGCAGGGTCGCGCGGACCTGCATGTTGCCCTTCCCGTCCTCCTCGCCGTTCGCGAGCAGCCCCACGCGGGGGCGCGGAACCCCCGACACCTCCGCGTAGGCCGCGCCGAGCTGGGCGAAGCTCGCGAGGAGCTCGGGCCGGCAGTCCACGTTGGCACCGGCATCGAGCAGCACCAGCCGTCCCCCGTCGCGACGGGGCAACATCGTGGCGATGGCCGGACGATCGGCGCCCTCGAGGGTGCCGAGATCGAGGACGGCGGCGAACAGGGTGGCCCCGGTGCTCCCGCACGACACCGCCGCGGCGGCCTTCCCTTCGGCCACGAGCTGTACGGTGCGACGGACGCTCGTGTCGGGCCGGCTGCGCACGGACGACGGCGAATCGGCCATACCGACCGCGTCTGGAGCATGCTCGACGGTGAGGTCGATCTCCCGTCTGCGCAGGCGTTTGCGCAGCTCGGTGTCGACCAGGGGTCGAAGGCGCACGGCGTCGCCCACCAGGACCACAGGGGTCCCGGCGTGGGCCGCACGCACGGCTCCCGCGACGATGGCCGCGGGGGCGTGGTCGCCCCCCATCGCATCGACGGCGATGGGCAGCATCAGGGGGTCAGTCGACCTCGAGGACCTTCATGCCCCGGTAGGTGCCGCACTCCTCGCACACACGGTGGCGGAGCTTGAGGCCCCCACACTCCGGGCACGCCTCGACGGCCGCGGTGAAGGTGAGGTGATCGTGGGCGCGCCGCATGTCGCGACGACGACGGGACATACGCTTCTTCGGAACAGCCATGGCTCTCTCGCTTCAGTTCTGCAGGTTCTTCAGTGCGGCGAAGGCGGGGTGACCGCCGGAGTCTCGCTTCGCTTCCGCGAGGAGGGACTCCGTGCGGGCGTCGCATCCGGCCGTGTCCTCACACACCGTGCGGCTCGGGGTGGCCAGAGCCAGCGCTTCGGTGAGGACGTCCGCCAGCACGAGCGACCCGTCCTCATACCACCCCAGGTCGAGGTCGTCCTCTGCCAGCTCCACACCTTCGTCGTCATCACGGCGCCCCGCGTCCTCGCCCGTAGGCAGATAGGTCAGGGCGACCTCGGTTTCCACGACGTGACTCAGGGGCTCGCCACAGCGATCACAGGTGGCCGGATGCGCAGCGCGGGCGGTGACCTCGATCGTCACCCGACCCTTCTTCACGGGCAGGATGCGCAGGCGCGCCTCCAGGGCCTCCGGCTCCGCGTCCACCGCAGCTGCGGCGGCCTCGCGGGCCCAACCGTCCTCGAGCCCCGCGACCACCGTCTTGCCGGCGGCGGGGATCGCCTCCACGCGAACGCGCACGGGACCTCCACGTCGGCCGGTACCCTGGTGTCGCCGACCGGGCAAGGCGAGCGCCGCTGGGGTATGCTCCCGCCGATGTCTCTGACCCTGCCCCTCGCGCTGCTGCTGGGCTGTCCCGCGTCCGACCCCGAGCGGAACGAAGCGGCCCGCTACATCACCGAAGTCCAGCCCCTGATGCTCGAGAACCGCCTGCTCGCCGAGCGCCGGCTCCAGCTCGCGGCGGAGATCTACAACGGCCGCATGGAGGGCGACGCCCTCGTGAAGCGCTGGGACGAGGAGGTGGTGCCCCTCTCGCGCCACCTGCACATGCAGGCCGAGCTGGTCGAAGCCCCCGACGCGTGGAAGGAGCTCCACACCACCCTCGTCACCACGTGGACGGATCGGTCGCGCGCCTACACCGACATGGGCGAGGCGCTCGCACTCTCCGACAAGAAGCGGTGGGAGGACGCTCGTGCGCTCCACGGCAGCGTGCTGAAGCGCGAGGAGCAGTGGTTCGACAGCGTGCGCAACCGCCTGGCCCCCTACGAGCTGGAGCTCCAGCAGTACCCCTGATCGCAGCAGAAGGCATGGTGGGAGCACGGTTCACGGGAAAGTGATCGCACGGCTCTTGCGCGGTCGGGGGGTGGGGTTAACTAGGGGTCGTAGCTGGCCCGTGGTCGAATTGGCAAGACACTGGATTCTGGCTCCAGAGGTTCCAGGTTCGAGCCCTGGCGGGCCAATCAACTTCAACGCTCCCATCGTCTAGCGGTCAGGACATCGCCCTCTCACGGCGAAGGCAGGGGTTCGATTCCCCTTGGGAGTACCATCACAGGCCCCTCCGAGTGACTCACTCGGAGGGGCCTTCGTGTTTCTGGGCGTCTCCCTCCGCGGCGCGAGCAGCGTGAGATAGGCTGCCCGGCGGAGGACCGAATGGCCGACATCAAGGACCGCCGGAAGGCGCTGGGGCTCTCTCGCGCACAGCTCTCGGCGTACGCCTACGTCGATCCGCGCACCACCCAGCTCATCGAGCTCGGGCAGTTCGTGGACGCCGACTGCCAGCACCGCCTCGAGGTCACCCTCGACGCCCTCGAGAACGGTCGGGAGCCACCCGCCTGGAAGGCCGACGTGGACGCGAAGATCGCCGCGGACGGCAACGCGCTCGCCGCCGACCCCGACGCGGCGACCTGATGGAGTACCGCGGCCTCGTCCTCGACCGGTTCCAGGAGGACGCCATCGCCGCCCTCCGCGAGGGGCACTGCGCGCTCGTCGCCGCACCCACGGGCACCGGGAAGACCATCATCGCGGACTGGATCGTGGAGGACGCCCTCTCCAACGGCCGGGAGGTGATCTACACCGCCCCGATCAAGGCGCTCTCCAACCAGAAGTACCGCGACTACGTGAAGCTGTACGGCGAGGAGAAGGTCGGCCTGGTCACCGGAGACCTCGTCATCCGGCGCGACGCCCCGTGCCGCGTGATGACCACCGAGGTCCTGCGGAACATGCTCCTCTCGGGGGAGACGCTGCCCCACCTGCAGGCGGTGATCCTCGACGAGATCCACTTCCTGGACGACCGCGACCGCGGCACCGTCTGGGAGGAGGTCCTCATCTACCTGCCCAAGCCCGTCCAGATCGTCGGGCTGTCGGCCACCCTGTCGAACCTCCAGGACTTCGCGGCCTGGCTCGAGGACGTCCGCGAGCGGAAGGTGGTCACCGTCACCGAGACCAAGCGAGCCGTGCCGCTCGAGATCCACTACGCGTGCGTGGACACCGGAATCGTCTCGCCCGCCGAGTACGACCGGCAGTTCAAGCGCAAGGGCCACCGCATCCTCGCGGAGGCCGGTCGCGACGCGCGCGGTGGTCGTGGGCGCGGCCGGGGCCGCGGAGGGCGCGGTGGACGCGGCGATCGAGGGGGGCGCGGCGGTCGGCGTCCGGCCCGGCGCACGCACCCGAACGACCTCCACGACCTCGTCGTCGAGGCCGACCTCCTCCCCTACCTCTACTTCGTGTTCTCCCGCCGCGACACCGAGCTCTGCGCCAGGCGTCTCGGCGAGCACGCGGGCTCCCTGCTCGACGCGGACGAGTCCGCCCGCCTGGAGGCCGTGCTCCGGGAGCGCGCCCCGGCGCTCGGAGCCGCCCTCGACCAGGAGTTGCGCGCCCTCTACATGAAGGGCATCGCGTTCCACCACGCGGGCCTGCACGTGCAGCTCAAGGCCCTGGTCGAGGAGCTCTACGAAGACCACCTGATCAAGGCGCTCTTCTGCACGTCCACCTTCGCGCTGGGCATCAACCTGCCCGCCCGCACCGTGGTGTTCGACGGGCTCAAGATGTTCGACGGCCGCGCCTTCGCGGCCCTCACCACCCGCCAGTTCATGCAGATGGCCGGGCGCGCGGGCCGCCGTGGCATGGACGAGGTCGGGCACGTGGTCGTGCGGCTCGATCTCGGCGACTACCAGGACGCCCGCCCGCAGCTCCAGCGCTACGCCGAGAGCCGCGTGGAGCCCGTCCGCAGCGGGTTCAACCTGTCCTGGAACAGCGTGGTGAACCTCATCGAGACGTACGGTCCCGAGCGCTGCCGGGAGATCGTCGAGAAGTCGTTCCTGAACTGGTGGCGGCACCGCACGGCCGACCGTCTGGACTCCAGCGCGGACGACAAGCGCGAGCGCCGCATGCAGAAGCGCGCCGAGCGCGACCGTGGACGGTGCTGGGAGGAGTTCCAGGGCAAGCTCGCGTATCTCCGGCACATCGGCTACCTCACGGCCGACAACGGGTTCAACGCGGGCGCCCGGATCCTCTCCCACCTCCAGATGTCCGAGATCCTGGTGTGCGAGCTGGTGCTCGAGGGCATGTTCGAGGACCTCGACCCACACGAGCTCTTCGGGGTGCTCTGCGCCCTGACCAACGAGCTCGCGCGGCACGTGAAGCCCAACTTCCGGGCGCGCCAGCGCGACCGGACCCTGGCCACCCGGATCTCGCGGGTCCGCCACGCACCCCGTGTCGTCGACGCCGAGGAGCTCACGGGCGAGCAGTACCCCTTCGACCCTGTGCTCATCCCGATCGGCATGGCCTGGTCGAAGGGCACACCGCTCGTCGAGGTGGTGCAGATGCTCGAGAGCCAGACCGACATCGCGGGCGACCTGATCACCGGCTTCCGGCGGGCCAAGGACCTCGCGGGCCAGCTCCGGGACGTCTACGCCGAGGACGAGCACACCGTCGCCATCCTCGACGCTCTGGTGAAGCGCGTCAGCCGCGACGAGGTCCAGGTGGTGGGCTGATGCTCCTGGAGCGCGTCGTGGGCACCTGGGAGACGGTGCGCGACACACGGAGTCGTACCCGGAAGCGCGAGGCCCTGGCGGCCTGCCTGCGCGACGCCGGCCCCGATCTCCCCACCGTGGCGTGCTGGCTGGCGGGCACCCTGCGTCAGGGGCGCATCGGCATCGGCCCGAGCACCGTGCAGACGGCCTGGCGCGAGCTCCACCAGCCCGCGGCCACCGGAGGCCTCTCGGTCCCCGATGTAGACGCCGTGTTCGACCGGATCCTCGCGGAGGGCGGGCCCGGCTCGAACGCCCGTCGGCTGGCGGAGCTCCAGCGTCTCCTCGGGACCGTCCGGGAGAACGAGCGGCTCTTCCTGGTGCGCCTCCTCAACGGCGAGCTCCGTCAGGGCGCCACCGAGGGGCTCCTGCTCGACGCCATCGCCGAAGCGAGCGGCATCCGCCTCCAGCGCGTGCAGCGCGCCTTCATGCTCGTCGGCGACCTCCCGAGGGTCGCCACCACCGCGCTCACCCGCGGCGAGGCGGGCCTGGACACCTTCCGCATCGAGCTCTTCCGACCCCTCCGCCCGATGCTCGCCCAGACCGCGGAGAGCCCGGTCCAGGCGATGGTCCTGCTCGGTCAGGACGCCTTCGTGGACCACAAGCTGGACGGCGTGCGGCTCCAGATCCACCGGGATGGCTCGCAGATCCGGACCTACACGCGCAACCTCCACGACGTCACCTCCATGGTGCCGGACGTGGTCGAGGCCGCCAGCCGGCTGCCGTGGGCGCGGTTCATCGTGGACGCCGAGGCCATCTCGCTCCACCCCGACGGGCGCCCCAGGCCGTTCCAGACCACGATGCGGAGGTTCGGGCGGAAGGTCGACGTGGCCAGCCTGCGCTACGAGGTCCCGCTCGCCCTGCAGGTCTTCGACTGCCTGCTGCTCGGTGACGACGAGACCATCGACTGGGCCGCCGAGCGCCGGTTCCGCGAGCTCATGCAGGTCCCGGCGCGCTACCGCATCGCGCGTACGCGGGTGAGCGACCCCGACGAGGCCGAGGCCGCCTACGACGCGGCGACCGACCTCGGGCACGAGGGCGTGATGGTGAAGGACCCCCAGGGCATCTACCAGGCGGGCGCCCGCGGCCGGTCGTGGCTGAAGGTCAAGCCGACCCACACGCTCGACCTCCTGGTGCTCGGCGCCGAGTGGGGCTCGGGTCGGCGGGAGGGCACGCTCTCGAACCTCCACCTCGGCGCCATCGACCCCGCCACGGGCGAGCCGGTGATGCTGGGGAAGACGTTCAAGGGGCTCACCGACGAGCTGCTCGCCTGGCAGACCACCGCTCTCCTCGAGCTCGAGACCGGACGGAACGACTGGCAGGTCTTCGTTCGGCCCGAGCTGGTCGTGGAGATCGCGTTCAACGACGTGCAGGCCAGCTCCCAGTACCCGGGCGGCATGGCGCTGCGCTTCGCGCGAGTGAAGCGCTACCGGCCCGACAAGAGGCCGGAGGACGCCGACGCGCTGGACGCCGTGCGCGCACTGTTGCCCGTGGACTCCGCCTCCTCGGCGTCGTGAGCCTCGGCCATCCGCTGGGTGACCCACGCCGCCGCGACGATCGCGAGCATGGCGGCCATGAGGCCCTTGTTGGCCGACATCCAGGCCAGGAAGGCGACGGCCGGGCCGTGGAACCAGGCGCCGAGCGCGAGCCAGAGCGGCACCCAGACCGCCAGCACGAGCGCGTTGACGATCAGGTGCGTGGACACCGGCACCCCGACGGCCCCGAGCGTGACCTGAGCCGCCGCCTTCACGCCGAAGGCCATCCGTGCGGCGACGATCGAGCGCACCGCGTTCTGCGCGGCCCCATCGGACAGGCTCGCCACCGGCGCGTCTCCCACGATCCGGCGCAGCAGGGGCCAGCGGAACACCTGCCGGCCCACCGTGCGGCCGAGCAGGAACAGGGTGAAGTCGCGCACGGCGAGCCCCAGGAACGACGCGACGCCGACAGCGACGAGCCCGGCGGACTCGGGGTGCGTGGCCGCGATCCCGAGCAGGACACCCTCCTCCGGGACGGGCAGGACCGTGCCGGTGGACAGCGTGGACAGGAAGGCGAGGAGGGATTCGGTCATGCGGAGAACGTAGGCAGGCCGCGCGAAGGAGTCGCTTACGGCAGATTTCAGGAGGTTCGGATAACACGGGAGCCGTGACCGACCGAGCTCCACCCGCACAGCACCCGCTGCGCGAGCCGCTGCTGTGGCTCGCGGTCGTGGCGGTCGCCGTGCTCGGGGTGCTGCCGTTCCGCCCGATCCTCCACCACTTCCCGTGGAAGATCGACGCCGTGAAGTGGGTGATCCGGGGCGCACCGGACCGCACCGCGTGGGCGGACTGGGTGTTCGCCACCTCCCACTTCGTCGGCTACCGGCCGGTGGCGGCTCTCACCTACACCCTCGACTACGCCTGGGGCGGCTGGGGCCCGGAGGTCTACCGGGCCACGGACATGGTGCTGTTCGGCCTCGCGACCGTGGCCGTGGGCGCGCTCTTCCGGGCCCTCGTGGGCCGCGCGGACGTGTTCATGGTGCTCGCCGCGCTGATCTTCGCGGGGCATCCCGTGGTCGAGGAGATCGTGCCGTTCCTGGCGCGCCGGAGCTACTCCCTCGCCGTGCTGTTCTCCACGGCCGGCCTGGCGCTCTGGGTCGAGGGGCTCCGCCGGGAGAGCACGCTCACCGGGTGGTCGTTCCTGGGCGGGCTCCTGCTGGTGCTCGGCTTCCTCTCCAACGAGGTCGCCTACGTCGTGCTGCCGCTCCTCCCGCTGCTCGTGCTGCACATCCGCGGCTCCGGGGCCCGCGACGCCCTCGCCCGGAGCTTCACGCCGTTCGTCGGGGCGGCCGTCGCCATCGGGCTGCGCTTCGCGATCATCGGGTGGACCGGCGGGTACGTGAAGCACTACTTCGCCTTCACCCGCGACGGCGTGAAGACCCTCACCCAGCCCATCGGCTTCTGGGGTCACGCCATCGTCGGAGCGGCCTTCGACTACACGTGGTTCCCGGTGTCCATGAGCGGCGCACCGAACCCATTCCGCGCCTTCTGGCCCGACGTGCTCGGCATGGACCTCACCCAGGTGGCCCGGGTCCTGCTGTTCGGCGTGCTCTCCTGGTACCTCTACGACCTCGTCGCCCGCCCGCTGCTCGAGGGCCGCCGCAAGCCCCTCGCCTGGCTGCTGCTGCTCTGGATGCTCGGCTACGGCGCGCTGTTCGCCCTCGTGAGCACGTGGTTCTGGCGCCAGGCCTTCCCGATGGTGGTGCCCCTCGCGCTCCTGGTGGCCTGGCAGCTCCGCGAGACCGTGCAGCACGGCCGGCGCTGGGAGCTCGTGCCCCAGGTGCTCCTCGTGGTCGGGCTCCTCTGGCACAGCCCGATCGTGCACGGCATGTCCACGCACAAGATGGAGTC
The DNA here is from genome assembly GCA_020632885.1 of Alphaproteobacteria bacterium. Classification (GTDB taxonomy): domain Bacteria; phylum Myxococcota_A; class UBA796; order UBA796; genus JACKEQ01. The sequence continues at coordinate 14,259 of JACKEQ010000029.1, read as the reverse complement.
GCGCATCGCGGCGAACGAGCTGCTGGCGGACCTCCCCGGGCTCACCGCCGAGGTCGAGAAGGGCAGCTGGGTGTTCTTCGTGGTCCCCGGCAACAAGGGCACGGTCGCCACCGTCCAGCGCTGGATCGGGCGCCTCTGGGGCGGTCGCGGCATCCGCTGGGTCCCCCTCGTCCACGGGATGCCTTCCGAGAAGCTCGTGGATCGAGGAGAAGACACCCTCGTCCTCCGCCCCCGCGCCATCGTGGCCGAGAACGCCCGGCGCGTCCTCCGCATGAAGCCGGCCGACCGCGAGATCCCCCTCCAGTCCCTGCGCATGGTCGCGGGCGGCAAGGTGTGGCTCGTGATGCCCGACGAGCAGGGCGTCTGGCGCGCAGAGCGCCTGCGATGATCGGCCTCCTCCTGGTGCTGCTCGGGGCGTGCATCCAGACGCCCACCGACGACTCCGCCCACGAGGCGATCCAGTTCCGTCAGCCCAAGCTCTACCCACTCGAGGACGGCGACACGCGCGCGAGCGTCGCCCGGAAGTGGGGGGTGACGGAGGAGGAGCTCGAGGCCTGGAACCCGGGCTTCGAAGAGCTGGAGCCCGGCACGGTCGTGCTCCTCCACGTCCCGGCGGGCACCGAACCGCTGGCGCCCGAGCCCGTGTCGAGCGCCGGGAAGAAGGCCTCGCCACGTCCGCGCAGCAACTCCCGCACCCGATGCAAGACGATCACCGGCGCAGGCGACATGGTGGCCGCCAAGGGCCTGTCGCAGAGCCAGATCAAGGGCGCCCTGCGCCGGCGGATGTCGAGGATGAACCGCTGCCTGCCCTCCGGTCTGCACGGCGAGTACGAGATGATCGTGGAGGTGACGGTGGCGTGTGACGGGCGGGTGACCAACACGTACACCATCTCCGCCGGTGCACTCTCGGCCACCACCGCGCGCTGCGTGGAGAACGTGTTCCGCTACACGCGCTTTCCGGCCCACGATATGCCGGATGGGATGTCCTTCCAGTACCCGCTGACGTTCTCGCGATGAGCGGCCTGCTCGAGCCGGGCCAGGTGGTCGGGAACTACGTCGTGGAGGCGGAGATCGGCCTCGGCGGGATGGCCGTGGTGTACCGGGTCCGCCATCGGGTCCTGGAGTCCACCCATGCGCTCAAGGTCCTCCTGCCCCACCTCCTCCGCGAGGAGCACCTGCTCGAGCGGTTCCTGGAGGAGGCGAAGCTCCAGGCGCGCTTCCGCCACCCGAGCCTCGTCCGCGTCACCGACATCGTCAGCGAGCCCGGCATCGCGGGCCTCGTCATGGACCACCTCGTGGGCGACACCCTCGAGACCCTCATCACCCGCGGCCCCATCGCGCCCCGGGAGGCCTGCCGCTGGTCCAGCCAGACCTGTGGTGCCCTGTCCTACATCCACACCCGCGGCGTCGTGCACCGCGACGTGAAGCCCGGCAACCTCCTCGTGGAGCCCGTCACGGGCCTCGGCACGCAGGTGCGGCTCATGGACTTCGGGGTGGCCAAGGTGCACCTGAAGTCCCGCACGCGCACGGCGGTCGCCATGGGCACGCCCGCGTACATGAGCCCCGAGCAGGTCGACGGGTCCAGGCGGGTGGACGCCCGCAGCGACCTGTTCAGCCTGGGGGTCGTGCTCTACGAGATGCTCACGGGCCGGCTGCCCTTCGAGGGCGAGACCGACTACGCCCTCCAGCAGGCCATCGTGAGCGGCCGCTTCATCGGCGTCCGTCGCATCGCGCCCCACGTCAGCGAGCACCTCGCGGACGTGGTGGACAAGGCGCTCCAGGTGAAGCCCGAAGAGCGGTTCGGTCATGCGCGCGCCATGGCCGAGCAGATCCGGGCCGTGCCGGAGGCCAAGGGTCGCGACGCCGACGACTTCTACTGACCGTTCAGAACGGCCACCACCAGCGGCCGTCCGGACCGTTGCCCTGGCCGGGGTCCATCCCCGCCCCGTCCAGCGGAACGCTGAGCCAACCCACCGTCGTCTCCGAGCGCCGCCAGGCCTCCGCGGAGTTGCGGGCAGCGGCCATGCGGTGCCCCTGGAAGGCGAGGTTGTTCTCGCGCAGCCAGCCCTGCTCGAAGTCGCCGTCGAGCACGGTGAGCGTGTAGCGGTCGAGCGTGCGTACCGTGCCCGCCAGGGCCTCGTCGCGCTCGGACTGCACGGCGTCCTCCACGAGCTTGTCCACCTCGGCTCCCCGCAGCCCCAGGGACTCGTTGATGTTGAGCAGGTGCTTCTCGCGGGTCTCGAAGGGCAGCGCGAGCTCCCCGCGGGAGAGGGCGAGGACGTCCGACGCGATGAGGTCGCGCGCGACGCCGTTGTGCGGCCCGGGGTCGCGGAGGGTGGCGAGCTGCTCCCGGTACTCCTTCGGCAGATCCTCCTCCTTCCCGTTGTACCAGGTCACCGGGAGGGGCTCCGTCAGGTTCGCGAGGAGCGCGGTGCCCTCGACCTGCCGCACCACCAGGCTCTCCGGGCGCCCCACGACCTTCACGGGCCGGTCGGCGACGACGTACACCCGGTTGATCGCGGTGTCGCCGTTGAAGGTCGAGAGCCGCATGGGGACGACGGGCTCGGGCACCCGGAAGCGGAACGCCATGCCCTGGACGGCCCCGTTGAAGGTCGCCCCCGCGGGGAGGCCCGGCTTCACGCCGCGCATGCCGGGTCGGGGCTCCACGCCGGCCGCCTGCTGCACGCGGGTCTTCACGGCGACGAACAGCCAGCCCGCCTTCACGTAGTCCAGCACGACGTCGTCCATGCCGTCCGGGTAGCGGTAGTCGCGCTCGGTCATCCAGCGCTCGAGGGCCTTGGGGCTGCCGGCCTCCAGGACGGCCACCTCGTACATCCCCATGGCCTCCTGGTTCACCACGCGGACCTCGTCGAACTGCAGGCCGGCGGAGGGCGGCGGACCCCCGGAGCCCTTCTCCGACGCCATCGACATGTCCTCTTCGGCGTAGTCCACCATGCGGGGGTCGTAGAAGCTCACCTGGAACGACGGCGGGTCCACGGCGGCCGCGAGGTGCGTGAAGGTGGCGTCCGCGATCTTGCGCAGGGCCGGGGCCGCCGGGACGGGGATGAGCATCCCGAACTCGTCGACGGTGCCGGTGAAGCCGGGCCGGATGGCGATGGTCTCCACGCCGTCCGCGAAGAAGACGTAGGTCTCCTGGTCGCCCTGACGCTGGATGCCGGGCGTGCCGGCGGGGACCCAGGCGGGCGGGACCATGCCGCAGGGGTCCGCGACGGCGAGAGCGATCAAGGCCAGCATGCACGCTCCATCAGAAGGGCCACATGCCACCGCCACGGTCGATCGGCACGGACATCGAGCCCGCGTAGCCGCCCCCGCGCGTCCAGTGGCCGGCGTCGTTCTTCGCGACGTCCATGCTGTAGCCGGTGAAGGTGAGGTTGTTCTCGCGCAGCCAGGACTGCCCGAAGTCGCCGTCCAGCACGGTGAGCACGTAGCCCTTCAGCTCGGGCACCAGGCCTGTGAGCGCCTCGTTGCGCATCTCGGCGACGGCGTCCTCCACGAGCTTGTCGACCTCGGCGCCGCGCAGGCCGAGGGCCTCGTTGAGGTTCAGCAGCTCCTTCTCGCGGGTCTCGAACGGGAGCGCCAGCTCGCCGCGACGGACGGAGAGGAGGTCGGAGGCCATGAGGTCCCTCGCCACACCGTTGTGGGGAGCCGGGTCGCGCAGGGTGGCCAGCTGCTCGCGGTACTGGGCCGGGAGGTCCTCCTCCGTGCCGTTGGAGTACGTGACGGGCAGGGGCTGCGCGACGTTCGCGAACAGCGAGCTCCCGTCCACCTGCCGGACGACGAGGGACTCGGGACGGTCCTTCACGCGCACGGGACGGTCCGCCAGCATGTAGACCCGGTTGACGGCCGTGTCGCCGTTGAAGGTCGAGAGCCGCATGGGGACGACGGGCTCGGACACCCGGAAGCGGAACGCCATGCCCTGGACGGCCCCGTTGAAGGTCGCCCCCTCGGGGAGGCCCGGCTTCACGCTCCGCATGCCGGGTCGGGGCTCCACGCCGGCCGCCTGCTGCACGCGGGTCTTCACGGCCACGAACAGCCAGCCCGAGCGCACGTAGTCGTTCACGACGTCGTCCATGCCGTCCGGGTAGCGGTAGTCGCGCTCGGTCATCCAGCGCTCGAGGGCCTTGGGGCTGCCGGCCTCCAGGACGGCCACCTCGTACATCCCCATGGCCTCCTGGTTCACCACGCGGACCTCGTCGAAGCGCAGCCCCCCATCCGCCGAGGCAGCGGACTTCTCCGCCCGCATGGGCGCCGAGGACGGGATGCGCGACCTCCGCTGCATCTCGCGCGGGTCGTAGAAGTGGACCTGCACCTGCGGTGGATCGACGGCCTTCGCGAGCTGCTGGAAGGTGGCGTCGCCGATCTTCCGGAGCGCGGGGGCGGCGGGGATCGGGATCAGCATCCCGAACTCGTCGACGGAGCCCGTGAAGCCGGGCCGGATGGCGATGGTCTCCACGCCATCGGCGAAGAACACGTAGGTCTCCTGGTCGCCTTGGCGCTGAATCCCGGGCTCGCCGGGGGGGATCCACGCCGGGGGGACCATGCCACAGGGATCGGCGTGGGCGAGAGCCAGCAGGGTGAGCATCGGTACCTCCGGGCGCCCAACGCGCGGAACGGGGCGAGCTTACACCGGAGGTGAGGAGGGAGGGTCGCGCCCCGGAGCCCAGGTGGTTCCGGGGGACATGCGATCCCCGGGGGTCCGGGGCGCGACCTCGTCCTAGATGAAAACGACTTTCATTTTCGAAGTAACAGACTCGTCGGGAGTCGACCACCCGAACCCCCGCACGTGATACCCTCTGGGTCCTCGCTGCCCCTTCCCTCCCCCGCCTCCCCGGCCACACCGATGTCCAAGCGCACCCCAGGCACGCCGCCGGGCAAGCGCGCGTCGTCCCGCACGCCCGCGAAGCCCGCCCCGAAGAAGACCGCCGCGAAGGCGGACTCCCCCGCCCCGAAGACCGAGGCGGCGAAGGCCCCACGCACCCGGGCCGCCAAGCCGAAGGGCCCCGCCAAGGCCCCGGGGAAGCCGCGGGCGCGCAAGAAGGGCCCCGTCACCACGCCCGTCGCGAAGGGCTCCTGGCGCGCTGCGATCGCGCGCGAGGCGCTCACCTGGTCGGCCGGTGTGACCTGCGGGCTCGCCATCACCGGAGCGCTGCTCTGGATGCGCGCCAAGTCGGACGTCACCACGTGGATCGCCGATCCACCCCGCACCGTGCCCGGCGTGATCTGGTCGGCACCCGTGGAGGTCCGGCCCGGGCAGGCCGTGAGCCCCAGCGCCATCGCGGGCGACCTCCTGGCGGCCGGCTACGAGCGCGTCGACCGCGTGGACCCCGCCCACGTGCGGCCCGACGGCGCCGGCGAGTTCGCGGTGCTGCCCGACGGCTTCGACGTCTACACGGCCCCCATGCGCGGCGTGGAGGGCGGACGGGTGCGCCTGCGCATCGAGGACGGCAAGCTCGCAGAGGGCGCGCCCGCCGTGCTCCGTCCCACGGTGCTCGCCACCGTGGGCGACTGGGACGGGCGGCGGCAGGACGTCGATCTCTCCACCGTCAGCCCCTGGATCGAGCCGGCGCTGCTCTCGATGGAGGACCAGCGCTTCCGCGAGCACATGGGCATCGACCCCTGGGGACTGCTCCGGGCGACCCTGAAGGCCGTGGTGGGGAGCGGTGGCGAGGGCGGGAGCACCCTCACCCAGCAGCTCGCGAAGAACCTCTTCCTCACGCCCGAGCGCACCATGCGGCGGAAGGTGCGCGAGGTCTTCTTCGCGGCGGCCCTCGAGAGCGAGCTCGACAAGGACGAGCTGCTCGAGCTCTACCTCCGCGAGGTCTACCTGGGGCAGATGGGCGGCGTGCCCCTCGTCGGCGTCGAGAACGCGGCGCGCGCCTGGTTCGGCGTGAGCGCCGCCAACCTCGAGATCGAGCAGGCCGCCACCATCGTCGGGGTCATCCCGGCACCCAACGCCTTCTCGCCCACCCGGCACCCCGAGCGGGCCGAGGAGCGACGGAACCTCGTCATCGACCAGATGGTGAAGGTCGGTGCCATCACGGCCGACCAGGCGGAGTCCGCCAAGCGCCGTCCCCTCGTGATGCGCGGCGCGCTGCCCGGCGCCATCCGTCGGGCACCCTGGGCCGTGGACATCGCGGTGGACGACGCCGAGCGCCACATCGGCGAGGGAGCCCTGGCCGGACGGGGCTACCACGTGCACACCTCCATCCAGCCCGTGCTGCAGCGGGCCGCCGAGGAGGCCGTCGCCAACGGGATGGCCGAGGTGGAGGCGTCCTGGCCCCAGGCGCGCGGTGCGCAGGTGGCCCTCGTGGCCGTGGACGTGCGGACGGGTGCGGTCGCCGCGATGGTCGGCAGCCGGAGCTACGGCGGGAGCCCGTTCAACCGGGCCACCAGCGCGTGGCGGCAGGCCGGCAGCACCGTGAAGCCCCTCACCCTGCTCGCGGCCTTCGACGGCGACCGTAGCCTCACGCCGCTCTCGACCATCGCCGACACGCCCATCACCCGGCGCATCGACGGGAAGTCGTGGACGCCGAAGAACTACGACGACCGGTTCCTCGGCGACATCACGGTCCGCCGGGCCATCGAGACGAGCCGGAACATCCCGGCCGTCCTGCTGGCCGAGCAGGTCGGGCCCGGCAAGCTCCAGACGTTCTACCGGACGGCCGGGCTCTCCAAGGCCACCCAGCTCCCGTCGGCCTCCCTCGGGGGCTTCGAGGTCACGCCGCTCGAGCTGGCCGGCGCCTACACGGTGTTCCCGGGGGGCGGCACGCTCCAGGAGCCCTGGCTGGTCGACTGGATCGGCGAGAGCGACGGCCGCAGCGTGCTCGACCTCGAGCACCACGCCGAGCCCCTGGCGAGCGCGCGCGCCGCGACCCTCGCGACGAGCGTGCTGGAGGGCGTCATCGAGCGCGGCACCGGCCAGGGCGTCCAGGCGTACGGCGTGCACGGCCACGTGGGCGGCAAGACCGGCACCACGACCGGCGGGCGCGACGCCTGGTTCGTCGGGTTCACCGAGTCCCTCGCGGTGGCCGTGTGGGTCGGGAACGACACCGGCGAGCTCGGCCTGCCGGGGTCCAGGGCCGCCCTGCCCGTGTGGGCCCGGTTCGTGGCGGCGTCCGGCACCCTCTCGGCCGACGACGCCCTGCCGGAGGGCCTCGTCGTGGCCCGGGTGTGCGAGGACTCCGGGCGGATCGCCCGTCCCCAGTGCGTGCACACCTACGAGGAGACCTTCCCGGAGGACGCCGTGCCCACCGAGCGCTGCGACGTGCACGGAGGCCCCATCGTGGAGGCAGGACGGGCGCTCGGCCGCCTGTTCGCCGGTCAGCGCGAGTGACGTGACGATGCGTTGGGAGCGGACGTTCACACGCGAGGGTCGCCGCTGGGCCACCCATCACGCGGCCGTCCGGTATGCGACGCGCGAGGACGACGGTGGATGGACGGGCTCCCGCGCGTTCACCGACCCGGAGGCCATGCTGCACGCGCTGGACTGCGCGATCGCCGAGCGCCTCGCGCAGGGTTGGGTGGAGACGACCCCGCCCGCCGCGCCGGACCGTCCGCCGGGCCTGTACCTGGAGCACGTGGCGCACCACCTGCACCCGTTCCGCCGGCATCCGGCTCCTCCCCTGGAGGTCACGCCGAAGGCCCTGGCCGACTTCGTGGCGGAGCACGCCGACTACCTCGGCCAGTGCGCCGAGGAGGCCGACGGGCCCGTGCGCGACGCGCTGCTGGCGATCCACCGTGGCGCACCGGACGCCCCCGCGACGGACGCCCCTGCGCTGTTCGTGCTCGCGTCGGAACCGGCCGCCGCGGCCGCGTGGACCGGGGCGCTCGCGAGCCGATCCCCCGCCCGGGCCCTCACGGCGCTGCTCTCCTGGCTGGGGCTCTGCGAGGACTGGCCGGTCCTGCCCCTGTCGGACGACTGCCCCGGCCAGCACCCCGGAGGCGGGTTCGCGCGGGACCCGGGGCCATGGCGGGTGCTCCGCCACGCCCTCGCGACCTGCGACGGTCCGGCCTACGATCGGGCCCTGGAGCTGGCCGAGGGAGCGTGGACGACGGGCCCCATCCCGTCCGTGTCGCGCTGGCGTACGCGTTCCCCGAGCGCGACGCCTGGGCGAACGCGCTGGTGGCCGCCGCTCCGCGCGGTGCCCTCGCCGAGCGGTGGCTGCTGACCGCCGCGACCGACCTCGACGCGCTCCTCGTGCTGGCACGCCGGCTGGATCCGGAGGACGTCCTGCACCGCGAAGGCGACCCTCCGCTGGACGTGCCGCTCTCGACGCTCGCGGCCGCAGGCCCCAGGGCCTCCTCGCTGCTCGGCGTGCTCCTCGATGCGGCCGGCTGGGGTCCCGAGCCCCGCACACGTCGGGCCATCCACGCGATCCTCCAGGCTCACGAGGCCGTCAGCGAGCCCTGGCCCCACTGGTCGTCGGTGGACGGCTCGGACCCCGACCGCGCCGACGGGTACGCGCGCCTGGTGACCCACCGTGCCGCCGTCACCCCTCGCCGGCTGCTGGCCGGCCTGCCGGCCCGCTGGGAGACCGACCCCTTCCGACGCCACGTCGTGCGCGACCTGTGTGCACGGCTGGATCCCCACGATCCCGGGTTCGCGTCGCTGGACCCTGAGCGTCGGGAGCGGGTGGCCCAGGCGTTCGAGGCGGTGGCCGAGCCCCCGTCCCTGGACCCCGACCGGACAGGGCTGGCTGGCGCGCTGCGGTTCGGCGACGGTCCGGCCATCGTGGAGGCCCTGCGCACCGCGACCGACGAGGAGCTCGTCGCGACGGAGGCCCTGTGGACGATCCCGCGGCTGATGGGGGTCGCGCGGGAGCATCCCGAGGCCGTGGAGCTGCTCGCCGACCGAGCGCCGCTGTACGCGGCCGTGCGGGTCGCCGCGGACATGCTCTCCCTCGCGCTCGCCGAGGACCGACGCGCGCTCGCCCTGCTCGCCGAGAGCCTCGAGGCCGATCCGCGCCCCGTGGTCGCGACCCGGGTGGTCGATGCCATGGCGGCGGCATGGGAGCTGCGCGCCACGGACGACGCGTGGCAGGCCTACCTCGCCGGCGCGGACGCCGACGAGATCCAGCGCGTCCGCGGCGGGCTCATCGCGGTGGCGGACGACATCCAGCAGGACCCCGGGCCCCTCCTCGACGCCCTGGGTCTCGAGCCCTGGGACGGCGAGGAGGAGGTCGAGCCCCTCCACTGAGCACGGGGCTCAGGCGAGCAGGTCCCGCGCCCGGGCGGCCACGGCCGCACCGGTGAACCCGAGCTTCTCGGCGAGCACCTCGGCCGGAGCCGAGTGCCCGAAGTCGTCGAGCCCCACCTGGGCGCCGTCGGTGCCCGTCCAGCGCTCCCAGCCGAGCGTCACCGCCGCCTCCACCGAGAGGCGCGGCACGCCGGCCGGCAGCACCGAGGCCTTGTACGCAGCGTCCTGCTCCCAGAAGAGCTCGCGGCACGGGAGGCTCACCACACGGGCCTTCACGCCGTCTGCCGCCAGGATGCGCGCGGCGTCCAGGCAGGTCTCCACCTCGGACCCGGTGCCCAGCAGACACACGTCCGGGGCGTCGCCACCGTCCTCCACCACGTACCCGCCACGGGCTGCGTCGGCCGAGGCGTGGAGGGTGGGCAGGCCCTGGCGGGTCAGCACGAGCACCGACGGACCGCGGTCGTAGGTGAGCGCCGCCTTCCACGCGGTCACTGTCTCCGTCGCATCGGCCGGGCGCCACACGCGCACGCGCGGCAGGGCACGGATGGCGAGCAGCGTGGAGACGGGCTGGTGGGTGGGCCCGTCCTCGCCGAGGAAGATGGAGTCGTGGGTGTAGATCCACACGCCTGGCGTGCCCATGAGGGCCGCGAGGCGCAGCGCGGGGCGCTGGTAGTCGTGGAACATCAGGAAGGTGGCGCCGTACGGCAGCGCGCCGCCGTGGAGGCTGATGCCGTTGCAGATGGCGCCCATGGCGTGCTCGCGGACGCCGAAGTCGATGGTGCCCTTCCCGCCGAAGGCCTCCGGGGTGAAGTGCGCGGTGCCGACCTGCGTGCCGTTGCTGCCGGCGAGGTCCGCGCTGCCGCCGATGACCCAGGGGTTCGCCTTCACGATGGCCTTCAGGGCGGCCTCGCTGGACTTCCGGGTCGCGACCTTCTTCCCGACCTCGAAGGAGGGCCAGGCCGTGCCGGCGATGGCCGCGGCGCCGTCGCGGGCCAGGGCCGCCAGGAAGGCCTCCTTGCGCGGGTGGGCGTCCAGGCGGGCCTTCCAGGCGTCGCGGGCCGCGGTGGCCGACGTGAAGGCGTCGCGGGCGCCGTCGAGCACAACGAACGTCTGCTCGGGGTCGAGCCCGATGGCCAGCTTGGCCAGGCGGCCCTCCGTGGCGCCGAGCGGCTTTCCGTGGGCCTCCGAGGTGCCCTGCCGGTTGGGCGAGCCCTGCCCGATGACCGTACGGCAGCAGATGAGGCTCGGGGCGTCCTCCTTGCGGGCCTCGTCGATGGCCACCTCGATGGCCTCGGGGTCGTGGCCATCCACGTGGAGCACGTGCCAGCCCATGGCCTCGAAGCGGGCCCCGACGTCCTCGGTGAACGCGATGTCCGTGCCGCCGTCGATGGTGATCTGGTTGTCGTCGTACAGGTAGACGATGCGGGAGAGCTTCAGGTGCCCGGCGAGGGAGGCGGCCTCGCTGGCCACGCCCTCCATGAGGTCGCCGTCACCGACGATCCCGTAGGTCCAGTGGTCGCAGAGCTCGGGCCCGTAGGTCTCGCGGAGGTGACGCTCGGCGAGCGCCATGCCCACGCCGGTCGCGAAGCCCTGCCCGAGCGGCCCGGTGGTGGTCTCCACACCCGGGGTGTGCCCGACCTCGGGATGGCCCGGCGTCTTGCTGCCCCACTGCCGGAAGGCCTTCAGGTCGTCCATCGAGACGTCGAAGCCCGAGAGGTGCAGGAGGCTGTAGAGGAGCATGGAGCCGTGGCCGGCCGAGAGCACGAACCGGTCGCGGTCGGGCCACGTGGGGTCGGTGGGGACGAACTGGAGGAACTGGGTCCAGAGCACGGTGGCCATGTCCGCGGCGCCCATCGGCATGCCGGGGTGCCCGGAGTCCGCCGCGTTGACGGCGTCGATGGCGAGGCCCTTGATGGTGTTGACGACGGCTTCGTGGTGGGGATGCATCGGGACTCCTCCGGTGGCTCCGGGGGTCTACCATGACCCGCGGGACCTGCCCATCGGCCTCCGCCGGGCTATCCGGGAGCATGCTCGCCACCCTCGTCATGGCCTTCGCGGCCCCCACCCCCGTCCCCCAGACCCGCGTCACGCTCGACCCTCCCGAGGGCTTCGTGCTGTCCGAGCAGTTCCCGGGCTTCACGGACGGCGCGATGGCCTCGATCGCCGTCACCGAGCTGCGGAACGTGCCCGCGTCCGACCTCGCCCCCGAGATGACCGCCGAGGCGCTCGCCACCAAGGGCATGAAGGAGCTCGAGCGAGCGCAGGTCGGCGGGGCCACGCTCATCCGGGTGGAGCAGACCGTCCAGGGCGTGACCGTCGAGAAGTGGATGGCGATCCAGGGCGACGAGGGCAGCACGGTGTTCGTGGTGGGCACCATGCCGGCAGGTGACGCGCGCCTGCCGTCCCTGCGCAAGGCGCTCGAGACCGTCACGCTCGCGGAGCTCACGTCGGCGGACGTGCCCGAGGCCATGAAGTACGCGATCACGCCGGGCGGCGGCCTCGCCCAGGCCGGCACCATGGGGAACATGCAGATGTTCACCCTCGGCGGGAAGGCGCCTCCGCTGCCCGACGACGAGCCCCGCTTCATGGCCGGCCCGAGCATGGGAGCCGCGGACGTCGAGGATCTGGAGGCCTTCGCCCGCGCCCGTCTGGCCGGGCTCCCCTTCGAGAAGGCGCGGAACGTCCAGGTCGAGCGCGTCACGGTCGCGGGCCGCGAGGGCGTGGAGCTCCAAGCGCTGGCGACCCACCCGAAGACCCGCGTGGACCGCATGATCTACCAGCTCGTGCTGCCGGGCTCGGGCGGTACCTACTTCATCGCCGTGGGGATCGGTGCGGACCGGAAGGAGTGGAAGGTCTTCCAGGAGATGGGCCGGAGCCTCCGCTTCGATCTCGACTGACCGCTCGGATCTCGAATCTCGAATCTCGAATCTCGAATCTCGGTCTCGATTCTCGGGTCTCGATTCTCGGGTCTCGGGTCTCGGTCTCGGTCTCGGGTCTCGGTCGTTCCTGGGGGCTCGCGCTCACCAGTCCAGGGCCTCCGGGACCCTCACGAAAAGCGCGCGCAGGTCGGGATCCCACTCGCGCTGGCGACGCATCTCGTGGAAGACGGTGATGTGGTTGGACCGTTGCAGGTCGTCTCCTGGAGGTCAGGCGCTCCGGGGGCGCGCCTGCATCGCGCTCGTCCGCGTAGGCGTTCAGCGCGTCGCTGAAGGACCGTAGGGCCGCGCGACGCGCCTCGACGAGGTGCTCTCGGTCGTCGAGGTGCAGCACGTCGATGGTGAACAGCGCCCGCGCGCAGTCCGCGCGCGAGAGGCCCTCAGCAGGCATGAACAGGAACGTGCGCTCGAGGTCCAGCTCGAGGAAGGCCATCGGGTCGTCCTCACGTGGATGCACGAGCGCCGAAGGTGCGTCGGGCGGCGGGATCGGTGGCGTCTTGGGCGGACGCACCAGCTCCCGCACCTCTCCGGCCTCCACGAATGCCCTTGTCCTGCTTCTTCCAGGCGCTCTTCGCAGCGGCCACGCGCGACGCGTAGTCGCCTGCTCCGTCCACCCGGGCCTGCTTCTCCCGGAGCTGTGCGTGGATGCCCTTCGGCACGTCTCCGGCGACCCGTCGCACCTCAGGGCTCCGGGAAGAGGGCCTGCAGCGCCACGAGCTCGTGCTCCTCCGACGGAGAGAGGCCGTGGCGCCGGCTCTTCCGCGTGAGCTCCGCGAGCACCTCGAGCTTCTCCGTGGCCCTGGCTGACCGGGCGATGCCGGGCAGCAGGAACGCCTCACTCTCGAGCGCCTGATGGAGCGACCCATAGACGACGCGGTCCAGCTGGTCGCCGGTGATCTGGACGATCTGGGGACCGTCGGCACCAGGCGCACGCAGACGCCACAACGTGCCACGGGCGGCCGCGCGGCAGACGAGCGGACTGTGCGTGGTCACCAGGAACTCGACGTGAGGGAAGGCGTCCAGGAACCAGTCGCCCACCTTCGCCTGCCACGACGGGTGAAGGTGCGCGTCCACCTCGTCGATGAGCACGAGGCCTTCGCGCGCCACGACGGGCCGGCCATCGCGCTCCTCGAACAGCCCGTCCTCACCGTAGTGCTCCGCCATCTGCCGGATCAGCTCGAAGGTCAGCAAGAGCACCGAGCGGTAGCCGTCCGCGAGGGCGTCGGCGTCCACCTCGACACCGTCCGCGTCCGTGAACACCACCTGATCCGACAGGATCCGCGTGAGCTGCATGCCGTGCGGCAGCCCCGACGCGTTCACGAAGCGCACGAGCTGGTCGAGCAGCGCCCGGTCGCGACGTCCCTCCAGGGCCTTCACGTGCAGGTCCTGCATCCACTCCAGCGCCCCACCGAACCCGACGTCCTCGAACGCCGAGATGTGCCGGCTCACGCGAGCGCCCATCTCGCGAGAGCTCGTTTGGAACCGCCTTGAAGGCCCGAACGAAGCGCTGAAGATCTCCCGCGCAGGGATTGGGGGAAAGTCCAGCACGGGGTTCTGACCGAGCCAGCTCATTCTGAAAAAGTAGTTTGGCCCGATATCTACGGCGGCCACGCATTCCCCGCGCTTCGGGCCGATCCACGAGGCAAACCTGCGCTGCCGCAGCGCCATCGAATCCCGCAGGAGCAACGCCATGGCGACGGCTCTCACGAACGTCGTCTTCCCGGCGCCATTGTCCCCCAGCACCACGTGCCAGCGCTTCGCCGGGTCCTCCGGGAAGACCAGCTCCACGTCCTCCAGCATGCGGACGTTCTGGATGTGGATGCGGCGCAGCATCGCCCCTCCGTAGGGCTCACCCTACCCGGACGCGCCGGGCAGGACGAGCCCGAGCGACCTCAGCGTACGCGGAGCCGCGCCAGCATGGCGCCGATGCGGCGGAGGTCCGCGCGGCGCTGGTCGCAGCCGCTGAAGTCCACCACGTCCAGTGCCGCGAACGCCTCGCCTGCCGAGCCCATCGCGATGCGGAGGTGATTCGCACCGGGCCGCCCGCCGCGCGTCATGCCCTCCGCGATGTTCAGCACCACCGAGTCCGCCGCGCGGATCGCCTGG